>CBDCPJ010000001.1:0-40518 GCA_965220165.1 Spirochaetia bacterium
CGCCACGAGAAAATAATGGGAATGGGGCACCGTGTCTATAAAGTGAAGGATCCTCGGGCTACTATTATGGAAGAACTTTTGCAGCAGTTGCCGCAAAATGAACAGAAGAAAAACTACTATGCCATTCTAAAAATTATAGAGCGAACAATGAGCGACTATATGAAGGCAAAGAATAAACCAATATATCCTAATGTCGATTTCTTTTCCGGCGCGGTATATAAGGCGCTCGACATTCCCAAGTCTCTGTTTACTCCGCTATTCGCTATAGCAAGGGTTAGCGGATGGCTTGCCCATATCTACGAACAGCGGTCGGCGAATCGCCTCTACAGACCCAAAGCGCGCTATATTGGAAAAACCGCTCGTTTGAATATTGAACCAATAGCCAACCGCGTGTAAGTCTTTCGATTTCCAATGTCAAATATTGCGTCGCGCGCCACAAACTATGCCGATTGGTATATAGATGTTATTCTTAAGGCTCAGCTAGCCGATTACGGTCCTGTAAAAGGAGCGATGGTAATTCGACCTCGAGGATATGCCATTTGGGAGCGTATGCGCGCCATACTGGATACCATGTTTCGTCAAACCGGACATGAGAATGCCTATTTTCCTCTTCTTATTCCCGAAAGTTTCTTGCAAAAAGAGGCCGAACATGTAGAGGGATTTGCTCCAGAGGCAGCGGTTGTAACCCATGGAGGGGGGGCCAAATTAGAAGAGCCTCTCGTTATTCGCCCCACCTCCGAGACAATAATTTGGAGCATGTATAAAAAATGGATTCAGTCCTATCGCGACCTTCCTATTTTAATCAATCAATGGGCAAATGTGTTGCGGTGGGAAAAGCGAACGAGGCTCTTTCTCCGCACTTCCGAATTTCTCTGGCAAGAGGGGCATACCGCCCATGAAACCGAATCGCAGGCCAGAGAAGAGGCGCGAACCATTTTAGACCTCTATCGCGATTTTGCTGAAAATTACCTTGCTGTCGCTGTTCTAACTGGTATCAAGACCGATTCGGAAAAATTTGCCGGGGCGGTTGAGACATACACTATCGAAGCGATGATGCAGGACAAAAAGGCGTTACAGATGGGAACATCGCATTTTTTAGGGCAAAACTTCGCGCGGGCGTTTGACGTATCATTTCAAAATCGATCCGGCCAATTAGAGCATGTTTGGGCAACCTCTTGGGGCGTCTCCACCCGCCTAATTGGCGCGCTTATTATGAGCCACTCGGACGACGCCGGGTTGGTTCTCCCTCCCAGGATCGCGCCTACCGAGGCGGTAATTATTCCAATATACAAGAACGATACAAAAAAGCGTGTATTGCAATTTTGCGATACGATCTACCAAAGCATTGGTAGCGATATAAGAACTATTTTCGATAACGACGACACCAATTCTCCCGGCTGGAAATTCCATGAATGGGAATTGCGAGGTGTTCCTATTCGTATTGAATGCGGCCCTCGCGATGTTGAAAAGGATTCGGTTGTGCTTGTTCGCAGAGATACGGGCGATAAAATCTATGGCGTCTCGAGCGGAGAGATAAAAGAAAAGATCGTGGATCTATTGCAAGAGATACAAACCAATCTATACCAACGATCAAGGGAATTGCGACAACGCAACACAGTTGAAATAGATAATCGCGAAGAATTGCTAGATTTTGTGCGAAACAACCGAGGGTTTGCTTTGGTCCCCTGGGATGGAGTATCGCCATTGGAGCAAGACATTAAAGAAGCCAAAGGCACGGTTCGACTTATTCCCTTTGACAAAGAGCGCCAAGCGCGGGAGAAATTCTGTATTTTAAGCGGCAAAAGCGCAAAATATATAGCCGTTTGCTCGCGCAATTACTAAATTATAGAGAGCAGGTTGCTTGTGTTGGCAATTCGCTCAATTATCAATCGCATGTTTACAAGGGGAATAGTATGAAAAATAACGCAGGAGCGTTGATATTCTTGAGGGTATTGGTTTGTGTGTTCTTGTTGTTTGCGTCGGCAAACTATATTTCCGCGCAAACCCTTCCTACCCTAGATGTTTGGTTGGGCTACGACATATTAATTAACTCTATAGTAGTTACCACTGACGGCGATCTCATTCAATTTAGCGACATTTCTCCGGCAAATGTAAGCTTCGGTCTTGGAACTACGATACCTATTCTGCCTTTTATGAGCTTCGCTCCCTCTGTTGATTTCTCATCGCAACGATATATCCAGCTCGAGAGCGGCAAAGTTGTTCCCACTCAATCAGAAACTCCGATTACGCCGACGTTGATCGCCGGCGACTCTGCCTTTGCCGGTCCTGTCTCCGATATGTTGGGATTGCGCATCGCGTTGCCGATTATATTCAACATTGATATTGTCGAAGCATTTTCTATTGGAATAGGACTTTCTCCAACACTAATATTCCGCGTGCCGGTAGGAAATGATAATAGCGAAAACACCGCTCCCTTGGTTGATTATTTCCTTGGAACAGGGCGTTTCTTCTATCCAGAGTTACAGCTGTTGCTCAAATTGGGCCTCGAATCATCGACCAGGGTCGCGATCAATGGACGCCTATTGTTTCCTATATTTAATCTTTGGGATGAATTTGACACCCCCTTTTCAGATGAGATGATTATTGGCATTGGCATAAAAATGATATTTTCATTAGAGGAGCTATTTGGCGGAGCGGTCGCTCGATAGCCTGCGACATATCGCCCCAGTTTTGGAACGGCCGCTCAATAGACCGACATGCCGCATCTGCGTTGGAGCGGCTACTCAATAATCAGCCCGCGACATGCCGCGGCCGTGTCTGATCGGCCACTCAAATAGCTCAGCATAACGCATCCGCGTCGGGCGGCGGGAACGAACGCTAAAATCCGCTCGGTTATGCATGCCCTCCGCGACTATTCTTGTCTAATATAGCGTTCCAAGCGCTTATTTGTATAGTTCTTTGCTATAGCGGATGTGATTATCCCCGCTATTATTACATCAAGCAGAGTTCCCAGTCCCAACAATAGTCCCGCGATGGGAACGATAATAAGATAACCTTCGACCAGCGCGCTGTCGTTGAATTGCGAGATAACGGCTAAAGACGGGATAATGGGGTTGCCTTTTATAATGCCGAGCGCAAATGACAATACAAAGGCAATTACGATGATCTGAACAAATTGGCCAAATGTTATTTCCAACGCGCTGTAAGACCTGAGCGTGACGATAAATGTCGTGGCGATAACCAGCGCGGTTCCCCCACGGGCGAATGTGGCGGCGAGCGCTAACGGAGCGCTCCCTATTTTTCGCGGTATATTCATTTGTTCGCGCGATACAATAGAGAGGGAAGAAAGGGCGAAGTAGGGATCGCCCGAAAAGAATCCCGCAAATGCTGGCGCGACCATGGCATAGAGCCAGGCGAAAGGCCTTTTGGATATTTTGAGTAAATAAATGGTTAGCGGAGCCAAGAGCGCGACGATCAACACGACATCGATAATCAAAATGAGCGTTAATCGAGAAAATAGCGAAAAATCTATAATAGAACGCCATTGTGTCGTTACGGCGGCGGCGATAAATATAAGCCCTATTCCCAGCGCGTTGTAGATTATTGCGGCGATGCGATAGAAAATGCGAGACAAATTGTCGATAAGCGAAATAAAATATTGCGTGTCCGAGCCATCGATCGATCGAGCGGCGATACCGATGAGGATGGCGACAGTTATAATTGGTATAAATAGCTCTTGAATAAACGCTACAAGCAAATTGGGAGGAAAGAGCGCAAGCGCGAATGCGCTCGCCGAAAACTCCTCCGCATGAGAAAGCGTCTGTATAACTGGAGGAATGCGAAGCTGATCGATGGTCAATATGCTGATTACCCCAATGATCACCATAACTATCGAAATTGCGCCGGCCAATAGAAATGTTTGTCCATACATGCGGACGATAGCGCGCCTTCGAAGATGGTAGATTCCCAATACTATTTCGCAAAAGAAAAGAGGGAATACGGCATAGCGCCCCACCCGGAGAATAACCTCCGATATATTGCCGAGCAACGAAGCGATAGTACTACTATCTTCTGGGACGATAAAACCTATCAACATACCGGCGGCGCTCCCGATCACAAATCGTAGCCAGACAGGAAAATGCATTATTTCGACGACCGAAATAGGCCAGTTTTCTCTCCGATATTTTTTTGGCGATCTCCTTTTTTTTTGAGCAAATTGATAAGATCGTCGATATTTTGCTCTATTCGCTTACCAGAGATTGGCGCAATATGAATATCTACCGGCTTGCCTCGATAACGGCTTCGCATACGCTCGATCGATGAGCGCAAACCCTCCGCGCATGCCGCAATCAATGGGTCGGAAGGAAGCGCCCGATCGAGGGCGACAATAATCTTGCCATGTTTTCGTCCCAAAAAGTGTATCAGCATTTCTCGAATAAGAAATAGAATAAATTTAAGTTGCGCATCAAGCATAGTATCGATTTCCGTTACAGGACGCATATGGAAAAGACGCTCTTCTCCATATGCGGCGCAACAAAAAAGCGCGGTATCGATATCGGGCAATCTATTGATCGCCTCTAAACGTATCGAATAGGCGGCCAACGAGGAGAAACCGCTCCGCGGAATTTTCTCTATCGGCACATGCTGGACAGCGAGTGGCGAAGCTATTTTAATGTTATTGGTATGCGCGGCCGAGATCACATTGTGAGAAAACTCGTTTTCCCATCCGCACACGAAAGCCGCGCTATTCATTGATGGTAGATAATATCATCATCGATAGGCAAGGTCAACGCAATATCAAGCTAACTTACAGGGTAGCGCCGCCGAAAAATATCGCAGGATCATCCACATGGCCAAAGAGTATACGCCCCGGTCAAAGCGCCGCGCCGCGGAGCCGAGCATCGCCGCGCGGGAGCAAAGGCTCATTGTCGCGTAAAGGCAAGCAACATCACATCGCCGATATTGCAATGTTTTGCTAGGCGATCCATAGGGTATTTAATCCAATTTGGAGCTATGCCTTTGCCAATACCTCCCCAGCTACATTTTCGCAACAGGCTCAGTCCGCAGTCGCGCGCGAGGCGCGTTAGGTTTTTTGCGGAAAAAAGATTAAGATGGTCGGCGATGGCCGAACGCCACCGTTTTTGCATAAGATAGGCTTGAAAGCTTGTGGTATTGGGCGTTACAATAACCGCTACGCCATTGGGCGAAAGCCATCGCGCAATGTTTCGCAGGAGTTTTTCCGGGTTAATCACATGTTCGATAACATGGGCGCAATGAATAAGATCGAAACGTCCGTTGGGCAAGTCTACCTTTTCCGCTGATCCAACAACGACAGGCACATTGCGAATCCGCGTAGCGTAGTCCGCCGCCTCTGCGCAGAGCTCAATGCCTTGCGCCTTCCAGCCAAGATTCTTGTAGTGTTCCAAGAGCGCCCCTGTTGCGCATCCTATATCGAGGATATGGCTACTATGGGGGCGCTCTTTCATAACGGCATCGATATCGACATCCTCTAACCCTTGTAGCATAAGGGTGAGAAAACCTTCCGCGTTTGTCAATTCATAATCAAAATAGCTATCGCTATATCGAAGGTCGAGATCTTGCTCGCTCGGCCGGGGATATTGATAGATATGCCCGCAATTTTTGCATCGCGTAAAGCGATATGAACCGCAATCCCAGAGAGTTTTAGAATTCTGCCGCTTGCAAATGCGACAATGATCAAATATCAAGCGTTCTTCGGGGCGGGGCGCCATAGAGAATGTTTTCATAGTCCGGGGATTCCTATTAACGTGAAATTGTAGGGTCCATTATCTTGTCCCGGGCTCCATAAGGTTATTGATAGCCTGTTTCTTCCCGGCTTGATGGATAGCGGCACAGTTATAACATTGCCGTAGCCCAATGTATGGATCGCAAGCGGCCCCAACGAAGGGATAACCCACTCTCCATTTTCGACGGCGATATGGCTGTATTCGAACACCTCCCGCGCGCCGTTCCATACAATCGAACCGCCAAGCAACGGAAGCGCGTTTGCCGCCGAGAACGAGTTCGATGATGAGCGGGTATACGTTTGGAGCGTCAAATTCGCTTTTCCCAGCGGAATTTCCATAATTGATCCAAATGGCAACGCGATCGTTCTTTTGTCATATTTCAACGAAGCGGAGAAAAGCGCTAATATCCCCTGTTCTTCTATCGCCGGCAACAGCGCCAGAGGGTTGACAATGCTATTTCGAAGATGGTCTAAGACGATTATATGGTAGCCAATATCATCGATAGAGGCGTTCTCTCCCGCTATACCGATTGCTGTATCAGATTCTACCCGGGATGACGTTGTAAAATGATGTTGCATATTGGCGTAGACGCTTCGCAAATTGTTGCTATGTTCAATGATAACAAAATTGCCCAGAGCAGAGGGGACAGAGCTAAATGACGGCCTGCCGGATTCGGGAGAGTGAAAAATCAATTCCCCCGACTCAAGGGGATAAATAGGGCTTTGCGAATCTGGCGAAACGGCGATTCCAATGGAGTTGCTATCGAGTTGCGGCTGCGCGAAGCCTGCGACGATATCGCCATCAGGCCATTTCCACGCGACCGCGGCAGGCGAGAGGGCGATAAGGATCGACGCGACGCGAATGGATAGGCCGAATATGCCGCGCGGCAGGATGGAGCGATCGGCGCAAACGCGATTACTGAAGAGCATATCCCGTTATCGCAATTCCGGTGATTTTTTGGCTATCCGCGATGATGACGCGATCGCCAAGCCATTGAACTATCGGCGTATCGGTATGATTGAGATGTGGCGCCGCGCTGTCGATGCGATAGCGCCCCAATACAATATCAGGGAACGCCAGCAACATCAAATCGATGGAGCCTCTCCCCGTTACAATTGCGGAGACGCGCTCGTTAATTGCGACGCCGAGCGGCGGCGCCGATAGCGCCACCATGCGTGTCATCCCGGTAGCAAATTCCACCACCAATAGCCCCGATGGTTGCTCGACTACAGCGTATTCGCCCGAAGGAGCAATCGCCAAGAGAGGAGTTCGTCTGTAGTCGCTAGCTAACGCGATCATGCGAGGCTCCGAAAAAAGCGGTGTATCGGCGCGAATGTCGTCGTCGAGCGGCGAGCGCGCGTCGCCTTCAAGGTCAAAGAGCAAGAGGTATTGCCGATATAGTCCGGCAACCGCGACGGCCCGCCGACCATCTTCGCTAATATCCACCGCCGACACAAAATCAAAGCGACTGTTATGGTGGACGCCGAGAAGATTGTTGCCGCCCATTCGATCAATAAGGCGTATCTCTCCATTTGCCATTCCCGCGATTGTCGTCGCTTCTGTCATGGCGATATCCAAGAGGGGAGAAGTAAATTGATGGCGCCATAGTAGCTCGCCATTTTGATCTACGCGCGAAAGAGATGATCGGTCAATGCCGACCATTCGTATGGTATCGTCATAAATTACGGGATATCCGCTATGGGCTATTCTCGCTATCTCTCTTCCATTGAGCGAAAAGAGCGTCGAACGTTCGCCTTTTTCAGAGTAGGTTGCATAGAACGACGCGCCGAGAGCCACGCGATTTTGCATAGGTCGTAAGAGACGAATGTCTCCCAATTCGTCGATATACCCAAATCGATCGTCGAGCGCGAATCCTATAACCTGTTGATTTGGCAATGGCCCCGAAAGAATGGGCGCCGAGCGCGCGATATCAACGCTCCATTCAAGAAATGCGATAGGATCAAATACTGCTATTTGCGGAAATATAAGCAACAGTGCGATTACAATAAGAATCAACGATAACACACGCATGGCGTAGTTGGTATTTGGAAGGGGTGCGGGCTATTTACGCGAGGCGGTTATTTGCTACGTTGGTCCCGTTCCAATTTGACCGACCATACAGCGGACTGTTTTTTAATTTCCTTCGCGGATTGGACCTCTCCTAGCAGGCGGTGCAACTTTTCCATCGAGTTCAACATATCTATAGCGCGTCGCATATCTGTTATCGAACGGCTGCTTAACTCATATTTTTCTCGATAACGTCTCGCGGCTTCGGGCAAAAGGTACTTGATCGTATCAAGATGGTTCATTCGTTCGACGTAGCCATCGATGCGAGGGTCGTTTTTTTCCATCCATCCGCGAAAGTCTGTTATAGTAACCGCCATCGACGCGAAACGTCCAAACATATCGACAAAAGACCAATGCCATTTGGACTTGAGCCCCGAATCTTCATCCAGCGATTGAATGGTAAATCCAATCAATCGCACCGTTTGAAATCGAAGCGTATCGGGGACGCTATTGATCATATTGAAAATGTCGATATATTCCGCAGGATTAAAGATAGCCTCATTGGTGAGTATGCGTTCTAGATAGCTCAACGCGGCGTGGCAATGTTTGCGAGCGGACGATAGATATTGTTCGTTGCGGATATTGAGCAACGCTAACGAAAGGCGATTGAGCGCCAGACATATTGACGCCAAATTGATGCGAATACGGCACAGCGAGAACGCGCCAATTCCTGTCTCTTGCGCCCGTTCGGAGATTTGTCTCTTTTCGTAGATACCATGTTCCGCAATTTTATCGGCGTATTCGCTGGCGCCTTCGGAAAAAAGCGCCCGCGACTCAGCGGTTATCTTATTCATCGATCACTGTTGCTATATCTTGTGAGGAGCTCCTCGGCATGGCTACGCGATAACGAGCTCTCTCGATCGCCCGCCAACATACGAGAGATCTCCTCTACGCGATCTGTATCTTCGATACATTGTACCACTGTGTTGGCGCGGCCGCCGATATTTCGCTTCTCAACTTTGAAATGTCGCTGCCCGCGCGCCGCAATGAGGGCGAGATGGGTTACGCAAAATACTTGCTTGCTCATAGCCAATTTGGAAAGATGCTCTCCTAGAGCGATAGCAACTTCTCCTCCTATTCCCACATCTATTTCGTCAAAGATAAGTGTATCGATTCCATCCGATTCGGTCAATACTGTTTTTAAGGCCAGCATTACTCGGGATATTTCGCCGCCCGACCCGATATCTTTTAACGGGGCGATAGGCTCGCCGGGATTTGGAGCGATCCTAAATGCCACCTCGTCGACGCCGGTTGGTCCGCAACGGAGCACCCCGTTTTTGTCCTGTTTTCGCGATAACGCAACTTCAAACGAGACGACCCCCATCCCTAGCGTCTTCAAAATCCCTTCAACCTCTATGCCCAATGTCTTCGCGGCCTCGGCGCGGCGTTCCGACAACGCGACCGCGCGACGGAGCAGCGTTTTTTCGCATTGCTTAATGCTCTTTTCTACCTCTGTTTTGTCTTCTTCCCAGTTTTGCAGACTCTTCAATTGCTGTTGAGACTGTCGAAGATAGTTGAGTATCGTCTCGATAGAATCTCCATATTTTCGTTCCAGTTTCTTTATAGTAGCAAGGCGTTCGTTGCTCTCTTCTAATTGGTCGGGGCGAAAATTGATCGATCCAAGGCGTTCGCGGATCGAATCGTCGATATCCTGAAGCTCATAAAAAACGGCGCGAAGCCGTTCCGCGTCTTTTTTCAGAATATTATCGATCGAGGCCGCATGTTCGACCGCTTCGCCAGCGCCTCGCAACGACGCGAGCGCGCTGTCATTATCGCTTCCTATAAGACGACGAGCCTTTTCAAGCGCGTCTAATAGCTCTTCATGCCGTTCCAATAGCGAGATGTCGCGATTAAGCGACTCGATTTCTCCGGGTTGGAGGTTGGCTTCGGTTATCTCTTCAACCGCATGGGCGAGCATTTCGCGTTCTCGTAGGCGTTGAAGTCTATCGCGCTCCATATTCTCAAGCTTCTGCTTATTTTCGCTCAACTGGGTATACAGGTTGTTGACGAGACGCGTCTCTTCGGCTACTCCCGCGTGCCTATCCAGAAGAAGAAGGTGGTTCGATTCATGCAGAAGCGATTGATGCTGGTGCTGCCCATGCAGGTCGACCAACAGAGAGCTTATCTCGCGAAGTTCGGCGAGCGTAATTGGCGACGATTGAAGATAAATAGAGCCGCGACCGCTCCGTTTTACCGTTCGCCGAATGATCGCGGCGGCGGCGTCCAATTTGATGTCGTGTTGCCTGCACCACTGCGCCGCTTCGCTATCGCTGTCTATGCGGAATACTCCCGCCACAACGCTCTCATCGGTTTGATTGCGAATGGCGGCCGTGTCGGCGCGGGCTCCGAGCAACAACGATACCGCCCCGACCAGAATCGATTTGCCCGCGCCCGTTTCGCCGCTCAGCACATTAAGCCCCTCCGAGAATTGGAGCGTAAGTTTTTCGATAAGCGCCCAGTTTTTTATGGTAAGCTCTTCAAGCATTGGGGAGCCCCGACAAATTGAGCTTAGATCGCAGGATTTCGTAGAATGTTCGTTTGTGGGAGCGTATTATGCGGGCCTTATCGGGATGCGACCGAACAGTAACGGCGTCTTCGGGCCGCAGCATATACTCGAATTGACCGTCTACGGTAATAATTACATTGGTTCGTTGCATCGCCTCCAATTCGATGCGGATCTCTTCGTCGCCGGGTATGACAAGCGGGCGATGCGAAATGCTAAACGGGCATATGGGGTTAAGCACCATCGCTTCCATTTCGGGATACAGTATCGGCCCGCCCGCCGCGACCGAGTATGCGGTGGATCCCGTCGGCGTGGCGACGATCATTCCGTCGGCGCGATAGCGTCCGAGCGGGCTGCCCGAGAGGAATACCGAGAGTCTTACCAGTTTGGAAATGCCGCTCGCCGCGACAACGGCGTCGTTGAGTCCCACAAATTGCGCCACGACGTTATCGTCGCGAATAACCTCAATGTCCAACAGCATTCGCGTTCCCGCGATGGTCTCTCCCCTTCGAAAACGCTCGAATTCCTCCTTCCATTCGTCGCGAGTGATCTCGGTGATAAATCCAAATACTCCAAGATTGATGGGTAAGATGGGGGTGCTATGTTTGGACAGCAGTCTGGAGCTATAGAGCACCGTGCCGTCTCCGCCCAGGGAGATGGCCATATCGCATCCGTCAAGCGGGGGGGGATTCTTTTCGTACGGGAATAACAGGAGCTCTGCTTTAATTTTCTGCGCTATCAGCCAATTCTCTATTTCGGCGGCCAGTTCGGCGGCGCCCTCCTTTTCTCGATTGGCGATGATCAGCACCTTCTCAACTATTTTCTTGTTCATAATATCGCTATATCAGCAAGCGCATGGAGCGTATACACGTAGACATGAAGTATAATGAGTTGTCTGAACGATGTCAAGATCGATGGGGTTCAATGGCGGGAGGAATTGGTTTTTTTCGCGGCGCCGAGAGCGATCGCGTTTTGTAAGATCGGAGCAGACGTTGCGGCGCGCCCGTCGGGCGTCGCGGGCGTTTTGCGGGGCGATTTTCGATTGGAGGGGCGACGCCCGCGGAGGGGGGAGCGCAATAGCGCAGGGGGGCGCCCAGTGGAGCGCGAGCGAAACTGGATAAGCGCCCCCCGGTCAGCGCTATGGAGCGTGGGGGGAGACTTCCCCCTTTGCTCGGGCGATATTGACATTTGTCGCGATATGATCTAGTAGTATAGGCATGTCTGATATTGTTGTTACGCCTATCGGCGCGTCGGATCATCGGCTCCATAGGCAGTTTATCGAGTTTCCCAAACGGCTCTATCAAGGGAATGACAACTGGGTTCCTATGTTTGATCTGGACGCGTTGAAGATGTTGCGAAAAAAACATGTGTACTTTCAAACCTATCCCGCGCGGTTTTTGATCGCGCGCCGAGGCGAAGAGACGGTGGGGCAGATGCTTGTGAGCTACAATAGAAACTATATTAAGCAGCATAAAAGAAATTGCGCCCACTTCTCATTTTTTGATACGGTCGAAGATCCCGAGGTCGCTACGGCGCTATTCGACGCCGCCGCTCGGTGGGGCAGGCGCTATGGAGCAAACGAGCTTATCGGGCCGATTTTTGCCGGCTATACCAGCGGATCGGGGATGCTGGTTCAGGGATTCGATCGCCATGCTTCTATGACGATGATGGCCTACAACTATCCCTATTATCCGCAATTTATGACCGATATGGGATTTTCGAAGTTTTCCGGGCTATGCTCCTTCGAGATGACCAATATGCAAACGTATAAGTTTCCCGAGCGTCTGAATCGATTCGCGCAGGCGGTGATGAAACGGGGGCGTTTTTCGATGATGCGTTTTCCTTCCAAGCGAAAGTTCAAAAATTTTGCGGCCGCTTCGCTCGATATTTGCAATAGCCTTCTGGCCGACCATCTGGAGAACTATCCCGCGACGCCCGCAGAGCTTAGGATGCTCCTTAAAGATGTCGATCCGTTGCTCAATCATAAAATTATCAAGGTGTTGCGCTATCAGGATGAAATCGCCGGATTTCTGTTGATCTTCCCCGATATTAGCAGGGCGATGCAGCGCTCGAAGGGAAAGGTCTCCATTCCTACGATCATCGATATGATAAAAGAGCGAAATGGCACCGACAAATTTGTCGTCAACGGTATTGGCATCCTCCCGCAATATCAGCGTCTTGGCGGTAGCGCGCTCCTCTACTACGATCTATTTAATACCTTCTACGAGCATTGGGATCACCTGCAATTGCTGGAACGATTTGAGTTTACGCAGATTGCCGATACCACGACGCTTATCGTGGACGAGATGGATTGGATGGGGGCTAGGCTATGCAAACTTCATTATATCTATTGCAAAGATATAGGTTGATTGGCCGCGGCCGCCTCGCGAATGTCGGACGATTTTGATTTTTCGCCCGCATCGCGTCCAAACTGCTTGCGGTGCCGCCATTTTTTTACCACGTGGGAGACCGCCTGGCCGCGAGGGTGCAGGCGTTTCGGCATTAAGAGCCGTCGCATGCCCAGCGAGGTGGTGTTTGAGAATAGCGGAAAGGCTTGCCCCTATTTTGTGTCGATTCCCGCCGGCGTTTCGCGCCGAGACGGCGCCGATCGATAGAGGCGACGCTTTTATTGCCAAGCCTGTTGCCAACTATCCATAAATCGACTATATTCCATTTCTATAGGGTGATATGAAAAAATATATAAAGGGATATGTAATTCTATCGATATGCTGGTTGTTCCCCTTCAATATCGTAGCCCAATCGACATCCAACGACGATAGATCAAACGGCGGCAGTCCGCTATCGTCGGCGGCGATCATTCCCATTCACGGAGCGATCGATCGCGCGCAGGTTATCTTTATCCGGCGAAGCATCGAGCAATATAAGGATGCCTCCACGATTATTTTTGATATCGACACATTTGGCGGGCGAGTCGATTCCGCGCTAAGCATTACAACGCTGATCGGTTCGCTTTCCGATATACAGACCGTCGCCTATACAACGATTAGCCCCGAGCGATCGGGGGTGAGCTGGTCTGCCGGCGCGTTAATCGCCATGGCCTGCGACGCTATCTATATGGCGCCGGGCACCTCGATCGGCGCGGCGGCGCCCGTCATTGCCTCGTCCGACGGCTCTTCCGAGCTTGCGGACGAGAAGACGGTGAGCGCCCTTCGCGCCCAAATGGCCGCCCTGGCGGAGAAAAACGGGCATCCCCGCGATATCGCGCTGGCTATGGTGGATGCCGATATCGAGCTCTTTGAGGTGATAGTCGACGACGAGCTGGTCGTCTCCAGCGCAAATCGATATTCCGCTATCGAACGGCAGGCAAACGAGGACGGCGCGACGATAACAAAGGGGGAGGTTATATCTCCCGCCGGAAAACTGCTTACGCTTACCGCTGGCGATATGGAGCGCTATGGCGTCTCGGCGGGTTCGCCCCGCGATTTTGACGAGATCTCCGCGCTCCTTGGCTTGGGCGAGGTCGAGCGCGTCGAACGCTCAAACTCCGACGCGATCTTGGCGTTCGCGACCAGCGGCGTCGTTACCACGCTGCTGATATTGTGCGGTCTTGTCGCGCTGTTTCTCGAAATTACTTCGCCGGGGTTTGGCTTGCCGGGGACGGTGGCGCTTATCTCTTTCACCATCGTATTCGGCTCCAATCTTTTGATAGGGTATGTCGAATCGATAGAGATTCTGCTCTTCTTGGCGGGCGCGACGCTGTTGCTTATTGAACTCTTTATTCTTCCCGGATTTGGAATCGCCGGTATCGGCGGTATTATATGCGTCATCATCGCGCTTACTCTTGCGAGGCAAGATTTTATTCTTCCCTCGCGCGATTGGGAATGGGGGCAATTCAATACCAATTTGCTGATTACGTTGGGCTGTTTGGTCGGCGGGTTGCTACTGGTTATAGGCTTTTCGCCGGTTGCCAGACATCCGCGTATTCTTCGCCGCATCGCGCTGACGCATACCTTTGATTCGGCGAAAGGGTATACCGCTAAAAGCGTCGACGACAGACTATTGGGCGCGATCGGGGAGACGCGCGCTATGTTGCGCCCTTCGGGCAAGGTGATAATCGGCGAACAAATTGTCGACGCCCAATCCGAGGGCGACTATATCGAACGGGGGCGCGCCGTCTCTGTAGTGGCTATTAAAGGAAGCTATGTGGTTGTTCGAACTATCAATGAAGAGGAGAAAAAAATATCATAATATGAAGGATAGACTATAAGTATGTTGCAAATTATCATTCTTTACGCGATTATCGCCCTTGTCGGCGGTCTTTTGACGCTTATTTTTATCAAGTTTTTCGGTCTATGGTTTCGGGCGTTGCTATCGGGCGCGCCGGTCAGCATAGGGCGACTTATTGGTATGTGGCTTCGAAAGGTCAATCTCAGCATTATTATCGATTCGCGCATTGTCTTGATCAAAGCGGGGATTCCCATAGAGACCGCCGATTTAGAGACGCACTTTTTGGCCGGTGGCAATGTGGTTCGAGTGAGCCAGGCGTTGGTCGCAGCCAATAAGGCGAGCATCGATCTTCCATTTCAACGCGCCGCGGCGATCGATCTCGCCGGTCGCGATGTGCTGCTTGCCGTTCGCACGAGCGTCAATCCCAAAGTTATCGATTGCCCCGATGTGTCAAAGGGCAAGGCGACCATAGAGGCGGTCGCGAAAGACGGCATTCAATTGCGAGTAAAGGCGCGGGTAACGGTGCGCGCCAACATTGAGCGCCTTGTCGGCGGAGCGACCGAAGAGACGATTATCGCGAGAGTTGGCGAAGGCATTGTTACTACGATCGGCTCGTCGCGAACCTACAAAGATGTGTTAGAGAATCCCGATATCATTTCAAAGGCGGTATTGGACAAAGGATTGGACTCTGGCACCGCATTTGAGATTCTCTCTATCGACGTTGCCGATATCGATGTGGGAGACAACATTGGGGCAAAACTCCAAGCCGATCAGGCCGAGGCGGACAAACGACGCTTTCAGGCCGAAGCAGAAAAACGAAGGGCCGCCGCCGGAGCGCGCGAACAGGAGATGGTCGCCGCGGTGCAAGAGAATAGGGCGATCGTGGTATTGGCGGAGGCCGAGATTCCGAAGGCGATCGCGGACGCGTTTCGCAAAGGCCATCTTGGCGTTATGGACTATTACCGATTGCGCAATGTTCAGGCCGATACCGAGATGCGCGAGAGCATAGCGAAAGAGACTCCCGAAGGAGAGTAATGGAAGAGCTTGTAGGCCGCGTCTTAACAGCGCTGTTTGCCCTGTTGCCGTTGCTCTATCTTCTTATCCGCCGGCGGCCTCGAACCGCTCCTCCGCCGGCTCGGCCCAGCGGGGAAGGTAATGCCGAGGCGAGCGGGGCGTCGGGGCGCGCGACCGAGCGGGGGATGTTGACGGGCCGCCCTGTAGACGAGCTTGACGATTCGATGAGCTATGTCGATCCCGTCGCGACTATTCGCAATATCGCGCCGCTTCGCTCGCCCGCGCTATCGCGGGAAGAGCTCGAGGCGAAGCGCCGTCGCGTCGAGAATCCCGCGGACTCGCCGATCAACCCCTCAACCGCTCCATTCGCCCGCCCCGCCGGCGAGCGAGAGGCCGCGGAGGGGCTGGGCGACCGGCGCGCATCGCTCGCGGCGGAGGCCTCCGATAACGGGCGCCCTACGCGAGCGAGGCGAAGCGCGCGATCGGCGCTATTGCGGCGAACCTCCCGCCATACGTCGCTTCGTCAGGCGATCATACTGGCGGATATTCTGGGGAAGCCGCCTTCGTTGTCGTCGGAGGGCGAGCGGTAGACGCCCCGACCCATGCCGCCGCCCCGACCGGCTATCGTTCCGCGCCCAGAGCGCTGTCGAGAAAGAGGGATATGCTCGCGCGGAGCGAAGCGTCGTCGGGGCGATACCACGCCATATCGCGAAAGCTTCGAAAGAATGTCATCTGTCGCTTCCTATAGCGCATCGTGTTGGTAATAATCGCCTCCCGTATCTCCCGTCGCTCCGAATGCGATATTTCGCGGCGCTTGAGCAGGTCGAGTCTATCGCGGTATCGCTCAAAGAATTCCCGGTAGCCTATCGCGCGGAGACCCGGCTCGACGCCGACCCGCCCACTGTCAGCCAGAGCGGCGATCTCTTCGATCAGCCCCTCGCGAAACATCGCGTCTACGCGAGCGACGATACGGCGGCGCATCTCGTCAGGCGGCCGATAGAGGCCGATCAGCAATATTTCGTAGTCTTCGCGACGTTTTTGCTCCATGCGATAGTCCGAGAGCGGTCGTCCCGATAGGCGGTAGACTTCAAGCGCGCGCGCGATGCGATAGCTATCTCTGGGCGAAATGCGCCGAGCCGAAACAGAGTCTACCGTCCGCAAGAGGCGATGGAGCCGTTCGGCGCCGTATCGATGCAGCGCGTCGCGAACCTCCGCCCGTATGGAGGGGTCGGCGGGAGGCGCCGGGGGCATTCCGTAGATAAAATGCTTGATATAGAGCGCCGAACCCCCGCAGACGACCGCCAAATCGTCGTCGGAGGATATGGTCGCGATCGCGTCGTTTGCCGACGATACAAACATACCCGCGCTAAATTGCTGAGAGAGATCAAGGATATTAAGAAGATGGTGGGGAATGCGCGCCAGAAGATCGCCGCTCGGCTTGGCAACGCCAATATTCAAGTCTCGGTAGACCTGCATGGAGTCGGCTGCGACCACCTGACACCGCGGCCCAAAAAGCGGTTCGATAAGGTCTGTTTTGCCGACGGCCGTCGCGCCGCAGAGGCAAACCACCTTTTGCGGCATTATTTTTTCAGCTTATACCGTACCCGATTGCTGAGAATATTTCTGAGCGCCGAAAGCGTAATCTTCTCATTTTCGTTCTCTCTCATATAGTCGCCGGTGTAAATATGGCGCGCATGGTTGATGGCGGCCACAGTCACCGCGTAAATGGGACGATTTTCGTTCAACAAATCTTTCATTAACTGAGTCATAACGACAACTATATAGATCGCGCGGCAAAGAGGTCAATAGGTTCTTGCAATGTTTCGCGAACTTCCGATAGCCCCAAACGCATAGCGGTATGGGCATGGAACAATGCGGGAGCGATCGGGAATCCGCGCGAATGGGGGGAGACACTTGGCGTTCCAAAGACGTGCCGATTCCGGCGAGCGCGAAGAGGAAGGCGGTTGACATCGCCTCAGTTGGCGTCTCCCCCCTCGCTCCATAGCGCTGACCGGGGGGCGCTTATCCAGCTCCACTCGCGTTCCGCTGGGCGCCCCCCTGCGCTATTCCGCTACCCCCCTCCGCGGGCGACATCCCTCCAATTGCAAAGCGCTCCGCGGCAGGCCCGCGACGCCCGATCATCACTTAATTAATTTGATACGAGATAGTGAATTGTAAATTATTTTCCTACGCAGAACTGGCTAAACATTTCCTTTAAGAGATCGTCGGCGACGACCTCGCCGGTAATTTCGCCCAGCATAGCGACCGCCTCTTGGAGGTCGAGGGCGACAAGATCGGAGGACATGCCCCGCCGGACGCTCTCCGCGGCGTTTTGCGCCGATTGCTTGCATCGCTCGAGGAGCGCTAGCTGGCGGGGCGATGTGATGGCGAGTCTGTTTGCGCGCCGCTGTTCGCGAGGGAGAACGGCCTCTAAAAGTTCATCGATAAGCGCCGGTATTCCGAAGCCATTTTCGGCGCTGCAGGCGATATATTGCGGCGGTTTTTGATGGCGAGAGGGAAGATCGACTTTGTTCCAAATACATATCGCGGCGCCGGATTGTCGGTAGCGATCGATAATATCTCGATCGGCGGCGCGTTCGCCTACGACGCTATCGACCACATAGATAAGAAGGTCGGCGTTGTCGATCAGCGAGCGGCTTCTCCGCGTCCCCTCGCGCTCCACCGCCTCCGAACTATCCCGTATGCCGGCAGTATCGTATAGCTGAAGGGGTATCCCCTCCAAAGAGAGCGTAGCGTCTACCCAATCTCGGGTTGTTCCGGGCGTAGGCGATACGATCGAGCGATCTTGCCGCAATAACAGGTTAAATAGCGAGGATTTACCGGCATTTGGCGCGCCTCCCAATACTGCCGTTAATCCATTCTTATAGAGCGACCCGACGCGATAGCTTTCGATCAAGGTATCCAATTGCGCGATAATAGGCTCGATATCGCGCTCCGTTATCTCTGGCGCGTCGATCTCGTCGTCGGGATAGTCCACATGAAGATTGGTCAGCGCCAATAGCCGAGTCAACGACAATTTAATAGCGTCGACGCGATCTACGACAGCGCCTCCCAGTTGTCGCAACGCGAGCGAATGGGCGTGAGCGGTTTGAGAGCGAATAACGCCATCGATCGCCTCGGCGGCGGTAAGGTCCATTTTCCCGTTCAAAAATGCCCGTTGCGTAAATTCGCCGGGATCGGCCGCCCGAAATCCCTGTTCATAGAGCGCGACAAGGGTCTTTTCTATGCCCGCGGGGCTTCCGTGGCAGATAATTTCGAGCGTGTCTTGTCCGGTATAGCTGCGAGGGGCGCGAAAGAGAAGGACAACGACGCGGTCTATCTCAACCCTATCGCGAGGGGCGCGCATAATCCCGTAATGCGCGGTGTGGGTGGCCGCTTCGATAAGAGTCGCGCCGCGATTAAAGAGCGGAGCGAATCGGTCGATCGTATTGCCGCCCGTTAAACGTATGATCGCAAGCGCGCTTTGGCCGGGCGGCGTGGCAAGCGCGCAGATAGGCTCTTCGTAGTAGCTCATCCAAACAGGCTACCGCAATTGCGGCGCCAAATCGAGCCCCAATCGCTCGCCCAGTTGCAAAAATGCGTTGGGGATAGCGGTATCGATATTGGAGCTGGCCGCGCGCTGAGAGAGTGACACGGTATATATTTCCTCTCCGCTATCAAGGTCGATAAGATATATTTTCGCCGTTACCGACGCTTCGAACGTAGTTTGGTTTGCGCTATCCACATCGTCGTCGAAGCTGTCCAACCGCGCCACGCCATAGATAATTTTTTCCGCGTGTCCGGTAAATGCGGTAATAATAGTGGCGATATTTTGCTCGTCATTTTTCTGCGCCGCCAATCGATTGTCATATTGGAGCGGCTCGATATCGATATTCGATTGGGTCAATACCGCCTCTAAAGAGGCCGCGGTGTAGTTTTGCGACAAAACATTCCGCGCCAGGTCGACATCGACGATTACGACGCCGATCTTTCCCGAAACATTGCGCCGCAACACATTGAATTGGAACGTAGCTCCGCGCGCTCGGATTTTCCGCGCTATCTCGTCGACGATCTCGCCTGAATCCGGCGTGATAGTCTTGATCTCTGCCAATTCCGGCGGGGCGACAAAAACCATATTGACAATCCCCTCTCCCGCTATTCCTATGGGCGGAGGCGAGAATCTGGCAAGGCCGTCGTCGTCGCTCATAATGGTATAGGTGCGAACGCCTACGTCTCCGTTGGGGAGCAACGCTTGATAGCTAACCAGCAACGGGGCGTTGCCGGCCGGCAAATTGTCGCCTCCCACGCTTATTTGGGCTGTGAACGGCTGCGAAAATGGATCTCCCAACGTTGTTTCGAGCCTAGTGGATCGCGATGATATCCGAATGCGTTCTAACAACGTGTTCATTCGCGCCAAGCTTGTATGCAATCTATCCTCGGCAAGCATCGCGACGCTTGTGGTCGTTTCGCTTGCCGTCATGTTATAGGCGGCGGCGCGAGCGGCGGAAGCGTAATGTTGCAACGCTTGATAATATTGGCCGCCCAATTCCGCGCGGCTGCCCTCGATTAATAGATCGTCCGCTTCTGGCAGCGCGAGATAGGAGGCTTGCAACGTCTGAAGACGCAAATCTTCCAGCGCGGCGCGATCATATCGAGCGAAGATCGAAACTATATAGGGGGCGTCTTCGCTTTGCCGCGCGATATGGCGGATGATAATGGCGAACGGCATATCGAGAGGGGTTTCTTCTGGATAGGGCGCGGAGGCGAGTTGATCGCGAAGTTTTTGTTCGATCGCGCTATAATCGGCGATATCGCTATCAAAAGAAGATATTCCTATATAGCGAGCGATTCGGCTGACGAGACGTTCGATCAATATATCTGTCGCGGCTTCAATTGAGCGCGATCGTTCTTGAACTATGAAATATTCATATTCGGCGATGGCAAGAGGAGGGGTAGTCGCCCATGATGGCGGGCTGCGATATTCGAAAGAAACTTCTGGAGGCGTTACGCATCCTATAAGCGATATAATGATGCCGTATGCAATTGCCAGTAAATGGCGATAGTTCTTAGAAAACAAACACGGCATTGATTTTTCCGGTAATTCCCTTGTAACGGCAGAAAAAATCTCTGGCTTCGTCGGAGATCGAGCTTGGCAAGGGGGTAGCGAAACCGCATAATTCTTCGTTTCCTTGCGCGTCTTGCCAAAAAGAGTATCCTCCGCCGATCTGTATGTGGATATTATGTTGGAGTACTATTTCCACATCTGCCCCCGCCTTGATCCCAATATGAGAAAGAGGTTCGGGCAATGCGTAGGCGCTGGAATTGGTCATTCCCGTTAGTCCCAGTCCAACCGCGATCGATGGTTTAAGGCGAACGCGGTTGAAGAGTTGAAATTTGAAAGCCGCGCCCGCCAGTATATTCACCGTTATATAGTTGTTTATGATAGAAGGCTCCAATGTTATGGGAAACTCTGCCCCGATAAATGGTTCAAAGAAATTTAAGAGATCCAGGAATATGGTTACTCCCGGAATTAATTTCGCCGGGGGAATCACAAAGGGGTTGTCGGGATCGGGCGGCTCCTCTATGCCAAAGTCTATCTGCGCCTCGAAATAGGGGGCTATGCCCAATCCAATGTTGCCCAATTTGACAGGGGAATCTCCCCGGGTAATTGCGCTGTCATTGTAGAGGATGATCGCGGTAGCAAATGATTCTGACACCTCTTTGATCTGCGCGACGGCGATTCTTTTAATCGTCGCTTCCCCGTCGGAGCCAAATGTTGGCTGTTCGATAAATAGTTTTTCGCCAACGAGCAGGGAATCGTATTTTGAAGGGTCTAATATAATTTCATTATCGGCTATTTCAAATATCGCGGTATCCCAACGAAATAGTTCGACGTTGCGCAGGAGCGGGTCTATATCATTCGAGAGCGCGAAGAGCGCCATGCGAAACGCTTCGTCGCTATCGCCCCCAGAGCCTTCGGATTGGATCGTAAATGTCTCGAGCGATAGAGGAATTGATAGATCGACGATGACCGCGTCTAATTCGATAGACGCGCTCCATCGAAGGGCTTCGGCGGCATTTTCGCGATACTCCTCGGTATACGAGACAATATGCGAAGCGATGGCGACGCTGGCGAGGGAGAGCGCGGCAAAATCTTCTGTGGTATAGGGCGCGTCGGCGTATCCTGCGGTGTCGTCGGTCGTCTGGCGTCTGTTATATTCTCCGTCGCGATATTGTTTAAAATCTCTGACAAATGGCTGAATATCGCCCAGCGTCAATTGCAGGGAGCTGCGATCGATTGTGAATGGACCGATGGCGGCCGCCGTTTCGCCGATGCTGTCCGCGATACGGTTGATACGGCTACGATTGAGCGTTCCGACAACGTTGGTCGATGTCCCGGGGCGAAATATTGCGACGATATCGCGCGAGTCGTCGTTGTTCTGTTGAGCGGCCGGCTCTTGCGCCTCCGCGGCGCGCGCGTGCAACGATAACGCGAGGAGGGCGAGCGACGTTATTTTTACGAGCGATCGCGCGCTCCGGTCGCGCCGCGCGCCCATAGAGAATCTATCGCGGGAGCGGCGATAATTCGCTTTCATAGCGAGCGACCGCGCGAAAGGTCGCGATCAATTCGATAACAGGCGCAAAGAGCGTTCGAACGCGGCAGATTCTGAAACCATTGGATAGGGTTACTGCTTGGCGGGGCAAAATGTCAGCGCTTCCGAATTGATGCAATAGCGCATTCCGGTTGGTTGCGGGCCGTCGTCAAATACATGGCCTAAGTGCGCGTCGCAACGAGCGCACACCACTTCGACGCGCGTCATAAAGAGCGAGCGGTCGTCGCGATTTTCAACGGCGGATGCCTCGGCCGGTTGCCAGTAGCTCGGCCATCCGGTGCCCGAATCGAATTTATGCTGCGAGCTAAATAACAGATTGTCGCAACACACGCAACGATATTCGCCCGACTCCTTGGTGTTATGATGCTTTCCGCTAAATGCGCGTTCGGTGCCTTTGCGACGCGTAATGCGGTACTGCTCGGGGGTAAGCTGGCGTTTCCATTCGGCGTCGGATTTAGTTACTTTACCATTCATGGTTTTATTATACAGAAATTTTGGCTACGATACAAGATAGTTTATATCAATTGACAGGGTAAATAGCTACGGTCAATTTGGGCGTTGCGGGCATGGGTTGATTCGATTGCCGCCCGAAGATCGACGCCCGCAGGGGGGGTAGCGCAATAGCGCGGGCGCGCGTCGGTTGGAGCGCGAGCGTAAACCGAAATAAGCGCGCCTGATAGCGCTATGGAGCGAGGGGGGTGCCCCCCCCTTCCCGATATTTCGCCTTCGCTTTGATGGGGCGATCGCAAATGGCGCATTTGACCTATTATTCGATATGGGCTATAATGAAAAAATGGGTATCGATACTATCAATTTAATCAGGCATGGAGTTCGGCGAAGAATGTTTGTCAAGCGGTATATCGCGTTGCTTGCGGCGGCGTTGATAGGATTGTTCGCGCCAGTTCTTATGGCGCAGGCGCGGTTTGATAGCGCGGATAGGGCGCTTCGCACGTTTGAGCAGGTTTTTCGTTTTTTAGAGGAGCGTTACGTTTTTGAGGTTGACGAGAGCAAGCTGTTGGAGGGAGCGCTTCGGGGGTTGTTTGCCAGCCTGGATGATCCCTACTCCGCCTATTTGAGCGAGGATGATATGCGCGATATTGTCGATACTACGCAGGGCGTATTTGGCGGGGTCGGGTTATATATCAATAAACAGGTTCCTCCTCCCGAAGGCGGGGCGGCCTATATCGAGATTATTTCTCCAATTGAGGGCACGCCGGCTTTTTTTGCCGATATTCAAGCGGGAGACCTGATTACCAATATAGAGGGCGAGTCGACTTCCGAGATATCGACCGAAGAGGCGGTTGAACGATTGCGGGGAGCGCCGGCCTCTATTGTCAATGTAACGATACGGCGGGGCTCCAACGTCGAATTCGATGTGGATATAGAGCGCGCGATCATTGAGATCCCCACCACGCGGCAGGCCATTATCAACGGGTCGATAGGCTATTTGAGGATTATTAATTTTACGCCGCTTACGCCTATGGGAATCTCCAAATCGATAGATATTTTAAAAGATCAGGGGTATCGTTCTCTTATTATCGATGTTCGAAGCAATCCCGGCGGTTCGCTGGATGGGGTAATCAATGCGGTAGATCTATTTTTTAACGACGGACTTATTGTGGGAACCAGGGATCGACAGGGAGAAGAGGAGCGTATTGATGCGACTCCGGGCGCTATTGTTTCCGATACGACGCCTATCGTAATTCTTATCGATCGGGGGAGCGCTTCGGCTTCGGAGATTTTTGCGGGCGCCTTTAAAGATAGGGGACGAGCGACGCTTATTGGGGAGACAACCTATGGCAAAGGGTCGGTGCAACAGGTGCGCGCGCTTGACAAGGGCGGGTTCCGGTTGACGACGAGTCTCTATTTTACTCCCTCGGGGGCATATATCGATAAAAAGGGAGTTTTGCCCGATATTGCCGAAGTTGAGCCCGAAATATCCGATGAGGCGAGTCAGGCATATGTCGATCTTCGCGACGATTCTGAGATCGCCGACTACCTCTCCGCGAATCCTCGATTAGACGAGGCGGGTATCAGGCGATACGCCGCCCGGATTAAATCGCGCAAGAGCGATGTCGATTTGGACGAACGATATCTTCGAAGAATAATTCGCAACCGCCTCAATCGCGCCAACAATATCATCCTTGATTATGATCTTGACTTTGATATTCCATTGCGACGGGCGGTCGATTTGATATCTCGCCGATAGGATGGATGTTCGATAGGCGACGATAGGAGATGAAGCAGTTTGTTTTACCAAAAAGGTATCGAGGAGAGGGCGAGATAACGGTTGCCGGGCAGGATTATCGCTATCTCTGCAGGGTTCGGCGGCATAAACGGGGCGACGATTTTATGGGAATCGATCGCGACGGGAGGTGGTATCGTCTTGTCGTCGACGCGATCGACGCGCAATCGCAAACATGTCGCCTGCGCGTTGAACCGATCGTTTCGGAGGACCCGTGTCGAGTCGACGATTCCAAGACGCCGGTCATTCGGTTGTTTCAATGTCTTCCAAAGGCAAATACCTTTGTCAATGTCGTTCGCCAAGCTACCGAGTGCGGGATCGCGAGTGTTGTTCCTATGACCAGCGAGCATTCCCTCGACTCGCGCCGAGTCGCGGCGGCGTCGGCGCAGCGGTGGCGCCGCGTTATTATCGCCGCGGCGCAGCAGAGCGGAACGCGGTTAATAACGGAAATCGCCGATCCTATGGCTATTCAAGATATCCCATCTGCGGAGCCTTCCGAATTGGGGCTTTTTTTTCACCATATCGAGATATCGTCCGCGACATTGCATGGGCATCTCTCTCGCAATCCTTCGCGCATCGCTATGGTTGTCGGCCCAGAGGGGGGGCTTAGCGATCGAGATATCGCCCTGTTGCAAGAGCGGGGCTATCTTCCCGTCTATCTGGGGGGCAATGTGTTGCGGGTTGACACGGCGGTTGTCGCCGCCTGCGCGAGTATCGGCATTGTTTTGCAGGAGCGTTCCGCATGGAAGATGGCGCAATAAACTATTTTTCCATTTTCGATATCACACTGGCCAATATTGCGCGCGAGTCTATTCCGAAGGCGTTGGACGATAGCATGGCCAATAAACGAACCACTGTGGTAATCTTTGCGAGCTGGTGGGATATTATGCGGAGCAGGTGGAATAGGAAGTGGAGGAAGACGTTGCGCAAGGCAGATTGGGTAATCCCGACGTCGCGTTCGTTGCAGTCGGCCGCCCATTTTCTTGGCGAAGATTCTGTCGCGCGCCATATTCCCTTTGATTTTATTATTATGGCGCTTTCGCATCTTGAGCGAATAGAGGCGTCGCTCTATATTTTAGGACTCGCGATCCACAATGTTAATCATATCGAGAACAATATTCGCGAGACATTTCCCCGTATTCGAACGGTCGGGCGATACGCGGGGCATTTCGCGCGCAACGTCGAGGCCAACGTAGTTACCGCGATCAAAAAGGCTTCTCCTACCATTGTTGTCGCTGGCGCCGGGTTGCCGGGCGGCGGCGGCGATTGGTTTTTGCGGCGGCGCTCCGCGTTTTCGGGGAGCATTCTTATATGGTCCAATTCGGCGATGGAGGTGTTTGCGTCGATTCGAAAACGTCCGTCGCGCAAACTTTTTAACAGCCTCTTCGGGTTTATGCCCGGGGCGGCGCTCCATCCTTGGCGCATTTTCCGCGCGCCGTTTTTTATTCTGTTTCTCCTGTATCTTTTGCTGAAAAAGATTTTCCGAAAGCCTGTCAAATTGTCTGCGTAGCGTTATTTTTGCGTAGCCGAGTCGATCGCCTGTCGGTCGATAGCGTCTGATCGATTGTCGCGGGCGACCGCGAAAATAATAGCGCGCGACGCTATTTTATTTGCGCGACCCGCTTTTGCAAGTATTGTCAGTTATGGCAACTATACAATATTGGTCGACTATTATAGCGGTTGGCGTTATGGTTCTGGCCTGCGAGCCCGCCCAAGATTTACGAACGACTATCGTCTCTTACAATGCGCAAAATTTATTTGATGATGTCGACGATGGCAATGAATACAAGGAGTTTGATCCTTCGAGCGGTTTATGGGGTACTGATCAGTTTATAGCGAAGGCCCAAAATATCGCCCAAGCGATACAAATGGCCAATAATGATTGGCCGGAGGTGCTTTTGCTGCAGGAGGTCGAAAATCGCAATGCCGTTGAGACGATGGCGAGGCTATTTATGAAGGGAAGCGGCTACTATATTGTGGTTCCCGATCGTTTTGGGGATTCTATAGGCGTCGTTGCCCTTTCAAGGCTTCCCGTAGTTTTCGCCCGCGCGCATCGTGTCGCGCGCGATGGGCGCTTTGCCAGGCCTATTCTGGAGATTGGGGTAGGCGAGCGGGAATCGCCGCTCTATATTTTTGTCAACCACTGGAAGTCTAAGCGAGGGGGCGAGGCAGAGACCGAGCCTGCTCGAATTGCGGCCGCGAGTGTTGTCGCGCGTCGCATACGGTCTATTCTATCGCGCGACGAGCGGGCAGATATCGTTGTGGCGGGCGATCTTAACGAGTCTATCACCGCCTACTATGACGCGGGTCGGCGTTATCCCACCGCGCTTATGCCGATAGACGAGCCGGATATAGATGATCTGGATATCGACTCTCAACGCCTGTTTATTAGCGAGGCCATTCCCACAGAGAGTTTGGTGGCGGGCAGGGTGACGCTCTACTCGCCATGGGCCGATTATAGAGAGGATATCGGGAGCTATTTCTATAAGAGTAGCGAGCGATGGGAGCGCATCGATCATATGTTGCTTTCGGCCGGGCTATTTGATCGCCGCGGGCTCGCGTTCGAAATGTTCTATGTGATCGACGACGATACGCTTCGCTACGATAATGGCTCGCCGCGCAAGTTTATTGCTGAATATGCGAGCGGATATTCCGACCATTTCCCTATAGCGATTGAGTTATCCCGATTTGATTGAGTAGCCGACGAGCCCTGATCGCATGGCCTTCGCGCAGTCGGCGGCAGAGCAAGAGGAGCTGTGTGACGATCGCGCGGAGCGTTCCCGCGCGTCATTGCTTTGAGAGGGGGAGTTTGTCCGCGCGATTATTCGATCTTGACGATCATCGGTGAATAGTCTAATTGTATTGTGTGCGGTTCTTATTGTTATCCCTCCTCATGATGTCTATCATTGCTCTCTATGCGCAGGATTCTTCCGATGAGTGGTATCTAGGCAAACCCATCGCCGAAATACAATTCGAAGGATTGAATAACATTACAGAGGATGATCTTGTCGGTATTATCGCGCCATTTATAGGCGAGCTGTTTGATGAAGAGATATTTCTCGATCTTCAACGCCGAATCTACGCGTTGGATTATTTCTCGCTTGTTATCCCCCGCGCGGAATCCGTCGACGACAGTCAATCGGCTGTAGTAGTTGTTTTTGATGTCGAAGAGAATCCCGTTGTCGATTCTATACGATTTGTTGGCAATGCCGACGCTTCCGTTCTTGAATTGACCGACGCTATCTTGATCAAGCGCGACGATATCATCGACGCAAATAAAATTCGTCTCGACGAATCGTCGATACGGAGGGTCTATCAAGAAAAAGGCTATCCCGACGCCTCGGTAACGACAGAGCTATTGCCGAGCGAGGAGCCGGGGAGAAACGTTGTGGAATTTCGAATTGAAGAGGGCTCGCAGATATTGGTCAGGGCGATTCGATTTTCGGGCAACCAATTCGCTACCGAAGCCACGTTGCGCGGAATTATGCAGACAAAGGAGCAATCTCTGTTTGAGAGCGGCTCGTTTCAAGAGGAGCTGCTGCTTGCCGACCAGATGATCATAGAGCAATACTATGGGCAATTTGGCTATATCGACGCGCGAGTCGTCGAGATAACGCGTCAGCAAAATAGACACGAAGAGTCTAATCAAATCTTTCTTCAATTGACCGTATTTATCGAAGAGGGTAAGCAATATCAATTTGGAGGGTTTGTCTTTGAGGGGAATTCCATTTTCGGGGATGACGAATTATTGGAGCAAGCGCGGGCGCTTCCCGGAAATCTTATAAATGAGACCGCGGTATTAGCCGATGTTCAACGGATACGCGATCTCTACTTTGAAGACGGATATATTTTTAATGCCATCGAGCCAATTCAGGAGCGAGACGTCGAGAGCGACATTATTACCTATAAGGTTATGATAACGGAGCGCCCTCGCGCGCATATCGAAAATATTATTGTTCGCGGCAATACGAAGACAAATGAGAACGTCATCACCCGAGAATTGCCATTTGAGGTCGGAGAGGTTTTTAGCGCCACAAAAATTCGCGAAGGCATCCTCAATCTTCTCAATCTTCGTTATTTTTCCAATGTGTTGCCCGAGACTCCGCAGGGAAGCGCCGAAGGGTTGATGGAACTTATCGTTAATGTCGAAGAGACCAATACCGCAGACATAAGCTTTGGTTTCGCTATCGGGGGCACCGACGATATTCCTGTTTCCTTGCAACTGCAGGTGCAAGAGCGCAACTTCTTGGGAAATGGCCAGACGCTTTCAACATCGCTGAATATCGCGTCTCAAGAGCAGTCGCTGAGGGTATCTTTTGTGGAACCATGGTTCTTTCAGGAGCGATTGAGATTGGGCATGGGGATAGAATTGCGTCATGAACTGCAAAGTGATACGCAGCAAGATATATTGGCGCCCATATTTGCCGATGGAGATCCCAACGCGGTTCCCGATCCATATACGGGAGAGTATGTCTTTTCCGAAGATACTCGCTATAACGATATTGACTATTCGGCGGGAAGTTTTTTCCCCGGCATTCCCAACCAAAAAAATATTGAAGATCTTGATTTGGTTACCGACTATTCATACGCGCTAAGTTCCAATACGAGAGTGAATGCCGGACATCTTTTTGATTATGACCTATGGGGAGCCGGCGTCAACTTTTCCGCGGGGTATAGCATTCCCACGCTTGCCGGGCTATTTTCATTTGGGGGCTCGATTTCCGTCGCTTTTGAGTATATCTCATATGATCGCGACCTCTATCGGCCTTTTAGCGCGGTTCTCCGAGAGAATTGGCGCGCCGCGGCATTGATCAATCGATTGGCTCTCAATGTTTCGTTGAATTCGCTGGATATATTCTATGATCCCTCGGAAGGGTATCTTTTATCGCAGCGATTAACGTTTACCGGCGGTTTCCTATTTGGCGATCGACACTATATTCGCAGCGACACGGGCGGCGAGATATATTTTACCCTTTTTGATATTCCAGTTGGCGAGGTATGGAATTTTAAGATGGTGTTGGGTCTCAACTCTCAATTTTCTTTGATTCTCCCGCATTTTTTGGTTCCCGAGCCATTTAACACAATGGAGCAACCGGTGGTTACGTCGGCCGATCTATTAGTGCTTGACGGCTTTTTTAACGCGCGGGGATGGCCGCGTATTTCAAACGGCATCGCGTTATGGAATAACTGGCTTGAATTGCGATTTCCATTGATTCCTCGCGTGCTCTCTTTCGACGCATTTTTGGAAATGGCGTCCTTTTGGCAAGAATATGAACAGCTTGATCCTAATGAAAACAATTTTTTTGACAGCGCCTATTTTACTTTTGGGGCGGGATTACGATTGGCTATCGCGCAGTTTCCGCTACGCATCTATCTCGCTAAAAGGTTTCGCGTTGTTAACGGAGTCGTCGATTGGCAAACAAGCACGACGTTGTTCAACGAAGACGAAGTTGACGGGGGCGGGCTCGATCTTGTGCTCACATTCGGAAGCGGAATTTTCTAACGCGCGCGATCTCCAAGGCGATGCGAATAGCTTGTATGAATCGCGATAAAACGGGCTCTGGCCGTATCGCGCAAGGCGGCGGTAGGGTAGCCGCAGCGGGAGCGGCGCTCTTTGGTCAACGCGCCCGCGACCGCCGTCAATCGCTAGGTATGGCAGCCGTAGCGGCGACATTGCTCTTTTCCGTTTCTTTTGCGGCGAACGCCGAGCAATTGACTACGGTGGGGGTGGTAGACGCGCGCGCTATCTATACCGAATTTTATAGCAACGCCTTAAATGCGAGGCGATTAGAGCAGATTAGAGAACGATTTGGGCAAGATATTGATCGTCAAACGCAAACCTTGAATATATTGCGGCAACGACGGGCGCAGGCCGAAGAGGCAGAGAATAACGAAATGATCGCAAGAATTGACGCTACCATCGCCAATGAGAGCAGACGCCTAGAGCAGATGATCGACGCGCGGCAACAAGCGCTTGCGCGACAGGCGCCTCCCGAACCCGATAACGATTTTCTGGTTCAATTGCAACAGGCGATCATATATGTCGCCGAAAGCCAAGGTTTTACAGTTGTGCTTGACGCGGACAGCAACGAGTTGCTGTGGTGGAGCTACGCGGTGGACATTACGGAGATGGTGGAGAACAGACTTCGCGAAACAACCGTAAGCAACATCAATTAATCAAAAAACGTTATGAGCGATCGAGGCGGAAATATGATGCGGCAGTATCGCTCTATAAAAGAGCGCCATTCCAAAGAGATTCTCTTCTTTCGCCTGGGAGATTTCTATGAGATGTTCTATGAAGATGCAGTGATATCTTCACAATTGCTCGATCTAGCGCTCACAAATAGACAGGGGGTTCCAATGTGCGGGATTCCGCATCATGCGGCGCAGCGCTATGTCGCGAGGCTGTTAAAATTGGGGCGCAAGGTGGCGATCTGCGAACAGATAGAGGATCGCGCCAATAACAGAAAATTGGCGCGTCGAGAGGTGGTCGAAGTGGTGACGCCGGGTGTGTCTGTTGTCGACGGGCATCTTGATTCGGGGCGCAACAATTTTCTTATGGCGTTGACTAAGTATGGCAACCGGCTCTGCGAAGCCTATTTAGACCTTTCGACGGGCGAGTTGGAGGTGGCTTCATTTGTATTCGAACAGGCGCCTATTACGGTTAAGTCGGAGTTGTCGCGCATTGATCCCAACGAGGTAATTGTCTCCGAATCGCTACTGGCCGAATATCCTGCCGTTACTGCGCTGTTCGGCGATATGTCGAGCATTGTTCTTAATCGAGTTCCCGACTGGTATTTTAATCAACAACAGGGTTGCGAGAAGCTATGTCGCCATTTTGGGACACTCAATCTAAAATCGTTTGCGTTGCGGGACGATAATCCATCGCTCTGCGCGGTCGCCGCGTTGTTTGATTACGTCGAATCGAACGCGAAACAGTTGCTTGGCAATATTCAGTCTATTCGGGAATATCGCATAGAAAGCCATGTTATGCTCGATGAGTCGGCGCGGCGCAATCTCGAACTGGTCAAGAATCTTCAGGATAGGAGCGAGCGCTTTACTCTGTTGGCGCATCTTGACCACACGCTCTACTCGCCCGGCCGCAGGAGGCTTAGAAAATGGATTCTCTGCCCGCTTCGCGATCGAGATGAAATTCTGGAGCGCCAATCCGAGGTGAAAAGGCTATTCAACGCCCCATCGCTTCTGCGGGAATTGCGGGAGATTCTAAAGCAAACCAACGATTTGGAGCGATTGGTTGGTCGAGTGACGCTCGGCCGCGCGACTCCTCCGGATATCCTTGGGATAGCCGATATGGCAAGTCGTTGCGTCAATATTTACCAACTGCTTACCGCGCCTCTTCCGCGCGAGGCGAATCGCGGGAGCGTAAATGGCGATGTCGCAACCATTTCCAATAATGACGCGGCCGCCACCAATATTGCGTCGCCTTCCCATGTTGGCGCGGCTTCCAATGTCGACGCGAGCGATTGCCGAGTCGCGAACGAATTGGCGGAGACGCTCTGTCGGGCGCTGGTTGATAATCCTTCGAATAAGATAGACGATGGGAATATCATTCGACAAGGATATGATAGCGAACGAGATAGGCTTCAGACTCTTCGCGATTCAAGCAATAAACTACTCAACGATTATCTTGAAGAGGAGCGCGCGAATACCAAAATCGCAAACCTGAAAATACGATTTAATCGCATATTGGGCTATTTCTTTGAGGTGACCAAAACAAACCTCCATCGAGTTCCCTCCTATTTTATGCGGAGACAATCTATGACCAATGTCGATCGATTTACTACCGAGCGGTTGAGCGAATTGGAGATTGCCATTAATAATGCCAAGAACAATTTAATCGAGGCGGAGATACGAATTATCGAAGGGCTGTTTGCTGAGATTATGAAACTACGCGACTGCGTGATGAGATTAAGCGATATGGTCGCGGAGGTGGATTGCGTTCAATCGCTAGCATGGGTCGCGTTGCTCTATGGGTATGTTTGTCCGGAGATCGCGAATGAGCGAGGGATAACGATAACGCAAGGGTGCCACCCGGTTGTAAAGGAGCATACCGCTATAGGGGAATTTACACCCAATTCGGTGGAGTTCTCATCGCGGCGGCAGCTGGCGCTGATCACCGGGCCAAATATGGCGGGCAAATCGACCTACCTTCGACAGACCGCGCTCATTGTGTTGATGGCGCACATCGGTTCTTTTGTTCCCGCCGAAAGCGCGGTTATTGGGCTGGTCGACGCAATTTTCTGTCGCGTGGGCGCGTCGGACAACCTTGCGCAGGGCGAGTCGACATTTCTTGTTGAAATGAGCGAAGTTGCCTATATTTTACGCAACGCTACCGATCGCAGTCTTATTATTATGGACGAGGTGGGACGCGGCACCGCGACGCGCGACGGCGCGGCGATAGCTCAAGCCGTAGTGGAGCACATTCTCAACGTCGTTACGGCATTTTGTCTTTTTGCGACACATTTTCATGAGCTATCGAATATAGAACATCGAGCGATGGTTAACCTATCGCTTATGGTCAAAGAGGAGCGCGGAACAATTGTATTTCTTCGACGCGTTCAAGAGGGGCCGTCGCAAAAATCATACGGGATACATGTCGCAAAGTTGGCCGGCGTTCCCGACGCGGTGGTAGCCCAAGCCGAGCGTTATTTAAGCCGTTATAGCATGCGAGACTATTCCTCATCGCCTAATGTTGCCAAGGAGGCTGTCGCGCAACGAGAATTGTGGTGATTCTCAACTGTTTAATTGAGGATCGATATAGCGCATACTAATGTCGGCGATGAGATTAAATGCGATGAACATTGCGGTCAATATCATCGATGTGGCCTGTATTACAGGGAGATCGCGGGTCTGAATCGCGCTGATGAGCATGTGCCCGATGCCCGGCAACGCGAATATCTGTTCGATAATTACCGCCCCGCTAATAAGATAGCCTCCTTGGATGGCGATAAACGCGACCACAGGTATTGAGGCGCCGCGCAGGAGATAGCGCCATCGTATCGCCGACGGGGGAATGCCTCGTCCTCTAGCGGCAAGAACAAATCGAGCGCTCTGAAGATCGCGGATCGATCCGTGGACTATCCGGGATAGCGGAGCCGCTCGGGCTATGCCCAATGTTGCGATAGGCAGGATAAGATATTGAATTCCCCCCGTTCCAAAGAGCGGGAAGAGCGGGATAAATACGGCGAAACAGAATATCAACATTATGGCGAGCCAATATTCCGGTATCGCCAGAAGTATATCGACGCCGAATCGTGAAATAATGCTTGTCAACCGGTGATATCGAGAAGCCTGCGCGAATCCCAACGGGATCGCTATGGTTACAGAGAGCAACAGCGCTCCGACTGTTAGGATGGCGGTAGTGGGCGCGCGCCGCGCAATTATGGAGGCGACCGGCACGCGCTGAATCCACGATTCTCCGAAATCGAATCGCAACGCGGATGCTAGCCACTGAAGATATCGCGTCGCGTAGGGGCGATCAATGCCGAAATATTCGCGCAGCTGTTCGGTTGCCGCGGCATTTGATAGTCCGGCCGCTGCCGAAGCCGCGTCGCCGGGCAATACAGTGGTCGCCGCGAATATGAGTATCGAACCAATCAACAGTGTTACGGCGCTTCTGAGAAGACGATAGGCGATGAATCTTATAATGAGTCGCTCGCGATCCGCGGCAATCTGCCGGCGGTATTATGAGTATCGCTATTCCAATGGAAGAGCGCGATGAGAGAGCGTTCGTCCCGTTGAGTCGTTATAGTCGGCGACAATGTGCCCCGATCCATGCAAATACCATTTGTAGCTAACCAAACCATCCAGTCCTACCGGCCCTCGCGCATGCAATTTTCCGGTTGAGATTCCCACTTCGGCTCCCAATCCATATCGAAATCCATCTGAGAAACGGGTGCTGCAATTGTGAAGAACGCTGGAAGAGTCGACTCGAGTCATAAAATATGCCGCGGCCTCTTGGGTCCCGACGATCGAATCGGTGTGGTGGGAGCCATAATGATTGATATGCTCAATTGCCGTGTCTATGCTATCCACAACGCGCAACGCCACGAGGTAGTCCAAATATTCCGCGCGCCAGTCGCTCTCGCCGGCGGTCTGCGACCAGGGGCAATCTTCTCCGAGCGTCTCTGATATAATTGCTTGGCTGCGTTCGCATGCGCGAATGGTAACGCTTGCGGTATGAAGACGATCTGCCAAAGCGGGAATAAATTGCCGGGCGATATCCTCGTGGACCAAAATTGTCTCGACCGCGTTGCACACGGCGACATATTGCAACTTGCTGTCCAGAGAGACGCGAAGAGCCATCTCTAAGTCCGCGCCGCTGTCGATATAGAGATGGCATACTCCATCCGCGTGGCCCATAACGGGAATTTTCGTGTTGTCCATAATATAGCGAACAAAGCTATTGGAGCCGCGAGGAATGATGAGATCGATATATCGATCGAGCGCCAAGATATTTTTTACATCGGTTCTTGTTTCCAGTAGATAAATACAATCGGAAGTTACGCCCGCCTCTTTGATGGCCGAAACGATTATGTTGGTCAACGCGCGATTTGTCTCGATAGCCTCGACGCCGCCCTTTAAGAGCGCCGAGTTTCCGCTTTTTAGACAGAGTGTCGCGATCTGGACCAAAGCGTCGGGACGCGACTCGAAAATCACTCCCAATGTTCCAATCGGCGTGGTTTTGCGGTAGAGGCGCAGGCCTTTGTCAAGTTCGCGGGCTTCTAATACGCGATTGACAGGGTCGGGGAGTTTGATGAGGGAGCGAATCCCTCGACATACGGCGTCAATTTTCTCTGCGTCGAATCGGAGCCGTTTTTGTAGAGGGGGCGAGAGTCCATCCTGTTCGGCGCGGTCGCAGTCAATTTTATTGGCTGTCTGAATTTCGTCGCGATGGGTCGCAATTGCCTTTTCTATCGCGGCCAGGAGGGAATTTTTACGCTCCTCGCTCATTTCGGCGAGATCAACCGAGCTTTTTCGCGCCGATAATGCTATTTTTTCTAATGCTATCATATATTTTTGCTCATTTTCTAGTTTGCCTGCCTAATAGTATAGTAAAAATAATGAAATGATGCCATCTATTTTTTTAATTCATTGTCGTTTCGGAGCAACCGCTATCGCGCGATCGGCAAGCGCGTCTGTCAGCGCGGCGAAGCGATCGGAGGATATTGTTTCGGCTCTAGCGGCGGGATTAATGTCGCTTGCCGCCATAGCGCGCAATATATCGCCAGGCGTTATTGTCGACGCGCCCGCGCTATCTCTAGGGGCGTTCTTAATATGTTTTAGGTTGTTCTCCATCGTCTGCCGGCGCGAGCGGAAGAGGATTTGCAATAGGCGAGATAGCAGAGGCATATCGAGACGATTCCGCTTGGAAATTGGGGTAAGCGTTACAAAGGACGATCGCGCGCGCGGGCTTGGCCAAAATAGATTGGGCGGTAGATCGAATACTCGCGTGATTGAGTAGCGGGCCTGAAGGAGCGCGCTTGTCTCGCTGTACAGCGCGCTATTTGGACCGCTGGCGATTCTTATGGCGACTTCGCGCTGGAGCACGAATGCCATGTCGGTAGTCGGCGGGAGCGTCGTGGCTAACGCGCGCAGAATCGCCCGCGCGGAATTGTAGGGCGCATTTCCCACTGTCAATCGCGGGAATGTGTCGCGAGCAGTTGGGGAGAGTGTTTTGATATGCATTAGAACGTCGCATGGCATCAGGAGGAAATTGGGATTGCGGGAGAATTTGCGGCGCAGAATCGCGCAGAGGTCGGGATCGATCTCGAAGCCTGCTATCTTTCCGCAGTAGGGAAGGAGCGACGCGGTTATTATGCCCGTCCCCGAACCTATCTCCCACACGAGATGGTTGTGTAGTCGGCTCGATGCGGGGCCGGTAAGCGTTGCGACAATTCGATCGAGCGCTGCCCGAGAAATTAAAAAATTCTGCCCCCAGCGTCTTTTTGGCGCGATAGCGCGAAGCTCGTCCATGTCTATCGTCGCCGATTTTGCCGCCGGCGACGCCTGCGATTGTTTCAAAGAGTGGTCGTTACGATCTTCCATGTGAAGATTTGTAGCGTATATAGATAAATATCGCAAGGAAAGTCGCCCAAATGGATAGCCATAGTATCTTTGTATTGAGATTGTCTGCCGATATCGAGGGGGCGTCGGCGAAGAAGTCGATCGACCAATAGAGTATGATTCTTATCCAATTGAGGCCTTCCACAAGTATTGGCGAAATAACGGGAACGCTGCCCAATGTGAGTAATAGCATGCCGACCCAAAGAAATAGGGTGATCAACGGCGCGATGATGAGATTGGAGAAAATTCCTATGAGATATACGCGATCAAATGCCAATGTCGTTATCGGAAAAGTGGTCGTTTGCGCCGCTAACGATACCGATAGCGGCGTCCGTATTGGATCGGGTATATAGGGGGCGAGCCATCGGTCATATTCTCGAGTCGTTGTCAATATTCCGGCGAGCGCCCCGAATGAGAGCTGAAAAGAGAGTCGCCAGAGGTAATCGGGAAACAGGATCAACAGGATGACAGCGGTCAATGCCAATATGTTGATGCCCTCTAAACGTCTTCCCGACAGCCGACTGATTCCGGCGACAAGCATCATAACGAGCGCGCGGAGCAACGAGGGCTGCGCCCCCACTATGAAGAGGTAGCAGCTGCAGACGACCATCCCGGAGATTACGGCGAAACGAGCCCCGCCGATAAACGACGCGATAATATAGATCAATCCCGCCAATATGCCGATATGCATACCCGATAGCGCCAACATATGCGTCGCTCCGGCGCGTTTAAAAAGAAGCAATCGCTCCGCGCCGAGGTCGTCTCGATTGCCGATAAATAATGCCGAAAATAGCGCCGAGTTTTCCTCTCCCATCATCGCAAAGCGACGCCAGAATAATTGGAGAATATTTGATCGAAAGGAGAAAAACCGCGACGACCATCCTATTGTTTTGATGGCGGTTGCTTGGCAGGTATACGCGTTGGTATTGGATTGAGACGATTCGCCCGCAAGGCGAAGCGTTCCGGTTATGGCAACTCTCTGGCCTTGCCATACCGGTTCGTATGAGGATGAGAAACAGACGCCGCGCGCCGATGCCGACGTCGATATGCCCTCGGCGCCGACTCGATCGATACGCAGTGTAAAAACGCTCTTCCCTCCTTTTGTTATTCGGCTATCCCTCGCTACCGTTCCTATCGCTTCGGTTGTCTTTTCATAGGGCAGCCCGATCCACTGATCGGAGGCGTCGGGGCGGCCAAGCAGCGCTATCGTCGCGATAACGATGAACGATAAAAATAGCGGGCCCCAATTGAATGGCAATCGGCGCATATAGATAGATACCATCGAAATGGCGCCGCGTCGGGAAAATTATTTGGCGTCCGATTTTTCGCGGCGATTTTGTTCCATCGTTACTGAGAGACCTTTGACGCGCGCCAACGCCTTCGGTTTTGTTATCGTTACGCCGAGCCATTCAATCGCCTCAAATTGATCGAGGATATGGTCGATGAGCCGCGCGCAGAGAGTCTCTAATAGTCCGAATTGATGCGAGGCGATATAGTCGATGGTCGACTGCTCTATCGCGCGGTAGTCTAACGCATAGTCGATAGCGTCGGACGCCGCCGCCGCGGCGGCGTCGTAGCGAAAATCGATGTCGACCGCGATAGGTTGGGGGTGTTCGCGTTCGCTTGGCAATATGCCGATAATCGCGCGTATGACGATGCCGCGAAGGCGAACGCGCGCATAGCGCGGATTGAGTCGATGTCTATTCAATTGCTTCGATAAAGACGATATCGTCGGGGCGGGCGATAATATTTTTATTTTTCATTCCCAGGGAGTCCATAATTTGTTGGCTATTTTGTCCTATTATCCGCCGCAATTCTTCGCTTGAGGCTCGGGTTAACAGGTGCGCTTTCGCTATTTCATCATTTTGCAGATAGACGGCGACAACTTCGCCCGCGTCGAAATTGCCGATTACGCCGATAAGTCCGGTTGGAAGCAGGCTTTTTGAGCGCTGGAGCGCGTTGAACGCGCCGTCGTCGATGCGAAGCTTTCCCCTGGGCGTGGAATGCAATATCCAGCGTTTTCGACCGCCCAAATTGGTTCGCGCGGGGAACCATGTGCCGATGGCTTCGCCGGCGAGTAGTCGCGGGATAACATTTGGTTCTCGGCCATGCGCGATTAAGACGTCGCATCCCGCGGCGCCGGCGATTCTCACCGCGTCCAATTTCGATCGCATGCCGCCCTTCGCAAATGTGTTGGTTGATTTGCCGGCCGCCGTTATGAGTTTCGAGTCTATTTTCGATACGATCGATAGCGGTTTTGCCGTTGGATCGCGCCGAGGGTCGGCGTCGTAGAGCGCGTCGACGTCGCTGAGAATAATGAGGAGGTCGGCGTCTATTTTTGACGCGATGAGCGCTCCCAATCGGTCGTTGTCGCCAAATGCGAGGTCTATTTCATCGATGGAGACGCTGTCGTTTTCGTTGCATATGACCAGTATGTCGAGCGCGAGGAGCTCTTGGATTGTTTCGCGGAGGTTGAGATAGCAGGAGCGGCTGTTTAATACCGCGTTGGTGAGCAAAACCTGCGCGACCCGCATGCCCAGCGCTCCAAATGCCTTATGATAGCGACGCATCAATATCGGTTGCCCGATCGCGGCGCAGGCTTGTCGACGTCGAATAAGGGTTGGCGGTTTGGTCAGCCCGAGCGCATGCGCGCCAAGGCCAATCGCGCCGGACGATACCAGGAGAATCTGCGCGCCGCCCTTTCGCGACAACACAATTTGGCGGGCGATCTCCTCGATGTAGTCGCGATCGATATCGCGACTCGCGGCGAGCATGCTGGTGCCTATTTTGATGACCACGCGACGACAATGGTCGAAATTCCGGTCGGGCATTGCGGCGAGTATAGCAATCGAAGCGCGGTGTGTCAATTCATCGCGATAGAGGACGTGCCGCCGAGCAGATTCGAACTGCTGACACGAGGATTTTCAGTCCTCTGCTCTACCTACTGAGCTACAGCGGCAATGATAACGAATGGTATTATATCATATGCCCAATTGATTCGCAACTATCTATTTTATTTTATGGATTGTAAGAATCATGAAAGATATTGTAGGGCTTTTGGGCGTTGCGGGTCTTTTCTGGGCGATAGGCAATTGTCGGGAGGGTACCCGCAGAGGGGGGAGCGCAATAGCGAAGGGGCTTGCCCCTGCGCTATGGAGCGAGGGGGGAGACAACAACTGGGAGGGGGCGACGATCGATTGCTCGACTCCCCGATTTTCGGACACGTTCTATCGTATGGCAGAGGCTTCCCCCTCCTAACCGCTATTTTTTCTTTCATTGCTAGACTTTCGGGTGAATTTTGATTAGAATTTTTGGATGATAGATTACTCCGAGTCTCGGTTGAGGCTCTATAATAGCGCGACTCGGCGCGTCGACGCCTTTTTTTCGCGCGTTCCGGGCGTTGTCGGGTGCTACTGTTGCGGGCCGACTGTTTACGATTACGCCCATATCGGCAATTTGCGCACCTATATTTCGGAAGATATACTCCGGAGAGTATTTGATCTTTTGGGGTATCGCGTCCGACATGTTATGAATATAACCGATATCGGGCATCTTACCGGCGAGGGAGACGATGGCGAAGATAAAATTGTTCGCAGCGCCCGCGAGCGGCGAGAGACGGTGAGGGAGATCGCGACGCGGTTTACCGAGGCGTTTTTTGTCGATTGCGATAGGTTGGCTATTGCCCGCCCCAATGTGGTATGCAAGGCGACCGAGCATATCGGCGATATGATTGCTATGATCGAAAAGATAGCGGCTAATGGATACGCCTATTCCAGCGGGGAAAATCTCTATTTTGACACTTCGCGGTTTGCCGATTACGGAAAGATGGCGTTGCTGGATCGACAGCGGCTTCAGGCAGGCGCGCGGATTTCGGTCGATTCCAATAAGCGCGATCCCAGGGATTTTGTGTTGTGGTTTACCAAATCGAAGTTTCCAGATCAGGCGATGACGTGGGATTCGCCGTGGGGTCGAGGGTATCCGGGATGGCATATAGAGTGCAGCGCGATGAGCGTCAAATATCTTGGCGAGCAGTTTGATATTCATTGCGGCGGGGTGGATCATATTCCGGTGCAT
>CBDCPJ010000002.1:0-9738 GCA_965220165.1 Spirochaetia bacterium
GAGAGGTGGTGGTTGTTAATATATCTTCGCCGGTTATACTAACGTTTCTTGCAATCCCCTGTAGCTCTGACTCCTCTGAAGGTGTGAAATTACTTGTTGAACCGCCGCTACCTTCTATTGCAAAATTTGAGGCTTCACTAGCAGTAGCTACAATTCCTGCTGAGCCTATATATCCTGTGTTTGGCGGGGTTCCGGTTCCGCTAACCCAACTCGTTACTCGCAAGACTCTGCGATTTCCGTCTGCTTCTACTGTCAAAATTGGCGTCCAACCATTCTCGCCCGCGTTGCCTTGCTGACCTTGTTGACCTTGCTCACCCTGCTCGCCCTGCTGACCCTGCTGACCTTGTTGACCGTCGGCTCCCGGCGCTCCTTGTTGACCCTGCTGCCCCTGCTGACCGTCTGCTCCCCGCGCTCCCTTTAGATTGACCGCCTGCGATATATCTTGTGTAATCCCGTTTTCCGACAGATATCCTGTTGGCGGAGTCGCTCCCGCCCCCGCGCTCCACGAAACTATTCTTGCCACAACCCGCTGGGCGTCCGCTTCTAAAGCAAAACTTGGCGTCCGTCCGTTCGCCCCGCCAGACCCGCCCTCGCCGCTTCCGATTCTTGCGACCGCTTCAACGAGCGTCTCGCCTTCTATTATTATATCGCCCGGCGCTACAATGCTCTCCGTTCCTACATAACCCTTTTCAATCGGAGATATTACCTCTGGCATTCTAGAGTCCTCCTATGGTTATCGGATTTGTATTGAATTCGAGTTGGTAAAAGTGCCTGTCGGCTCCGATGATTCGCCCGGCGGCTTCAAATTGCCTCGGTAATGCGAAGCGCTCAGATTCTTGACTTGTCAATGTAAAATTCATTAATGGAGATGCCTGTAATAAGTCGGCTCGAAAGCCTTCTCGTCGCGCCCCAAATTGTATGACCGCCCTTGTATAGTTTACCTGTCTGTGAATCGTTCCGTCGACGGCGCTTTGCTCAGTTTCCTGATTCTCGAATGCCACATTGATATTGTAGACTCCGCCTGTAAAAATTACAAGGTTGGGATTCTGGTCGTTGCTTGACAATGTTCTTATGAGCATTAGTAGTATCTCTCTGTATTTGTTATCATTGCTACGTCTTCTGGATATTCTATTACTAAAACAGCAACGTTTCGCGTTGTTGCGGTTGGGTACCAAGCAACCCCTTCATTGGCTGGTCTATTTGAAGCCTCTGCAAATGAACTTGACAATATTATGTCTCCGTTGTCTATTAAGGTTATTGCAACGCGTGTTGGTCTCCCGAATATCTCTGTCTGTCTTTGAAGACCGTTGTATTCCCAAACCGCTCCGCTTCTTGAATGCATTCTAAAATTAAGTACCAATATAGTTATTTGTGTAATGCCCCTGGGGTGTGCAAATAGATGAACAATCTCAAATTCTGCTCGCTCGTCAATCGCTCTAACAAGTCCGAGTCTTACGCTCCAACAACGTCCTTCGTAATCGAATTGCATCGCTCGGTCTCGTTGTGTTATCCTGTCTATCCTAATTACTTGGTCGCGTCCCATACTTCTAAGCATTACTACACTTCCTAGCGACAGGCTCGCCGAACTCCTAAATCTAACTTGCATCGCCTCGCCTTCCATAGCAACTCTCCTTGCCTGGGCTTCCGCTGTTTCTTGCGATGTGAATGGACTTTTATATTTAAAAACTAAGTTAGAATTGGCATTCTCTAAGTTTATTGTAAAGCTCGTCTTATCTGGCATCTCTACATCTATGCTACTGTAAATACCGCTCGCGCTCCCGGACATTGAAAAGTCGGCGAATTCGCTCTCTGATATCGTTGTATATTCGTCGATTTCAACAAAATCGCCGTGTGTGTACTTGCCTTTGATTAAATAGTTTAGATGACTGGTTCTCGTCATAAAAACTCCCGCGTCTCTTACCAATTCGACAATCGCTCTGATTATCGGCTCGCCTTCTCTAACATCAATGCTGATTTCCTGCTGAGCCAAAGTAATGTCGCTTTCAATCTGCACTGAGACTCCAATTCTCTGCGCTAAATCTTGAATGGCTGTACTCATAAACCCAGATATAGTCTCGTCTTGTGTAAACTCCGCGCGGTTCTCTAATGCATCGTCGACAAACGAGAATGTGACGGTATTTTGACGTATTGACGTTGCTGTTATTGACCCAACCGAGAGCAGTTCGCCGTCATTGGTAAAAACGGCTCGCTGTCGCAATGGCATCTCCTCTACTATAACGTCGGTAGGATTGTTTGATGCTATTGCTACTGAACTGGGTGAACGCGTAAAGTTTTCAAGCGATTGTGTCAAAGTCCAATTGCTTATTATCTGGTTTTCGCCAAAAATCAATCCGGCTGTCGCTAATTCGATTATCGCTCTCGCAACGCGGAGTCCCTGTGTGAAGGATGTGTAGACGATTGCGTAATCGTCAGTGACTTCAATAACGAAACGCCTCGCGGTTCTTAGTTCATTGGTCGACGGAACCTGCGCGAGTTCATTAATATTATCGTCATAGACTCTGCTTTCGAATTCTAGATTAGATACCTCCGGCAATTCTGGGGGCTTTGGTATCTCGTAGTCGTCAGTCTGAGTTCCGGCGGGCGCCCCTTCTATTGACGCAATCGCTAAGTCAAGATTTCCGATGATAAACGCTTGAATCGGTCGCTCGTTTTGCGGCGCGGCGTTGATAAAGTAATTAACAATTATCGGCTCGGATTGACCGATTGTCAGCATTATAGCCATTAGATTATCGCGACAAACTGACCTATTGTCGCTGTGACTCCTTCCGGAATCAGGATGTTGTTACCTCGCCAGATTCCCCTGTCAAGAGCCTCTATGGCTATGTTAGAGCCCCTTCTCGCCACTCGTTCGGCAACAAATTGCGACCGATTGTTTATCGCAAAACTCTTTTCTAAATTGTTTAACGTAACGTCAATGGCGTTTGATACCTTGCTGTTACTAGCATCTATTGTTATTTCGACTCTGCCTTGGGCTACAATTACGATTGATTCTTGGTTCCCAACAAATATATGTCTCGCTTCGCATCTTGGGTAGCCTTTATCTTGGGTTATATCTGTCGGCAAAAATACTTGCTTGCCATTATGTCGCGCCCAAATTCCTATTGGCGTCGTCAAACTTTCAAACTCGGACTTGTAAACTTTTTTTACCGGCGAAACTTCAAATTTACCAGTCTCTATATTCGCGTAAACCCAACCATATGTGTGGTTTCCATATTTAATGTTTGTCGGCTTGCTCACTTGATAGATATGACCACAATGCCAAAACCGAGTAAATGAATGAATTGTGACTCTATCCTCTAATTCATTCTCCTCGGCGCCGCCTTGTGTCAAAAATGGCGTCCACTCTACTCTTAACACCTTGTCTGTCTGGTATGATAGTTTCCTTTTTTCGCTATCGCTAACTTTATAAAACGACATTATATTATCGCGACTCGCCCCCATATGTTTAGTGATGCCATAGTTGACGCTAGTCTGTCTTGTAACACGGTTATTGTTTGCCAGATTCCCCTGTCAAGATTCGCTATCGCTATTTCCGGATTATGTCTCGGTGTGATTGCCGATAGGATTCCCGACTCTCCGTTTTTTCTAAGTTCATTTTCTAGAAATCCTATGAGACCGTTTACAGTAATGAATAATTGATTTTGCGGTACATGCAAAACAATCCTCGCTCTATTTTGTACTATTATTGTTCTTGTGCTACCGCTTCCGGCGAGAATATCTCTATCGTCGCTCGCAGGATATTGCCTATCTTGACTCGGATTCATCGGCAGGAATGCCTGCCTGTTATTATCTCGCGCCCACATTCCTATCGGCGGTCGCGAACCGGCGACTCCCGCGTCCTCTACTCGTTTTGTGGTTAGAATTTCAAATTGCCCTGTAGATATGTTTGGGTAAACCCAACCGAACCTCTGGTTGCTTGCCGGAAGGCTCATCGGCGCGGTTAGTTCGTAGATACTGCCTAGGTATCGAAACCGAGTTCCTACTTGAAAAGTGATGTTATCTTGTAACTCAGTTTGCTCAGCCCCCGCCGTGCTCAGTGTCGGCGTCCATACCACATTTGGCAAGTCGCCGAGTATCAATGCTGTGAGTCTCTCGTCTCTGGTGTCAATCCTTGAAAATGCCATTTTGCCTCCTTATATCCTCTCTTTTTTTCGCTCATTGAATCGCTTTTTATTCTCGTAGCGGAACCTTGTGAGCAGTCGGAAATACTCTGTGCTTTCGGGCTCGCATCTTGATAATTTGTCATTTTGCCATTGGTATCTCGCTAATTCTAATTCGACTTCATCATCCTCAGTGCCACCGCCCCGCTTCACCTTTTGCGCGAGCCTATGTATCTTGCGATATAACTCATCCTCTATTGCTTGTCGGACTGTCTTTTTCCTGTCGCGCCTCGCCCATCCCTTCTTGGCGTTTATGCGCTGGCGTTTTGAATGCTCTACTGAGTCTGTTTTAGCATGTCCTAGTCGCTTTAGTTTCGACATCTCCTTTTTTGAAATTGTTTTTACAGTCATAATATAATGTTATGTTGATACATTTCCATTGTCAACTACTATATTGCGACCCTGGCGTTCAATAACTGCCTCTGCTATCAAATCAGTGTCGACTATGTTTTGAATTATAATCTGGCGTTCTCCTTGTCTCGCCACAATGGCGTCCGCTAGTTGACCTAGCACAGCCGAGTTTAGCGGTATCACCGCCTCTTGGTCGCCCCCCTCGCCGACGATTACCCTTCTACCTCCTGCTACAGGTTGGACGATTCCGCCTTCCTGTAACGCCGGGGGCGGTGGCGGTGGCGTCGCCGCGACAATGGCTGTTTGGGCGATTCCCGCCGCCGCGACAATTCCCGCTAGTATGAATCCTAGAGGCGGCAAAACCGCTATTGCCTTTGCGACGCCTTGGGCAGTCTCTATCGCAATCCTTACTATCGAAAACGCCTTCTCGGTTTCAAATTGCTCTACTTCAAGTTGATACCGCTTTATAGCGGTTTGCCTATCAATCGCCTCTATTTCTCTAGCGTAATTCTCTTGAATCCTCATACGTTCTGCTGAAGTAAGGTTCTCATTTGCAAGCAACTCATCGCGTTCATCCCTTTCTAGATTAATTCGCTCTTGTTGCGCCCGCTCATATATCTCCAGTTCCCTGTTTTGATAGCCGACTATAGCGTCAAAAAGCCCGGCGGCGGTGTCCAAACTGATCTGAGCGAAACTTACCACTTGCGCGGTCGCCTGTTGGATTCCGGAAATCAAGTCAGCAAAATCCTCTCTCGCGCTTGCTGTCCTAGCGCTTAATTGCTGTATTGCTCTCGATGCCTGTTCAGCGGCTTCTCGGTAGTCGAAAAGCGCCCCCGGTTGCCTTTCTAACTCCGCTCTCGACCGTTCCGCTTCCTCTGTTACTCGTCTATGCTCATCTCGCAAGTTCGCAAGTCGGTCAGATAATGCTACTAGGTTTGAATTATCAACACTAATATCCTCGGACATTGCCAACTCTAATATTTGACTGCTCAGCAAGTCGATTTGCTCAGTCAATATTTGGCTTTCGCTTATCTCCTCATCCAACAAATTTATTCTTACTCTCTGGGATTCTACTAAGTCGCGCTCGGCTTGCGACGCCTCATTGAATGCATCCGTCACTCGTTTATTCGCCGCGATTCGCTCCACCTCAATTGCAAGAGCCGATTCGTTGGCGGTATTCAATTCGGCGATGGCTTTTGCGTCCGCTATGTTTGCGTTGATTCTCTGTGCTGTCGATTCTAATTGACTTTGTAACAATTCGTCAATCTCTGAACTTAGATTCAATCTCTCCATAGTTATCGAAAGCAGTACCGCCTGCGCTTCCGCTGACAACCCAAGGCTTTTTGTTTCATTCTCTATTGCTTCGGTAGTTCTCTTTATCGACTCTTCTACCGATATTATATTTTGATTCGATAGGAAATGAATTTCGCTAATCGTGTTGCCAAAATCCTTGAATGCTTGTTCCGCTTCGTTTATCGCTTCTTTTGATAATTGCGCTCCGGTGGTCAGTAATCCTAGCACATTTTCAATCGCCGCCTCCCTTTCTACTTCTCTCGCCGCCGATGTTAGCGCAACGACTCCTGTAGTCAGTGCCGCGACTCCCGCTATCGCCCCTACTACTGGATTCAAAGCCAGCGCTAGCAACGCCGCTCCTATCGCGCCTATGGCTACTACCGCCGCTCTGCTTACCGGCTCTAGGTTTTGGAATGAATTGACAAGGTTTCTTATTCCACTCACCGCCCTTGTCGCCGCCGGCAAGAATATTTCGCCAATTAAAACTCCTGCGTCCGACAATGCCGATGCCAATCGCCTGCTCTGGTTAGCGAAACTGTCCTGCGTTCTTACCGCGTCTCCTATTGCGTTCTGTGATTGCGAGACAGCCAAGTCGTATCTTAGTTGAATCCGCTCCAGATTAGTCAACTCATTGAATGTTAGTCCAATGCTTTGCGCATAAGCTCGCTGTTGATTCTCTTGCAACGCTAAACCCAGACTTTTCGCGGCTTCCGCTTCTCCTGTAAGAATCGCCGAATAGAGCGCGTTGACCGCTCGCTCAGTACCGCCGGCGGTATTGTTGAATGACGCTTGATCGGCTGCGAGTCTGGTTATGTTATCGGCAAGTGTTAGCGACGCATCTGACGTTAACCCTAGACCTTGGGCGACATCGCCAATCTGACCAATATAAGCCTCGGCTTCTTGTCTCGCAATGCCAAATGTTTCCGATAGGTTATTGATAATCGCGTTCGCCTCCGGCAGTTCTCTAGCGAAAACAGTCGCAAATCTCGCGGTAGTTTCCTCAGCCTCGCTTGCTAACTGAACGACTCTCAGAATCCCCCTGCCGACCGCGGCGAGGGCTCCAGATGCCGCCGCGACTCTGAACAAACCGCTTAGTCTACTAGAGAATCCGCCTACAGCCCTATCGGCTCCGCGCGAGTTTGTGTTGATATTGTTAAGATTCCCGCTAACGTTCCTCAGTTCGCGATTAGCGGCTTGGGCTCCAGATGCTTGAATCCGGATTTCAGCGTTTGCTACAACCGCCATTTTTTCCAGTTAATGTCGACGGCGAGTCGTCTGACTATCGCTCCGATAATCGTGTCTAGTTTTTGCGCGCTCATTCTATTGACCTGCCGTCTTGTGAATTTAGTATTATGGTAGACTATGTGTCTACTCTTTTTAATTACTCTCCTATACCACTTTCTCTGAGTTTTATGTGTCTTTATAGGATTCGCCAAAGCAAATTCGATAAGCGCGAGAATCTTGACGCGCCAATAAAAGGCTTCAAGCGCGTTTCTTTTTTTTAGCATGTAGGTTCGAAATCATATCGGCTGCTTTTTCATTCAACGACTTTTCTTTGGGATTATACACCTTTGAATATTCCTCTACCGCTTTGACTGCTTGGGTAACGGTCTGGCTATCAATGTATTCTTGGCTCCAGTTCAGCTCTTTGCCGAGAACGGCGCGAAACTGACCCATAGTTCCCTTCCCGCCTTCTCTACCGCTCGGATTGAATAGTTCCTTTGCAACCTGCTCAATTCTATCGGTCAAGTCTCGCATTGTGAACTCGCTTTTAGTAGTAAGCAACGCGATCGCGAGCCTCTTTTGCTTATGAGTCCAGAGATATTTAATCATTGAAAACGCGGCTACCGGCGTGTCGCCGATAGTCGCTTCATTTATTTTGAATTCTCGGTTTCCTATTTTAATATGCGTTCTCTATAAATTCAATGATACTTTCGCTGTATATTCGGCGAGACATAACAAGTAACCGCGCTGAGGTGCTTGCTTGGGCTTCAATCGTTGTTTGCACTGTCAATGTTGTTGTGTCGCTTCCGTCGGCTATGTTGATAGCCCCGGAGACTCTGCAGTTTGGATATCTTAGTTGCAATCGCTCGAATTCATCACCCCTTCGCTCCTCATAATAGAGCGACAGTTCAAAAGGTTCGCCGCTTTGGCTACCGGCGGCGAATTCAATTTCGAAACCAGATCGGTGCTGATACGCAGAGTATGTGATTACCGCCCTCATTGTGTTCGCCGGAATTGATTCAAAAACCACAAAAAAACTGCCGCCGATTTTGTAGATATTATAATTGCTTGCCTGCATCGGCGTCGTAGTTCCTGTCGCCTGTGTACTGGTTCCGATTGCTGTTACGTGATGCGCATCGTCGGTTGCCGATACCGTGAGTTGATACGCCGTGTCTGCTATCGGCGATGATATCGTTTGCGTAAGTTGCGACGCCGTCGCCGCCCCTGCGAACTGAGTAACCGTTCCTATTCCGTTCGATAAAAAGTTCATAATGTTATACGTCGGATTATTAATAACTGCGGCAAACGACACACTGTTGATTCCGCGCTCTGTGTAATCCGTTGCGTTGGGATACGTAATTGTGTTTTCAGTCGTATTGGGCGACGGCGGGAACGTACCGACTCCCAGAGATTGATTGACTCCCCCTCTAGTTGCTACCGCCACAGCGGCTCCCGTGAACTGGTCTTGTCTCCTTGGCGTGATTCTTATTGCCATTTAAATACCTCCTTTTGTTGTCACTGTAAATATTGCTGTTGTTATTCTACTTTCTGACTCATATTGAATATCGCTCGCTTCAGTCATCTCTATTTCCGCTCTGCTGTTATCAATCGCCCGTCTCGCTTGATAAGCGGCTCTTTTTGCGACGTCCGCGGTTTCCTCACCGCATATTGTCGGTCGAAATTCGCATTGGTATACGTCTAGTATTATCTCGTCATCCCAGATAGTCGTCGTAAGCGTTATTGCCCAACCGGAATTTCCTTTTGGGAAATTGTGAGCAGTCGCATCGTAGCCCGTCGCCTCCTTTATGATGCTTGCGATTATGTTAATCGTTTCCATTATATTAACCTGCGAAGTTGCCTACTAATGATAGGTTCCATTTGCGGAACGGTCGCCGCGAGCCCCCTTTGGAAATATCCCCTGCCAACGAATCCTCTCCTGCCCTTATCCTCTTGTTCTTGCGCATATTGTATAACAGTTCCTATTGATATGGTATCTTGCGGAACCGCGGGAACGGTTGGATCACCATATTTACTTCCCGCGGCTATTACTGCGTTGTTGCCGACGACAGCAGATATGCTTTCCCTCAGCCGCCCAGTATCTATCGGGGCGCGCTGAACTACGTTGCCGTGAGCCAAAGCGGCTATTTCTCTGAGCGCTAACTCCAAAGCCGCGTCGAATGCGTCTATGTATCTAGGAATCCTATTATCGACCGCCATCGATTTCCCCTGTCAAATAGGTATAATTGTCGTTTAGAATTGAGTGGATAACGTTATATGTTTTTCCCATAAAGACAAAACATTTGACGTCCAGATCTTGCTGTTTTATTATAACGTTCATTGTCTCCTTTTGATTCCTAATTTCACTAACGATAATCTCTGCGGGAACTGGAGCGCCTTCTATAATTATATATTCACCCATTGATAATTATTATCCTCTCTCTACCGTCTATTAGCTTCCGATTCAGTCTCCACACTGTCGGCTTTACCGCGATAAATTCAGTCGCGAAGTCGTACGAAAACCCCGCCAATATTATAGACTGAGGTGCTCTGTCGCCGCCAAAGAAAAGGTATGGCTGTGTAATGTCCGACGCGGCTACTGTGTAATTCCCAAGCAGTTGCCTGTGTTCAAAATCCGGCTTGACGCCTCCTGTCATATCCTGGGAATACCAAAACCCATACTCGCTAAGGC
>CBDCPJ010000003.1:0-50032 GCA_965220165.1 Spirochaetia bacterium
TGCATTTTAAGGTTTGCGGCGGGATGCAAAGCGGCGGGCGTGTGCATCTTTCCTGTGCTGCCAATTTCGCAAAGAACGAACTCCATGTCACAAAAAGTTATCTAAACCCATCCCGCCCCGCCGCTCCGAATAAAAAGAACGCAACGGGGCGAAAAACCAAGAATAAAAAAAACTTTCACCGGTGAAATTAATTTACATTGTATTGCAACCGCATTCTTTTGATTGCTATAATGTGTACCGATTACCGCAACGCTACGCGCAGTGCCACCTCGCCCGCTTTCCATAAACAGATTGCGGGAGGGGTTTTTTTGAAAATGTGATCCTCCCCACCGCCCGCTTTCCATAAACAGATTGCGGGCGGGTTTTTTAGAAGGCGCGATTATTTGTCCAGATGATTTCGGTGGCGAGACGGGGCGGAATTTTCCAACCGGCATTTTCGTATTTTCGGATGCGGTCTTCCAGCGGTGTGAGGATGGCGAGTTGGAGGAGATATTTCAGGGCGGTTCTTTGCTGTCGCATTTGGATTGCGTTTTGGAATAGTGCATCCACGGCATGGACGACATTGATTTCGGCGAGGGTGCGGAGATATTCGGGGGAGTTTTTTGGCGGCAACGCGTTTTGAATTGCGGCGGCGGCGAGGACGCCATATTTGTCGTGGTTGCAGAAGAATTGTTCAAAAATAGCGACGCGGCAATAGGAGTCCAAATGTAGCAGCGGGGTATTGAACGGGGTTCCAACACCGGCGGGTTCGGCAAGGGGGAGATTTTCGAGGGTAGCGATGATGCGGCGTTGTCCGGCGAGGAATTTATCGCGGGGGATTTCGGAGGCGCGCATAAGTCGGGCGGAATAGGAGTTGTCGTTTTGCATTCGGAGCGAATGATTGCCGCAAATATGCAGCCAGTAGGCGGGACGGATGGCGAAGTGGCGGCATTCGGCGAAGACGGAATTCAGGGTATGGACGAGGATGGCGTTGCCGCCGCGACGCATAGCGGCGTCGGACCAGACGGCGAAAACGCCGCCGGGTGCGAGTCGTGCGGCGGCGTGGCGGAAAAAGTTGGCGGAGTAAAGTTTGGCGGCGGCGTAGTATTTGGAGGACGAGGAATGGGACAGGATCAGGTCAAACTTGTTTGTTTCCTGCGCGAGGTCGACGAAGGCGTCGGCGTAGCGGACGGCGATATTGTCGTCGCGCGCGACATCCTTGTTGAGGACGGAGAATCCGGTAGCGATGACATTTTGCATTGCGGGATTGATTTCGGCGACGACGACGGATCGGAAGAGTGCACCGAGTTTTTGGACGGTGATTCCGCTGCCCTGCCCTACGGCATATGCGCGGTTGCGGCGGGCGGTGAACATGGCGGAAAAGGTCGCCAGATTTTCCTCGTCGGCGACGAGTTTGCGGGACGGTGTCGCCGCATCATCTTCCGCGGGGGCGTGCAACGCGAAAACGAGGTATCCGTTATGGCTGACGGAGGGTTGTCCGGTGGCGCGGGAGCGAACGAGATGGGTGATATTGGAATAGGATGAAAAGTTATGCACGGTAATTTCGCCGGCGCGGAGTCGGTCGCGGTAATGATGAAAAATATCATGGGATGCGAAAGTGTAGTGTCCGAGGGTGAGGATCGCGTTGGGAAATTGGGCGGAGGCAGCGAGCGTGGCGGCGAGCGTGGTGGAAACGCCTATGGCGAGCATTCTTCGTGCGGGGACGAATAGGAATGCGGCGACGGCGAGTAGTGTGATGATAACAGCAAGGATGAGGTGGTACGGCGCGGTTCCGCGGAGAAAGAAGATGTATAGCAGGATTCCCGCGCCGTTGCCGGCGGCGGTAAAACCGAGGATCCATGCGCCGCGCGCGGGCGTGGAGGAAAGTTGGGGGACGAATGCGCCGAAGGCGATGAATACGGGGAGCGCGGGCGCGACGACGAATACAAATCGGGCGAGATGCGATCCGGAGGATTCGCCGAGCGGGATTCCGTTGGCGGCGTGGATTACGAAGGAGATCCACGGTTCCATAAAGACGAAGAAGGCGACGGCGAAAGCGGCGGCGCAGGCGATAGAGACAAGAGGTGATCGGATAAAGGGGGAGACGGCGGCGCCGATTGCGTTTCCGGTGATGGCGGTAAAGATGGTCAGGATAAAGGTGGAAAAATAGGGACCATAAATGGCGAGATTGATATCCAACAGGGCGCTCTGAAAAATAGTGCTGGCGGCACCGAAGGCGAGGAGGCGGGCGACCGGCGACGGGACGGGTTTATCTTCGTCGCGGGGCGGCGAAAGTTTACGGCAGACGGGGAAGAGGAATGCGGCGATGATGATATTACCGATGCCGAACAGGAAAATGGATTTACTGATTCCGATTGCCGGCAGGAGTCCGTAGAATACGGCGAGGATGGCGGCGGCGGCACCAACGCTGTATGCGGCATAGGAGAGGCGAAACCCGCCCTTTTGAACGCCGTAGCGTTGGAGAAGGACGGCATAGCAGGGGATTTGTGCGCCGATGAAGGAGAACGGAACGAATCCAGCGGCGAAAGCGAACAGATTGGCGGATTTCCACTCTACTGGAATGACGGCGACGAGTTGGTGTTCGTAAAAAAGCGTAGCGATGGCGAAGGCGATACTGCCGACACCGAGTAGGAGTTCAAACAGCCAGAGATATTTCGCCCAATGTCCTGCGCCGAGCGATCCCACAGCGATGCCGGCGAACACGCCTGCGAGAACGGCGGCGGTGACGATGTAGGAATCGCCGAAAACGAAAGTTGACAGCGAGCGGATGTAAAGGATTTCGTAGGCGAGACCGGTTGCGCCGGAAAGGCAAACGAGGACGCCGAGGGCGGCGGCGATGTTACGCGGCGCAGTCATTTTTTCCGACTCATCTTCCTTTTGCTGACAAAAAAAGACGGCGGTAATTTCGCCGTCCGCGTCAGATTAATCTTCCTTTTTAGCGTTTCGTGCATTTTGCATTTCCCGTGGGATAACAAAAAACCGCCAGTACTGCGCGGTCATCGGCGGCGCCATTTTGCCGCAAAAACATAATAACATATTTTCGTTTTTTTTGCGAAGATTTATGTTTTAATGGAGCGAGAAAAAAGAGGATAAAAAGTAGAAAACGCGAAATTTTTCACCGGTGAAATTCGGGGGATAAGCGAAACCGATTTAATTCGTGTGTTTTTTGAGGAAATATCTTTTTCCGCGGTGCGATGCTGATATTTTTGTGCGCCATTCCGGTGTGCCGCGCGCTTTTTTCGCCTCCGAAATTTTCGCACGCACTTCGGGGCGTTTCGCTGGATTATTTTCGCCGCGCATCGCCGCGGACATTTTCGCGCGCACTTCGGGTGTGCAGCGCGCCTTTTGTGTCGCCGATATTTTTGCGCGCGCTTCGGGGGAATGTTTTTTGCCGCGCCTCGCCGCGGATATTTTCGCTCTTGTTTCCACCGAAAGTTTTTTGCCGCGTTGTGCCGCCGAATTTTTCGCACGCACTTCGGGGCGTTTCGCTGGATTATTTTCGCCGCGCATCGCCGCGGACATTTTCGCGCGCATTTCCGGGTTTGCCCATGCTGCCTTCATTCGCGTCGCCATTTTCGCACGCCATTCCGGTGTGCACCTAATTTTTGCTGCCGCCGACATTCGTACACGCGTTTTCCTGTTAATCGTTCTGTTAATCGTACTGTCCGGCTTCCATTTGAGGGGATTCGGAACGCCGATCATCAGCGCATCAAAACATCTCCGACAAAACCGAATCCCGTCCAAAGTCATCACTTGACCGTTACCGGGCGAACAACGCTGGCATTTCACCATCATTAATCCCCGCACTCGCAAGGCAACGCCATATTCGCCGGGGGGTCGTCCAAAAACATATCGGTCGGGCGTTGTTTTATCCGTTTATGCACCCCCTTTGCCACCATATCTCGTAACTCCCGATAGGAGTATTTTTGGTGCAGAGTGACGCGGTGCGTTCGTCCGTCATGTAGCCAAACCTGCCCTTCCGCATCGCGCCGATGTTTGTTGCTGTCAAATTCAGACGGCTCTGGAATTTTCCGCCACGCCGAATTTTCCGATTCTCGATCCATCCACCATCGACATTCGCGCTGATTTCGGCGCACGGTAAGGGCGTCTTCCAGTGCAATCCACCAGTCCACTCGTTTCGGACATTCAGAGATTAAATCGAGCGTCGTCCTCATGGATTTTAAGAAACATAAATCGCAGTTACCGTGCGCGGTTTTCCCTCCAATCGTCGGCAACTCCAAATCAAACGGCGCGGCGCGCCACCATTGAATTACGCCTGCATTATCAATTTCGGCGTCCATTAGCGGAAAAATCAGCCGTTTATCGCCATGCGCCAACGCCCGCGCCCGCCGGTGCTCTTCGCCTTTGCGATATCCCAGTGCAACAATTGGATCTTCCAACCCCATCGCTGCCGTCCATTTTTCCGAAACGGCGATTTTCAACTTCGCGGTACATACGCGATTTACGACGCGGGGGATCACGCCGCAATGCGACGCCAGCATCGCTTCCATAAAGGGTCGCCCATCGCGCGCGGCGGTTTCGTAATTTACGATGCGAAAGGATTCTTTGGGAGTGCGGTTTTCGTTCCAATCGTATTCAAGCCAAGTTATCGGGCATTCCCATTCTCGTTCTATTTTTACGAGAAAATCAAGCGTTTGCGGCATTTCCTTGCCGGTATTTGTAAATACGGCAAAATCCCGCCCGCGGACGAATCGCCCGTCGTCCAGCAATAGTCGCAACATTCTGCCTGAACTTCTTCCGCCCGACAATTTTACAAGTAGAGGCGAATTCATTCCCTACTCCCTCGCCGCGGCGTCACCGGCAGATCGATAAATCCCACATCTATTCCGCGCACGGTTTTATAGCCAACAATTCGCACGACTTCGTAATTCAAGCGCCGCAACTCCGTGCCGTGCCCGTCCATCCAGCGTCGCACGGCATCCATTCCGTCTGCGCCCGAAAAAGTCGCCACAATCTCTTCCCGCATTCGTCCGCCGGCGTGGTTATCAATCGGCACCGGAAAAACGCCGTCGCCCGAATTGCTGTTTTCCTCCTTTTTCGTCGTCTGATTTGGTGGTACGGTCATTTCGTTCCCCATCGTCGGTTTCGGCGACACATCTTCGTCCGGCACAAACGGACAGGCAGTCACAGCGCCCGCCGTTATCTTCGCATAGCATTTCTTGCAATACCGTGTGCCGTTCAAAGTCATCACCGGACCAATCCCCGGATAACACCGATCGCATTTTGCCGTCATAATCCCGCAAACCGCGCCAAAGGCAACATCAGTATCCAGCACGCAACCGCGCCGTTGGAATAAATTTGTGCCAGAAATGCGTATATTTCCATTTTTTGATCCCATTTATCCGCTGCTGCTTTTTTCTCGGCATGGCGCATGTAATAAAACCCCTTCGCCGCGCAATACAATCCGCCCGCAAACACCATTCCCAATAACACTATCACAATCACAACCACATCCTCCACTTGTTGCGTCGCATGACTGACTGCCGACTCGGTAATTTTTTCATTTCGGATACTCCATCCGTACAATCCGTGCGAGGTAAGGGTCATCGGTGCTACGCTTCCATTCCGCCAATTCTTCTGGCTTGCCACCCTTGGAATGACCCCATCCGTTTTTTCGCGCGCACACAGAGCCAAACTGCTTGAAAAAATAGGCGACCTTGTTTCGCGCGCACCAAAGAGATAGTATATCCGCCCATTCGGGCTTCATCTCTCTCGCGCCCTTGCCGCTCTCTCCGCCGACAATCGTCCAATGAATTCCCGCCGCGTCAATTTCACGCGGTACGATTTCGCTAATCAACGGCTCGGCGGAAATAAATCGCACGGCAGCGGTCGTTTTCCGCAAAATCGGAATACGTTCATCCCACGCCTCTTGATTTTCAGCCGAAACGCCCAACCACAAATTTGGGATAGACGACTGCATGTGCGGGAATGATTTGTAATACTGTTGCATAAAACCCAGCATTCTCTCGGGGCGTTTCGTCAGCACAAGAAATTCGTGTTGCCGCGCACTGCGAATCGTCTTCAATACTTTAACTATAAATTGGTTTGAAATATCTGAATGAAACAAATCCGACATGGAATTGACAAATATTCGCTCCGGTTTCCGCCGTTTCAGCGGCTCGTCAATTCGTCGCGGCTGCTCCACCGCACCATCAAGGAAGTCCGCCGTATATTCCGTCTTTCCTATCGCCTGCAAACGGCGGTGCATAGCCATCGCATAGCAGTTCTTGCATCCCGCCGACACTTTATTACATCCGGTCGTTGGATTCCATGTTTTTGTCGCCCACTGAATTTTCGTCATTCTCTGCCCTCTCCCATCCACGGTTCCGCGCCCGGCAACAGGTGGTCCACATATCGCGCCGCACTATTCCATTCGCGACGAATTTCTTGAACGCCCAACCATTCCCCATTTTTCATAAAATCCACGCGCGCAAATCGCCCGTTTGCGCTCAGAACGGCGGCTATTCGGACACCGCTGGAATCCCAAATCCATTTTATTTTGCGCTGCATCTTCATTTTCCGTCCCTCCGATATTCATCTAATTGCCTCGGTTTTTCCATCGCATTCACGCTCCGGTAGACGACCTTGCGTGCGCCTTTCATTTTGGAGACGATTTTGCAGGCGGTGGGCGGCGCAATCATCGGCAATTGTCGGAATCGCGGGCGAGGTAACGGTCTCGCAGTTGCAACATTCCGTTGAGGACATAGATCATCGCTTCGGTATCGCGTCCGCAATAATCGCGAAGGTCGTCCGCCTTTCGGCGGTCGGGGTTTTGTCGCATAGCGAGCCAAGTTTCCGCGGCGGCGGAACCGTCCCGGATAGAGAGATCATCGTAACTGAAATTCGGTGCAAGGGCGGGCAGAGCGACTTTGATGGAAGTTCTGCCGTTCATCGCGGGATGATGCAGATGGTCGGCGATGATTTTATGGAGGTCAACAAACCGGGCGATGATTTGATCGACGGGTTCTTGGAATTCGGGGAAGGCGGCGACGGCGTTGTTCAAAGTTTTTCGTTCGTAGTTGGAAAAAACGAGGATGGGGTGCTCGTCGTTGCCGAGCGCGCGCACGAGGGCGGAAAGAAACGGTTTGGTGGGATCTGTGCGTGCGGTATGGAGGAAATTTTTATGTCGTTCGGCGAGGGCTTTACCGGCGGCGTTAACGACGGCGGTATGCAGGGAGAATTGGAAGGGAATTTGGGTAAATGTTTTGTGGTGGTGGAATAGCGGGATGGGCGGACAGGCGGCTTCAAAATCCAAAAAATGGAGGCGATCGCCGGGCTGCGGGATTCCGACAGGAAATGAATTTTCGAATCCTGCGACATTGAGATACGGTTGTTTTTCTCGCCAGCAGTGGACGACATTGTTTTGTCGTTCGGTCAGCATATTGATTGTGACGCGCCTACCTTCGTAGATTTCGGCGTTGTGAAGTTGTTCCAGTTTTTTGAAGTGCAGGCGCGGAATATGGATGGTGGCGTGGATTTCGGGATATTCGGGCCAGCACGCGCGCAGGTAATTGCATTTGGCGCAATTTTTGCAGAAGGCGGCGGACGGCGGTTCGGTGGCGGCGATGGCGGCGGCGATTTGGGCGACATTCATATCCAGTGCATCGGCGATGATATCGCCGGTGATATCGGTGGCAACAAATAGATCGGGCGCGTCTGGTCCGACGGCATCGGGATTGACGAGTGCGATTTCGGCGCGCGCGATTTGTTCCCCCATTTGCGACAGGAGCGCGGCTTGCGCGACGACATCGTCCCGGTATTTTACGATATTGCCGGCGGAATGCGTGCCGCTTTTGACTTCGGTGAAGGCGACACCCTCTTCCGTCCGGCGCGCCAGATCGCAACGGACGATTCCGTGTTCGCTGATGAAGGTTGCCTCGGCGACGAGTTTGTTTTCGCGCAAGGCGGTTTCTGTGAGTTGCGCGGCGTCGTAGGCGGAGATGTTTGTCGGGATGGTGATATTGGCGCCGAAGAAGTTCGCTGCGGCGATGGTGACTTCCCTGCCCTGCCGCGCGTACAGATTATCCTCAAAGACGGGCGGCGCATCGTCGTGCGCGGCAAGATGCGCCAATCGGCGACAGGTATGGAAGTCGGCGATAGCCGATTTGGTGACGGGACGCATACCGGGTTTATTTCGCGGAGCGTTTTTGCCAAATTCGGACTTGTTTTTCCAAATTGACACAAGCATCGGTAATTTGTTGTTCGCCGAGGACGAAATCCAACATATCCCGCACTTGTCTGGCGGACATATCGCCGTCTGATCCGTTGGGCAAACTCGCCTTGATTTTCGCATGGTATAGTGAACGCAACGCTTCGCCGGGTGTTTGATACACGGAAATCGTGTCTTCGATTTTTCCGTTTTCGGTTGGACAGCGAAAGCCCTCCCGCTTGCGGGAAGAATCAAAAAATCCAGCGACATAGCCGACCGGTTTTTTAATATCGGGCGTGCCGAAAAACCGGATACCTTTATCGTACGCCTCCATGCTGTCTCTGACCTTCATGTCAGTTGCATTGACATGCGGCCACAGGCAAATTCCGATAATTTTGTCGGAATGTGCGTTCCGTCGTGACGCCCGGATTTTGAATGTCCGCGCGGCGGACCAAAACGGGGCGTGAGCGCTGTATATTCGCTGATGTGTGCGGGCGACAAGCGCGATCGCCAGCGCGAGGTCGTTCGCATCGAGACGATCGGCGGGATAGCCGAGTGCAGACAGCAGATGGGAAAGAACACCGAATTTTTTGTCAATTTTGCGTAGCGTGATGAACTGATTCCACCGCCAGTCCCCGTGAAGAAATTCGGAGGAGAACGCACAGTTATACTCAATGAATTCAAATGCAATATCCTTATCGCCGCCCTTGGGTTTGGATTTCCCCGGCGCATAAAGTCCCGGCAGCAATGTCGCCCACAAATTGCGCATTTCGTCGTGTTCTTTTTGTGATCCACAGAGACGGAGCGAGCCGATTGCATATCCCAGCGCGTATTCGGGAAGAACGCGCTGCCCTTCCCGCCCGCCGCACCACGGCGACGGTTCCACGACGGACGCAGTGAAATTGATGGCGGGCGTGGCGGCGGATTTTTTTTCTGTCGAGTTGTTTTTCGCCGCGCCGCCTTTCGAGACGGACGCATCGCCGGTATTTTTTGCCGGGCACGCGGTGGCGATTTTCATCTGCAAATCATGTTCCTGATTCTCCATCGCCTTGCCGCCGAATATCGCATTGCGGATGAGCGTGCCGAATTTCTCGTTGAGATACTGGCTGACGGGTATCGGGGACGGACGCGCACCGTACAACGAATCGGCGTACAGTGTTTCCTTGTCGGAAATCCCCGTCCTTTTGAGAACATGCGAGACGAAAACGGCGATTTTATCGTTTAGAAAATCATCGGTGATATCGTCAATATTGTCTCCCAAATGATCCCCATTCTGCGCCTCTATGCCGCGGTAGATTTTTTTCGTCCATTCCTGAAGCATCGCGTCTTTTTCGTTTTTTTCGTGCTTAAAATTTTCCAGCGACTGCTTGACGCACCGGTGATACCGGCAAATGCTTTCGGCGATTCGTTTGGAAACGCCCACGGACAGATCCAGTTTGGCGAAGTCAAAAATACCGGAACATTCCACACACAAATAGACATATGGCGCGGCGAACATACTGCAGTGCTGTCCATGGAATTTTTTGATATTTCCCTTGTCGTCGGTCGCCACCATATACTGTTTGTAGCATTGATAAATAGACCACGCGGTATCGGAGAACGACATTTTCCCGCGCGCGCGATTGTCGTCAATCGCACTCAATCGGATGGACAACTCATCGGTTTCCGAACTGATTCGCGCGTGCAAAAACTTAAATTTCAGTTCCTGCGCGATTTTGACGCGAGTATTGCCGCTGGTAGAGACGGCATATTTAAAGCCGGTTTTTTTGCTTTCCGCCTTGGAAAGCGGGATCACCGTAATCGGATCGCGCTGTCCATGCGTCTGCATACTGGCTTTAATTTCATCGTACGCCGGATTTTGTTCCCGTCGCGGTTGAAAACGCCCGATTTGAATGTCGGACGGTTTGATTTGAATAATGTCGACTCCCTCTTGGGAGGAGACATTGGAATGAGCGAGTTCCATTTTGTTTCCCCTGTGTTGATTGATAAATACGGACGCATTTGCCGCTATCGCGCCGAATCCGTCCTTCTTGGAAAACTATAATAACACATTTTTTATTTTTCTGCACTCCGAATCGGTTTTTTTTTTCGCGCCCGGTGTGTTTTAATGCATTGGACGGCGGCATTGGCGCGCCGCAAACTCGGATAAACGAAAAAATGGAAATAAGAAAACTTTCACCGGTGAAATTAATAGTGACGGCGGTATTGTCGTTATCGTTATCGGTACAGAACACGCCGGCGGCGATGGCGACGGCGCGGGCGGCGGACACGACTTTGCTGCGGGGGATGAGTTTGGATTTGGGCGCGCCGTTGGCGATAGAGGATTGCGCGGATCAGATAGCGAAAAGTCAGAAGTTGGGGGCGGGATGTCAGGTAGAGCATCGTCACGGGGTAAGTTTTGCGTTTCCGGCGATTGAATGGCAGAGTTTTGGTGCGCAGGATGTATCGGAGCGATTGAATGAATTGATTGCGGAGCAGGATGGTTGGGGTGCGGGAGATGGTTGGGGGAAGGACGAATCGGCGGCGAGTCGGAGTTCGGGGATTAGTCGGATTTTGGTGGATGGCGACAAGGCGGCGGCGCGTGCGTTTTACGAATTGCACAGCGAGGCGGGCGGCGAGTTTGAGAGATTTGAGGTATATTCGGAAAAACGGCGGCGGACAGAATCTTCACCGGTCATTTTAATGAATTACGACCAATACGACGGCAATATGGTTTTGCACGCATTTAAGGCGAAGCGGGTTGGATATGACAAAGTAGAAATTTTGCATACGCGGATTTCACCTTTGCATTTGGGCTATTTGCGGGCGGATGCGCGGATTCGGTCCGACAAAACAGCATCGGGAACGCTGGCGGCGAATCCGTTCCGAAAGTTTTACAATCCGAAATCGGGTGCGGCGACGAATGACGAGAGTCGGTATGTATGGCAGGGAGACGGCACGGACTCCAACAAAGGAATTGATTTGGCGGGCGCATGGACGGCGGCGGGCGAAGTTGCGCGGATTTTGCGGGCGAAGTTGGTCGTCGGATTTATTCCGGAGGTGGAAATAGAAAATTTCGAGAGTAAAAAAACAAGTGCGCTTGGATTGAAGAGAAAAGTCACGGTGCATACGAAGGCGATACTGCATCCGCGGTGGTTTTACGGCATACCGGCATTTCCGGAACCGAAAGATCCCAAGTTAGCGAAAAAAATGCGTTCGGCGACTGCCCTCGGTGCGACAACAGCAATTTGCGCGCGCGGCATTAACAGTCAGACGGAAAGTTGCACGGACTCCGCTTTTTTGCGGAGCAATTTGCTGGTGATGAAAGCAGACGCCGCCCTCAATCCCCATATCAGCGAAGAATCCTATTTATTTTCCGAGCATTCCAAATCTCAAAGCGGATGGACTTTTATCGCACAAATCTTTTTGGCGGCGTTGGCGGTTGCGTTAATTTTAACTCCTTTCGGAGTACCAGCATTAACCGGTGCCGCAATCGGCGGCGGTTTATATCTTTCATTCTCCCTTATGAATGGCTCGACCAATTTTGCCGATATACAAGACGGACTTTTTGGCGACACCGTATCAGACGGCGAAATCGCGAACCGATTACTTGCCGAACAGAGTTCGGAGATGGTGCCATTGAACAAAGTCGGACAGGATCTTTTGCGCGAATTGAATGTGCATAGTATTGACCACAGCAACATAGCAGCGTTGCGGACAATCTACAACGGTTATTGCGATTCGGATGATCAAACGGCGGCGGAATGTCGCAAGAAGTACGCGGCGGACAACGGCAACTGTACGGCGACCGATACGCCTGCCGAATGTCGCGACAAGTTGGGTGACGGATTTTATGTAAATACCGGCATTGTGCCGCGCGCGGATTTATTTCCGTTTGTGGGTTCTGCCGGTTATCGTTCTCTCTCTGCAATGATTCCGGATATTCCAAAAGAAAAAGTAAGAGATGCGCAAAAGAATTACGCCGACATCGCCCGCCCCTACACCAGCGGCATTAGCGGAAGAGACGAATCTAATTGTCAGTGCGAAATTTATCTTAAAAAATCTTGGACTGAATGCGTAATTGAAGACGGCAAAGTATATCGGATTTTGGACTTCGGGCGCGCTTCCAAAAGCGTACCGCCTTCTTTCGTTCAAAGATTAAAGAACGATGGACACCTTCGCTGTGTATATTGATTTGCGGTGTCTGTTGCAAAAAAACAACAAACTTTTGCATAATAAAAAATAAATAGTACTCTTTCGGTGTACGACAATGTACAATAAAAATAAACAATTTTAATCACGGAGGAAAAAAATGAAATATACATTAACTTTAATAAATGTCGCGTTGTTGGTACTCGTTGCGTTGGCATTAACGGGATGCGGAAGCGGAAGCATTGCAGTTTTAGTAGACAAAACGCCGCAAGTTATTTTTCCCGATCGCGAATTTGTACCAAAATGGGATAACGGTTATAAAGTAGGACAAGAAACCGATGCGGTGCATTTGAGTACACAGGACATGGCGACGATAGGTGCGGGAGTAGGTGGTGCGGCAGCATCTGCTTTACCTGCGATGGCTTTGCCTGCATTCGGGGCGGCAACGGCGGGAATAGGTGCAGTAGTGGCGGGAGCAGTTTATTTTTCCTGTCCATTGACGGACTGCTTGACGCATGAACCGTATGGCGATATTTTAATGTCTGGAAATGTTTTGCGGGGAGTTGTATTTTATAATTCGGTCAAAGGAAGAAATGATCCTTCGCTTTCGGATATCAATCATTACCAAAGATATTCTGAATACAGAATTTTTAAGAATCCCGAAAACATCTCTGCTGTTGCATTTCCCCGTCCCAATATTTGGACTGGTGCTGAATGGGGCGACAATTCTTTATACGAAAAATCCCTCGGATTACAAGGCGGCGATTTGGTGGATGTGTACTACCCGCACAATCCCAATTTGGAACGCGAGGCAATAGCGAAAAAGTTAATCTATTCTGGCACGATTGTCCGCATTGTTTGCAAGTACGATGATGATGATTGTTTTGACAAGTACGCCCGCAATGACGACAACTTTATCCTCGGTCGTTGGAAAACACTGGAAGAGTACAAAGCGGAATACACCACAACCGGCGGCTTCCCCAACACAGAAACCCCAACAACCGCAACATCGGAATAACGAAAACCCTGTAAAACAAGGGAATTCCGATGTTTTTGTTCGTTCTTTTTGCAAAAAAGAACGAACTTATTTGCAAAAACTTCGCTGAACTTTGCAAAAACAGCGTACTTTTTGGAACGAACAGCGAAGTATTCACAAAAAACTTCGCTGAACTTTACCGAAAGATCGTTCTTTTTTGCGAGAACAGCGAAGTATTTCCTCTGCCCTGCGTTATATTTTCCGAATGAATCGCCGCCGCCGCCTATCCGAATCCGAATCCGATTCCGATTTTATGGAAACGCTTCCCGTTTTGGCGTTGGCGATGATGTTGATTAGTTTTTGCCTGTTCGCACTGATGGCAATCAAACTTGAATCGGGACAGGAAACGGCACGCCCGGAAACGGAGACGGCGGCGCCGGCGAAAAAGGAAGCGCATTCGCCGACCGGAAACGGCGATGACGAAATCCGTATTTTTATCAACAAATAATCAGGAGGAAAAATGAAACGGAAACTTAATGCGTTTGAAATCAATGACCTGCGTTATGCGCGGCGCGGCATTATTGCGGCGATGGAAACTTGCGAACGCGGAACGCCGGACTTGGCGAAACGCCTGCGCGAATGGGCGGAGTATTTGACGCAACGACTTGTGGCGGCGGACGAAGAAAATAACGGCAAAACTCCGAAATAAAGGGGAGTGTAAAAATGACACCCGATTATCAAAATCCTACAATTGCAGTTTTTGGTATTGTCCCTCTGGTTCATCGTGGGCTGAATTATTATTCATATCGGCTATCGTTGTTGACTGGCACGGTTGAAATTGTTCCCGAGATTAAGGGCGGTGTTCTTTGTTGGAAATTGAATTCTTCGGAACCATTTTCTCATCATTTTCGGACTCAAGATGAAGCACTGCATTACGGGATTGAACATTTACTTGATCGCGCGGGGCGATTTGGCGGGGCGACAAAAAAGAAGAAAGTAACGGCGAAATCCCGAAAATAAAAGAAATAGGACGGATGAGCGCATTTAGGCGATTGTGGCAATTTGCGAGGGATTTTTTTCCGGCGCATATGTGGTTTTGGAAAAACCAGCGGCAACGGAATTCGCCATTGTCGCGCGGTGCTTTACTCGGTCCCGGACGCCACGCGTACATCAGGATGATTGGGATGGGCTTGTATTGGTGCGTATTTGCGGGTTTCGTCGCGGGAATTGCGATTTCCATTGCGTTGGTGATTTTCGCTCCCTCCCGCTTCTTTGTAATCATGGCGGCGATATTATTTATTTTGTTTGTGGCGGGATATTTTGCTTTTCCGGTTTGCTGGTATCAGATGCACAAGCAACGCGGCATGGCTGCGCGATTTTATTTCGGCGAAGTGCTTTGACGGCGCGGACAAAGGCGGAAAAATGCCATTCATCGCGGCGATTCATTACCGAGTTCCCAGCCGGTAATCCGCGAACGCCGGGCGTTTCGCCATTGCAATGTCGTCGTTTACGCGTCGTCCGCAACGGGGACAACGATTCGCATGCGGCCACAGATCTTCCGGCGGGGTTTCGCCGAAAGTCGCCGCGTACAGGCGTTTTGTATTCTGCCACGAATCCGCAAGATTTTGGGCGTCCTTTTCGCCGCGCATTCCGAAATACGGGAAATGGTGCAAAAAGAATCCCAAAAACTGTTCGCAATCTTCGGCGTATTTTTGCGTATCCAAAATATGGAGATGCCAAAAATCGTCCACCATATTGGACGGCACGACCGCCGTCTCCGGATTTTCCAGACAAAGGACGAGGAATCGCCGGTATTCCGCCGCAACGCGACAGGCGAGATCAAAATTCCAGCCCAACCCTTCGTCCGAATCCATCGCCTTGATGATAATCGGTTCCAAATTCAACACATTTTCAATTTGTTCGCGGTTTCGCATGGCGGTTGCCCTCCCGATAAAATAAAATCTATTATAGCAAATTTTCACCGGTGAATTTTTCACCAATCGGCACGAATTCAAATTTAATGACGGAACAAGGAAAATCCCGCCGACAAAACTTTTTCTCCCACATCGTAAAAAATTCCTCTTTGTTCGCCCAAAGCATTGTCCCGCCTTCCGCGACAAAATCCTCGTCTGATAATTCGGCGACAACTTCACGGTACGGGCGCGCCGTTAAAATCATGTCGCCGATTTGCTTGCCGCCGCGCCGCCGCGCGCATGACAAAAGATATTATCGCTCTATTTCCGCTTCATTTTTTTTTTCCAAATACCGCGTCGCCGCGGCGGCGGCGAGCGGAAAGGATTCGACATTTTTCACGGCTTCGCACAAGGCGTAGCGGGCTCGGAAGTTTTGATGATCGGAAATCCATTTACCGGTCTCAATCACTTCCGCCAATTCTTGGTCGTCCGATTCCAAAAACACATACCCGCCAACATTGTCGCGTTCCAAAACGGCTTGCAAAACATCGCGCGCCGTTTTGTAAAAATCCGTGGTTTCGTCGTTCGGATAGTCAATAGCGAACTGCGCGCCGTTGTTTTGCGCTGCCAAAATTCCTTCAAGTCGCCCGCGCGCGCGTTTTTCGGCGGCGGTATCGTTCATTTCTACCGCCTCGTCCAAATCTTCTTTTATTGTAGATGCGAAATACTCCATTGAATGGTACAACATCCCTGCGTCACTCGAACATTCGTACGCCAGATTGTACAAGTCGTCAAAGTGAAATGATGCGGTGGGGTCTCCCCGACCGGGGATTGAAAGCGAGATGAATATTTGTTTTTTTGTTTCCATTACTATTCCCGTTATTTTTCCTTAAATCGGGGGCGTGCCCTCTTTCCGTTTATTATACACTGCAATTCATTTTTGCAAACGGCAAATTTTCACCGGTGAATTTTTCACCAATCGGCACGAATTCAAATTTAATGACGGAACAAGGAAAATCCCGCCGACAAAACTTTTTCTCCCACATCGTAAAAAATTCCTCTTTGTTCGCCCAAAGCATTGTCCCGCCTTCCGCGACAAAATCCTCGTCTGATAATTCGGCGACAACTTCACGGTACGGGCGCGCCGTTAAAATCATGTCGCCGATTTGCTTGCCGCCGCGCCGCGGCGACAGATCAAAGGCGCGATGGCGAGACATCGGGGCGTTGTCAAACGCGCGTTGCCACTTCGCAAGAGTTTCGTCCCCCCAAAGCCGCCGCGTTTGATTTTTTTTGCCTGCCAGCAATGCGGGGTATGTCAATCCGAAATGCATCAGCATCATCGCCCCCCTATCGCCACCTGTGTTATGGCGGCACGCCATTCGTTTGCTTCCTTTTTCCCGGCTTCCGTACATCGCGGACAGTATTGCCATTCGCTTGGTCCGATTGCGCTTTTTGCCTCTGGAACGAAAGTCCCTGCCCCGAAGCAAATTCGGCAAAGGAAATCCGGCGATTTGCCGCCGATTTTGATGTCGTCGTTCGGGCGCGTCATTTCCCCGTCTCCTTTGCGTTATTTTCCCTTTCTTTTTCCACCCGAATTTTTCGCAAATAATCCACCACCGGCAATCCGCCTGTGCAATTCGGAAATGCGCCGCGCAGATCCGACAAACGCGGCGCGTTTGGGTTTTCCGCCATAGTGCATCGGGTGCACATTCCTCTTGTTGTGCAAAATGTAAATTCGCCGCACTTGACGCAATTTTTCCGAATCTCAATCATCATCAGTTCCCCCAGCCGCGCGGAGTTATTCCCCAGACGGAAACGCCGCGCCGTGTGCAATCGCGCCGAACGCGTCGCAGGCGGCGGCGTTCCATCCGCTTTTCCTTTCCACGATCACCGGCAACGCACTTGCTGAATTTGCATGTCTGCTTTTTGAATACTCTGTCAATCATCGCCCATCTCTTTCTTTCGGGGCAAATCTTTTCGGACATAAAAGCCCAAATCCGTCCTCCGCCACAACAGACAAGCATTCCTTGCACCTGTCTTCAAAACTAAGTTCGTTTTTCCATTCGTCAATTAATAATTCGCCGGTTATCCCCTTTTCGTATTCAATATGTTTCTCTACCACCTTTCCGTCTGGCATTTCCTCAATGGATACCACCAAACGCTTTACCGGATAATTCTCTACCGTTCCGTGGGAAAGAAATTTCAGCAGGTGTTCCTTGTTGCAAAAATACGCGTCGCTGCTCCCGTTTTCATCTTCGGGTAGACCGTCAAGATAGATTTGGTCGCCACCGACCTCTTCATTGCAAAATTTACAATTTTCACTCATTTTCGCTCCTAACTGTTTATTAATGTCCGATACTGGATTTCGGGAATAATATCACGGATCGGGACAAAAGCCCACCGAAAAGAGAAAGCAAAATTGAATTGCCGCGCGGCTTTTCTGTTCGCGTCGTTTGCGTTTTTCCTCGTATCCGTTTGCACCGATTGCAGACGGCAATTTTGCAGGGTTCGGATTTATGGGCGGGATTTCTCATTGTTGCTATCCGCGATTCCGTCCCTTTGTACACCCGCAAAACCAATGTTCGTTGTTGCTGCCGTGCCGCTACGCGCCTCGTTTTTTAGCAACTCGAAAAGCAATGGAAATTCTTTTCGCAATTTATTTAATTTTCTTGTTTCCAGCATGCGTTTTTTGCGATCCGGATGCATGGGTTTGTAATTGTCCACGAAGTCAATATATTGCTGCCAACTGCCATTCCTGCCGCAAATCGGGCATATTTTCATTTCCGGTTCATCCAAAACTGACGCATGGAAATGACCGGGAATTATCGGCGGCAAACCAAACGGGGCGCGGTGAACTTCCGGGTGCGCACTACGGTAGTGACAAAAAAATACCGTTTTTTTATGATGCGGTTTCATTATTCATCATTTGCGGCACGGTTTTGGTGGACGAAATCGGCGGCACAGGAAAAATGCAGACGCCCGCCGCTTTGCATCCCGTTTTCTCCCTCTTCACGGGCATCCGTTATTTTGATGGTATTCGGTTTTGGTCATTTGCTGTCCGGTTTTGACGCACCAGAAGAACCACGGGCGGTAACGCGGCAGCATAAGAAAAAGCGTGAGGGGAGGACGGGACTGCGCGGGCACTTCGATGCGGTGCTGATGACAGGCGCCGCGGAACACCGGCTTGAACGGCGGGACTTTTCGCTTGCGGACTTCGTTTATACTCCCATCCGGCGTCCAGCAGGGCGTGACTTCGTGCAGCGTGCCGCGGAGGAGAATGGAGACGCTGGCGGCGGGATGGTCGTGGTACGCGTCATTTTGGTCGCTGGCGAGCCAGACATGGAGATACAGATTGACGCAGGGATTATGCGGAAGCAGGTGCCAGCGATTCATGTAGTCGGAAAATTTCCCGCCTTTGTTGTTTTCGGGTGAGAATCTTCGGATGCGCTGCCGCATCAGCGCACGCCCGTAAACATCATTGCTGGACGGTTCGTAATAAAGCCGCCCGCCCCAGCAGATCCATGCGGCGACGACGAGAAGGGGCGCGGCAAGTGGTCCGGGCAATTTAGCGAGGATGACCAGAGTTGCCCCGGCAAAAACAGCGGCGCGCATCATTGCGTCGGATCGGCGGGGGGATTCTCAATAATTGGCAGGGCGTCGCGGACGAAGGGAACGCCGCGCCAGCCGATGATGATTCTTTCGTCATCAATGCGATTGACTTCGGCGTGTTTTATCTGGTCTTCGTTGACAACTGGTTTTGGGGCGAAACCTCCGACCGCCACGGTGCGCATGCGATTTTCATTGTTGGCATCGTAGTAGACCGCTTTGCTTCCTCGCCCGAAGTCAATTGTGCCGTAAAACACGGCTTCGGCGTTTTTGTGAGGATATTCGGGCGCCGGCGGTTCCGCGTTGTTCACAAAATCATTATCACCGTCATCGACGAAAAAATCATCCTCGCCGACGGGGTTGTTTTCAAGGTTGTTCAGGCGAAGATCGATGTCTTCCAAATCGGATTGGATTTGCAGAATAATTTCCAGTTGATCTTTGATAATCCCGTCGCTGGAACTGTCGGTAGGGATAGGGGCGGCTCCGACCTCCCTTTCCAATTGAAGTCGTCTTTTCCGGAGTTCTATTTCTTGGATAAGTAGCGCCTCGGAGGTAAATGGATTTACGGTAAGGCGAAGTTCCGAATCCGCGTCGGAACGGAGGCGGCGGGTGTTATCACCGGAATTTTGCGCGGCAGCGATTATGCATACGCAGCAAAGCATCACGGCGGTGGCACGCGCGATTAGTTGGGGCGGGTTGTAGGTCATTGGATCGTCTCCTTTACGGGTTGTTAATAAATCGGACATATTCATCCCCGCCCGGCAGTTTTGCGATGAGGCGGGCGTTATAAGGCGGCGGCTCGTTTGCATTCGGCGTTTTAACTTTTTCGCTATTGTTATCCAAATAAATTATACCACCAAATCCGTCGATAACATCTGCCCTGCTGATGCCGAGCACTTTGCCTACATCGTCGCCTTCTTCGGTTTGAAAATCGCTGTCAGTCAAAATGCCATCCAATGCTTCCCCCGCCGCACCGCCTTCCGTTTTGGCAAACGGGCTGACAGTGTCATCCTGACTTTGCCCCCGAACCGTGATTGTGGTTGCGACGGCAACATTGTAAAAATAGTTTATGGAAGAGTGTGCCAAACTGGATTTTTCGGCAGCGGCGTTTTCGGCGTAAGATTCAAAAATTTCCACAAGATGTTCCATTTTGGCGACGGTGTCATCCATTTTTGTTTTTGCAATTGAGACGACGGGGACGCAAATGAATCCGGTGTCACCTGCGCTGGCGACGGGACATTTAAGAGATGTCTTTGCGAGGGTGGTTTGAAATCCCTCGGTGATACCTTCGGAAAACATCGCAAGCGGGCGAATTTTGACAGAATGGGCGCGAAACAGGACGGAAGTAACCGCGCCGGATAAAACGCACCAATCGCCGCCCCAGGGGTCTTTTTTCTGCCGCCTGTCATTTTCTTCACCGAGGATGACGGAAACGGCGAATTTATTTGCGGAAGTGCCGCACTTGCCGAGTCCTGTGGGGGTCACTGTCAGGGTGATTCCGCTTTGCGTTTCTATTTGTCCATCATCCGTCGCTATTTCGACGAAATGTTGTTCGGCGAATTGCGTGAATATTTTCTTCCAGCCGCTTTGTTGTTCTACGAGGGCGTGGCGATTTGCGGAATCGGAAAGTTGACTGATGACGGAGAACAATGTGTAGGCGAGGACACCGCTAAGAAGCAGCGCCACGGTAACTTCCACGAGGGAAAATCCGCGTTCGGCGGTGCGCGCGGCGGATTTCATATCACCTTTGCTGGCACATACATACCGATGGTGATATTGAGTGGCCCGATAATGCGGAGAAACAGGCAATCTTCGCATTTGTCGGATGACATGGAGTTGGAATATTGGATTGCGCCACCCCAAACTGGCGGCGCGTGCGCGTCGTCAAAAAAGCCGCGTGGATCGGCTCCGGCATGGATGCATTCGTTCGGTGGCGTTCTGTCCGGATTGAAATCTTCCCACTCGTCTTTTTCGGTGTTTTCAAACAGGCATTCCGTTTCTTCCTTGAAGTAATTTTTTTGTGCGCACCCGTCGGTTTCGCAAATCAGCGCGATGTGGCGCTGGCGGTAGCGGTAGTATTTTTGGAAATCGGCGGCGACCGTTTCCATCGTCTGCCGCGCGATGCGATGACCGTGATTTTGAAGCCGCAATCCGTCGACCAGAAGTGCTTCTTTATTTTCTATTTTGTCATGGAATGTTTCGGTAAAAATTTGACCTTCGGCGGCGAATGCGCTCATGCTGGCGCAAGCGTGGCAGAGCATAAAGTTTCGGTAAGGCATGTCGGCGGTGGTCACAATATCCGACGGCAGAATGTCGATTTGAACAGGGAATTGCGCTCCGTGCGCGGTTGCGATGACGGCGGCGCGCATTTCCGCACCCTGCCCGTCGCCGAATCCCCACAGATTCGGATGCGCCAGAAGCGCCGCGGTGAGAATGTCCGCGGCGGCGGCAAACCCAGCATCCTTCCTTTCCTCCCCCCTCTCTGTTTTTTCTTCCGCGGAAAGAGGATTGGCGATAGAAAGGATTATGGCGCTCGCAACGAAGAAAAAAGCGACCACCATAATTGTTGCGGCAAAACCGCGCTGATTGCGGATTCGTATCACCGCGGACCGAGGTAGTATTGAATGCTGTCGGTGACATTCGCACCGCACGGCTCGCTTTCGCTTTCCGGCGCGATGGTTTGGATGGTCGTGTCCGTCAATGTGTCGTCGCCTTTGCATCGTCGCATAATGGCTGTTCGTAAGTTGTCGTTGAGGGGCGAAACATTATAGACATTCAGCGTGATGCTGGCCACTATCGCCGTTGTGATCGCGCCAGTGGTGCCGCTTACGATACCGTCCAAAATAATCTCCGCGGGATTTTCTGCGTTAAGTTCGATGCCCTTCAAATACGGGCCACTGAATGGCTCATTGAGGGATGAGGAGGAGGTGGCGCCGCAGGTATTATTGGACGCGCCGAGAAAATCGCTTTCTTGAAACAATCCCGGGACGTTGTTTGCACCACAGCCGAGGAGTTGATCCTGCGAGCGGTAGGCGAGTGCTACCAACTTCATGTGGTTGTACAACCCGCTTGCGCGATTGCGATTAAGATTTTCTCCGCCGACGGAGGCAAAAGCGATGGTTAGGATGATCCCCAAAAGAATCAGCACGATGACAATTTCAACGGCAGTAAAACCTCTCCCCCGCGAATCGTCTTTTTTTTGTTTTTTAGCGTATGGCATGATTTGCTCCTTTTTTAATAAAAACCGTTTTTTCTCATCCCCCCAGCAAAAGAATAACTTCTAAGCTTGGGACATATGCGAAAATAACAAAAGCGAGAATTGCCATCGCGATGGTAGACAAGACCATTAAATTCAGCACAATTTTCAATTTTTCGCCCTGCTCTTCCAATTCATTATACAAGATGATATTATAATTTTCCAAACGCTGTGCAAAAAAATCGGTTTTGTCGGCGCCGATCAATTCGCCGATGAATTCTAACGGAAGGGATGATTTTTGCGCGGCGACAGAAATGGTATCGCCCTGCTGCAAAAAAATGACCAATTCAGACAATCCGCGCCGCATTTCCCGGGTTTTTACCGCGCCAATGGCTTCGGCGGCGGCGGCTGGCATGGACTGTTCAAATTTGAGTTGCTGCGTAATGGTAAAAACAGCTTGGAGCATATCCATCAGAGTGTAAAACCGGCGGAAAATACCGATTTCGGAAAAAATATCCGTGGAGGACACGCCGGCGGCGCGGGCGCCCGCCCAGACGATGGCAGGCAACGAATAATACAAAAACGCGCTGAACGGCATCGTGTCGCGCACAAATAGCGAGAAATTGAATGTGTTTTGGATGAACGGCGACAACGCGTTTTCGAGATTTCTAATGCTTGACATAGTGTCGTAAATATGCGGCAGAAAACCGGAGAATGCGGGGAACAGTATCGCCCACAGTATGACGAAAGCGGTGATGGGAAGGGCGAGATTTCCGACAATTTCTTTTTTAATTTTCAGTAACAGGGAAAGTTTGGCATGAACGGACTGCACGGATTCCTTCAGTTTACCTGCCTTTTCGCCGGCGGCGAGAAAATTGATTTCGGATTCGGGGATGCCCCCTGCACTACGGCACGCCTGCGAAAACTTTCGTCCGGCGAGCATTTCATTAAAAGCGACGGAGGCGGTTTTAACGATCGGCAATTCGTGCGAACAGACGATGACGGAGGCGAGGGCGTCTTTCACCGAGGCGCGCATTTGCAATCGCATGGAAATATTGCGGTAAAAAAACGCACGCTGCTTCATCGTCATATTGGATCTTCTCATGAGCATTGCCGTCAAAAACGGCGAATATCGGGGCTCTCCCTGAAATTCGGCGTCGCGCAGGCGTTTTTGCGCGGCGGCGGCATCGTCGGCAACGATAAATCCTTTGGGGCGTCCCTGCACGACAATTTGGAACACCTTGCCACTCATCGTTTTTTTTCCGCCTGCTTTCTGCGCATGGTATGGCGGACAACTTCATCGACGGATGCCTTACCCGAATGCACATGGCGCATTCCGGAATGCCACAGAGTTGCCGCGGAGGCGTCCAAATGATCCTGTATATCATGGTGATTTTTACCACTGATGACTTTTTCAAACTTTGGATCGTCGACGGACAACATTTCGGCAATCAGTTGCCGCCCGAAAAATCCGGTATACCGGCAGTGCTCGCACCCTTTTTTGGAGGCGGCATAGATCATCACTTTGTCTGTTTTGCCACTCTCGCTTTTGTAGAGTTTGTATTCGGAGATGTTTGCCGGGTTATCTTCTGTGACCTTGCAATGCTCGCACAACGACCGCACCAATCGTTGCGCGATGATCAAACGGGTGACGCTTGCAATATCGTAGTTTGCCAGCCCCCAATATCGCATCCGCCCGACCGCGTTGGAGACATTTTCCGCGTGCAGGGACGAAAAGCAAAGTGTGGACGCGTAACTCAGTCCGAAAATCTCGCCGGCTTCAGAAGCCGATCTCATCTCGCCAGCGAGGAGGCAGTCGGGGCTTTTTCGTACCATTCCTCGGATTTGGTTTTGATATGCCTGCTGCTCGTCTTGCGCATTGAGGATAGCACTGGAACCGCCGAGATTGTTTTGTTCCCACAGAGGACAGCGGAACTCAATCGGATTTTCGATTGTTTTGATCAGTCGCCGCACGGGGTCAATTTGCGATAACATACTGAACAGTGTCGTAGATTTCCCCGAATTGACCGGGCCGACGAGGAGGATAAGTCCGGCGACGGCATCGGTGGCGCGATGAATTTGTCGGACCTGCTCGGGGGTAAAGCCGGCCTCGGGGAAGGAGAGCAAGTTTATATTGCGCGACAGCAGGCGAATTGTGGCGGCGATGGTGTCGGAAACCGACGGCTCGGGAATCGTCATTTGCACTCGGAAATTGAACTGGCGAAAAATGTTTTCGTCCATACCGTTATATTTTTGGATATCGGCTTCGGTGGTTTTTTGTTTCAATGTATCGTTATTGATATTGATGTCGGCGGCGAATTTGCGCATAACGCGATCGTAAAGTTCCCGTTCCATTTCGGCGACGATATGTCCGGTGCCTTCAATTTTGAACTGTACTTGCCCGAAATGGTGTGTGGCGAGAAGCTGGATGTCACTGGCTTCGGAATCGACAGCGGCACTGAAAATATTGGTAATGATGGCGAGTAGATCCGATTCGGCGACTTTCAATCCTTTACCGACGACGGATTCCGCCTTGCGAATGGCGGAAACAAGGGGCTCGTAAGTTTTTTGGTCGTTTTGAAATAGGCGATAAATTTGCCGGCGAACGACGCTATCGGCGACGGTGATTTCCGTCTTGTGGTTAGGATTCCGCATCGACAGTGTGGTGACAAATTTGCGTGTTTCGGCACTTTGCGGATGATCTACGGCGATGCGGATGAATTTATCCGTGATTGCAATCGGGACGACGGATATGCTGTCGGGTACCGGCACGCGGGGGTCATTGACCGGAATTTTTTTCATGTCCACTTCGTTTAATTTGGTTGTTGGGACGCCGGTGACGCCAGCGATCACTTCGGCGATCACTTCGGGCGAAATCATCGGAAATTCACCGAGAATGGCGTCCAGACGGATTTTTTTGCTCCGCTGATACCGCCGCAAAATTGTGTGGATGTGGTGCGGCGGGACATCCTTCTCTTCCAGCAGGGATGCCAACAGGTTTTGTCGGTTGTCGCTCATTTTTCAGCCCCGTAAAGGAAAACTTTTACCCTCGCCTCGCGGGAGGAAATACCGAATTCCTCCACAGTGATCGGCAGCGGCGAAAACGCGAAGACATCCAAAAGAACCGCGACCATTGCCGCGTAGTCGGAATACGGAATTTTGACGGTGACGGGAATGTAAGAAAGTCCGAGTTCGTTGCGCATGGCGGCGGCGGCGACATTTCCTTCGACACTTTTTTCGTATTGAATTTCGGCGTTGCCGAAAAATTCGCCACCGATATTGGCGACAACAAAATGAAAGTCAGCAACGACATCGCGTAGCAACGGTAGCGGATCTTTTGCAACCGGTGTTTGTGTTTTTACTTCCCGCAGATCGGCTTGTGCTTTCCCGAAATTTTTTCGTTGTTCGGCGAGACGCTTTTCGGCGACGGTGATTTGAATGAATTTTTGATAGGCATTGCCCCCCTCTTTCACTGCAAAGATCGCCATAAATAAACTGGCGCTAACCAGCGCAAGAAATGTAAAAATTGACTTCATTTTTGCCTCCTACTTCCCATTTTTCTTCTATTTTACATACCTCTCCCAGCATATATTCCAAATTTTCGCGCACGACGGCGATATTACCCGCTCCCGTTCGCACTTCCACCTCGGCGGTGAAGGAAACTCCATCTTTTCGCTTCCATTCGAAGTTTTTCACCGGTGAAATAATTGCAATGTGGTCGGCGATTTGGAAGTACATCGCCAAGTTGACGCGCTTTTCATCGACAAAGGAAAGCAGTGCGGCGCGCCAATGCTCCCTGATTTTTTCGCGCAGCGCCTCTTCCTTTTCTTTCTCGCTCTCGATCTCATTTTCAATGCCTTGTATTTGCTGCGTCATCCATGACTGTGCGGCGACGGCAACGGCAGCGGACAACCCGCAAAAAACAGCGAGCCCAACGATCGGTAAAGCGAAATGGTTTTCGTCCTTGAACGGAAGGATGGGTTTGATTTCGCACGCAATTCGCCGGAACTGCTTGACGGTGACGGCAGCCGTTTCAGCCGCCTGTGGCGGAGTATAAACGGCGGTTTCGGCATTATCTGACATAAGATTGATGTGAACGACATTGTCGCCAACGATTTCCATCGTGGTTTCCGGACTTTCGCCGTAGATGATTTGCTCATGCGGTTCGCCATCCTTAATTCCGATGGAATAGGTGACAGCGTGCGTCCCCGCCGTGATGCTCAGAATAATTTGACGATTATTATTTTCGCCAAAAAGCGCATTTGCGACAACCCAGACGGCTGCTCCAAGCGGAATAATTTGCTGCCGCCCTTTGGTGGAATTGTCATTCGCGATAATTTCGGATACCGTCCATGAAATGTTATGGGCGACCGAAAGTAGTTTTGGATCAGCGTTGCGCGAATTCGCTGCTTGGCGGCGACTGACCGGATGGCTATGGACAAAACCGATAATTTGACCGGGGAAGCACGCAAACCGGATATTTGTTGTTGTCGCTTCGTCAGCGGCGATTTGGCGGTCTTGGCGAAAAATACAAACAACGCGCCCCTCTTCCCCGTCAAATGTGAAATCGGCGTCTCCTGCGGACAGGGAATCGCGAGCGCGCCGTTCGGCGGAGCGGCGGTGGTAAATGACGGCGCAAACGGACGATAATAACGCCAAAACGAAAAGCACGCCCGCGACCGCAACGGCGACGGGATCTACTTCATACCCCCCGTCCAGCAACCCTTTTATTTTGTCAAAAAATTCGGTCATTTTGGTTATGGCGCGACGATTTCGCTAATCAGGGGATCGGCGATCGGCGCTTCTGAAATTTCAACATTAAGAAGAACCCAAAATTCTCGTTGCGAATTTTCATCATTCCGGCTATTAAACGCGTTTCGGATCAGTTGCAACCATCCGTCTTCAATGTTTTTCGTGTCGCGTAAAACTTCGTCGGAACTGCGAATTCCGCCGATAACGATGGTTTCTCCAGATTCCACGGTCACCACGGAATTGGTTTCCGAACGACTAACGAGGGGCGCACTGCTTTGTGTGCTATTTGCGTCGCCGAAAGTAACGATGTCGCCGACGCTGCTGATTTGCGGCTGAACCCGCAACTGCACCCGTTGCTTGTCCAAAATGTCGCCGGTAACGCGCAACAAAATTCCGTCCCGAGCGTAGTCGGTTTCAACGCCCGTAAGTATCACGCCATCATCTACCGTCTGATCAATGGCAGATAAATAGGGAATTTGTTCGCCGGACCAGAGCGCCGCGGGTTGTAAATTGGAAGTGCTGATTTGCGGCTGCGCGAGAATTTCCACCGAACGGCTTTTTTGCAGTGCATCCAGCATTACTTCCAATCGGCTGTTCGAGATATTGAAGGACAATCCGTCCGAATTGGCACTAAAAGATATTCCCTCGTCGGCAAGATCGCCGCCGCCGAGCAACGCTTGCCAGTCGACTCCGCTGGATTGTTCTTCGTTAATATCAACCGCGATGATGGCAGCGCGAATATTCAGCCCGGCGGTCGTAAGCGCGAGGAAATGCGACAAAAAATTATGGACGACCGAAAGCTCGCGAACATTGCCCTCCACGATGACGAGTCCTGCTTCTTCAAAGATGCTGACTTTGGCGTCATCGCCAACAAGCGCGCGAATTTTGTCGCCGGGCGAATTGCCTGCGGCGATGACATCCTCCGTTCCGGTGTCTACATTAATATTCGAATCGTCTCCGTCGTCGCCAATATCGGCGGCGGCGCCCAACCGGGCGAAAACCGACTTCGGCAACTTGAATGAAAACACCGCGCGCGGCGCAATGGTGACATGGTTGGTCGATGGATTGAAAACCGCCACATATCCAGCAGCTTCGGCGAGCCGTTTTATCGCGTACACTGGGGACAGATAACTCAGTTGGATGGTGATTCCCCGGTCCACGACCACATCCGAAGTTAGCGAAAGCCCGATGTCGTATTCTTTTGCGATAGCGTGGCACAAATCGTAGAAATTGACTCGTTGCACATTAATTTGGATATCGCCGTATTTTTTCCATGGCGTCGCCGGCACGGGATCCGATGCGACGAACGGTTCCTCGGAAATTTCCACGGTGGTATTGGAATTTTCGCCGTATGTGATGGCGCGTTCGGCGAGTTCTTTTATGTCGGCGGGGTCACTAATTCCGCGCGGACTTCCGCCACAGCCGCCGAGCGCGACGGAAACTGCGACGGCGATCGCCGTTAATTTGGGGGTTTTTTCATTCATCGGATTTTTTCTCCTTGTTCGGTCGGTTGTCAAGAATCGCCCTGTTCGCCGCAGCGGTGCACACTTTGGCATTCGTGCGTGCCGGAAAGACGGCGACAAAGCGGTGGTTTTTTACGATGCGCGCGGACAGCGAAAAAAACTGCAGATACTGCGCGATCAAATCGGGCAATTCATCAGAGATTAGCGAAACCCCGGATGCCAGTCGGCAGTCGTAATTCGCCTCCCAACGCAGGGTATAGTCATGCCGGGAAAGAAAATCACGCAAAATCTGTCTTGCGAGAAATCCAGCGCGCCCGTCAATTCTGAACGACTTACCGAAAAGCGCTGTGGATCCCGTTGCGCGCGCATCGCCGGCAACGCCGTCGTCACCGAGATTGCCGAGATTGCCGAGATTGCCGTCTTCGCCGAAACCGGAATTCTCCTGCCCCGCTCCACCCGATTTTATCGTCGCGTCTGGTTCTGGTTCGGTCGTGATTTCAATTTGAACGGTGTGCTGCAAAACGCCCTCGTTGGGATAGTCATTTATTTCAGATTCTTCAGATTCGTCGGGCTCATATGCGCCAGCGCAGGATATGCCCGGCAGACCGGCGAAGACGGCGAAAGCCAAAATTAAAAGTTGTTTTCGGCGCATTAAAAATTCTCCTTGTTGATGCGAAAATGCCGTCCGCAAACGGCGAAATAGTGGTGTCCGGCGGCGGACACCGTGATAACAAAATTGCTGAAAATCTTTATTTTCAAGTGGTATTCCTTCGCAACCTGCGAGAGAATATCTTTGACCGTCAGCCCCTTGTATCGCCCGCCTTTTGTCGTAGCGCAGTCCATCGGCAATTGCCAGACGACACGGTATCCCCTGCCGCCGACAAAATGACTGAGAACGGAGGACAGGCGATTATTACGCACAAGAAGGAATTCTATCTCCCCCTTTTCCGCGCGGAATCTCCCGTCCCGCTTTTTTTCGATACTGAAACTCGGCGGCGCGTTGCCGCGGGGTTCGCCGGCAAGCGCGCCGACAATCCCTGCGGTGCAAATCGCGCCGACAAGAAAAACCCGAAATCTCGTCATACCACAGATTTTTTCGACTCAAAGTGGTCGCCGATTTTGCTTTTGACTTCGGGGTTCTTTTTCTTCCAATTTTCAAAATCCTTGTCGGAATTGATATAGGAATGCACAATGTTCGCCACGAGGAGATCCATGGGCGACTTCGTGTTTTTTTCTCCCTCCGGAATGGTGAGAACTTTCTGTGCTACACAATATTCCATATAGTGGATTAATTGCTGCGCATCCGCCTCGTTAAAGACGGCGAGCACCCGGTAAACTTGCCGGACGCTGGAGAAGGGTGTGAGTTTTTGCATGATAATGCTCCTTTTTTGATGTTAATAAAAATCAGGAAATAACCGGTGGAATTAGAATGTCCTTTGTAAGGATAATCAGGGCGTTCGTGCCGGCGGGGACTTCCAGCGTGGGCTGGCGATCCAGCGTCCGCCGGATGATGGTATCGGCGATGCTATCCACCGATTCGCTTGTCGCCAATCCGAGCGACGCGAGCAGATCGGGTCCGGGATTTTCGGGCTGCGCTTTTTGAATAGCGTATTCCAGCAGTCCTGCCAGTGCGCCGGTGGCGACCAATTTGTCGTAATGGCGGTCGATGTCAATGTCGTCCTCGCCGAGACCGGACTTGCCTTTCAGATCGTGGATTATCGCTCCGTCCAATTCAATACTGGAAAGATCGGGCAAAAGAACGCGGCGCGCAGCCAGTTGGATTCGTTCCTGCCCCGCACGGACATTGGTGTTATATTCCAAAATGACCCGCGAACCGCGGGGAATTAGCAGAATGTTTTGATTGATGGAATCGTAAATGTTTTGCTGCACCAACCCAGTCGCGATGCCGGGAAGATCCGAATTGACGGCGGCTTCAAAAATAATCGGTACGAAAGTTCCGCTGCGAATGATGAACGGCGACGGCGCGCGGTGCGCGGGAAACGAGTTGTAAATGGAGCCGCTGCTACTTTGATCGTACGCGAACGATATTTTGTCCCCTTGCGCATTTTGAGCATCGTAACGCGCGGCATCGGCGGGAGCCGACGGTGGGGGAAAAATTGGCGGTGCGGAGGAGGCGTTTAATGCCCGCAAAAGCTCGACGCTTTCGCCTGCGCCGCCTTGCGGCGGCGGCGCGTCGGCGACCGGAACTTGACTCGTCCCCGGTTTTTCTGCGTCGCCGAAATCAATCTCGGAAATCAGCGTTTTTGTCTCCTGATTATTGTAATAATCGCGCAAAAATCTTTGGCGTGCAGCTTCACGAGGCGTTGCCGCACTCGGTTCCGGTCTCGTCGTCAGCGTATCGGACACAATGTTGTTGCCTGAACTAATAGGAACGAGATCACTGCCGGGGGGATTGTTTCTTCTAAATTCTTCCACGCCTGCCAGAAAAGCGAGTTCCCGATCAACTGGTGAACGGTCGATTTCGGGGCGCGGCGGCTCTTCTTCCGATTGCGCGATATTCGGCGGCACGGATGGATCATGCCTTGCAAATTCGGGAATTGCGGTGTCGGGCGGTTCTGGTGGCAGCGTCGCCTCGTCCGGCGAAATATTTAGATTTCCCGGCGGCGATGGCGCGGTGTTCAGCCATCCGTGCACCACGATACCGAAAAAAATCAGAAAAAATAACCCGAAAACGATGTACGCCAGCCGCGGCCGCCGAATTGGTGAATCCAGCACATCGGGGTTCATGTCCATGGGTTGATGCATTTTTTTATAAATTATTATTGTGAATTATAAGAAAGCGTTTTTCGGATAGCATCAGCACTACCTCGTTCCAGCCGCCGCGACTCATCAATAGTGCGCCCTGTCCGTTAACCGTATAAGGGATGGGCGAATACAACCCCTTTTTGTCCCGCACAAAGAGCGCAGGCAAACGTGTCGGGATTTTTTTCTCTTTGTATCCGAAGTAAACGAATTCACCGTCCTCATAAATGAAGGACGGAGTGATTTTTTCGATTTGACTTTTATCAAATTCGCTGCATTCAAATTCCTCTCCGCATGGGCTGGCGACATCAAATTCAAAACGCAATTCGGACGGAACAATCTTGCGCTGAAATGACAAATCTTCCACGCGGGTGAGGGGCGGCTGCAAAACGGTGGGATTTGACGATGACGGTGGCGTTATTGGTGGCACGACAACGAGAGAATCTGTATCATCGGCGACGATATCATCATCTTCCTGCGTATCGCTGATCGGCCAGAGAAATTTTACAACCTCGGTCGCAGTGCTTGCGTTCGAGATAAGCGTGAAATGGTAAATTCTCTGGTTTGTCGCAACATCAAGCGAGGCGTCATCATCCGCAACTTGTGACGAGATGGCCAGCACGACCTGATCCTTGCTTTTTAATCTTCTCAATGCAAAATTTTCGCCGTTCGTAAGCAGCGGTCGCCCGACAATTTCCTCACCGGGTTGCAGATATATGCGGGATGTGCGATTGGGGGTCGTAAAGATAATGTATTTTACACCCTCGGTAAATCGGTAGTGAAAAATGCCATTCACATATTCCGCGTTAAGCGGTGTCCGCAGCGTATTCCGCTCGCGGGAAAGCAAATCTTCGTTTATTCTATTCCGTTCTTTCTCCCATGCCGGGGAAATATCGTTGGGTGCGACCTGCACATTTTCGGGGAACGGTGTAGTTCCATCAAGCGGTTTTTCTTCTGAATTTTCGCCGCACTCCGTGCTCTCACATTCTTCATCCAAAGAAAGCAGAAGATCGTTCATATCCACTGTCACCGCATTCTCTGGCGTTTCAACGGTTTGTCCATCGATGACGAAGGAGGGCACTCTTTGAACCGCACCATTTTCCTCGTCGTCGGACGACGCGGACGGGGAGTTCGGTGGGATATCCGGTTCGACTGACGGAGAGGACGGCGAATTCGGTGAGACATTCGGTTCGACCGACAGAGAGGACGGTGGTTCCGCCGCGGCGGGCAACAAAAACAGCACAACAGCGCAAAACAATGCGATTATTTTTTTCATGGCGTGGTTCCTCCTTCCAAAGATGCAGATAAATCGGAGACAAAAAGTCCAAAGGGGTTGCGGCGTACCGTTTTCGTGCTGGTCGGACGCAGTTGCTGCACGGTGTATGTCGCAACAATCGTATATTTCGCAATTTCCGTGCCGTTGGAGTCAAAGGCGGTTTCCCGGTATCTCAACTGCCAGATGGCATCGCCAAGTTTGTTGATGGACAGCAACTCCACATCCGCCGTAAATTCGCCGGTATCTCTGATGGGGTCGTATTTTTCATCGGACGACAAACGAATCCACGGATACAAATTGCCGTTTTCAATAATTCGCAAAATTTTTCTGCGCGCGGGCTCCGTCAGATGCGCGAACAAACGAGCGTATTGCCGTCTTTCGTTTTGCTTGTCGGTGGTTTTAATGCGCCACCATTCGCTTATATTAATCAGCACTCGTTCAATCTCCCGCTCCTGAATTTCGGGCAGCTCGGATGCATCGGCGACCACCGCGGAAATGGGCGCGCCATCCGAATTGGTGCGCACAATAACCGTTTGCACTTCGGATCGATTGTTAAATGTTCCTATTGTAAGCAGCGCGCAAAGCCCGCACAGCGACACGATGACCAGTTTCTGCAGACGGTCGCGTTCATAGACGCGCAATGCCTTCAAATGCCACGGCATAAATTTTTCCAAATCGGCCTTTCCCCGCGTTTCAAGCGGCTCTTGTTTTTTACTGAAAATCTTCATATTCATCACAAATCGTTAATCTTGTTGGACGGTGAATCGATTGGCGGCGTGGACGGCGCGGCGCGAGAATCCGAAAGACCCGCCCCCGTCCCGCTGTCGGGCGACAAGGGCGGCGTATTACTGGAAGAGGAAGAACTTGCCGCGGTGTGCGGCGAGGAATCGCTCGGGCGCGGCGGCGAGGCGGAAGCGGAAGAAGCCCCCGACACGGCATTGCCGATGGGCGAAGATGCACCGGACGATCCCGCTTCGCCGCTTTGTCCGGGCGAGGACGACCCGGACGAACCGCCGCGCGCGCCACCCTCCGATTCCGGCGACGGCGCGGTGGGAGAGGATTTGGCTCCATATTCTTTTTGCAAATTGGCGATTGCTCCCATGTCCGGTTTTTCGGGGTTTTGGATTGCCTCTTGGAATGCCGCCATCCCTTCCTCACTGCCCATTATTTTTTGCACGGCGTCCGGCGACAAATGCTCCCCTGCCACCCTCGCCAGCGCAGCATTTCGCACACCTTTTTCCACGGTCGCCTGCGATTCGGTGATGAATTTTGCAATTGTTTGGGAGGTGGGGCTTTTGGAACGTTTCATTTGATCCACCGCGAATGAAAAGGGGTTTTTTATTGAATTTCCTGCGGCGGATGCTGCCAATATATTTCCGATTTTGCTGGTGGGATTACTCGCTAATAATGCCCTTGATCCTAATTCCGCAACCCCGAGCGACGATCCCTTTAACGCTGTTTTTCCGGCTAATTTTCCTAATCCCAAAGATGTCGTTACACCAATAGCCGCGGTACCGATAATACTTTTTTCAATTGCCGAAGTCAACAGACCTGCGATGCTACCATCGCCGAAAGCGATGCTTCCGCCGAACAATTGGGCGAGTTTACCCGGCAGCAAAACGGTTAAATACCCCATCATAACTATCATAATACTGAGGTGAATTAAGGACGTTCGTGAATATGCCCCATTGTCGCCGTCCGTTTGATTCAAAATTTTCAATATTTCCGCAAAGCCGGCGAAGCACAGGGAGATGACGACTCCATAGGCGAGGAACTTGACGCCGAAGGCGATCAAATTATTAAGGGCGGCGCGCCCGGTGTCCTGGAACCACGGAACCAGAATAAGCGGAAAAAGAATCATCGCAATAATGCCGAAAAATTTGAACAAAACCAAATTCAAAAAAATCACGATGGCGATAACCCAACAGACGACATAGACCAGTATGGTGGTCAGCAAGCTGAGAAAAGAATGAACGACAGAGGTATACCATCCCAATTTTGTTTCTTCTTCGTCTTCTACAATACTCCATCCAGTTCGGGCGCTAATCAATCCCGCCTCTCTGACGATGATCCCGGGATTATTCAGAACTTCATATGCATTCAATCTTGATACGGTTGGCTGCGGATATGTCCAATCCAGTGCCTCTCCGTTGCCTCCGGACTGGAGTTTCAATCCGAGTCCAAATGTCCAACGGAGAACATCCTGGGAAACCCCGATAAATCCCGTTTTGGGCGACTCATTTCCTGTGTTTAACACCGAAGTATAATTAAAACACAGATGAAACACGAATATCGCCATGATAATATTCGGAAGAAACGCGCCGATGTTGCTGTTGCGCTTGACGACAATGTCAAAAACAAGAATAAGTATGGACAGTGAAAAGGAGACATAGAAAACATATTTTCCGACATCCTGCAGAAGAGGCAACGACTTTTGAATGATACTGTCAAAGGCGTTGGAAAGAAAAAGAAAAATCCCTCCGGCTGCGTCTTTGACTTCGTCCGCCGCGGCGGCATCCCCCGCGGCAAACAGTAGGGCGAAAGCAAACGACGCGGCAAAAAACCGCGACGAAGTTTTGCGGAAGATTACTCGCATGTTGACGGATTTTGTGCGCAATTCAATTCCCTCGCCTTTCTCAGTTCTTCTAATCTTTTATTTACTTTATTCTGCGTTCTTTCCTTTTTCGCCTGATCTCGTTGAAAGGTCGCCTCGTCCCGCGCCCAAATTGCGGACTGCGCGCGAAACTGCTGGGACATCATCTGGTTGAGCGTCAGCAACTGATCCACCACCAGCCCCAGCAATTGATTGGAAATTTGAATGGCTTCCAAATTCCCCTTGGGGTTTCCGTTCGCCGCCAGCAGATTTTCTAAGGAAATTTTTCCGTCTTCAATAACCGGTCTTATCGCCTGCGCACGAAAACTGTTGTCAATATTTTCCCAGACCGTTTTCCGCCAATTGGCGATATTTTCGTTGTATTCGGCGAAAGTGAGACCGTCCGCACCGATTTCGTCCGGGTACAGGGCATTAAGTCCAGAATTGATCTCTTGCACATTATATGAAATTCCGCCAACTTCGTTCATTTGATTTTCCAGCGTTCGCACCCGCGAATTGTAAAGATTCTCGGCGGGCGTCAGGTCAAGATCGGCGGCGCCCAAAAGCCGGTAGATTTGATCTATTTGCTGCAATTCGTAGCCGCTTTGCTTGATGTCTTCGCGCAGTTGCAGGATGGTTTTGATGGTGGCTTCCTTGTTTTGTAGCCAATTCGTCGGATCGTAGACGATCGCACCGCCCCCGCCTCCGGCAAAGGTGGATGGCGTAAGGAAAAGGGACAACGCGACAATAGCGTTTGCGATTTTGAGTTTCATTAGTTTTTCTCCGTTGTTTGTAGTGCTTCAATCCAAGTTTGCGGCAGTTGTTTGTGGCGAAACCAGCGCGGCAGGTCAAGCCCTCCGGTATCTCGAATAATCTGGTTGGCAGCCGCCTGATCTTTGTTGCTGGACGCGGCGCACACAGACAGCGCGAGCGAGCGCAAATCCAGCGATGCGAGTTTCGTACCGGCGGGTGTATGAAAAAAGTAGTCCCTTCGCGGGCGTGCGGACGCCAAAACGGAGAGATTTTTTTCGGTCAACCCCAGCATTTTGTAGTACTGCTGGACATCCTTTTTTGAGATTTCCGGCGACGGCAGGAAAATGCGCGTGAGGATATTGTTGGTGATGGAATCCGAAACTGTCTTATGCCCCATCAAATCCGCCAAGCTTTGCGTCGCCATTAACACGAATGCGTTCATTTTTCGGTATTGGCGGAGCATCTCCCCGAATTTTTCGGCGAAAAAATCGTCCGACAAAAAATCGTACGCCTCGTCAATGACTATCATTGTGGGGCGTTCGTCAAAACGCTCTATCATGTGGTTGAAAAGGTAGCGCAGCAGCGGACGCGAAATTTCGCGGTTGCGCAAAACATTGCCGATTTCATATGTCGTCCACCACGCGTCGCCGGAATCTATCTCGTCTCCAGAATCAAAAAAGCCGCGAAATGAGCCGGAGACATAGTCGTTCAACGCAAGTTTAACTGCCTTGGACTGAACCAGCGCGCGAAACACGGCGAGTGTGCGGTGTTCGGGTTTGTTTGTCGCCATTAATTTAAGCGTAAGGGGAATGTCGGTGATGTCTGTTTCGTTGATGTTCGCGTTTTTGTCCTGCAGCAGTCGCCGCATCCAAATGTCAGCTTGCGTGATGGCATCGGGCGAATCCAGATTGCGTAGCGGACGGACACCGATAGAAGAATCTGGCGCGCCGAAGTCATAAAATTTTCCGCCCGCGGCGAGCGTAGCGACTTTGGCGGAACAGCGCTTGTCGAAATAAATGATACGCCCGCCGTATTTGGCGAATTGCAGTGCCGCAAAAATAAGGAGCACCGACTTGCCGCCGCCGGTTTGACCGACAACCATCGTATGCCCAACGGTGTCGGTACCGCCGCCGCTTTCATCGAAGTGCGTGGCGAACCGAAATGGCGTATTGCCGGCGCTGACCGCGTAGAACAGCGGCGGACCGCCGCCGGGGACGCACATATTCCTTTCAATTCCCGCCCAATGTCCCGTCCACGGCGCGGCGAAGATGGCGTTTTCCAAAGTGCATATTTCGTGGCGAAGATTTTGCTCGTCGTTGCCGGGAATCGCCCCGACATATGCGTTGTTTCCATTAAAAGTTTCCCGTTTCGCGATATATCCAAGTCGGCGACATGTCTCTTCTAACGAGGCGAGTTTTTCGTCCAGTTTGTCCCGGTCGTCATCCCACACGGCGAATTGCACGCAAAGATTGCCGAACGGCTCGCCCCGCCTGTTCGCGATTTCGGCTTCGCGCGCGTCATATGAACGAGAAACAGCTTCCGTATCTAATGTTTCGCCGGTAACTTCAGCGTTGGCACTTCGCACGATGGGATGCGCGGCGGCGGCGAGAAGGGACTGTCGATATTTGACGGAAATACTGAATTGCTCCGCTGGCACGGTCGTAAAACGCACCCAATATCGGCTTGGAAACGGGAGTGTGTTTATGACATGCCCGATGTCCGATGAAATTTCGGTCGGCCAGGAACGGATGGAAACAAAGCCGAGATGGAAAATTTTTCCAGCGTGGGCAATTTTGGGACATTCTAAATCGGCGATGAAAGAGCAATTGTCAATCCACGAGTCCAGAAAAAGAATGGGTTGCCCGACATCCTCAAAGCGAATATCCTGTGCGCCCATCGTGCAGACGGTGGAATGAAGGTAGGAAATCAGATCGCCGCCGTGCAAACGGACGACGGATGGTACGACCGTGGCTATTCCTTGTGCGAGCAGATCTATCGCGCTCTCAAACTCCGTCCTCTCGCGGTGGTGGGCTTCCTCATCGCCGGAATCGGCGGACGCGTTACCGATGAATTTGAGAATGGCGTCGGTTTTTTTTGTCAAGCGCAAACTACGCCGTTTGATGGTAACAAAAAAACGCGTAATATAGCGTGGCTCCTCCGCGAATTGTTCGGCGCGTTCGGCGTCAATCCACAGCGGCATTCCTTGATGAGAGAATTCCGATTGCTCGGCGGTCGCATATTCCGAAATCTGCCGCCGCTGCGCATCAAAATATAACGACCACCCCTGCCCTCTTGAAAACAACTCGCCGAATTCACGGCGCATTTCGGCGATCACCGCGGCATATTCGTCTTCGGAGCGCATTTCAGCATCGTGCAACTGGAGTTCCAGACACGCCATAATTCCTCCGTCCTGACAGCAAACGGTTTTTCCTTCCCCATCGAGGATTTTGAAGGGGATTAGCTCGTGGATCCCGTTTGTCTGCATTTCGTGGGCGGCGTTCATTTGTAAAGTCGCCGGAATTGTCGGCGCAACATCACCGCGAAATAAATACTGTCGTGGCGGAAGACAAGCAACAAAATCAGCCAGATGACGCACGCCGCGCCGGCGGTATAAAAAGTGTGCGCCGCAAGAATATCAAAAATCACGACAAGCAGCAACACGGCAGAAATTTCGCGCGGCACGCCGTACCATGTGATTGGTCCGTGCAGGGATGTGAAAACGCGGCTTGTCTTTTTCATGGCAGCAGCAATGAATCCACATTGACATCGAAGAAAAATTGAAGGATACCGCCCAGCCCGAACAAAATACCGCCGCCGATTATAAAATTGACGGCGGTAGTCCAACTTTTGCTGAGTCCGCCGAAAATAATGGAACAGACGACGATAACAGCGCCGAGCGCAATGACAATATAACCGCCACGCCCCCCGAAGAAAAATCCAAGAAGGTTGTTCAACGATTCTTCCACGCCGGTTCCACTGCCCTCCAGTGCATATGCGAAATCCGGGAAACCGCCGACCAAAAGAATGCAGATTACTGCGATGATGTGTCTTTTCATGAGTTTAACTCCTTTTTCTGTATATTAAATTTTCCGTCCTTAAATTGAACTTCGGCGATTTCGGATAACACCCGACCGGGTGCGTTATTTATTTTCCGGATATGCAAAATGGCGGGAAGGCATCCACGCACCTCGTCGGTGGCGACATTTCTCTGCCTCAGTAGTCCGCAAAAAACATCCCACGCGCCTTGACTGTCGGTGGAATGAATGGTGGACATGGAGCCGCCGTGCCCGCTGACGACCGACCGCAGAAATGCATATGCTAACTCGGAATCGCGAATCTCCCCGACAATCAGTCGGTCTGGGGATGTGCGCAGGGCGTTTTTGACGAGTTCCGCCGTGGATGTCCGTTCCGTGTTTTGAAATTCCGCGACATTCAAATGGTTAATTTGAATCTCGTTCGCCTCCTCCTCTATGACGACGAATCTTTGGGTGTCGGTGCGGGCGACATCCAGCAAGGCGTTCAATAATGTTGTTTTTCCCGCGCCGGTTGCCCCGGCAACAAGGACGCTTTGTCGCCCGCGTACGATTTCGTGCAGTTGTTCGTACTGTTTTTCGGAAATCATTTTGTTTGCGACGAGTTGCGACAATGTCACATATTGAGTCATATACCGCCGCACCGAAAACAATGTTTTCGGCGAGGTGGGCGGAATTGACCCATTGACACGAAACCGCTCGTCGCCATCAATAATCATTCCGTTAAAAATTTCCTTTGCCGCGCCGATAGTTTCGTCGGCGTAATGGGCGCAAAGCCGGAGAAACTTAAGAGCGTCATCTTCGGACAGACGCAGCCCGGAATCGGACTGTTCGCCGCGCAGTTTTTGCTGAAACACCACCCCGTTGTTGGAAAGTTGAATTTCAACGACATTCGGCTGTTTTAGCGCCTCGCGCAACGGCGCGAATACGGATTTGAAATACTCGTCCATTTCGGTCATTCGTCCTTATTTCCTTGCTTTTCTGTACCGGGTTCTATCAGAGAGGAAAGCCGGTCCCTGTTTTTTGCGATAGTTTCTCCTATCGAATTGAAAATATCTTCGGTCTCCTTACTCGCGCTTGCCAGCAACACTTGTTGGTTGATATCGGGATACTGCTTCGCGAGGGCGTTAATAACGGCTAAAATAAAGATGTTCTGGGAATAGGAAACTTCGATAATAAAATCGTTCGCTTTGTTGACGCGATTGACGCGCCGCTTCAAACTCGCCATTTCGCTGACGAGAATTTCCGAAAGATAGGATTCTTGTAGTGCCTTAATTCCCTTTTTAATTAACGCGCGCGTGGCCTGCGATCGCGAGATGCGGTTTTTCATAGCGATGCTATCTATTTCGTTGATCGTATCGAAGTCAACCCGAAAACTCAGGGACATGCCGTTTTTTTTGTCTTCCGCGGACAACTCGTGATTCAGATCGTTTGTTTTTTTATTCATCATTGCGACTCATTTTTCATCAAACTTATCACCATCTTCGCCCACGAATTCATCTTATTTGGTGGTGGCGTATCCGAATTCGGAGCAACTGGTGGAACTGTGGTTTTTTCACCGGTGAATTTCTTGTTTGCGTCATTGGGATTTACATCGGATTTTCCACCCCGATCGTTATTTTTATTTTGTTTTTCACCGACAACACGGGGAATCGAGGACTGCTCCGCACCTTTGTTTTTTGGCACATCCGTATTTTTCGGCGTACCGTTGGGGCGCCATTTTCTGTCCCCCCAAAGCCAATTTTTGGAATTATTATTTGTTTCAGCGGGGGGCATAGATTTACTTTGTTTGTTAATTGCATTCGTGGCGCGGCTCGCCATTTTACTGACTGCGCGAGGAACGATCATAACATCGGATTTATCCGATACGGAGGGGGGAGGCGAATAATGCATCGATTCACTTGCCGCCAAATCGGAGGGCAGAATTGCGGCATTATCAGAATTGTCGTCAGAATCGACGGGGGCGTTTTTGTTGGTGGGTTTGGGTGACGGTCCATTTTTTCCATAAATGTGATGAAATATATTGTCATTGTCTTTCACTTCGCGATGGCGCGCCGTATTTTTTTTCTCTGTTTCATCACTCACGGAAGGCGCGATATTGTCCCATGGTGAGACGATTGCCTGATCGGGAATAATGGGAACAAAAGGGATTTCCGTGGCGCGCTGAAAGCGCGAAAATTTGAAATAAAAAGCCCTTTCAATTTTCATTGGACGAAGCCCTTCAATGATGAGGATGGCGAGAGGTTTGTTGGAATCGGTGGACAACCGCATCACTTCGTCGGCGTTAATTAATTGCCGTTGAGAATAATTAATGTTCTGATTTACACCGCTGTCAATGAAAGATGCGGCTTGCCGCGAATACCCGCGCGTGGAAAATGCGCGCGTGGTAACTCCGACCAGTTCCGAAACCCGTTTTGCCTCTTCAATTTCCGCGATGCCGAGAAAAAGTTTGACGCCGGTATTCGGAAAAATATCGCTATCTTTTCCGTAAATCTTTTCCAATTGTGAAATCGCCTGCGCCACCAGCACAATTCGCCCGCCGTACGAGCGGATCAGCGAAATGCTTTTCTCAATGGCCTCTAATTTTGCGTAGCGCGGTGCCTCGTCCAGTAGAAACAGAACATTGTTGCGCCCTTCCAGTTTCGGCCACGAATCGACGGCATCCGCGGTCGCGGACGGCGCAAAAAATGAATTTTTCATCCTCTGCCATAACGGCGACGCTTTCGGATCCATCACCAAGGTGGTCTTTTTCCCGGTATCGGCACGCTTCGGTTCCTTTTCAAGAACAATGCGGCAGGTCATTTCAAACAATACTCGTATGATGGAGGCGATCACCGGCAGATCGTTCGGCGGCGCGGTGATGTACAAAGTTTGCGGTCTTTTTGCATCAATTAAACTTCGCAACGCAAAGGTGGACTGCGACATCGCCCGGACGATTTTCGGATTGCGGAACGCATCCAAATGTTTGCTCATTGTTGACGCGACCGATCCCGCCTCCCTTTCCGGCGTATTGACGATGGATTTTCCAGTGTCGCGGATGTACTTTTCAATAGCGCGAAAATCCCGGTCAACTGTCGGATCCGAATGCGGATTAATTTTACATTGTGCAAGCAATTGTCCGAAACCCGTCCCTGTAGCGGAATTGGTAGGACCGATTGAAGATAACTCGTACAAAAACCCCAAATGCACATTTTCGCGCTTTTCACAGTGGAGAATGTATAGCAACATCGCTTTCATCCATTCCCGAGATTTTTGCACCCAATGCTGGTCGGAATTTTCCGATGCCGGCGGAACGATGGATCCGGCTAATTCTTCGCAATTGCTGATGGCTGTCATCCCTAAGTGGATTTCTGTAAGAGGGTTTATGCGGGTGATATTGTCGTCGGAGAGCGGATTGAAAATAAAAATATCGGACCAGCCGCTGCGCGCTCCGGCGGTCTTTGACGCCAGCTCGCCTTTGATATCCGCTACGATGACCGATTCCGGATACGAAAGAAGTGTCAATATCACCGGTCCCGCGGACTTCCCACTACCGGTCGTCGCCGCGATGATCGCGTGCGTGTTGCGGTTGTCCACAATCAAATTTGAGCCATCCGTACTTTTCCCCAGAACCAGCCCGTGGTGTTCGCACAAACGAAGGTGAGGATCCCGGGGATTCCCCCATTCGGCGGACCCGTACAGATTGTCGTTTTCGTTCTTTTTATGACTCAAGCCAAACCACCCTCCCCCGATAAATCCCAGTACAACGCAGGAAAAAAATATCGACCATCCGATGGTCATCCCTGTGCCTTTGTAAAGCGACGCCCATAGCAAAAATTGGAGCGGTTGATAGAAATGAATGCCGTCCCCAAGCACGCGGGGAACCAACGGAACGCCGAAATTTTCGGGATACCTATAGTAAAAGGCGGTCACTTGCGTCGCAAGTAGACAGCCGGCAAATGCCGACAGCAAAAGAACGAACATGATTTTTTGGACGGCAACCAGACGCTCGGGAGGTTTTTTGAAATCGCTACTCACGATCTCCCTCCCTGTTCTTTGTTTTTTTCACCGCTCCCCATCGCGTGCGGCGGCGATTCTTCCGCGGGCGTTATTTCCAGCCAAAAATCTCGCGTTTGCCGGTTTCGGGCGAAAGCCGCCGGATAGTTTAAATTAATTTTCTGCCCTTCGTATTTGGTGAGACGAGGAACCGCTGGCAGCACGACGCAAGTTGCGGCATCTTCGGCAATGAACACCATACCGGTTTTTTCGCACAAATGCACATAGCCGGTGATGATTTCCCCGGCGATCGGCACTCGGCTGCGTCCGATTCGGATATTTTCGGTTCCCTCGTAATTGAGGCGCGCAAAGTCAGCCCCTTCCGCCCACAGAATGTGCGAAAAATCTTTTGCAAATCGGAGTCGACCTTTTTCGCGCACCTCGTCCGCAAAATGCACCCAAATACGCCCGTTTTTTTGATGGAATTCAATGCGACGACAGACGGCTTCCATTAACATCGTTTCCCACTGCGCAAAATCATCATATTCCGAAGTGACGTGTCTGAGAAAAATCGCCTCTCCGTTCAGCCAAATAAAATCGCCTGAAAGGTCGGTCTGATGCATTAAATACCGATCCAAAAAATTCATTCCGATTCCATTAATCATTGCGCTGAAATCGGCAGTGGCGGATCCTTCGGCGACAATAGTGTATTTTCCGCGTCGCTGTTTCGGCAGATTGCGAATTTTGACGGCGGCGTCTGGCTCGAAACTAACCGTTGTAACGCCCGGAGATTCTCCGCTGATGATGCACATCCCCCCTTCCACGAAATGCCGCAACCGCCGTTTGACGGCGTTGATATCGGAAAGATTATGTCTGGCGCAAAAATCTCCGTCAATGTCAATTTCGGCAATTCCAGTTGTTTCGTCAGGCATCGATTCAACGACGGCATTTTCAATCGCGGCATCAATCGCGCCATAGCGGTTGCGACCAGCGATGGAACAAAAACGATTGCTTTGGAGTCCGGGCATCAGAATTTCGTGCTTTTTCGTAAGCGGGACGGCGATAATTTTGCCATCCCGATCCTCTACATAAATAAGCGCGCGCTCGCCAGTCGCGCCCGCCGCTTCGCGGTACACAATTCTACCGAAAATGGAACCGCGCTTTTCCAGTATTTTGTCGGAAACCTGCACGATATTGTCGCTTGGGCTTTCATCCGAACGGCGGATAATTTTGCGCATGGAAATTCGGCGGACAATATCGCGCTGGATTTGCGCGTCGCGCAATGTGTTTTGAAGATCCGTGTCCAGATCCCATATTCCGGGCGATACTTTTTTAGCAAGCCCGATGCTCTGCAGAAAATTCAATCTCGCCGAAAGTGCCTTGACGATTTCGGCGGGCGTTTCGCCGCGGGCGTGAAACATGGAAAAAATCACCTGTTTCCGGTTTTCGGCTGCGTTCTTTTGCAGAAAATAATCCAGCTTGGTGTACCGAGTTGCTACGGCGTCTTTCATATACGCATTTTGGATATCAGTGTCACTGCGTTCTCCGCGATATTCGGTAACGATTTGGCGCGCCCAAATTCGGCACCCCTTGAATAAGATTTCTGGCTGGATAAAAAGCCCCGTTCCGAACTCGGTTATTCCTCGGACGACGATATGCGCATGAGGATGTCCGGTGTCGTAATGCGTGGCGGCGACCCACGGAAGACGATACCCAAGCTCATGTTCCAATTTCATCATAAATCGCCGGGTCAAATCCATCAGCGGAACGCCGTCCGCATTTTCGGGCGAAAGCATGAAACGGAAAGAGTTTTCGTCTGGATCAACATCCAAAAAAAGATCGAGAAATTTTGAGCGATGCAGTGGTTTTCCGGCGGCTTCCGCGCCTTTTTCTTTTTTTTCCACAAGGGCGGCGCGCGACCGGTCGCGAAGAATGATTTGTCTTGCCTTTTCGGGGGTGCGAAATACGACTTCTTTTTTCTCGAGATTTGTCTCGTCCCCGTTAAAAAATCCGACGGCTTGTCTGCCAATCTCACCATCCTTATTTTCACCTTCGCCGCCGGAAGGAATTTCAGCACCCTCCCTTCCCAAATATGCAAAATGCTCCCGGATATTTTTTGACCCGGCGATTCGGAATTGGAACACGCATCTTTGATGCCGCTCGTCTTCCTCCCAAAACAATGCCGACGATTCGAAAGTAAGCGCTGGAAAGCCGGAAAATTTTCTAAGATGATACCGCGCCAATGCACCAAGGAATCTCGCCTTCCCCGTGTCGTGAACATCGCGGGCATTTCCCTGCCTGCCGTGCAAGAGAATTCGCCGGTCGCTTGTACTGAGTTGAACTGCCATAAGAATGGAATTGTATACCAAAAATTCGCCACCAAGTGCATTTTTTCAATTTTTTTTTGACGAAAGGAAATTATTCGTGCGAATTTTTGTAATTTCCGCTGTATTAGAAATTGCTGAAAAGGCGAAAACATAGGGGGAAATCAATGTTTTGTAAAGTATTTATTCATAAAATACGAAAAAATAACGAAAATATAATAATATAATGTAAAATGTCTTATCAAATGAAAATAAATAATACCTTTTTATCTCATATTTTAGGCGATTTTTGCTATAATGTGTTAGGCGTTTTATCTTGCTTTGTTAGAGTTTTTCCGAGATTTTTCAATTTTTTTGATTTCGTTTTTTTTACCGGTGAACAACGCAATGGCGTGCCGATTCATCCGCCGCCGCGGCATAATCTCTCCTGCCATCGCCGCCACCGTCAAACACGCGGGAAGTGCGCGGCACCAACTTCTCTACATACGCGACAGACAATAAAGGACTGATCAATCCAAGCAAAACTTCCGCCGATGAACATCTATGATGATATCGCCGGCGGCGTGTCGTCTGCTGGCGATGGTCCGTCGCGTCGCCTTCAAAACTTCCACCGGTGAAACCGGCTGCAGCACCGAAGGCAACCGAGCGCGCCGCGATGCACGGTGGATGGCAACTGGCACATCAATCAACCTAACTCCACGATGCATACCCGCCGCCGCGCGGCGGCGGGACGACACCCGCCTCCACTGCATCCGAGAAGTGGGCGCGGCGCGCCACCACTACCGTTTCGGATATTCGTTTCGCGGTATGACAGGATATGACAGCATTTATTCACCATCGCAATGTGCCCTTTTGACGCCAAAATATAACCACAATAATGACTGGGCGAATGGTCATTTATTCACCGGTGAACGGAACGCAATGGCGTGCCGATTCATCCGCCGTGCGGATATCCCGGCGAACAGCGCAGCGGCTATCAAAGGACGACGAAACATCGTCCGCCGCCGCGGCATAACAACCGGATGTCTCATCTCCCCCGCCATAACTACCAGCGCGCGACAGACAATAAAGGACTGATCAATCCAAGCAAAACTTCCGCCGATGAACATCTATGATGATATCGCCGGCGGCGTGTCGTCTGCTGGCGATGGTCCGTCGCGTCGCCTTCAAAACTTCCACCGGTGAAACCGGCTGCAGCACCGAAGGCAACCGAGCGCGCCGCGATGCACGGTGGATGGCAACTGGCACATCAATCAACCTAACACAACGATGCATACCCGCCGCCGCGCGGCGGCGGGACGACACCCGCCTCCACTGCATCCGAGAAGTGGGCGCGGCGCGCCACCACTACCGTTTCGGATATTCGTTTCGCGGTATGACAGGATATGACAGCATTTATTCACCATCGCAATGTGCCCTTTTGACGCCAAAATATCACCACAATAATGACTGGGCGAATGGTCATTTATTCACCGGTGAACGGAACGCAATGGCGTGCCGATTCATCCGCCGCCGCGGCATAATCTCTCCTGCCATCGCCGCCACCGTCAAACACGCGGGAAGTGCGCGGCACCAACTTCTCTACATACGCGACAGACAATAAAGGACTGATCAATCCAAGCAAAACTTCCGCCGATGAACATCTATGATGATATCGCCGGCGGCGTGTCGTCTGCTGGCGATGGTCCGTCGCGTCGCCTTCAAAACTTCCACCGGTGAAACCGGCTGCAGCACCGAAGGCAACCGAGCGCGCCGCGATGCACGGTGGATGGCAACTGGCACATCAATCAACCTAACACAACGATGCATACCCGCCGCCGCGCGGCGGCGGGACGACACCCGCCTCCACTGCATCCGAGAAGTGGGCGCGGCGCGCCACCACTACCGTTTCGGATATTCGTTTCGCGGTATGACAGGATATGACAGCATTTATTCACCATCGCAATGTGCCCTTTTGACGCCAAAATATCACCACAATAATGACTGGGCGAATGGTCATTTATTCACCGGTGAACGGAACGCAATGGCGTGCCGATTCATCCGCCGCCGCGGCATAATCTCTCCTGCCATCAGCCGCCAGCGGCTATCAAAGGACGACGGGACATCGTCCGCCGCCGCGGCATAACAACCGGATGTCTCATCTCCCCCGCCATAACTACCAGCGCGCGACAGACAATAAAGGACTGATCAATCCAAGCAAAACTTCCGCCGATGAACATCTATGATGATATCGCCGGCGGCGTGTCGTCTGCTGGCGATGGTCCGTCGCGTCGCCTTCAAAACTTCCACCGGTGAAACCGGCTGCAGCACCGAAGGCAACCGAGCGCGCCGCGATGCACGGTGGATGGCAACTGGCACATCAATCAACCTAACTCCACGATGCATACCCGCCGCCGCGCGGCGGCGGGACGACACCCGCCTCCACTGCATCCGAGAAGTGGGCGCGGCGCGCCACCACTACCGTTTCGGATATTCGTTTCGCGGTATGACAGGATATGACAGCATTTATTCACCATCGCAATGTGCCCTTTTGACGCCAAAATATCACCACAATAATGACTGGGCGAATGGTCATTTATTCACCGGTGAACAACGCAATGGCGTGCCGATTCATCCGCCGCCGCGGCATAATCTCTCCTGCCATCGCCGCCACCGTCAAACACGCGGGAAGTGCGCGGCACCAACTTCTCTACATACGCGACAGACAATAAAGGACTGATCAATCCAAGCAAAACTTCCGCCGATGAACATCTATGATGATATCGCCGGCGGCGTGTCGTCTGCTGGCGATGGTCCGTCGCGTCGCCTTCAAAACTTCCACCGGTGAAACCGGCTGCAGCACCGAAGGCAACCGAGCGCGCCGCGATGCACGGTGGATGGCAACTGGCACATCAATCAACCTAACCCCGCCGCCGCGCGCGGCGGGACGACACCCGCCTCCACTGCATCCGAGAAGTGGGCGCGGCGCGCCACCACTACCGTTTCGGATATTCGTTTCGCGGTATGACAGGATATGACAGCATTTACTCACCATCGCAATGTGCCCTTTTGACGCCAAAACATCACCACAATAATGACTGGGCGAATGGTCATTTATTCACCGGTGAACGGAACGCAATGGCGTGCCGATTCATCCGCCGTGCGGATATCCCGGCGAACAGCGCAGCGGCTATCAAAGGACGACGAAACATCGTCCGCCGCCGCGGCATAACAACCGGATGTCTCATCTCCCCCGCCATAACTACCAGCGCGCGACAGACAATAAAGGACTGATCAATCCAAGCAAAACTTCCGCCGATGAACATCTATGATGATATCGCCGGCGGCGTGTCGCCTGCTGGCGATGGTCCGTCGCGTCGCCTTCAAAACTTCCACCGGTGAAACCGGCTGCAGCACCGAAGGCAACCGAGCGCGCCGCGATGCACGGTGGATGGCAACTGGCACATCAATCAACCTAACCCCGCCGCCCGCGCGGCGGCGGGACGACACCCGCCTCCACTGCATCCGAGAAGTGGGCGCGGCGCGCCACCACTACCGTTTCGGATATTCGTTTCGCGGTATGACAGGATATGACAGCATTTACTCACCATCGCAATGTGCCCTTTTGACGCCAAAACATCACCACAATAATGACTGGGCGAATGGTCATTTATTCACCGGTGAACGGAACGCAATGGCGTGCCGATTCATCCGCCGTGCGGATATCCCGGCGAACAGCGCAGCGGCTATCAAAGGACGACGAAACATCGTCCGCCGCCGCGGCATAACAACCGGATGTCTCATCTCCCCCGCCATAACTACCAGCGCGCGACAGACAATAAAGGACTGATCAATCCAAGCAAAACTTCCGCCGATGAACATCTATGATGATATCGCCGGCGGCGTGTCGCCTGCTGGCGATGGTCCGTCGCGTCGCCTTCAAAACTTCCACCGGTGAAACCGGCTGCAGCACCGAAGGCAACCGAGCGCGCCGCGATGCACGGTGGATGGCAACTGGCACATCAATCAACCTAACCCCGCCGCCGCGCGGCGGCGGGACGACACCCGCCTCCACTGCATCCGAGAAGTGGGCGCGGCGCGCCACCACTACCGTTTCGGATATTCGTTTCGCGGTATGACAGGATATGACAGCATTTACTCACCATCGCAATGTGCCCTTTTGACGCCAAAACATCACCACAATAATGACTGGGCGAATGGTCATTTATTCACCGGTGAACGGAACGCAATGGCGTGCCGATTCATCCGCCGTGCGGATATCCGGCGAACAGCGCAGCGGCTATCAAAGGACGACGAAACATCGTCCGCCGCCGCGGCATAACAACCGGATGTCTCATCTCCCCCGCCATAACTACCAGCGCGCGACAGACAATAAAGGACTGATCAATCCAAGCAAAACTTCCGCCGATGAACATCTATGATGATATCGCCGGCGGCGTGTCGCCTGCTGGCGATGGTCCGTCGCGTCGCCTTCAAACTTCCACCGGTGAAACCGGCTGCAGCACCGAAGGCAACCGAGCGCGCCGCGATGCACGGTGGATGGCAACTGGCACATCAATCAACCTAACCCCGCCGCCGCGCGGCGGCGGGACGACACCCGCCTCCACTGCATCCGAGAAGTGGGCGCGGCGCGCCACCACTACCGTTTCGGATATTCGTTTCGCGGTATGACAGGATATGACAGCATTTACTCACCATCGCAATGTGCCCTTTTGACGCCAAAACATCACCACAATAATGACTGGGCGAATGGTCATTTATTCACCGGTGAACAACGCAATGGCGTGCCGATTCATCCGCCGCCGCGGCATAATCTCTCCTGCCATCGCCGCCACCGTCAAACACGCGGGAAGTGCGCGGCACCAACTTCTCTGCATACGCGACAGACAATAAAGGACTGATTCCGCCGCCGCGGCATAACAACCGGATGTCTCATCTCCCCCGCCATAACTACCAGCGCGCGACAGACAATAAAGGACTGATCAATCCAAGCAAAACTTCCGCCGATGAACATCTATGATGATATCGCCGGCGGCGTGTCGCCTGCTGGCGATGGTCCGTCGCGTCGCCTTCAAAACTTCCACCGGTGAAACCGGCTGCAGCACCGAA
>CBDCPJ010000004.1:0-43336 GCA_965220165.1 Spirochaetia bacterium
GCGACAAGCGTGGTAGCGCTCGCTTCGGCACTTTGGGCTCCTGTCGCGCCGCCGATTACCGCCGCGATAGTATAAAAGAATTCGTCTCCGTTTGCGAGCCCGGTATCGGGGTGGGAGGTTCCCGTCACAGCCGGAGTGATTGAAAGGGCGGTCAATGATCCGGTTTCCGTTCCGCGGTAGATCGTATAGCTATCCGCTCCAGACACTGCAGTCCACGTTAGGTCTATCTGGCCAGCGACAGTAGCGCTCGCGGTAGCCGTCAAACCGGTAGGAGCGGGGATTATCGTGGTAGCGCTCATTTCCGCGGCTCTCGCTCCATCGCCCGCGGCATTGACCGCCGGAGTGATTGAAAGGGCGGTCAATGATCCGGTTTCCGTTCCGCGGTAGATCGTATAGCTATCCGCTCCAGGCACTGCGGTCCACGCTAGGCCATCTGGCCATAGACAGTATGTGGTTCCGGCAGTGAGTCCCGTGTCGGTGTAGCTAGTAGCTGTTGACCGCCAAAATCTGCTAGAAGTATTCGGTTCCGCGAGTGGTCGGTGGTAGTAGCTGTTCCCGCTACACCAGCGGTCTGGTGTAATGTCGGTGGATCCGCTTGCCGTACCTCGGAAGATCTTAAAGCCAGTCGCTCCGGCAACAGCATCCCATGTGAGATCGATTTCCCCTGCGGCATCGCCCGTCGCAACGGCAAAGTTAGCGGGCGCTGCAGGCGCCGTCGCCACGGCGGCTGCGTCGCAGCGCTGCATTTCCGCGGCTCTCGTCCATCGCCCGCGGCACTGACCGCCAAAATCTGATAGAAGTATGTGGTTCCGGCAGTGAGTCCCGTGTCGGTGTAGCTAGTAGCTGTTCCCGCTAAAGCAGTGGCTGGTGTAATTTCGGTCAACGATCCGGTTGTCGTACCTCGGAAGATCTTAAAGCCAGTCGCTCCGGACAGCATCCCATGTGAGATCGATTTCCCCTGCGGCATCGCCCGGCGCAACGGCAAAGTTAGCGGGTGCTGCGGGTGCTGTCGCCGCGACTGCCGGCGTAGCACTAGCCTCATCGCTTCGCGCGCCTTCGCCCTCGGCATTGACAGCCGAAACCGCATAGAAGTAGTCGTCGCCATTCATGACAGTCCTCATCGGTATAAGTGTTTTCCGGTCGGCGCGGGATCGAGATCAAGAGCGGTCAATTCTCCAGTTTCCGTACCCCGATAAATCTTATAACTCGTCGCCCCAGCAACGGCGGTCCAAGAGAGTTCTACCTCCCCATCGCCTCCTTCGGCGTTCAATCCCGTGACTTTTCCCGGCACTTCAGTCTTCGTATCCGCCATCGGACAAGCAATCAAAAACAAAGAAACAAATGCCGCCACAAGAGTAGGCAACACAAAAGAACGCAACGAATGCGTTCGCGTTAAATTATTCATAATAAAAAACCCTCCATAAAATATCATTGATAATAAGAAATATAGTTTTTACCAGAAAGCAATCAACCGATATTTCGAAAAAATAAATAGTTAAGAGGAGGGGGGGAATCGCCACATTTTCCAAGCGCAAAAACGATCGCGTTGGGCGTCCCTATCCCGCGAGTTATAGTCTCTTTTCGTTGTCTCCCCCCTACCTCCAGCGCTCCGCGCTTCCGGCTACCCCCCTCAGCGGGCCACGCCCTACCAATTGTCCATCGCCCCGCAAATCGCCCGCAACGCCCAAACGAAACAATCCCCGCCTCTACCGAGCGATACACCCATTGTATTGCTATCCCCGTAATAAAATGACCGTAGCGGTTATTAGATATTACATTTAGCCGATAAATTAAGAGATGAATAGAAAAAAGGGAAAACGTCGACGTATTTCTACTGGATTTCTGTTGTGGGGCGTTATCGCGCTATTTATTCTCGCGGTATTTCTTTTCAATAGTAGAAATATACAGCGAGTGGTAGAAACTACCGGTTTTTTCGAAGCGATTCGAGAACGATTTGGCGGCAATACGCAAGAAGAACCAATCTTGGAACAAATCGAACCGCCGCAACAAGAATCTAATGACGTAATTAACAATGATACGCAATCGATTGCTATCGTCGCAGAAAATGCTGAACCTAGTACATTGGATACCGCGGTAGAATCTGAGATCGGCGCCGACGGCGAAGCCGTTCCCGCCAACTTTGACCGAGCAAACCAACAGAGCGATTCAGAATTGGAGCCGGCAGACGAACAGGATGCGACGCCTATCGAACAACAGACAGAATCTCCAGAAGCTCGACTGTTATCGACCATCTACTATATTCAAATTGACGAAGCGGGGAGAGCCGGCGAAAGGGGGGTGCGTCGTGTGGTGCGGCATCAAAACAATCCGTTGACTCGCTCTATTCAAGAGCTTCTTGCCGGCCCCACCGCGGAGGAAGTAAACGCGGGGCTATTGAGTCTGATACCCTCCGAAACGCGATTGCTTTCGGCGAATATCAGAGGCAATGTGGCATATCTCAATTTCAACGACGCGTTTCTATTTAATTCGCTTGGGGTAGAAGGCGGTCTGGCGCAATTGCGACAGGTGGTCTATTCGGCCACCGAATTTGATACGGTTGATCGCGTGCAGATTATGATCGACGGGGAGATAGCGCAATATCTTGGCGGCGAGGGCATCTATATTGGCGATCCTATTGGGCGCGGTTCGTTTCGGTAGAAGCTTGTTTATCTCAACATATATAAATATAATGTTGCCATGAATGCTAAAATATTGGCTCGTTTAAAAGAGCGGGATCGCGAGATTCAGCTCCTAACGCATACTCAATCGACCATTCTTTGGGACCAAGAAACATATATGCCCATAAAGGCGGCGGCAAATAGAGCAAAGCAGGTCTCTTTGTTGCAAGAATTAATTCATGAGCGTGTCGTCGACGATGAATGGAAGACGCTCTTTGAGCAGGCGGGCGTCGATAGCGAGCATACTATGGGATCAGAGGGGCTATCCGACGACGATCGATCCTTGCTTCGCCAACTGTGGCGGCGATATTGTCGCGCGAGCGCGTTGCCAAAAAAGCTGGTCTCGCAATTCGCCGAGCTTAGTAGCCAAAGCCAGGTTGTATGGCGCAATGCCCGAGAGCGATCGGATTTCTCTCTTTTTGCGCCGAATCTCAAAAAGATCGTGGCGATGGTTCGCGATATCGCCGATCACGTAGGATGGAAGGAACAGCGTTACGATGCGCTGCTCGATGAATATGAGCCTTACATGCTTACGAGCGAAGTGAAGAACCAGTTCAACTATTTGGAAAAAGAGCTGGTGTCGTTTCTGAACGAATTGCGAGCCGCCCCACAGATCGATAATCGCCCGCTCTCCAACGAGTTCAACATCGACGGGCAACGAAAATTTGGCTCGTTGCTGTGCCAAGCGCTTGGATATGATCCTCATCGAGGGCGACTCGATATTTCCGCGCATCCCTTTTCTACGACTCTGGGCGCCGACGATGTTCGCATTACCACCAGATTTCGCGAGCGCTTTTTACCGACAAGCATCTTTGGGACGCTCCATGAATTGGGACATGCGCTCTATGAATTGGGCGTCGATGAACGTTACCATGGCACGATTCTTGCGGATGGGTCGTCGCTTGGCATCCATGAATCGCAATCTCGATTTTGGGAAAATGTAATTGGAAAAAGCAAGGAGTTTTGGCATTGCTACTGGCCAAAGTTGCGGGAGATATATCCTGGGCTATTTCCCGATACCGACGCCGAACATTTTTGGCGAATGGTGAATCGGGTCGAGCCCTCCTATATCCGCATCGATGCCGATGAGGTTACCTACAGCCTGCATATTATTCTTCGCTTTAATCTTGAGCGGCAAATGGTCAGTGGCGAATTATCGATCGACGATCTTCCAGCCGCCTGGAATGAGCAGTTCGAAAAAATGTTCGGGGTGACTCCCCCAAGCGATAGCGAGGGCGTGTTGCAAGATGTCCACTGGTCGCATGGGGCGTTTGGTTACTTTCCTACCTACGCGCTGGGCAATATATTTGGCGCGCAGTTTTTACAGGCGCAATTGCAAGATATGCCTGATTTTTGGAATATGGTAGCGGCGGGAGAATTTTTTCCAATTAAGGAATGGTTGACAAAAAATATCTATCAATGGGGATGCGCTCGCACGGCCTCGGAACTATGCCAACAAATTTGCGGCGAGCCGATCAACGCCAGCTATTTTATCAAATATTTGCGAGATAAATTCTCTCGAGTCTATCAGTTATAGCCGTCTATCGACTATCGCGATAGCGATGAGAGATCTGGTGATCGTCGAGGGCGAAATTGGCGGGCAACGTCTTGCTGGATCGAAGATCGGTCATAATCGCGGCGGTCTTGTACCATATCGCGGGAACGATAAATGCGGCGGCGCCGAATTCAAAAAGGCCCATAAATGGGCGCAGTGGCTCGCGCAATAGGGGGAATATCTGAAGCAACGATACCCCGTAGAGGGTCATCATCGCAAATATGGATGCTTTCCCGCTAAACGCATGACGATACGTCTGCTTTCCTCGGCTTAAGAGCAACACAAGCAAAAGCCCAATGCACTGAGCCAACATACGGCTAATTGATAGGATAAAAAATCCCATAGTGATCAGGCGATAATAATAGAAGGCGATGGTTACCGGGATCATAAGGAAGTAGTCGCAGGAAGAATCGAGATAGCGACCTATTCTTGTCTGTTGCTTATAGCGTCGAGCGATTTTGCCATCTAAAAGGTCGGTAAGAAAAATCATCGCGATAAATATCAGCGTCGCCCCGTAGATAAAATAGTTTGCCACATGGATAAGAAGGTAGAGCGCGGTGGGGGCGGAGGTTCCTCTGGCTATGGTAAGCCAATTGCTTACATTGACGCGACGTACCGGGGCCATATCAGGCAATAGGCGGAAATCCTTATGTCGCATGAATAAGAAGACAAATATGGCGGTGTGCAACGTTCCGTTAATAATTGTAAAGGAGACAAATGTCGAAGACGGCAGGGAATAGATACGTCGAACAATCCACATAAAAAGAATTTGCGTTAGACAAAGAGTCGCGCAACATTTCATAATGCTTATTTTGATAGAGCCATCAGATTTTCGCATAAATGAATTATATAAATATATTTGCGCGAAACAACAAGATAATAACGGTTAAATGTTACCGGCGCAACGATGATTATTGTGGGCGATTCGTTTTGTGTAAGCGATTCGGGCGTTGCGGGCCAATTTGGGCGGCGATTTGCAATGTGGGAGCGGCGCCCGCAGCGGGGGTAGCGGAAGATCGACAGACGGGCGGCGTGCGGAGCGCAGCGAGCGCGCAATCGCGTAAGCGATTAGCCTGTCGGCGCTATGGTTGGGCCTGCCCAACCATAGCGGTCGAGCTGGAGCGAGGGGGCGACTGCCCCCTTTGGATAGCGATTGGTTGTTTTTGTTAGCGGGTGTTGTCGTTTTTGGCCGCGTTGCCTTTTGCCGTAAACTGAATGCTGTTGTATACTTTGGTGTTTGGCGGCACCGATCGCGTCAGCCAGACATTTCCGCCGATGGTCGCCCCTTGTCCGATGACGGTTTTGCCTCCCAATATGGTCGCGCCGGCGTAGATGGTGACGTCGTCTTCTATTGTCGGGTGCCGTTTGATGTGCGATTCCGACTTTTTTACACTCAACGCGCCCAATGTGACGCCCTGGTAGATTTTGACATTATTGCCGATGACCGTCGTCTCGCCAATTACTATGCCGGTGGCATGGTCGATAAAAAAACCATCCCCAATCCTCGCGCCGGGATGAATATCGACGCCGGTTTCGCTATGCGCGCTCTCGCTCATCATCCGAGGAATAAGCGGGATGCCTTGCTCCCACAGCGCATGCGACGCTCGGTAGATGATTATAGCCGCTATCCCCGGGTATGCCAACATCACCTCCGTAAGCGATTTTGCCGCGGGGTCGCCTTGGTAGATCGCCTCGACGTCGCGGTAAATGCTCTTGCGTATAGTGGGCAACGCGCCAAGCAATTCGGCTACGCAACGTTCCGATTGGGCGGAAAACCCGCGGGAGTCGTGTCGCTCAGATACTCCCGAAGTCGCGGCGGCAGGATCGGTTTCGGCGACGTCCTCGGTGGCGCTGTGGAAAAGCGCGCGTTCAATTTCGCAACGCAGGAGAACGGATATGTCTCGTAGCTGCGTATGTACCGCGTCGCGCAATGTCTTTTCCGAGAATCCCGCATATTCGGGATAGTCGGGAAACATAATCGCCTTAATGCGCCGGTTGATTGCCGCTATCGATTCCATAGAGGGCAGGCTCGGGCAACAGGGCGATGGAGAAGACGGCGCTGCGCCAAGGCGACGCAACGCTTTTAAATGGCCGTCGTTACGATATTGATCGACAAGGTTATCGCAGAGGGTGTCGTAGTCGATCAACTATTTGCTTGCGCTTGCGGTTGGATTATGTCTTTATTCCAGTTTAATCGCGCCGTAATGGTGCGCAGTATGAAGGTATGGACAAGAACAGAGAAAAAGAGGTCGATGAGGTCGATGAGGTTCCTATATTCTCTATAGATCCTACGTTAGACGACATCAGTACATTAATGATAACGCTTCCTATCCAGTAGGGGATCCATGATTTCAAAAATGAGGGCATGGCGGTGTAGGTCAATTTGGCGTTGTCGATCTCGATCTTGCTGGTAAACCAGCTGGCATATTTTCGAAGCGCCCAAGGCAATCCTATGCCTACAGTAACCAACAGGCGAAGTCCCAAAAGAATACTGTTGCCAATGAATTCCCAATAGCCGGCCGAAAAATTGCTTGTTTCATTTGCGTCGCTCTCTTCGCGGTGAATCCCAGCGACTGCTACTTGGTTGAGTTTCAGGTTGAACCAGAAGCCTAAGAAAAACGCTCCGGCTATCCAGAGCAATCCTAACGGGATTATGAAGGGGGGGAAATCGCGATGCGAAAATTTCCAATGGGAATCAAATCCGACCGTCAAAGCTATGAGAACAATTATAGCGATGGTAATAGCCCCCATAATTGCATACATTGTTATCCAAACGCCGAATAATTGGCCGCCGCGGCCATCAAAGCGCAATTTTTTCCCATTGAGGGACATTTTCGATACAACCCAACGATGCACAAGCGTGAATGCCCACGGTAACGCAATGCCCAAAGAGGCGACGCTAATTATAAAAGCGAGTACCGTTTTTCCTAACAATCCCCAATATGTTCCATCATATTTTGACGGTGTTATCGTATTATTTTCCATATTAATATGGTATCCGGACGAATAATTAAGTCAACAATTTTAAATGGCCGTCGTTACGATATTGATCGACAAGGTTATCGCAGAGGGTGTCGTAGTCGATCAACTATTTGCTTGCGCTTGCGGTTGGATTATGTCTTTATTCCAGTTTAATCGCGCCGTAATGGTGCGCAGTATGAAGGTATGGACAAGAACAGGGAAAAAGAGGTAGATGAGGGTTACTACGATAGACGACACCATTACATTAATGATAACGCTTCCTACTATCCTAATGATAACGCAATGATAACGATTCCTATCCAGTAGGGGATCCATGATTTCAAAAATGAGGGCATGGCGGTGTAGGTCAATTTGGCGTTGTCGATCTCGGTCTTGCTGGTAAACCAGCTGGCATATTTTCGAAGCGCCCAAGGCAATCCTATGCCTACAGTAACCAACAGGCGAAGTCCCAAAAGAATATTGTTGCCAATGAATTCCCAATAGCCGGCCGAAAAATTGCTTGTTTCATTTGCGTCGCTCTCTTCGCGGTGAATCCCAGCGACTGCTACTTGGTTGAGTTTCAGGTCGAACCAGAAGCCTAAGAAAAACGCTCCGGCTATCCAGAGCAATCCTAACGGGATTATGAAGAGGGCCCAAGGGGCCCAATCGAGATGCGAAAATTCCCAATGGGAATCAAATTCGAGCGTCAAAGCTATGAGAAATATGAGAACAATTATAGCGATGGTAATAGCCCCCATAATTGCATACATTGTTATCCAAACGCCGAATAATTGGCCGCCGCGGCCATCAAAGCGCAATTTTTTCCCATTGAGGGACATTTTCGATACAACCCAACGATGCACAAGCGTGAATGCCCACGGGAACGCAATGCCCAAAGAGGCGACGCTAATTATAATTGCGAGTACCGTTTTTCCTAACAATCCCCAATATGTTCCATCATATTTTGACGGTGTTATCGTATTATTTTCCATATTAATATGGTATCCGGACGAATAATTAAGTCAACAAATAATAGACCATATCATTCATTTTGGCTCTTGTGAGATTTTCGCGTATATAATAAATTATGATTCGCTTGGGCCGCTAGCTCAGTTGGTAGAGCACTGCCCTTTTAAGGCAATGGTCGCAGGTTCGAATCCTGCGCGGCTCATGGTTTTATATGCATATGTCAGAAGCGCTTCGCGATGTCGCCGCGATCTATCAAGATGTGCTCGCGTTGTCGGAGGCTATAGCGGATCGTGGTTTGTCCAATATGGACTCAAATCAACGGAATCTCCTCATCGCCTATTATGATCAGATGGGATCGATTATGCGCGAAGTAACGGAGCGGGAGCAACGTCTGCAGGTCTATTCGTTTGGGCCTAATCCCGGATTGAGGGGCGAGGTGTCGCGCATCATCGCTAAATTGCGAAATGTTAACACGGAGCAAAGCGAATTTATCTATTATACGCAACGGGCGTATGAGTTGCTGTTTGATTTTGCCTATATGCCTTCCGACTCTACGCCGAAAAACCACCTTATCGTTCAAACTCCTGTCGATCGTCCCTTCGCTAATTTTGCGGTGCATAAGATACCCAATATCGATAGCTCTTTAGAAAATTCAACGATGTGCGTGTTGCTGCGGGGGGCGCTGTTGCCGTCGATGATCGTTTCTAAAGAGATACAGGAGTATTCGTCATCGGGCTATATTACTCCGTTCGAGCTTTTTAACATTCGGCGCGAGCGAGATTCGCGATCGAACGATCTCAACTATGTTCTGAGTATCGATCGAAGCTATTTCGATACCTCGGAAATGGATGGGCGCGATTTGATATTTGCCGATCCCATCAATGCGACTGGAAATAGTTTTATTACTATTGTCAACTACCTCTACGAACAAAATGTTCGTCCGCGTTCGATAAAATTCTTCACCATTATCAGCGCGTTGCCGGCGGCGCTTCGGGTGTTGCAAGAGACGGGCGATAGCTCGCTCTATACGCTATGGATCGATCCAACAATAAACGCAAATAGCTATATTCTGCCGGGATTGGGCGATGCCGGCGATCGCTTGAATGGATTGGATATGCCGAGCGGTCGCCGCGATATTATTCAGTTGATTGCCGACTACGGCACCACAATTTCCAATCTCTATCGGTCGCAGGTTCGTAAGATAGAGGCGAGCGTATTAAGAAATCGCCACTAATATTTCGTAGCGAAAAAATAATAATCTAAAAATATAACCGAACCTTTTTTCTCCCTTCGCGGCATATAGTCTAGTAATTGATCGCATGCGACAATCACATGGATATATGGCGGGTATTTCGCTGATTATAGCGGTATGTTATGGGTGTTTTCCTTTTGTAGAACAAACGCCGGTAGAGGCGTCGTTTGAGTCATGTCTCTCCGATCCTTCTGGGGGCGTGTTGGCGGGGCAGGTGCTGGGATTATCGGGCAATCCTATAGAAGGGGTCGCGATCTCGGTTCAGGGCGTGGTGGTGTCTACCGATGAACAGGGAGAGTATGGAATGAGCGGATTGAGCGAGGGGTTTACTCGTATCGGCGCTTCGCTGGACGGGTATTTTTTGATTCCCCAAGACTATACTCGCAACGTAGTAATCCGCGAATCGGCATGCGCGCGGGGCGATTTCATCGCCATTCCTATCGATGGGGAATCGACTTCGATAGAGGATATCCAAGGCGCGGGGCATCGATCGCCATTGGAGGGGAAAATCGTCAAAAATGTTATCGGCGTAGTTACCGCGATAGATAGCGATAAATTTTTTATGAGTAGCGTCGACGATGATCAAGACGCGGCTACCTCTTCGGGAATGATTGTCTATACGCGAGAGGCTCCCAAGGTGGAGACGCGCGATTTAGTAAAGGTATCGGGAAAGGTGATTGAGTTTTCGTCCTATATCGGGAGTAGTATAGAATTGACCATTACCGAGATTGGCGATAGTCCCGAGATAGAGATTGTAGATCGAAAATATCCCCTTCCTCCCGCATTGGTCATAGGTTCTAATGGAAGAAGCGTTCCCAATAGGATAATATCTATTGGAGCGATCGATGGTCCATATCAGCCCGATAGAGAGGGCATCGATTTTTACGAGAGCGTAGAGGGAATGATTGTGCGAATCGAAGATCCCCTTGTGGTCAGCGGTGTCGCCAGTTCTTCTAGGGTATCGGTGATTGGAGACGGCGGCGCGTCGGCAACCGGCGCGACGTTGCGGGGCGGTATCGCGATTTCTCGCGTCGATGATTCTCTTGTCGATTTTAATCCGGAGATTCTGCATATAGATACCAGCTTGCTGGGTCAAGAATACAGGATTCCCGCTACAATAAAGACGGGCGACCGTTTTGACGGCCCAATAACGGGGGTTGTGGGATACAGTTTTGGCGCTCCGCGAATATTCGCGCTTGAGATGCCCGAGCTATCTTCTCGTTCATTGCTCCGAGAGGCGACGGAATTGCGGGGGGCGCAAAATAGTCTTGTATTTGCGACGTTTAATGTGGAAAATTTATCGTTCGTTTCGAATAAATATAAGTTTGACGATATTTCCTCCACGATTGTCGATGGGCTCGCCTCGCCAGATATTATAGGGCTAATTGAAATACAGGATAATAACGGGGCTATAGATGATGGAACGGTGGCCGCCGATAAAACATTGCGGCGGTTGATCGAGAGCATAGAGGCGCAAGGCGGTCCGCGGTACGAGGCGAACTGGGTCGATCCCATCGATGGTCAGGATGGCGGGCAGCCCGGCGCCAATATTCGCGTCGCGTTATTGAGCAATCCCGGACGAGTTGCGGCTATTCTCCGCGGCAACGGATTGCCCAATGGTTCTGTCGCTGTCAATTGGGAGAATGGTAGGGTGGCGCTTTCGCGTAGTCCGGGCGCTCTGTTGGATAGGACGAAAGCAGGCGGCGTCGACGCATTTTCCAATTCTCGAAAGCCGTTAGCGATGCAGTATCACTTTAATGGGGAAGATATCTTTGTTATCGTCAATCATTTTATCAGCAAACGAGGCGATGAGATTCTTTGGGGGAGTTCGCAACCCGCCAATCCTCTTTCCGAATCGCTGCGCAAAAAACAGGCGACTGTGGTACATCAATTCGCGAAGGAGATTCTCAATCTCGATCCAGATGCCAATATAGTTGTGATGGGCGATTTCAATGATTTCGAATTTTCCGAAACGCTATCGATTTTGCAAGGCGGCGAATCCGATAGCGAGTCTATATTGCGCAATCTATCGATGGATATTGCCGCCGATGATCGCTATTCATTCCAATTTGGTGGCAATTCGCAGTTGCTGGATCATATTCTGGTATCGCCCGCTATGGTGAAATTTGACCACTCGGCCGATATCGTTCACCGATATGCCGAATATTCATCCGAAAGCAGGCATAGCGATCATGACCCTATGCTTGCGGTATTCGCCGTTTCCTCGGGCAATGATATTCCCGCGCCCAAATGGATCGAAACGCCCGAGGTTGTTTCTCGATCCGATAATGGCGCGGTGACAATTAGCGCGACTACGGATGGTTTCGCGGTTATATCGTACGGCGTCTATCCCCTTGATGCGCCCAAAAAGCCCACCGTTAATCAGGTGAGGGCGGGAGAGGGCGCGGTTGTTGCGGGGAGAGAGACATCGGCCGCAGGGATCGCGCGGTTTGCGATTGCCGGGCTGAATGCCGACGCGTCGTATGCGATCTACTTTGTGGCGTCTAATTCTGGCAATGGGTTATCTCCGCTTCATTCGATCGAGGTCGCGCCTGTCGATGGCGAGCCCGCCGACGGCGAACCCACCAATGGCGAGCCCACTAATGGCGAGCCCACCAATGGCGAGCCCACTAATGGCGAACCCACCAATGGCGAGCCCACTAATGGCGAACCCACCAATGGCGAGCCCACTAATGGCGAACCCACCAATGGCGAACCCACTAATGGCGAACCCACCAATGGCGAGCCCACCAATGGCGAACCCACTAATGGCGAACCCACCAATGGCGAACCCACTAATGGCGAACCCACCAATGGCGAACCCACCAATGGCGAACCCACCAATGGCGAACCCACCAATGGCGAACCCACTAATGGCGAGCCCACTAATGGCGAACCCACCAATGGCGAACCCACTAATGGCGAGCCCACTAATGGCGAACCGCCTTTGGGCGTCGCGCCGTTTTTCAGCGATTACGGCGAGGGGAGTAGCAGCAACAAATATGTCGAACTATACAACGGCGGTGAAACAGATTTGGCGCTTCGCTCGGGAGATCGTCATTTTTACTACCTTATTAGATTATCCAACCCAACACCAGAAAAGACAATAGAGAACAATGGGGTAGAGATATACTTTACGGACGGCGCCACAATACCAAAAGGCGGCACATATGGCGTTCATCATTCCAGAAGCGTCGACGCGATCCAAAACAACGGGGATCAAGCGAATACCGGCATCAATTTTAACGGAGACGATGTCATTGCTCTCGTGCGAGAGGTAAATGGAGACGATAGCTACCAAAGCGATATGGATGATATTATCGATATCATCGGGTATGTCGACGCAAACGATCATTTCGCCCAAAACATCGGTCTTATGCGAAAAATTTCGGTTTCATCGGGGAACATGAATTATGATCCAAGCGAATGGACGCCCTATTCAATTGAAGAGGTCGACTCTGGAGCGCGGTATGGAAATCACGGCGATCAGTAATCGATACAATCGGCTATAGAGGGAATTGACAGTGCTTTTCGATAGAGCCGAGCATATTATAAGACTCTTCGTACGAGTAGTTCTCGGTAAATACCATAAGATGGCATTCCGACAGTTGGTTATTGGAGTCGCGGAACCTCACGATAGGGCGCTTGATCGCGTCGTGTATCTTCTGTAATGGCACGCCATGCGAGATAAGGTAGTGAGCGAAGGGCATGTCGCGTAGTTCAACATGGCTTCCATCCGGATAAAGCAGGTATCCTATGCCGTCTAGCAACTGTTCAAAGGGGCTTTTGGAATAATGGAATATTCTACTATGGTGACTGCCTTTTTTAAGGACGTCATTTTGAGATAGGGTGTCGTAAATGTTATTGGAGATTTCCCTAAATTCCTTGTATGAGGCTCTTACGCGGAATAACATAACAGCGATATCGGTCTCTGAAGTATGTTTGTGCAACAGCGCCGGGATGTCGTAGTTGACCACATAATATCCATTGATATATTTAATGCTTTGGCCGTTTACGACAATCATCTTTGATCGATTTACCCACTGATTGAAAAGTTCTTCAGCGGACATATCCAGCGCGCGCAACGCGCTGAACGCCCCGATAATTGGCGCGTCATCAAAGTCAATATTGAAATGCTCGCTAAATTTATTGCGCATGTGCTCTGTAAATACAGATTTATCATGGGCGGCGAACATTATTTTATGCGCGTAGTGACGCTCTAACAATCGCTGTTCGCGGACAAATTCGCCCGGTATATTGGCCATGTAGACGAGCTGAATCGCGGTGCGATAGAGCGGAGAGCTTTCTATCGCCTTGACAATCATACTTTCGCACCTAATGCCGTTTGTCTCCGGACGCATATAGATAAAGATATCCTGCGCGTCTCTAAGATCGGCGTCCAACCCTCTGTACGGTATCAGAATATCGGGTAGGACTCTTTTGTGTTCGCGACGTTGCGCATCAGCCATAATTATTTGTTCATAAGTTCGTCAATATCTATCTCAGCCGCGGCGCAGGGCGTCTGTATCGCCCATTGCTCCAATACCGCGGGGTGTATTTCTCCGAATATTCCCGCCGATCGCCCGCGAGGATTATCATTAGAGACAATTTCGGCGACGCGACCCGGTATAAAACGATCGTCTGTAATCGAGCGCAGTTGATAGGGTAAACCAAGGTAATAAAATAGCGCGGAGACATGCGAGTTCACACTATTGAAATCGGCTTTTGCAAGCATGAAGGCAAGCGAATTAATTGTTTTTGATCCATAATTTTGTTCGGCCGCCGGAACGGCGATTTTTCCGGTTTCAAACATTGCGTGGGGATAGGGGGCGCTGCTGGATGTAGCCTCCGCGGATAGAAGGTTGGGCAACGCCGAATTGCGGATATACTCGGACGATTCCGACATAGGATTGGCAATACGGATGAGTTCTCGCTCCCGCTTCCGAATAAGGGGTTCCCGATCTTCGTCCGACGCGAGCGCGATATCCGATCGCATGCGGTCGATGAGGTTTTTTCGAGAATTGAGATAGCTAAATAGCATCTCTTGATAGCCGAGCCCCACCATAATTTTGACGATACGCCGTATAAATAGTTCTGATGGGATAAGGCGGCCAATAGTATAATCGTTGGTCTGTTCGGGCGCAAAACTATCGAGTCCTGCCCCAATCATTATTTCTTCGACAACATCGACCGCATGAAGAAAATCATTGCGATAGCAAGGGATATCGGCCTCAATCGCAGGCTCTTTCGGTTCTGCGCCATCTTTCGGAACGTCATCGATCACTCTGCTTGTTATTCCCATACGGAGGAGGGACTCTTTCGCCTCGGTCGGCGCGATCGTTCGTCCCAGCAGTCTGTTGATCAGCGCGAACGGCGCGCTCGTCGTCCGCTGAAAATGATACGGCGTGGTGATCGTTCGCCCAAATGGCGTATCGTATTGATAGCGGATGGTTACCGGCAGTATATGATACCCGAAGTCGTGAAAATCGCACGCTACGATGTTGGCGGCGGTAAATAATGCCGGCAACGAGTCGCCGGTTAGTTCGACAAATAGCTCGCTATCGCCCACAACGACGGCCCCGATATCGGCGCTGTTGATTATAGGCGGAAGGCTGAGCGCGTTGCCGCTTGCGTCTTGTAAATAGGGGAAGAGCGAGAGGTCGGCGATAATATGTCCATATTCTTTTCCGGTAGGATCCCGCTCGAGAATCTCGCGTAGCGAGAGCGACTGGCTCATACCGAGCGGCGTAAATCTCGTTTTGTCTGGATCGGCGGCGTCGTAGCGAATAGGCCACTTCAAACCGGTCGATCGATATATACCCATCGCGATGGTCCGTCGGCGACGCCCATAATTCCAGCACAATTTCTCTTGGCTCTGGATTATTTCGCGAAGCATCGCGTCGGTAAGCGCTGGTCCCGTGGCAACAAACGCGACAATAAATGGACGGATATCGCATAATCGCGCGTCTACCGCAATCATTCGTTCGTCGCTTTGAATCGTCTTTTCGGACGATGAAAGAAAATTGCGTTGGCGGGATTCTTTTCCTTGATAGCGCGAGAGCTGACGAGCCAGCCCCGCGCACGACCAGAGGTCTGGGCGATTGGTATCATTGAGCTCAAACGTTACCGCCTGCTCTTGTTGCCCGTCGTATTCAGCCTTAGCCACCGGCAACAGCGTTTTGAGCTCCTCTGGAGATAGGCGTTGTCCAAGTAGCTCCGAAAATAGATCGTAATTGACAGTTATTTTTGGCATCGCGGTTATCCTACTCGCAATCGCGCCTGTTCTAAATCGTTAGTGAAAAGCTCGCGGAGGTCGCTGAGTCCCAACCGCATCATTGCCATTCGATCGATTCCCAAGCCCCATGCCAGCACAGGAACATCGACTCCAAGGGGTTCGGTAACTTCGGGGCGAAATATGCCAGACCCGCCCAATTCAAACCAGCCTAATTTAGGATGCTTAATGTGCACCTCAATAGAGGGCTCGGTAAAGGGAAAGTAGCCAGGAGCGTAGCGAACATCTTCGGCGCCGGCGATCTCTTCGGCGAACATTCGCAGGAGCCCAAGAAGCGTTCTAAGATTGACATCCTTGCCCAGCACGATGCCCTCTGTTTGATAGAAGTCGGATAGGTGCGTCGCGTCCACCTTGTCGCAACGAAAACAGCGCGCTATCCCGAAATATTTCCCCGGGATAGATGCGTTTGGCAACGTTTTCGCCGATAGCGCGGTTCCTTGGCTACGCAAAATAAGCCGGCGAGTAAAGTCGCGATCAAACGAGTATTGCCACCCTTTGCTTCCCGTAGTCCATCCATCCTCGTGAGTCTTCGCGACTGTATCGCGGTAGGACGGGTCTATCTCTTTGGCATGGGTAGGCTTGGCGATCGTGTAGACATCGTGAATGTCTCGCGCCGAGTGAAACTGCGGCATAAATAGAGCGTCGGAGTTCCAGAATTCGGTCTCTACCAACGGCCCGTCAAACTCCTCAAAGCCGACCGAGGTCAATTTATCTTTTACCCAACGGAGATATTCTCCATACGAATTGGCCCTTCCAAGAAGAACGCGGGCGGGAGGCACATGGATATTATAGGGACGCATTTTTTTCCCCTTCCAATCCCCGTCGATCAACATACCGGGCGTTATCTCGCCGATCTCGTCGCCGGTCATTCCTCGAACGAGCAGGGCGTCGGCAACCGCCTTGCCCTTTGCGTTGATCGCGTACCAAGCGTGTTCGCGAGTCGAAATGCGAAACAGCGCCGCGCTCGCGCCGCGCTTCTTGCTTATAGAGCCAATGGCGCGACGCTCTTCGTCATTCAATTCGTTGTCGAGCAATTCGCCTTTTTGCGCCGCTCTATCGAGCAGGAGACGAACGCTCGCAACTTCTTGAGCTACTTCGTTCTTCTTCAAAAATATTTGCCGATCGGCGTTCATTCCCGCTTGCCCTGCTCGAGAGAGCTGCCCATACGCCGAACCTATCGCTGAAGGTTCGCGCTCCAATCGCGCGGCTAGTTCGCCCATCGTCGCCGGCCCCTTTTGCCGCAAGCATTCGATAAGCAGTTCTTCGACAGTTCCTGTATGGTGAGCGGTGCGTCCTAAATCGGTTAATTCGTAGCGAGTAGTGGATCTTCGATCAATAATGTCGATTAATTCTTTTGCCGTGAGCCAGCTTACTGTTTGATTAGCTTGACCCGGTTCTAATTGCAATTCGGAGGTAAGAGCGGCATGGTCAAATCGCTTTTTTTTCTTGTAATGCAACAGAGCCTTTGTTTCAAACGGGTGGATCTGTCCTATAAGCGCGTCAATATCCATTTGATTGGAGGATAGGGGAATTGAACCCCTGACCTATTGATTGCGAACCAATCGCTCTACCGCCTGAGCTAATCCCCCACTATATTGAAACAATATGTATAGATAACTATAATTGTATTGTTTGGTAAATGCAAGAGATATTTTGATCGAGCGCGAAAAATAATCTTGACCGATAGCTTGACCGATAGACAGGTTGTTTATATAATAATATTCGATGAAGAGAACATATAATCCTAGCAGAGTAAAACGCAATAGAAAATTTGGTTTCAGAGCCCGAATGAAAACAGGAAGCGGTCGCGCGATTCTACGAGCCAGACGTCAAAAAGGACGTGCAAAATTATCTGTGGCCGACGAGAAAAAGCCGTACTAACAATTAACCATGTGGTCTCCGCTCAGCCACAAGAAAACAATTCAACATATATTCAAAGCGGGATGTTTCGCGCGTACAGCCACTATGTCCATTCGTTGGTCTCCAAATGGATTGACGCAAAATCGTTTGGCGATTGTCGCGTTGCGCGCCGGGCTTCCGAAATCTTCGGTGCGACGAAATCGACTGCGTCGAATAGGCAGGGCGCTCTATCATCACTACGATTCAATGGGGCTATCTGAGGGGTTCGATCTTTTGCTATTTATACATCCATCGGTGGAAAAACAGACTATGACAAGTCGACTAGATGACTTGGCGGTACTATTGCAAAAATCTCGCATGTTGCGATCGGAGCGCGGCGCGGTATGAATGAACGAACGCGAATGATTATGGCGATCGCTATCTCGACGATTATTATTGTTGTGGGATTCTCAATCCAAAACGTCCTGGCTCCTCCCTCTCAGCCGATATCTCCCTCTCGTCAGAGCGAAGGAGCGGCTTCCGTCGCCGAGCAAGAACAGGTTCGCGCCCTAACGGTGATACCGTACGGAGAAGAGCCCGAACAGCAACGCAATCGAGTATACGAGAATAACAGTATTCGCGTGGAATTCTCTTCTCATGGGGGAAGCGTCGTTAAATTTGAACTTCTTGACCACTTAATCGACGGGTCAATTCCTGTAGACATGATTTTTCAAGGGGAAAGCGGCAGGAAAGCTTTTGATATCCATTTTGGCGGCGCGGACGCGCCAACTGTCGATGCGGTATTCAATTTTTCGGCTACGGATGACCCGCATACAATAGAGTATCAACGACAGTTCGCATTGGCCGAAAATCCAGATGTTCCGTTTACCATAAAAAAACTATATCGTTTTTCCCCCGGCGAATATCTCTTTGAGCTGGAGATCACCATCGAAAATAGCGTCAACGAGATTGTGCCGCTTAACATGGACGGATCGGCTTATACGGTAAGTTTTGGTCCGCAGATCGGACCCGCCTTCAAAATACTCGATAATCGTACCGATTTCCGACGTTACTATTATTTCTCCAATGGACGTCGACGCACGCTCAGGATAGGGCGAACAAATATTGGTTTTGTGGACGAGGGCGCCGATTGGGTTGCGATAGCTGGCAAATATTTCTCGGTAATAGGAGTGCCAAGCGCCAATAATTGGGAAATGGCAATATCCAATCGCGAAGTCGAAGGAGTTCCGCAAGCCGCGCAGTTGTATATTACCAGACCAGAGATACGCAGCTCTTTGAGCATCGATGTTTTTCGATTTTATCTCGGTCCAAAAACCACTCCAGCGTTGGGAATATACAACGATTCTCAAGACAACGCTTCAAATCTTACCAATCTCAACCTCAATAGGGTACAGGATAGACGACTGCTTCTTGGTTGGTTAGAAACATTGCTCAAACTGGGGCTCGACCTTTTCTACTTTCTCATTCCCAATTACGGCATCGCAATTATACTGCTCACTATTTTGGTAAAACTTATGTTATGGCCGCTCACAAGAAAGAGCTATGCTTCGACCGCAAAAATGCAGGCGCTTGGCCCTAAGTTACAAGAGATTAGGGAGCGTTTCAAAGATCAACCGCAAGTAGTTAATCGCGAAATGGCAGCCTTCTATAAAAAGGAGGGGGTCAATCCCGCGGGAGGGTGTCTTCCGCTGTTGCTCCAGTTTCCATTTTTCATTGCGATGTTTGGGCTCTTCAATAATAACTTTGATTTACGCGGAGCGGTATTTATCCCCGGATGGATTTCCGACCTATCCGCGCCAGAGTCAGTCTGGAATTTCGGCGAGTTTGTTTTGCCGCTTCTTCGTTGGAACGATTTGCGCCTCCTTCCAATACTCTTTGTCGGAACGCAGCTTCTTACCAGCAAACTAACTCAAAATACCGCGGCGGCGGCGAACGCGAGTCAGGCAAAGCTACTCACCTATGTTCTTCCCATAGTCTTTTTCTTTATCCTTTATAATATGCCATCCGGACTATTGGTTTACTGGATTGTTACTAATGTGCTTACCACAATGCAACAGTACCTCAATAATAACAAAAGGAAGGGAATATCGACTCGGTGAGCGAGTATCTTTTTGAAGGGAAGACGAGACGAGATGCGATTTCCCGCGCTATTCAACAACTAGATATCGGCACGCGTCATTTTGATATAGAAGAGGTCCGAAAGGATAGTTGGTTGTTGCCATGGAAGCGTAAAGTTATCGTAAAAGTATATATTAATAACGGCAATATTAATAACGGCAAAGCCGGCATGCTAAAAAATATAAAACCATCCGACGATTTTGAGCGAAATATGATCTATTTCACGCAAGGAATAGCAAAATTGATCGGACATACCGTTGAAATTAGCAATATAGAGCGTTCTCATCGATTATTAAAACTGCGTATCGCGGCGGAAAACGCCCAGTTCCTTGTTGGCCGTTCAGGAGCCTACATAGATGCGATACAGACATTGGCCAATAATGTCGCGCTTCGTTCGGGATATACAGAGACAGCGGTGCAAATCGATGTGGAAGGGCATCGTAATCGACGGGAAGCCCATCTTATCGCAATGGCCCGAAGGATTGGCAAACAAGTGCAAAGGACCGGAAAAGAGCATTGCCTGGAGGCAATGCGACCCCAAGAACGTTGTATTGTTCATAGAGAGATTGAGGGCGTGCAAGGAGTCGCTACGGTAAGCAAGGGCAAGGGATTCTATAAACGCATTGTAATTAAACCAGATAATCGGGAGCGGGAGAATGGTCTATTGTAATACTCACGAATGGGCGCGACAAGAGGAAAATTTGGTGGTTATCGGTATATCGCAGTATGCTCAAGAGAATCTTGGCTCTGTGGTGTTCGTTGAACTTCCCGAAATAGGGCAGTATTTTGCCAAATCTGAGGTATTTTCGGTGCTCGAAAGCGTGAAGAGCGCCAGTGAGGTTTATGCTCCTATCAGCGGTTCGGTTTCGAAAATCAATGAACGATTGCGCCAAGACCCGCAGTTGGTGAATCGCGCAGCGGAAAAAGAGGGGTGGCTGATGAAAATCGTTCCCGATAGCATCGGTGAAATGCGACAATTGATGACAAACGAACAATATAAACGATATATTGAAGGTATAGATGAGAACGATATAGAAAGGGAGGAATCAGATGGAAAAGATACAGAACAAAATTGATTATCGAGTCCGCGATATGTCTTTGGCCAAATGGGGACGAAGAGAAATCGCTATTGCCGAGCGCGAGATGCCCGGATTGATTGAATGTCGAGCGAGATATGCTGCCAAGAGCCCGCTTTCGGGAGTGCGTATCACCGGCAGTCTTCATATGACAATACAGACAGCGGTGCTTATCGAGACGCTCGTCGATCTGGGCGCGACGGTTCGCTGGGCCAGCTGTAATATTTTCTCCACCCAGGATCATGCCGCCGCCGCGGTTGTCGCGGGAAGACCCAATATAGGAGGCGTTCCCGTATTCGCGTGGAAAGGCGAAACGTTGCCCGAATATTGGCGACTGCTCTACGACGCGCTCTCTTTTCGCGGCGATAACGGAGAGGCGCTCGGCCCGCAGCTTATTGTAGACGACGGAGGCGATGCGACTCTCATGATCCACCTTGGCTATCAAGCCGAACAAAATCCTTCGTTACTGGATAAAAAACCCGATTCTGAGGACGAGAAGGCGTTGCTTGATGTTCTCAAATCTATCCGCGAAACAAATGATCATTTCTGGCGCGATATGGTCGCCGAATTGAAAGGATGTTCCGAAGAGACCACAACCGGCGTGCATCGTCTCTATGAACGCCAACGCCATGGAGCGTTGCTCTTTCCCGCGATTAATGTGAACGATTCGGTTACAAAAGCAAAATTCGATAATCTCTATGGATGTCGCGAAAGCCTCATCGATGGAATAAAACGGGCGACTGATGTAATGATTGCCGGCAAAGTCGCGGTAGTATCCGGATATGGCGATGTGGGCAAGGGATGCGCCGCCAGCCTTCGTTCGATGGGCGCTCGAGTTATTGTAGCGGAAATCGATCCAATCTGCGCGTTGCAGGCCGCGATGGAGGGATATGAGGTGCGCGTCATCGATGAAATCCTTGATCGGGGAGATATATATGTTACCTGTACCGGAAATCGCGACGTAATTACGGTCGAGCATATGCGAAAGATGAAAGATCAGGCGATCGTCTGTAATATAGGACATTTTGATACCGAGATTCAGGTTGATGAACTTGACCATATAGACGGAATTCGTCGCGAAGAGATTAAACCGCAATATGATCGCTACGATTTTCCAGAGGGTCATTCCATCTACCTGCTTGCCCGAGGGCGACTTGTAAATCTTGGTTGCGCTACCGGACATCCTAGCTTTGTTATGTCGCATAGCTTTACCAACCAGGTGTTGGCACAAATCGAATTATGGCGGAATCGCGAGCGGTACGAAGCGCGAGTCTATACGCTCCCTCGTATAGTGGACGAAGAGGTCGCCCGCCTGCATCTTGGCAAATTGAACGCGCGCCTTACCACGCTGACAAATCGACAAGCCAATTACATCAATGTGCCGGTCGGCGGTCCGTACAAGACCGACCAGTATCGTTATTAGGATAATGTCGCGCGTTCTTTTTATAGTCTGTTGCATAGGAGCGGCGTTTGTTCTTATTGGCGGCGGCGCTCCCGAGCAGACAGGGCAACCTGACCCAACTGGACAATCCGAACAGTCTGGCCAGGCAGAGGTTGTAACGGTGGTATTTCCCAACGATCTCGCTATTATCAATATGGAAATTTTTCAAGGGATCGCCAGTCGTTTTGAAGACGAAACCGGCATCCCTGTTGATATACAGTCTCCTTCGTTGACGGAATATCCCGAATATATCGCGAATATGCTAGAGACAGGCGAGAATATCGATCTCGCATTGATCAGTAGCCCAACCATTGCCGGATATGTCTGGTTCGATCTTCTCCATCCGCTGGACGATATCGTCGATAGCTCGTTGCTTCAGGATATGACGCCATCTATGATCAAGCAGTCGACATTCCGATCCGCCGACGGCCGGAGTAATCGCTATGGCATAGGATTAACCGATAGCACAGTTCTATTATATGGCAACAGGCAATACCTCGAACAAATAGACGCGCGTATTCCCCGTTCAATCGATGACGCATGGACAGGCGAAGAGTTCGATGAGATTCTCCAGCAATTGCTTCTATTACCCGATGTTGATTGGCCGCTTGAACTCTATCGCAACTATTCGGATGACAGCGAATGGTTGCCCTACGCGTTTGAATCGATATTTCTTTCCGGAGGGCGCGGTTTTGTTGATCGCGATACAGCAACGGCGCTCGGCGTGCTCAATTCGCTCCAAAATATTGCCTTAGCAGAGGCGATGCGGCAGTGGATCGAACAGGAATGGGTGGTTCCCGGCGAAGCGGGCGACGACCTATTTTATACCGCTCAAAATGTCGCGCTCGCATGGGGAGGACATTGGATATGGGACGAAGCGGTCGAAGAACTCGGCGATAATCTGGTAGCTATCCCGTTGCCGAATTTTGGCGGCGGTATTCGCCCGCCCAACGGCGATTGGCTTTGGATTGCGCCGATTACCGCGGATAGCGAGGCGGCGGGACGGTTCCTATCCTTCATGCTTTCCGATGTCCTCTATCGTCAGTGGTTGTCTCGTCAAAATATCTATCCGGGTCTTGCCTCTTTTGCCGCCGAAATGCCAAAATATACCGATAAATCCCAAATGGCGATCGCGTTTGCGCAATCAGAATATGCGGAACCTCGCATAAAACATCCTGCCTATGGGACTATTTCAACGGTTATGCAACGAGCGCTCGCAAAAATCCTGAATGGATCGGAAGCGTCGGCAACATTGCGAGAAGCCGCAAATATGATAGACGACGAAATCGATCGCAACTATTCAAATGGCAACGATGCCGTTGACATTCAATAGCGGTGATCGGTCGCAAATATCTATAATAAAATTGCTTGACAAACAATTATATGGTACATTATCATAATATATGAATTAGAGAGTACTAAATGAATATTTTTCAGAAACAGGCAATCATGCGGAAAGTTATCTATGCGCTGATTCCTATTTTTATCTTTTCGATATATCTCTACGGCTGGAGAGTATTATCGCTCACCTCTGTCGTTTTTCTTTTCGGCATATTAACAGAGTATATTGTCGAACGTTCGCGCAAAAAAAAGGTGAGCGAGGCAGTGTTAGTAACATGCGCGCTCTACGCGCTGTCGTTGCCCCCCGCGGTTCCCCATTGGATAGCGGCGGTGGGCATTGTTTTTGGCGTCTTTATTGGCAAAGAGGTATTTGGCGGTTTTGGCCGCAATATTTTTAACCCGGCAATTACAGGACGTCTCTTTATCTATATAACATTTCCCACCGTGCTTGCCGAATCGTGGATGGTCCCCGGTAATTTTGGCCTATTGGGAAGCGCGGGAGTAGACGCCGTTACAGCGGCCACTCCGCTCGCGTTATTCAACAATGGAGGCGAGCTCCCCGACCTTATTATGAGGCTATTCGGGGTTCCCGCTTCGGATTTCGTCAATATGTTTTTTGGATTTAGAGGCGGATCGATAGGCGAGAGTAGCATGCTCTTAATTATTGTCGCGGCTGTGATGCTCCTGGCAAAAAAAACGGCGCAGTGGCGGTTGATCGTCAGCGCGGTTATCGCCGAAGTGGTTCTTACCTGCGCGTTCTATTTTAGCGGACTAGCGCCCCATCTGCCGCCGCATCTCGCGCTGATGTCCGGAAGCTTAATGTATGTCGCGGTTTTTATGTGCACCGATCCTATCACCGCGCCGAATAAACCCGCCGCCCAATGGCTCTATGGTATTGTAATAGGATCAAGCGCGATCATAATTCGCAGTTTCTCGGCATTTCCAGAGGGCACCAGCTTCGCTATTTTTATCGGCAATGTTTTTGCTTCGTTATTCGATCAATGGATGCCCAAAGCAAAGAAAAAGGCCCCATCTAAGAGTGTCAAAAAGACACAGGCTAAGCCAAGTTCAGGACAGGCGACCGCATGAACAAACAGGGGTTGCTCTATACCGTTGTCTTCACATTCCTCGTCTGTTTTCTTTTTGTTTTTTTTCTCGCGCTAACAAACGAAGCGACGCGAGGAAAAGTGGCGGAGAATGAGCGTCTATTCAGGCAACGCGCTATTTTAAGCGCGATGGATATCTCCTACGCGAACGATGACGAGGTGGCTCGACTCTATAGTGATATCGAGACGCTCGAAATAGATGGTAATACCTACTATCTAGGCCTATCCAATAATGGCATAGTCTATGCCAAAGAGTTTGCCGGCCCGGGATTGTGGGGAACAATCACCGGAATTATCGCCGTCGATGAGAATGTTACCCATTCTGTAGGTTTTGAAATATTGGGCCAAAATGAAACGCCCGGATTGGGCGGCCGCATTGGCGAACGATGGTTTACCGAGCAATTTCGCAATGAAATGCTTGTCAATGGAACAATTATGGTGGGAAAACCCGGCATCGGCGATACAGACTCGTCCAATGGTTCCATTGACGCGGTTACCGGTGCGACTCGCACCAGCGATGCGATCGGCGTTATTTTGAACAATGAAATCGCCATATTGCGCGAGACGTTCGCTCGATGATAATCAATTGTAGCAAGGAGACAAAACGATGAGTGATACCGCAACAGTTGCCCGCCCATCAGAGATAGTTAAGACTAATTTATGGACGAGCAACCCTGTTTTTATGCAGGTATTGGGGATATGTTCAGCTCTAGCGGTTACAAACACATTATTCAACACCGTTATTATGTCGGCGGGAGTAATTTTTGTAACGGCATTCAGTAGCTTAACGGTATCCCTAATTAAATACCTTATCCCGCGAAAAGTTCGCATGATCGTCCAAGTATTGGTTATAGCATTCTATACAATAATTGTCGATTTAGTGTTAAAAGCCTATCTTCCAGAGATCAGCAAGAGCCTCGGCCCGTATGTCGGGCTTATTATAACCAACTGTATCATTATGGGGCGCGCCGAAGCGTTCGCTCAGAGCAACGGCCCGATTCTATCATTCTTTGACGGCATAACCTCTGGCGCCGGCTATATGGGCATACTGGTGCTTATCGCGATTGTGCGCGAACTTCTTGGATTTGGTTCGCTTTTTGGTCTCAGGATATTGCCCGAAACATTTGTTCCATGGATTATTATGGTAATGCCGCCCAGCGCGTTTTTTCTCATTGGCATAATTATATGGGTAGGAAAAAATATGTTGCGTAAACAAGGAGAAACTATGTCATGACACCGGTATTGAATCCTATCTCGCTTTTTTTCGCCTCAATTTTTACCAGCAATATATTGCTGGCGAACTTTCTCGGCATGTGTTCTTTCATCGCCATTTCAAAAGATAGTAAATCGGCGAATGGTCTGGGCATGGCGGTTACTGTGGTACTCCTCCTCACCGCCGGGATCAACTGGGCGATTCTTCGACTTATACTCGAACCCCTCGGCCTCTACTATCTTCGATACATAGTATTTATTATTGTTATCGCCGCGGTGGTCCAAGTGCTCGAGATGCTTATCGACCGATTATCGCAACCCCTCTACCTCTCGTTGGGCATATTCCTTCCGCTCATTACGGTGAATTGCGCTATTTTAGGGGTATCGCTTTTTCTTGAGATTAGACAATATAGTTTTCTGCAATCGTTAATCTATTCGCTCGGCTCGGGGCTAGGCTGGTGGTTGGCCATCATGGCGCTTTCGGCCATTCGCAAAAAATTTGACCGAGCGCCAATCCACGAAGGGCTCAAAGGATCGGGGATCACTTTTATTACAATAGGGCTTATGGCGATGGCCTTTTTGGGGTTCTCAGGGATACTCAAAGTCCAATAACCACAATGGGGATGATGATGACGAGCCTCATCGCTACAGGCGTTGTGGCAGTGATCAGCGCGGTGTTCGCCGCGCTGATCTCGATAACCGATAGTATTGTCAATAATTATGGCGATTGTGTTGTAAATATCAATGGCGGCAAACAAGAGATAACCGTGAAGGGCGGCGACAATGTCTTGGTAACCATGTCGGAAAAAGAGATATACATCCCGTCCGCCTGCGGAGGAAGAGGCACCTGCGGCGAATGCTCGGTAAAAGTGGTTAGCGATGTCGGTCCACACCTTCCCACCGAGTTGCCCCATCTTAGCCCTGATCAGATTAAAGACAATGTGCGATTGGCCTGTCAGATCAAGATACGCGGCGACTTATCCATAGAGGTTCCTGAATATCTCTTTAGCGTAAAACAATACGAAGGCGTAGTAGAGAAAATCAGCGAAGTAACGCATGACATCAAAGAGGTCTACATCAAGCTCCCCGAAGAGATAGACTTTGTCTCCGGCCAATATGGACAAATAGAGGTGCCTCCCTATGGCAAGATTCGGGAACAAACGCAACGCGCCTACTCTATGTCCTCTCGACCAAACGATAAGAACCATGTCGAGTTTCTTGTACGGCTCGTCCCCGACGGAATCGTAACCACCTATGTGCATCAACGACTCAAAGAGGGGCAAAAGCTAAAGGTAATAGGCCCATTTGGCGAATTCTACGTTCGCGATACCGGCGCTACAATGGTCTGTGTTGCGGGCGGCTCTGGAATGGCTCCATTTAAGTCGATCTTCAATGATTTTATCGACAATAATCAAATGGATAGCCGCGATATCTGGTATTTCTTTGGAGCCGTCAAAAGTCGCGATATGTATTATCTCGATTGGCTCAGAGAGTTGGAGCAAAAGTATAAACGATTTCACTTTATTCCCGCGCTCTCCGACCCAGACCCCGGAACGGAATGGGACGGTCCAGTGGGACTGGTCACCGAAGTGTTGTCAGACTATCTCAGAGACAAAATTCCCACCGACCAGCCTAGAGAAGGCTATCTCTGCGGTAGCCCGGGAATGCTCGACGCCTGCATGGATGTTATGCGCAAGCATAATATGACCGACGACGCGATCTACTTCGATAAGTTTTCCTAATTTTCATTTTTCGCCAATATATTTTGCTACTTTTGTATAATACCATGCTTTTTTGCGCTTCTGATTCGTCGTCGCATTTTACAGCGCGATCATAGCTATCGCGGAAAAATTGTAATCCAGCGTTTGCGTTTGTTGGCGCCATCACTTCTCGCTGTTGCTCGTTTCTAAAACCATTGATAGGTATAGTTAGCGCTTCCGGCGTAGCAAAGAAGCGGTTCTTCGCCTTCATAAGGCGATCCAAAAACAGCGACCCAAAAACAAAAAGAGCCCGAAGCGCGCGCCAATCGGCCATGCGCTTCGGGCCTGTATCATCAAGGCGATCAATCAACGCAACGCTTAGTTTGCGACATCCTCCAGTCGACCGCCTACAGAGACAGTTATGGTACCTCGCGTTCGGAGATAACGCTCCAGCCCCTCGGCGTACGAAATGCCGATGTTGACCTTATCATCTTGCGATATAGCGCTCAATGTCTGGTAGTTATCGCCCCCGTCAGCCACAAACGAGTTGGTAACCGCGGCATAGCGCTTATTGGATAGCGAGCGACCATTCGAGTAGACCATTTCAGTGCCAATTTTGATAGAAGAGACGCGCTCTCCAACCGCCGCCGAGCTATCATAGGTTATAAATATTCCAGCAACCTGTAGGAAGTTTCCGCCCGCTTCGGGCAACTGGCTCACCGAGTGCTCAAAAATATCTTTAATCTGCGCGACCGATAACCCGTTAATGACCGTAAGGTAGTTGGGAAAAGGAAGCGCCGTCAAAATATCCGCCATAGTGACCGGTTCATTGGCAGGCACAACCACGCTCCCGCGTATACCGCCGCCATTGGTAAAAGCGAAGTCGACAACAAAACCTTCCGCCCTCGATTGATCAAGGTAGGCATCGGAAATCGCGTTGCCCATAGTCGTTTCCTGCGTCCGCACCAAATTGCGCGTTCCATCAAGCCCATTGGTAACCACGCCGACAACCTGCTCGGCAAAACCGGCAATATCCTTCTCCACAATATCCACAACCGTAAGCTGGGTGCGAATATCGGCCGGCAAATCGGGCGAAACGCCAATCGGCCCCGATTTCGCTTCGTCTACGCTATCGACCACCCCATGCTCGTCAAACGAAACGGTAAGGCGGCCAAGATAGTTGTATCCTCCATCGGTCGCGACGACCAAAACGGGATCTCCAGATGGAGAAGTTGTTCGATAGGGATAGGGCTCCTCGGGAGTATCGACCACCATATCTCCCTCTCTATTGACTCTCGTAAGATATTCGTTGTTCGCGTTTCCAAGGAGATTATCTCCTCCGCCCGCGACAAAAATATCCACCCCATCGATCTTTTCCGCCAACGCCTTTTCCTCGTCGACATTCTGAAGATGCGTCAAAGCGATAATGATCTGCACCCCTTTCTTGGTCAATTCATCCACAGACTTTTGCAAAGACTGCTCTACATCATGAATTGCAATATCTTCGCCGGGGCTCGAGATATAGCTAATCTGTTCAGTCGTAGCGCCAATCAACCCAATAGTATTACCGCCCTTCTGAAGCGTGGTATAGGGAAAGACCTTTGTGCCGACAAATTTGCCAAGATCGCGATCATCCTTGAGATCAAGGTTGGAGTTGACAAACACAAAATCCGCAACCTCCATAAAACGCGCCAGCCCCGCCGGCCCGAAATCAAACTCGTGATTACCCAGCGCCGACACCTCGAATCCGGCGAAATTGAGCGCCAACGCGTCAAAAACACCCTGCGAAGCGGCATATTCCGTACCAGCCAAAAAGTTATCGCCCGCCGATACGACCAATGAATAGTCCTTGCCCACCTCGTTCACAATACTTTGAGTAAGATAAGCAAACTGCGCCACGCTCCCCGAATAATCATTCGCGGTCAACGCAGACTCCCCGTCATTATTATGGAGCAAAGTAAGCGTAAACGGCCCGCCATCCATCATATCCATCTTGCCATTATCCATCGCGTCCTCGCTCTGCCCCGTCGCAAAGACGGAACCCACGCAAAAAACACACAAAACAAAAATCACCACAATTTTATACATTGCAACCTCCTAATAAAAATAAATACAAGATACAATATACCATACTAATAGTAAAGCGCAAAGCCATATATTTCATAAAAATCAAAGGGGGAAGTCTCCCCCTCGCTCCATAGCGCATTGTCGCTTCGCGACAACCGCCGCGCCCTCTTCGCGCTCCGCTCACGCTCCGCGCTGGTCGCCGCTTGCGCTATTCCGCTACCCCCACTGCGGGCGCCGGCATCCACCACCAAAAACGCCCCCCAACAGGCCCGCAACGCCCGACCAGAAATCCCGCGTCAAACAACACAATCGCTTGCAATAAAGCCTAACGACAGTTGAATCCGGTACCCGGATGCAATCACAGTATTGGTATACAACTACAAGGTATTGCGGCCCATTTGGGCGTTGCGGGCGAGCGCGAGGGGCTTGCCAATGGTGGGATCGGCGCCCGCTGAGGGGGGTAGCCGGAAGCGCGCCCGCCCCCGCCGCTATGAGGCTATGCCGAATAGCGAATCAGCGGGGGCGGATCAGCGCGCTGCAGGTAGGGGGGAGACTTCCCCCCTCATGCGACAAAACGCCCCCCAAAGGCCCGCAACGCCCGACCATTCAGTCTCAACGTATCGCAATACCGAAGCGCGCGCATATCGCGTTACTGCAAATAGACACACAATTCGAAAAAAGATTATAATATATTTGTATTAGTAAAAAAATGTGCTATAATTGTATACATATAGGGTTATATTTCATTATTTATGTGTAATTTTTCCAAATACTCGCGCGGAGCGCTCCTGTTGCTAACGGTCGCCGTTTTTTTTGTTGGGTGTCCTCAGGAGCCCAATATTAACGATAGCGGGGATGGGGACGACAATAGCGGCCCGTCCGCTCCGGCATTTCCCGGAAATCTCAATGTCGAATTATCGATGACGCGCGATGGGCTTGTCGTTGATCTAACGTGGAACTCAGTCGTCGGCGCCGCCAATTATAATATATATCGCGCGAACATGGCCGACGCCCTTGGCGACAATCCCCATGAAGTTATCTCCGCTCCGAATGGCTCCGACGTTGTCTCCTATACGGACAGAATGATCGAGATAGGAACGACCTATTATTATGCCGTCTCCGCGGTGAACAGCGCCGGATCGAGCCCGCGAACCGCTCCGGTCCCAATTACCCCGAGGTTTCCAGACATTAGTATTTTCGCGGATTCAGACGATACGACAGAAGGCAATCAACCGCCAGCAGCCATTGACGAACGAAGCGGAGGGGAGGAAATAGCGGTTGTCGAGTTTGCCGCCGCCTTGTTGGGCAGCCCCGCGCCGGAAGACGTTGCCTATAGTATTGACAGCGCTATTCCGGTCAACCATCCATTCATTATTTCAGAGAACCAACTCATTCTTCCCGCGGGCGCGTCTCTTGACTACGAAACGGTAGCCAAGTACACGATCATCGTTTTAGCGACTACCGGTCAGCCTCCCAACCAAAGCGCCGGCTCGATCGAGCTTGCCGTTCCGGTCGCGAACCTCGACGACGAAGCCCCCGTATTCGACAATATACCGCAAAGCGTAACGGTTGCGACAAAATCGCGCGTTTTCAGCGTTGGCGCGCTGATCCTTTCCGCGACCGACAGCGCAGATGGAGACGCGGGGGTCGATACCGAAATATCCTACGCCTTTATCGATAACTCGGGCGCCGTCGCGCCGCTCTTTGGCGATTTCGCGATCAATGCGCAAACTGGCGAGATTACCATCGTGACTGCCCCCGTCTATTCCGCGGATCCCGCGATGAATAGCCGATCATTGACCATTCGGGCGACCGACACATCGGACGGCGCGACGGGCGAAACGATGGCCGAAGAGACCATGGTCATCACCATCACTCCATCGAATACGATAGCATTGCAGTCAAACTCAGGCAGCGCGATACGCGTTGCCGAAAGCGAAGGCGCTCCCGTTACGATAACCACTATCAGCATAACCACAGCCGGAGTTTCCTTAGCCCCTGTCGATCCATACGCGATCGCTGGCGATCCCGCCGGATTTGCTATTACCGACGAGGGAAAGATCACCGCGCAGTTAGATTACGAAATGCTATCGTCCGAAGAACGGACCGCGGGCATTACGATCACCGCGCTCGCTACCGGAAGCCAACAGGGGCAGGCCGGATCGATCGTTCTTACGATTCTGGTAGACAACATCGACGATGAAGCGCCGGTATTCGACCCCGACACGATTCCCGCGGCCGCGACGATCGCGGCGGAGACTCGAACGATCAGCGAGCCTATACGCATTGTCGCGACCGATAGCGCCGATGGCGACGCGGGGAATAACGCCGAAATATCCTACGCTCTGGTCGATAATTTGGGCAACGCCGCGCCGCCAAACGGGTCGGGGCTGTCTATCTTTGACGGCTTTGCGATCAATGTTCAAACCGGCGAAATCACCGCGGACGACGCTCCCGAATTCTCGGCCTCGCCTCACAACAATAGACGCGTTCTGACCATCCGCGCGACCGACACGTCGAACGGCGCGACCGGCGAGATAGCGGACGAAACAGAAGTGATCATCACCGTTACTCCGCCCGACACGATCGCGTTGGATTCAAGCAATGGCGATGAAATAACCATTGCCGAAAGCGACGGCTCCTTCATTTCCGTAACCGACATCGGCATACTCACGTCCGGCATAACGCTATCGGCGGCCAATCCCTATGCCATCGCGGGAGAGCCTGCCGGATTCGCTATCGACGGCGCGGGCAAACTTACCGCCCGATTGGACTACGAAGCGCTAACGGATACGCAAAAGAACGACGGCATCGCGATAACAATTCAAGCAACCGGCGACGTAGAGGGACAAACCGGTTCTATTGATCTTACCATACGAGTCAACAATCTCGACGACGAAGCTCCGGAGCTCGAAGATCCCCCGGTGGGCGTAACGGTCGAAGCGGGATCCACAACGCTCAGCGTCGGGACGCTTGCTATTACCGCGACCGACAGCGCCGACGGAGACGAAGGGAATGATACCGAGATATTCTACGCCTTTGTCAATAAATCGAACAACCCCGTTCAGATTTTGGACGATTTTGCCATCGACGCCGTTACCGGAACAATCACCGTAGCTACCGCTCCCGTATTCTCCAATGCGCCCGCGGGCAATAAGCGAACGCTGACTATCCGCGCGACCGATAACTCGCCCGATGCAAAAGGCAAAAAGACCAGCGAAAAGGATATTACCATCACTGTTACCCCGCCCGGAACGATAGACATAGAGTCGACAGCAGGGGCCGAAATATCCATCGACGAAAGCGATCGCACTTTCGTTCCGGTAACAACTATCAACATAATCACGCCCGGCGTAACCCCGGCAGCTCGTAATCCGTATACTATCACAGGCAGTCCCGCCGGATTCTCTATTACCGATCAAGGACAACTCACCGCTCGACTGGATTACGAAAGACTTTCGGACGATCAAAAGGAGAATGGCGTTACGATAACAGTGCAAGTGACGGGGAGCGGAGCGGATCAAAACGCTACCATCGTCCTGACGATAATGGTTGCCAATATCGACGACGAAGTGCCGATTTTTGGCGATATTCCGGAAGGCGTAACGATCGAAGCGGGGACGACCACATTGAGCGTCGATCCGCTTGTGATTACCGCGACCGACGATTTTACGACCGCCGCTAACAATGATAACCCTAACGCCGAAATATCCTACGAATTTGTCGGGAATGTGGACAATTTCGTTATCGACGCCAATACCGGCGTCATCACTGTGGTCGCCGCTCCGCAGTTTCTCGGCAATGCCCATAAATAATAGACGCTCTATCACTATCCGCGCGACCGACACATCGCCCGGAATTGCCGCGCAGACAACAGAAACATTTATGACCATCGAAGTGACGCAGCCGGCTATGTTTACTATAAGCGCCCAGCCAAATCCAGTATCGCTCGATGAAATGGCGGGCGAGCGAATCGACATCGCCACGCTCAATGCGACATATGCCAATGGCGCGCAAGTACACGGCGTCGCCTACACAATTGACGGTCCGGCGAATCATCCATTCGAAATATCAGGCGGAGCGATCATAGTGCCCGCAGACAAGGCGCTCGATCACGAGGCGACGCAATCCTATACCCTCACGATCGCCGCAAATGTCGGCGGTTCAACGGCCGATCCCATAACTGTTACGGTCAACGTTGGCAATATCGACGACGAAAACCCGACATTCGATATGACCACGATTCCGATCAACGCAACAATCCAAGCGGGAGCAACCAATATTGTTCCCGCGGTAGACGTTGACGCGACCGACGACTTTACGACTGAAGCGAACGCTGGCAACCCTGAAGCCGAAATATCCTACGCCTTTGTCGGGGTTGTGGATAATTTCGCTATCGATCCCAATACCGGCGAAATAACGGTGGTCACCGCTCCCAATTTCACGGGAATAGCCGCGGATGTTCGTATGCTCACTATCCGCGCGACCGACACATCATTGGCAACTACCGCAGGACAGACTGCCGAAACGACCATTACAGTAACCGTAACGCAGCCCAACACATTCACGATAGCCGCCACTCCCAATATGGCGTCGATCGATGAACGAGCCGCAGGCTCCAGAGAGACTCTGGCTACGCTCAACGCAACCTATGCGGGTGGCTCGCCGGTCAATGGCGCCACCTACACAATTGCCGCTCCTGCCGTTCATCCCTTTATGATCGAAGGAAATGAGCTCGTCATACCCGCCGGCGCGTCGCTCGATCACGAGGCAACGCCGTCCTATACCCTCACGATTGCCGCAAATGTCGCCGGTTCAACGACTAGTCCCATACCTGTTACGGTCAACGTCGGCAACATCGACGATGAAGACCCGGTATTCAGCGCGGGCGCTATCCCAGAAGGCGTAGCGATCGAAGCGGGAACAACCACGTTCACCTCCGCTATCGACATTGACGCGACCGACGACTTTACGACCATCGCTAATGCTGGCGACCCCGAAGCCGAAATCTCCTACGCCTTTGTCGATGGCGCGCAATTGACGCAAACCCTTGAAGGCTTTACCATCAATGCCAATACCGGCGAAATCACCGTACCGTCAGCGCCAACGTTCTCGACAACACCCACAGATAATACGCGAACGCTCATTATCCGCGCGACCGACACATCACCCACAGCCACCGACGCGCAGACCGCCGACGCGACTATTACCATCACCGTAACCGCGCCCAGCAACATAAACTTGACTTCCACCGAAGGCCTCACTATCACCATCGACGAAAGCGACGACGCCTTCATCCCCGTAACCGAAATCAAAATAACCACGCTCGGTGTAACTGCATCGACCAATAATCCGTATGCTATCATTGGGGATCCTCTTGGATTTGCCATCAACAACGACGGGGAAATTACCGCCCGACTGGATTACGACATGCTTGGAACCGCGAGCCAAGAAAATGGTATCACGATAACAGCGCAAGCGAGGGGGAGCGAAGTGGGGCAAATCGCTACCATCGCCTTGACAATAATGGTAAACAACCTCGACGACGAAAACCCGGTATTCGAAACGAACACGCTTCCAACAGGCGTAACAGTCAGAGGCGAATCCACCAATCTCAGCCAATCCATAGACATTGACGCGACCGACGGAGACGCCCCGCCAGTGGGTAATAACAACGACATATCCTATGCTTTTGTCGATGGATCAGATGCCATCATAGCGCCCAACGGGTTGGGACTTTCTATCCTTGGCAACTTTGCTATCGACGCCAATACCGGCGAAATCACCGTAGCGTCCGCGCCAACGTTCTCGACAACACCCACAGATAATACGCGAACGCTCACTATCCGCGCGACCGACACAACGGCAGGCGCTACCGGACAGACCGCCGACGCGACTATTACAATCACCGTAACGCCCCCCGCTACATTTGCGATTGCCGCCGCTCCCAATAATACACCGTCTATCGATGAACGAACGACAGGCGGCAAGGTGACTCTGGCCACGCTCAACGCAACCTACGCGGGCGGCGCTTCAGTACAGAATGCCACATATACAGTTGCCAATGAAGTTGCTCATCCCTTCAGAATCTCCGGCAATGAGCTCGTCATACCCGCCGGCGAGTCGCTCGATTACGAGGCGACGCAATCCTATACCCTCACGATCTCCGCAAATGTTGACGGTTCAACGGCCGATCCCATAACTGTTACGGTCAATGTCGGCAACATCGACGACGAAAACCCGGTATTCGACAACAGCACTATTCCAACAAACGCAACAGTCGCGGCGGGAACACCAATTCAGCCAAACCACGCTCAGCTCGTCTCCGCTATCGACATTGACGCGACCGACGGACTTTACGACCCCGCTAATGCTGGCGTAACCCCGAAGCCGAAATATCCTACGCCTTTGTCGATGGCTCAACCACGACGCAAACCCTTAAAGGCTTTACCATCAATGCCAATACCGGCGAAATCACCGTAGCGTCCGCGCCAACGTTCTCGACAACACCCACAGATAATACGCGAACGCTCACTATCCGCGCGACCGACACAACGGCAGGCGCTACCGGACAGACCGCCGACGCGACTATTACAATCACCGTAACGCCCCCCGCTACATTTGCGATTGCCGCCACTCCCAATAATACACCGTCTATCGATGAACGAACGACAGGCGTCAAGGTGACTCTGGCTACGCTCAACGCAACCTACGCGGGCGGCGCGCCGGTCAATGGCGCCACCTACACAATTGCCGCTCCTGCCGTTCATCCCTTTATGATCGAAGGAAATGAGCTCGTCATACCCGCAGGCGCGTCGCTCGATTACGAGGCGACGCAATCCTACGATCTTACGATCGCCGCAACAGCCAACGGCACAACAGCCACACCCATCACGGTTACGGTCAATGTTGGCAACATCGACGACGAAGACCCAACATTCGGGACTATCCCCGCGGGCGTAACGGTCCAAGCGGGAACAACCACGCTCAACAAAACCGCAACCATTACCGCGACCGACGGAGACGCCCCGCCAGTGGGTAATAACAACGACATATCCTACGCCTTTGTCGATGGATCAGATGCCATCATAGCGCCCAACGGGTTGGGACTTTCTATCCTTGGCAACTTTGCTATCAACGCCAATACCGGTGTTATCACCGTAGCGTCCGCGCCAACGTTCTTGGGCACAGCGGCAGATACGCGAACGCTTACTATCCGCGCGACCGACACAACGGCAGGCGCTACCGGACAGACCGCCGACGAGACTATTACAATCACCGTAACGCCCCCCGCTACATTTGCGATAGCCGCCACTCCCAATAATACACCGTCTATCGATGAACGAACGACAGGCGGCAAGGTGACTCTGGCTACGCTCAACGCAACCTATGCGGGCGGCGCGCCGGTCAATGGGGCCATCTATACAATTGAAAGCGCATCTCCATCTACCCACCCCTTTATGATCACCGGAAATGAGCTCGTCATACCCGCCGGCGCGTCGCTCGATTACGAGGCGACGCAATCCTATACCCTCACGATTGCCGCAAATGTCGACGGTTCAACGGCTAGTCCCATCACTGTTACGGTCAATGTTGGCAACATCGACGACGAAAACCCAACATTCGGGACTATCCCCGCGGGCGTAACGGTCCAAGCGGGAACAACCACGCTCAACAAAACCGCAACCATTACCGCGACCGACGGAGACGCCCCGCCAGTGGGTAATAACAACGACATATCCTACGCCTTTGTCGATGGATCAGATGCCATCATAGCGCCCAACGGGTTGGGACTTTCTATCCTTGGCAACTTTGCTATCAATGCCAATACCGGCGAAATCACCGTAGCGTCCGCGCCAACGTTCTCGACAACACCCACAGATAATACGCGAACGCTCACTATCCGCGCGACCGACACAACGGCAGGCGCTACCGGACAGACCGCCGACGCGACTATTACAATCACCGTAACGCCCCCCGCTACATTTGCGATTGCCGCCACTCCCAATACGGCGTCGATCGATGAACGAACGACAGGCGGCAAGGTGACTCTGGCCACGCTCAACGCAACCTACGCGGGCGGCGCGCCGGTCAATGGGGCCATCTATGAAATTGACAGCGCTATCCTCCATTTACCCACCCCTTTATGATCTCCGGCAATGAGCTCGTCATACCCGCCGGCGCGTCGCTCGATTACGAGACAACGCCGCCTACCATCCTCACGATCTCCGCAAATGTCGCCGGTTCAACGACTAGTCCCATCACGGTTACGGTCAATGTTGGCAACATCGACGACGAAAATCCGGTATTCGACAACAGCACTATTCCAACAGACGCAACAGTCGCGGCGGGAACAACCACGCTTATTCCCGCTATCGACATTGACGCGACCGACGACTTTACGACCATCGCTAATGCTAGCGACCCCGAAGCCGAAATCTCCTACGCCTTTTTCAATGGTGCGCAATTGACGCAAACCCTTGAAGGCTTTACCATCAACTCCAGTACCGGCGAAATCACCGTAGCGTCAGCGCCAACGTTCTCGACAACGCCCACAGATAATACGCGAACGCTTACTATCCGCGCGACCGACATTTCGTCAGGCGTAAGCGGACAAATCGCCGAAATCGACATCAACATCGAAGTGATCTTCGTTGTCGACTCCGATGGCGACGGCCTCATCGACATCAATACGCTGGAGGATCTAAACAACACGCGATACAATCTACTGGGAACTAGCTACAAAACATCGACAAGCGACCCGGGCGATACGACCGGATGCCCCGAAGATGTCTGCAGAGGCTACGAATTGATGCGCAACCTCGATTTTGCCAACTCCGCAAGCTACGCGGGCGACAGCATAAACCAAGACTGGCGGCCGGAGGGCGGCGACCCCGTATCGGCAATCAATCGAGGCTGGGTGCCTATCGCCGTCGACTCAGGCCAAATCTTTAACACCATATTCGAAGGAAATGGCCATACAATAGCAAATCTCTATAACACCGACTTTCTTAAATGCGGATTATTCGCCTCCATAGGCGAAAATGCCTCTATTCGCGCCGTTGGAATTATAGATGGCAACGTCTACTGCATCGATTCTAGCAGTACTGGTGGCCTTCTGGTCAGCGACAATTCTGGCGGAACAATTACCGCCAGCTATGCAACCGGGAATATTGAGGTACTCGGTGGTTCCAGCTTTGTTGGCGGACTGGTCGGCAGCAATGAAAGAAAACGGAACAATTATCGCCAGTTACGCGGCCGTAGACGTCGATACCGTTGGGGGAAAAAGCCGTGTCGGCGGACTAGTCGGCCTAAATTCTAAAGCAACGATTATCGCCAGCTACGCGACCGGAGAAGTCAATAGCGGCAATAGCGGCGAAAATTTGGTCGGCGGGTTAGTAGGCGTTGTTGCGTCCGATAGTAGGATTATCGCCAGCTACGCGACCGGAGAAGTCAATGGCGGCAATGGAGTCTCCGACCAAGTTGGCGGACTGGTTGGCAGGCATAACGGCGAAATAATAGCCAGCTACGCGACCGGAGATGCCGATGGCGGCAATGGAACCGGCGATATTGTTGGCTCGCTGATCGGCGCGAACAACAGTAACAGTGCCATCACGATCGCCAGCTACGGCTTCGGCAGCGTTATGAGCGAGGAGACACCCGGCGTAGACCGCTCTCCCGACGCAAATCCATCGATCCACAGCCCCGCCGTTCTCACCGCGGCACATCAATTGGACCAAGATGTCTGGGATTTCGGCGACAATCGACTCTATCCCGCCCTTAAATGGATAACCAACTACGACGACGAAAACCAGACCTTCACCTGCAATTCGGCAATGTTGCCAGCCGGACAGGATTGTGGCGCCGTCATTCCCGGCCAACACGACAGCGATAATAACAACATGCGAGACCTTGTCGGCGCCGCGCCAGACGCGACAGCGACATCTTTGATCGGCGTCGGAATTGAAATAGACTGGACAGCCATAACCGGCGCGGTAGCCTACCGCGTCTATCGCAACATATCCGCAGACATGGAAATTCCCAACTACCTCCCTCTCGCCGAGATTGCCGCCGATGCGAACCCTTCCTACCTCGACGCCTTCCCGCTCGCAGGCGAAAACTATTACGCCGTCTCCACGATAAACTCTGCCGGCGAAGGCGCGTGGTCGCCGATCCTACAGATTTTTTCAGGCGCCGATTCTGATGGCGACGGCCTCATCGACATCAATACGCTAGAGGATCTAAACAACATACGACACAATCTACTGGGAACCAGCTACAAAACATCGGCAAGCGACCCGGGCAATACGATAGGATGCCCCGAAGATGGTTGCCATGGCTACGAATTGATGCGCGACCTCGATTTTGCCAACCCCGAAAGCTACGCAAACGGCAACATAAACCAAGCCTGGCGTCCGGAGGGCGGCGACCCCGTATCGGCAATCAATCGAGGCTGGGTGCCTATCGCCGTCGACCCAGGCCAAATCTTTAACACCATATTCGAAGGAAATGGCCATACAATAGCAAATCTCTATAACACCGACTTTCTTAAATGCGGATTATTCGCCTCCATAGGCGAAAATGCCTCTATTCGCGCCGTTGGAATTATAGATGGCAACGTCTACTGCATCAATCCTAACAGTGCTGGTGGCCTTCTGGTCAGCGACAATTCTGGCGGAACAATTACCGCCAGCTATGCAACCGGGAATATTGAGATATTCGGTAGTTCCAGCCATGTTGGCGGACTGGTCGGCAGCAATGGAGCAAGCAGCAATGGAGAAAACGGAACAATTATCGCCAGTTACGCGGCCGTAGACGTCGATACCACTGGGGGAAGCAACCGTGTCGGCGGGTTAGTAGGCTTTGCTGCGTCCGATAGTAGGATTATCGCCAGCTACGCGACCGGAAATGTCAATAGCGGCAATAACAGCGAAAATTTGGTCGGCGGGTTAGTAGGCTTTGCTGCGTCCGATAGTAGGATTATCGCCAGTTACGCGACCGGAGATGTCGATGGCTATAATGGAAGCTCTGACGAGGTTGGCGGGCTGGTTGGCAGGCATAACGGCGAAATAATAGCCAGCTACGCGACCGGAGATGTCAATGGCGGCAATGGAGCCTCCGACCAAGTTGGCGGACTGGTTGGCAGTCATAACGGCGAAATAATAGCCAGCTACGCGACCGGAGATGTCGATGGCAATCGTGGAAGATCTGACGAGGTTGGCGGACTGGTTGGCAGGCATAACGGCGAAATAATAGCCAGCTACGCGACCGGAGATGTCGATGGCGGCAATGGAGTCTCCGACCAAGTTGGCGGACTGGTTGGTAGTCATAACGGCGAAATAATAGCCAGCTACGCGACCGGAGATGCCGATGGCGGCAATGGAACCGGCGATATTGTTGGCTCGCTGATCGGCGCGAACAACAGTAACAGTGCCACCACGATCGCCAGCTACGGCTTCGGCAGCGTTATGAGCGAGGAGACACCCGGCGTAGACCGCTCTCCCGACGCAAATCCATCGATCCACAGCCCCGCCGTTCTCACCGCGGCACATCAATTGGACCAAGATGTCTGGGATTTCGGCGACAATCGACTCTATCCCGCCCTTAAATGGATAACCAACTACGACGACGAAAACCAGACCTTCACCTGCAATTCGGCAATGTTGCCAGCCGGACAGGATTGTGGCGCCGTCATTCCCGGCCAACACGACAGCGATAATAACAACGTGCGAGACCTTGTCGGCGCCGCGCCAGACGCGACAGCGACATCTTTGATCGGCGTCGGAATTGAAATAGAATGGACAGCCATAACCGGCGCGGTAGCCTACCGCGTCTATCGCAACATATCCACAGACATGGAAATTCCCAACTACCTCCCTCTCGCCGGGATTGCCGCCGATGCGAACCCTTCCTACCTCGACGAATTCCCGCTCGCAGGCGAAAACTATTACGCCGTCTCCACGATAAACTCTGCCGGCGAAGGCGCGTGGTCGCCGATCCTACAGATTTTTTCAGGCGCCGATTCTGATGGCGACGGCCTCATCGACATCAATACGCTAGAGGATCTAAACAACATACGACACAATCTACTGGGAACCAGCTACAAAACATCGGCAAGCGACCCGGGCAATACGATAGGATGCCCCGAAGATGGTTGCCATGGCTACGAATTGATGCGCGACCTCGATTTTGCCAACCCCGAAAGCTACGCAAGCGGCAACATAAACCAAGCCTGGCGTCCGGAGGGCGGCGACCCCGTATTGGCAACCAATCAAGGCTGGGTGCCCATCGCCATCGTCGACGGCGAAAATTTCAACGCCAGATTCGAAGGAAATGGCTATACAATAGCAAATCTCTATAATGTCGACGTGCATCATAGCGGATTATTCGCCTCAATAGGAGGAAATGCCTCTATTCGAGCCGTTGGAATTATAGACAGCGACGTTCGTTGCACTAATGACAACGGCATTGTCGGCATTCTGGTCGGCGAGAATAAGGGCGGAACAATTATCGCAAGCCATGCGACAGGAAGTACTGCTGGTTTAGAGGAGTACAGTAATATTGGCGGACTGGTCGGCATCAATGGAACCAACGGAACAATTATCGCCAGCTATGCGACCGGGTCTGTTAATGGTAGAGATGGAAATGGCGACAATGCCGGCGGACTGGTCGGCAGAAACAGCGGGACAATTATCGCGAGCTATGCTACTGGAAACGCCGATGGCGGATCTGGAAACGACGCTGTCGGCGGGCTGGTTGGCGACAATCGCGGCGAAATTATCGCGAGCTACGCGACCGGAAACGCTGATGGCGGAGCTGGAAACTCCGACACTGCCGGTTCGCTCGTCGGCTCGAGTAGTGGCACTATTACCGCCAGCTACGGCTTCGGCGCTGTAACGGGCGGTGGAACCAGCAACACACACGGCGCGCCTCCCGGCGGAATAACCGCCGCGACCGCCCTCACCGCGACCAACGCCGGCGTGCGGTGGGATAACGCCGCAGACAACACGATGGGCGCCTGGGACTTTGGAACCGCTTCGCAACCGCCCGCCCTCCGCTTTGCCGACTACGATGGCTCGGGAACCGATTACGACTGCGCCGACTACCCCGCGACGCTTTCCGACGGCTCGACGCTCGTCTGCGGGACGACGCTGATACCGGGGCAAGGGCGGTAAGCAGGCAGAGGGGGGAAGTCTCCCCCTCGCTCCATAGCGCATTGTCGCTTCGCGACAACCGCCGCGCCCTCTTCGCGCTCCGCTCACGCTCCGCGCTGGTCGCCGCTTGCGCTATTCCGCTACCCCCTCTGCGGGAGCGCCCCGCCATCGTAAATCCCCCCGCAAATTTCCCGCAACGCCCAATCCCCCGCAACTCGCGCGGGCGCCGATCAGGTTTCGGACGCAAGGTAGGTGTTCCCCCGCAGGCGTTTTTTGGGGGGGGAGGGGATGCCCCGTCGGGCGTTGCGGGCGTTGGTCAGGGGGCTGGACAATGGTGGGATTGGTGCCCGCTGAGGGGGGTAGCCGGAAGCGCGAGCGCTGGCGCTCGGGCTGGAGGTAGGGGGGAGGCAACGACTGCGGGCGATCGCTCGCGCTCTGGCCGCGTCGACTAGAAGGGCGAGGCGCTCCTCGGATGTCCGGTGCGATTCCCCCCTCTGCGGGAGCTCCCCGCCATTGTACAGCCCCCCGCAAAGGCCCGCAACGCCCGATCTCCC
>CBDCPJ010000005.1:0-11605 GCA_965220165.1 Spirochaetia bacterium
AGCAAGTTTTATCATTGCCGAGGTTGAAATATGCGACGAAGATGACACCGCGCTTGCAACCTCTCTCAAAGTTTCTATGATATTATCATACTCATCATCAGTTAGACGGCGCGTCAGACGCCATAACAGCCATGTGCTGGGCGCAAATACTCGCCGCCTTGGCAATACTCAAACATTCAACAGCCACATCTGTAAGCAGTTTTTTTAAACTCATTTAATCCCTCCCATAGAATTATCCTTCATCCCTTTTTAATGATTATATCAGTCACCAGTAGATTCCCCGATACTGATTGCATTTTGGTGTAACAAGGCATATCTAATACGTCGCACCAATCGTAGAGCGATCGTATGTATGGGTGATCACGATAGGTAATAACAAAGTCTCTGTCTCGCATCAAATCTGCGAATACCGAATGATCCATAGACTCGTCCGTGTAAACTGGAGCGCTGAGACCATAATACGGTGGATCGGCGAATACGAAAGCATTAGGATGCTCCGCTAGCGCGTCCGCATAATCAGCGCATTGAACCGTAATAAGTTCAGGAACATGATACGATGATAGATCCTTGATAGACGATTTTATGTAAACTTTTTGAAACTTAATCCATTCCGGTGCCGCTAAAACGAGGCATGCTTCCGAAGCTGGATTTAATAAGCCAGAACCAGAGCGCCGATTTTTCAGGGCAGGGATCCAATATAGATTTGTGATATTCTCGCATCGGTTGGAATTGTGATGTATCATCTGGTTTTGGCTCGTGTATCAATACATACTTGATAAGTTCATCTCGTCGCGTCGCTAGGAAGTTCCAAAATGAAGCTATATCCGGATTTATGTCATACGCAAAGACGCGTTGCCCTCTAGATACAAGCGCCAATTCAATCGCTCCGCCGCCTAAAAACGGACTGACAATGTCTACATCATGCGGGATATGTGGTAATATATCCTTCCTTTGTCGACGCTTACTGCCCGAATATGGGTATGGTGGTTCAGTAGCTCTATCGGTGTTTGGGATTAGCGATAATTGTAAGTTCCATTCCATTTGTTATGTATTATATCATACAAACACTCTTGTGTCAAGTATGAATTATAAAAAAGCCCGCCGCTTTTTACAGCGACGAGCATGGCAACTTGAATGGAACATATATATAATAACACAAGCATTCTGGATTGTCAAGTCTTTTTATAAAAAAAGCCCGACGCTTTTTACAGCGACGAGCCCAACTACTTTCCAAGAAGATATATAGACAATAACACAAGCATTCTGGATTGTCAAGTCATTTTTCTCCTTTTTTCTAATCTCCATTGTATAATTTTAGATTCTATATATTCCATAGATCCGGCGCCTTTTGATACTTCTATTGGATTCCCATACAGAACATCATCATCCCACCATTCATAACTATAAGAAAGCCTTATAATATTACGAGCAGTTGGTTTTCTAGCAATCAATGCCCATCGTTTAAGTATTTCTCTTTGTTTATCAGGTATATTTTCAGCTACATTCTTTGCGGCTTCCTGATCTGCAATACGATACACATTCTCTATATAATCCACAGAGTCCATAGGATGAATCATTAAGATTTTCTTGTATTCCAGCCAATATATTGTACTTCCCAACCGCGATAGATAGGGTCCAAAATCTCCCACTATATATCTATCGTTTCCAGTTATAGTTGCAGCTCCATCAGTATGACAAAAGAATTCAGTGTCTGCAAACCATAATATCTTATTTAATTTCATAGCGCCTAAGTTGAATTCATTGCCAACAAATTCATTACAAACAAAAACAACAGCTTGTTCAATACTTTCCATCCTGTCTGACATATCTATTACCTCCGTCCGTTAGTATATAAAAAAACCCCGCCGCTTTTTACAGCGACGAGATTCATAATATTTTAGGAGATTCTTTATGGAAAAGAGAATCTATATTTAATATAACATAAAGCGCTGGTCATGTCAAGTTTTTTTTATTTTTTATATTATTTTCATTCCTAGGCATACGCAATCGAATACGCATAGCATTTTCAGTTACCCCTACCATATCCGCTAATGCTTTCATGGAAATTGAGTTTACATTACTCTTCTTTAACATATCATTTATTACGTTAATTGGCATAAGAATTTCAGCAGCTAACTTATTAGATTGTGCCTCCCTGCGGTCTACAAAACCACTTTCATTACCTCGATCCATAGAACCGAATGATTCAATAGTATCCTTATGAAGTAAGTAATGTGCTATCTCATTTGCAAGAGTGAATCTATACCTATTAGAAGGTAAATCGTTTCGAATAGAGATTTCAAAACCAAAATAGGGATGATAAGTAATAAAACCGTCTCTATGAGTAAAATAGTTCTTCATAGTGTAAGGATGAAGGTTATTCATATGGTCAATAGCAATCCCAAGTCTGTCAGCAATTTTACTTAAATTCACAGGTAATCCTTCTGCTTGTATTTCTCTAATCGTTTTTCTTTCAAATTCATTAAGAAAAATAAACATAATAACGTTCAGTAGCATTGCTTATCTAATTCAGCAAATATCTCTTTTTCTACCACTGCATATCTATAATTAGGATCTAAATATTGCTTGATAGTTCCTATTTTTATTGGTTCAGACGATTTACCGACATCACGATTCCATTCTGGAATTAATGCATGGAAAACTTCGACAAAATCTTTTGTATTATATTGCTTAAAAACCTCTATTATAGAATCACAAACTTCTTTAACATCATCATCTAATGGCGGAAATTCGATATCTAGTTTTAATCCAATAAAAGCATAATTTTTGTCTGGTCGTGTGAAAAATCTATCCCAATATTTTTGATCCTCTACCGATTTTTCAACACCTCGCATTAGATTATAGGTATTTGATAACATCGGACCGAGATGCGTAGAATAGAATTTATCATATACATATCGCTTATTATAAATTTCTAGCATGTTTCTTTCAGTGAGGTATAAAAACTTCTGAGCTCTCAACCAGTCAATTCGATTATTATCACCAGCTTTTTTTATTATATGCGCTGTAAGCGCAACAACATGCTGTATTTTAAATCGCTTCAATCGGATATCTCTTTATCTAAATCCTCATCATCGTCGCATATCCCGTATAAGTCTTGTTCATATTTGGTAAACAATGCGAAATTTTCGTCTGCCAATGGTCTTTCGTTGGGATATCTATTGTGCCATAATTCACAGATGACCTCTAAATACTCTGGGGTTCCTCGTGGTGGGATTAACCTCAGTAGTATCTTAATGTTTCTTTTGAGTTCACGTATATCCCATTCTTGAGAAGATATCCGTTTCTCCTGTTTATCATCCTGCTCGTTTTGATATATCTTTTTTTCAAGCCATTCAATAGCGCCCCTGAGTTTGCGAATCTCCTCGCTTTGCCTCATGAGCATCATATTCAACTGCCCAAGTAGTTTATCATTTTCCATATTCTTGCTCTGAGCCGGTTTATCTTGTCGCTATTTTCGTCTATTCTTATCGGAAACATTTCATCATTGATTTCATATCCCGCCGACTTGAATGCTCTATATTCGACCGCGCTTCTAAATGCCCTTGGTATTGCAACGCCGTCTTTTAGTAGTTTAATCTCCATACGTTTATATCTTGCGATTGCTAGTAATTGTTTTCGCTCTCTCTCTAATTCTTTTATCGACAATTCAAATTTTTTTATATGATTAGATCGGAAGTTTTTTAATTCCTCTAGTCGTTGGTCGCTATTCATTTGTCTTGAATCCGTTGGCTCGCATTCTCATATATCTCCTATCCGCCCTTTCTTTATCTCGTACTCTTTTCCAGGTTTCACGCTCTATTTCCCGCACTCCTCTCCACATCTCAGCCTCTATCTCTCGCACTCTTTTCCAGGTTTCGCGCTCTATCTCTCGAACTCCTCTCCATATCTCTGCCTCTCTATCTCGTTCATCGCTATTCATTATTTCGCACTACCAAACAATCTTTTCAGATAAAACATCCCTAAAAGTCGATCGCACATTATGAATATATGCGTTGCCAACTCCACTGATAGTCGTTTCCGGTCTGAATAGCGGAAATGGGGCTCCTAGATCGGTCTTCACTTTGTTGCCATTGCGATCTACTCGATCATCGATATCGCAATGATGAAATATATGCTCATCATCAATGGGTATTGCATATTTCACGCATAGCGATTTAATCAAAACACACAATGCGTTGAGTTGCACTCTGCCAAGCGCCTCCCAAAGCCCGCCGCCCAAATCTGGCGAGATTTTATTCTTCAAATAAGAATTTACTGGTTTTACACCTTCGCCCCAAGGATATGCTGGCGTGCAATCATTGTTTAGCCTTCCCCAGTTGCAAACCTCGATGCCAATCGATGTATCATTCGGATTTTTGGGTTTAGCGTTGGGGATCTTACCATGCCCGGCGTGCCATGCTTTATAGCCTTCTGGAGCGATGCCATAAACCTGCCCGGCTCGTGTCAATAGCAACTGAGCGTAAGCAGCATCCTTGTCTCTCGTCATCCAACTGAGCGAGCTTCTATAATCACCGCCAGTGGTGCCGTGTATAACAATATACTTTGGCTTTGTTTTTTTAAACTCTCCTGCCTCTGTTCTCGGCTTGTCAATTAATGATATTTTCACATTTTACTCCTTTTGATATTTAATCATTATCTGTATAACACTCTCTGCTACTGCGATAGCGGATCCGCTATCGTTTTCTGTAATTTCAACAACCCGCGCAGCTGTTATCGTAACTACAAATGAGGCAGCCCGAAGCGATTTGATATATCTGCGACCAAATATTGGCAGCGGGATAGTTATTCCGATACGATCATCTACAGCATATGGTCGTTGCGCAGTTGTTTCAGTAACCCTAGCCTCTACATACAACTTCTTGAATAGGAATTGCGGTATCTGGGATAATAAATTGACCATTATTTACTGTTATGGTTTGCCAGTTAGCCGCCAATGTAAGCTTGCTTGCGGGCACAGGATCGATATTCCCGATGCGAGCCCAGCTTGCGGGAGGCGATAGGATAGTAGAGCCATCTTCCGCTCCAGGCTTCAACATAAATCGGATGTCGTTAATACGGACACCGTTCGCCACAGTAGCGAAGCGTATTACGTCGGTATCCAGCAGCGCGAAACCAATCACTCCTGAGGCTCCAAATACGTTTCCAGCGTCCGCTTCAAGAGATTCAGCGTCGGTAATTACACGAACGTTTTGGAAAAACAATGTTCGTTGGAAGCTGTTTAATGTGTCATATGTGATGGCGACGCCTATGATTTCTCCGCTCGCGATCCCAGAGCTAAGCCCGGGAAGCGATCTATCAGCCGGGAGGGTATCCGCCGCTGTGACTGGAGATCCCACTGTGTTGGGAAGGAGATTGTCGGAAAATAGCGGGTGCCCGTGCTCGTCGGCTATCGCTTCAATCCCCATATCAAGCAAGCCCGCTGTTGTCTATATCGGCGGTGCCAGTTAGCGTTATTGTCGCATCGACAGGAGAGATGCCGGATATCTGTAATTCTATTCTTACCGGTTGCGTATCAACCAATTCATCGCCGGTATATGCAAGTGGCATCGAAAATGTCCACGTCCGAGTTTCGCCTTCTACTGTTGGAGCTTCCACCATTTCTGGAATCTGTGGCGATATCTCTACATCAGTAGCCTCGTTGGCTTCGTTTGTATAACTTGTTAGAACTCTCGCTCGTATCCGAGTGCTGTCGCCCTGAGCCCCCTGAGCGGTTATTGTAAGATTGACAGTAGCAATCCCAGCTAGTATTACAGAGTAAAAGTTTGATCCAAGCGTAGCGGCGCTCCAGGATATGTAATCAGCAACGATGGTTGGCTCGTTGCCATCTCCGGCGGCAGTGTAGCCTTGAGCGTCGCCGCCTATGGTATTCTCTGCTGGCGGCGATGGGAATGTATAGCGAATAAGCCCAGCATTGTTTGTATCAATCTTCGATGTGACCTGTTCATTGCTAACGACAGTACTCTCTAGGCTAGCTTATATCGCTCTCTATATCTTGCAAAAGAGGATCAACAATTTCGTGGGTTTCTGTATCGGCGATCCGTTGAACTCTCCTGGCGGTAACTCCATAATCTACCAGCCGCGCTGTCGCTTGATGGAAAGTAAATGTAAGGTGTTGCCTAGCCTCCGCTGGAACGGTCGCTCGTAATTGTATACTTATCTGATATGAGTTATCAGCGGCAAGCCCAGCAAACCTGAATGAGTTAGATACAGTTCCCCCGCCCTGTTGCAACAGGATTGATGATATGGCTCCTGTCGTTCCAGCATGCCGCTCTTCGCCAGATGGCATCGCTGTAACCGTTACAAGTATTTCGATTGTCGCTCCTGTCGCGAAGGATGTGAATACAAATGTTGGCGGGAGCGAAACCTCTATAGCGGCATTGGCTTCCGACGCGATAATGCTCGTCTCTGTAGTTGACGTGTTATATGTCGCAAGCGGCAACGTATTGACATCACCCGGCGGCACATCAAGGAATACATTTAACAGAGGAATATCCTGGTCAATCTGGTGCAGCAACGCGGCGACATTGTCATCATTAAATCGATTATTAAATAATTCGCTAACCCGTTGCCGAGTCATGGTATCAGTAACCAACTCGCCAGCCGATATTTGGAAATTAAATGAGGCATCGCCGTCGACGAGCATAATAACTGATATTGCGGTGAGATCCGTAGCCAGCCCCATTATCAAATCAGCGTCTAGTTGAAGAACAAGTTCTCTGCCGCCCTCTGTTAAATCATCTTGCGTCAACGTTGTCGTCGCTGATATGACATTGTTTATATTGTAATTAGCGCCAGAAACAACCACAAATTCGAATTGTACAGGCGGCGTTATCGTAGTGAATGTGAATGGATTGGGAAGCGTTATTTCCACTGAAGCCGAAACTCCCGCATTGATCAATTCTCGTTGAGCGGTTGGGATCGTTAGTTGACTGATAGTATTTTGTGAAATACCAGTAACATTGACAACAGGGCGAGTTAAATCTCGTCTATCAGCCGTTATCAACTCGGATATTATCTCATCTGTAACGCCTTGCTTGTCAGTGTTTGCCGCTACTTCCGCAAGCAACGCATCATTTACAAATCGAAGATCCGTCGTTATTGGATTGCTATAATAAGCGGTGTTGCTGTTTCTATAAGTAGTTACAATAGAACTTTGCAAAGTATCAGTTCCAGCCGGAACATCTCTTGACCATCCATTGGGAAGAGCGGTTAATACTCCGTTTGTTACCGTCCCGCCAGTTGGCGGTGTGAGCTGGGTTCCAGCAGGAACATTTTGTCGCCTATAAATATAAACAATCTCGTTTAGCAAACCCAGGCATTGTGACACCCTCATCGAAGGCAAACATCGTTGAGTTTGTCAGTGTAAATATTTCTATGATCTCGCCTTCGTATAACCGCGTTAGAGCATAGTCGTTTGTTCCTATCCCATGTATGAAGTATCGATTTGTTTACGTCAACAAAGTCGTGAGTAGTGTAAAACGCAGCCCTTACCTCTGTGCTGCCTTGAGTTTCTTATTGTTACTAACTTCTCCGATGTATCGCCTGCCGGCTTTACGAATAATAATGTATCGCGCGTCTGCGTTGGCTGTTGTAACAGAGTATGGTGTTGCTAATTGACCGGTAGTCGGATTTAATTGGTTATCGGTATCTGTTATGTATAGCTGCGTGTTGGTATCTGCCGTTCGTTGCACAGAGCCGGTAACGGAAAGATGCGATAGGAGGTTCGCTAATTCGGAGGCGGTAGCCTCTGATATAAAAGATCCATGACCTGTCGCCGATATTATTTCATTGATTATAGTTCTCGCTTCAGTCTCGGATAGTTTCGCATCAAGCATTGTTTGGGCGTCCATTATAACGCTATTCTCATCAATGTGAGCGACTTCGTTTAGACGAGCAAGAACTCTACCAGCTACCAGCTCGTAGAGTGTTTTGTATGAGGATTGGGTTTACTTCGGTTAATGTCGCCATTTGCTACTTATACTACCTCCAGAGCGAGATGGATGCCAACACCTATCGGCAAGTCTTCATTAGAGACATAGACACCGCTTGTGAGCGTATATTGGTTGGTTACATTCTACTCTTCCCTATTCCAGTATTGAATATTCGCAAAGTCTCTCCTGTTGGCGGTCGGATGCCGGCTCGTTGGTTTGCCGCCGTCGCAGCCGGCATCACTATATCGATAGGTTCTGAGTCTGTCACCTGTAGCGGCGTTCCAAAGAATGTTCCAGCGGCGTTTGCCAACCCGTATTGTATTGTGTGTGTATCGGGAGCGGGCGTCCCACCGCCTCCTGCTGTAAATGGAACCCATGCTATATTGCCGTCTGCATCCACTTCGAGATGGTAAACCATACCATCGGCGGTTGGCAATGTTGGAAGATTGCTATCTCCCGCGGCTCCTGCGGCTCGCCTTGCGCGCCCATAGCGCCCATAGATCCTCGGATATCGGTAGCCAACGCTATGTCGGTCACAAGCCCGGTTGCCCCCAATGTACTGACCAATAGCCGGAGCTGTCCCCGACCCGCCAGTCCATGCGACAACTCGTTGCACAACGCGTTCGCCGTCGACTACGTTTGAAATCATAGGCGACCAGCCGTTATTGCCATCGGCGCCGCCGCCGCCCATACCAGTTCCAGCCGCGCCCATAGCGCCTCGGATATCGGTTGCTGTTGTTATATCGGTAACGAAGCCTCCTGTTCCCAAGAACTGACCAGTAGCCGGAGCCGTTCCCGTCCCGCCTATCCAGTTCATAACCTGTTGCACGACCCGTTCGCCGCTAACGACATTGCCAAGAACAGGAGACCATCCTTGATCTCCTGCCGCTCCTGCGGATCCGGCGGCTCCTGCCGCTCCGTCCGCTCCTGCTGCCCCTACTGCGCCTTGAGCGCCTCTGACATTGGTTGCATTTGCTATATCAGCCACCAGCCCGGTAGCTCCTATGTATTCGCCTGTTGCAGGGCGTATGCCGGTGCCGCCGACCCAATCAACTATTTGCTGCACGATCCGTTCGCCAGAAGTTACATTCGCCAATACAGGATTCCAGCCTCTATCGCCGGCGGTTCCAGCCGAGCCAGTCATCCCCTGTAAAACTGATGTATATTGCGAAAATGCGAACACACCGCCGGTTCCGGGCGCATAGTTCCAGTATGTATCATTTGTTGAATTCCGAACTAATGCGAGAATTCCGCTTGTGTAATCATTTTCGAGAACAGTCCGTTGCGCGGGAGATACGTTCCCTAGAGCCGTTACTGTATACCGCAATAACACTCCGCTACCGCCGCCTCCGCCGCTTGAAGAGCCGTAACTTCTTATATCCGCCATTATTCTAGATGAGCACTATTACTTGTGTCGCGCTTCCTATTGCTTTTAGATAAATATCTCTGCCAGACGAGTTGATGTCAAATCGCTCATAAGTTGGAAACGCTTCGCTGTCGTCGGTGTCTTGTATCGCCGCTGCTCCTGCCGTTGTGCCGTGAAATAGTATCTTAACACCTGTTTGCAATTTGAATATTGTCTCTGTGCCAGAACTACCGGCTATTACTCTTGTCCAGGTGTCTGCTGGAAGATCGACCCTAAACTGTGTCGGGCTAGTCATGGAAAGACATCGTTCCTTTCGTGAGCGCCACGATATATCGATGCGCCATAGCGGCATTTACATCAGGATCTATAGTTGCGCCCATTAAAACAGAGCTAGATAAGAGCGGAGGCGCTTTGACTTCTTCAACATGATAAACATCGCCAAATTTAGTCTCTCGTTTAGAAATATAATACAAACCTGAATGATCGGGCACTTCATTCTTTGGAATAAGATCTCGAAAGCAAACGAATGAATGCCTGTTTGCGATGCCATAGAATTTCAATTTATCGTTGCCTTCATATTTATAAGCAGTTTCCATTAGCTTATGCTTACTTGTTTTGCATTCGCTACATTGCCCTTCAACCTTATATTCCTTTTTGAAATCCTGCATAAAATCTGCGTATGTTTCCTTTATTTCGTACTCGGTAACCATACGGTTATATCTTATGGCAAGCATATCCATCTCGTAGCTAAATGGCAAGACGTTGTTTTTTGGAACAGTATAACTAAATCCTATTGTTTTTATGTCATTATTCTTGGACAGGTATCGCAACATTGCGAGTTGTTTTTCTGTCTCCGACTTTCTACTCATTCGCTTCCTCCGATGTATGATACTTCACTTCTTGTTGATATTTATAAACGCTCAGAAGCTTCGCGAACTTCCCTCGATATCTACATTCATAATGAGATTCTATTTCTGGATCTCTAATTGAATTCAAATACTCGCGCAGCAATCTCATACCTTCATCATCAATAGAGATTACCGCATCATGATAAAAATGTATATAGTTTTTTGGCGAAATCTTACAGAGTCTGTCAATCCAATAATTAACATTTGACCTGCTCTTAGTAGCGTAATTTTTTTGAGGATAGAATATGCTTCGTTACGAGATAGTCTCCCATCTGGTTGAAACACTTTGGTTAATTTAACCTCGTCGAATTTGTCGTACTTCCCTTCGCTATTACGAGGGATATCCCCGAGAAGCATTTGATAGCCTCGTTCAGAAATAGCTAAGACTGGTCTACCATTTGAATATGTAATAAACTCGTCTATATTGCTTAAATCTTGCCTTGCAATTCGCTGTATCTGATTTCTAGTCGCCACAGGCGATCTACCTAATTCCTTTGCAACATCTAATATATTCGATAATTTTCTCATGTTAATATTATATCACATATTAGACACTGTGTCAAGTGTTATGTTCTTATATTATATTTTTTTCTTAAACGAGCGGCAGAATCGGACACAACTTTATTAAAATTCCCTGGAGCTAGAACGCGGTATAGAGACAGGCTAAGCCAACCCGTTGCTGGAACATCAACATACTTCCCGGCAAGCACGTATATAAGCCTGAATTCATTGTCATTTGGATCATCCCTGGGGATCTCTTGTATAGTATTGCCGAGTCGGATGAATATTCTTCCGCGGAAAGGAACTGCAACGCCTTCTTTGTCGAATTTAACATTTTCTTTCCAATATATGTTTCGCACGAGCCTTCGGTGATCATACGCAACACGAGCTGGCGGCTTCGGAATGAAAGTTACTCGCTTCCTCGCCGGAACAGCGTCGCCTCGCTCGTGATAAGACAAATAGGGTTTTACATGCCCTACACCTACCTCCATGTCTTCGATATTGTAAGCTCGTGGAACGTGATATATCATATGTCCAGTGGTATAATTGTTGCGTAAAATAAACTTGTTTCTAGCGACTTGCTGCATTAACTCTCTGCCGGTATATCCGAGCCCATACATAACGCCGCGAACAAACATCGGCGCTCCAACTTTTTAATCTTGCCTATTTGTTTGGCAATCTGTTTCATCGTTTTGGCATTTTCGCCGGAAATCGGGGTAGATATTATCATTCAGTTGGATCCTCTGTTTGGTCTATTGGCAGGTGAAAGTTAGAAACAAGCAGCTCAACCTCATGCTTCTTTGTTCTATTAGATACACCCGACGATATATGCGACTGGATGGATATCTTCCACCATGCGTTCGCCGATATAGCAG
>CBDCPJ010000006.1:0-16273 GCA_965220165.1 Spirochaetia bacterium
CACTGTAAGTTCTGCGCGACACAAGATATAACTGTCCCGCCGTGTTTGCTTGCGCTTCTATAGTAGCCTGCACGGTGAGTGTGGTTGTATCGCTACCGTCGGCTATGTTAATAGCCCCGGAGACTCTGCAGTTCGGATAGCGTATTTGCAATCTTTCATACTCATCGCCTCGCCTCTCCTCATAATAAAGAGACATATCGAAAGGTTCGCCGCTTTGACTTCCGGCTGCGAATGCTATCTCGAATCCCGTCCGATGCTGATACGCCGAATAGGTGATTACAGCCCTTACTGTATTTCCGGGAATCGATGTAAAAACCACAAAGAAACTACCGCCTATTTTGTAGACATTGTAATTATCCGCCGATAGTGGCGATGTCGCTCCCGTCGCTTGTGTGCTGGTTCCTATCGATGTGACGTGATGCGCGTCGTCGGTCGCAGATACTGTGAGTTGATACGCTGTGTCTGCTACCGGCGATGATATCGTTTGCGTAAGTTGCGACGCCGTCGCCGCCCCTGCGAACTGTGTTACCGTTCCTATTCCGCTCGCAAGAAAGTTAATAATGTTATACGTCGGATTATTAAGAACCGCGGCGAACGACACACTGTCTATTCCGCGCTCTGTATAATCCGTTGCGTTGGGATACGTAATTGTATTCTCGGTCGTATTGGGCGACGGTGGAAACGTCCCGACCCCCAATGATTGATTAACCCCCCCTCTAGTTGCTACCGCCACAGCGGCTCCCGTAAACTGGTCTTGTCTCCTTGGCGTGATGCTTAGTGCCATTAAATACCTCCTTTAGTTGTCACTGTAAATATTGCTGTCGTAATCCTACTTTCGGATTCATACTGAATATCGCTCGCTTCAGTCATCCCGATTTCCGCTCTGCTATTATCAATCGCCTGCCTTGCTTGATAAGCGGCTCTTTTTGCGACGTCCGCGGTCTCCTCACCGCAAATTGTCGGTCGAAATTCGCATTGATAAACGTCTAATATGATTTCATCGTCCCATATTGTTGTTGTCAACGTTATCGCCCAGCCAGAGTTTCCTTTCGGAAAATTGTGAGCGGTCGCATCGTAGCCCGTCGCCTCCTTTATAATGCTTGCGATTGTGTCTATCGTTCCCACTATATTAACCTTCGAAGTTGCCTGCTTAGTATAGGCTCCATTTGCGGGACGGTCGCCGCAAGCCCTCTGCGAAAATAGCCCCTGCCGACGAATCCTCTCCTGCCTTTATCCTCTTGTTCTTGCGCATACTGTATAACGCTTCCTATGGATATCGTGTCTTGTGGAACCGCGGGAACGGTTGGATCGCCGTACTTACTTCCTGCCGCTATTACTGCGTTGTTGCCGACGACAGCAGATATGCTTTCCCTCAGTCTCCCTGTGTCTATCGGAGCGCGCTGAACTACGTTACCGTGAGCCAACGCCGCTATTTCTCTGAGCGCTAACTCTAAAGCAGCGTCGAATGCGTCTATGTATCTAGGTATTCTGTTGTCAACCGCCATCTATTTCCCCTATGAGATATGTGTCATCGTCATTTAATATTGAATGAATCACATTATATGTTTTGCCCATAAAGACAAAACATTCGACGTCCAGATCTTGCCTTTTTATTATCACCTTCATTGTTTCTTTTTGATTCCTGATTTCGCTAGCAAGAATCTCGGCGGGAACTGGAGCCCCTTCTATAATTATATACTCACCCATTGATAATTATCATCCGTTGCCGTCCGTCTATTAGTTTCCGATTCAATCTCCACACTGTCGGCTTTACCGCGATAAATTCAGTCGCAAAGTCGTACGAAAACCCCGACAATATTATAGATTGTGGCGCCCTATCGCCGCCAAAAAACAGGTAAGGCTCTGTAATGTCAGACTCGGCTACCGTGTAATTCCCAAGCAGTTGCCTGTGTTCAAAATCCGGCTTGACTCCTCCTGTCATATCCTGGGCGTACCAAAACCCATACTCGCTTAGACTATGCGAGGGCGTCGGCGTTATTGGGATTGGCGTGTCGGCTATTGGCAAAAGCCTTCTCGTGAATCCGCGCCAACGATAAAATGGCGCGACTACTGAATTGGGAAATCCACTAGGATGATAATCCTCATAAGTTACCGACGTCCCGCCACCCGACTTGCTGACCGCGTTTGGAAAACCGCCCCGTTTGTCTATATATTGCATCAATCTAATGAACGGCTCCGTCAACTCTGTTGGCAATTCTTTATTCTCGATATTATCGTCTTTGAATATCTCGACAAGAACCGCCTGCGCTGATAATGCGAGAGTCGACCAGTTATCTGGTAGCGGGATGTAATTTTCAATAGTCGCCTGTGTTATTATTTTATCGTACCTCGTAATATCATAAAAGCCCGGTCGTCAGCGCCTATATTAGTGATGGCGCCGTAATTCGCCGCCCCTTTAATTTGTGTGAGAGTAGACGCAAGATTGGTTCCGGTTGTCGATGCTGTGTAATCCACTCCATAGATTCCGACCGCACAGGCGCTTCGCAAAACTGTTGTGGTTTTACCCATTCCTGATAGCGCCTCTCGTTGGGTTTCAAGCGGTATGAAGTTCCCTCCATTAATTATGGAAAATGGCATCGCTTGTTGCCGCAATATCACTACCGGGAAAACATCAGCGACGCTTCCGACGGTGGAGCTTGCCAAGTTTGACCCTGCGTCATAATACCACACGTCCCCTATAGAGAACGCTCGCCCGCTCGACGGCGCGTTGCCTGTTGCCGCGCGGATTACCTGTTGATTATCTGCGGATATCTTATTAAACGCTACTGAGTTTAACAAGACGTGTCTAAAGTCATACGCTTTGTCGCCCCGCTCGCCTCTAGCCAAGAGAATCCTCTCGTGTGTTATGATTCTATTCGCCGCCGCTGTTTCGGTATGCAAATTCTCTACCGAAGGGGTGTTTGTCTCAGCTATCGCGAAGTTCTTGACTCCTTCTGCAACCGCCATTGCTCGCTCGGTCGCTAGATGCAACGCATAAGCGGATGCATAGAGTATGAACGCGCTCGTGTCAGAGTCTTGCAGCGCTGGAGTTTGGAATCCGAAATAATCTTGAAAATCAATCGGTCGCAGTCCAATCGACATTGGAATTCGCTGATTATAAGTTTCATTAGTGCCTACAGTCGCCGTTCCTGTGGTCGCATCTGAACCCGCGCCGTCGTAATCGGTGAATGCGACGTTCACCGAAGCCGCGCCGCTAGTTCCGTTTGCGTTCACCTTATTCTGCAATGACTGCGTAGCCATTGCGAGCCCGTTTGTGAAAACCGGCGCCAACCTTTCCGAGAGATCTGCCGCTTCGTTTGCGATCTGACCTGCGGATATCGTACTTAAATCTATCATTTTTGCCTCCTGTTAATTTGCTCTAAAAATATTATTATATCTATTGATACGTTGCGTAAATGACAACCCGTCATCTTTACCGCCTTTGTTGGGAATCTCCGGCGCCGCCTTTTTTGCCGCTTCACTCTTTACGGAAGCGATGCCGTCATTATATGCTTTAGCGAGTTCTTTGCCAAACACCTCCGCTTGTTCTGCAGTCATTTCCGGCAATGATATACTCGCGAGATGTGGAGCCTCGCCAATCGCCTTTCTAAACCGTTCTTTTGCCTCGATTTGCTCTCGCTCTTTAGTGAGTCTCGCGACTTCCGCTTTTAACTTGGTTTGCTCTATCTGTCTGTCCAACTCGGCTCGCTCTGAATCAGTTTTTGCCAGATCTCGCGCCTTTTCTAACTCCGATTGTGGTTTGGGGATTTCCGCTATACGTTCCTCTAGCGTCTTTATCCTGTTGTTGCTTTGCTCTAATTCCTGCTTAAATGTGTCTCGCTCGGCAACTAGTTTTTTTAACTCGTCTTGCTGTGTGTCGCCAGCGCTCGGTTCCTGCTCTGCAGGCTGTTTATTCTCTACATCGCTCATAATTCACTCCTTTTAGATTCCATATATTTCTCGTTCTATGTCTTGCACTTCTCTCCACATCTCGTGTGCTTGCTTTTCAAGTCTAAGCATTTTTCTTTTTTGCTCGATTATTTCAAGCATCTTGTTGATTTCCTGTTCAAGCATTATTATTTTTAATTGTCGTTCCCATTTATAATGTTCTTGCTCTATTCTTTCGTCAAACCAATCCATTTTCTCGCATTCTCCTTTGCTCAGCATATCTCTCTATCGCCTGTCATATTATACAATATACATCGCTCGAATTAATTGTCAACCGATGATGTTATTAATTCGCTCTCTAGCGTCGCCAATCGTTCCGAGTTCCGGGTTTCCCATTCCCGGTATCGCCAGAATGACTGTGCATCGGCAGTTTATATCTTGCGACGGCTCCCCAAAGGCTCCCGGATATCGCGGTCTATAGATGCCCGCGTTAAAGGTTCCGTCGGCGCTTTCGAATTTTCGATGCAACTTCAAGTGTCTATCTCTAGTTCTCTCGTCATTCGCTGTTATCCATTGCCTTCGCAAATTAACGCCTGCCGATTGTAGATTCCTTTGTTGCAAGGAGAGCCCCGCTTGAAAGTTCCTTTTTAGCTCGGTTCTTACAATCCTAGTAACCGTTCCGTAACTTTCGCTGAGTCTCCTGCCGAATGCCCTAGTCAAGTCACTAAGCACTGTCTGACTAATCGACTGAACCGACGCCCCTCTTTGCGCAAGGGGAGCCGCGCGTCGAAAGACTCGCTCTATCATTAATCGCCGTTCCTCACTAAGAATTGTTCTTGTACTTACGCTCCGGCTGTCGAATTGATACGCTCCTACCCTTTGATATCTTACTAATTGGAAATCGTTATTCGCCGGGCTCCTGAATCTTGGTACTTCGACTCCCGCCCTTTGCACTAGCGAATGAGCGGATGCTGAGCCTCTGAGTAATTCGCTCTCGGCAAACCTTCGCGAGACTGACCGCACTGCTCTAAACAGGTTCTGGTGTCTAGCAGAAATAATCTCTCGCAAGGCGGCTACTTTTTCGGCGGCGTTGCCATTGCGTCGAATAGCTCTGTCAAAATCTACCATATAATTGCCGTCGTTAACGCGCTCTCGGATTGCGAGTATTGCCTCTCGCGCGGACGCCAATGTGTCTGCATCAAGCGCCAAAAGGATTTGTGACATCGTCGCCACTATCTAACCCCTGCTCATCGAGAATGTTTTGCTGTTCAACCTCTGGGTCCAAGTTCGCCGCCTGCCAGATCGTACGCTTGCTAGCGCCCGCTAGATTTAGTAGTGCTATATTAGCGGTCTGACTCTGTGGTATATTGCGGTCGATATCTATTCTCGGCAACTCGCCAATATTCTCCTTGTTTACCCTTCCCCATATTTCAATATACCTCTCTACGAAAAGTCGCAACGCCTCTAATGCCGCGTTTTCGAATTCGGCAATCGTATTTACCATAATGGTCAACCTCATCATCAAAGCGGTTCCGCTCGGGTCGTTTCCTGCTGTTAATTGTTCATAATCTGGTATCCCGGTCATCTCCTGTAGCCCGGAGTTTATCGCTTTTAATATCAAGTCGGCTCCCGCGTTCGCGGTATAGGTTCCCACTTGCTTAATTAATGTTGGGTCAACGCCCTCTAATATATGGACATCGTGCTTGTTTAACGCCTCTAATTCTGCATTCGATATTGAATAAGGCGTCGCCATATAGATATTGTTATTTCTATCGTGTTGCAACATCCAATTCATCAAAATCCTGTCTATCGCGTCAATCGAATCCTTGATTAGATAGAGATACGGTTGGGATTCACTGGTTCGCCTGAGTACTACAAACGGGAGTCCTTCATATTCAAAGGCGCCTTTCTTATACTCAGTTCCTGCCGAGTCTACTAGCCTTACGGTCTCTCCATAATTATTTACTATGTCTATAAAGTCTAACGGCGTCCGATTATTAATAACCGCTTTTTCGCCGGCAATGATTATCGCTGCTTTGCCATATACTAAAGACTCCTTCACAAGTCGCCGCCAAGAATTAAATATGGCATCCCAGTTTAGCTCGTCTGCATATTTAGGTATGTCGCCCTTGAATGAATATCGCTGGTAGCCCGGCGACGCTATGACTCCGGTTATTGTATCGACATATCTCGATAGCCGCGTGTTTCGGTAAATTTGATTTGCCCTGTCTTTTTGCTTTCGCTCGTTGAATAACTGAGTCGCTTGCCTGTTATTTCCGACTAAGTAGTCGCGAACCTCAGTATAGGCTTGTTGCCTGCTCTTTATTATATTTTTAATCTCGGTAATGCTCTTGCCTTCTCCAATCGAACCTAGTTCATAAGTCATCTTGATTGCCTCATTCTTTTAAAGATATCGCGCGACAACGCATATCGCAATGCGTCTATGGCGTGATCTGCTTGTCGAACCTCCGGCTTTTCAGTAATGTCGCCGCTTGAATCCTGTTGCCACCTATAGTTTCTAAACTCGGCGATAATCTCCGCTAAATGCGGCGCGATGACAATACCTGCTTTGCCGCCGTTCATTTGCCGTAGATACTGAATTCCTTGCCAAACTGAATGCGCCCATTTTTGAACAAGCCTTCCCGGGCGGTGTCCAAACATCCGAGAGCAATGATCGTTTAACCCTGCGGTCGCGGTTCTATCGGCGCTGTCACAATATACTATAGAATCTCTTTTTTCTAGCTCGCTTATCCATTTCGCTATTTCATTAAACCGCCCGTCGAATTTGTAGAACGCGTCAATTATGAAAACCTGTCCGTTGAAAAGCCTGCAATCTAAGCATACCGCTGGCGAGACTCCTCCGCTCCAGTCAACGCCCCGGCGAATGTCTCCTTGTAACGCCTCGTCACTTGGCTCCGCCACAATTATATTGCCGGCGAATATCGCGTTGGTCGCCGCCTCTCTGGGTTTGCCCATATAAATGTGCTCATATAATTCTAAATCATACTTTTTTAACTGATTGGCTTGCTCTATTGCTGTTTTTGAAAGGAACTTGTTTTGCTGGTAGTTGGTTTCAATGACGAGCGCATTGTCTGGCGGGTGAGCGATAAACTTTTGGTATGTTGCCGTTCGCTTAGTAGACGGATTGAACGTTGCCCATATTTCGCTTCCGCTTTTTCGAATTGTCGGAACTAAAATTTCCCAGTATTGTGATTCTACATCGTCCGCTTCCTCTATTAGACAAATGTCAACGCTTTCAATCCCTTTTATTCTATTAACTAGCGAGTTCCGGTCGTTGCCGGGATAGAATCCCGCGTAATTTATTTCGCTTCCGTTACTATGTGTAATCTGATTCTTATGGACAGTGAAGTCCGCTAGGTTATAGTTATTAATGATATCTCTAAACAGCGTATGCATCGACTGTCCAATGCTCTGAAAGGTTTTACGCATAACTATAATTTTGACCGGCGGTTCCCAAGAATTAGCGACTAGCTTTTCGCCGCTCATTATAGATATTAGCGCGATAGCGACAGCCCAAGATTTACCGCCGCCGCGACCGCTCCATAGAGCTTTATAGTATGGACCGCGCTCCAATAGCCGCGCGAATCTTATCGGGATTGACAGAGTCTCGGTCGCTCCTGTTGATAAACATATCTTGTTTCTCGTTGACATCAGCGATAAGGCATTATTCTTTGCCTGCGCTTCCAGTTTTTTTACCATTTCTACTAGCGCCGCGCCGCCAATTGTTCTTGTTCTCCCAATGTCCACCATTGCTGAATAGTTTGCAATTGCCTTTCCTTTTACATCCTCATTCGTTTCGTCTATAACGTTGTCGGGAATCTCTGTTGCTAGTTCCGTAGCGGCAATTCTTGCGATATTTATACCGCTATCCCAAAGCGCCTTTATCTTTTGGGCGTCTCCTTCACTAAATATATTTTGGAACCGCTCATCTAGTTTGGGAATCGAGATTTCCCCACCGCCATTAATCCCATAGCGCTTGATTATTTGATTAACACGCGGTTGGGTTATCCCTACAGCCTTTGCGATTGCCTTTTGCGTATAGCCCTCGCCGCGCATTCTCATTACTCTGTCTATCTGATTCTTGTTTCTTCTCATTACCAACTATTATCGGTATAATATCATAATATTATAATTCTAACAAGCCCTTTCGAAACGCTTGCTAGTAAGGGCTTTCCTATAGACAATTCATTATCTCTTGGCAATTCTCGTGCCATTCGCTAGGCGGCAACCCAACCTTGTGGTTACAATTCATACAGCAGACCATTCTCAAGTTCCGCTTATTGTGAATAACCTTCTCGCCATATATCCTTATTAGCGACTTGCTTTGTGGAGACAAATGCGCTAATTGTGGATGGTCTGCTTGCCCAAGGGGAGCGCCACAGCAAGCGCACTGGCCTTGCTGTGATTCCCACAATTCTCTTTTAGTCTCGTTGATTTCGAATCGCCGCCTATTCATAGCCTTCCTGGTAGAAGCCCTCGCCAATGACATTTCCTTGGTTATCGTATTTAATTATACTATAAGGCAGCTCTTGTTCATATCTAACTGTGAACCGCAATATTCCGTCTTGATTATAGTGGAATTTGTCAGCTAATTCGCGACCTGATTCAGTCGTTATGAATTTATACCTTGTTGTATATTGCTCATCATAGTATGAATTATCGTCCGACATTAGCATTGTATCATAGTTTATCATATGCATTTATCTCGAATCTACTTTTGCTTGTTAACATGGTCAGCAAATGAACATCCTTTGCTTAACGGCTCATATGCGAATTCCCTGCAGGATCTGATGTTTTTGTCGTCGTAAGTGAAATAACGACTGATTCTGCCCGCGTCGTCATATATGTTCACCTCATGGGGGATTCCGTCTAGATATGTAGTCTTGTGCAGCATAACTCCCGCTTTATTGTAGCCGATTTTATAAGCGAATCTTTCGCCGTCCTTTGCCATAAAAAACCTTGCTTTAATCGTCATCCCGTCTTTATGGAATGTTCTTATTTCGACGCCGCCTGATTCCGTTTTCCGTATAAACGCTCTTTTTTTCTTATCAATCCACATATAATCCTGTGGTCCATTAAATCGCTCTTTGCATTCATAATTGCATTTGCCTTCCTTACATTCTTTATTATTACTCATCTCGAATCCTCCTTCTTTATTATTACTCATTTCGAATCCTCCTTTCTTGCGTATATTGAATCTGTGTTTATCCAGTCATTTTTGTACAGGCACCTTTGAGTGACCCTTCCCATATCGTCATATTTAATTATCTCATATGGAACGCCCAGTTTGTATATTGTCTTTTCAAGTACGGCGCCTGACTTGTCATAGCGGATTTTGTAACTTAGCTTCAGACCAGACTTGCTCATTATAAATCTTGACTTTATTGTCAATTGGTCTTTGTAGAATGTCCGTATTTCAGTGATGTGTGAATCCGCTTCCCATACTAACATTCTCTTGCGAGAATCTAAGCACCAACCATCCGTTGTCGGGTCCTTGACCGGGCTATTTCCCCGGCTATAGAATAGTCGCTCGGCATCGCGATTGAATTGAATTGGCTCATTTTTATCGTACTCTATATAATGCTTAGCCTTCTTGCGTTCCCTTCGTTCTCGTTCCTTACACTCTCTCTCCTGCTTGCATCGTTTACATTCCCTTTGATTACTCATTTTGTCTCCTTTTTTATGTCTGGCTCGTCTGGTTGCCATGTTTGAATTCTACATGGCAGCCCATTTTTGTAAGTGGTTTTATATGTAGGGTTTCCATACTCATCATACGATATCTTATAGTTTAATTCGTCGTCTCTCATCGTAGCTATGAATCTTGCTTTAATAGTAAGTCCGTCCTCATAGAACGTTCTTATTTCTACTAACTTTTCCTTGTCGTTCCACATCACCATTCGATGCCACTCATCAAAAGAGAAGTGAGTTAATTCTTTGTTGTCTACCGGTTCGTTGCTATTACTATAGAATAGCCTTACTATCTTGTCCTGGTCTTCCGGGAATTCTATAAATTCCGTGAATTCTATAAATTCCGTTTGCTTACCTTTCCCTTGTGTATGTCCTTTGCCTTTGCTCATATTAACCTCCTATAATTAATCTCTTTACTATTCATACTTCCCATTATAAACGTTGCGAACGACACTTGTACATTACATTTTTGTCGCGTTCATATTTGATTACTCTATATGGCAAACCTCTTTTGTAAATGGTCTTGTAGATTGTCACTCCGGTTTCGTCGTAACCCACTTTATAGTTTAGCTTGTCGCCAATCCTGCTTGCGACAAAACGTGACTTTACCGTCAGCCCGTCATCATAAAAAGTCCTTATCTCTATTGTGTCCTCTTTTTCATCCCATATTTCCATTCTACCCTGGTCGTCAAAAGATAAGTCATTTTTCCCCTTATCCTCTACAGGCTCATTAGTGTGGCTGTAGAAAAACCGCGCCTTCCTGTGCCTGTCTACTGAATATTCACTATTTTCCCTTTCATTATCCACTGTGTATTCCTTATTCATATTACCCTCCTATGATTCTTGTAACTCTATGTACTCTCCGGAGTGAAAGTCCCTGTGCCACACTCCTCTATCTTTATCGTCTCTCGTCGCGATGAACTGCACTTTGCTGTCTTTATATTCTATTAGACTTATTGGAGCCCCGTTTTTATCATATTGTTTTACCTCCGCTGGGGCTCCTTGTTTATAGTCAGTCTCGTAGATTTTAATACCGGCTTCATTATACCCTACTTTTCGATAAAGCGCGCCGCTATCGCCAGTCTTACGCATTATAAACCTAGACCGTAACGTTAAGCCGTCTCTATAGAAAGTGTTTATTTCTATTATCTCATTATTCCTGTTCATAATTAGTAACCTTCCTTTACTGTCAAAAATCTTTGACACTTCCCGTTGGCAATTAACTGCATCGTAGAATAACTCTGCTGTATCAAATTCTCTATTTAACTCCCTGTTTTTCATATCCCCTCCCTATTGTATATACCATGTTCCGCTCTCCACTGTCTCGCTATGTCAAGTAAGAAACTATATGCTTGAATTATCCAGTTTTTTTTAGCCATTGAAACGAATACCGGCGTCGATAATTCATCGTCTATCTTTATAAAGTCAAACCCGTGCATAAAGTCTGGGTCCGATGTCCTCATTCTATCCAATTCTCGCTGTCCTAGCAATTGGAGCGAGTATCTCGCGCCCTCTTTACTTACCATTTCGCCATTCAACGCCGATAAGTCAACTGCCAACTCGCCGACCGTCGCCCAAAATCTCTTGTGTATCGATAGCGGGCGCGGTTTGTGTGTCGACAGCCTTACCATAATCGCCGCGCCACCGCCAAGGGCGACCATTTCGTCGTTGGATAGCGTTATCTCTACTTTTTTTGTTAACGGCAAAACCCTTTCAATCATTAAAGACGTATTCCATTTTTGGCGAGTTTTGCTTTAACGCTATTCTGAATGCCGGACCTATATCCGTTTTTAGTTTCCTGCCTTCCGAGTCTTTTCTCTTGTCAATAACTCGGTGCTCGGTAAACTTTATCCCTCCGCCAAAATGGTCGTCGACTTTGTGGCAGATTTTGACAAACGTGTTCATTTGGTCAATTGTTATGGCTTCATATGGCGTTTCGCCGTCAAAAACGACATCCTTTCTTGGAACGGTTAGTTTCCCATTCCAAGGGTAGATTGACCGGAATTCCTTTCGCTCTCCTGTATCTAAAACTTTTAGTCGACCCATATTGGCAAACTCGATTCCGATTGTGAAATCGTTTGGATTACTGTTTGGTCGATGCGAGAACGAGCCATTTCCGGCGTGCCAAGCCTTGTATATTAGTGGGCACAATAGATAAATCGTGCCCTTCCTTGAAATCACTATATGCGCAAACGCGGCTTCCTTGGACCGCAACATCCAGTCTATAGATTTTTGCGCTCGACCTCCGTGCGTTGCGTGCGCGACAATGTGCGTTGGCGTTTCGTCAAAATACCCTCCTTCTATTCTCGGCCCGCATTTAATGACCTTGAATCCTTCTATTACTTCCACTTGCTTACCTCCTTATTAACATCTAGCCATTCTTCATTTATCGGAATCCCCGCGTCTACGCAGTATTCAACGAGTGATAACAGCGAAGTCGTGTTGGTGTTTACTTGTAATAAGTCATTGCGCAGTCTTGACTTTTCGCCGCTAAGCCTTAATTCAAGCAGATGTTTTATGAATCTTTTTTTTGACAGTATTGTCGGCGCGACTACCTCGTTTGGCGTCTCCTTTAGTGTCTCTTGCGGCGCCTCCTGTGGAGCCTCCTTTTTCACTGACTTCTTTTCAACACTTCTCCTAGCTCGCTTTTTTTTCGCAAGTTCTTGTTCTTTTGCGTATTCCCGTTCCTCATTAGCCTCTTGTAACCTTTTTTCAAAAATCTTTTTATATCTCGCCGCGTTTGCTCTTGTGGCGTTTTCAATCTTTTCGTACATTACCTCAGAGTTTTCCGCTGCCTTTTTATCAATTCTCGCCAATTCATCGAAAACTTCTAGCGCTTCCTTGCGCATAGTTCCCAATGGCTTTTCATACTCTTGCATGGAGACCAGTTTTTTTATCGTTGCTATTTTTCGCGCGATAATTCCTGTGTCTCTATACGAGACGACTTGACAATCGCCTTGTGTATCTCCATACCGGCTTTTTGCCCAGTAAAACTCTATGGATTTCTCGGGGGCGGTTGACAACGCTATCGCTAAGTGAAACGTCGCTTCCAGATATCTTTTGCCAAATTGTGGCGGCGCTGGCTTTGCGTCGACAGCGTCGCCACTCTTAGTTTCCCGCTTTTTGTTAGTGGTTTTACTTGTCGCTATTATATGCGCATCTACTCTTGCGATATAGTCAAGCGCCTTATTAGTCATCTTGCTAATTTGCGACCACGACCCTTTTTCATCAGCGTATTGAATCGCCCAACTCCAGAGTTCGTCGAGCCCGTCGACGACGATTATATCTATTTGCTCTTTTAAAAAGATGTCAACGGCGTCTATGATATAATTCGGATGCGCGCTCGGCGTCTTTATTAGGCGATGTGGGAATTTGCGAGAATATTGTGTAGTCCCGCCTCCCTCCAGATCGATGACCCCTATCTGGTCACCCTCCACTTTCATTTCATTCGCAACCTGTAAAGACGTGTAGCTTTTTCCGCTATGTGGCGTTCCATAAAACAACATCTTTGAATACTCCGCGACTTGCTCTGCGTCTACTATCTGCAATGCTCTGTCATTGTAATTCATACTCATAGTTCACCTTCCTTTTCTATTGCTGTCTCTTTGATGTTTGTGTTCATCTCCGTTGAATATTTCTTGCACAAGGCGATTATCGCGTTTTTTTGCATATCCAACCAAAACTGGTTTAATGCTTTTCTTGGTCTGTAAAAACTATCATCGCTCTTTTCGCCCCGACCATTAACGCGTACATCGCGACTTGCCAAGTGTAATGAATTGAATTAGCTTGCGTTCCTGTTTTCCAGTCGATGACAACCCAGTCGCCCAATCTTGTTTCGGCTATCAAGTCCGGAGTTCCCGCGACTAATAGCTTGCCAAAAAGCGCGCACATCAGGGTGTTCAACATGAACTGTGTACAAATTCTCGGTGAATCGCGCGAACTTATTGATGATTTTTTTTGGCTCTTCGCCCGACAGCAATCTTGTCGCTATGTCGTCGTGAACCTCCCGCCCCCGCTTCATCGCCGCCTCGGCGGCTGGGGAAATGTATCCATAACTTCCTCTACAAACCTCGGAAACCGATGCTGGGTATCGTTTTTGCCCGTCAATTATCGCGGTATATTTGTGTGTTCTTTCGTCAAATGCTATGCTTTCTATCATTTGACTAGCACCCTTCATTTTACTACCAACCCTTTCGGTCGTAGTTTTTGTGAAACTGATGCCTTCCGGTGGAGTCTCGCCAAAAATAATCTTGCAATTCGATGTGGATAGCGACAAACACCCAATTGGAATTGTCTTATTAACAATGTTATTCATAAAACTCATCGGGCGACGATACCTCATATGACGCACGCGGTCCGCATAATTGACGAACTGCCCGCTCTCTATAAATCGCTCCTTGATTCCTTCCATCTCCTTTTTTAACGCTTTTACTACTGTAATCTAGCGCTAAAAACCGCTCCCTGTCTCCCTCTGGGGCTTCAGATAATATTCTATCAACAAAATTATTCATTCCTAATCCTCCTATGTATTATTATCTGCATTTTTTTTGGTCTGCCTATTTTTGCCATTATCATCGATTTATCTCGCTGTTTAGTCGCTTTTGTGCAGTTGCACTTCAGACTCCTCATCATCCTCTGGGGGCTCCTCGCCCCCGAAGTCCAGCATATATTTCAATATTTTGCTCGCTAAATTTATGAATCTGTCGTCTGAGTCCTCTATTTCCAGATATTTTGCGTCGTCTTTTATCTCATCAAAAAGTATCGCTCGCATATTTTCTTTGAACTGGACATCGTGATCATATAGCCTATCTAAAATTATGTCTTTTAACGTCCCTGCTTATATATCATTAGTTTGCCTCTCCTGGAATCAACCCAGATTCTATAAGATATTGCGTCGCGTTTTTGACCAGTTGATTATGTGAAACGAGCCCGTCCAGCACATAAAACCCTAAGTTTTTCGCTATCCGTCGACCAAATCTATTATCCCAGATTCTTTGTACTTCATCATTGGCGCGCATAACTCTACATATTGACGCCTTTTGGTGTCTGATGATTTAAATTGCCGTCCCAGTAGACCTTGTCGTCTCTGTAGATTCTTAGCGACTTAAAAAACCTTGCCGTCTCGCCATTATTGATTTCCTCTGTCAAGGTTCCGTCATTCCTACCTCTATGTGGCGTCACGTCTGGGTTATTGTAGTACTGCTCATCTTCAACCGAGACCAATATTTGCCTATGTTCAGATCTATGGGTTATTATTTTATACTTTTTGCCCATTGTCATGTTACTATCTTATCCATTATACTATCCTGTCTATTCTCTTTATTCTCCACTATATTCTCCTTTTTATTGCTCACTTCCTTTTTTTCTCCTTTATTTTGTTTTGTCTCTTTTTTATCTACTCGTTGCCGGCTCGTTATCGGTCTCGTCTACCTTAATTATCGTATGATAATCGACTTTGATTTTACCATTATAATAAACAGCGTCAGCACCGTGCTTTTCAAACATAATGCGTTTTCGCAATCGCCATTCCATACGCTCTCGGCAACTGCCCGTCGACTAGGAATGCTTTCGCGACTCTAATTGTCGTAGTCGCCAAGTATTCCGCGCAATGAATCTCGCTTCCCGCGTGAATCTCGACGTCAACCATTGGCTCATCCTCGTCGGTTCTTTGAAAATGCTCGACCACAAACGAGTCGTCAATTTTTTTCATCGAAAAGCCAATCGATTTTATCAACTCCTTGTTCTTTTTCCAGATCGACCAGAACGCTCGATTGCCTCTCGACTTCATTAGCACAGAGGTTGTCTGGATTCCGGTGCCATACGATTTTACCACGTTTTCACTCATCACATATTCTAAATGAGATAAAAACCCTCTAACGATATCCTCTACCACGCCAGGGCGCGATACGCTATTAACTAATTCATTCATAACTCATATAATAATAATTTCGTTCATCAATGTCAAGTTTTTTTTTTAATATTTCACAAACTTTTTTTTCTATCGGAAATCGTTGCTATCTCTGGCTTCTTAGCGTTTTTACCAAAACTAATTATGAAATATTTTTTATTTTTTTAATTAATTTATCAGCGTCAACGCCCTTTTTTTATAAAAATCTTGATAATTATTGCCATGAATTATTAATAAAATTATAACTACAGATATTATTGTTGCTATTCGCTTTTTATTGAATTGAATAAATTGTTTGCCTTATTCAGTTCCTTGACAAGCCTATCCCGCTCCCTTTCTAGGTTTTCAAGCGTTTGACGCAAGGTTGTTAGTTCCGTTTTTAGTATATTCAATTCTACTGTCGCGGTATTTAATAAGTCATTTAATTCATTGTTCTTATTACTAATTAGACCGCGCGCTTACTAGCGCTTCGATCTAAGCGCCGACTTAGTTTCGTCGATATTATCACTCTAGCAACGCGGGCTCCGCTATTCTTATGATTCGCTCTACCTCTATTTCTACTTCCTCTAGTAACTTCAACCGCTCGGTCTACATACTCTATTATAGCCTCCGCTCTCGGGCGCTACGTTTGGTGTTGCGCAACTAAAAAGCCCCGCCAATGATTATTGGCGAGGCAAAAGAATAGCATAGGAAGATAATTTAATTTTAACCTATTCCCAAAATGTTGTCTACTCACTTTTAGATTGTTTGCGTTTAATCGCCGTTCCC
>CBDCPJ010000007.1:0-16789 GCA_965220165.1 Spirochaetia bacterium
CGGATGGTCTTCCGCCGGTGGACGAGTTGCCGCAAACGGACGGTCTTCCGCCGGTGGACGAGTTGCCGCAAATGGATGGTCTTCCGCCGACTGGCGAACTCCCGCCGGCAGAAGATCCTTCTTCGACTGAACCTCTTCCGCCGATAGAAGATTTTTCGTTATTGGATGCGCTTCCGTCGGCGGACGACATGCTGTCGCAGGACGAAACGCCTTATTCGGACGGCGATTCTCAAGCATAGCCGCAGGAAATATCACCTGCGGCCCCGCAATGAGAACGCCGCTTTGGCGTTCGTCCCGCTTTGGCATATCGCAAAACGGAAAAGAGCGGAAAGCTAGCCCTCCGCCGCGGACATTGATAGCTCCATCGCCTCGGCGCCTTCGGGCTCCGATGACGCTCGCTTGCTATTTCTGTTTGGCGATCGAGAATCCTTTTTATTGCCGGAAGATCGGAAACTGGGACGAAATTCGACATGCTCCGCCACTATTTTTATTGCCGAACGAGCGTCGCCATCCCCGGTATTCCAGCGATCCTGTTTAAGCCTTCCCACCACTCGAACGCCGCGTCCTTTGATAAGATATTCGCCGCAACGTTCCGCTAAATTGCCCCACGATTCTATTTCAAAGAAGGATACCTCTTTTTGCGTTTCGTCATCGCGCTTATAATACCTATTGCATGCTATGCCAAAAGTACATATCGAGATATCGTTCCCTACGCTCTTTAGAACGGGGTCTTTTGTTAAATTCCCTTCTAGTAAGATGGAATTTAAATTATTCATCATACTCAACTCCTCCAAAAGATTGTTTATATGATACCAGTATCTTTTTATGCATAATGTAACTATCAATTCTTATTATCGTTAGAAAATTTGTTATATAAATTTATCTGTAAAATAATTTTCAATATTCCAATTGAATCCCGCGGGCGTGAGGAGATTGGGGCAGATGAGGATGGGGGCGGCGCCCGCGCGATGCACGGGGGATCGGGCGTTGCGGGAAATTTGCGGGGGGATTTACGATGGCGGGGCGCTCCCGCTGAGGGGGGAGCGCAATAGCGCAGGGGCGCGCCCAGTGGAGCGCGAGCGAAACTGGATCAGCGCGCCCCGGTCAGCGCTATGGAGCGCGGGGGGAGACTTCCCCCTTCTATGACGGATCGCCTCAATTCTTCGATTCTCGTTGTCGACTTGACAATTGGTTGCGGTATTGATACGATGCGGTATGGATACAAATAGCCTTGCTGTGGATCAGGCGCGTCAACGGGTCGAAAAAATGCGAGCGCGTCTTTTGCGGCTGGGCGATGATGAATTGGACCTTATTTTTAGAGAGGCCCGCACGCATAATGCTTGGCAGACGCGTCCCGTTCCGAATGATCTGTTGCGCAGCGTCGCCGAGCTTGCGTCTATGGGGCCGACGAGCGTTAACTCGTTGCCCGCGCGGTTTGTTTTTATTACGACGCCCGAGTCGAAACGGCGTCTTAAGCCGCATGTGGGCAAACAAAATGCGCAAAAGACGATGGATGCTCCGGTTACCGCGATTATCGCCTACGATCGTACCTTTTATCGCAGTATGCCCACGACATTTCCTCAGGCGTTGCATTTTTCCGATCATTTCAAAAATGACGCGAATTTGGCGCAGATCACGGCGTTTCGCAATGGCTCATTGCAAGGCGGATATTTTATTATCGCCGCCCGCGCGTTGGGGCTCGATTGCGGTCCGATGTCCGGCTTTAATAATGATTCGCTTGATCAAGAGTTTTTTCCCGATGGAGACACAAAATCCAATTTTCTCTGTAATATAGGCTACGGCGATCTTTCGGGGGTCTTTCCTCGCAATAATCGACTGCCATTCGAGGATTTTTGCGAGATTCTCTGATATGCGCGCTACTTATACGACGGATATTTGACGATACTATTGGGCGAGGGATGAAATATGGCGGATGCTGAAAAACGATTTATAGGGTTGCGAGACGTGGATGGATCGGTTCACGAGCTTTTTGATACTCAATTTCAGGGTATGCAATCGATTGTGCTTACCACTGTTGTAAATCACCAAGAGAGCGTGGAGATATATATTTATCAATCTTCTGATACCACATTTGCTAAATCGGATACGATTGGTCGGCTGGTGGTGCATAACCTTCTTCCCCTTCCCGAGGGCGAGGTGGATATTGATCTCAATATCGGTATCGACGAGTATGGGTATCTTCAGGCGCAGCTGATGGATGCGATGAGCGGCGAATACGACTCGCTTACATACAAAGTGGCAGATAGAGATCCCGCAATCGATTCTGGCGATGCGCGCGATGACGACAGCGAAGAGGACGGCGCTGCAGATTCAAATGAAGAGGCGTGGATAGGTATGGATCCCCAAATCTCATTCAAACAGAATACTGTCGGCGCTTCCGTTCATAGCCAGAAGAAACAGGTGTCATATCGTCGCTTGATTCCGCTGTTGTTTCTCTATCTATTGTGCGCGTTGGCGGCGGTAGGAAGCGTGATTATTCTGATCTCATCGATATGGACGGCCGATGTTCCTCCGTTGCATATTTTTTCATCTATTCCATAGATCAAAACATTATTTCTGTTTCGCGCTTGGCGCGCTTGTCGCTATTTTCGGCGGGTGCAATTCTGAAGATTCGCTATGGGATCTTCCGATCTCTTATGTAGAGGGACGTGTTGCAAGCGGAGATTACGGGTTTCTTCGCAATGTCGACTATTCCCGATATCGCATTCGCGATGTCAGCCGGCTGGGGAGTAGCGCCTCGTTTTATCTCGCGCATATTTTTGAGCGCATCTCTATGGGGAGTATGAGCAGCGATCTTCTACGCGTTACGTTTAACAATGGCGAAGAGCCATGGCGGATGGAGGCGGGGTTGTTGCTATTGGATCGCTTCGAGCGCGATCGCGATTGGCGTTCGGCGCGTCGTATCGCGACTATCGGCTTTCGTCGCTATCCCGATAATCTCTCCTATTATCGGCATGTTCTTAATGCCAACTATTGGTTAGAAGAGGACGCTCGTCTATTGAATCTATTGCCCGACTACCAAGAGCTTATCAATTATGAAGATGACAATCCTATTTGGGAAATTCGCCATCGTCAATCGGAAGTTATGTTATGGAGATTGGTGGTGGCATATCGCAATGGAAACGACGAATGGAGGCGGCTGGCCGATCAGTTTTTTTCCGACTATACCGCGTCGCAATTCCATCATCGCTTCTTTCTCTATCTGCAGTCTAATCCACGCCTAGAAAATGCGTTGTTCGAAAGGCAACGCCGCTTTTTTGAGGCTAAGACCAATGTGGCGACCGGGGAATACGACCGAGCGGCAGAGATTTTCTCGGCATTGATCCCTACGCTCTCCGTTTCGGAAATTCGCGGCTATTTTTCGCCTCGATCTATTAGGGATTTGGGACGCGCCTACCTCTATAGCGAATCTGCGGGGGGCGCGGGAGCAGAGTTGATGGGCGCATTGTTGCCCATGCTGGAGACGAGCAACAGCGGCGTGGCGCATGAGTGGCTCGGAAGGCTCTACAATGCCGTCGATAGTCATAATCTCTCGGCTCGGCATTTTAGGGAGGCGCTTGAAATTACTCCCGACGACCGCCATTTATGGCTCTATTTCCGAGAAATCTTGGAGATAGGCCCTCGCGATTTCGCCGAGGCGCTGGAAGCGCGGTATAATGAAATAGACAATCCCGCATACTTTTCCGATCTCTTGCAACGGCTTGTTTCGGAGCTTTTATGGGAGCGCGATTGGGAGACGCTTTTGCGAACGCGCGATATTGTGGAGGCGATAGGAGCGAGGCGCGATCGAGCGCAATGGAATGTGATATTGGCGGAGGCTGCGAGGATAGGACTCTTTGCCGCTACTCAAGAGCGACGGGAATCGCTTCGCGCCGGGCTAATCGACGGCTACATTCAAAACGAGAGCTATTTTTACGCCGCGCTATCGGGGAGTCTGTTGGGTCGCGAGGCAAGCCCTGCGTTGCGATCGTCGCCGATCGACGATCCTCTGGTGGTTGCCAGCGATTGTATGATTATTGTGGATGGATTTATTCGCTATTCGCTTTTGCAAGAGGCGAACGCCTGGTCGAGAACATGCGCGGACAGGCTTGATCCTGAGACTTTTGTCGAGATAGCGCGATTGTATGGCGAGGCGGGAGAGTATTCGACCTCGCTTCGCGTTATGGATACCATCTACCGCGCGGGAGCGTTGCCTGTCGATACGGCGCGACAGAAATTGGTCTATCCTCTCGCCTTTCGCGATCAGGTCGACGATGTCGTGTCGCGATATCATCTACCGCGCGCCATGTTTTACTCGTTGTTGCGAGTCGAGAGCTATTTTTCCCCAGAGATTATATCGAGAGCAGGAGCGATTGGACTGGCTCAGATGATGCCGGCGACGGCGGAGGATATGATTTGGCGCATGGGGATTGACGCGCCTGATCTTACCGATCCAGAGGATAATCTAGAGATCGGAGGGTTCTATTTTAATGATCTTCTTAGAGCGTTTCGTGAAGAGCCGGCGCTGGCGTTATCGGCATATAACGCCGGAATTACTCGCGTAAGACGGTGGCGTAGAGAATATCCCGATTTTTCTTCGCTCCTATTGATCGAAGCGATGCCTTTTCGCGAAACTCGCCAATATGTTCGCAGCATTATGGTTGCCGCTATGCGTTATACGCATATTTACGAAGAAGATAGCGATATTCGCTCCGTAATTTCGCTATTCTTTCCAACAATGAGAGCGCTGTAGCCTCTTTTTGTCGATGACTAGCTATCAAGCGCTCCTGTTGGGCGCGATACAGGGCGTAACCGAATTTCTTCCCATTTCCAGTTCGGGGCATCTTTTTGTATTCAAATATTTATTTAACCTTGGCGAAATTCCCCTGTTATTTGACGCATTGCTCCATGTCGCCACATTGGCGGCGGTCATATTTTTTTTCCGCCATCGCATAGGAAATATCATCGCGCTTTTTTGGCGCGTAATTCGCCAAAAAAGCGGCAAGAATGATCGAGAGGGGCGACGCGATATCGTTATGTTGTCTATAGCGACCGTCTGTACCGGCATATCGGCGATATCGATCTACCTTGTTATACAAAAACCGACGCTTGGCATCGTCGGGATAGGCTTTGTTATTACGGCGGTATCGCTTATCGCCGCTCGTCGTTATGGCCATGCTCGGCGGGCGGGCGATCGGCAAGCGGCGCGGCGAGGAGATATCCCCGAGCGTTGGGCGCTCTACGCGGCTCTTATTGGCGTCGCGCAGGGTCTTGCGTCGCTCCCCGGAATATCTCGCTCGGGAATAACGATATCCATCGCATGTTTATGCGGCTTTCATCGAAGCAAGGCGGGGGAATTTTCGTTATTGCTTTCTATACCGGCTATCGCTGGGGCGATGGCGCTGACGGGCATTCAGTACGCGTCGGGCGTTGAAGGCGCGGGGACTATTGACGCGATGGCCGTTGTTATCGGCGTATGCGCGGCATTTGTCGTAGGCTTTGGTTCTATAAAACTATTGTTCTCTCTTCTGCGGAGCGATAATCTTGTCTGGTTCGCTCCCTATCTTATCGTTATCGGAATCGGCGCGACGCTGTACGCGACAATAGCGTAGGAGGCGCAGAGCGAGTATTCAAAAAAGCGACGCCATTAGCCTGAGTGATTTGGCTTCTTGGGATATCGTATATCCCGCGAATATTTTTTATGGTTTTGCCAGATAAATAGCGATGTTCCAGTTACAGTCATCGCAAAACCGCAGATAATTATGCTTGAGGTATTGGCGCGCAATAGAATTTCTTGACCGGCATAGAGGAGCAGGGTTGCCAACGACATAAGAATGGTATTGAGCCGGCGTTTCAGTATAATAAGCAGGCATGTGTTAATTCCTATGGCGAATCCTATAATAGCGACGGCAATCTGCAATTCATTCGCCTGTCCGATAGTGTGGATCAAATTGGGGGGAAGAATGTGTCGATCGATCGAAATGCCATAGGCGACAGCGAATGCTACCAAAAGCGATGACCCGACTGCCGTGCTAATACGAAACCGCCGATATCCAAAAAGGGATAGGTTGACAAATAGGAGCGAAAGATAGCTCGTAATATAGGTAAAATAGAATAAACGGGTGATTAAGATGTTCAATTCGAGATGAATGGGAGCGAGCAATTCGTTTAAATGGACTATCCGTAACTCCCGTATCGTAATCGAAGCAAGAAATATCGCAAACAGCGCGAGGCGATGGTATGCTTTGCGGCGAAAAATCGCGAAAACGACTATGTAAACGATCGCCGCGAATGCCGCCTGCATGCCGATAGACGCTACGATCCATGGCGCGACTTCCCGCAAATAATTATAGGATATCGTTAGCCATTTGCTTTTCCAATAAAATCGCGTGGTTTCCAGCCAGTTTATGTCAATGACCGCGCGAAACGCAATGATTGCGATATAGGCGGCTATAGCCGCCAATAGGAGCGCGCTTGCGATAATGCAAAGATACTTTATGTGGCGTCTAACTAATTTCATGCTACTATTATAGCATACCACGTATAAAGAAAAATTCTACAGTATTTTTTGAGTTAGCCGAAATATATAGAGGGAGAGTTATATGAATACTAGAATAATGCTATTTGTGGCGCTTATGTTGCTCGCCGCAAGTATGATCCATGCGAGCGATGTGGCAAACTTTACCAATCTTGGGTTTTCGGCCGACGGAAAATATTTTCTATTTGGCCAATATGGCGTCACAAAAGGCGATGCGGATCCTTATGGCGATCTCTATCTAATTAATGTGCCGTCTAATTCCTTTGTGTTGGATGGCGTATTCCAATATCGCAGCGAGAGAAGCATAGAAAGCGGCGCCGACGGACTGGGGGCGCTTTTTACGGCCTACGCGGACGCCGCGACGATTGTGCGGCGTTATAATATCGATCATATCAATACCGGTCGCCTGATATATCTTCTTGTTGATCGCGAGAATCCCTCTTCCCAAATTGATTTTAGAGATTTTGAGACTGGCGATCGCTATATCGCGATATTGAATCAAAAGAGTAATGACGACGGCAGCGCGTTCCTCATTGAATTTACCAGAGAACTTCCATCGGGCGTCGAACGCCAATATCGTGTAGGGTTGCCCAATTACTATCGTCAAAATGTTCTATACTATCGCATCGGGCGTATCATAATCAGCGAAAATGAAGATTCGTTGGTATTTGTTATCGAACGAGACGAGAGTATCGGCGGCGAAACGGGCATACGCTATATGGTCGAGACGCTTTCGCTGAAATAGAGGCGATTTTCAGGTTGTCAACTTGCGACGAATGAGATAAGCGAAGAGAAAAAATCGTCCAAACGCGCCGCATTAGAGCCAACGCCGCGCCAAATTGGCGCCTTTCCTCCGCCTTTCCCATCAATAATATGCGCGACAGATCGTATGCGCTCGGCATCCAAGTGAAGCGAACATATGCTCCAAGTGAAATATTTATCGGCGATATTGACTATCAACACCATCTTGACGCGAGAATCCTCTCGCAGCGCCGCGGCAAAATGCTCGGTCGTCAATCGCTCGATTTCTTTCGATTCATTGTCCAACATACATCGTAAACAGCGAGCATCGTCTCTATTGCCGGCGATAACGCGCTCGCATATCATTTGAGCGACACGCTGTTCCAACTGGCTGTACTCGTATTTTTGCCGCTTGCGCCGCTCAATCATCTCTAACGTTCGATCGGCTATCTCATTGGGTTGAGACGATAGGCGATCGCTCAATAGATCGATCATCTCTCCGTACCGGCGATATTCGTCTATCGCTCGCCTTCCTACACGCCAAATAAGGCGAAGACGACCGCGTATTTTCTCGAATCGCGAAAATTTAATAAGCTCGATCTCTCCGGTGGCTTTTACATGCACCCCGCCGCACCCTACGCGATCTACCTGTTCAATTTCGACGACGCGAATAGCGCCGCGTATTTTTGGCGGACGACGCAATTTGAGCGCCTCAATTTGCGACGAATCGATCCAATAATCGCGTATCGGTATGTTTGAACATACAATTTCTCGAGCCCTGCGCTCAATATCGAGGATGGTATTGGGAGGAATCTGTCGACTATCCACCTCTATCGTCACATATTCTTTTCCAAGGTGAACCGATAGCGTAGGGATATTATGGGCCATCAACGCCGAAGAGATGACATGCTGTCCGCTATGTTGTTGCATGTAATCGTAGCGCCGCGACCAATCGATCCGGCACTCTACGGTATCTCCGACCGAAAAGCTTCGAGGGAGCGAATCTTCGGCAAGATGATGAAAGATGGTGTTGTCCGAAGACTTGTCTACCGTAATAACCGGTATGCCATCGATGGAGCCGCGATCGCTCGGTTGCCCCCCGCCTCCGGGATAAAATCCCGTACGATTAAGGGCGACGCGGATCGCGCTGTGTTCCGGTAGAGGCTCTACCAAAGCGATTTTGGCATTCCAACGATCGCGATAGGGCTCTTGATAGTAGAGAGACATAGATCGGCGCCTACAATGCGATTATTGTACGAGACGGACAAGAAAAAGGCTGATTTCGGGTATATAGGTGATGATAAGCACGGCGATAATCTGGATGAGGAAAAACGGCGCGACGCTGCGGTAGATGAACGGAAGCGGTTTTTCGAAGCGATAGGAGGCGAGGAATAGATCGATTCCCACCGGAGGAGTGATGAACCCAACGCCGAGATTGGCCAAAAATATCATGCCCAGGTGGATAGGATCAATTCCAAAAAGCATGCCAAGCGGTGTTATTAACGGCACAACCACCAATATAGCCGAAAATATATCCATAATACATCCGGTCAATAGGAGAATAACATTGAGGATAAGCAAAAATACCAGGCGAGAATCGATAGTGACCTGAATCCAGTCTCTTAAAAGCGTTGGAATTTGAGCGTCGATAATAAAAAATGAGAACGCGCGCGCGGAGGCCAAAATGATCAATACCCCGCCGACGATGGAGAGACATTTTAAGATTACGTTCATCAGGGCTCGCGCCGTTATCTCTCGGTAGATGAATATCTCGACGATAACGGTGTATAATACCGTAAGGGCGGATATTTCCACTAACGTAGGTTTGACTGTGAAGGCTATAGCGATTACCGGGATGGCCAGGAGTTGCCGCCATTTTTTACGGTAGGCAATAAAAGCGGTAAGCGATAAACAGATGATCGCGGTGATAATCCAGTGCGGCCCTCCAAGAAACGAAACGATAATAAATATCGGGAAAAAAAACTCTAACCAGCCATCTTGCAGGGCGGAAAGCGCCTGTCGCCAGTCGAATTTCGCTACCTCAATTTTTCGCCGTAACGAGAAGACAATCCCAAAAATGCTGAAAATCAGCAACATAAGAAATCCGGGGACGATCCCCGCAAGAAAAAGGTGATCGATTCGAACCTGCGCAACCGTTCCATATACGATAATGGCGAGGCTCGGCGCGAAAAGAAGACCAATGTTGCTGGATGAGGTGAGTAATCCCGTGGAGAATTTTTCTTGATAGCCGTTTTTTCGGAGAACATTTCCCAGAAGACCGCTAATGGCAAGGATAGTTACTCCCGACGCGCCCGTAAACGAGGTGAAGAATGCCGATGCGATACTGGCGGTGATAATTATTCCTCCGGGCAACCATCCCAAGAGGCTGCGAAATATTTGAATAAGACGATGCCCGGCATTGCTGGCGGAGAGAATATAGCCGCTTAAGGTAAAGAGCGCGATAACCGGAATGGAATCGCTGGTCAACATATTGTATCCCTCGTTTGGAACAATGGCGGGAGCGCCCTCAAAGTAGGCGAAAAGAATATAGGCGCATCCCCCCAATACGATGAAGAGCGGGACGCCGATAAATGTGAGTATAAGCAACGCGATTACGGCAGGAATTGCCGCGTACGACAAGGCAGTATTCCACAGATCGTAATAGGTATCTAGAACGAAAGGCGGATCGATCGATATCAAATAGGCTAAATCATAAATTGCCGGATAGGCGAGCGCCGTTCCCGCAATAATTCCAGAAAGAGTGACCGCCAATCGTATCCACTTCCCTTGGACGCGGGCGATTGTATGGACAGCCATGCTTATGTAGGATATGGGGATGATAGCGATCAATAATCGCGCTGGAATGACGCCTACACGACTCGTTCGCTCAAATCCTATGAAAAGAAGGTTAAACGAGCTCCATGCGAGCGCGCAGAGAAACGCTATGGTGATAGCGGCGGCAACCCCGGCGATATATTTTCGAGCCGGAGCGGGCGCGATTTCGGCGCCGTTAATGGCGAGATGTCGACCATCGCGCGCGGTAATCATCCCGCCCGCAAAACCGGTTAACAGCACGGCATGGGAGAGATAGTTGCTTAATCCCAAGATAGAGCTGCTGCCGATGCGAAAAATAATTTCGACGAGCGGCAATATCGATAGGATAATTAACGACCCAATTCCCACCCAATCTTCTAATTTATGGGCGATACGAGTTATAAACATTTATTTGCGCGCGACGTGTATTGGGCTATGCCATCCATAATGATCAGGCATGCGACAAGCTATTGAGTCTGTTGGCTACGAAATTCCATAAGTAGCGATTCTATTTTCCGGTGAAAATCGGCGTCGTAGACTCCCGTGAAGTCATCTCGAGAGGATTTGGCGAATATATCGTGCCATTCCTGCACTTCTTCCGCCGTCGGAGAGATGATGGTAAGACCAAATTCTTCCATAAGCTCGATAACGTTACTAAGAGAGGCGCGGCCTTCCCGCTCTAAAATAGCGATCTCCTCTTCCACAATTGCGGACAAGGCGGGACGCAAGTCTTCGGGAACGCGTCTCCATGCGCTATCTGAAATAACCAACGCCGCTAGATAGGGAGTGATCAATAGATCAAGCATATAGTTGACCGATGTAAAAAGTTGCAACCCGCCAATGAAAATGGGGTCGGAAAATACAGCCTGTATTCGTCCGCTATTTATGCCGGTTAGCCAATCGGTGACATCGCTGGGGGCGACGCGAAAGCCCATCTGACGAAGAGCGAGTATCGATTCCTCGGCTCCCGGGTCAAGCGAAAGAGTAAGATCCGCTAGATCGCTTGGAGTTCGTACCGGCTCGTTGGAAAATATTGAGACCCACCCGGGACGAGCCCATCCAATAACCTCTATCGCTGCCGCGTTGGCTTCTTCGTTAAGGTCTGATTCGATAAGAGGAAAGAGATATTCCATCTCTTCATCCGAGCGAATAAGACCGGGCGTGTTTACTGTGATAGCTTTTTTGGATAATTTCGCTATCGATGCGCCGCTAATGATAGCCATATGTATCTGACCTATTCGCATTCGTCGCAACGCCGTGCTCCCATCCCCGGCGATTCCTCCATGGAATACGCGAATCTTAACCTCGCCATCAGACGCTTCGCTCCAGCGAGCGGCGATGCGACTGACTGCCTCCCCATATACACTCGCCTCTGGCGCCGGACTGGCCAGTTTAAAAGTAATTGCTTCGACCGAATATATCGACGTGAATGTTAACGAAACAAATACAAGCAAAAAATAGCGCAATAAACCCATAGATCACTCCTCAAAAAATACATAAAATATTAATAGCGTAGCGCCGCGCATATCGTTGCGCGCGACTATTCATCCAACTCAAAAAAGAACTGCTCGATATTGTCAAGATACCACCGCGCCTGGCGTTGACTGACAACATTGATCAGGCGCGACGAGGGATTCGCGTCGACGTCGACCGCCAGCGACTGCGTGAGCAATGAGCGAAATAGCTCGACATCTTGATCTGGTATGGCGGTTATTCTTGCCATAGCTATATAGAGCCCCGCCGATTGACCCTCCGATAGCTCCAACGCCTGCTCGAAATGATACCGCGCGCGAGATTTATCCCCGCCCAAAGAGGGAGGAAGCGCGCCGTAGTAGGTGACAAAGAACTCGTGAATAGCGCCATTCCCATATGTTGGATCAAGTTCAAATGCCCGTTGGATTGCCTTATCGATGGAGGGGATTCTGCTGCCGAGCTCTATATTCAGAGGGTCGAGAGACAATTCGCCCATAGAGCCTAATGTTAGCCAATAGAGATAGGGCACATCGCTTTCGGTCATATTGGCGAGCTCGGTATCGAGATCGCCTCCCAGGAATGCCTCGCGGAATCCCGGATGATTAAGATCGAGACCGACAAGCGTCTGATCGGCGCCCCGAGAGTATAGATTCGCCGCCCGTTTGGAAAGCGCCGCAGATTCCCTATAACGCTCATCGGGCAGCGTCAAAATTTGCGGTTGCAAAACCCCTCCGGCATAGCTTATATACCCCTGACCGGCGGTAAGCCAGAGTTCCGCATTCTCTGGATCTGCCTGCAAGAGCGTGTCGAACAGTTTGAGAGCAAAGGGGAGCGCGTCGGCTATCAACTCGGGATCGTTATCGCTTGTAAAAGGATTTTCGCCAGAGCCTCCGGTCAGCGCGCCGGCTATTGCCTGAACGGCCAGCTGATTAATTGAGCATCCGCCGGTTGCAAATAGAGCGGCGACAATAACCGCGACGCCCGCGATTCTTACCGACACGATGCAATTCCATAAAATATTTCAAATATCACACCGTAGAGTATAATCTGCAATATGCGATATGTCAACACAAAATTGATATGCCAATTCCGCTGGAATATATCGATCGATATGCGCCCCGAATATGGCCCGCAACGCCCAATTTTCAGCCATAGGTCGGGCTATCCCGCGAGAGATTTGCCGCAATTTCGCGCGGATGGCGGTTCGATCGGCGCGCATTTGTGTGGGCATGCAGAGGTATTGTTGCCCATTTGGGCGTTGCGGGCGCGCCGCGGGGCGCTGGCCAATTATAGGATAGTTGCCCGCAGAGGGGGGTAGCCGGAAGCGCGCCCGCCCCCGCCGCTATGAGGCTCTGCCGAATAGCGAATCAGCGGGGGCGGATCAGCGCGCTGCAGGTAGGGGGGAGACTTCCCCCCTCATGCGACAGAACGCTATTGAAAAACGACGGTCTTATTGCCGCTGGTCAGCACGCGATGCTCCAAATGCAATCTCACCGCCCGATTCAGCACAACGCGCTCGATATTTCGCCCTTTGCGCAAAAGCTCGTCGACGCTATCGCGATGGCTCACTCGGGTTACCCCCTGCTCGATAATCGGCCCCTGATCAAGGTCGGCGGTAACATAGTGGCTCGTCGCGCCGATAATCTTTACCCCGCGGTTGAACGCCTGGTGATACGGACGCGCGCCGACAAACGCAGGAAGAAAGCTGTGATGGATGTTGATAATCCTATTGGGAAACGCGTCGACAAACTGCGACGTCAAAATCTGCATATATCGCGCCAACGCGATCACATCGATACGCTCGCGGGTAAGCAACGCGATCTCTTCCCGTTCAACTTCGTCTCGCCGCTCCTTATCGATGGCGAAATAGTGAAAAGGCACCCCAAACCAATCGGCGATAGGCTCCGCGTCGCGATGGTTGCTAATCACCAGAGCCACCTCGGCCGAAAGATCGCCCTCGCGATGCCGCAACAAAAGGTCGTAGAGGCAATGAGTCTGCCGAGAGACAAAAATGGCCAACCGCGCCCATTGGTCTGAAAAACGCAACCTCCATTCCATATTGAACCGCTCGGCCAGCTCGCCGCACTGCTCTCGAAGCATCTCGCGCGACACCGATTCGCTATCGAACGACCACTCCACGCGCATAAAAAACTCGCCCTCCTCGCTATGCTGGCTCGAATCGACGATATTGCCGCCGCGACGAGCGATAAACTGGCTAACCGCCGCCACAATCCCCACGCGATCGGGGCATCGAAACAGGAAAATCGCATGATTTGCCCCTGTCTTTGCCGGATGGGGCGAATGGTTGCTCATCGCTATTTCGCTTTGGCCTGATTGGCGACCGCCGACATCGCCGCGTCGACCGCCGCTTGATCGCCAAGATAGTAGCGCCGTATCGGCGACAACCGACGATCCAGCTCATACACCAAGGGTATCCCGGTCGGTATATTAAGCTCCGCAATATCCGCATCGGAAATATGCTCAATATGTTTTGCCAACGCGCGAAGCGAATTGCCGTGCGCCACAATCAGAATCTTTTCGCCGGCGACGATCCTCGGCGCAATCTCCACGTTCCAGTAGGGCAAGAACCGATCGACCGTATCCTTCAGGCACTCCGAAACGGGAACATCGTCGGGCGGCAACATCGCGTAACGAGGATCGTTCGCCGCCGAATACTCGCTGCCCTCATCCAACGGAGGCGGAGGCGTATCGTAGCTCCGCCGCCAAATAGCGACCTGCTCCTCTCCAACCTTTGCGCTCATTTCGGCCTTGTTCATCCCCTGCAGTGATCCGTAGTGCCGTTCGTTAAGCCGCCAATGCTTCCTCACCTCAATCCAATGATGCTCCATCTCCAGCAACGCGATCTGCATCGTCCGAATCGCCCGCTTCAGCACCGAAGTATATGCCGCGTCAAACCGATACCCCTCCGAACGCAACAGCGCCCCCGCGGAACGAGCCTCCTTTTGCCCCCGCTCCGAAAGATCGACATCCACCCAGCCGGTAAATCTATTGACACGATTCCACTCGCTCTCTCCATGTCGCAAAATTACAAGTTTATACATAATCGACTATACTACCAGTTGCCGCAATCAATGGCAAGGATAATAACGAATATAAGGGAGGGGGGGTCTCCCCCCCACGCTCCATAGCGCTGATCGGGGCTCGCTGATCCAGTTTCGCTCGCGCTCCACTGGGCTTGCCCCTGCGCTATTGCGCTCCCCCCTCTGCGGGCGTCGCTCGCCCTATTGGAAATCGCCCCGAATATGGCCCGCAACGCCCAAACGCCATCAAAATTAATGTGTAACTCAGCCGAGCGAAATATTATATTGAATTTAATGTATTTGTCGCTATAGTATACATATAATATGATCGTTACACAATATAGAGCATGGGCAAAAATAATAATACGTTACGTGATATTGCAAGAATAGCGGCAGTTGCGGGCATTTTTCTATTGATAATGGCAATCGGCGCGGGGTGCTCAATTACCCCTTCTAACGAGCAAGATATGCAACAATTGCAATTGCAAAACAATCCATTTCTCCAATCATCAGATCCGGGTGAATCGGCGCGCTCCGATGCTTCTGCTCATCTTGCGTATCCTCGCGAACGTTTTGGAGAACCGGCTGTCAAAGCGCTCGCATACGGAGCGGTATGGCTTCGCGATTCGTTGCGTCCCGATCGAGAACCCTATTCGTCGGCTTCTCAAATAACCGAAGAGGTTCGCGCGAATATGATCTCAGATATGCGACGAGCCCCCGAAGCCATAAAAATCATGCCGGTTCCGGTGCCGAATTTAACACTCGACTTAGCGATTACAGATGCTATGGAACAGGTGGGATTATGGCAAATAATTTTGTTTGGCCTTGCTCGACAGCCATCGTCGGTAGCCGATATGAGACCCGAAGATATTATCTGGGCAGGGTTTGATGTCGATTATATTCGCAATGTTTATCAAAATGGGACCAGGGTTCGCGAAGCGTCGGTATGGTTATCGCCTCTTTGCGAGACCAGCAGCATCATCGATGCCTGCTCTGACAGCGATGGCGACGGTATCCCCGATGCGGTCGACGCGCGATTGATTGCCGAAACAGAGAACAAAGAAATCTCCATTTCCACAAGCATTCTCGCTCAAGAGGCGATAGTCGGGAATATCCAGTTAGTGACAGGATTGGACGGGAAAGCGACTTCCTTCGACGAAGGGGAAATACCCGAGCTTATTGTCGAAGCGACAGATAAGAACGGCAATGTCATCCCCATCGACAGGTTATCGTGAGCGATCCCAATAGTTTGGTCGCGCAAGCTTCGTATCGCGTTTCGGTTGTCGCGAGTCTTCCCGGCGGCTCATCGCCATCTGATCGTTCGACGATTGAATATATGGTGCGCGCGCTCCTGGTCAACCTTGAGTCATCAAACGGAACGACGATAGCGGTCAACGAGAATGACGACGGGACGACCGACATCTCCACGGTTTTCATCGGGATTGGTACCGGCGGATGAAGAGCCATATCTCATTGTGCGAGGCAATAGCGATGGAATATTCTCTATTGACGATCAAGGGACGCTTACCGTTTCCAACTGGGATTACGATCGTTCCGATCCCGGCGATCGTTTGCGACAAGTGATTGTTCAAGGAACCGATGGGGACGGCAATATTGGTAATATTATTATCGCGATATCAGTTTCTAACATAGACGATGAAACGCCTGAGTTCATCTCCGTTCCCCAAGGAGTAACCATTGAAAGCGGCATGACGGTATTTTCTATCGATCCGTTGACGATCGAAACGACCGACGATCTCGGCGACGAGATTGAATACTCATTTATCGGCGACGATGGTTCGCCGACAAATACCCTCCATGGTTTTTCCATCGATCACGTTAGCGGCGTCATTTCCGTAGCGACTCCTCCGGCCTATTCTGCGACCGATTTAGCGTCCAATAGTCGCCGGCTGACTGCGCAAGCGAGGGATATCTCGCTTAACGCGGTAGGCGAGCTATCCGCCCAATCCGAAATTGTCATAACGATAATACCGGCGGTTGTGCTTACGCTTCGCTCAAGCGCCGAAACATCGTTCTCTATCAATGAGAGCGACGATACGCCGATCGACGTTACCCGCATCGACATTGCCGACGCGGGCGCGGCGCCGGCGGCATTGACTCCTTATATAATACTAAACGGCCATGAAGGGTTTGCCATAGACGACAATGGGCGGGTAACCGC
>CBDCPJ010000008.1:0-6584 GCA_965220165.1 Spirochaetia bacterium
CTATTTCGTTGTCTAATACTGATAAAACGTTCTGGTATGTGTTCGGTAGTACTCGTAAGTTGATATTGTCAAGCGTAAAGTTAATCTGATTGCCACTGGATTTCTCAAACCAAACATACACGCCATCTGTGAAATCAAATTGAGAATTTCCAACAATACTGACTCGGTATCCACCTGCAGCTAATGCTACCTTATCTACTGCGACAGAACCAGCTACAGTCTGTGCTGTAAATTCTGAGCTTCCGAGTAAATACAAAGTGAGAATACTACCAGGGTCCGTGCTTATGTCTATTATTGGGTCTGAACCAAACGCTATATCTACTGTGTAAGACGCGCCTTCCAACAGAACCGAAATTATATAGTCACTTCCGGGATTATTTAACTGTGTGTTGCCAATTATAGCTCTTGCGGTTCCACTAGAAAGTGACGTACTAGCCAATGTAAGAGTCCTATCAAATCTTTCAGCAAGAGGAGCAACATTCCCGTCAGTAACTCCTAACTTCAATGTGTTCTCTGTTATAGCGTCAGATTGTTCCTTACTAATTATTTCTGATATTCTTACTCCTCTAGACCAAGTTGGTGTAGAAAAGTATTTAAATGCAACGCCGATAGCTCTATGTAAAGAACCGCTTTCACCATCAGCATCCTCACGTCTCCTACTCCATCCAGTAGGCAAAGAAGTTATTCTTCCACCCTGAACTAAACCACCAGAAATATCTATAAGCTGACTTTCAGAAGTTGTCTCAGCGCGTCTGTATATCTCAACAATATCTGTGATATTCTCTGCGCTGGTGTTCATAAATCGAGCTATAGTGTTTGTGTTTATCGTTTGAGCGCTTATTACATCGCCTGTTCTTAGATTTAATCTTCGGAATGAGTCAGCCGCGTGACCAAGTACAGCATAAGCGTTGTCTGTATTTGAAATTGAGAAGTCGTGCCGATATGTGAATTCATAAATCGGCGCATTATTCCTTGACACAGTGAACTTAATATCAGGGTCTATTGCGCTTCTTGTTGCGATATAAATAAAGTACGTGCCGTCAGTAACTATTGTGTGTGGAATGTCTCTAAGTTCTGTTGAATCTGGAAATGTAGATAAGTCGTCAGCGGATAGGTATAACACAGAGGTGGTGGTTGTTAATATATCTTCACCGGTTATACTAACGTTTCTTGCAATCCCCTGTAGCTCTGACTCCTCTGAGGGTGTGAAATTACTTATTCCGCCACTACCAGAACCTGCTATTGCAACATTAGAAGCTTCACTGGCAGTAGCTACAATTCCTGTTGTTCCTAAATATCCAAGTGCTGGCGCAGCTCCAGTTCCACCTTGCCAGGATATAATACGAACTACTCGTCTGTCTCCATCTGACTCTATAGTAAGAACTGGACTCCAACCATCCAATCCATCAGCTCCTGGGAGTCCGTTACTCCCATCTTGTCCATCAGCTCCTGGAGCTCCGTCAGCGCCATCTTGTCCATTAGTTCCCGGCGCGCCATCAGCGCCTTGCGCACCATCAGCTCCTGGCGCTCCATCGGCTCCCGGTTCTCCTTTTATATTTACTGCCTGCGATATATCTTGTGTTATCCCGTTTTCCGATAAGTAGCCTGTTGGCGGAGTCGCTCCCGCCCCCGCGCTCCACGAGACTATTCTTGCCACAACCCGCTCAGCGTCCGCTTCTAATACGAAACTTGGCGTCCGTCCGTTCGCCCCGCCAGACCCGCTCTCGCCGCTTCCGATTCTTGCGACCGCTTCAACGAGCGTCTCTCCTTCTATTATTATATCGCCCGGCGCTATAATGCTCTCCGTTCCTACATAACCTTTTTCAATGGGCGAAATTACCTCTGGCATTCTAGAGTCCTCCTATTGTTATCGGATTTGTATTGAATTCGAGTTGATAAAAATGCCTGTCGGCTCCGATTATTCGCCCGGCGGCTTCAAATTGCGTCGGCAATGCGAATCGCTCAGATTCTTGACTTGTCAATGCGAAGTTCATTAATGGAGATGTCTGTAATAAGTCGGCTCGAAAGCCTTCTCGTCGCGCCCCGAATTGTATGACCGCCCTTGTATAGTTTACCTGCCGGTGAATCGTTCCGTCGACGGCGCTTTGCTCAGTTTCCTGATTCTCGAATGCCACTGTTATATTATACACACCGCCAGTGAAAATTACAAGGTTGGGATTCTGGTCAATGTCGGCAAGGGTTCTTATTGTCAACGGTAATACCGCTCTATGTTAGTTACTGTTGGCTGTCCTGTCGAATAATCCATTACTAAGACGGCAACTACTCGGAATGCCGATAGTACATACCAAGTCAAGCCTTCACTCTCAGGTTGAGTTTGCACATATTGAGGATGCTCTCCGTTTTCTAATACTATTCTGCCGTCGTTTCTCAATATTACTAGTATTCTCTGAAATGCTCCTATTACTCCAGTTCTGGTATTGACTACGCTTCCCTCGTATAGCGTCCCGTTTCTCGAATGCATTGAATAATTCCGCATAGAGACTCTGATTAATAAGTTTCCGAAAGATATTTGTAAAACAGGAGTCGTAAATTCCGCTCGTTCGCCAATTACCTGCACAATACCTAGTCTCGCGCTCCAACAGCGCCCCTCATAGTCAAAGGGCATTGCTCTGTCTCTCTGGGTTATTCTATCAATTCGAATTACTTCGTCGCGACCCATATTCTTTAGAATGGCTACGTCTCCTAGCGAGAGAATTGCTGAGCTCCTGAATCTAGCCTGCATCGCTTCGCCTTCCATAGCAACGCGTCTTGCTTGCGCTTCCGCTGTTACTTGCGATGTAAATGGACTCTTGTATCTTGATATAAGGTTAGAATTGGGATTTTGCAAGTCTATCGTAAACTTAGTCTTGTCTGGCATCTCTACCTCGATGCTACCATAGATACCGCTAGCGCTCCCGGTCATCGAAAAGTCGGCAAACTCGCTTTCGGAAATCCTTGTGAGTTGTTCATTTGGCAATAAATCGCCGTGTGTATATTTGGATTTTATCAAGTAGTTCAGATGACTGGTTCGCGTCATAAAAACTCCCGCGTCTCTTACTAACTCTACAATCGCTCGTATTATCGGCTCGCCCTCTCTAACTTCGATGCTGATTTCCTGTTCACCTAAAGTTATGTCGCTTTCAATTTCAATGGATACTCCGATTCTCTGCGCTAAATCTTGAATGGCTGTACTCATAAGCCCAGATATCGTTTCATCTTGGGTAAACTCCGCGCGGTTCTCTAATGCATCGTCGACAAACGAGAATGTAACTGTATTTTGACGTATTGATGTCCCTGTTATTGACCCAACCGAGAGCAACTCGCCGTCATTAGTAAAAACGGCTCGTTGTCGTAACGGCATCTCCTCTACAATCACATCAGTAGGATTATTCGATGCTATGGCTACTGAACTAGGTGAGCGCGTAAAGTTTTCAAGCGATTGCGTCAAAGTCCAGTTGCTTATTATTTGGTTTTCGCCAAAAATCAATCCTGCGGTCGCTAATTCGATTGTCGCTCTGGCTACTCGAATCCCCTGTGTGAATGATGTGTAGACGATTGCATAGTCATCAGTCACTTCTATGACAAACCGCCTCGCGGTTCTTAGTTCATTGGTCGACGGAACCTGCGCGAGTTCATTAATATTATCGTCATACACTCTGCTTTCGAATTCTAGATTAGATACCCCCGGCAATTCTGGGGGCTTTGGTATCTCGTAGTCGTCAGTCTGAGTTCCGGCGGGCGCCCCTTCTATTGACGCAATCGCTAAGTCAAGATTTCCGATGATAAACGCTTGAATCGGTCGCTCGTTTTGCGGCGCGGCGTTGATAAAGTAATTAACAATTATCGGCTCGGATTGACCGATTGTCAACATAATCGCCATTATATTATCGCGACTCGCCCCCATATGTTTAGTGATGCCATAGCGCCTGCTAGTGTTGCGTGTAACTCAGGGGCTGTTTGCCATATCCCTCTATCAAGAGTCGCTGTTGCTATTTCCGAATTATTTCTCGCTATGCTCACCGATATGATGTCCGACTCTCCGTTTTTGCTCAGTTCATTTTCTAGAAATCCTATTACACTGTTTACAGTAAAGCCTAGTTGATTTTGCGTTAAATCTAAAGAAATCCTTGCTCTATCTTGCACTATTATTGTTCTCCTACTACCGCTTCCGGCGAGAATATCTCTATTTTCGCTCACAGGATATTGCCTATCTTGACTCGGATTCATCGGCAAGAACGCCTGCCTATTATTATCTCGCGCCCACATTCCTATCGGCGGTCGCGAACCGGCGACTCCCGCGTCCTCTACTCGCTTTGTGGTTAGAATTTCAAATTGCCCTGTAGATATGTTTGGATAAACCCAACCAAACCTCTCGTTGCTTGCCGGAACGGTCATCGGCGCCGTTAATTCGTAAATACTGCCTAGGTATCGAAACCGAGTGCCTACTTGAAAAGTGATATTATCCTGTAACTCTGTTTGCTCAGCTCCCGATGTACTTAGTGTCGGCGTCCATACGACATTGGGCAATTCGCCGAGTATCAATGCTGTTAGTCTCTCGTCTCTCGTGTCAATCCTTGAGAATGCCATTTTGCCTCCTTATATCCTCTCTTTTTTTTCGCTCATTGAATCGCTTTTTATTCTCGTATCTGAACCTTGTGAGCAGTCGAAAATACTCTGTACTTTCCGGCTGGCATCTTGATAATTTGTCATTTTGCCACTGGTATCGCGCTAATTCTAATTCGACCTCGTCATCCTCAGTGCCACCGCCCCGCCTCACCTTTTGCGCGAGCCTATGTATCTTGCGATATAACTCATCCTCTATTGTCTGTCGGACTGTCTTTTTCCTGTCGCGCCGCGCCCAGCCTTTCTTTGCGTTTATGCGCTGGCGTTTTGAATGCTCTACTGAGTCTGTTTTAGCATGTCCTAGTCGCTTTAGTTTCGACATCTCCTTTTTTGAAATTGTTTTTACACTCATACTATAATGTTATGTTGATACATTTCCATTGTCAACCACTATATTGCGTCCCTGTCGCTCGATTACAGCCTCAGCAATCAAGTCGGTATCAACTATGTTTTGAATTATAATCTGTCTCTCTCCTTGCCGAGCCACAATGGCGTCCGCTAGTTGACCTAGCACAGCCGCGTTTAGCGGTATCACCGCCTCTTGGTCGCCCCCCTCGCCGACAATTACCCTTCGACCGCCGGCGACAGGCTGTACAATTCCACCCTCTTGCAATGCCGGGGGCGGTGGCGGGGGCGTTGCCGCGACAATGGCTGTTTGGGCAATTCCCGCCGCCGCGACAATTCCCGCTAAGATGAATCCTAGAGGCGGCAAAACAGCGATTGCCTTTGCAACTCCTTGCGCTGTCTCTATTGCTATCCTCACAATAGAGAAGGCTTTCTCGGTTTCGAATTGTTCTACTTCAAGTTGATATCGCTTTATAGCGGTTTGCCTATCAATCGCCTCTACTTCTCTAGCATAATTCTCTTGAATCCTCATACGTTCGGCTGAAGTAAGGTTCTCATTGGCAAGCAGTTCATCGCGTTCATCCCTTTCCAGATTGATGCGCTCTTGCTGGGCTCGCTCATATATCTCCAGTTCTCTGTTTTGATAGCCTACAATTGCGTCAAAAAGCCCGGCGGCTGTGTCTAAACTAATCTGAGCGAAACTTACCACTTGTGCGGTCGCCTGTTGGATGCCGGAAATCAAGTCGGCGAAGTCCTCTCTTGCGGTTGCTGTCCGAGCGCTGAGTTGCTGTAATGCTCTCGCCGCCTGTTCAGCGGCTTCTCGGTAGTTGAAAAGCGCCCCCGGTTGCCTTTCTAACTCCGCTCTTGCCCGTTCCGCTTCCTCAGTTACTCGTCTATGCTCATCTCGTAAGTTCGCAAGTCGGTCAGATAAGGCGACTAGGTTTGAATTGTCAACTGTTATATCCTCTGACATCGCTAACTCTAAGATCTGGTTACTTAGCAAGTCGATTTGCTCAGTCAATATTTGGCTTTCGGTGATTTCCTCATCTAACAGATCTATCCTTACTCTTTGGGATTCTACTAAATCTCGCTCTGCTTGCGATGCCTCATTGAACGCGTCCGTCACTCGTTTATTCGCCGCGATTCGCTCCACTTCAATTGCCAAAGCCGCTTCGTTGGCTGTATTCAATTCGGCAATGGCTTTTGCATCCGCGTTGTTTGCGTTAATTCTCTCTGCTGTCGATTGTAATTGACTTTGTAACAATTCGTCAATCTCTGAACTTAGATTCAACCTCTCCATAGTTATCGAAAGCAGTACCGCCTGCGCTTCCGCTGACAACCCAAGGTTTTTTGTTCCATTCTCTATTGCTTCGGTGGTTCTCCTTATCGACTCTTCTACCGATATGAAATTTTGATTCGATAGCAAATGAATGTCGCCAATTGTGCCGCCAAAATCCTTGAATGCTTCTTCCGCTTCGTTTATCGCTTCTTTTGATAATTCCGCGCCGGTGGTAAGTAATGCTAGCACATTTTCAATCGCCGCCTCCCTTTCTGCTTCTCTCGCCGCCGATGTTAGCCCGACGACTCCTGTAGTCAGCGCCGCGACTCCCGCTATC
>CBDCPJ010000009.1:0-10071 GCA_965220165.1 Spirochaetia bacterium
GCAAGAGGAGCAACATTTCCGTCAGTAACTCCTAACTTCAACGTGTTCGCTGTTATGGCGTCAGATTGTTCCTTAGTAATTATTTCTGATATTCTTACTCCTCTAGACCAGGTTGGTGTAGAAAAGTATTTGAATGCGACACCGATAGCTCTATGCAAAGAGCCGCTTTGACCACTAGCATCTTCACGTCTCCTGCTCCACCCAGTAGGCAAAGAACTTATTCTTCCACTCTGAACTAAACCACCAGAAATATCTATAAGCTGACTTTCAGAAGTTGTCTCAGCTCGTCTATATATCTCAACAATATCTGTGATATTCTCAGCGCTGGTGTTCATAAATCGAGCTATAGTGTTTGTGTTTATCGTTTGTGCGCTTATTACATCGCCTGTTCTTAGATTTAGTCTTCGAAATGAATCGGCGGCGTGACCAAGTATAGCGTATCCATTGTCTGTATTTGAAATTGAGAAGTCGTGCCGATATGTGAATTCATAAATCGGCGCATTATTCCTTGACACAGTGAACTTAATATCAGGGTCCATTGCACTTCTTGTTGCTATATATATAAAGTATGTGCCTTCGGTAATTATAGTGTGTGGAATGTCTCTAAGTTCTGTTGAATCCGGGAAAGTAGATAAGTCGTCAGCGGATAAGTACAACATAGAGGTGGTGGTTGTTAGTATATCTTCACCGGTTATGGTAACATTTCTTGCAATTCCCTGTAATTCCGACTCCTCTGAAGGTGTGAAATTACTTGTTGCGCCGCCACTACCTTCTATTGCAAAATTTGAAGCCTCACTAGCAGTAGCTACAATTCCTGCTGAGCCTATATATCCTGTGTTTGGCGGTGTTCCTTCGCCGCCAACCCAACCCATAACTCGCAATACCCTGCGATTTCCGTCGGCTTGTACAGTAAAAATTGGCGTCCAACCATTTAATCCCGGACTGCCCGTCTGACCTTGTTGACCCTGCTGACCTTCGGCTCCCGGCGGTCCTTGTTCACCGTCGGCTCCCCGCGGACCTTGTTGACCTTGTTGACCCTGCGGACCTTGTTGACCCTGCGGACCCTGCTGACCGTCTGCTCCCCGAGCTCCCTTTAGATTGACCGCCTGCGATATATCTTGTGTAATCCCTGTTTCCGACAGGTATCCTATTGGCGGAGTCGCCCCGGCGCCCGCGCTCCACGATACTATTCTTGCCACAACCCGCTCAGCGTCCGCTTCTAAAGCAAAACTTGGCGTCCTACCATTCGCCCCGCCAGTTCCGTCGCCTCCGGTTCCGATACGCCCGACCGCTTGAATTAGAGTTTCGCCGTTTATTAGTATGTCTCCCGGCGATACGATGCTTTCGGTTCCTACATAGCCCTTCTCTATTGGCGATATTACCTCTGTCATTCTATAGCCCGCCTATCGTAATTGGGTTTGTGTTGAATTCGAGTTGATAGAAATGCCTGTCGGCTCCGGTGATTCGCCCGGCGGCTTCAAATTGCGTCGGCAGGGCGAACCGCTGTGATTCTTGACTGGTTAATGTGAAATTCATTAATGGAGACGCTTGCATCAAGTCGGCTCGAAAACCTTCTCGTCTCACCCCGAATTGCAAAACGGCTCTAGTATAATTTACCTGTCGGTGAATCGTTCCGTCGACGGCGCTCTGTTCAGTCTCCTGATTCTCGAATGCCACTGTTATATTATACACACCGCCAGTGAAAATTACAAGGTTTGGATTCTGTTCAATGTCGGCAGGAGTTCTTATCGTCATCGGTAATACCGCTCTATGTTAGTTACTGTTGGCTGTGCAGTAGAGTAATCCATTACGAAAACAGCGATTATTCGCAATGTCGACGTTCCGTACCAAGTCAATCCTCGGTTGCTGGCTGATTTGGCGCGAATATTGGGTTATCTGCATCTCCAAATAATATTCTGCTATCGTTTGTTAGTATTATTGCTATTCTGGTTGGTATTTCAGTAAACGTTGATGTATTCGATTGAATCTCATCTCCTTCGTGAAGTTCGCCGCTTCTGGAGTGTAACGAATAATTCCTTACAGCGATTCTGATTAGAATGTATCCCGCTTGGGTGAATTGTAAAACCAGAACTTCAAATTCCGCTCTTTCGCCTATTACCTGCACGATACCTAGTCGAGCGCTCCAAGACCGTCCCTCATAGTCAAACGGCATCGCTCTATCTCGCTGTGTTATTCTATCAATTCTTATTACTTCGTCGCGACCCATATTCTTTAGAATTGCTACGTCTCCTAGCGAGAGGTTTGCCGAACTCCTGAATCTCGCGCTCATAGCCTCGCCTTCATTGCCACTCGTCTTGCCTGCGTTTCCGCTGTGGATTGTGAAGTAAACGGGCTCTTGTATCTTGATACCAGATTAGAATTTGGATTTTTGCAAGTCTATCGTAAACTTAGTTTTATCGGGCATCTCCACTTCGATGCTACCGTATATACCGCTAGCGCTCCCGGTCATCGAAAAGTCGGCGAATTCGCTTTCGGAAATCCTTGTGAGTTTGTCATTTGGTAACAAGTCGCCGTGGCGTATACTTTGATTTTATCAAGTAGTTTAAATGACTGGTTCTCGTCATAAAAACTCCCGCGTCTCTTACTAACTCTACAATCGCTCGTATAATCGGCTCGCCCTCTCTAACATCGATGCTGATTTGCTGTTGACCCAAAGTAATGTCGCTTTCAATTTCAACGGATACTCCAATTCTCTGCGCTAAATCTTGAATAGCTGTGCTCATAAGCCCAGATATTGTTTCATCTTGGGTAAACTCAGCGCGGTTTTCAAGGGCGTCGTCGACAAACGAGAATGTGACGGTGTTTTGACGTATTGACGTCGCTGTTATTGACCCAACAGATAGCAGTTCGCCGTCATTGGTAAAAACGGCTCGTTGTCGCAATGGCATCTCCTCTACTATTAAATCCGTCGGATTGTTTGACGCTATCGCTACTGAACTGGGTGAGCGAGTAAAGTTTTCAAGCGATTGCGTCAGAGTCCAGTTGCTGATTATTTGGTTTTCGCCAAAAATCAATCCCGCTGTCGCTAATTCGATTGTCGCTCTCGCAACGCGGAGTCCCTGTGTGAATGATGTGTAGACTATTGCATAGTCATCAGTCACTTCTATGACAAACCGCCTCGCGGTTCTTAGTTCATTGGTCGACGGAACCTGCGCTAACTCGTTTATTTGCTCATCGTAGACTCTGCTTTCGAATTCCAGATTCGATACTTCCGGCAATTCTGGTGGCTTTGGTATCTCATAGTCAGTCGCCTGAGTCCCCGGCTGGGCGCCCCTTCGATTGACGCGAGCGCCAATTCAAGATTTCCGATTACAAAAGCCTGAATCGGTCGCTCGTTTTGCGGCGCGGCGTTGATAAAGTAATTAACAATTATCGGCTCTGATTGACCGATTGTCAGCATTATTGCCATTAGATTATCGCGACAAACTGACCTATTGTTGCTATGACTCCTTTCGGAATCAGGATGTTATTGCCTCGCCAGATTCCCCTGTCAAGAGCCTCTATGGCTATGTTAGAACCCCTTCTCGCCACTCGTTCGGCAACAAATTGCGACCGATTGTTTATCGCAAAACTCTTTTCTAAATTGTTTAACGCAACGTCAAGGGCGTTTGATACCTTGCTGTTACTAGCATCTATTTTTATCTCGACTCTGCCTTGGGCGACAATGATGATTGATTCTGGGTTCCCAACAAATATATGTCTCGCTTCGCATCTTGGGTAACCTTTATCTTGGGTTATATCTGTCGGCAAAAATACCTGCTTGCCGTTATGTCGCGCCCAAATTCCTATTGGCGTCGTCAAACTTTCAAACTCGGACTTGTAAACTTTTTTTACCGGCGAAACTTCAAATTTACCGGTCTCTATATTCGCGTAAACCCAACCATATGTGTGGTTGCCGTATTCAATACTTGTCGGCTTGCTCACTTGATAGATATGACCGCAATGCCAAAACCGAGTAAATGAATGAATGGTGACTCTATCCTCTAATTCAGTTTCCTCGGCTCCGCCTTGTGTCAAAAATGGCGTCCACTCTACTCTTGACGCCTTATCTGTCTGGTATGCTAGTTTCCTTTTTTCGCTATCGCTAACTTTGTAAAACGACATTATAGTATCGCAACGCGCCCCCATATTTTTAGTGTGAACTCTGTGTTTAGTAGTAGCGAGGTAATTAATGGCGCTGAATTTAACTGCCACACGCCTCTGTCTAGAGATGCTGTTACTACCTGTGGATTATCTGTCGATGTTGCCAAAGAAACAACTTGTGATTCTCCGTTTTTTAGAAGCCCTGTTTCTAAAACTTCTATAGTGGGAACTCCGTTTAACATTGGGCGTTGCGTCGCATTTAATACAACCTTTGCTCTATCTTGCACTATAATTGCTCTTAGCCCCGATAATTCACTGACAACATCTCTATTAATACTTATAGGATATTGTTTATCTTGGTTGGGATTCATCGGCAAGAACGCCTGTCTACTTCTTCTCCTTATCCATAAACCTATTGGCGGTCGTGAAGCGGCGACTCCTACATCCTCTAGTCGCTTTGTCGTTAATACTTCAAATTGACCCGTTGATATGTTTGGGTAAACCCAACCAAATCCATCGTTATTGGTTGTCGGAATGCTCATAGGCGCCGTTAATTCGTAAATGCTACCCAGATATCTAAACCTGGTTCCTATTTGAAACGTTATGTTATCTTGCAACTCCGTCCGCTCGGCCCCCACTGTGCTCAGCGTCGGCGTCCATACCACATTGGGCAAGTCGCCGAGTATCAATGCTGTGAGTCTCTCGTCTCTGGTGTCAATCCTTGAAAATGCCATTTTTTCTCCTTATCTCCTCTCTTTTTTTTCGCTCATTGAATCGCTTTTTATTCTCGTATCGGAACCTTGTGAGCAGTCGAAAATACTCTGTACTTTCGGGCTGGCATCTTGATAATTTGTCATTTTGCCATTGGTATCTCGCTAATTCTAATTGAACTTCATCATCCTCAGTGCCACCGCCATACCTCACCTTTTGCGCAAGTCTATGAATCTTTCGATATAACTCATCCTCTATTGCCTGTCGGACTGTCTGCTTTCGGTCGCGCCGCGCCCAGCCTTTCTTTGCGTTTATGCGCTGTCGTTTTGAATGCTCTACTGAGTCTGTTTTAGCATGTCCTAGTCGCTTTAGTTTCGACATCTCCTTTTTTGAAATTGTTTTGACACTCATACTATAATGTTATGTTGATACATTTCCATTGTCAACTATTATATTGCGACCCTGTCGCTCGATTACAGCCTCTGCTATCAAATCAGTGTCAACAATATTTTGAATAATTATTTGCCGTTCGCCTTGTCTCGCCACAATTGCGTCCGCTAGTTGACCTAGCACCGCCGCGTTTAGCGGGATGACCGCCTCTTGGTCGCCCCCCTCGCCGACAATGACTCTGCGACCGCCGGCGACAGGTTGTACAATTCCACCCTCTTGCAATGCCGGGGGCGGGGGCGGTGGCGTCGCCGCGACAATGGCTGTTTGGGCGATTCCCGCCGCCGCGACAATTCCCGCTAGTATGAATCCTAGAGGCGGCAAAACCGCTATTGCTTTAGCGACGCCTTGGGCAGTCTCTATCGCAATCCTTACTATCGAAAACGCCTTCTCGGTTTCGAATTGCTCTACTTCAAGTTGATACCGCTTTATGGCGGTTTGCCTGTCAATCGCCTCTACTTCTCTTGCGTAATTCTCTTGAATTCTCATACGCTCGGCTGAAGTAAGGTTCTCATTGGCAAGCAGTTCATCGCGTTCATCCCTTTCGAGATTAATGCGCTCTTGTTGCGCCCGCTCGTATATCTCTAATTCCCTGTTTTGATAACCTACAATTGCGTCAAAAAGCCCGGCGGCGGTGTCTAAACTAATCTGAGCGAAACTTACCACTTGGGCGGTCGCCTGTTGGATGCCGGAAATCAAGTCGGCGAAGTCCTCTCTTGCGGTTGCTGTCCGAGCGCTGAGTTGCTGTAATGCTCTCGCCGCCTGTTCAGCGGCTTCTCGGTAGTTGAAAAGCGCCCCCGGTTGCCTTTCTAACTCCGCTCTTGACCGTTCCGCTTCCTCAGTTACTCGTCTATGCTCATCTCGTAAGTTCGCAAGTCGTTCAGATAAGGCGACTAGGTTTGAATTGTCAACACTAATATCCTCGGACATCGCTAACTCTAAGATCTGACTACTCAGCAAGTCGATTTGCTCAGTCAATATTTGGCTTTCGCTTATCTCCTCATCCAACAAATTTATTCTTACTCTTTGGGATTCTACTAAGTCGCGCTCGGCTTGGGATGCCGCATTGAATGCGTCCGTCACTCGTCTGTTCGCCGCGATTCGCTCCGCTTCAATTTCCAAAGCCGCTTCGTTGGCGGCATTCAATTCGGCAATGGCTTTTGCGTCTGCGATGTTTGCGTTAATTCTCTCTGCTGTCGATTCTAATTGCCTTTGTAACAATTCATCAATCTCTGAACTTAGATTCAACCTCTCCATAGTTATCGAAAGTAGTACCGCCTCCGCTTCCGCTGACAACCCAAGGCTTTTTGTTCCATTCTCTATTGCTTCGGTAGTTCTCCTTATCGACTCTTCTACTGATATAAAACCTTGATTCGATAGCAAATGAATGTCGCCAATTGTGCTGCCAAACTCCTCGAATGCTTGTTCCGCTTCGTTTATCGCTTCTTTTGATAATTGCGCTCCGGTGGTCAGTAATCCTAGCACATTTTCAATCGCCGCCTCCCTTTCTACTTCTCTCGCCGCCGATGTTAGCGCAACGACTCCTGTAGTCAGTGCCGCGACTCCCGCTATCGCCCCTACTACTGGATTCAAAGCCAGCGCTAGCAACGCCGCTCCTATCGCGCCTATGGCTACTACCGCCGCTCTGCTTACCGGCTCTAGGTTTTGGAATGAATTGACAAGGTTTCTTATTCCACTCACCGCCCTTGTCGCCGCCGGCAAGAATATTTCGCCAATAAAACTCCTGCGTCCGACAATGCCGATGCCAATCGCCTGCTCTGGTTAGCGAAACTGTCCTGCGTTCTTACCGCGTCTCCTATTGCGTTCTGTGATTGCGAGACAGCCAAGTCGTATCTTAGTTGAATCCGCTCCAGATTAGTCAACTCATTGAATGTTAGTCCAATGCTTTGCGCATAAGCTCGCTGTTGATTCTCTTGCAACGCTAAACCCAGACTTTTCGCGGCTTCCGCTTCTCCTGTAAGAATCGCCGAATAGAGCGCGTTGACCGCTCGCTCAGTACCGCCGGCGGTATTGTTGAATGACGCTTGATCGGCTGCGAGTCTGGTTATGTTATCGGCAAGTGTTAGCGACGCATCTGACGTTAACCCTAGACCTTGGGCGACATCGCCAATCTGACCAATATAAGCCTCGGCTTCTTGTCTCGCAATGCCAAATGTTTCCGATAGGTTATTGATAATCGCGTTCGCCTCCGGAAGTTCTCTAGCGAAAACAGTCGCAAACCTAGCGGTAGTCTCCTCAGCCTCGCTCGCTAACTGAACTACTCTTAGAATCCCCCTGCCGACCGCGGCGAGGGCTCCAGATGCCGCCGCGACTCTGAACAAACTGCTTAGTCTGCTAGAGAATCCCCCAACAGCCCTATCGGCTCCGCGCGAGTTTGTGTTGATATTGTTAAGATTCCCACTAACGTTCCTCAATTCGCGATTAGCGGCTTGGGCTCCCGATGCTTGAATCCGAATCTCAGCGTTCGCTACAACTGCCACTTTTTCCAGTTAATATCAACAGCAAGTCGTCTTACTATCGCTCCGATAACAGTATCCAGTTTTTGCGCGCTCATTCTATTTACCTGCCGTCTTGTGAAGTTAGTATTATGGTAAACTATATGTCTACTCTTTTTAATTACTCTCCTATACCATTTTCTCTGGCTTTTATGTGTCTTTATCGGATTCGCCAAAGCAAATTCAATAAGCGCGAGAATTTTTACTCGCCAATAAAAGGCTTCAAGCGCGTTTCTTTTTTTTAGCATATAATTTTGAAACCATATCGGCGGCTTTCTCGTTTAGTGATTTCTCTTTTGGGTTATAGACTTTCGAATATTCCTCTACAGCCTTTACTGCCTGCGTGACAGTCTGGCTATCAATGTATTCTTGACTCCAATTTAGTTCCTTGCCAAGAACCGCTCGGAATTGACCCATAGTTCCTTTCCCGCCTTCTCTACCGCTTGGATTGAATAGCTCCTTTGCAACCTGCTCAATTCTATCGGTCAAGTCTCGCATTGTGAACTCGCTTCTCGCGGTAAGCAAGGCAATCGCTAGCCTCTTTTGCTTATGAGTCCAGAGATATTTTATCATTGAAAACGCGGCTACCGGCGTGTCGCCGATAGTCGCTTCAGTTATTTTGAATTCGCGGTTTCCTATTTTAATATGCGTTCTCTACGAATTCTATAATACTTTCACTGTAAGTTCTGCGCGACATAAGATATAACTGTCCCGCCGTGTTTGCCTGCGCTTCTATAGTAGCCTGCACAGTTAGCGTTGTCGTGTCGCTACCGTCGGCTATGTTGATAGCCCCGGAGACTCTGCAGTTCGGATAGCGTAGTTGCAACCTCTCATACTCATCGCCTCTCCTCTCCTCATAATAAAGAGACATATCGAAAGCATCGCCACTTTGGCTTCCTGCGGCAAATGCTATTTCGAATCCCGTCCGATGCTGATACGCCGAATAGGTGATTACTGCCCTTACTGTATTTCCGGGAATCGATGTAAAAACCACAAAGAAACTACCGCCTATTTTGTAGACATTGTAATTATCCGCCGATAGTGGCGATGTCGCTCCCGTCGCTTGTGTGCTGGTTCCTATCGATGTGACGTGATGCGCGTCGTCGGTCGCCGATACTGTTAGTTGATATGCCGTGTCTGCTACAGGCGACGATATCGTTTGCGTAAGTTGCGACGCCGTCGCCGCTCCTGCGAACTGTGTTACTGTCCCGATTCCGCTCGCGAGAAAGTTAATGATGTTATATGTCGGATTATTAAGAACCGCGGCGAACGACACACTGTCGATTCCGCGCTCCGTGTAATCCGTTGCGTTGGGGTATGTAATTGTATTCTCGGTCGTATTGGGCGACGGCGGGAACGTCCCGACTCCCAATGATTGATTGACTCCCCCTCTTGTTGCCACCGCCACAGCGGCTCCTGTGAACTGGTCCTGCCTTCTCGGCGTGATGCTTAGTGCCATTTAAACTCCTCCTTTAGTTGTCACTGTAAATATTGCTGTTGTAATCCTACTCTCGGACTCGTACTGAATATCGCTCGCTTCAGTCATCTGGATGTCCGCTCTGCTATTATCAATCGCCTGCCTTGCTTGATAAGCGGCTCTTTTTGCGACGTCCGCGGTCTCCTCACCGCAAATTGTCGGTCGAAATTCGCATTGATATACGTCTAATATGATTTCATCATCCCATATTGTTGTTGTCAACGTTATCGCCCAGCCCGAGTTTCCTTTTGGAAAATTATGAGCGGTCGCATCGTATCCCGTCGCCTGCTTTATAATGCTTGCGATTATGTCAATCGTTCCCATTATATCAGCCTCCTTAGTTGCCTACTAAGGATAGGCTCCATTTGCGGAACGGTCGCCGCCAGCCCTCTGCGGAAGTAGCCCCTGCCAACGAATCCTCTTTTCCCTCTATCCTCTTGCTGTTGCGCATACTCTATAACGCTTCCTATGGATATGGTATCTTGTGGCGCCGCGGGAACTGTCGGGTCGCCATACTTACTGCCCGCGGCTATTACTGCGTTGTTGCCGACGACAGCAGATATGCTTTCCCTCAGTCGACCGGTATCTATCGGCGCGCGCTGAACTACGTTGCCGTGAGCCAAAGCGGCTATTTCTCTAAGCGCCAATTCTAAGGCCGCGTCGAATGCGTCTATGTATCTAGGAATCCTATTATCGACCGCCATCGATTTCCCCTGTCAAATAGGTATAGTTGTCGTTTAGAATTGAGTGGATAACATTATATGTTTTTCCCATAAAGACAAAACATTCTACGTCCAGATTTTGCTCTTTTATTAT
>CBDCPJ010000010.1:0-7477 GCA_965220165.1 Spirochaetia bacterium
TGGCTGACTGACGACTCGGATTTTTGCCCTGCGTTCAACTAATTCGGTTGAATTAATAGATCGTAACACTAAATCAAGCGCGCTATTGTTATGAGCATGGAAAAATGCACCCGATGACGTGTCTGCGATAGTGCGCAGAGTTTCTTCGTCAAAGCCGCTTTCAAGAGTTCCTCGTAGCGTTTCCTGTCTATTTTGATCTTGGAATTCCAGTTCTGTTTGTTTGATGCTTCCTATTCCGATCGCGTATATTGGAATATTAAGCTGTTTCGCGACTTTTGCTGCGTCATTGGGCAACACTTCGCCCGCGTTATTGTCGCCATCGGTAAGAAGGATGATCACTTTACGCTGCGCGGAGCTCTGTTTTAAATGAAGAGCCGCAAGAGAGACGCCGAGGCCAATCGCCGTTCCGTTTCCTAGGCTGCCTAGTTTTATTTGCTGTAACGTTTTTTTAAGGTATGGATAGTCTAGTGTGGGGGGGACGTGTAAAGCCGCTTCGCTACTAAAGCTCACGAGGCCGATAAAATCGTTTTTTCGTTCATCAATGAAGTTTGAGATCACTGCTTGAGATGTTTCAAAGCGGCTATTGGACGCGAAATCTTGCGCGGCCATGCTTGGAGATGCGTCGAGTACAAGCATAATATCGATTCCCCGTCCTAAATAGACTCGTTGACGTTGAATAAGGTTTGGAGACGCTAAAGCGGACATAAGTAATATCATACCTACCCAAAAAGCGAATAATCCAATACTTCTTAGAAAACGGATGCCCCAGAGATTAGATTGAAATCCATTTCCTCTCCAGTCGTAAAAAACGACGGGGATACGACCGCCTCGTTGAGGGTAAAAATGATGATAATAGATAAGCAATGCTAGAGGTATCGATAATAAAAATGCGCTTGGGGAATTAAATATGAGCATATTGTCTATGAAGTAAGATGCTTCCTATTTTTCTCATGGGATACGCGCGCCTTTTTTCCGGCGAAATGATTTTCGCTATATGTTACAAATTCTCGCAGAATCTCAATATGTTGTGCGCGTATTTGCTCGGATGCTGAATGGTGAGCAAATTTCACCAAATCACATTGATTAAATAGATTTTGTAACGCATCGACCTGTTCATTGTTAAGATTCAATGCGATAAGATGCGAGAGTATTTCTTTTGTGGTAGTTGCCAAGCAATTGCGACGCAATCGATACGATAGATAGCGCTTCAGATCATCCATAAGTCGAATATAAAATTCAATAGGAAGTGTCGCTGATAGCGTATCGGATAGCGATGAAATTGTTTTGTTTAATTCGCGATAGGGACGAGCGTCTCGATATTTTTGAATCGTATTTTTGATCAAGCGGTAGAGTGGACGGTAGACCCACAGTGCTGTAGAGGGGATGCCGATAATAATAAGTATAACTATCGCAATAAGGAGCGGAGTTGTCGGTAAGATAAATTGACCGCGAAGCGGAGCTAGTCCAGATGATGCTTCAGGAAGTATTGAGGCTACATGAATATCAATACTATGCAAAATGATGTGTCCTAAATTTATCGCAGGCAATGTTTGGATGCCGGGACGAAATGGGACGAATATGATTTGTATGTTTGTTTCGTCTTGGCCGGGGAAAATCTGTATATCGACTATATCGATCCAATATGTATCGGGTAACGGATCTGGAATGGTCAGAGCTTCGCTTCCTTGGTAGCGTATTGAGACTATTGCTTCTGCTCGATCGCCCACATAGAAAGTTGTTGGCGCTATTATGCTCTGCGTAATTGTGTAATTCTGCCCGAATATAGAATAGGAAGCGGCGCATAATATAAATGTCGTTAACGATAGAGAAGCGGCAAATTTATTTGAATGCATGCTCATGCGATTATTTTTATTGGGCAAAGAGCCACGTGCTGAGATATCGTTCGCCAGTGTCGCAGATAATCGTTACAATTCGTTTGTTTGCGTTTTCTGGGCGTTTAGCCACTTGCAACGCGCTCCAAATGTTTGCTCCGGCGGATATTCCACAGAATATGCCTTCTTTACGGGCTAACTGGCGCGAGGTGGCGGTTGCGTCTTGGTCGGTTACCGCGATAATCTCATTTGGTAGTTTTGAGTCGTAATTCGGCGGGATAAAATTTGCGCCGATGCCTTGGATGCGGTGAGGGCCTGCTTTTCCTCCAGATAACAACGGCGAGGAGCTGGGCTCTACGGCTATAATTTCGATATTGGGATTAACAGATCGTAATCGCTTGCCTACGCCAGAGATCGTTCCTCCCGTGCCAACGCCCGCTACAAAAATATCGACCTTGTCTTGGCAATCGGCGAGTATTTCTGGGCCTGTAGTATTGTAGTGTATTTCGGGATTAGCGGGATTGCTAAATTGACGGGGCATAAAAAAGCGATCTTGCTGATAGCATATTTGATCGACCTTATCAATCGCCCCCTGCATTCCTAAGTGCCCCGGAGTAAGCGTGAGCTGGGCGCCAAAAGCGCGAAGGAGACGTTGCCGTTCTATGCTCATAGTTTCAGGCATAACAAGGTCCACTCCATAATTCTTGACCGCCCCAATAAATGCTAATGCTATACCGGTATTGCCGCTGGTTGCCTCAATTATTCGCATGTTTTTCTGCAACGCGCCTCGACGTTCCCCATCTTCGATGAGGGCCAATCCTGTTCTATCTTTTACGCTTCCCAATGGGTTGCGCGATTCCATTTTAACAAATATTTCCGCGTATAGATCAGCCGCCATAGCGTTAAGACGAATTAAAGGCGTGTTGCCGATCGATCCTACTATCGATGAATGTATAGACATAGAGTGTTTAATTTTCCAGTGTGTTCAGATATTCTCCAAAATAGTTTCCGGTGCTTTATTGGTCTCATCTCTTTTGAGGAGAATGATTTGTTGTGCCGGAATCGCTAATTGAATTTTTCTCTGCAACGAAATATCGCCTACAGGGCGAATCATATTCCATTCGCGATGGCCTACTTTCAAACGAATCGTGATATGTGTGCCCATATATCTAGTGTCCAAGACGGTGGCGGATAGACTCGACCTAGTGTCAGCGCATATTTCTAGTATCTCGGGGCGAGCAAGAAGCCAAATAGGCCCATCTTCAATAAATTGTGCGCTGGATACATTTTTGCCTAGCGATAAACATCCGCATTCGGTTTCTATGACATTATTGCGTTTTATGCCTTCAATAAAGTTTCGATTACCAAAAAATAGGGCGACAGCCAATGATTTTGGATGTTCAAAGAATGCCTTACTATCGCCATATTGCTCAATAGCGCCATCAAACATCAACGCGATTTTATCTCCTAATAGGATAGCTTCTTCTTGATCATGAGTAACAAATACTATAGTGAGATTGTGTTTTTGTTTTAGACGCAAAATAATTTTGCGCATCTCATATCGAAGATGCGCGTCTAAGCTGGATAATGGCTCGTCCAATAGCAACACTTTTGGTTGGATGACCAACGCTCGAGCCAACGCGACCCGTTGGCATTGACCTCCCGATAATTCAGAGGGTTTACGGCGTCCCATACCCTCTAACTGGACGAATTGCAGGATTTCTTGCACTCGTTCTTCTATCTCGGCGCGAGGTCTTCGTTGCATCGTAAGTCCAAATGCGACATTGCGCTCTACCGACATAAATGGGAAGAGCATGTTATGTTGAAAAACCATGACAGTTTCTCGCATATTGGGAACCACTTTTGTTATATCGCGTCCTCCCAAAAGAATGCGTCCGCTGTCTGGATAAGCAAGGCCGGCTATAAGTTTGAGCACAGTAGTTTTTCCGCATCCTGAAGGTCCTAATAGAGAAATGATACGTCCGCCCTCTATCTCCAGCGAAAGTTTTTGAATAGAAAAATGATGATCGGCGCTAACCAAATTTTTCGTTATGTTTTCTAGCTGAACGCCGATCATATTCTATTTATATCTCCCATCGCGGCGTACTGACCAGTGAGGTAACGCGAGCTTACAATCATAATTATAATTACAGGAAGGATAAAAATGAGAGAAAGGGCGGCAGCGATACTTCGATCTCCAGAAGAGGCAAATGAAAATAGCAATATAGGCAAAGTAATAATGCGGCCTCCACCAACAAATAGGGTCAAAATATATTGCCCCCAAGAGATTAGAAACACAAAGAGCGAGCCGGTAATTATTCCGGGGCAAACGCTGGGGATAGTTACATAATAGATTGTCTGTAAGTAATTAGCTCCCAATGAACGAGATTGTAGCTCGTAGTTTGCGTCATGATTGGCAAATATGCCCCGCATTACGATAATCATATACGGCAACGCCGGAATAAGATGGGCGATGATGACGCCAAACATTGTGTCCGCTAGACCAAAATATATAAAGACCACATGTATTCCCATAACTACCGAAAGTCCCGGCACAATGAGCGGGGCGAGGATCATAAATTCAAAAATTGGTCTTTTTATAAAAGCGCTATTGCTGAGTGCATAGCCGGCTGGAATGCCTATGAGCATGCACAGCATAGTGACCGAGACGGCAATGGCCATACTGTTAAATAGCGCTATTCCTATTCGTCCTTCCGATTGTATTATATAGTCCCAAGCTCGTAAGCTCCATTCGTCAGGCCACAAATCCGGGAATTGCCAGACTCGCGCGAATGCCGTGATAAAAAGCGGAACAAGCGGAAAGACGATCCAAATGAGCAATAATATGATCATAATATTGCGAGCGATTTTATTCATGGGAGTCTTCTAATCAGTCGTTTAGCGATCGCGCGATAGATAATCGCCAATATTAGCACCGTCGTCGCGATGAATATGTTAAGCACCATAGCCTGAGATCGGGAGTCTATATTTGTGTCTATATAGAGGCGATATGCCAGTACAGAAAGCATAGAGGGAAAATTTTTGCCAAGTAGAAACGGCACTTCGAATGCTCCGAATACAAACGCGAATATAATAATAGAAGCCGGCAAAATAGCAGGGATGATAAGCGGCAATAATACATTGCGAAACGTCTGCCACCAAGTGGCGCCGAGCGTTCTCGCCACCTCTTCGTAATCATTGCCAATAGATTGCATGGTTGCAATCACAATAAGGCCGATAAATGGAATTTGTTTCCATATATAGACCAAAATAATGCCAATTCCCCAACTATCATAGATTAGAATAGGCGCGTCAACGGTAGATTGTATCAATCCTGTCGCATACAGCACGCGAGCAAGTATGCCGCTTTGCGAAATAATGGAAATCATTCCTATGGCGATTATTAAATGCGGCACGCTAATTGGCATTTGATATAATAGGACCGTTGTTTTTGCAATAAATTGATTTTTTCTTAGGAGTAACGCGGTAGCAATACCGCCAAAAATAGAGAGTAACGTGCTGATAAAAGTGATACACAAGGTTACGCCGAGCGAACGGGCAAAACCATTATCGGTGAGCACTGCTCGATAAAACGCTAATGTTAATCCTTCGTCAGTATTAAATATGTTGAAATAGCCTAGGCTCTGTAATAATCCAAAAATCAATCCGCCGCAAAAGAAAACAAGAACAAATAACAGCGATGGGGCTAATAGTAGAAACAGTGAAAGTCTTTTCGATCTCACATCAATCTTTCACAATGACAAAAACGTTGCATGGAGAATGTATCGCGTCAACGCTTAAGAATAGCGTCAATCCAGTCGTCTTCTATTCTCTGAATCCATGATGCCTGGAGTTCGGGGAGTCTTTTTTGAGAAAGCTCAAGAGGAGAAAGCACCGAAGGGGCGCGTTCCTCAGCTTCAAAGCGATTTTGCCATTCATCAGGCAACAGATTTAACGAAAGGGCAGTATGATCACCCCAAACGGCGGGTTTGCTCTTTTCAAATTGGGCCGCCGGGTCAAGAAGAAGATTGGCTAGCACCATAGCGGCTGCCTTATTGGGCGAATTGAACGGGATAGCGACATAATGCGTATTCCCAATTGTCCCGCTATCGAAGACAAACGTTCTAGTACTTTCTGGATAGCGACCCTGATCTACAAGCGAGGCCGCTTCTGAAGGATTGTATGCCATGTCGAACCATATTTCTCCATTGGAAAATAGGTCTTCCAGTTGTGTCGCGGTTTCTGGATATGTTGTTCCTTCGCGCCATAGAAATGGCTTTATTTCATTGAGCGTTTGCCAGGTTTTTTCGGCGATAGGTTGATATACGTCAAGGTTGAATTCGCCTAATAAAAGGTCTAATTCATTGGCGAAGTAATAAAAGAAGTGACGAATGAACGCAGAGCCAGTGAAATCGGGAGCGGCGGGGTAAATAAAACGCCCCGGATTTTGTCTAATCCATCGGAGCAGGCTGTTAATAGTTGTTGGAGGTTTTGGGATTCGCGCTTCGTCGTAAATCATAACCATCTGCGTGCTTCCATAGGGAGATTCATAACCATCGATTGGATATCCAAAATCATACCGCAACGAAGGCGAATCGGCATCGATATATCTAATATTTGGGAGTTTGTTGGCAAATGGGCCAAATAACAGGTCGCCCTCTCGCATCGTTCGGAAATTTTCCCCATTTATCCACACTAAATCCACTGATCCATTGGTCAACCGGCGGGCATTTTTCTCGTCGAGCACTTTATTGACAAATATTGACGAATCGGTAACCGGCACCATAGTTAGGCGGATGTCGTATTCATCCATAAGACGTCCGGCAATATATTGTTGCACATAGGTATTGATTGTTTCTGATCCTCCCCACATGTACCAGAATACTTCGCCGCCAGACGCTTCGGCGACGATTTCTTCCCATTGCAAGTCTTGAAAACGATCCTCAAATGGTGGTGTAGTATCTTGTTGCCCTGTAGCGAATATCAAAACGGGCAAAAAGATAAATATAAGCATGGCGACCATCAAACGCATATATATAAACATATAATAATATGTTTATATATTTTTATGATTGTCAATAATAGATAGCCACACGAGTAATTTGAAGCAATTGAAAATATAGGATGATGAGATGAATCTCGTGCTGTGAGAGCTTTGTTTAAATTCACAAGCGGTAAGCTTGACAATTTTAACCAGCAAGAATTATAGTTATTCATATGGATATAATAAAGCGTTTTTTAATAATATTGATAATTGTCTTGTCAGCATCTTCTCTATATGCTCAGAAAGCTCAAAAAGAAGCCTATTATTCCGACCGATTTTGCTTAAGTAAGAATGGAAGGAGCAATGTGCGAACGAAGTATAATACCTATGTGGATTGTGTTACCAAGGAGTACGCTATCGAGGCCGATTTTGGAAGTAAGTGGGCCGAAGCTATCGGACAATCGTTGCATTATTCGATGGCTACAGGATTGCCGCCCGCTATTTTGTTGATTTTAGATGATATCAAGAGCAATCAAGACCGCTATTTGCAAAGGTTGCAAGCTACACTGGACACAATTCAGCCCGAAGTAAAGGTTTTTTTGATGAGAACCTCTTCGTATCCCACTCGGTAGCTCTTGCCAGTGTATGTTGACCAATATTC
>CBDCPJ010000011.1:0-16076 GCA_965220165.1 Spirochaetia bacterium
ATACCCTGTGTTTGGTGCGGTTCCCTCGCCGCCAACCCAACCCATAACTCGCAATACCCTGCGATTTCCGTCGGATTCTACTGTCAAAATTGGCGTCCAACCATTTAATCCCGGACTGCCCGTCTGACCTTGCTGACCCTGCTGACCGTCTGCTCCCCGCGCTCCCTTTAGATTGACCGCCTGCGATATATCTTGTGTAATCCCTGTTTCCGACAGGTATCCTATTGGCGGAGTCTCCCCGGCGCCCGCGCTCCACGATACTATTCTTGCCACAACCCGCTCAGCGTCCGCTTCTAAAGCGAAACTTGGCGTCCTTCCGTTCGCCCCGCCAGACCCGCCCCCGCCGCTTCCGATTCTTGCTACCGCGTCGACGAGCGTCTCGCCTTGTATTATTATATCGCCTGGCGCTACAATGCTCTCGGTTCCTACATAACCCTTTTCAATCGGAGATATTACCTCTGGCATTTTAGAGTCCTCCTATGGTTATCGGATTTGTATTGAATTCGAGTTGGTAAAAGTGCCTGTCGGCTCCAATTATTCGCCCGGCGGCTTCAAATTGCGTCGGCAATGCGAATCGCTCAGATTCTTGACTTGTCAATGCGAAGTTCATTAATGGAGATGCCTGTAATAAGTCTGCTCGAAAGCCTTCTCGTCGAGCCCCAAATTGTATGACCGCCCTTGTATAGTTTACCTGCCGGTGAATCGTTCCGTCGACGGCGCTCTGTTCAGTTTCCTGATTCTCGAATGCCACTGTTATATTATACACACCGCCAGTGAAAATTACAAGGTTTGGGTTTTGCTCAGCGTCGTCTGGGGTTCTTATTGTCATTGGTAATATCTCTCTGTATTAGTTACTGTTGGTTGTCCGGTAGAGTAATCCATTACTAAAACGGCGATGACTCGTAATGTCGACGTTGGGTACCAAGTCAATCCCTCGCTTGCTGGCTGAGTTGGCGCGAATAGGGGGTGCTCTCTGCATATCCAAGTAATATTGTGCTGTCTTTGTTAGTGTTATTGATATTCTGGTTGGTAGCATGGTAAACGTTATGGTATCAGATTGAATCTCATCTTCCCTCGTGGTAGAAGTTCGCCGTTTCTGGAAGTGTAACGAATAATTCCTCATACGGCGACTCTGATTACATAAGTTGCCCGCTTAGAGTTTAGAATTGTAACAGTAGAGTCGTCAAATTCCGCTCTCGCCAGTCGTCCTGCAACAATACCCAGTCGCGCGCTCCAACAGCGCCCCTCATAATCAAATGGCATTGCTCTATCTCGTCTGCGTTATTCTATCAATGCGAATTACTTCGTCGCGACCCATATTCTTTAGAATTGCTACATCTCCTAGCGAGAGACTCGCCGAACTCCTGAATCTCGCGCTCATAGCCTCGCCTTCCATTGCGACTCTCCTTGCTTGCGTTTCCGCTATCGCTTGCGATGTAAATGGACTCTTGTATCTGGATATAAGGTTAGAATTGGGATTTTGTAAGTCTATAGTAAAGTTAGTCTTGTCGGGCATTTCTACTTCTATACTTCCATAGATACCGCTAGCGCTCCCGGTCATCGAAAAGTCGGCAAACTCGCTCTCGGAAATTCTTGTATACTCTCCTTCCGGCGTGATATCGCCGTGTGTATACTTGCCTTTGATTAAATAGTTTAGATGACTGGTTCTCGTCATAAAAACTCCCGCGTCCCGCACTAATTCGACAATCGCTCGTATTATCGGCTCGCCCTCTCTAACGTCGATGCTGATTTGCTGTTGACCCAAAGTTATGTCGCTTTCAATTTCAATGGATACTCCGATTCTCTGAGCCAAGTCTTGAATGGCTGTACTCATAAGCCCAGATATTGTCTCGTCTTGGGTAAACTCCGCTCGGTTTTCAAGTGCATCGTCTACGAATGAAAACGTAACAGTATTTTGACGTATTGATGTTGCGGTTATTGACCCAACCGAGAGTAACTCGCCGTCATTAGTAAAAACGGCTCGTTGTCGTAGTGGCATCTCCTCTACTATGATGTCGGTTGGATTGTTTGACGCTATTGCTACTGAACTGGGTGAGCGCGTAAAGTTTTCAAGCGTTTGCGTCAAAGTCCAGTTGCTTATTATTTGGTTTTCGCCAAAAATCAATCCTGCGGTCGCTAATTCGATTGTCGCTCTTGCTACGCGAATCCCCTGCGTAAATGATGTGTAGACGATTGCGTAATCTTCTGTTACCTCAATAACAAAACGCCTCGCGGTTCGTAGTTCGTTAGTCGACGGAACTTGCGCGAGTTCATTAATATTCTCGTCATAGACTCTACTTTCGAATTCCAGATTAGATACCTCCGGCAATTTTGGTGGCTGTGGTATCTCGTAGTCAGTCACCTGATTCCCGGCAGGCGCCCCTTCTATTGACGCGAGCGCCAAGTCAAGATTTCCGATGATAAACGCCTGAATCGGTCGCTCGTTTTGCGGCGCTGCGTTGATAAAGTAAGTAATAATTATCGGCTCGGACTGACCGATTGTCAGCATTATTGCCATTAGATTATCGCGACAAACTGACCTATTGTTGCTATGACTCCTTCCGGAATCAGGATGTTATTACCTCGCCAGATTCCCCTGTCAAGAGCCTCTATGGCTATGTTAGAGCCCCTTCTCGCCACTCGTTCGGCAACAAATTGCGACTGCTTGTTTATAGCGAAACTCTTTTCTAAATTGTTTAACGTAACGTCAAGGGCGTTTGATACCTTGCTGTTACTAGCATCTATTGTTATCTCGACTCTGCCTTGCGCTACAATTACAATTGATTCTGGGTTCCCAACAAATATATGTCTCGCTTCGCATCTTGGGTAGCCTTTATCTTGTGTTATATCTGTCGGCAAAAATACCTGCTTGCTGTTATGTCGCGCCCAAATTCCTATTGGCGTCGTCAAACTTTCAAACTCGGACTTGTAAACTTTTTTTACCGGCGAAACTTCAAATTTACCGGTCTCTATATTTGCATAAACCCAACCATATGTGTGGTTTCCATATTCAATGCTTGTCGGCTTGCTGACTTGATAGATATGACCGCAATGCCAAAACCGAGTAAATGAATGAATGGTGACTCTATCCTCTAATTCATTCTCCTCGGCGCCGCCTTGTGTCAAAAATGGCGTCCACTCTACTCTTGACACCTTGTCTGTCTGGTATGCTAGTTTCCTTTTTTCGCTATCGCTAACTTTGTAAAACGACATTAGATTATCGCAACGCGCCCCCATATGTTTAGTGATTCCGGAGCGCCTGGTAGTGCTGCGAATAACCCGGGGGCTGCTTGCCAGATTCCTCTATCAAGAGTCGCTGTTACTATTTCCGAATTATTTCTCGCTATGCTCGCCGATAGGATTTTCGACTCTCCGTTTTTTGTAAGTTCATTTTCTAGAAATCCTATGAAATCGTTTACAAAAAAGCCTAATGTATTTTGCGATATAGCCAAAACAATCCTTGCTCTATCTTGTACTATTATTGTTCTTGTGTTACCACTTCCGGATATAATATCTCTATTTTCGCTGAAGGGATATTCCCTATCTTGGCTTGGATTAATCGGCAGGAATGCCTGCCTGTTATTATCTCGCGCCCACATTCCTATCGGCGGTCGCGAACCGGCGACTCCCGCGTCCTCTACTCGCTTTGTGGTTAGAATTTCAAATTGACCTGTAGATATATTTGGGTAGACCCAACCAAACCTCTCGTTGCTTGCCGGAATGCTCATCGGCGCCGTTAATTCGTAGATGCTACCCAAATATCGAAACCGAGTTCCTACTTGAAAAGTGATATTATCTTGTAACTCAGTTTGCTCAGCCCCCGCCGCGCTCAGTGTCGGCGTCCATACCACATTGGGCAAGTCGCCGAGTATCAATGCTGTGAGTCTCTCGTCGCGGGTGTCAATCCTTGAAAATGCCATTTTTTCTCCTTATCTCCTCTCTTTTTTTTCGCTCATTGAATCGCTTTTTATTCTCGTATCGAAACCTTGTAAGAAGTCGAAAATACTCTGTACTTTCCGGCTGGCATCTTGATAATTTGTCATTTTGCCATTGATATCTCGCTAATTCTAATTCGACCTCATCATCCTCAGTGCCCGCGCCGCCTTTTACCTTTTGCGCAAGTCGATGAATCTTACGATACAGTTCATCCTCTATTCTTTGACGTACTGTCTGCTTTCGGTCGCGCCGCGCCCAGCCTGCCTTTGCGTTTATGCGCTGGCGTTTTGAATGCTCTGCTCGGTCTGTTTTAGCGTGCCCGGCTCGCTTTAGTTTCGACAGCCCTTTTTTTGAAATTGTTTTTACTGTCATATTATATCTTATGTTGATACATTTCCATTGTCAACTATTATATTTCTACCCTGTCGCTCGATTACAGCCTCTGCTATCAAATCAGTGTCAACAATATTTTGAATAATGATTTGCCGTTCGCCTTGTCGAGCCACAATGGCGTCCGCCAGTTGACCTAGTACCGCCGCGTTTAGCGGTATCACCGCCTCTTGGTCGCCCCCCTCGCCGACAATGACTCTGCGACCGCCGGCGACAGGTTGGACGATTCCGCCTTCCTGTAACGCCGGGGGCGGGGGCGGGGGCGTCGCCGCGACAATGGCTGTTTGGGCGATGCCCGCCGCCGCTACGATTCCCGCTAGAATGAAGCCCAGTGGCGGCAAAACAGCGATTGCCTTTGCAACGCCTTGCGCAGTCTCTATTGCTATCCTTACTATCGAAAACGCCTTCTCGGTTTCGAATTGCTCTACCTCTAATTGATACCGCTTTATAGCGGTTTGCCTATCTATCGCCTCTACTTCTCTAGCATAATTCTCTTGAATCCTCATACGTTCGGCTGAAGTAAGGTTCTCATTGGCAAGCAGTTCATCGCGTTCATCCCTTTCCAGATTGATGCGCTCTTGCTGGGCTCGCTCGTATATCTCTAGTTCTCGATTCTGGTAGCCCGCAATGGCGTCGAAAAGTCCCGCCGCGGTGTCTAGACTAATTTGGGCGAAACTAACTACTTCCGAAGTCGCTTTCTGGATTCCAGAGATTAAATCGGTGAAATCCCCTCTCGCGCTTGCTGTTCTTTGGCTTAATTGCTGTATTGCTCTCGCCGCCTGTTCAGCGGCTTCTCGATAGTCGAAAAGCGCCCCCGGTTGCCTTTCTAACTCCGCTCTTGACCGTTCCGCTTCCTCTGTGACTCGTCGATGCTCATCTCGCAGGTTCGCAAGTCGGTCAGATAAGGCGACCAGGTTTGAATTATCAACGCTAATATCCTCGGACATTGCTAACTCTAGTATCTGGCTACTGAGTAAGTCTATCTGCTCAGTCAATATTTGGCTTTCGCTTATCTCCTCATCCAACAAATTTATTCTTACTCTCTGGGATTCTACTAAGTCGCGCTCTGCTTGCGATGCGTTATTGAACGCGTCCGTCACTCGTTTATTCGCCGCGATTCGCTCCACTTCAATCGCCAAAGCCGCTTCGTTGGCGGTATTCAATTCGTCAATGGCTTTTGCGTCAGCGATGTTTGCGTTAATTCTCTGTGCTGTCGATTCTAATTGACCTTGTAACAATTCGTCAATCTCTGAACTTAGATTCAACCTCTCCATAGTTATTGAAAGTAGTACCGCCTCTGCTTCCGCTGACAACCCAAGGCTTTTTGTTCCATTCTCTATTGCTTCGGTAGTTCTCCTTATCGACTCTTCTACTGATATAAAACCTTGATTCGATAGCAAATGAATGTCGCCAATTGTGCTGCCAAAATCCTCGAATGCTTGTTCCGCTTCGTTTATCGCTTCTTTTGATAATTGCGCGCCGGTGGTCAGTAATGCTAGCACATTTTCAATCGCCGCCTCCCTTTCTGCTTCTCTCGCCGCCGATGTTAGCGCGACGACTCCTGTAGTCAGCGCCGCGACTCCCGCTATCGCCCCTACTACTGGATTCAAAGCCAGCGCTAGCAACGCCGCTCCTATCGCGCCTATTGCTACTACCGCCGCTCTGCTTACTGGCTCTAGGCTTTGGAATGAATTTACAAGGTTTCTTATTCCACTCACCGCCATTGTCGCCGCCGGCAAGAATATTTCTCCGATTAAAACGCCGGCATCCGATAGCGCCGATTCCAATCGCCTGCTCTGATTAGCGAAACTATTTTGTGTTCTTACCGCATCACCTATTGCGTTTTGAGATTGCGAGACAGCCAAGTCATATCGCAATTGAATCCTCTCCAGATTCGTCAACTCATTGAAGGTGAGTCCAATACTCTCTGCATAGGCGCGTTGCTGATTCTCCTGCAACGCCAAACCCAGACTCTTTGCCGCCTCCGCTTCGCCTGTCAATATTGCTGAATAGAGCGCGTTGACCGCTCTCTCAGTACCGCCGGCGGTATTATTGAATGACGCTTGGTCGGCGGCGAGTCTTGTTATATTATCGGCGAGCGTTAGCGACGCATCCGACGTTAACCCTAGACCTTGGGCGACGTCGCCAATCTGACCAATATAAGCCTCGGCTTCCTGTCTCGCAATGCCAAATGTGTCCGATAGGTTGTTTATAATCGCGTTTGCCTCTGGTAGTTCTCTAGCGAAAACAGTCGCAAACCTAGCGGTGGTCTCCTCAGCCTCGCTCGCTAATTGGACGACTCTCAGAATCCCCCTTCCGACCGCGGCGAGGGCTCCAGACGCCGCCGCGACTCTGAACAAACTGCTTAGTCTGCTAGAGAATCCGCCTACGGCGCGGTCGGCTCCGCGCGAGTTTGTGTTAATATTGTTAAGATTCCCGCTAACATTCCTCAGTTCGCGATTAGCGGCTTGGGCTCCCGATGCTTGAATCCGGATTTCAGCGTTTGCTACAACCGCCATTTTTTCCAGTTAATATCGACAGCGAGTCGTCTGACTATCGCGCCAATAATAGTATCTAGTTTTTGCGCGCTCATACTTTTGACCTGCCGTCTTGTGAATTTAGTATTATGGTAAACTATATGTCTACTCTTTTTGATTACTTGCTTATACCATTTCCTCTGACTTTTATGTGTCTTTATCGGATTCGCCAAAGCAAATTCGATGAGCGCGAGAATTTTTACTCGCCAAAAAAATGCTTCAAGCGCGTTTCTTTTTTTTAGCATATAGGTTCGAAATCATATCGGCTGCTTTTTCATTCAACGACTTTTCTTTGGGATTGTAAACTTTAGAATATTCCTCTACCGCTTTGACCGCCTGCGTAACGGTCTGGCTATCAATGTATTCTTGGCTCCAGTTTAGTTCTTTGCCAAGAACAGCGCGAAACTGACCCATAGTGCCTTTCCCGCCTTCGCGACCGCTCGGATTAAAAAGTTCCTTTGCGACCTGTTCAATCCTATCGGTCAAGTCTTGCATTGTGAACTCGCTTCTGGTAGTAAGCAACGCGATCGCGAGCCTCTTTTGCTTATGAGTCCAGAGATATTTTATCATTGAAAATGCGACTGCCGGCGTGTCGCCAATAGTCGCTTCAGTTATTTTGAATTCGCGCTTGCCTATTTTAATATGCGTTCTCTATAAATTCAATGATACTTTCGCTGTATATTCGGCGAGACATAACAACGAGTTGCCCTGCAGTGTTTGCTTGGGCTTCAATCGTTGTGTTCACAGTTAGTGTGGTTGTATCGCTGCCGTCGGCTATATTAATAGCCCCGGAGACTCTACAATTTGGATATCTTAGTTGCATCCGCTCATATTCATCCCCGCGTCGCTCCTCATAATAAAGTGACATCTCGAAAGGTTCGCCGCTTTGGCTACCGGCGGCAAATGCTATCTCGAATCCCGTCCTATGTTGGTACGCCGAATAGGTGATTACCGCCCTTACTGTGTTCGCCGGAATTGATTCAAAAACCACAAAAAAACTGCCGCCTATTTTGTAGATATTGTAATTATCTGCCGATAGTGGCGTTGTGGTTCCTGTCGCCTGTGTGCTGGTTCCGATTGCTGTGACGTGATGCGCATCGTCGGTCGCCGATACTGTTAGTTGATACGCTGTGTCGGCTATCGGCGATGATATCGTTTGCGTAAGTTGCGTTGCCGTCGCCGCCCCGGCGAACTGAGTAACCGTTCCAATTCCGTTTGATAAAAAGTTCATAATGTTATACGTCGGATTATTAATAACCGCCGCGAACGATACGCTGTTGATTCCGCGCTCTGTGTAATCTGTCGCGTTGGGATACGTAATTGTGTTTTCAGTCGTATTGGGCGACGGCGGGAACGTACCGACTCCCAGAGATTGATTGACTCCCCCTCTAGTTGCTACCGCCACAGCGGCTCCCGTGAACTGGTCTTGTCTCCTTGGCGTGATTCTTATTGCCATTTAAATACCTCCTTTTGTTGTCACTGTAAAAATTGCTGTTGTAATCCTGCTCTCTGACTCATATTGAATATCGCTCGCTTCAGTCATCTCGATTTCCGCTCTGCTATTATCAATCGCCTGTCTCGCTTGATAAGCGGCTCTTTTTGCGACGCCCGCGGTCTCCTCACCGCAAATTGTCGGTCGAAATTCGCATTGATATACGTCTAATATGATTTCATCATCCCATATTGTTGTTGTCAACGTTATCGCCCAGCCCGAGTTTCCTTTCGGGAAATTGTGAGTGGTCGCATCGTAGCCCGTCGCTTCCTTTATAATGCTTGCGATTATGTCTATCGTTCCCACTATATCAGCCTCCTCAGTTGCCTGTTGATGATAGGCTCCATTTGCGGAACGGTCGCCGCCAACCCTCTGCGGAAGTAGCCCCTGCCAACGAATCCTCTTTTCCCTCTATCCTCTTGCTGTTGCGCATACTCTATTACACTTCCTATGGATATGGTATCTTGCGGAACCGCGGGAACGGTCGGGTCGCCATACTTACTGCCCGCGGCTATTACTGCGTTGTTGCCGACGACAGCAGATACGCTTTCCCTGAGTCGCCCAGTGTCTATCGGCGCGCGCTGAACTACGTTGCCGTGAGCCAACGCCGCTATTTCTCTAAGCGCCAACTCTAAAGCCGCGTCGAATGCGTCTATGTATCTAGGTATTCTATTTTCAACCGCCATCGATTTCCCCTATCAAATACGTATCGTTATCGTTTAGAATTGAGTGGATCACATTATACGTTTTACCCATAAAGACAAAACATTCGACGTCCAGATCTTGCTGTTTTATTATTACCTTCATTGTCTCTTTTTGATTCCTGATTTCGCTAGCAAGAATCTCGGCGGGAACTGGTGCCCCTTGTATAATTATATATTCACCCATTTATAATTATCATCCGTTGCCGTCCGTCTATTAACTTCCGATTCAGTCTCCACACTGTCGGCTTTACCGCGATAAATTCAGTCGCAAAGTCGTACGAAAACCCCGACAATATTATAGATTGTGGCGCCCTGTCGCCGCCAAAAAACAGGTAAGGCTCTGTAATGTCAGACTCGGCTACCGTGTAATTCCCAAGCAGTTGCCTGTGTTCAAAATCCGGCTTGACACCCCCGGTCAGATCCTGCGCATACCAAAACCCATACTCGCTTAGACTATGCGAGGGCGTCGGCGTTATTGGGATTGGCGTGTCGGCTATTGGCAAAAGCCTTCTCGTGAATCCGCGCCAACGATAAAATGGCGCGACTACTGAATTGGGAAATCCACTAGGATGATAATCCTCATAAGTTACCGACGTCCCGCCACCCGACTTGCTGACCGCGTTTGGAAAACCGCCCCGTTTGTCTATATATTGCATCAATCGAATAAACGGCTCTGTTAGTTCAGTCGGCAATTCCTTGTTTTCAATATCGTCGTCTTTGAATATCTCTACAAGAACAGCCTGCGCAGACAATGCGAGAGTCGCCCAGTTTTCCGGAAGCGGGATGTAATTTTCAATAGTCGCCTGTGTTATTATTTTATCGTTCCCCTTAGAATCATAAACGCTCGGTCGTCAGCGCCTATATTAGTTATAGCGCCATAATTCGCCGCCCCTTTAATTTGTGTGAGTGTAGACGCAAGATTGGTTCCGGTCCTGTCGATGCTGTGTAATCCACTCCATAGATTCCGACGGCGCAGGCGCTTCGCAAAACTGTTGTGGTTTTACCCATTCCGGACAGCGCTTCGCGTTGGGTTTCAAGCGGTATGAAGTTCCCTCCATTAATTATGGAAAATGGCATCGCTTGTTGCCGCAATATCACTACCGGGAAAACATCAGCGACGCTTCCGACAGTTGAACTTGCCAGGTTTGACCCTGCGTCATAATACCACACGTCCCCTATAGAGAACGCTCTCCCGCTCGACGGCGCGTTGCCGGTTGCCGCGCGGATTACTTGTTGATTATCTGCTGATATCTTATTAAACGCTACTGAGTTTAACAAGACGTGTCGGAAGTCATACGCTTTGTCGCCCCGCTCGCCTCTAGCTAAGAGAATTCTCTCGTGCGTTATGATTCTATTCGCCGCCGCGGTTTCAGTATGCAAATCCTCTACCGAAGGGGTGTTTGTCTCCGCTATCGCAAAGTTCTTGACTCCTTCTGCAACCGCCATTGCTCGCTCGGTCGCGAGATGCAACGCATAAGCGGATGCATAGAGTATGAACGCGCTCGTGTCAGAGTCTTGCAGCGCCGGAGTTTGGAATCCGAAATAATCTTGAAAATCAATCGGTCGCAGTCCAATCGACATTGGAATTCGCTGATTATAAGTTTCATTGGTGCCTACAGTCGCCGTTCCTGTGGTCGCATCTGAACCCGCGCCGTCGTAATCGGTGAATGCGACGTTCACCGAAGCCGCGCCGCTAGTTCCGTTTGCGTTCACCTTATTCTGCAATGACTGCGTAGCCATTGCGAGCCCGTTTGTAAAAACTGGCGCTAACCTTTCCGAGAGATCTGCCGCTTCGTTTGCGATCTGACCCGCGGATATTGTACTTAAATCTATCATAATGCCTCCTGTTAGTTCACTCTGAACTTATTATTGTACTTATTGATTCTTTGTGTAAATGACAACCCGTCATCTTTGCCGCCTTTGTTGGGAATCTCCGGCGCCGCCTTTTTTGCCGCTTCGCTTTTTACAGAAGCGATGCCGTCATTATAGGCTTTCGCTAACTCTTTACCAAATGCATCCGCTTGCTCTACGGTCATTTCCGGCAACGATATACTCGCTAGATGTGGAGCCTCGCCAATAGCCTTTCGAAATTGCTCTTTTGCGGCGAGTTGCTCTCGTTCTTTAGTGAGTTTCGCGACTTCCGCCTTTAACTTGGTTTGCTCTATCTGCCTATCCAACTCGGCTCGCTCTGACTCTGTTTTTGCCAGATCGCGCGCCTTTTCTAATTCCGATTGGGGCTTTGGAATTTCCGCTATCTTTTGCTCTAACGCCTTTATCCTCTCGGCGCTTTGCTCTAATTCCTGCTTGAATGAATCGCGCTCGGCAACAAGTTTTTTTAACTCATCTTGTTGCGTGTCGCCGCTCGGTTCTTGCTCTACTTGCTGTTTATTGTCTACATCACTCATAGTCAACTCCTTTTAGATTCCATAGATTTCTCGTTCCTATATGGCATTGTATTTTATTTTTTCTAAGTTTCGCTTGTATTGGTTTTCAATCTCCTTTATTTCCTTTTTAATTCTTTGTATTTGATTATCATTCAGAACTATCAATGTGTTTAATTCACTTATCATCTTATTGCTTGATTGTTTAATTGCAGATATTTCAAATTGTAGCGTTTCAGTATGTGATTTTAGTCTTTTAATTTCTTGTTTGTGTGGATTTAATTTAACCTCTTTTGAGCGCCTCAGATAACCCCTTTCTTGTTCGTCAATTAATCTTTTGTTGCTACTTATTATCTCGCATTCTCTTTTGCTCACCATATCTCTCTATCTCCTTTCATATTATACAATATACATCGATGTGATTTATTGTCAACTAATAATGTTATTGATTCGCTCTCTCGCGTCGCCAATCGTTCCTAGTTCCGGGTTGCCCATTCCGGGAATCGCCAAAATAACTGTGCATCTGCAGTTGATATCCTGTGAGGGCTCCCCAAAGGCTCCCGGATATCGCGGTCTATAGATTCCCGCGTTGAAGGTTCCGTCGTCGCTTTCGAATTTACGATGCAATGCTAAGTGTCTATCTCTAGTTCTCTCGTCGTTCGCTGTTATCCATTGCCTTCTTAGATTGACTCCCGCTGCCTGCAGATTCCTTTGTTGTAATGATAATCCCGCTTGAAAGTTCCTTTTTAGTTCAGTTCTTACAATCCTAGTAACCGTTCCGTAACTTTCGCTAAGTCTCATACCAAATGCCCTCGTCAAGTCACTAAGCACTGTCTGACTTATGGACTGAACCGACGCGCCTCTTTGCGCAAGGGGAGCCGCGCGTCGAAAGACTCGCTCTATCATTAATCGCCGTTCCTCACTAAGAATTGTTCTTGTACTTACGCTCCGGCTGTCGAATTGATATGCTCCTACTCTCTGGTATCTTACTAATTGGAAATCATTGTTCGCCGGTCTCCTGAATCTTGGTACTTCGACTCCCGCCCTCTGCACTAGCGAATGAGCGGATGCTGAGCCTCTGAGTAATTCGCTCTCGGCGAACCTTCGCGAGACTGAACGCACTGCTCTGAATAGGTTGCGGTGCCTAGCAGAAATAATCTCTCGCAAGGCGGCTACTTTTTCGGCGGCGTTGCCGTTGCGTCGAATAGCTCTATCAAAATCTACCATATAATTTCCGTCGTTAACACGTTCTCGGATTGCTAGTATCGCCTCTCGCGCGGACGCCAATGTATCTGCGTCAAGCGCCAAAAGGATTTGCGACATCGTCGCCATTGTCTAACCCCTGCTCATCTATGATATTTTGCTGTTCTACTTCAGGGTCTAGATTAGCGGCTTGCCAGATCGTACGCTTGCTAGCCCCCGCTAGATTTAGTAATGCTATATTAGCGGTCTGACTCTGTGGTATATTGCGGTCGATATCTATTCTCGGAAACTCGCCAATATTCTCCTTGTTTACCCTTGCCCATATTTCGATGTATCGCTCGACGAAAAGTCGCAACGCCTCTAAAGCCGCGTTTTCGAATTCAGCAATTGTATTCACCATAATTGTCAACCGCATCATCAACGCGGTTCCGCTCGGGTCATTCCCTGCTGTTAATTGCTCATAGTCTGGAATACCTGTCATTTCCTGTAATCCAGAGTTTATCGCTTTCAATATCAAGTCGGCTCCGGCGTTGGCTGTATAGGTTCCTACCTGCTTAATTAATGTTGGGTCTACTCCCTCTAGAATATGGACATCGTGCTTGTTTAGCGCTTCTAATTCTGCATTCGATATTGAATAAGGTGTCGCCATATAGATATTGTTATTTCTATCGTGCTGTAGCATCCAATTCATTAATATCCTGTCAATCGCGTCAATCGAATCCTTGATTAAATATAGATAGGGCTGTGATTCACTGGTTCGCCTGAGTACTACAAACGGTAGCCCTTCATATTCGAAATCGCCTTTCTTATACTCAGTTCCTGCCGAGTCTACTAGCCTTACGGTTTCTCCATAATTATTTACTATGTCTATAAAGTCTAACGGCGTCCGATTATTAATGACCGCGTTTTCGCCGGCTATGATTATCGCGGATTTTCCATATACTAGAGACTCCTTCACAAGTCGCCGCCAAGAATTGAATACAGCATCCCAGTTGATTTTCTCTGCATAGGTAGGTATGTCGCCCTTGAATGAATATCTTTGGTAGCCTGGCGACGCGATGACTCCTGTGATTGTGTCGACATATCTGGATAGTCGCGTGTTTCGGTAGATTTGGTTGGCTCGGTCTTTTTGCCTTCGCTCATTAAATAACTGAGTCGCTTGCCTGTTATTTCCGACAAGATAATCTCTAACTTCACTATACGCTTGTTGCCTGCTCTTTATTATATTTTTAATCTCGGTAATGCTCTTGCCTTCCCGAATCGAACCTAGTTCATAAGTCATCTTGATTGCCTCATTCTTTTAAAGATATCACGAGACAGCGCGTATCGCAATGCGTCAATGGCGTGATCTGCCTGTCGTACTTCCGGCTTTTCAATAATGTCGCCACTTGAATCCTGTTGCCATTTATAGTTTCTAAACTCGGCAATAATCTCCGCTAGATGCGGCGCGATGATAATGCCTGCTTTGCCTCCATTCATTTGTCGCAGGTACTGGATACCTTGCCAAACGGAGTTCGCCCATTTTTGAACAAGCCTTCCCGGACGGTGCCCAAACATCCTAGAGCAATGGTCGTTTAACCCTGCGCTCGCTGTTCTATCGGCGCTGTCACAGTACACTATAGAATCTCTTTTCTCTAGCGTGCTTATCCATTTTGCTATTTCATTGAATCGCCCGTCGAATTTGTAAAACGCATCAATGATAAAAACCTGTCCGTTAAAAAGCCTACAGTCCAAGCATACCGCGGGCGCGACTCCTCCGCTCCAGTCAACGCCCCGGCGAATGTCTCCTTGCAACGCCTCTTCGGTCGGTTCCGCTACAATTATATTGCCGGCGAATATCGCGTTCGTAGCCGCTTCTCTGGGTTTCCCCATATAAATATGCTCATACAATTCTAAATCATACTTTTTTAACTGATTGGCTTGCTCTATCGCTGTTTTTGATAAGAACTTGTTTTGCTGGTAGTTGGTTTCAATTACGAGCGCGTTATCTGGCGGGGTTAGCGATAAACTTTTGATACGTTGCTGTCCTCTTTGTAGAAGGATTGAACGTCGCCCAAATTTCGCTTCCGTCTTTTCGAATTGTCGGAACTAGAATTTCCCAGTATTGACTCTCCACATCATCCGCTTCCTCTATAAGGCAAATGTCAACGCTTTCTATTCCCTTTATTCTATTAACTAGCGAGTTCCGGTCGTTGCCTGGATAGAATCCCGCGTAATTAATTTCGCTTCCATTGGCGTGAGTTATCTGATTCTTATGAACAGTGAAGTCCGATAGTTTATAATTATTAATGATATCTCTAAACAGTGTATGCATCGATTGACCGATGCTCTGGAAGGTTTTACGCATAACTATAATTTTGACCGGCGGTTCCCAAGAATTAGCGACTAGCTTCTCGCCGCTCATTATGGAGATTAGCGCAATAGCAACAGCCCAAGATTTCCCGCCCCCGCGCCCACTCCATAGAGCCTTATAGTATGGACCGCGCTCTAGTAACTGAGCGAATCTTATCGGAATTGACAGAGTCTCGGTCGCTCCTGTTGATAAACATATCTTGTTTTTAGTTGACTTTAATGACATAGCGTTATTCTTTGCCTGCGCTTCCAGTTTTTTTACCATTTCCACTAGAGCCGCTCCGCCAATAGTTCTCGTTCGCCCAATGTCTACAATTGCTGAGTAATTCGCGATTGCTTTTCCTTTTTTATCCTCACTCGTATCGTTTATGACCTCACTGGGAATCTCAGTCGCTAGTTCGGTAGCGGCGATTCTTGCGATGTTTATACCGCTATCCCAGAGCGCCTTTATCTTTTGGGCGTCTCCCTCACTAAATATATTTTGGAACCGCTCGTCTATTTTGGGAATCTGGATTTCCCTACCGCCATTAATCCCATAACTCTTGATTATTTGATTAACCCGCGGTTGGGTTATCCCCACAGCCTTTGCGATTGCCTTTTGCGTATAGCCCTCGCCGCGCATTCGCATTACTCTGTCTATCTGATTCTTGTTTCTCCTTATCATCAACTATTATCGATATAATAGTGTACTATTATAATTATAACAGTTACTATCGAAACGCTTACCGACAAGCGCTTTCCCGCAGGCTATTCATTATTTCTTGGCAATTTTCGTGCCATTCGCTAGGCGGCAACCCAACTTTGTGGTTACAATTCATAGAGCAGACCATTCTGAGGTTCCGTTTATTGTGAATAACCTTCTCTCCATATATTCTTATTAGCGACTTGCTTTGCGGAGACAGATGCGCCAGTTGCGGATGATCTGCCTGCCCAAGCGGGGCGCCACAGCAAGCGCACTGGCCTTGCTGTGATTCCCATAATTCTCTCTTTGTCTCGTTGATTTCGAATCGCCGCCTATTCATAGCCTTCTTGGCAGAAGCCCTCGCCAATGACATTTCCTTGGTTATCGTATTTAATTATA
>CBDCPJ010000012.1:0-9252 GCA_965220165.1 Spirochaetia bacterium
CCAAAAATAATTATGAAATATTTTTGATTTTTTTAATTAATTTATCAACGTCAACGCCCTTTTTTTTATAAAAATCTTGATAATTATTGCTAGAATCACTAATAGAATTATAACTACAGATATAACTATCGCTATCCTTTTTAGTGAATTGAATAAATTGTTTGCCTTGTTTAGTTCCTTGATGAGCCTTTCCCGCTCCCTTTCTAGGTTTGCGAGCGTTTGACGCAAGGTTGTTAGTTCTGTTTTTAGTATATTCAATTCTACGGTCGCGGTATTTAATAAGTCATTTAATTCATTATTCTTATCACCAATTAATCGCGCGCTTGCCAACGCCGATCTGAGCGCCGACTTGGTTTTGTCTATATCGTCGCTTAGCAAGGCGGGCTCCGCTATTCTTATGATTCGCTCTACTTCAACCTCAACTTCCTTGGTAACTTCAACGGCTCTATCAACATATTCAATGATAGCCTCCGCTCTCGGGGCTGCGTTTGGTGTTGCGCAACCAAAAAACCCCGCTATGATTAGTAGCGGGGAAAAGAATAATATAGGAGTATAATTTAATTTTAACCTATTCCCAAAATGTTGTCTACTCACTTTTAGATTGCTTTCGCTTGATTGCCGTGCCCGCGCCAACTGTTATAGCAACCGCTGAATATCCGGCGCTCCAAGAAAGCATAATCTCGCGATACATATCGGCGGTCACTAATCCGACAAGTATCGCCAACGGATACCCAAGCAACATCAGCGCAGCCGACGCCGTCAAGGCTATCAATGTAGCCCTTGCGGCTTTCACGGCGATATCGTCTCGCGAACGTTATTAATTGCCGCGGTTACTCGTTCGCCAAGCATCGGGTTTATTATGTTGACTATTATCAATGCTATTATAGCGCCGATAGTTATCCATTGCCTCACAACACCCATTCTACGCGCCTTGCTTTCGCTTTCGCGCCGTTTTAATAATAAGTCTAACTTTTCTTGGATAAAGCCATACCCCCGCTCCAGTAGCGTTATTCGCTTATCTAGAGGCATCGTCTGTCTCGCCTCCATTGTTGGTTCGTCAACGCCTTCGCTTGTTATTCTTGCGTTCATACATTCCCTCCTTTAGATTAATTGTTGATATGCATGTAAATGCGCGCCGTTTATATCTATTCTTGTTGTTGCTGTGGATTGCCTTACCACCGAGAGTTTGCAATTAATATATGTATCCGGTGAGGTTATGTTAACCGCGCCAGTTACCGATACCTTTCCTTGAATCATTTCATAGTTTGATTGCGTCGTTCCGAATTGGTCATTGCGTAAATATAGCGATTGAGCGTGCCGTTCGTATTCATCTTGCAATATCGCCACATACGCAATTACTCTTGCGTTCGTCGCTCTATTCGTTACAATATTTAAAGAAACACAAATTATCCAATGCCCCTGTTGTAAATATAATTCTCCGAATGCTGAGTTGTAAGTCGCTCCGTTGGGTATATTCACCCCTGGCAACGTATTGTCAAATCGTATGAAATCAGTGTGAATACTTTCTATTGATGACGGCAAATAACTAGAACTCCCCAACACTCCGCTTTCCGAGCCGTTCAGATCTGAGGTTCCCAAGTGCACATAATGGTCAATCGCATTAATTGTCGGACCCTTCGTTGGGTCCACATCAATTAGTTCAGTTCCCGTGTCTATTTTGAGTCTGCCTGCTGGCAAGACTAAGTCTCGCTCGTCGGCGAATGGATTATATATTGGCGGTCGCGAAGCCCATTCTCTGCTGAGGTTACGTATCTCGGTTAGCAAGGCGTTGCCAGATAGAGCAGATGCGCGCTCCCATATCATCTCGCTATAATACCAGGCATTTAACGTCGACGTTCCCGCTTGCGTTCCGAACTCTAAATCCCCCGTCCGGACTGGCGTAAAGCCGGTAACCACTTGCTGTGTCGCCCCGCCGTCGAATGAAAAGCGTACCTCTAAGACCCCGCTCGCATTTGTTGACACAAAACCGACAAGGCTATGCGACCCGGGCGCCGGTCCCAACGGAACGTCAGTCAACCTTCTAAAGTCAGGGTCCGAGCCTTGCGTGTGCTCAGCAGATTCCGCGGTTGCTGTTATGACCGTTCCTTGCCCGCCGGAACCGCCTATTACCGAGTATGAAAATCGGTCGCTTGTTCGGTCGAATGTGAGTCGCATCCTTATATTATGACCCGCGAAGGTAAACGTCCTGTCCTCAGATAGCGTGTCGCCGGTCTCGCCGATTGTTATGCGCTCTACATCTATTCCGACAAACGGGATTCCGACATGCACTGTTATCACATTCGGAACTGCTTTGTCGCTCGCGTTATAATCAAAAACCCCGGACATTCCGGCGTTGTCAATCACAATTCCGTTGCCGTCGCTTGTCGCGATCTGACCTGCCGAGAGAATCGGCGAAAGGTACACCTGGTGAGCCTCCGTCGCGTCGGTTATCTCTGTGTATGCTTCTAGATATGTTCCCGATGCGTCTGACCTAAGAATCTCTTGATTGTCTACCTTCAAAAGCGCGAAAGGCGTCCCGCCAAATGGATTGGTTAGCGGATTCGCTCCGTTCCAAAATTCGCCGTCGGTTACTTTGAAGGCAAAACCAAAGTACCGCGCGCTCGTCGCGCCGGTTGTATCGTCTACAATTCGCCTGCCGTATAGCGTTGCGGGCGTATCTAGATTGGCTCTGTTAGTAATCGCTCCGGAAGGCGCCGGACTTGATTTTTGACTGTCCTCTATCGTTTGGGCTAGAGAGCCTATTACCGAATAGCCCGTCGTTTGAAAACTGGGATTCAACGCCCACGACGATTGACCGGCGCGTCCGTCTGTAACATATGGTACGTCAAAAATAGCCCCGCGGGAAACGATGTCCGTATCGAATGAGCCGTCGTGAACATCGTGCTGTACTAAAGAGTTTAGAAACTGATTTCCTGTTTGCTCTAATGGCAATTTATCTTGTGGGATTCTCGTGTTACCGCTTGAAGTTTTTGCCCAATCTTCAACTTCGCTATCGACATAATCGACGGCGTCTATGTGAGCCCTGTGTAGCAAGTCGGTTGTTTGGTCGCTTGTTATCAACCCCCGCTCAGTGATTTCATTGTTAATTGCTGTTAGAATATTATTGTATGTATCTGGCAAAACGGTAATAGCGATGCTTTCGATGCCGAGCTCGAATCCCGCGCCTGTAGACTTTTCAATCCATATGTGGACACCGTTTGTGAAGTCGAATTCTAATTGCCCCTCTATGGTTATTGAATAACCGCCCGCCGATAGCGCTGTGGTGTCTATCGGAGCGGAGCCCGCTACTATAGCCGCGTTAAATGAGGCGCTCCCGGTTAGATAGGCGGTCATTATGTTGCCTGCATCCGTTTCGACTCCCGTTATTGGCGATTGCGAAAAAGTTATGTCAACTGTATAGGAAGCCCCTTCTTGCAAAACGGGAATTATCGCTCTATTTTCATCGGTGTCTAATGGCAAGGTTCCTACTAGTTCCCGCGCGACCCCGCTTCCGATTGACTGGCTTATTATCGGAATCTCTCGGTCAAAACCCAAAGTGAGTGGAGCGACATTGTCATCCGATACCGCCAGTTTTGCTGTGTTCGCGACAATAGCCTGCGCTTGCGCTTCGCTAATTGATTCGTCAGTTACTCCCGGCGAACTCCAAAAAAGTTCGTTAGTTTTTGAAAAGACGACACCTATAGCAATGTATAAAATGTCGGCTGAATCTCCTGTCGGCTGTGGCTTTGTCGTCGACCAACCGCTCGGCAACTGGGAAATCTTGCCGTCGCTCACAACGCCGCGACCGGTTCCGTCTGGGTTTCCGATGACAGCCTCTCCTGCTGTCCGGCGATAAATTAGAATTACCTCCGATAAAAGCCCGTCAATGGCGATGCCGTCGTCGCCGCGAATTATCGTCGATGCGTTCAGTTCCGTTATTGAAACCACATCATTTTGTCGCAATCTTAGTTGCGTAAAACTGTCCGAGCCGCCTCCGATATGGAGCGCTCCATTCGCGCCCTCAGAAAAGTCGCTACCAGTCCGATACCTTCGAATCTCGTTCGCGCCGCGATTGACTGTTATGACTCGCTCTAAGGTATCATTTTGTGGAATTATTAAATAGAGATAATAGGTATCATCGGCAGGGATTGTGTATGGCATCTGTCGTAAGTCGGCAGGAACTACGCTGGCTCCCGGGAACGCGGTTCCGATGTAAACCGCGGCTTGCACTTCCTCTGCTTGCTCAGTTGACGTCCCTTGCACAGTTATGTGTGTTGACAGTTCCTCTAATTTGATTCGCTGACTGTCCGGTATAGCAACTCGCTCGGCGGATTCGTCGGCAATTGTCTGAACTTGCTCAGTAGTAACCCCGCCTTCGCCGCCGGTTGACACGACCGCTAGATTGATTGCGTTTGCCAGAACTTGCGTAATTCCCGCAGCCCCTAGGTACCCTGTGTTTGGCTTGGTTCCCTCGCCGCCAACCCAATCCATAACTCGTAATACCCTGCGATTTCCGTCGGCTTCTACTGTCAAAATTGGCGTCCAACCATTTAATCCCGGACCGCCCGTCTGACCTTGTTGACCCTGCTGCCCCTGCTGACCGTCGGCTCCCGTCGCTCCTTTTAGATTGACCGCCTGCGATATATCTTGTGTAATCCCGGTTTCCGACAAGTAGCCTGTTGGCGGAGTCGCCCCGGCGCCCGCGCTCCACGAGACTATTCTTGCCACAACCCGCTCTGCGCCTACCTCTAAAGCGAAACTTGGCGTTCGCCCGTTCGCCCCGCCAGACCCGCCCTCGCCGCTTCCGATTCTTGCGACCGCTTCGACTAGAGTCTCGCCTTCTATTATAATGTCGCCCGGCGCTACAATGCTCTCTGTTCCGACGTAGCCCTTTTCAATCGGAGATATTACCTCTGGCATTCTAGAGTCCTCCTATGGTTATCGGATTAGTATTGAATTCTAGTTGATAGAAATGCCTGTCGGCTCCGATTATTCGCCCGGCGGCTTCAAATTGCGTCGGCAATGCGAATCGCTCAGATTCTTGACTTGTCAATGCGAAGTTCATTAATGGAGATGCCTGTAATAAGTCGGCTCGAAAGCCTTCTCGTCGCGCCCCGAATTGTATGACCGCCCTTGTATAGTTTACCTGCCGGTGAATCGTTCCGTCGACGGCGCTTTGCTCAGTTTCCTGATTCTCGAATGCCACTGTTATATTATACACACCGCCAGTGAAAATTACAAGGTTGGGATTCTGGTCAATGTCGGCAAGGGTTCTTATGGTCATCGGTAATACCGCTCTATGTTAGTTACTGTTGGTTGTCCTGTCGAATAATCCATTACTAAGACAGCAACGACTCGTAATGTCGATGCTATATACCAAGTCAAACCTTCACTCTCCGGCTGAGTTAGCGAGAATTGAGGATTCTCTCTGTTTGGTAATACTATTCTGCCGTCGTTTCTCAATATTACTAGTATTCTCTGAAATGCTCCTATTGTTGAATTTTCGGTATTGACCTCGCTTCCTTCGTATAGCGTCCCGTTTCTTGAATGCAATAAATAATTCAGCATAGAGACTCTGATTAATAAGTTTCCGTTAGAGCCTAGTTGTAACACAGGAGTCGTAAATTCCGCTCGTTCGCCAATTACCTGCACAATACCTAGTCTCGCGCTCCAACAGCGCCCCTCATAATCAAATGGCATTGCTCTGTCTCTCTGTGTTATTCTATCTACTCTTATTACCTCGTCTCGCCCCATATTCTTTAGAATTGCTACATCGCCTAGCGATAGACTCGCCGAACTCCTGAATCTCGCGCTCATAGCCTCGCCTTCCATTGCGACTCTCCTTGCTTGCGTTTCCGCTATCTCTTGTGAAGTAAACGGACTTTTATACCTTGATATCAAGTTAGAATTCGGATTTTCTAAATCGATTGTAAACTTAGTCTTGTCGGGCATCTCTATTTCTATACTTCCATAGATACCGCTAGCGCTCCCGGTCATCGAAAAGTCTGCAAACTCGCTCTCGGAAATTCTTGTATACTCTCCTTCCGGCACGATATCGCCGTGTGTGTACTTATCTTTTATCAAGTAGTTTAGATGACTGGTTCGCGTCATAAAAACTCCCGCGTCTCTTACCAATTCGACAATCGCTCTGATTATCGGCTCGCCTTCCCTTACATCAATGCTGATTTCCTGCTCACCCAAAGTTATGTCGCTTTCAATCTCCACTGAGACTCCAATTCTCTGCGCTAAATCTTGAATGGCTGTACTCATAAGCCCAGATATAGTCTCGTCTTGTGTAAACTCAGCGCGGTTCTCTAACGCATCGTCGACAAACGAGAATGTGACGGTATTTTGACGTATTGATGTTGCGGTTATTGACCCAACCGAGAGCAACTCGCCGTCATTAGTAAAAACGGCTCGCTGTCGCAATGGCATCTCCTCTACTATTACGTCCGTCGGATTGTTTGATGCAATAGCAACTGAACTGGGTGAGCGAGTAAAGTTTTCAAGCGTTTGTGTAATTGTCCAGTTGCTTATTATTTGGTTTTCGCCAAAAATCAATCCTGCGGTCGCTAATTCGATTGTCGCTCTGGCTACTCGAATCCCCTGCGTAAATGATGTGTAGACGATTGCATAGTCATCAGTCACTTCTATGACAAACCGCCTCGCGGTTCTTAGTTCATTGGTCGACGGAACCTGCGCGAGTTCATTAATATTATCGTCATACACTCTGCTTTCGAATTCTAGATTAGATACCCCCGGCAATTCTGGGGGCTTTGGTATCTGGTAGTCGTCAACCTGAGTCCCGGCGGGCGCCCCTTCGATTGACGCAATCGCTAAGTCAAGATTTCCGATTACAAACGCCTGAATCGGTCGCTCGTTTTGCGGCGCGGCGTTGATAAAGTAATTGATAATTATCGGTTCAGACTGACCGATTGTGAGCATAATCGCCATTAGATTATTGCGACAAACTGACCTATTGTTGCCTTTACGCCTTTGGGAATCATAATGTTGTTGCCTCGCCAGATTCCCCTGTCAAGAGCCTCTATTGCTATGTTAGAGCCCCTTCTCGCCACTCGTTCGGCGACAAAATGCGACTGTCTGTTTATCGCAAAACTCTTTTCTAAATTGTTTAACGTAACGTCAAGTGCGTTTGATACCTTGCTGTTACTGGCATCTATTGTTATTTCGACTCTGCCTTGCGCTACAATTACGATTGATTCTCGGTTTCCGTTGAATATCTCTCGCGCGTCGCATCTTGGGTAACCTTTATCTTGTGTTATATCTGTCGGCAAGAATACCTGCTTTCCATTATTTCGCGCCCACATTCCTATCGGCGGAGTCAAACTTTGAAACCCATAATCGTTAACCGTCTCTACCGGCAAAACTTCAAATTTGCCGGTTTTCATATTAGGATATACATAACCGTACGTGTGGACTCCATATTCGATTTCGGTCGGCTCGCTGACTTCATAGATTCTACCGGCATACCAAAAACGAGTTACTGGTTTAAAGGTTACTCTATCCTCTAACATAGTTTGCTCGTTGTTGCCAATTACTAAATATGGCGTCCAATCTACTCTGGCAACTTTGTCTGGTTGCTGAGTAAGTTTCTCTTTTTTGCTTTTGTTGACTTGATAGAATGACATTAGATTATCGCGACTCGCCCCCATATGTTTAGTGATGCCATAGCGCCTGCTAGTGTTGCGTGTACCCCTGGGGCTGTTTGCCATATTCCTCTATCAATAGTCGCTGTCGCTATTTCCGAATCATTTCTTACGATACTAACCGATAGTATTTCCGACTCTCCATTTTTGCTAGTTCCATTTTCTAAACCTCCTGTGATATTGTTTATATTAATGCCTGGTGTACTTTGCGTAAAGCCCAACACAATCCTTGCTCTATGTTGCACGATAATTGTTCTTGTATTGCCACTTCCAGCGAGAATATCTCTATTGTCGCTCATAGGATATTGCCTATCTTGACTCGGATTCATCGGCAAGAACGCCTGCCTGTTATTATCTCTCGCCCACATTCCTATCGGCGGTCGCGAACCGGCGACTCCCGCGTCCTCTACTCGCTTGTTTGCGAGAATCTCGAATTGACCTGTTGCCACATTCGGATAAACCCAACCGAACCTCTGGTTGCTTGCCGGAAGGCTCATCGGCGCAGTTAGTTCATAGATACTGCCAAGGTATCGAAACCGAGTCCCGACTTGAAAAGTGATATTATCTTGTAACTCAGTTTGCTCAGCACCCGCTGTGCTGAGCGTCGGCGTCCATACCACATTGGGCAAGTCGCCAAGTATCAATGCTGTGAGTCTCTCGTCTCTCGTGTCAATTCTTGAGAATGCCATTTTTTCTCCTTATCTCCTCTCTTTTTTTTCGCTCATTGAATCGCTTTTTATTCTCGTATCTGAACCTTGTGAGCAGTCGAAAATACTCTGTACTTTCGGGCTCGCATCTTGATAATTTGTCATTTTGCCATTGATATCTCGCCAATTCTAATTCGACCTCGTCATCCTCAGTGCCACCGCCATACCTCACCTTTTGCGCAAGCCTATGAATCTTACGGTATAACTCATCCTCTATCTTTTGACGGAGTGTTTGCTTTCGGTCGCGCCGCGCCCAGCCTTTCTTTGCATTTATGCGCTGGCGTTTTGAATGCTCGGCTGAGTCTGTTTTAGCGTGTCCTAGTCGCTTTAGTTTCGACATCTCCTTTTTTGAAATTGTTTTTACTGTCATATTATATCTTATGTTGATACATTTCCATTGTCAACAATTATATTTCTACCTTGCCTTTCAATTACCGCCTCGGCTACTAAATCAGTGTCGACAATGTTTTGAATAATTATTTGCCGTTCGCCTTGCCGAGCCACAATGGCGTCCGCTAGTTGACCTAGCACCGCCGCGTTTAACGGGATGACCGCCTCTTGGTCGCCCCCCTCGCCGACAATTACCCTTCGCCCGCCGGCGACAGGTTGTACAATTCCACCTTCTTGCAATGCCGGTGGCGGGGGCGGTGGCGTCGCCGCGACAATGGCTGTTTGGGCGATTCCCGCCGCCGCGACAATTCCCGCTAGTATGAATCCTAGAGGCGGCAAAACAGCGATTGCTTTTGCGACGCCTTGCGCAGTCTCTATTGCTATCCTTACTATCGAAAACGCCTTCTCGGTTTCGAATTGTTCAACTTCCAATTGATACCGCTTTATGGCGGTTTGCCTATTAATCGCTTCGACTTCTCGCGCATAAT
>CBDCPJ010000013.1:0-6820 GCA_965220165.1 Spirochaetia bacterium
ATATGTCTATCAACAGGAGCGACCGAGACTCTATCAATCCCAATAAGATTCGCTCAGTTACTAGAGCGCGGACCATACTACAAAGCGCTGTGGAGCGGTCGCGGCGGCGGTAAATCCTGGGCTGTTGCCATTGCGCTAATCTCAATAATGAGCGGCGAAAAGCTAGTCGCTAATTCTTGGGAACCGCCGGTCAAAATTATCGTAATGCGCAAAACATTTCAAAGCATCGGACAGTCGATGCATACGCTGTTTAGAGACATTATTAACAATTATAAACTAACTGACTTTACAGTGCACAAAAATCAGATAACTCACGCCAATGGAAGCGAAATCAATTACGCTGGATTCTATCCCGGAACGACCGGAACTCGTTGGTAAATAGGATAAAGGGAATAGAAAGCGTTGACATTTGCCTTATAGAGGAAGCTGACGATGTGGAGAGTCAATATTGGGAAATTCTGGTTCCCACAATTCGAAAACAGGGAAGCGAAATCTGGGCGACGTTCAATCCGTCTACTAAAAGAACAGCAACATATCAAAAGTTTATAGCCAACCCGCCAGACAACGCGCTCGTTATTGAAACTAACTATCAGCAAAATAAATTCCTATCAAAAACAGCGATAGAGCAAGCTAATCAATTAAAAAAGTATGATTTAGAATTGTACGAACACATTTATATGGGCAAACCCAGAGAAGCGGCTACAAACGCAATATTCGCCGGCAATATAGTTGTAGCGGAACCAACTGACGAAGTGTTGCAAGGAGACATTCGCCGGGGCGTTGACTGGAGCGGAGGAGTCGCGCCAGCGGTCTGCTTAGACTGCAGGCTTTTCAAAGGACAGGTTTTTATCATTGACGCGTTTTATAAATTCGATGGTCGGTTTAATGAAATAGCGAAATGGATAAGCACGCTAGAGAAAAGAGATTCTATAGTGTACTGTGACAGCGCCGATAGAACCGCGAACGCTGGGTTAAACGACCATTGCTCTCGTATGTTTGGGCATCGACCAGGACGGCTTGTTCAAAAATGGGCGAACTCCGTTTGGCAAGGAATTCAGTACTTGCGACAGATGAATGGAGGCAAAGCGGGCATTGTCATCGCGCCGCATTTAGCAGAGATTATTGCCGAGTTTAGAAACTATAAATGGCAACAGGATTCTAGCGGCGAGATTATTGAAAAGCCGGAAGTTAGACAAGCAGACCACGCCATTGACGCATTGCGATATGCGCTATCGCGTGATATATTTAAACGTATGAGGCAGTCAAGATGAGATACGAATTGGGCTCAATACCAGAAGGCAAAAGTATTGACGACGCTAAAAACATAATAAAACGCAGGCAAGAAGCGTATAGCGAGGTTCGCGACTATCTTGTCGGAAATAACAGGCAGGCGACTCAGTTATTCAACGAGCGAAAGCAAAAAGACAGGGCGAATCAGATCTACCGAAACACGCGACTATCGAGATATGTCGACACAATAACCGGAGTCATCGCGTCGCCGGGCTACCAGCGATACTCATTCAAGGGCGACATACCTACCTATGCAGAGAAAATCAACTGGGATGCTATATTTAATTCTTGGCGGCGACTGGTCAAGGAGTCGTTAGTGTATGGTAAAGCAGCGATAATCATCGCTGGCGAAAACGCGGTAATTAATAATCGGACGCCGTTAGACTTTATCGATGTGGTAAATAATTATGGAGAGACCGTAAGGCTAGTAGACTCGGCAGGAACTGAGTATAAGAAAGACGCCTTCGAATATGAAGGGCTCCCGTTTGTAGTACTCAGGCGAACCAGTGAATCACAGCCATATCTGTATTTAATCAAGGATTCAATTGACGCAATTGATAGGATTTTAATGAATTGGATGCTACAGCACGATAGAAATAACAATATATATATGGCGACACCTTATTCGATATCTAATTCCGAATTAGAAGCGCTAAATAAACACGACGTTCACATACTGGAGGGCGTCGACCCAACATTAATTAAGCAAGTAGGAACCTATACAGCAAACGCCGGAGCCGACTTAATACTAAAGGCGATAAACTCTGGATTACAGGAAATGACAGGTATTCCAGATTATGAGCAATTAACAGCAGGGAATGACCCGAGCGGAACCGCGTTGATGATGCGGTTGACAATTATGGTGAATACAATTGCTGAATTCGAAAACGCGGCTTTAGAGGCGTTGCGACTTTTCGTCGAGCGATACATCGAAATATGGGCAAGGGTAAACAAGGAGAATATTGGCGAGTTTCCGAGAATAGATATCGACCGCAATATACCTCAGAGTCAGACCGCCAACATAGCATTACTAAATCTAGCGGGGGCTAGCAAGCGTACGATCTGGCAAGCCGCTAATCTAGACCCTGAAGTAGAACAGCAAAATATCATAGATGAGCAGGGGTTAGATAGTGGCGACGATGTCGCAAATCCTTTTGGCGCTTGATGCAGACACGCTCGCATCCGCGCGAGAGGCGATACTAGCAATCCGAGAACGTGTTAACGACGGAAATTATATGGTAGATTTTGATAGAGCTATTCGACGCAACGGCAACGCCGCCGAAAAAGTAGCCGCCTTGCGAGAGATTATTTCTGCTAGGCACCGCAACCTATTCAGAGCAGTGCGTTCAGTCTCGCGAAGGTTCGCCGAGAGCGAATTACTCAGAGGCTCAGCATCCGCTCATTCGCTAGTGCAGAGGGCGGGAGTCGAAGTACCAAGATTCAGGAGACCGGCGAACAATGATTTCCAATTAGTAAGATACCAGAGAGTAGGAGCATATCAATTCGACAGCCGGAGCGTAAGTACAAGAACAATTCTTAGTGAGGAACGGCGAATAATGATAGAGCGAGTCTTTCGACGCGCGGCTCCTCTTGCGCAACGCGGCGCGTCGGTTCAGTCGATTAGTCAGACAGTGCTTAGTGACTTGACTAGAGCCTTTGGTATGAGACTTAGCGAAAGTTACGGAACGGTAGCTAGGATAGTAAGAACCGAGTTAAAAAGAAACTTTCAAGCGGGGCTCTCATTGCAACAGCGAAACCTTCAGTCGGCAGGCGTTAATTTGCGAAGGCAATGGATAACAGCGAACGACGAGAGAACTAGAGATAGACACTTGAAGTTGCATCGTAAATTCGAAAGCGACGACGGAACCTTCAACGCGGGCATCTATAGACCGAGATATCCAGGCGCCTTTGGCGAGCCCTCAGAGGATATCAACTGCCGATGCACAGTTATTTTGGCGATACCTGGAATGGGAAACCCGGAACTAGGAACGATTGGCGACGCAAGACAGCGAATTAATGATATGATTAGTTGACAATTAATGAAAGCAGGGTATATTGTATAATATGACAGGCGATATAAAGAGGATAAAGAGATATATCAAGCAAAATAACCCAGGATATGAGGTAAAGAACCTGCCGGAAATAGCAACGCAAGACAATATTGGCTATGAATCAGGATACTTCAGTCAGCGAGAACAACTAAAGAGAGCAATTAGAGAGTCAAAAGGATATAAGGCGATGCGAGACAATGAGCAGTGGTGAACGATTGAAAGATTCAAAAAGATGTTACCTGCGATATAAACGAAAAGTTGAATTGCTAGTGCGACAATTAGAATGCGAGCGAGACCAATTATTGGTCGCGGCAAAATATAAAAGCATTAAAATCAAGTCGCTAAAGCAAGGTTATGGTATAGAGATTTTGCGTCTTGACAATGTTGATGCAATAGACGAAACCTATAGGATAATCGGATTAGAGACCGAGCCCGACGCGTTGCCAGTGAGGCTAGAGATGAATAATAAAAAGATAGATACATTGCAAGCGAGAATATCGCAGGTCGTCAATCAGCAACAAGGTAAGAATGAATAAAATAAATAAACTGGCAGCCGACTATGAAAAGGAAATCGAAAGGCTAAAGTCATCGAATGAGTTACTGGAATTCGAGACTAAATTCAATTTTGAAGTTGAACAAGCGAATAATAAATTGCTTGCACAGTTAAACACGATGATAGTAGAGCAAGACAAGCAAATACGAAAACTAGCAAAGGCAATCACAGAGATTGAAAAATTAACATTGCGAGACGAAAAGGAATTATTAAATGAAAGACTGAGTTCTTTACATAGTTGGGAAGGAGAGATTTACGGAACGCAAAAAGAATAAACTATGAGCGAAATAAAAGGATGAGAGACAATGGATTGGTTTGACGAAAGAATAGAGCAAGAACATTATAAATGGGAACGACAATTAAAAATAATAATGCTTGAACAGGAAATCAACGAGATGATTGAAATAATCGAGAAAAAAAGAAAAATGCTTAGACTTGAAAAGCAAACACACGAGATGTGGAGAGAAGTGCAAGACATAGAACGAGAAATATATGGAATCTAAAAGGAGTTAACTATGAGCGATATAGAGAATAAACAGCCTGCAGAGCAGGAACCGAACGCCGGCGACACACAACAAGACGAGTTAAAAAAACTTATTGCCGAGCGCGATTCATTTAAACAGGAATTAGAGCAAAGCAACAACAGGATAAAGACGCTAGAGGAACGTATAGCGGAAATCCCCAAACCACAATCGGAGTTAGAAAAGGCGCGAGATCTGGCAAAAACTGATTCAGAGCGAGCTGAGTTGGACAGACAGATAGAGCAAACCAAGTTAAAAGCGGAAGTCGCGAGACTCACTAAAGAGCGAGAGCAAATCGAGGCAAAAGAACGGTTTAGAAAGGCTATTGGAGAGGCTCCACATCTCGCGAGTATATCGTTGCCGGAAATGACTGCAGAGCAAGCGGAAGCGTTTGGCAAAGAACTTGCAAAAGCATATAATGACGGCATCGCTTCCGTAAAAAGTGAAGCGGCAAAAAAGGCGGCGCCGGAGATTCCAAACAAGGGCGTCAAAGATGACGGTTTGTCATTTACGCAAAGAATAAATAAATATAATAATAAGTTCAGAATGAACTAACAGGAGGCATTATGATAGATTTAAGCACGATATCCGCGGGTCAGATCGCAAACGAAGCGGCAGATCTCTCGGAAAGGTTAGCGCCTGTTTTTACAAACGGGCTCGCAATGGCGACACAGTCATTGCAGAATAAGGTAAACGCAAACGGAACTAGCGGCGCGGCTTCGGTGAACGTAGCATTCACAGATTACGACGGCGCGGGCTCGGACGCGACCACAGGAACGGCGACTGTAGGCACTAATGAAACTTATAATCAGCGCATCCCAATGTCGATTGGACTGCGACCGATTGATTTTCAAGATTATTTCGGATTCCAAACTCCAGCGCTGCAAGACTCTGACACGAGCGCGTTCATACTCTATGCGTCCGCTTATGCGTTGCATCTCGCGACCGAGCGAGCAATGGCGGTTGCAGAAGGAGTCAAGAACTTTGCGATAGCGGAGACAAACACCCCTTCGGTAGAGAATTTGCATACTGAAACTGCGGCGGCGAATAGAATCATAACGCACGAGAGAATTCTCTTAGCTAGAGGCGAGCGGGGCGACAAAGCGTATGACTTCAGACACGTCTTGTTAAACTCAGTAGCATTCAATAAGATATCCGCAGATAATCAGCAAGTAATCCGCGCGGCAACCGGAAACGCGCCGTCGAGCGGGCGAGCGTTCTCTATTGGGGATGTGTGGTATTATGATGCCGGGTCAAACCTGGCAAGTTCTACTGTCGGAAGCGTCGCCGATGTTTTTCCGGTAGTGATATTGCGGCAACAAGCGATGCCATTTTCCATAATTAACGGAGGGAACTTCATACCGCTTGAAACCCAACGCGAAGCGCTGTCGGGAATGGGTAAAACTACAACAGTTTTGCGAAGCGCTTGCGCCGTAGGAATCTATGGAGTGGATTATACCGCTTCAAGGAGCGGAACCAATCTCGCGTCTACCCTCACACAAATTAAAGGGGCGGCGAATTATGGCGCTATAACTAATATAGGCGCTGACGACCGCGCGTTTATGATATTAAGGGGAACGATAAAATAATAACACAAGCGACTATTGAAAATTACATCCAGCTCCCAAGCAACTGGGCGACTCTAGCATTGTCTGCGCAGGCTGTTCTTGTAGAGATATTCAAAGACGACGATATTGAAAACAAGGAATTGCCGACTGAACTAACAGAGCCGTTTATTCGATTGATGCTATATATCGAAAAGCGGGGCGGGTTTCCAAACGCGGTCAGCAAATCGGGAGTCGGGGCGTCGGTAACCTATGAGGATTATCATCCCAGTGGATTTCCCAATTCAGTAGTCGCGCCATTTTATCGTTGGCGCGGATTCACGAGAAGGCTTTTACCGATAGCGGAAACGCCAATCCCAATAACGCCAACGCCTTCACATAGCCTTAGCGAATATGGGTTTTGGTATGCGCAGGATCTGACCGGGGGCGTCAAGCCGGATTTCGAACACCGGCAACTGCTTGGGAATTACACGGTAGCCGAGTCTGACATTACAGAGCCTTACCTGTTTTTTGGCGGTGAAAGAGCGCCACAGTCAATAATATTGTCGGGCTTTTCATACGACTTTGCGACGGAATTTATCGCGGTAAAGCCAACAGTGTGGAGATTGAATCGGAAACTAATAGACGGACGGCAACGGATGATAATTATCAATGGGTGAATATATAATTATACAAGGGGCACCAGTTCCCGCCGAGATTCTTGCTAGCGAAATCAGAAATCAAAAAGAGACAATGAAGGTAATAATAAAACAGCAAGATCTGGACGTCGAATGTTTTGTCTTTATGGGCAAAACATATAATGTGATACACTCAATTCTAAACGATAACGATACGTATTTG
>CBDCPJ010000014.1:0-10987 GCA_965220165.1 Spirochaetia bacterium
GTTTCGTTAAATATTGTAACAAACAGATCGACAAACGCAAGAGTAATTGCGTATCTTGTAATAACGCAAAATGGAGACGAAAGGCACGCCCAATCGCTATACTTGCGAAACGACCAATTCGGGGCGATGCAGCGAAACTACGACCTGATTCAAGGTAAGGTATCGGTGACCGGAGCGGTTAATATTACATCGGGTGTGATACCGGTTGGTTGCAGACTCACGTTAATAAGACAATCGAATTCCACAACAAGAATAGATATAAACGGCGCGCATTTACACGCATATCAACAATTGATTTAAAAGGGGGAAATATGAACGCAAGAATAACAAGCGAAGGCGTTGACGAGCCGACAATGGAGGCGCGACAGACGATGCCTCTAGATAAGCGAATAACGCTACTGGAGCGGGGCTATGGATTTATCCAAGAAAAGTTAAACTTATTATTAGAGAGGCGCGAAAGCGAAACCAGGGCTCGACGTATGGGCGTTGTGAGGCAATGGATTACTATCGGGGCGATAATAGCATTGATAATAGTCAATATAATAAACCCAATGCTTGGCGAGCGAGTAACCGCGGCAATTAATAACGTTCGCGAGACGATATCGCCGTGAAAGCCGCGAGGGCTACATTGATAGCCTTGACGGCGTCGGCTGCGCTGATGTTGCTTGGGTATCCGTTGGCGATAATTGTCGGATTAGTGACCGCAGATATGTATCGCGAGATTATGCTCTCTTGGAGCGCCGGCTATTCGGCGGTTGCAATTACAGTTGGCGCGGGAACGGCGATTAAGCGAAAGCAGTCCAAAAGTGAGTAGACAACATTTTGGAAATGGGTTAAAATTAAATTATCTTCCTATATTATTCTTTTCCCCGCTACTAATCATAGCGGGGTTTTTTGGTTGCGCAACACCGAACGTAGCCCCGAGAGCGGAGGCTATAATAGAGTATGTAGACCGCGCGGTTGAAGTTACCAAAGAAGTTGAGGTAGAAGTAGAGCGAATAATAAGAATAGCGGAGCCCGCCTTGCTAAGCGACGATATAGACGAAACCAAGTCGGCGCTCAGATCGGCGCTAGCAAGCGCGCGATTAATTGGTGATAAGAATAATGAATTAAATGACTTATTAAATACCGCGACCGTAGAATTGAATATACTAAAAACAGAACTAACAACCTTGCGTCAAACGCTCGCAAACCTAGAAAGGGAGCGGGAAAGGCTCATCAAGGAACTAAACAAGGCAAACAATTTATTCAATTCACTAAAAAGGATAGCGATAGTTATATCTGTAGTTATAATTCTATTAGTGATTCTAGCAATAATTATCAAGATTTTTATAAAAAAAAAGGGCGTTGACGTTGATAAATTAATTAAAAAAATCAAAAATATTTCATAATTATTTTTGGCAAAGGCGGTAGAGAGCAAGAGATAGCAACGCTTTCCGGTAGAAAAAAAAGTTTGTGAAATATTAAAAAAAAGGCTTGACATTGATGAACGACGTTATTATTATATATTTATGAATGAAATAGTTAATAGTGTATCGCGCCCGGGCGTGGTAGAGGATATTGTTAGAGGGTTTTTATCTCATTTAGAATATGTGATGAGTGAAAACGTGGTAAAGTCGTATGGCACCGGAATCAAGACAACATCTGTGCTAACGAAGTCGAGAGGCAATCGAGCGTTTTGGTCAATCTGGAAAAAGAACAAGGAGCTAATAAAATCGATTGGCTTTTCGATGAAAAAGATTGACGACTCGTTTGTGGTCGAGCATTTTCAAAGAACCGACGAGGATGAACCTATGGTTGACGTAGAGATACACGCGGGAAGCGAGATTCACTGCGCGGAATATTTAGCGACTACGACAATTAGAGTCGCGAAAGCATTCCTAGTCGACGGTCAATTACCTAGAGCGTATGGAATGGCGATTGCGAAACGCATTATGTTTGAAAAGCACGGAGCCGACGCTGTTTATTATAACGGCAAAATAAAAGTAGACTACCATACAATAATCAAGGCAGACGAGACTAATAACGAGCCGGCGAAAGTCGATAAAAAAGAGACAAGAAAAAACAAAGGAGAAAAAAAGGAAGTGAGCAGTAAAAAGGAGAATACAGTGGAGAATAAAGAGGATAGTACAATGGATAAGATAGTAAATGATAATGGATGCAAGTATAAAATAATAACACATAAATCCGAGCGCAGACAAATATTAGTATCGGTTGACGATGAGCAGTACTACCATAACCCAGACGTGACGCCACATAGAGGTCGGAACTGGGAAACATCGACAGAGAAAATCGACAATGATGAGACGGAAAAGTTTTTAAAGTCGCTAAGAATCTACAGAGACGATAAGGTATATTGGGACGGCAATTTAAATCACAGGCATCAAAAAGCATCGATATGTAGAGTTATGCGCGCCAATGATGAAGTACAAAGAATCTGGGACAATAGATTCGGTCGGCGAATAGCAAAAAACCTAGGGTTTTATGTGCTGGACGGGCTCGTATCACACAATCAACTTGTCAAAAACGCGACGCAATATCTTATAGAATCCGGATTGATTCCTGCAGAGGTAAACTAATGATATTCAGAGGGACGTTAAAAGACATAATTTTAGATAGGCTATATGATCACGATGTCCAGTTTAAAGAAAATATGCGCGCGATGCTTTTTGACGAAATAAAGGATGACGCAAAATATCTGGAAATAGAGGACTCAGACGACAGATTCATAAATTTAGCAACTAACATATTAACATATATGTTAGATTTCGGGGGAGAGGAGCACCCAGAGGATGATGAGGAGGAGTCTGAGGAGCAACTGCACAAAAGGCTAAACAGCGAGATAAATCGATGAAATGTAAAGTAGACTGGCATTATCAGGGCGTTTTAATGAGTTATATATTAATGAAGGCAACGACGTTCGAGGATGAGGATTTTGCCATTGGAAACAAAGGCGAAATCCCCCAAATAGAGCGGTTTGCGGATATAATGGACAAAATAAACATAATGGACAGATATAAAAGAGAGTATGTTTGGTCGCTTAATGGTTCAGAGGGTTCTCGTTTATATACATAATTTTACTGACATAAAAATTCCAGAGTCACAATCCGAGTAACACATTCGAAATCTCGGAAATGCAAACAGTAATGTGGGATTATATGGTAGAAATCGCCCATAAGTTTAATGACAAACTCGCGACGGCTAAAAAGTGGAGCGATTGGATATATCAAAGTAATAGAAAAAGACGAGATTCTGACTGTAAAAAGTAATCCAAGAGAACTTTTGAAGTTATGCGCTGCTATGATGCTGTGGATGACGGCTCCAAAATCAAAGTTCCTGTCGAAAGGAACCTTGGGTATAGCAAAAACGATGGGTAGACCAAAAAATGTAGACAAAAATATAGGAGGAAAGGAATGAATAATTTTATTGATAGATTGTTTTCGGAAGCCCCAGAGGGCGATAGAGAGAGGTTTTTAGCGCTTGACGCAGTAGCAAAAGCGATAAAAAAGGAAATGGAAGCTATTAAAGAGCGATTTATAGAGAGCGGACAGTTCGTTAATTATGCAGATCGCGTATCATATGAAGTATCATCACCAGATGAGTTTTATGACAATCTTGTGAACAAGAAAATACCAATCGGATGCCTATCGCTATCAACGGCTAATTGCAAAGTTATTTTTGGCGAGACTCCGCCGGAGGGCATCAAGTTTTCGAAAACGCTAAACGCAAGGGTGGTAGTAAAATGATAGAAAGCATTTCATTCGACGAGAGAACACACAAATATACCGCGATAATTGACGGAAAAAAACGATACCCAGTATCAGTCTCAGAGGTTTGCCGCGGCGGTTATGGATACATTTCCCCAGCCGCCGAGGCGGCGATGAAGCGGGGGCGAGAGGTTCACGACGATATAGCCACAAGGTTGTTGTCAGGTGAGGAGCCAAAAAAAATCATCAATAAGTTCGCGCGATTCAGTGAGGATTTATATACAGTTCACGTTGAACACCCGATTTGCGCACTTTTTGGCGAGCTATTAGTCGCGGGAACTCCGGACTTGATAGCCGAAACAAGATTGGGCGACTGGGTTGTCATCGACTGGAAAACGGGCGCAAGCAAGTCGATTTACTATACCTGGCAAGTCGCGATGTACGCGTTAATGGTCGGGGCGAAAAGGGCGCTGATAGTTTTTACAGACCAAAAAAGTATTAAACCAGTTTTGGTGGATATGCAAAAAAACGCGATAATCGCCTTGTGCAAGAAATATTTAACGGAAATGAACACAAACATTAAAGAGACAGCAATAGAAAAGGAAGGTGAGCTATGAGTATGAATTATAATGACGGAGCATTGCAGATAGTAGACGCAGAGCAAGTTGCGGAGTATTCAAAGATGTTATTTTACGGAACGCCGCATAGCGGGAAAAGCTATACATCTCTACAAGTTGCGAATGAAATGAAAGTGGAGGGTGACCAGATAGGGGTTATTGATCTGGAAGGGGGAGGCACTACACAATACTCGAGAAAGTTCCCACATAGACTAATAAAGACGCCGAGCGCCCATCCTAATTATATTATAGACGCCGTTGATATCTTTTTAAAAGAGCAAATAGATATAATAGTCGTCGACGGACTTGACGAACTGTGGAGTTGGGCGATTCAATACGCTGATGAAAAAGGGTCTTGGTCCCAGATCAGCAAGATGACTAACAAAGCGTTAGACTATATCGCAAGAGTCGATGCGCATATTATCGCGACAAGCAAAACCACTAACAAGAAGCGGGAAACTAAGAGTGGCGACGCTGTCGACGCAAAGCCAGCGCCGCCACAATTTGGCAAAAGATACCTTGAAGCATCGTTTCACTTAGCGATAGCGTTATCAACAGCCCCCGAGAAATCTATAGAGTTTTACTGGGCAAAAAGCCGGTATGGAGACACGCAAGGAGATTGTCAAGTCGTCTCATATAGAGACACAGGAATTATAGCGCGAAAAATAGCAACGATAAAAAAACTTGTGTCGATGCAAGAATACGAGAAGCCATTGGGAACCATGCGAAAGGAGGCGCTTGAAGTTTTCGACGAATTGGCGAGGATTGATAAAAAGGCGGCAGAGAGTTCTGAGGTGATGTATGAAAAGATTGAAAACGCCACAAGAGCAAACGCCGCTCGCTATAAAAAGATTTTTGAAAAGAGGTTACAAGAGGCGAATGAGGAACGCCAAAACGCTAAAGAACAGGAACTTGCGAAAAAAAAGCGAGCCAGGAAACGCGTTGAAAAGAACACGGTGAAAAAGGAGGCTACAAAGGAGGCTCCACAGGAGGCGCCGCAAGAGACACTAAAGGAGACGCCAAACGAGGTAGTCGCGCCGCCGATACTTTCAAAAAAAAGATTCATCAAACATCTGCTTGAATTGAGGCTCACTGGCGAAAAGTCAAATCACCGCAATGACTTGCTAAGGGTCAACACTAACACGACTTCGCTCCTATCACTCGTTGAATACTGCGTCGACGCGGGGATTCCGATAAACGACGAGTGGTTAGAGGTTTGCAAGGAGAGTGGTAAGTGAAAGGATTCAAAGCTATTAAATGCGGGCCGAGACTGGAGGGAGGTTTTTTTGACGAAACGCCGACGCACATTGTTGCGCACGCAACACACGGCGGTAGCGCGCAAACATCCATAGACTGGATGTTACGCTCCCAAGGAGCCGCCTTCGCGCATATTGTGATATCACGAGCGGGCACAGTTTATGAACTGTGCCCGCTAACTCACAAGGCTTGGCACGCAGGAAACGGCTCGTTTTCGCATCGACAAAATAGTAATCCTAACGACTTTACTATAGGAATAGAATTAGCGAATATGGGTAGACTGAAGGTAGTTGATGCAGGAGAGCGAAAGGAATTCCGGTCAATATACCATTGGAATGGCAAACTTACCGTTCCAAGAAAGGATGTCGTTTTTGACGGCGACACGCCTTATGAGGCAATTACGAGCCAGCAAATGGATGCGTTTGTCAAAATATGCGACAATATTGACGAGTATTTTGGCGGTGGAATGAAATTGACTGAGCACCATATCATAGACAAGAGAAAAGACTTACAGGGCAGGAGATTGAAAACCGATATAGGTCCCGCGTTCACAATAGCTCTAAGGCAAAACTCGCCAAAAATGGAATACGTTTTCAATGATTGAAAGGGTTTTGCCGTTGACAAAAAAAGTAGAGATAACGCTATCAAACGACGAAATGATAGCGCTCGGCGGGGGCGCGGCAATTATGGTAAGATTATCGACACACAAGCCCCGCCCTTTGTCGATACACAAGAGATTTTGGGCGACGGTCGGCGAGTTGGCGGTTGACTTATCGGCGTTGAATGGCGAAATGGTAAGTAAAGAGGGCGCGAGATACTCGCTCCAATTGCTAGGTCAACGGGAGTTAGATAGAATGAGGACCTCAGATCCGGAATTTATGTATGGGTTCGACTTTATAAAGATAGACGATGAATTATCGACGCCGGTATTCGTTTCAATGGCTAAAAAAAACTGGATAATTCAAGCATATAGTTTCTTGCTTGACATAGCGAGACAATGGAGAGCGGAACATGGTATATACAATAGGGAGGGGAGTTATGAAAAACAGGGATTTTAATAGAGAATTTGACACAGAGGAGTTATTTTATGACGCAGTGAACTGCAAACGGGAGGTGTCAAAGATTTTTGACAGCAAAGGAAGGCTACTCATTATAAACAGGAATAATGAGATAATAGAAATAAACACTTTTTATAAAGACGGTTTAACGTTGCGGTCTAGGTTTATAATGCATAAGACCGGCGATAGCGGCGCGCTTTATCGAAAAGTAGGGTATAATGAAGCCGGGATTAAAATCTACGAGACTGACTATAAAGAAGGAGTCCCAGCGGAGGTAAAACAATATGATAAAAACGGGGCGCCAATTAGTTTAGTAGAATATAAAGACAGCAAAGTGCAGTTTATCGCAACGAGAGACGATAAAGATAGAGGAGTGTGGCACAGAGACTTTCATTCCGGCGAGTATATAGAGTTACAAGAATCACAGGATAAGGAAATATAGGAGGGTAATATGAATAACGAATACGTAGTAAATAACGAAATGGAAAATAGTGAATATTCAGTAGACAGGAATAGGAAGGCGCGGTTTTTCTATAGCCACACTAATGAGCCAGTGGAGGATAAGGGGAAAAACGAATTGTCTTTTGACGACCAAGGAAGTATGGAAATATGGGATGAGAAAGAGGACACAATAGAGATAAGGACTTTTTATGATGACGGGCTGACGATAAAGTCACGTTTTGTCGCAAGCAGGATTGGCGACAAGCTAAACTATAAAGTGGGTTACGACGAAACTGGAACGACAATCTATAAGACGATTTATAAAAGAGGCTTGCCATATAGAGTAATCAAATATGAACGCGATAGCAATGTCATTTATAAGTGTCGTTCGAAACGGTTATAATGGGAAGTATGAATAGTAAAGAGATTAATTATAGGAGGGTAATATGAGCAAAGGCAAAGGATACACACACAGGAACGGTAAGCAATAGGGAAGGTGGAGAATTGCCGGTAGACCAACTATACGACAGCAAGGCTATTCTATAGTAATAGCAACGAACCGGTCGAAAACAAAGACTTAACTCACTTCTCTTTTGATGAGTGGCATCGAATGGTGATGTGGAACGACAAGGAAAAGTTAGTAGAAATAAGAACGTTCTATGAGGACGGACTTACTATTAAAGCAAGATTCATAGCTACGATGAGAGACGACGAATTAAACTATAAGATATCGTATGATGAGTATGGAAACCCTACATATAAAACCACTTACAAAAATGGGCTGCCATGTAGAATTCAAACATGGCAACCAGACGAGCCAGACATAAAAAAGGAGACAAAATGAGTAATCAAAGGGAATGTAAACGATGCAAGCAGGAGAGAGAGTGTAAGGAACGAGAACGAAGGGAACGCAAGAAGGCTAAGCATTATATAGAGTACGATAAAAATGAGCCAATTCAATTCAATCGCGATGCCGAGCGACTATTCTACAGCCGGGCTAATAGCCCTGTCAAGGACAAAGTAACTGATGGTTGGTGCTTAGATTCTCGCAAGAGAATGCTAGTGTGGGAAGCGGATTCACATATTACCGAAATACGGACATTCTACAAAGACCAATTGACAATCAAGTCAAGATTCATAATGAGCAAGTCCGGTCTTAAGCTAAGTTACAAAATCCGCTATGACCAAGCGGGCACTGTACTTTACAAGACAATATATAAACAGGGAGTTCCTTATGAGATAATTAGGTATGATCATACTGGAAGGGTCAGTTACAAGTGGATTTACAAAAATGACTGGATAAACAAAGATCCAATATACGAAAGAGAGGAGGATTCAAGATGAGTAATAATAAAGAATGTAAGGAACGCAAATGCAATTTTGAATGCAAAGAGCGATTTAATGGACCCCAGGATTATATGTGGCTTGATAAGAAAAAAAGAGCGTTTATACGGAAAACGGAATCAGGCGGCGTCGAAATAAGAACATTCCATAAAGACGGAATGACGATTAAAGCAAGGTTTTTTATGGCAAAGGACGGCGAAAGATTGGCTTATAAAATCGGCTACAATAAAGCGGGCGTTATGCTACACAAGACTACATATCTAGACGGAATCCCTCATGAAGTGACCGTATATGACGACGTGGGCAGAATCAGTCGTGAATTCACTTACGACGACAAAAACATTAAATCCTGCAGGGAATTCCCATATAAGCAGTTAAGCAGGGGATGTTCATTTGCCGACCATGTGAATAAGCAAAAGTAGATTCGAGATAGATGCATATGATAAACTATGATACAATGTCAATGTCGGACGAAAATTCATACTATGATGAGCAATATACGATAAGGTATAAATTCATAACGACAGACTCAGGTCGCGAATTAGCTCACAAATTCCACTATAACAAAGACGGAATATTGCGGTTAAAAATTACCTATGAGCAAGAGCTGCCTTATAGTGTAATTAAATACGATAACCAAGGAAATGTCATTGGCGAGGGCTTCTGCCAAGAAGGCTATGAATAGGCGGCGATTCGAAATCAACGAGACAAAGAGAGAATTATGGGAATCACAGCAAGGCCAGTGCGCTTGCTGTGGCGCCCCGCTTGGGCAGGCAGATCATCCGCAACTGGCGCATCTGTCTCCGCAAAGCAAGGCATTAATAAGGATATATGGAGAGAAGGTTATTCATAATAAGCGGAACTTGAGAATGGTCTGCTGTATGGCGTGTAATCATAAGGTTGGGTTGCCACCTAGCGAATGGCACGAAAATTGCCAAGAGATAATGAATTGTCTATAGGAAAGCCCTTGCTAGCAAGTGTTTCGAAAGGGCTTGTTAGAATTATAATATTATGATATTATACCGATAATAGTTGGTAATGAGAAGAAACAAGAATCAGATAGACAGAGTAATGAGAATGCGCGGCGAGGGCTATACGCAAAAGGCAATCGCAAAGGCTGTAGGGATAACCCAACCGCGGGTTAATCAAATAATCAAGCGCTATGGGATTAATGGCGGTGGGGAAATCTCGATTCCCAAAATAGATGAGCGGTTCCAAAATATATTTAGTGAAGGAGACGCCCAAAAGATAAAAGCACTCTGGGATAGCGGTATAAATATCGCAAGAATCGCCGCTACGGAACTAGCAACAGAGATTCCCGACAACGTTATAGACGAAACGAATGAGGATGTAAAAGGAAAGGCAATTGCAAACTATTCAGCAATGGTGGACATTGGGAGAACAAGAACAATTGGCGGCGCGGCGCTAGTAGAAATGGTAAAAAAACTGGAAGCGCAGGCAAAGAATAATGCCTTATCGCTGATGTCAACGAGAAATAAGATATGTTTATCAACAGGAGCGACCGAGACTCTGTCAATCCCAATAAGATTCGCTCAATTATTAGAGCGCGGGCCATACTACAAAGCTCTATGGAGCGGTCGCGGGGGCGGGAAATCTTGGGCTGTTGCTATCGCGCTGATATCTATAATGAGCGGCGAGAAGCTAGTCGCTAATTCTTGGGAACCGCCTGTTAAAATTATCGTAATGCGCAAAACATTCCAAAGCATTGGACAGTCGATGCATACACTGTTTAGAGATATCATTAATAACTATAACCTAGCGGACTTCACTGTCCATAAGAATCAGATTACACATAGTAATGGAAGCGAAATAAATTACGCGGGATTCTATCCTGGCAACGACCGAAACTCGCTAGTTAATAGAATAAAAGGGATTGAAAGCGTTGACATTTGTCTAATAGAGGAAGCGGATGATGTAGAATCACAATACTGGGAAATTTTAGTTCCAACAATTAGAAAAAGCGGAAGCGAAATCTGGGCAACGTTCAATCCGTCTACTAAGAGAACAGCAACATATCAAAAGTTTATCGCTAATCCACCAGACAACGCGCTCGTTATTGAAACGAATTACCAGCAGAACAAGTTCCTGTCAAAAACGGCAATTGAACAAGCTGAGCAATTAAAAAAGTATGATATAGAATTATATGAGCATATCTATATGGGCAAACCCAGAGAAGCGGCTACGAACGCAATATTCGCCGGCAATATAATTGTAGCGGAACCGACTGATGAAGCGTTGCAAGGAGACATTCGCCGCGGAGTTGACTGGAGCGGAGGAGTCTCGCCCGCGGTGTGCTTAGACTGCAGGCTTTTCAACGGACAGGTTTTCATAATTGACGCGTTCTACAAATTCGACGGGCGATTCAATGAAATAGCAAAATGGATAAGCACGCTAGAGAAAAGAGATTCTATAGTGTACTGTGACAGCGCCGATAGAACAGCGACCGCAGGGTTAAACGACCATTGCTCTAGAATGTTTGGTCATCGTCCCGGAAGGCTTGTTCAAAAATGGGCGCATTCAGTTTGGCAAGGTATCCAGTATC
>CBDCPJ010000015.1:0-2832 GCA_965220165.1 Spirochaetia bacterium
CGTCCAACTCGGAATGAGAGCGGCGAGCGCTATCCAATGCTATATATCGTACCCGAGCGAGCGAGGATCTGATTGGAACGACGCCTATCTTAATTACGGCGAGAGGAAAACAAGAGAGTTCATAGAACGAAATTGCATTCTAACTAATAAGTTTGGGATTCCAGAGTCGTACATGCTTGTTGAAGATGGGATAATGCTGACGAGTTCCAAAGATGATCCGCAACTCATATGCTCGCATATGGTTGTAGACGCTATGGCTCACGATAATAACGAAGAGTCTTGGGGTCGAATAGTAAGCATAAAAAATCCGATAGGCAAGCTGGTTGATGTATTTGTGGCTATGAGAGACGTATACAAAGATCCTCGGCAAGTGCTGGCGAAACTCGCTGATAACGGGCTTGATATAATAAACAAAGCGGAGACTATGAATTTGATACGTGAATGGCAACCTGAGGATGTCGCTCGGATATTACATAAGTCTGGTTGGATTGACGATGAAGCAACTTCCTATTATATGCCAAACGTTGGAGCCATTGGAACGAGCCAAAAGTGTATGATGAATGACCGAAACGCGGACAAAATGGGATATGGCAAGCAAGGCAAGGTAGATGACTGGCGAGCGCATATTGGATCGCTTGTGACTGAACATCACAATATAGCTCTCATTATAGGAGTCGCGCTAGCGCCGCCGCTGCTGCAATTTCTCAAAGAGCCTCCTGGAGACGATTTTGGAGTGCATATATTCGGTCAATCATCTATAGGGAAATCAACGCTAACAAAGATCGCGGCGAGTGTGTGGGGCGGGAGCAATTTTATGAAGACATGGCGGGCGACATCGAATAGCATAGAGGCTGTCGCCGCAAGCCGGAGCGATGCCTGTCTAGCTTTGGATGAGATCAAGGAGAGTCTGCCTTCTGAAGTTGGCAAGATTGTTTATATGCTATCATCCGGCGAGGGGAAAGACAGGCTAAACAGAGACGCTAATATGCGCGCGCCTCGGAAGTGGCGAACAATATGGTTATCGAGCGGTGAAACATCAATTAACGCTATACTAGCGCAAACTGGAATGCAAATGACAGCCGGGCAGGAGGTTCGAGCTATCGACATCCCAGTTGATAATGGCAAGTCCGGTGTATTTGATCCCGACGAACGAGTAGTGTCAGAAGACTATGCCGCGCTCGCCAATTATTTAAAAGAACACACAGCCACCCTATACGGCAGCCCCGGTGAAGAGTTTGTCAAATATTTAACTAGCTATCGAGAGAAAGCGAAAGAAATAGCAAAACACGCGAGCGATCTTTGGGATAAAACTATACAGAAGGATGGCAGGATAACAGGGCAAGACTATCGGATCTCGCAGCGGTTCCGACTTATATTACAAGCGCTCTGCATAGCTGGAGCCGCCAAAATATTGCCAGGCACATTCAAAGATTATGCCGAATTAATCAAGCAATCCTTCGACAAGAATATGGAATTGCGAGGAGGCGGCGGCATTGTCAAAGAGGAGCGAGACTTAATAGAGCGAGTAAAAGCTTTTATTGAACAGCACGATCGAACGGCATTTATAACGCCAACGGATGTATTTGCCAGATTAAATAAGCACTATGGATATAAATTTATATTTCATAAGGGCGAAGAGTTTTCCGACAAACCGAAGTTAGATAATCCAGATGGCAGCAATGATTATGACTTCGAACCAGATGAAACGACGCATCGTAGATATTATGTTTTTCCGTCAATTTTCAAAGAACATATCATAAAAGATATGCCCAAAAAATGGGTATACGAGACACTCGTGAAGTATGGTATATTGATAAAAGACGGGGAACGCTATGGAACCCAAAAAACAATAAACAAAGAGACTGCAAGGTATATTAGAATTCGTTACAAACAGCAATAGGAGGATATAGATGAGATTAGGAATAATAGGTACCAAAACACTTGTTGGCACATACGTTGAAGGAGTGATAGAACTGGCGATGTCGCATTTAGGAGCGACTGAGATAGCGACATTCGCCAATACGACAGGAGTGGCTGAGACTGCGTCTATCTACGCGGTCGATCATGGGATCGTAAATACGGTATTTTCATACCCCAGAGATGTTCCGGCTATCGGGATGCCACAAAAAAGAGCCGAGATGTTATTTGAGCACTGCGACCATGTTTTATTTATTAACGATGGATATAGCGAGGAACTATCAAAGCTTATAGATCTAGCCGCTAGGAAAGATATCAAGCACACTGTGGAGGTTATTGATTATCATGCAAGATATTCTTTTTTTATAGCCTGCCCATACTATAGCAAGCAAAGCAAGAAGAGGGAAGAGAGGAGACATCTTGCCATTCGATACACTAATCAATGTTTAAAAAATGGCATGGTCGCATATTGCCCACTAGCTCATAGCATTCCATTCGAAGGTATAAAAGAACATATGTGGCAAAAGCACGGCGAGATTATGGCAAGTCGAATGGATGTATTAATCGTTCTTGCGTTGGAGGGATGGCAACAAAGCGAAGGCGTCCGGCGAGAGATAAACTCCTATAGGCAAGCGCACCCGAATGGGATTGTGCAATATAAGACCGTTAAAGATATTTATAATTTTACCGCAACAAAATAAAATCTATTGACAAATGCTAGGCGGAAATCCCATAATTACTTATGGCTAATACAAATAACCAAGCTGTGAATGCCGCTATTCTCGATTTGCTTGAAAACGGGCAAGAAACAGAAATTGATACTGGATCATCCCGTGTCAAGAATCGCAGGATGCGAGCGCAAGACATTATTATGCTCAATGAGTATGAGCGAGCCATCGCGCTTCAAGCGAGACG
>CBDCPJ010000016.1:0-36437 GCA_965220165.1 Spirochaetia bacterium
GAGGACGAGATGATGATGGACGCCGAAAAGGAAGGAGACGGGAAAATAGTCATTGAGAGCTGGCGCAATGATGATCTCGTTATCTGGGAAGATACAATTATTCCGGCGTTTAATCGGCACTATCCCGATATCGAGGTGGTGTTCTCGCCAACAGCGCCGGCCGAGTATAATGCCGCGCTCAATGCCAAGCTAGAGGCTGGTTCGGCGGGCGATTTGATTACCGCGCGTCCGTTCGACGCTTCGCTTGCGCTCTATGAGCAGGGGTATTTGGCCTCGCTCAACGATTTGTCGGGATTGGATAATTTTAGCGATGTCGCTAAAAGCGCTTGGGTAACCGATGATGGCTCGGTGGTATTTGCCGTGCCGATGGCTTCTGTTATCCATGGGTTTATCTACAACCAAGATATTTTTAACGAGCTGGGGTTAACGGTTCCTGAGACCGAAGAGGAGTTTTTCGCGCTTCTGCAAGCGGTCAAAGACGATGGGCGCTATGCTCCGCTCGCTATGGGCACCGCCGATCAGTGGGAGGCGGCGACGATGGGCTTTCAGAATGTCGGGCCAAACTACTGGGATGGCGAGGATGGCCGATTGGGGCTTATCGATGGTAACGAGCAGTTTACCGCGCCGGAGTATGTCGCGGTCTGGGAGCATTTGGCTCGATGGAGCGAATTTCTACCCAATGGCTTTCAAGCGCAGGGGTATTCCGATTCGCAAAACCTTTTCACGCTAGGGCAGGCGGCAATCTATCCGGCTGGCTCGTGGGAGATTTCTCTGTTCAATACCCAAGCGGAATTTTCGATGGGCGCCTTCCCTCCGCCGTTGCCGGCAGGACAAACGACGCTCTACATTTCGGATCACACCGATATTGCGCTGGCGATGAACAGCAACGCCGCCAACAAAGAGGGCGCGACGAAGTTCCTAGAGTGGATGACCACTAAAGAATTTGCGGAGCTCTACAGCAACGCTCTTGCGGGTTTTTTCTCGCTCTCTAACCATCGCATTAGCTTAGACGATCCGCTGGCGGAGGAATTTATCGGGTGGCGCGGCATTGCCGAATCGACGATCCGCAACTCCTACCAGATTCTCTCGCGCGGCGAGCCGAACTTAGAGAACGAGCTATGGGCGGTATCGGCCGAGGTGATCAACGGCGTTTTATCTCCAACAGACGCCGCGGCGCGCATCCAAGATGGATTGGCGCAGTGGTACGCCCCGCAGCAATAGCGAACCAAAACCGATAAACAGAAGGAGCTGTATACAAGGGGGGGAAGTATCCCCCCTCGCTCCATAGCGCTTTTGGAACGCCGCTTTTTCCAGTTCCGCTCGCGCTCCACTGGGCGGCGTTCCGCGCTATTGCGCTACCCCCCTCCGCGGGCATCGCCCCGCCAATTGTCCATCGCCTTCGCGCAACGCCCGCAACCCAAACTCGCAGAAATTCTAATGGCGGGGGCGACTGATAGCGTAGCTACAGAAGGCTTGCGGCAACATTGGCGTGATAGCCTAATTCGGGAACGCGCCCAACAATTTCCATAAGCATCGGCCAAAATACGTTGCGGGGATGCGCGTAGTATTGACGCTCCGCCAGCGACCGCTCGGAAGGCATAGAGCCAAGAATAAGCACGCGCGGACGTTCTGATAGAATTGGCGGCAACCCATGCAACAAACTCATACGCAACAAAATGCGATCGCAGAATAGCCGTTATAAAAATAGCGAATACGGCGAGTCGCCCCGCCGCTTAAATTAGCTTAAATTAATTACAGGTATAATTTGTGGTATTGCACGTTAGCCCTGAATTGCAATCGTTATTGCTAACACAGTACCTTCCCATCGTGCCATCACTACAATTGCTTATCATTGTGGCGCCAGATTCAACAATAATGCACGTTAACCCGCTGACGCAAAGCATTGACAAGCTACAGCTATCTCCCAATTCGGCGGCCCCTTCAGAGCCTTCAGGGCATCCGATAAGGGCCGCGAATAGAACAAACGCAGCAAGAATAATAAAAATCCGAGAAAAAATTATATGTTTCATAATTCTTTATACATCGAAAACTACAACACAGTCAAGAGACAATACTCGAGCATTGCTAGCGATGAGGGCATCCAGGCCAACAGCATGGCCTTCGCTTTCCGTCGATCAGATTCGCGAGCGCGATTCTCATACGACGCTCTCTAGTTTCCCGCTTCTTAGCGGATTCAATCCAGCATATCCACTCATTACGCGCCAGCGGCGTAATATCGCCCCATGCTTTCACCGCCGCGCTACTGGCGGCGATAGCCCGTCGTAAATCTTCGGGCAGAGCATGGACAACGCCGCCGGCAATCTCCTCGCTATTACTGCGATTAACCATTTCTCTGCCTATCCTTTTCTCGCATGCCTATCGTCATCTCTATCGGAAAATTTCGTTCACTCTATATTCCCAATTGCGCTCTAAAAGCTCGCAGAGTCGATGTAATTACTTTCATCTACTTCATCGCGATTCACAAAATGTTCTTCGAACCCATCATACTCTATGACGATGTTCCGATCTTCAAATATAAGCAGAAAATCAACCTTATAACTAAAATGCATAAGCGCCTTATGTGACTCTCCCGAAAATTCTTTTATTGGTTTGCTCAAAACAAAATGCGCGCATTCCTTTGTTGACAAGTCCTATTCATAAAGAACCTTTTGTTCTTATTGCGCCATTTTTATTGCTTATCTCTATTTTTTATGCCTTCTTTTTTTGCTTCTGGTAATTGGTCAAACATCTCGTTTACTACATTAATAGCTGTTATTGTTCTTTCTACTATAAAATTCACAAGGGAAAATAATTTATTTACTATTTTCTGGTTATCTTCTCCAGTCAAATCAATTGTTCCGGCGTGACTTCCTCCCTCATTCGCAGATATCCTGACAATATCCAGACTGTCAATAACCTTATCTGGAAGCCCTTTTGCTTTGAGCTTACCAATTCTTGTGTTTAAATTTCCTGTTGTTTCTCCCAGATGTGCAGTTAATTTTTCTAAAGCAACACGCAAGAGAGCAGCAGCCGCTCTAGGAGAATATACACTAACCTGCCTTGCTTCTTCATAGACTTCTTTAACATCATTTGGCATATCTTTAGATGGTTTTGGCGCAGATGAAATTAACGGATAAATCATTTTTTCTTCTGCTGTTCCATATGGCATTTTTATCACAACTATAACACTTCGAAATACGGTAATCGCCACCATACTCATCAAAAATACGCAAAGGATGTTCTGAATAAATCGCACGCCCCCATTCTTGATGAGCATAAACATTACAAAACGGGCAATGGAATGCTTTTTTTCCAAAACTCGGTGGCACGTAATCATTTGCCATATTATTAAATATTAACCTCAATAACTTTCATCGTATCATTACCAAAATAAAACAAAATCTGAACTATGCATCTCGTTTTGATTTGACGGATCAAGAGAAATAAATATATCAATGTCTGTTGTTCCAGTAATAGCCGTGCCTTTTGCAAGTGAACCAGAAAGTTTCAAAATGTATTCGTGTCCATGGAGATTCTTCCTTTTTCGTAAGGAGCATAGACAATCAAAGCACATGCGTCTGGTTTTTTATCAAGAATTTGAGCGCTATCGTCTACCCAGTCATGCCAACAAACAAGATAGACAGAAGCTTCTTATGCTTTTCCTATATCTCCCGTGCTTGTGATTTCAAAAATATTGTTCTTTCGGAAAAGTGAGGATAAATCCCCATATAATTCCTACTACCAAAACAATAGTTTCGATGATGCCGATAAAAGCAAGTATTTCTAAAATTGATGGCATAATAATTTTTGTGGATAACCTCGACTTGTTTAGGTTATCTTATGGTAGTATACTCTGTATATGAGAATAAAGTCAAGCATTGCGGATAACAAACCTACGAAGCGTGAGGCGGAGATATTGGATTTTGTTCGCGTTCTTGGAATTATTTCTGCTGGCGGTCCGATTGAGGCAATACGTGATGAAGAGATGGTAGGCGTACCTCGTTCAATGCCACCGACACCATCACATCATTATGCGCTCAAAGTATCTGGCGTTAGTATGATTATAAAACTATGAATCCGTTCTACGAAACCAATGTGCAGATTCAGGGGAAAGTTGTCGGAGTATTAAGAAAAGAAATATAATAAATATATGTCATTAGTAACAATACAAGATGCATCAAAATGGGCGACAGATTATCTCGACAAAGAGGTGTCACCGACAAATATTTCTTACCTTGTACAATACGGCAAGGTAAAAAAACATGTCGAGAATGGTTCCACCTTGGTTGATTTGGGTGATCTCAAAAAATATTATGAATCCTACAATGGAAGCCGAGAAATAAGTTGGAAAAAAAATCTGGGCAATGATCTAAATTGGACACTATCATTTGATAATTTACGCGAGAAAGATACTACAAAGCATGTTCATCGGCTTCATCCCTACAAAGGCAAGTATATCCCTCAGCTGGTTGAGTATTTTATAGACACACACATAGATGATTTTAAGAAAGAAACATATTTCAAAGAAGGCGATATTGTTCTTGATCCATTTTTAGGTTCTGGTACAACAATTATTCAGTCACTAGAGATGGGGATCCACTCTGTTGGCATAGATGTCTCGGAATTTAATTGCATGATTGCTAGCTGTAAGGCCGCACGCTATGACGATGAATATTTACAGAAAGCAATCAAAAAAGTACTTGCTTCTCTTGAGGCATTTGAACATGACAATAAGATACCAGAATTTGAGAGAGAACTTTTAGCGGAACTTGCAAAATTTAACGGCGTACATTTCCCGGGTTATGATTTTAAATATAAATTAAATCAAGGGAATTTTGATGAAAAGGAATTTGCTACAGAAAAAGAAAAGGAATTTCTACCTGTTTACCAGAAATTGCTAAAAAAATACTCAATTAAATTAAAACAAGATAAATCTGAGTCTTTTCTTGACATCTGGTTTATGGATAATGTTCGTCGTGAGATAGATCAAGTCTTTAAGACAATCAGACAAGAGAAAGATGTTAAAACGCGAAAAATTCTCGCACTTATTCTAAGCCGTACAATCCGTTCATGTCGCGCTACAACACACAGTGATCTAGCGACACTAAAAGAACCTCAACTGACAACATATTATTGCTATAAGCATAAGAAAATTTGCAAACCGCTTTTCTCTATTAAAACAATGCTTAATCGCTATGCTTTTGATACATTGAACCGTATCCGTGAATTCGATACCTTACGCAAACCAGTTCATTATTCGTCTATAACTGGGGATTCAAGAACGGTAGATATCTTTGAGAAGATAGAGAAACAAAGTCCGGAATTTTCTAAAATTCTCAAAAAACAAAAAATAGCAGGTATTTTTTGCTCACCCCCGTATGTTGGGCAAATTGATTATCACGAACAACACGCTTATGCTTACGACCTGTTAGGATTTAAGCGAAAGGACGACCTTGAAATTGGTCCGCTTTATAAAGGAAGAGGATTAGAAGCACAACGATCATATATACAAGGGATTGCCGATGTGTTGAACAATTGCAAAAAATATCTCAAAGACGATTTTGATATTTTTCTTGTAGCTAACGATAAACACAATCTTTACCCAGAGATTGCAGATAAGTCAGGGATGAAGATTGTGAATCAATTCAAACGACCTGTTTTAAACCGAACGGAGCGGGATAGAAATCCTTATTCAGAAATAATTTTTCATTTTAAATCAAAATAATTCTATGGCTTTATCTAAGGAAGAAACAAAAAGTGTTGAGGATGTTTTAAGGGCAAGTTTGCGAAACAAATTTCAAAATTATAACCCCGAGCCGGCGTCCATGCCGTTTCATACGCGATTGCTCGGCAAGGATCGTTTAGCTTTATACTCTTTCATTCATTCACTTAACACAAATTTTGGTACGACCATATTTGAACCGGTTGCTCTTGCCTTGGCACAAAAGAATTTCAAAGTCGCCGTATCTCAAGCAAAAGTGGGAAGTCAAATTAGTAAAGGGGCTCAAGAGGAAATTCAAAAAATAATAGATGGGCTTACTACCGCGACTACTTCTCCAGACAAGAAAGATGAGATTGAAAGGATAAGAAAAGTTTGTCGGAAAGGAGGGATGATAAAAGTAAAACCCACCAAGATTGATCTAATGTTTGAATCAAAAAGTGGCGAATGTTACTTATTTGATATTAAAACTGCAAAACCAAATGCGGGTGGTTTTAAAGAATTTAAAAGAACATTACTTGAATGGGTTGCTGTTATGCTAGCAGAAAACCCAAAAGCACAAGTGAACACTCTTATTGCAATACCATATAATCCCTACGAACCAGAACCATACAATCGTTGGACAATGAGAGGCATGCTTGATTTGGAAAATGAACTTAAAGTGGCAGATGAATTCTGGGACTTTCTTGGTGGAAAAAATACTTACAAGGACTTACTCGATTGTTTCGAGCGCGTGGGTATTGAGTTAAGAAATGAAATTGATGACTACTTTAAGCGCTTTAATCGAGAATAGACGCTTTTTAGTGAAGCGACGGAAACAAAACCATAAAATTTCCTTTCATTTTTTAAGCGGCTCCCCCCACACCCCCCGCCGAAAATGGATTGGTAAGGAAATTTTTGGTTTTGGTTTGCGACCAGAGGGAGCGCGAGGCGCGCATTTATTAGGATCGAGTCATCGATCGATGCATTTCGCGCAAGGCAAACAAAGCGGAGAGGGTGGGATTCGAACCCACGGTACCCGAATAAGCACAACTCCTTAGCAGGGAGCCCGATTCAACCACTCTCGCACCTCTCCAAAAACCACCGGAGAGAGAGGGATTCGAACCCTCGGAACCGGATGAACGGCTCAACGGTTTTCAAGACCGCCTCCTTCAACCACTCGGACACCTCTCCCTCGTCAATCATACCCATGCATATAGATTCTATCGCTCATTGTCAACAACCCGCCTCACCGCGACAATAAAAAATATAAGAAATATATATCAGGGAGAGGGGGAAGTCTCCCCCCTCGCTCCATAGCGCTGATCGGCGCTCGCTATTCCAGTTTCGCTCGCGCTCCACTGGGCGAGCGCCTGCGCTATTGCGCTCCCCCCCTCTGCGGGCGTCGTCAGAAAATATGGTAGACAAAAATAAAAACGCCCGCAACGCCCAAAAATACGATTGCTATTTTATTCCATTACACTTGACAAATCTATTCTATGAATTATATTATTAAACCGATAGGATATAAATATGAAAAAGATATTACCACTTATTGTTAGACGCTGTCGTTCTCTTTTCACTCTGTTTGCGCTCTCCTTGCTTATATGCGTACCCGCTTTACCGGCGCAGAGCGCAAGAATGCTTGAAGATATCGTACAGCAAGAACGCATAAAACTGGGCGACGCTATATTTTTAATACGATTGCTTGCAAATGAAATATCTCCGAATGACGACCCTGTAGCTATATTTGCCGCTACAGACACTCAACGGTGGAACCTAGGCAACAAATCATACGATTCCGAGGTGTTGCAAGGTGAATTGGCTTATATGCTCATGGATGTGCTGGATATTCCCAGCGGGTTCATGTACGCCATATTTCCGGGGCCGCGGTATGCAATGCGCGATCTTCTCTACCTTGGGGCAATTAATAGTGATTCAGATATCTATCTAATCCTTTCAGGAAGCGATGGATTAAATATGATCAACTCGGTTATCTCATGGGTGCAAAGAAGGACGGCTGAATAATGAACCACATATATATACATAAGTCGCGAATACTTGCGACGCTCATCCTATTGATCACCGGGTCGCTGGCGTATTCATTCGATTTCGGGGCTCAAATCAACAGTTTTTCAAAATTTCAGGGCAACTTCTCAGATTCCGAAACCGAAGATAATTCTGGCTTCTCCTTCAGTAACTCTGAACGGCTGTCATTATGGTTCAATGCGGGGTTAGGTTCATTTGGAACCCTCGCCATAGGCGCCAACGTAGAGATATTTCTTCCAAACTTTGGTTTTACCGGCGATCTGGACTACCTTGTTTTACGCGGATTCTACCCGATCGGAGACGCTCGGTTAAGCACGCGACTTGGCCGTTTTCCGGTATCCGATCCAACCGGTCGTATTTTTAATCACACCGCAGACGGCGGGCAAGTGGGAATTCAGATACCTCTATATGGGCCAAACTCAGCATTTTTAAGCATTACCGCGACAGCCATCTATACTGGATTGCTACTCAATACAGGAAACCGCGTAACAGTCTCAGAAACAGATCGCGTCGATAGCCTCAATACCGAAGCTCCTACCAATGCGACCGAGTTTTTTGAACGAACGCTTTCATTGAGCCGCGGAAGACTTATTGGACTCGCTGATATACGGCTAACGGAAATATTTGAAGGGCATGACTTGTGGCTTTCATCGATTATGAATATCGATCTTCGCGAAGAGGCACCGGATGCTTTGCAGGTCAACACCCAGCATTTCACATTGGGGCTACGCGGCAACTTCTCTCCGTTTTTCTATAGCGGATATTTCGGTCTAGAATTTGGCTCTATACTGCCTATTGCCGAAGGGGCGGTAACAGCTGAGGGCAATCCTCCGGAAATATTTTCTTGGCTCGGATCGGTGCGTCTCGGACTGCTTTTCCCGAGTTTTCTCCAGTCGTTATTAACCGCGGAGTTCTTTATCTCAAGCGGAGATGAAGATTATGCCACCCATCCCAGCGGGAATGGAATAGACTCCAGTGGCAGACCAACCGATGCTAATCTCTATATCCCGCTCACGCTCCGCGCTATTTCGCTGGTATTACAACCTTTTATTGGAAATGTAGGATATGGAGTATTGCGTTACTCGTTCAAGCCATTTTCATCAACAGATGCGTTAGCCTTACAAAATCTGCAGATATGGACTGCCGGCTATTTTCTTTTTCGACCGACAATTGGAGCAACATCAATTAACACAGTGCAGGTTGGATCGGGAGGCTTGCCGCTTGGGGTAGAAATTGACTTGGGAATCAATTGGCGCCCCACATCAGATCTGGGATTTGGCTTGACAGGAGGGCTTTTTATTCCTGTTGGAGATGCCTTTAACGAGGATAGTCGATTCATTCGCTATATCCTCCAAGGAAGCGCCACCATAAACATCTAAATGTGGCATTTTATCAATGGTGATTTGCAATAAATAAATTAATTTATTTATTGCAAATTATATTGTAATTTAAAATTTGTGATATAAATTACGTAGTAACCGATGGTTATAAGACAGTATCTTTACATTGGTTTAGAAATAAAAATACTGGATCTATTGGATAGGTTCACAGGGGGTGTTAGGATGAAGTTGACTATTTTTGTTTTAATATTGCTGGTTGCTATAACTGGTGGGATGTGGGGTCAGTATCTTTCGGGTTTAGACATTTTAGGCGCGGCGCAATTTACTGAAGTGGTATCGGTAGATGGCATAGCCGAAGTCAAATTTCCGAATCAAAACTGGCAGCCTGCTACTGTGGGAATGAATATTCCATTGGGTGGCTTCATAGCCACTTCGATAGGATCTAGCGCCTCATTGCGTATGGATGATTCTATAGTTTCTGTGCAACCGCTGACTAATATGGAAATACGAGATTTGGTAAAGGGGCAAGAAAATGTTGATTCGTCATTGCAACTTAAATTTGGACGTATTAGAGCCAATGTAGAATCAACAGAGGGGTTGGCTGTTGCTTTCGAGGTTCAATCCACAATTGCCACAGCATCTGTTCGAGGTACCGATTTTGAATTCGGCGCCGATGGCGTGCTCAATGTCTTTGAGAGCAAAGTGGAGCTTCAAGCTGCTGGCTCTGGAGCGGCTCGCGTTATACCCGAAGGTGTTCAATCCTATGTGGATCCAAAAGGAGCCGAATCCGCTCCTCGCTCGTTTGAAGAGGTGGCCGTTGAATTTTCAGAAGTTAAACCTACTGCTGCTCCTGATGTTGTCGAAAATGTCATTATAGCCGATGCGGTACTAGATGAAATAGACGAGTTCACCTTAGAGGAAATAGATCTCGGCGCAGAGGTGGTTGGCAATCCTGAGGCGGCAAACTTTGGAGTACAAGGGTACCAACTCCAGTAGCCATATGGATAGGATACTATCCTATAAAACAATAGGATAGAGTAATACAAAGCGCCGTCAGTCTCATGCAATGAGCAAAGAGCGGCGCTTTTTTTTATTATTATTTTATATTTTATACTAGATAGGCGATAGTTTTACCAAATCCTCCCTGTTGCGGAGGAGCGTATGAAAATTCAGAAATGGCAACGCTATCATTAAGTAGTTGTCGTATCCCGTCGCGGAGAATGCCTTCTCCATACCCATGGATAATATCGAATGACCGTAACCCATGCGCTACCGCTCTATCGATCTGTTGTCGCGCTTGAGACAGCGCCTCATCAAGACGCAGACCCCTCAAGTCCAGTTCTCTCAATGGTTCCTCTATTTTGCCATGCGTAATAGTCACGTTGGATAATTTTGCATGAGACACATCGTTGCTATTGTTGTCGCCCGCAATTCCTTGATCGGACAATGCAATAGACCGCAAAAGATGGGCAGGCATCTCTATTCTAACATCTCCAACTTCAACCAGCCAATGCTTACGCTTCGTAGCCCTGATCAATATACCCGACCGACTCGAATCGGAAATATTCACCTTCATACCGGGCTCTAACCTCTCTGAGCTACTTGTTTGAAGAGTTTGCAACGCTACAGCTTTATGCTCTTTGATCTGCTCCGTAGCCGCCGTAAATACCTGTCTGATGCTTTGCTGCGCGCTATTAGCAGTCCCCTCCAGAGCTCCATCTGACCGCGAATCATCTTCCTGCGGATCTGACTTCCGCAACCTCCGCGCTTGCGCCGAATTAGCAAGTATCTGCCTATCGCGCCGCTCGCTTTGATGTTGTTGTTCCCGAAAGCGACACGTCTCATTTTCGATCTCTCGCCGTCGCTGCGATATCCAATTATCGAAGTCGCTTAATTTTGCTAACTTGAGCTCTTGTTCGCGCTTATCCAAATGGATCGCGCGCCTGCATTGTTCTTTATCAATTGCCGCAAGGCGACTCTTCTCTTCCCGCAGTTCTTTCGCCTCTCTTCGTAAGCGAGCCTCCTGTTCAATAAGCTGTTCAAGCATTTGAACGCCTTTGCTACGATGCTCGTTGAGATAGTGACGCGCTCGCCTTATAATCGCAGAATCAATGCCAACGTTCTGAGCGATCTGCAACGCGTGACTCTCGCCCGGAACGCCGATGAATAAATGATAGGTTGGCGTAAGCGCGATAGTATCAAACTCCACAGAGGCATTGTTAAATTTTTCAGATTGATAGCTATACTCTTTCAACAACCCATGGTGCGTTGTAACCATTGTCATAGCGTTAAGCTGCGCGCATCGATCAAGTATCGACATAGCCAACGCCGCGCCTTCTGAAGGGTCGGTACCCGCTCCCAGTTCATCGAACATAAGCAGCGATTTGCTATTCGCCCGCTGTAACATCTGCGCGATACGGGTAACATGCGACGAAAACGTTGAGAGAGATTGGCTTAACGACTGCTCGTCTCCGATATCCGCGGAGATATAGTCAAAAATAGGGATGCAGCCGCCCTTTTCAACAGGCAACTGCATCCCAAATTGACGCATAAGGGCAAAAAGCCCCACGGTCTTGAGCGTAAGCGTTTTTCCGCCAGTATTTGGCCCAGTGATAATGATACCGAGATGCGGTGCCTCTATTGTAACGGTAATTGGCACCGCTTCCTCGCCCAATAACGGATGCCGAGCCTGCGGCAAATGAATCGCTCGGTCGCTGATGGCAACAGAACGACATCCATAGGAAATCGCAAATCTCGCCCTCGACCTAATCGCATCCAATCGCGCCACAATATCGCGTAAAACAGCGAGCTCGTCCACTCGTTGATGCAACAAAAACGTAAGATTACGCAACAATTTAAGGCATTCTCTCTGGTATTTATCATCTTCTAATCGCCATTCATTATTTAAACCCGCTATTTCCTTAGGCTCAAAATAGATCGAAGCCCCGCTATCAGAGACTCCTTGGGCTATACCGTTAAGCTTTCCTCGATAATCGGCCTTAATTATAAGCACCGTTCGCCCATCTCGCTGGGTTGGCAGATCGGCGTTCCATATTTTTCCCAGCTTGGGATCTCGCAAATAGCGCATCGATACGGCACGAATCTGTTTTTGAATTGTATTCAACCGCGATCGAATACGTTTAAGCGAAGGTGCATTGTCATCAATAATATTCCCTTGCGCGTCGATAAGCTTCGTAATACGCCGCGCTTCATCCGCAAAAGCAGGCATATTGTTAAATAGCTCTGCAAGCGGTTTATCGTTTTTTAACAGAGACATCGCCCAATGTTGCCATGCGTAAGACGAAGAGACATATGTGGCAACGGCAAACAGCTCATCGGGATCTAAACAGGAACCCTGTCGATATAATTTTTTGAAAAAATGTTCGAGACTAGGAAATTGGAGCGTTAAATGCGTCTCGCCATGCTCGCACAACGCGCGATAATTTTCTACCAATTCATCGATTACGGTGATCTCTTTGGGATTGTTCAAAAAAGTTTGCTGCGAAAGCATAGAGCTCCCATCGGTCGAAAGAGCGTATCCTTGCAGTTGATCGAGGATACGATCAAATTCTAATAATTCGCAAATACGAGCGTCGGCAATAACTGAGCGACTCATCGACATAATCCTATTTCTAATTGATAGAGCTTTGCAGTCTCTCGATAACAGTCTGGTATGTCTCTATCCCCCGTTAACAAGAATTGGTCGGAGCGCTCGTCGACAATTTCCTCTCTATAGCCCGGCGCGCCGTTAGATATAAGACGCAACGCATGATCGACAACGCCTCGACAAGAATCGACAAGCCGCACGTCGTCGGGCAGTCGTTTTTTGATAATATCTTGAATAACAACAAAATGAGTGCATCCAAGAACACATGTGTCCGCGCCCGTCTCTTTCACTCTACCGGCAATATCCTCTATCTCTATAGCGTCGGCATCCCAACGAGGCTGACGATGTTCTATCATCTTTACCAAATGATCGGCCATCAATATCGACACTTGGCAATCGCTGGCATACCTGTTGAGCAACCTCTCTAGATATTCGGCATGAGAACTATGCGTCGTCGATAGAAGCGCGATATTCTTTTTCCGAGAGAGCTTCGCGGCGGGCTTGATTGCGGGGACCACCCCAACAAACGGCACCGCAAAGCGCTCGCGCATAATATCAATCGTGGTAAGAGAAGCAGTGTTGCAGGCTATAATTACCAATAAAGGTTGGTAATGCACGACTACTCGCTTTAACAGCCGTTCCATAATCGAAATAAGATTATGTTCCGATCGGAGCCCATATGGAAAATGTTCGCGGTCCGCGATATAGGTATACTTATAATAGGGCGCGGCGACACGAAGAGCAGAAAGATAGGGGAGCCCGCCAATGCCTGAATCGACAAATAATATAGGACGATGCATTCAATATGGCCTAAATAGTCAATTTATTGCCGCTTATTATACGACGATAAATATCATACGCTATTGTATCGCGATGATTACTGCTCCCGCAACAATTGACTACCTTGAGAGATGGGGAGAGGATCGGCAAGATTGATAATAAGATCGATAAGAGCAAATCCAAGAGAGATTGCTATCGTTGTAAGCAAAATAGCGGCATTTTCCTCATCGGTAAAATCCGGCTTTCCGGGCGGAGCAAAAAATAACGGAAGATATGTGGTATTTACTTCGCCGATCTCTATACTCCTATCCACAAATCGAGTGGTATCGGCAATTATATTGGTCAGCAACAGCACCACCGGAAAAGAGCCGAAAGCGATGACTTCAAAACGACGAAGCGCTGCAAGCTCGTCGCCAAATTCCTCTTCGGTATATGGCTCGGGCACTGTGTCATTTTGAGCGAAAAGATAGGGATTCACCGTTAAGCAAACAATGAATAGGGTGACAATAATACGCCTAAATACCATAAAAAATTATTAGCATAGTGATAGAGTACACCTATAATTATACCGAATCATAAAATATAAATATAGGTATAATATTTATAAAAGTTGACGCTAATAGTATATTTCTCTATATTAGACATATGGATAATGCTTCTGATTCTGCTAGAAAAATAGCAACTTGGCGCGCTAAGGTCGGTCTCGCGGAAATGCTAAAAGGGGGTGTTATCATGGATGTGACTAGTCCAGAACAAGCCCGTTTAGCCGCTCATGCCGGAGCTCAAGCAGTAATGGCGCTGGAAAAGATTCCAGCAGATATTCGCGCGGCGGGAGGAGTGGCCCGTATGTCGGCTCCGGACATGATCAAAAGAATACAGGATGAAGTAAGTATTCCGGTTATGGCTAAATGTCGTATCGGACATTTTGTCGAAGCCCGCATTTTAGAGGCTATTGGCGTTGATTTTATCGACGAAAGCGAGGTGCTAACTGTTGCGGATGATCGCTTCCATATAAACAAACACACATTTAAGGTTCCCTTTGTCTGCGGTTGTCGAGAACTTGGCGAGGCGTTGCGACGTATCGGGGAAGGCGCGGCAATGATACGAACAAAGGGAGAAGCCGGAACTGGAGATATTGTCGAGGCGGTACGCCACATGCGGTCGCTGAAGGATGAAATGCATCGACTGCACTCGCTTCCCGAGGAAGAATTGATGACCGCCGCCAAAGAATTGGGCGCGCCATTTGATTTGGTCTCTTTTGTCGCAAAAAACGGCGCGTTGCCTGTGCCAAATTTCTCCGCGGGCGGCGTTGCCACTCCGGCCGATGCGGCTCTTATGATGCAACTTGGAGCCGAGGCGGTATTTGTCGGCTCGGGAATTTTTAAGGCGGAGAACCCGGAAAAATTGGCCCATGCAGTTGTGCAGGCAACAGTATATTATAACGATCCACAGCGACTGGCATCGTTGTCCGCCGATATAGGAATGCCTATGCAAGGTATAAACACCGCGACCATGCCGCCGCAAGAACGGCTTTCTTCGCGCGGGTGGTAAAATTCTCAAATAGCTCTCGATCGTTTGGTGTGCTGGCTGTACAAGGCGGGTTTGATCGCCATATCGCCATGCTTGGCAGTCTAGGAATTGCCGCGATCCCCATCCGATACGCCGACCAAATAAAAAATCTAAGGGGATTGATTATCCCAGGCGGAGAGAGTACCGTAATATCGTATTTTATGCTCCATAGCGGTATCGCCGACGCAATCGATGCCGCCATTCGCAATAGACGGATCATTCTGTTCGCCACGTGCGCCGGCGCAATTATATTGGCTCGGGAAATTGAGCCTGTTCATAAGAGTGAAAATACCGAAGCGACGCAAAAAATCAATATTTTGCCGTTCCTTGATATTTGTATCTGTCGCAATGCGTATGGCAGGCAAATCGAGAGCTTCGAAACAAAATTATACAACTGCGATAGAAGATTTGCCCCATTTCTACCAGCAGTATTTATCAGGGCGCCAATTATCACGCAAGCGGGCGAAAACATATCGGTGTTGGCGCAATTCGAGGAGCATCCTGTATTAGTCGCCTCCCCTTCGATTATCGCGGCCGCCTATCATCCCGAATTGACCGACGATACTAGAATACATCAATTTTTTATAGAACAAACGAAAAATCTATGATATTATATTGTCTAACACGGAGGTATTATGATATTATATTGTCTAACATGGAGGTATTATGAAAATAAAAAGTTTAGTTCTCTCGCCATCAGGAGCGATCGTCACATTAAATCTCATCGATCTTTTAGCGCACATTATAGCAGGCGTAATGCCATTAATTATTATTAGTAATATATTAATGATAACGGCGGCATTGATCGTAATTAAATTCTCAAAAAAAGAATTTTCCGTGCCGTTAGTACTATGGGCCATAGGCATCTATCTTCTGTTGAATATTATACCTCTAATAGGCAACCAGTTTGATATCTCGAGAGCAATATTTATTATCGCAAATATTCTTCTATCGTCTCGGTTGGGACTCCATCTCTACCGCGCGTAACTTTTTACTCAGGAAAGCGATGCATCATGCGCACGAAATCGAATGCTATTAATTTGTATATTTTATTCTTGACCTGTAACGCTAATCAATGATATTGTGTAAAAAATATTATAATATATCCAGGAGGGTAGAAATTGACTATTAAACCAATCGGCGAGCGTGTTCTTTTACGGAGCGAAAAAGAGGGAGAGAAAACTAAAGGCGGGCTTTATATTCCTGAAACCGCTCAGGAAAAAACACAATCTGGCGTTGTCGTCTCTATTGGCGACGACAAAGAAAAAATTAAAGTCAAAGTAGGCGATAAGGTGATGTACGACAAGTACGCCGGCACTAACATTAAGATTGAAGGCGAAGAACATCTTATTGTCAAAATGGAAGACATCATAGCTATCGTCAAATAGATATATAACCCTGTTTCACAACAATAGCCCAACAATGTTGGGCTATTTTTTTAGCCATCATGTATTGTAACTAAGCATATCGCTATTTGTTATCTCCAACGTTATTTACCCGTTAGAGCCCTCCCGATCGCAGATTCCAAGCGGTTATCCGTTCTGGAAGGGATTCTATCGCCTCGTTGCTTAGTCGTTGGCTCAACCAGTGGCCAATCACCTCTTCGCGCAACTGCCGCCAATATATCGGCATTCTTGCTTGCGACCAGAGTAGTTCCGCTAGCGATATTCTATCAAGCAATTGAGGATATTGGCGTGGGATGACTGTCTCGTTGATCGCGATAAGAGTCGAAAATCCGTTGGCAATTCCAAATGAACGTAATTGGACGCTATGACTGCGTTGAATAAGAGTCTGCTGATTTTCATAGGTAAAAAGCCATCTCATAAACTCAAAAGCGCCGGCGCGGTTGTTCGACTCGTTGCTAACCCCGATGAAAACCGAATTGTCAAGCACGGGGATACGCTCTCCATCCCATATCCAAGAAAAATCTATCTGATTGCGAGTATCTTCGGACAATAACCAATACTGGGCGGCGGAGCTGTAGACAAATCTCACTCTATCAAGCCGTATCAATGGAGGCTCGGCCGCGTAGAGATATTTGCGTTGAAAAGTATCTTCGGCCTCGATGCCCCCATTTTCGGCAACTATCCATTCGGTAAAATACTCTATTGTCTCGTCTATCGCCTGTTGATTCCAATTCACCATGCCATTTTCATCCTCTCGAAATTCGGCTCCATTAAATAACGCCCCCAAATAGAGAAATGAGCTGTTCCAACGGGGTGAATAGCCGACAAATGTATAATTAGAACCCTGTTGGACATTACTCTCCGCGGCAATCTCTCGAATCTGATCCAATTGTAGGGCAAATTCCACTTGATCAGGCAATGGATTCTCGGCATCAAATAACATCATGGGAAGATCAAACGAAAGCGGCAACAACAACGTCCGACCATTTTGAATGCCTTGGACAAGCAACTCGGGATAGATTCGGCCGCTATCCAAAAGCTCTCGCATCGCCCTATCCAATGGGGCAAAGTAGCTCATACTCGCTTGGTTAGCGATATCGTCGCTCATAACAATATCAGGATGTTCATTTTGAACTTGCAACATTTGGGCGATATCTTCGTAGTAGCTTACCTCAACCTTATACTCTTCAGATTGCGCGTTATAGAGCTCAACATAGAACGGCGCTTCGGCTATGTTGGTCCACATAACTACAACTTGATTATTCTCATTGCATCCAAATAGCGCGCCAATGAGCAAGAGGATAATTAGAATATGTTGTCTCATCTATTCAATATATACTATATATTGTAGGCGTATAATATAATTCGACAATAATCAACAACATTGCTCCACCTATCATTTTAAGATATAGTGACATTATGGATGCTAAAGATATCTCGGCGCCGGCGGAGCAATCAAAAAAAGAGCGAGTGGTGATATTGCACAACTGCTCCAACGCCGAAATATCGGCGATAATGAAGGCGGTTAAATCTCAATTAGACTGCCCAAAAGATATTATCTTTGCAAAAACAACCCCCACGTCGCTACAAATGAAGGTCGACGATCTTATCGACGACCTTACCGAAGATCATCAGTATCTCCAGAAAAACCCGCCGAATATTAGCCGCTCACGTCAAGGCGATGAATAATCGCAAAAACAAGATTCCAAAACCGCGCGACGAAATCCTAAAACTGGCCACATACCACCCCGGAAAATCTGTTGCGAGCGGAGGACTTAAGCTATCGTCAAATGAAAATCCTATCGGCTCTTCCGCGGATGTCCCTTCCGCCATAGCTCATGCGTTGCAATCGATACATCGCTATCCCGATGCGAAAGCAACCGAATTGCGCGCCGCAATAGCCCGCCACCACAGCGTCTCTCCCGATCAATGTATTGTTGGCAATGGCTCAGACGAACTTATTACGCTGGCGGCGGCGGCATTTTTAGCCCCCGGTCAGACGGCGCTAATTGGGCAACACACCTTTAGCATCTACGCCCATTCGGTGCGTCTTTTTGGCGGACGCGTTATCTATAGCCCAATGCCAGAGGGCGTTATGACTATCCCTTCTATTGTATCGGCGCTGGATCAAAACCCTCGCATCATTTTTATATGCAACCCAAACAACCCAACTGGGCGCTATATGACCAAAGATACGTTAACAAAACTGTTGAACGCTATCCCTTCCGACACACTAGTAGTCATCGACGAAGCATACGCCGACTTTGCCACCGCCGACGACTTCCCCGATTCCATATCGCTCCTCGAACGCCATCCAAACCTCTTGGCGCTTCGTACGTTCTCTAAAATATATGGATTGGCCGGTCTACGCATCGGCTATGGCATAGGAAACGCGGAAATCATCTCTTGGCTGTTTAGATGCCGCTCGCCATTTAGCGTCAACACCGTCGCGCAGTTAGCCGCAAAAGCGGCGCTCGCCGATAGAGAATTTTATCGAACCACTCGCGATATGATACGCGATGGACGAGAATATTGGCATCGCCATCTTACTCAGTGGAAAATAACGCACTGGAACAGTCAGGCCAACTTTGTCGCTATGCGTCTTCCGGCGGGAGCCGCCCAGCGGCTATTGCAAGAAGGAATCGCCGCGCGCGCGCTTGAATCGTTCGGTTTGCCAAATTGGGTGCGAATAACCGTAGGAACTCGCGGCGATGTTGAACGTTCCGCAAATATGGTAAAACAGTTGCGATTGTGATCGGCAGTATCGTAAAGTAATTGACCGTATGGCCTAGCTACTCAGCCATTCTGCCGGCGAGCTAATCGTCCAGCGCTTCTCCGCTCGGCTCAAGCAACCACTCCCGGCCGATCCGAACACCGGCCTGCCTATCGACCGACCTCCAGTCCACTGCGGCTCTCGCGTTGCGGTCCCACTCGATCGCCCCGCCTTTGATCGTCATCTCGCAACAGAGACGGCGATCCCCTATCACCTTGCCGCCCACCGTATCGCTATAGCCAAAAACGCCCCGTTGCTCCGACCACACCGCGACATCGGCTACGGCGGAAGGAGACAAATGCCCAAGCTCTCTTCGTCCAATGGCCTGCGCGGCATTCCACGTAACGCAGGAGATAGCCGCCGACAACGGCATACCGAGCGCAAGAAACTTTGATATGACGGTAGGAAGATCCATCATCGAGCTGTTCATACAGAGCGTATGGAGATCAGAAGAAATGGTATCGGGATAGAACCCCTGCTCTATCGCGGGAGCGGCGTTGCGAAAAAGAAAACTCCCTTCGCCATGCCCCACATCAAACAAAACGCCCCGTTCCCTTGCCCGCCGCAAATAAGGATAGACCGTTCCATTCGAATCGACCACCGGCACCGGACCGCGAAAGCAATGAGTCGATATATCGCCACTCCTCATGTGCTTAAGCACCAGTTCCCAATAGGGGCGCTCCTTCCGGAAATATCCGAAATCGATCATCGCAAATATCCCAGCCAAATCCGCCGCGGCGACCGCGCTATCTACCGACTTCCAATCGGGACCTTGATAATGGGCGGTCTTACACCCCACAACGCAATCGCTATTTTCTCTCGCGACCCGCGCCGTTGTCTCTGGGTCAAAATCACTAGGATATTGCTCGCCCATCTCGTTGATCATGCCGTAACTCGCAATATTCAGCAACGCGAACGCCCTCGTGCGAACTCTATCGATTACGGTGGTTCGAAACAGCGGGAAATTGCGCCACCCCGAACTTCCCGTGTCGACCATAGTACAAATACCGTTTCGAAAACTAAACGCGTCGGGCCACACGCTATTCTCGCCAGCCCATGCGTTGGGATTGCCGGCGGTGCAAAATAGGTGCGTATGAATGTCTATGAGCGCGGGGGTAACGACACATCCCTCGATATCGATAACTGTAGTCGAACCCGCCCTATCGAACTGCGATCGATCGATATTGCGACCGACATCGCGAACTACCCCACCCTCTATGACAATATCATGCAGGGCGTCGATCCCATTTTTGGGATCGATAAGGTGTCCGTTAACAAGCGCGATGCGAGACACGCAACCCGTCACGACTTTGAACGCAATAGATCGGCGCGCTCATATATCTTTTCATATAGCTCGGGAAGCATTTCCAGATCGACCATTGAATAGGCGACGCGAATATATCTGTCCTGCCCGGCGATCACGCCATATCCGTCATCCAATAGCGACATGCGAAGCGCCTCGGCATTCAAATCTCCAGTCGTCATACACATAAAATATCCTGAATTGAACGGCATAGGCGACAATCGAGATTTCGTTCGCGTAGCCACAATATCTTTGACAAGACGATACCGCTTCTCCATTTTCCTATACAGCGCCTGTCGTTCCGTCAAATAGTCGCCATTATTCAGCAACTCGACAAGCATATGCTGACTGAGCATGCTACAGTTAGATACAGAGCAACGTATCGCTCCCATAAATTTTGTTTCGAGCGCGGCATAATGATCGGGGAGAAGACCGGCAGAACCAGCCGTTATAAAACCGACCCGCAATCCCCATGCATAATACTCCTTAGTCGCGGCATCGACTTTTAGGGCCAAAATATTGGGATGCGCCGTTGCCAGCGGAGCGAATATCGATTGTCGATAGACATCTTTCTCGTACCAAAGACCAAAGTAGGCATCATCGACAATCGCCAGAACCGAAGCGCCTTGCTCCGCGATCTCCTTTGTCGCCTCGACTATATCGGCAATTTCGCTATTGGTAGGGCTATAACCCGTTGGGTTATTGGGAAAATTGAACACCAACACAACGCGGCCGGAAGATGCGTTTCGCCGCATAACCTCCTTGAGGCCAGAGATATTAAATCGCCCCTCATCGTTAAAAATGGGAAACGTCGCGACAGAAGCCTGACGACGTTCCTTAAAGATGAGATTGTAGTTCCCCCAATAGAGATCGGGAACGATAATAGTGGTATCGTAGCCAACAAACATATCCGCGCAAAGACTTATTCCATTGGTAAGACCAGAAACCACAACCGGTTGAGAAATATTGTTTGGAACCTTTAATAGGCTATTCGTTTTGAGAATATGCTGTTTCCACCGTTGCCGAAGGGCCGCCACCCCCGCGACCGGCGCGTATTTGACAATTTGATCGGGAGAGAAATCTTTGATATGATTCATCAACGAAGGCAAAGTGGCCGTTTTGCCATTGATCGAGACCATACCAACGGTCGCGTTAATCCTTTTAGCCCGTTGCAAAGCTTCGGCGGTCTGCGCCGCGACTCCTTTGGGAAAATAGACGCGTTGTCCAAAATCCGATAGCAGGCGTTCGACAACCGTCCCTTGAAGCCTGCGATTAAGATCAACCGCCAAATTGTTCACAATTCTTTCGTTCATATTTATCGTTTTTATCGGACGTTATGAAAGAGCGAGCTGTTGCGCCGTCTCCTCGCCCTTATTCGCGGAAGCGGAATCCGATTTTTTATTCGCGCTTTTGCGAGCATGGCGGAAATGGATGCGCCCGTTTTTCAACGTCGCCGTTATACTATCTTCGGGATTCACCTTATGCTCCAAAATCGCCACCGCCAACGGATCCTCCAACTCTCTACTGATCGCGCGCCGCAACGGGCGAGCCCCATACCGAGCGTCGCTCCCCTTTTCTAACAGGAACGTCCGAGCCCGTTTATCAACCTTCATAACAATCTCAAGCTTGACAAGCCGTTGCTCGAGCTCCACAATCAATCGATCGAGAATTTTCGCCAGCTCCTGTTGATTAAGCATATGAAATATCACCAACTCATCCACGCGGTTCAAAAATTCAGGCCTGAATATCCGTCTGCTCTCCATATCGACCGCAGATTTTATCTCATTGCGATCATAGAGCCCTTCGCGGTTTTTGAATCCAACCTTTGACTCGTGAGATATCTCTCTGGCGCCGGCGTTTGATGTCATAATCACAATCGCGTTGCGAAACGAAACAACATGCCCCAGACTATCATGGAGCTCGCCCTCCTCTAGCACCTGCAAAAGAATATTAAAGACCTCGGGATGCCCCTTTTCTATCTCGTCGATGAGCAATACGCTATAGGGCTTATGCCGTATCGCTTCGGTAAGCACGCCGCCCTCGTCATACCCGACATACCCCGGCGGCGCCCCAATAAGCCGCGAAACATTGTGCCGCTCCATATAATCAGACATATCGATACGAATCAGCGCGTCGGTCGTGCCGAATAAAAAAAGCGCCAACGTCTTTGCCAATAAGGTTTTTCCCACTCCGCTCGGCCCAAAAAATATAAACGATCCCAGCGGACGTTGGGGAGAGTTCAATCCAATCCTCGAGCGACGCAGGACCGACGCGACCGCGGCGATCGCCTCGTCTTGCCCTATCACCGTCTTATGCAACTCATTCTCCATATCAAGGAGGCGAGCCTGCTCATCAGCATTCATCCGCGAGAGCGGAACGCCGGTAATCTCCGAGAGCACCGCAAGCACATCGTCCGACGTGACCGTGACGCTCGCTTCGTTCAACTGCGAATGCCATTGCTTCTTCAATTGCGCCAATTTTTCTCGATACTTGGCCACACGATCGCGAACGGCGCCGGCCTTTTCAAAGTTCTGCGAATTGACAAACGATTGTTTCAGATTCTCGAGTCTATTGATATCCTCCTCGATCGATTGCAACTCGGGAGGACGCACATTATTCTCGATATTTTTGACCGCCCCCGTCTCGTCGATAAGATCGATCGCCTTATCGGGAAGATTACGATCGGAAAGATAGCGATCGGAAAAGTGCGCGGCAATCTCTAACGCTCCCGGCGTATAGACAACATGATGATGCTTCTCGTAGCACTCCTTAATCCCGTTCAGCATCTGCAACGTCTCCTCCGGAGAGGGTTCGTCAATATGCACCTGCTGAAATCGTCGCGCGAGCGCCGCGTCTTTTTCAATATATTTGGTATATTCATTGATCGTGGTTGCCCCGATACATTGGAAACCGCCGCGCGAGAGCGCCGGCTTTAGAATATTGGCCGCGTCCATCGCCCCTTCGGCGCCGCCGGCCCCGATCAGCGTATGCAGTTCGTCGATAAAAAGGATGATATTGCTTACCTGGACAACCTCTTTCATCAGCCGTTTCAAACGCTCTTCGAATTCGCCCCGATATTTCGTGCCCGCGATCAGCGCCGCCAAATCAAGAGAGACAATACGGCAATTGGAAAGCATATCGGGAACCCTGCTCAGCGCAACCATCTGCGCCAAGCCCTCGACGATCGCGCTTTTTCCGACACCCGGCTCGCCAACAAGCACAGGATTGTTTTTTATGCGGCGAGCAAGCACGCGAATAACCCGCTGTTTATCAACGGCGCGACCTATCACCGGGTCCAATTTATTCTCTCGCGCCGCCTTCGTAAGATCAAACGCGAATTCATCAAGCAACGGCGTCTTTTTCCGCTCTTTCGATAACAGGCCGCCCCTCTCTTCCCTTTTACGCTTACTGGGCGTAGAGACATTAGCGGACTCCATCGGTTGCTCCTCAGACCGCATACTCTCCATCTCCTCTCGAAGAACCTCAAACGTAACCGAATGCTCGGAAAGATATCGAGATATTTTGCCCCCCATATCGTTCAAACATGCAACTAGAAGGTGCTCCGTTCCCGTGTATTCATATCCAAGCATATGCGACGCTTCGTTGGCATCTTCCAATAATTTCTTGGTTCGCTCCGAAAGCGCGATATCGCCCAACACGAATCCCGGCTTGGACTTGGGAAGCGACTTCTCGATGACGACTCGAAGATCGTCTATCGATATATCCATCGCCCGTAGCAGACGGTACGCCCTTGATTTCTTCGTCTCCAGCAACGCCAATAAAATATGTTCGGGTTGCAGTTGTGTGGCGCGATAATTTTTCGCCACGTCCTGGGCTACCTTGATGATTATCTCTTGAGCCCGCTTAGTAAAACCTTTGTGCATCGTTGTATATATTATAGCATATTAGCAATTATTCAAGCAAAATTATTTTTTATTATCGACAATTTCATGCTTCTTAATTCAATTATATAATAAATATCAATAAGGGGGGGAATCGCCCCGCTCTCGGCATTGCAGCCCGAGATCGGCGAGCGCGCGGAGCAATCGATAACACCCATCGTCGCGTTGCCTCCCCCCTCGCTCCATAGCGCGCTATTCCGCTACCCAATTGGAGAGCCGCCCGCGCAGAGCCCGCAACGCCCAAACGGCGCCGTAGTCGAGCGCGGCGGGACGATCGAATACTGGGCGACGGATCGGCGCGTCTCCTGTTTTGGCGGCTATTCGGGCGTTGCGGGCCTTGGATGGGAGGCTTGGCGATTACGGCGCGGCGCCCGCAGAGGGGGTAGGCGCAAGCACGTTAGCTTCCGCCGCTATGAGCGGGGTAGCGAATAGCGAATCAGCGGAAGCGTATAAACGGGCTGGAGCCTAGGGGGAGACTTCCCCCCCTCACCATAGCGACTATTCGTTCATCGCCGCGTAACTGGACATATCCATTGGTCGATGATACGATGGATTTGTGTCGTTGGCAAAAAAAATTGGGCTTCTCCATATCATTACGCTCTTCGCGGCTGGCGCCGTATATGGCGAGCAGTTGGAATTTCGCTATCGGTTGGACGACCGCTATCGCATATTGTCAACCGTCGAGCAGGCTGTCAGCATCAATGGGAAATTCGCCTACCGCGCGACCATCCTCAATCGAATAGCGGTGGAGGTCGCCAAAGTCGAAGGCGAGCGGGGTTACCTGACATCGAGCTTTATCGTTTCGGAGGAATCGCGAGACGCCAGCCGCCCGTTTCAGGTCTCCCGAGAGTACGAATCGCGCTATTGGCGAGACCGTTTGGGGCGCTACGATATTGAGCCGCGCTTTTTTGTGCCGGTGGTTCGCGATGTGCCGATATTGCTCGATCAGGAGGTTTCCGCGGGCGACAGTTGGCAAGCGATAGGACGAGAAGTGCAAGATTTTCGAGGGTCGCTTGGCCTCCCCACGCCCTATCATTACGAATTTCCCGTCGACTATACCTATCTTGGCGAACAGCGCTATAACGGGGAGCTTTACCCCGCGTTGCAGATACGCTATATCATTCGTCATAACGACAAGACACTGGACGCCCGAGCGCCGCGGCAGGTAACCGGCTTCGCGGAGCAGATCGTCTATTGGGACCGCGTCAACGGACGGCCGCTGGCATACAACGAGGACTATCTTATCGAAATAGAGCTCGACAGCGGAGAACGCTATCAATTCGAAGGCGTTGCCTACGGCGAGGTTATCGAGTCCGCCCCGTTGCGGCGCGTCGACATACAGCGCGAAGTTGAGCGCCATCTCGCCGACGCCGAGATCGACGATGTAGATGTTAGGCCCGATGAGCGGGGAGTAACCCTGTCGTTGCAGAATATTCAGTTTCCTCCCGACTCCTCCTTGTTGTTGCCCGCCGAACGAGAGAAAATAGCGCGTATCGCCACTATCCTGACTCGCTACCCCGATCGCGATATATTGGTCAGCGGACACACCGCCCTTGCCGGAGACGCCGAGGGGCGAATGACGCTCTCTACGGATCGCGCGTCCGCGGTCGCTCAAGCGCTGTTCGAGCTAGCGGTTCGCGCTCGAGATCGCCTGCTTGTGCAGGGGTTTGGGGCAGAGCAGCCTATCGCCACCAACCTCACCGAAGAGGGGCGGGTTAAAAATCGCCGAGTGGAGATAACGATCCTTGAGAATTAGCATCGATACATATAGCATTGATTGAAAATTACTGGGCGTTCGCGTTATTTATCATAGTAAGCGCCGTGACGCCCGGCCCCAACAACCTGATCGCTATGTCCACCACCGCTGCCTACGGCTACCGCCGCGCGCTCCCGGTGATTATGGGCGTTACGATAGGCTACCCGTTCCTGTTGCTTATGTGCGCGCTGGGGCTTGGGGCGATATTCGACAGATTTCCCATAATGCATACCATACTGAAATTCGGCGGCGCGGCCTATCTTCTCTTTATCGCGTGGCGCATCGCAACCGCCTCCTCATCGATAGAACAGACCAACCGAAAACCACTGACGTTCTGGCAGACGGTGGCGTTTCAGTGGATCAATCCCAAGGCGTGGATCATCTCCATCGGTCAGATAAGCGGGTATACAACGCCCGGAGCAGAGTATGCCGGGCAAATCGCGACGCTCATCGCCACCAATTTTGTTATGGCGTTCGGTTCTATAAATCTCTGGGCGCTGGGCGGGCTAGGTATCGCAAAAATAACTCGAGGCGCGCGGGCAAGACGGATCATCAATATCGCAATGGGTCTTATGCTGTGCGTTGCGGTGGTCGGTATATTTATCTAGGGCGTATGTCGACGCAAAACTGTCGCAACGAAGCATTACTATTATCAGGAATACTTGTGATAGTAAGAAGATTATAGTCTAGGAGATTTCCGCGATGTTTGGAGATGACCGCCATTAGAGAGTTTCAAGCGATAAATTAGCCTTCTGAGTAGTGCGGTTTTGGAAACATTAGCCTGTAATCAAGGATACAATGCGGGTATGAGACTAGATGATTTGACTATTAATTTACCTATTTCGGCGGTCAAAGTAGATGGTTAATGCTTGCTATATGGATAGATGCTTGCATTGAGAGATAATTAACTAGTGAAATTATGACAACAATACTGATATAACGCTTTGCTGATAAGCATTTGCGGTTATTATTGATACTCGTTTGGCAATACGGATTACGATAAAATTATAACTGGTGAAATCTTGGAAACAATAGAAGAGATTAGTTGGATTTTAAATGCTTATACGCCTCTATATACCCTTGCTTGTCTAATCTTTGACTATCTATGCCGCTTGATGCATCGTTATCAGTAGCGGTATCGATTGCTGGCTCATTTCTATCGCAATTCTAGTTAACAACTTATCAGTTATAACGCTTGCTCTTATCGCTTTGCCTATCGACCTATTCGCATGTTTGCTCGCAATTTGTCGTCTCTTTGCTCTCTATCAAACCGCTTGGCTTGCTCTCCAATAAGATTATTGGCTAATAGCGACTTGTAAGCCTTGCTAACAGCGGGATTGTTGTATGTAGAAATCTCCAAAAATCGTAGTTTCTCCAATTAATCGCCGCCGATTTCTCTATGTAGTTGCTTGGATTTTCTATCGCAATGACGATGCCAAATCGATTTAGGAATGTCCATAACGCCTTTATTGCTATGGGCGTTATATTGATAATTGTATTCGTGTTGCTTATTTTTGGATGCATATCTATGATAAGAAAACTTATGATAGCCTCTATATTGTCTACTGCATTTGTAGCATTATTCGGAGGTACTATGCTATGGCTCGGTATAACGCTCTAGTCGACATACGCCGTTGTGATGATGTAATACTAGTTCTAAATAACCACTATAGATAGGCGGATGAGTCTTCGACAAATCCATTGATAATTCCAGTTTTATTATTAGAAACTTAATTTAGATAAAAAAATTCTCTATACTGCGTGTGTCTTTATTACGAGTCTGGGCAAGGTATTGCATCCACTGAACCTTAAATAGCAAATTTCATTGTCTATTGTTCCATCTGAATTGTAGAGTCTCTTTCGCTCTAGCGTGCCGTATCCGCTCGGTAGTCTCGGAGATCCTTGATAGTCTCGCCATCATCGTGGTAGTTATATAGGACTCAGTATCGCTCTATCCGTCGTGCCATCGGCGTATGGTAGTGCCCCGCGTGTCTCTCATTGGCAATGTTTTGTGCCGTCATCGAGAGTAGAATATATATCGCTCTAGCGTGCCGTTCGCTCGGTAGTCTCGGATGATCCTGGATAGTCTCGCCAAGTCATTGCACAAGTAGTTGATGCTGTCTCGCTCTATCGTCGTGCCATCGGCGTAGTAGTCTGTCTCTCGATATTTTGTGCCGTCATCCATACGTTTATAGATTAGTGTTCTTTTCGTCGTTATTTCGTAGGAGTTGTTTTCGTTCATAGTTATCTCTAGCGTTATTACTGCCCGATTGGTGAGATCAAATGTATGACTAACTTTTGCTGTACCGCGCTGTTGTGTAGCATTAATAGTATATCTATCGCCTTCTACAAGATACGTAGCCCGCAAATTAGGATCTATCGTAGAGCCTTGTCCTTCATCAATAATACGAGAATCGCCACCTATAATTGCTCCTTTTGTAGTGCTTATGTGCCACGATGATGGTGTGCTATTTACGATAATCAATTTTTTTCGATTAGCACGGGGTTCGTAAACAGGTACTACTATATCGCGACTGGGAGCATTTCGGCTAAGTGTGTATTGTGTAGGTTCTACAACACATTCCGCTATTTCCAGAGGCGAATTTTGCCAATATGCGTACATAAATACCTGAGTCTGTCCATATCCAACTTTCCTGGCGATAGTGCCAATTTGAGAAGTGATATCTAGCAACCAATCATGTCCCTCTCTCTCTGCAAATGAGTCAATCGCTGGGCACTCATCGCCAATAGGCGCAATAAATACCGACACGTTATAGGTAGGATCAGTATACGAGAAATTGAAAGTTCCACTATTCAAAGCGATATTGCTTGGGGGAATAATAACTGAATATGCTCGTTGCTGTTGTATGGCTATTGGGAATTGCCCCGCGTCGAAAAATACATCTTTTTCATTGGTATCCAATGTTGCTAGGTCAAGATCATCTTTAAGATAAAATTGTAGCGGTATTGTATCATTGCCACTAATATCAAGAGTAAAATAACATGACCCATTATTTGCAGGAACTTCTCCCACAGCATTGGCGATTCCCATTCCTTTGCCTTTCAGCGCAATTAATGGTTCCCCGATTGATTCTGGATTTTAAAGTGTGCGCCTTCTACGTCGTCAAGTGAGCATTGCACAAGTCCCATTGGTTGTTGCTGACTATCATTTGGTTTCTGAGCAGTAGGTTGTTGGTTGATAGGAGCGGTTGCAATCTCCATTATTTCGTAGGAGTTGTTTTCGTTCATAGTTATCTCTAGCGTTATTACTGTCTGAGTGGTGAGATCAAATGGATCACTAACTACTCTTGCTGAACCGCGCGGTTGTGCAGCAGTAATAGTATATCTATCGCCTTCTACAAGATACGTAGCCTCCATATTAGGATCTATCGTAGAGCCTTGTCCTTCATCAATAATACGAGAATCGTCTATAATTGCTCCTCGTGTAGTGCTTATTTGCCACGCTGATGGTGTGCTATTTACGATAATCAATTTTTTTCGATTAGCACGGGGTTCGTAAACAGGTACTACTATATCGCGCCTGGGAGCATTTCGGCTAAGTGTGTATTGTGTAGGTTCTACAAAACATTCCGCTATTTCCAGAGGCGAATTTTGCCAATATGCGTACATAAATACATAAGTCTGTCCATATCCAACTTTCCTGGCGATAGTGCCAATTTGAGAAGTGATATCTAGCAACCAATCATGTTGCCCTCTCACTGCAAATGAGCCAATCAATGGGCACTCATCGCTAATAGGCGCAACAAATACCGACACGCTATAGGCAGGATCACTATACGAGAAATTGAAAGTTCCACTCTCCAAAGCGGTATTGCTTGAGGGAATAATAATTGAATATGCTCGTTGCTGTTGTATGGCTATTGGGAATTGCCCCGCGTCGAAAAATACATCTTTTTCATTGGTATCCAATGTTGCTAGGTCAAGATCATCTTTAAGATAAAATTGTAGCGGTATTGTATCATTGCCACTAATATCAAGAGTAAAATAACATGACCCATTAATCATTGCAGGAACTTCTCCCACAGCATTGGCGATTCCCCTTCCTTTGCCTTTCAGCGCAATTAATGGTTTCCCCGATTGATGGTCTGGATTTTAAAGTGTGCGCCTTCTACGTCGTCAAGTGAGCATTGCACAAGTCCCATTGGTTGTTGTTGATTATCATCCAAGAGTGCGTTTAATAAATCGCAACTCACAAGCGGTAGCATAATAGCTAATATAAGCCCCGCTGTTCCAAGTCCTATTATTTTATCGATAACCTTATCCAGACGCTTGAAATCATAGTTAGCAACTTGCGATATAGCATTATGTTATCAATATAGACTATTTAGCCTTGAAGGTCAAGCGATAATTGAGATTAACATATTCATTTTCACTACAATAATCATTATTTGCTCATACTAAAATTACAAGTTTTCAATTCTAGCATTTGAAAGATTGAAAGCCATGTAATATTACAGATTGCTACAAAAGATTTGATTTTTCTATTTTTTATTTAGTCTAATATAATGAATACTCATTTTATATGAAAACACAATAAAATTCAACGTAGCAAGTTGACATAATCGACATAACAGTGTTGAATAGCGGTATGAAGGTTACGCTTGCTATTCGCAGATTCAATCCCGAGAAAAATGACGCTCCCTATACCGAAAAATTTCATACGGTCGCAGAGCCGACCGATCGCATTCTCGATCTATTGATTGATATAGCCAAAAATCACGATGGAACATTGACGTTTCGACGCAGTTGCGCGCATGGGGTATGCGGCTCTGACGCGATGCGCATCAATGGCGTTGAACGATTGGCCTGTAAAACATTGCTTCGCGATGTCGCGGAGAATGAAAATGATGTCATCAACATAGAGCCATTGCGCCATCTTCCCGTTCAACGCGATCTTATGGTAGATCATGAGCCCTTTTTTGAGAAATATCGCTCAGTCTCTCCATACCTTTCGCCAAAAGAGAAACCCGGCGAAAAAGAGCGTATCCAATCTCAAAAACAGCGCGCGATCTTTGACGACGCCACTAAATGTATAAATTGTTCGGCATGCTACTCCGCTTGCCCAGTCCTAGAGAAAAACCCTCGTTTCCTTGGGCCCGCGGCTATCGTGCAGGCTTCGCGATTTGTTTTCGATAGCAGAGACACTGGATTGGATACGCGCGTCGATCGATTAGACACGGCTGATGGCGTATGGGCATGCGAAAATCATTTTGAATGCACACGAGTGTGTCCAAGAGAGATAAAAGTTACTAAAATGATTAATATGACCAAAAGAGCAATTAAAAAGTATCGCGAAGCGCGCGGGGAATCGACCGCCGAGCCCCCAAAGCCCGAAAAAAATAGCTGAATACCGAGATATCGCTATGAAGATACATGAATATCAGGCAAAAGAGTTATTCGCGCGCTACAATATCCCCATCCAGCGGCAAAAAGTAGTCGAAAACGTCTCCGACGTAGTTGCGGCTGTTGAATCCCTTGAATTTCCCATTGTGCTGAAGGCGCAAGTGCTCGCTGGCGGGCGAGGAAAAGCGGGAGGAGTGCTCTTGGCAAACAGCGCGGACGAGGCGATAGAGGCCGCCAAAAAAATATTCGGCTTGACTATCAAAGGATTTCCGGTAAAAAAATTGCTGTTGTCCCACGCCGTCGAAATACAACAGGAATACTATCTGGGTATCACGCTCGATCGCGGCAGCCGACAAATGGTGCTTCTTATCAGCGCGGAGGGAGGCGTCGACATAGAACAGCTGGCCGTAGAGCGCCCGGATGCAATTGCTCGCCTAAAGATCGATCCGATAAACGGGCTACAGAAACAGGAGCTCAATCAGTTTTTTACTCGGTTCTTTCCCGACGAGGCGCTCTGCAGACAAGCAGTCGATACGGCGATCAAGCTCTACGCGCTAACCAGCGACCTTGATTGCTCGCTGATCGAAATAAACCCCTACGCGATTGTTGACGACGAAACGTTGCTCGCGCTAGACGCGAAAATAAATTTTGATGATAACGCGCTCTATCGTCGCTCGGAGTTGGAAAAACTAAAAAACTCCGAAGAATATTCCGCCGACGAAATCGACGCAAAAGCGCATGAGCTTAGCTTTGTAAGTATGGAGGGGACCATCGGTTGCATAGTAAACGGAGCTGGTCTGGCTATGGCGACGATGGATCTTATTAAACTATTTGATGGCGAAGCGGCTAACTTTCTTGATGTGGGTGGAAGCTCCAATCCTCAAAAAGTCTTCCATGCGCTTCGAATTATCACCAACAATCCCAACGTCTCCGTGATATTAATCAATATCTTTGGCGGAATCACTCGTTGCGACGACATCGCAAAAGGCATCACGCTTGCGTTTGACAAAATCGATATCACTATTCCTATCGTTATCCGCCTTATTGGCACAAATGAAGAGGCGGGTCGCGCTATCCTTCAGCAGGCCGGATTCGAAGTTGTCGACGATCTCAGCACCGCGGTGCAAAAATCGGTATCGCTTGCCAAGGCTTCAGTATAAAAACGCCATCCCTCGCCATACATCATAGCAACCCTCCTATCCTATTCATCGTTTCGATAATCGCTCTTTCTCTTCTTTCCTTGCTGATAGCCTGCGATATCGATCCGCCAGATAATGTCGATAACGGCGATACCAATGATGGCGATAACGGCGATACCAACAAGTCGCCGGACTCCGCTCCGACCAATGTAACTACCCTTGTGGGCGACACCCAAATAACGCTCATGTGGAATGCCGTGGCGGGAGCTTCCAGCTACAATATCTACCGCGGACGCTCGGTGGACAACCTCGGCGCCGCCCCAATCGCATCGGTGAATGCTCCCGCGACCTCTTACAACAATATAGGCCTGCAAAATGGCATCCAGTATCATTACGCAATTTCGGCCGTAAACGCCGCCGGCGAAAGCATGCGTCGAGCCGAAGTATCCGCGACTCCTACCGCGACTCCTACCGCGACGCCAGAGAGCCCCGTAAATATAGTCGCGACAGTAGGGCATAATACCGTAACTTTGAATTGGGACGCGGCGAACGGCGCCGATGTCTATCAAATCTACCGAGGCTCGCCGACAGACTCCGTTGAGAACTTCAATCTTATCCACAACTTTATCACTTCAACCACCTATACCGATACCAATGTTGTTAACGATACCACCTATCAATATGCAATCTCGTCGAGAAATATCGCCGGGGAAAGCGCAAGAAGCGCTCCAATATCGGCCACTCCAATGTTGACCGCTCCGGTAGCTCCCGCCAATGTTAGAGCCATCATAAACGATAATGAAGTAACTATAACGTGGGATACCGTTGAGACCGCGGAAACCCTATAATATTTTCCGATCCCTACCGCCAAAAGCCCCCAATGCAACGCCTATCGCCACAATCAACGCGCCGACGACCTCTTATACCGACACCTCCGTTGTCAATGGGACATCGTACCGTTACGCCGTTTCGGCGACAAATCGCGTTGGCGAAGGTAATCAATCCATCATTGACGCCACTCCAATACCTCCCGTCGACGACGATAATAACGGACTCATCGAAATTGGCACGTTAGAAGAGCTCAACAACATGCGATACGACCTTGAAGGCGCAAGCTATAAAACAGGCGCCACTGATACGGGGAATGCGAGCGGTTGCCCAGAAGGAAGATGCAACGGCTATGAATTGACGGGTAGTTTAGACTTTGAGGACACAGGCAGTTACACCGACGGCGTTATCGATGCCGCGTTGCGCCCCGATGGAGGCGATCCCGCCGCAGCCGCAAATTCCGGCTGGGAACCGATAGGAAATTGCAATACCGACGCGGATAGTTCGGGATTGATCTGCGGAGACGAGGATGACCAGTTTTTCTCCGCTATTTTTGATGGACGCGGCTTTACAATCGCCAATCTCTACTCGCGGAGCGCGTATAATGGGGGATTATTCGGCGCAATAGACAGCGAAGCCGTCATCCGCAACATAGGAATAGTCGAAGGCGACATCTACGGCAGCGATGCCGTCGGCGGACTGGCTGGAATAAACAACGGAACAATTATCGCCAGCTACGCCGTTAACGTCAGAGTACACGGCAGCTCGAAGAGCGTCGAGTCTATTGGAGGACTAGTAGGTGTCAACCGCGCTGATAGCCAGATTATTGCCAGTTACACGGTGGGCGGCGACGCCAATGGGGTATCCGGAGTTATGAACGCTGTCGGCGGACTGGTCGGCCGCAATGCGCTCGCCACGATTCAGGACAGCAACCCCGGCGCTATTATTGCCAGCTATTCCACTGTCAACGCGCAGGGAGGAGACGGGCTATTCGACCATGTCGGAGGACTAGTCGGCGGAAATGGCGGCTTGGTGATTGCCAGCTACGCAACCGGCAATGCCGATGGAGGAGGAGGGACGATGGATATTGCCGGCAAATTAATAGGCTTTCGAAACGGCCAATTGATTGCTAGCTACGGGTTTGGAAGCCTGTCGAGACGGAACATCAACGGCCCAGACGGAACCCCGCCGGTAGCCGCCGTATTATTATTAACCGCCGAAAACGCCGGCGACGAATGGAGCAGCGCCGAACAGAATACCCTGAACGCCTGGGACTTTGGCGACGAAACGCAACCGCCCGCGCTCCGCTATGCCGATTACGACGGAAACAGCGGCATAGACTATTGCGCTATATTCCCCGATATCGCCGATGGTTCGGCGATCGCTTGCGGCTCCACATTGCTGACGGGGCAAAATCGCTAATCCACAACGCTAATCCACAACATAGTTTGTGTATGGGAGAGCCAAATTGCTTTAACTTTGGGAATTATATATTAGACGATGCGCCCTAATATAATTGACCCGCTACCAGAGAAAGCAAGAAATATGCCATTTAAGGATTTATTAAAAATGATGTTTCAAGAGCCGAAAAAGAAATCTCAACCAAGCCAACCAGAAAAATCAGACCACGATACAGACACTAATCAAAAGCCTACTACCTAGTTTTTAGTTTACGCTCTTAAAAGTACCGGATCTCATAGAGATAGTAAAATACTCTCTATTTATTTTCTATAACAATACCTTCTTTGTATAGATCTTCATAATCTTTTTTGTCTGCAACTTGTATTACTGCAAGTCTATTTGGTGGCTCTACATCGTAGAATACGATGTAATACATAATATCTTTAGCTGTGCAAGGAATAGGAAAAGGAATTACATAGCCTTTCGCAGCATGCACATACCTAACTATTTTATGTTGCACTTGCTCTAACATCCAGTCTTTATTTTTTGCCTGTTGCGAAAAAAAACAGGCAGTATCTTTTCTTAACGGGTTAACACGATCTATGTCAACACTAATTATGCCGCCCCACTCTATTGTATTAAGAGTAGGTTTATTGAGGGGTACATTACGAGACTGGGAGAACACAATACCGGATTATAATTTCCATTGTATAATTTTAGATTCTATATCTTTCATATATTCGGCACCTTTTGATACTTGAATTGGAGCCCCTACCCGCATACTATTCCACCATTCATAACTATGAGCAAGTGATATAATATTACGAGCAGTTGTTTTTCTAGCAATCAATGCCCATCGTTTAAGTATTTCTCTTTGTTTTTCAGGTATATTTTCAGTTACCTCCTTTACAGTTTCCTCATCTGCAATACGATAAATATTCTGTACATAATCCACAAAGTCCATACGATGAATCGTTAAGATTGTCTCGTATTCCAATTGAGATAATAGTGCTGGTAACCCCCATAGAACGGGTCCAAAATATTGCGCTATATATCTACAGTTACCAGTTATAGTTGCATCTCCGTCAGTATGACAAAAGAATTCAGTGTCTGCAAACCATAGTATCTTATTTAATTTTATAGCGCCTAACGAGAATTCATCGCCAACAAATTCATTACAAACAAAAACAATAGCATTTTTTGTTTGTTCAATACTTTGCATCATGTCTGACATATCTATTGCCCTCCTATTAGAAATCCCATTTACATGCATTCGTCCATTATTACTTGGACGCATCCGTCCGTTAGCAGATGAATGCATCCGTCCGTTAACACTTGGTAATTTGCCAGGTTCTTTTTTCGTACTTGTAGGTTCTATTTGTACTTTTCAAATTTTATATTAGTATCGGATATTAAATAAGTAAACTTTAATTAGTATTGTGAGGATGTGATAGAATGATATTAGTTACATTATTTGAGTGGACAGGGTTCGGAATAATTACATTATTCGATTGGATATGGA
>CBDCPJ010000017.1:0-32314 GCA_965220165.1 Spirochaetia bacterium
TAATGTCCGACTCGGCTACTGTGTAATTCCCAAGCAGTTGCCTGTGTTCAAAATCCGGCTTGACACCTCCTGTCATATCCTGGGAATACCAAAACCCATACTCGCTCAGACTGTGTGAAGGCGTCGGTGTTATAGGAATTGGCGTGTCTGCTATTGGCAATTCCCTTCTAGTAAATCCGCGCCAACGATAAAACGGCGCGACTATTGAATTTGGAAATCCACGTCGGGATGGTAATCCTCATAGGTTACCGACACTCCGACTCCCGACTTGCTGACCGCGTTTGGAAAACCGCCGCGCTTTGTCGATATATAGCATCAATCTAATGAACGGCTCGGTTAGTTCAGTCGGCAATTCTTTGTTCTGCAATATCGTCGTCCTTGAATATTTCGACAAGAACTGCCTGCGCAGATAAGGCAAGAGTCGCCCAGTTGCTCTGGGAGCGGGATTGTAATTTTCAATAGTCGCTTGTGTTATTATTTTATCGTTCCCCTTAATATCATAAACGCTCGGTCATCAGCGCCTATATTAGTTATAGCGCCATAATTCGTCGCCGCTTTAATTTGTGTGAGGGTGGAAGCGAGATTGACTCCGCTTCTTGAAGCGGTATAATCCACTCCATAGATTCCGACTGCGCACAGGCGCTTCGCAAAACTGTTGTAGTTTTACCCATTCCGGACAGCGCTTCGCGTTGGGTTTCAAGCGGTATGAAATTCCCTCCATTGATTATAGAAAATGGCATCGCCTGTTGCCGCAATATAACTACCGGGAAAACATCAGCGACGCTTCCGACGGTAGAACTTGCCAGGTTTGACCCCGCGTCATAATACCAGACATCCCCTATAGAGAACGCTCGCCCGCTCGACGGCGCGTTGCCGGTTGCCGCGCGTATTATTTGTTGATTATCTGCAGATATTTTATTGAATGCTACTGAGTTTAACAAGACGTGTCTGAAGTCATACGCTTTGTCGCCCCGCTCGCCTCTAGCCAAGAGAATCCTCTCGTGTGTTATGACTCTATTAGCCGCCGCTGGTTTCAGTATGCAAATCCTCGACCGAAGGGGCGTTTGTCTCGGCTATCGCAAAGTTCTTGACTCCCTCTGCTACCGCCATTGCTCGCTCTGTTGCCAGATGCAACGCGTAAGCGGACGCATAGAGTATAAATGCGCTCGTGTCCGAGTCTTGAAGCGCGGGAGTTTGGAATCCGAAAGTAATCTTGAAAGTCAATCGGTCGTAATCCAATCGACATCGGAATTCGCTGATTATAAGTTTCATTAGTTTCCCACTGTCGCCGTTCCTGTGGTTGCATCTGAACCCGCGCCGTCGTAATCGGTGAATGCGACGTTCACCGAAGCCGCTCCGCTAGTTCCGTTTGCGTTCACCTTATTCTGCAATGACTGCGTAGCCATTGCGAGCCCGTTTGTAAAAACAGGCGCTAACCTTTCCGACAAGATCGGCCGCTTCGTTTGCGATCTGACCCGCGGATATCGTGCTTAAATCTATCATTAATGCCTCCTGTTAGTTCGCTCTGAACCTATTGTTATATTTATTTATTCTTTGCGCAAATGACAAACCGTCATCTTTGACGCCCTTGTTTGGAATCTCCGGCGCCGCCTTTTTTGCCGCTTCACTTTTTACGGAAGCTATGCCGTCATTATATGCTTTCGCAAGTTCTTTGCCAAACGACTCAGCTTGCTCTGCCGTCATTTCCGGCAACGATATACTCGCTAGATGTGGAGCCTCGCCAATAGCCTTTCTAAACCGTTTCTCTCTTGCCTCGATTTGCTCTCGCTCTTTAGTAAGTCTCGCGACCTCCGCTTTTAACTTTGTTTGCTCTATCTGCCTGTCTCAACTCGGCTCGCTCTGACTCAGTTTTTGCCAGATCTCGCGCCTTTTCTAATTCCGATTGGGGCTTCGGGATTTCCGCTATTCGTTCCTCTAGCGTCTTTATCCTCTCGGCTTGCTTTGCTCTAACTCTTGCTTGAATGTATCGCGCTCGGCGACAAGTTTTTTTAACTCGTCTTGTTGCGTATCTCCGGCGCTCTGCTCTTGGTCTATCTGCTGTTTCTCGTCTATATCGCTCATAATCACCTCTTGTTATATACCAAAGATTTCTCGTTCCCATATATCATCGTATTTTATTTTTTCTAATTTTTCATCCCACTCGTCTTGATATATCCTTTTTTCAAGCAATTCGATAGTTCTTGTAAGTTTTTGTATCTCCCTGCTCTGTCTTACAAGAATCAAGTTTAACCGTCCAAGAAATTCATCATTTTCCATATTCTCGCCCTCAACGTGTTTATCTTGTCGTTGTTTTTGTTTACCTCGTGTATAAAGCATTCCGGGTTTATGTGATATCCTCTAGACTTGAATGCTCTATATTCGACGGCACTTTTGAATGCCCTCGGTGTCGCGAAGTCGAGTTCACTCCTTTTAGATTCCATATATTTCTTGTTCCCATATCTCCTGTGAGTTTAGTTTTTCCTGTTTTGTCTATTGCTCATTTTGCGATGTCGCTTTTTCAATCTTCTTTATTTCCTTTTCAATTTTTTGTATCTGGTTATCATTCTGAACTATCAATGTGTTTAATTCATTTATCATATTATTGCTTGCATATTCAATTGCAGATATTTCAAATTGTAACGCTTCACTATGTGATTTCAGTCTTTTAATTTCTTGTTTGTGTGGATTTAATTTAACCTCTTTTGAGCGTCTTAGATAATCCCTTTCTCGTTCGTCAATTAATCTTTTGTTGCTATTCATTTTCTCGCATCTGCTGATATCCTATGCTCTATGTCTTGCACTTGTCTCCACATCTCGTGTGTTTGCTTTTCAAGTCTAAGCATTTTTCTTTTTTTCTCGATTATTTCAAGCATCTCGTTGATTTCCTGTTCAAGCATTATTATTTTTAATTGTCGTTCCCATTTATAATGTTCTTGCTCTATTCTTTCGTCAAACCAATCCATTGTCTCGCATCTCCTGTCATATTATACAATATACATCGCTCGAATTAATTGTCAAGTAATGATATCATTAATTCGCTGTCTGGCGTCGCCAATCGTTCCCAGTTCAGGGTTTCCCATTCCTGGTATTGCCAGAATGACTGTGCATCTGCAGTTTATATCTTGCGACGGCTCCCCAAAGGCTCCCGGATATCGCGGTCTATAGATTCCCGCGTTGAAGGTTCCGTCGTCGCTTTCGAATTTACGATGCAATGCTAAGTGTCTATCTCTAGTTCTCTCGTCGTTCGCTGTTATCCATTGCCTTCGCAAGTTAACGCCTGCCGACTGAAGGTTTCGCTGTTGCAAGGATAGCCCCGCTTGAAAGTTCCTTTTTAGTTCAGTTCTCACAATCCTAGTAACCGTGCCGTAACTTTCGCTGAGTCTCCTGCCGAATGCCCTGGTCAAGTCACTAAGCACTGTCTGACTAATCGACTGAACCGACGCGCCTCTTTGCGCAAGAGGAGCCGCGCGTCGAAAGACTCGCTCTATCATTAATCGCCGCTCCTCGGTAAGAATTGTTCTTGCGCTAAGGCTCCTGCTGTCGAATTGATACGCTCCTACCCTTTGATATCTTACTAATTGGAAATCGTTATTCGCCGGGCTCCTGAATCTTGGTACTTCGACTCCCGCCCTTTGCACTAGCGAATGAGCGGATGCTGAGCCTCTGAGTAATTCGCTCTCGGCAAACCTTCGCGAGACTGACCGCACTGCTCTAAACAGGTTCTGGTGTCTAGCAGAAATAATCTCTCGCAAGGCGGCTACTTTTTCGGCGGCGTTGCCGTTGCGTCGAATAGCTCTATCAAAATCTACCATATAATTTCCGTCGTTAACACGTTCTCGGATTGCTAGTATCGCCTCTCGCGCGGACGCCAATGTATCTGCGTCAAGCGCCAAAAGGATTTGCGACATCGTCGCCATTGTCTAACCCCTGCTCATCTATGATATTTTGCTGTTCTACTTCAGGGTCTAGATTAGCGGCTTGCCAGATCGTACGCTTGCTAGCCCCCGCTAGATTTAGTAATGCTATATTAGCGGTCTGACTCTGTGGTATATTGCGGTCGATATCTATTCTCGGAAACTCGCCAATATTCTCCTTGTTTACCCTTGCCCATATTTCGATGTATCGCTCGACGAAAAGTCGCAACGCCTCTAAAGCCGCGTTTTCGAATTCAGCAATTGTATTCACCATAATTGTCAACCGCATCATCAACGCGGTTCCGCTCGGGTCATTCCCTGCTGTTAATTGCTCATAGTCTGGAATACCTGTCATTTCCTGTAATCCAGAGTTTATCGCTTTCAATATCAAGTCGGCTCCGGCGTTGGCTGTATAGGTTCCTACCTGCTTAATTAATGTTGGGTCTACTCCCTCTAGAATATGGACATCGTGCTTGTTTAGCGCTTCTAATTCTGCATTCGATATTGAATAAGGTGTCGCCATATAGATATTGTTATTTCTATCGTGCTGTAGCATCCAATTCATTAATATCCTGTCAATCGCGTCAATCGAATCCTTGATTAGATAGAGATACGGTTGGGATTCACTGGTTCGCCTGAGTACTACAAACGGGATCCCCTCATATTCAAAGGCGTCTTTCTTGTACTCGGTTCCCGCTGAGTCCACTAACCTTACAGTCTCTCCATAGTTATTTACCACATCGATAAAGTCTAGCGGCGTCCTATTATTAATTACCGCGTTTTCGCCGGCTATGATTATCGCGGCTTTGCCATATACTAACGACTCCTTTACTAGTCGTCGCCAAGAATTGAATACAGCATCCCAGTTGATTTTCTCTGCATAGGTAGGTATGTCGCCCTTGAATGAGTATCGCTGGTAGCCCGGCGACGCTATGACTCCGGTTATTGTGTCGACATATCTCGATAGTCGCGTGTTTCGGTAAATTTGATTCGCCCTGTCTTTTTGCTTTCGCTCGTTGAATAACTGAGTCGCTTGCCTGTTATTTCCGACAAGATAGTCGCGAACCTCACTATAGGCTTGTTGCCTGCTCTTTATTATATTTTTAATCTCGGTAATGCTCTTGCCTTCTCCAATCGAACCTAGTTCATAAGTCATCTTGATTGCCTCATTCTTTTAAATATATCGCGCGACAGCGCATACCGCAAGGCGTCTATCGCGTGATCTGCTTGTCTAACCTCCGGCTTTTCAGTAATGTCGCCGGTTGAATCCTGTTGCCATTTATAGTTTCTAAACTCGGCAATAATCTCCGCTAGATGCGGCGCGATGACAATGCCTGCTTTGCCTCCATTCATTTGTCGCAGGTACTGGATACCTTGCCAAACGGAGTTCGCCCATTTTTGAACAAGCCTTCCCGGACGGTGCCCAAACATCCTAGAGCAATGGTCGTTTAACCCTGCGCTCGCTGTTCTATCGGCGCTGTCACAGTACACTATAGAATCTCTTTTCTCTAGCGTGCTTATCCATTTTGCTATTTCATTGAATCGCCCGTCGAATTTGTAAAACGCATCAATGATAAAAACCTGTCCGTTAAAAAGCCTACAGTCCAAGCATACCGCGGGCGCGACTCCTCCGCTCCAGTCAACGCCCCGGCGAATGTCTCCTTGCAACGCCTCTTCGGTCGGTTCCGCTACAATTATATTGCCGGCGAATATCGCGTTGGTCGCCGCTTCTCTGGGTTTACCCATATATATATGCTCATATAATTCTAAATCATACTTTTTTAACTGATTGGCTTGCTCTATTGCCGTTTTTGACAGGAACTTGTTTTGCTGGTAGTTGGTTTCAATTACGAGCGCGTTATCTGGCGGGTTAGCGATAAACTTTTGATATGTTGCTGTTCTCTTAGTAGACGGATTGAACGTTGCCCATATTTCGCTTCCGCTTTTTCGAATTGTCGGAACTAAAATTTCCCAGTATTGTGATTCTACATCATCCGCCTCCTCTATTAGACAAATGTCAACGCTTTCAATCCCTTTTATTCTATTAACTAGCGAGTTCCGGTCGTTGCCGGGATAGAATCCCGCGTAATTAATTTCGCTTCCATTACTATGTGTAATCTGATTCTTATGGACAGTGAAGTCCGCTAGGTTATAGTTATTAATGATATCTCTAAACAGCGTATGCATCGACTGTCCAATGCTTTGGAATGTTTTGCGCATTACGATAATTTTGACCGGCGGTTCCCAAGAATTAGCGACTAACTTCTCGCCGCTCATTATAGATATTAGCGCGATAGCAACAGCCCAAGATTTCCCACCACCGCGACCGCTCCATAGCGCTTTATAGTATGGACCGCGCTCTAGTAACTGAGCGAACCTTATTGGTATCGATAGACTCTTCGTCGCTCCTGTTGATAAACATATCTTATTTCTCGTTGACATCAGCGATAAGGCGTTATTCTTTGCCTGCGCTTCCAGTTTTTTTACCATTTCCACTAAAGCCGCGCCGCCAATAGTTCTTGTCCTGCCGATGTCAACCATTGCTGAATAATTCGCGATTGCTTTACCTTTTCTATCCTCACTAGTCTCGTTTATTATCTCACTGGGAATCTCGGTTGCTAGTTCCATAGCGGCGATTCTTGCGATATTGATTCCGCTGTCCCATAGAGCCTTTAACTTTTGGGCGTCGCTTTCATTGAATATATTTTGGAATCGGTCATCAATCTTTGCAATGGGTATTTGCTTACTTCCGGTAATCTTGTGAGCCTTGATTATCTTATTAACACGAGGCTGGGATACATTCAACGCTTCGGCTATCGCTTTTTGCGTGTATCCCTCTCCTCGCATTCGCATTATCTCATCGATTTGCTTTTTGTTTTTTTTCATCGACTGTTATCGATATAACAGTATACTGTTATAATTATAACAGTTACTATCGAAACGCTTACCAACAAGCGCTTTCCCGCAGGCTATTCATTATTTCTTGGCAATTTTCGTGCCATTCGCTAGGCGGCAACCCAACTTTGTGGTTACAATTCATAGAGCAGACCATTCTGAGGTTCCGTTTATTGTGAATAACCTTCTCTCCATATATCTTTATCAATGCCTTGCTTTGCGGAGACAGATGCGCCAGTTGCGGATGATCTGCCTGCCCAAGCGGGGCGCCACAGCAAGCGCACTGGCCTTGCTGTGATTCCCATAATTCTCTCTTTGTCTCGTTGATTTCGAATCGCCGCCTATTCATAGCCTTCTTGGCAGAAGCCCTCGCCAATGACATTTCCTTGGTTATCGTATTTAATTACACTATAAGGCAGCTCTTGCTCATAGGTAATTTTTAACCGCAATATTCCGTCTTTGTTATAGTGGAATTTGTGAGCTAATTCGCGACCTGAGTCTGTCGTTATGAATTTATACCTTATCGTATATTGCTCATCATAGCATGAATTTTCGTCCGACATTGACATTGTATCATAGTTTATCATATGCATCTATCTCGAATCTACTTTTGCTTATTCACATGGTCGGCAAATGAACATCCCTTGCTTAACTGCTTATATGGGAATTCCCTGCAGGATTTAATGTTTTTGTCGTCGTAAGTGAATTCACGACTGATTCTGCCCACGTCGTCATATACGGTCACTTCATGAGGGATTCCGTCTAGATATGTAGTCTTGTGTAGCATAACGCCCGCTTTATTGTAGCCGATTTTATAAGCGAATCTTTCGCCGTCCTTTGCCATAAGAAACCTTGCTTTAAGCGTCATTCCGTCTTTATGGAATGTTCTTATTTCGATTCCGCCTGATTCCGTTTTCCGTATAAACGCTCTTTTTTTCTTATCAAGCCACATATAATCCTGGGGTCCATTAAATCGCTCTTTGCATTCATAATTGCATTTGCGTTCCTTACATTCTTTATTATTACTCATCTCGAATCCTCCTTCTTTATTATTACTCATTTCGAATCCTCCTTTCTTGCGTATATTGAATCTGTGTTTATCCAGTCATTTTTGTACAGGCACCTTTGAGTGACCCTTCCCATATCGTCATATCTAATTATCTCATATGGAACGCCCAGTTTGTATATTGTCTTTTCAAGTACGGCGCCTGACTTGTCATAGCGGATTTTGTAACTTAGTTTGAGACCGGACTTGCTCATTATGAATCTTGACTTGATTGTCAATTGGTCTTTGTAGAATGTCCGTATTTCGGTAATATGTGAATCCGCTTCCCATACTAACATTCTCTTGCGAGAATCTAAGCACCAACCATCCGTTGTCGGGTCCTTGACCGGGCTATTTCCCCGGCTATAGAATAGTCGCTCGGCATCGCGATTGAATTGAACTGGCTCATTTTTATCGTACTCAATGTAGTGTTTAGCCTTCTTGCGTTCCCTGCGTTCTCGTTCCTTACACTCTCTCTCCTGCTTGCATCGCTTGCATTCCTTTGGATTGCTCATTTTGTCTCCTTGTTTACTTCTTGCTTGTCTGGTTGCCATTCTTGAATTCTACATGGCAGCCCATTCTTGTAAGTTGTTTTGTATGTCGGGTTTCCGTACTCGTCATATGATATCTTATAGTTTAATTCATCGTCTCTCAAGGTAGCTATAAATCTCGCTTTGATGCTAAGTCCGTCCTCATAGAACGTTCTTATTTCTACTAACTTTTCCTTGTCGTTCCATATCATCATTCGATGCCACTCATCAAAAGAGAAGTGAGTTAAGTCTTTGTTTTCGACCGGTTCATTACTATTACTATAGAATAGCCTTTCTGTCGTATAGTTGCCTACCGGCAATTCTCCACCTTCCCTATTCTTATCGTTCCTGTGTGTGTATCCTTTGCCTTTGCTCATATTACCCTCCTATAATTAATCTCTTTACTATTCATACTTCCCATTATAACCGTTTCGAACGACACTTATAAATTACATTGCTATCGCGTTCATATTTGATTACTCTGTATGGCAAGCCTCTTTTATAAATCGTCTTGTAGATTGTCGTTCCTGTTTCGTCGTAACCCACTTTATAGTTTAGCTTGTCTCCAATCCTGCTTGCGACAAACCGCGACTTTATTGTGATTCCGTCATCATAAAAAGTCCTTATCTCTATTGTGTCCTCTTTCTCATCCCATATTTCCATACTTCCTTGGTCGTCAAAAGACAATTCGTTTTTCCCCTTATCCTCCACTGGCTCATTAGTGTGGCTATAGAAAAACCGCGCCTTCCTATTCCTGTCTACTGAATATTCACTATTTTCCATTTCGTTATTTACTACGTATTCGTTATTCATATTACCCTCCTATATTTCCTTATCCTGTGATTCTTGTAACTCTATATACTCGCCGGAATGAAAGTCTCTGTGCCACACTCCTCTATCTTTATCGTCTCTCGTCGCGATAAACTGCACTTTGCTGTCTTTATATTCTACTAAACTAATTGGCGCCCCGTTTTTATCATATTGTTTTACCTCCGCCGGCGCGCCTTCTTTATAGTCAGTCTCGTAGATTTTAATCCCGGCTTCATTATAGCCTACTTTTCGATAAAGCGCGCCGCTATCGCCGGTCTTATGCATTATAAACCTAGACCGCAACGTTAAACCGTCTTTATAAAAAGTGTTTATTTCTATTATCTCATTATTCCTGTTTATAATGAGTAGCCTTCCTTTGCTGTCAAAAATCTTTGACACCTCCCGTTTGCAGTTCACTGCGTCATAAAATAACTCCTCTGTGTCAAATTCTCTATTAAAATCCCTGTTTTTCATAACTCCCCTCCCTATTGTATATACCATGTTCCGCTCTCCATTGTCTCGCTATGTCAAGCAAGAAACTATATGCTTGAATTATCCAGTTTTTTTTAGCCATTGAAACGAATACCGGCGTCGATAATTCATCGTCTATCTTTATAAAGTCGAACCCATACATAAATTCCGGATCTGAGGTCCTCATTCTATCTAACTCCCGTTGACCTAGCAATTGGAGCGAGTATCTCGCGCCCTCTTTACTTACCATTTCGCCATTCAACGCCGATAAGTCAACCGCTAACTCGCCGACCGTCGCCCAAAATCTCTTATGTATTGACAAAGGGCGGGGCTTGTGTGTCGATAATCTTACCATAATTGCCGCGCCGCCGCCAAGCGCTATCATTTCGTCGTTTGATAGCGTTATCTCTACTTTTTTTGTCAACGGCAAAATCCTTTCAATCATTATGAATGTATTCCATTTTTGGCGAGTTTTGCTTTAATGCTATTCTGAATGCCGGACCGATATCTGTTTTTAGTCTCCTGCCTTGTAAATCTTTTCTCTTGTCGATAATATAATGCTCAGTCAATTTCATTCCGCCGCCGAAATACTCGTCAATGCTGTCGCATATTTTTACAAACGCATCCATTTGTTGTCTCGTAATTGCCTCATAAGGCGTGTCTCCGTCGAAAACTATGTCCTTTCTAGCAACGCTAATCCGTCCGTTCGCATCGCAATTCCAAGGATAGATTGACTGAAATTCCTTTCGGTCTCCAGTGTCAACAATCTTTAGTCGACCTATATTCGCTAATTCAATGCCTATGGAAAAGTCGTTCGGGTTACTATTCGGTCTGTGGGAGAACGAGCCGTTTCCCGCGTGCCAGGCTTTATGAGTGAGCGGGCACAGTTCATAAACCGTGCCCTGCCTTGATATGACTATGTGCGCAAACGCCGCTCCTTTAGACCGCAACATCCAGTCTATAGACTGTTGCGCGCGCCCGCCGTGTGTTGCGTGCGCGACAATGTGCGTCGGCGTTTCGTCAAAAAATCCTCCTTGTAGTCTCGGCCCGCATTTAATCGCCTTGAATCCTTTCACTTACTTGCCTCCTTAGCAACTTCTAGCCACTCATCGTTTATCGGAATCCCCGCGTCGACGCAGTATTCAACAAGCGACAAAAGCGAAGTCGTGTTAGTGTTGACTCTGAGCAAGTCATTGCGGTGATCTGACTTTTCGCCGCTGAGCCTCAATTCAAGCAGGTGTTTGATGAATCTTTTTTTTGACAGTATTGGCGGCGCGACTACCTCGTTTGGCGTATCCTTTTGTGTCTCTTGTGAAGCCTCCTTTGTAGCCTCATTTTTCACCGCGTTCTTTTCAACTCGTTTCCTGGCTCGCTTTTTTTTGGCAATTTCCTGCTCTTTAGCGGTTTCTCGTTCCTCATTCGCCTCTTGTAACCTCTTTTCAAAAATCTTTTTATATCTCGCCGCGTTTGCTCTTGTGGCGTTTTCAATCTTTTCATACATCACCTCAGAACTCTCTGCTGCCTTTTTATCAATCCTCGCCAGCTCGTCAAAAACTTCAAGCGCCTCCTTTCGCATGGTTCCCAATGGCTTTTCATACTCTTGCATGGAGACCAGTTTTTTTATCGTTGCTATTTTTCGCGCGATAATTCCTGTGTCTCTATACGAGACGACTTGACAATCGCCTTGTGTATCTCCATACCGGCTTTTTGCCCAGTAAAACTCTATGGATTTCTCGGGGGCGGTTGACAACGCTATCGCTAAGTGAAACGTCGCTTCCAGATATCTTTTGCCAAATTGTGGCGGCGCTGGCTTTGCGTCGACAGCGTCGCCACTCTTAGTTTCCCGCTTTTTGTTAGTAGTTTTACTTGTCGCTATTATATGCGCATCTACTCTTGCTATATAGTCAAGCGCTTTGTTAGTCATCTTGCTAATTTGCGACCATGACCCTTTTTCATCAGCGTATTGAATCGCCCAACTCCACAGTTCGTCAAGTCCGTCGACGACAATAATATCTATTTGCTCTTTTAAAAAGATATCAACGGCGTCTATAATATAATTAGGGTGGGCGCTCGGCGTCTTTATTAGTCTATGGGGGAACTTTCTCGAGTATTGTGTAGTGCCGCCGCCCTCCAAATCAATGACCCCTATCTGGTCACCTTCCACTTTCATTTCATTCGCAACCTGTAAAGACGTGTAGCTTTTTCCGCTATGTGGCGTTCCATAAAACAACATCTTTGAATACTCCGCAACTTGCTCTGCGTCTACTATCTGCAATGCTCTATCATTATAATTCATACTCATAGTTCACCTTCCTTTTTTATTGCTGTCTCTTTGATGTTTGTGTTCATTTCCGTTAAATATTTCTTGCACAATGCGATTATCGCGTTTTTTTGCATATCCACCAAAACTGGTTTAATACTTTTTTGGTCTGTAAAAACTATAATCGCCCTTTTCGCCCCGACCATTAACGCGTACATCGCAACTTGCCAAGTATAGTAAATCGACTTGCTTGCGCCCGTTTTCCAGTCGATGACAACCCAGTCGCCCAATCTTGTTTCGGCTATTAAGTCCGGAGTTCCCGCGACTAATAGCTCGCCAAAAAGTGCGCAAATCGGGTGTTCAACGTGAACTGTATATAAATCCTCACTGAATCGCGCGAACTTATTGATGATTTTTTTTGGCTCTTCACCCGACAACAATCTTGTGGCTATATCGTCGTGAACCTCTCGCCCCCGCTTCATCGCCGCCTCGGCGGCTGGGGAAATGTATCCATAACCGCCGCGGCAAACCTCTGAAACTGATACCGGGTATTGTTTTTGCCCGTCAATTATCGCGGTATATTTGTGTGTTCTCTCGTCAAATGCTATGCTTTCTATCATTTGACTATCACCCTTGCGTTTAGCGTTTTCGAAAACTTGATGCCCTCCGGCGGAGTCTCGCCAAAAATAACTTTGCAATTAGCCGTTGATAGCGATATGCATCCGATTGGTATTTTCTTGTTCACAAGATTTTCGTAAAACTCATCGGGTGATGATACTTCATATGATACGCGATCTGCATAATTGACGAACTGTCCGCTCTCTATAAATCGCTCTTTAATAGCCTCCATTTCCTTTTTTATCGCTTTTGCTACCGCGTCAAGCGTTAAAAACCTCTCTCTGTCGCCCTCTGGGGCTTCCGAAAACAATCTATCAATAAAATTATTCATTCCTACCTCCTATATATTCTTATCTGCATTTTTTTTGGTCTGCCTATTTTTGCCATTTTCATCGATTTATCTCGATGTTTAGTCGCTTGTGTAGTTGCGTTTCACACTCCTCATCATCCTCCGGGGGCGCCTCGCCCCCGAAGTCCAGCATATATTTCAATATTTTGCTTGCTAAATTTATGAATCTGTCGTCCGAGTCGTCTATCTCCAGATATTTTGCATCGTCTTTTATCTCGTCAAAAAGTATCGCTCGCATATTTTCTTTAAACTGAACTTCGTGAGCGTATATTCTATCTAAAATTATGTCTTTTAACGTCCCTCTGAATATCATTAGTTTACCTCTGCAGGAATCAACCCAGATTCTATAAGATATTGCGTCGCGTTTTTGACCAGTTGATTGTGTGAAACGAGCCCGTCCAGCACATAAAACCCTAGGTTTTTGGCTATTCGCCGACCGAATCTATTATCCCAGATTCTTTGTACTTCGTCATTGGCGCGCATAACTCTACATATGGATGCTTTTTGATTCCGGTGATTTAAATTGCCGTCCCAGTAAACCTTGTCGTCTCTGTAGATTCTTAGCGACTTTAAAAACCTTGCCGTCTCGCCATTATTGATTTCCTCTGTCAAGGTTCCCTCGTTCCGACCTCTATGTGGCGTCACGTCTGGGTTATGATAGTACTGCTCATCGTCAACCGATACTAATATTTGTCTGCGCTCGGATCTATGTGTTATTATTTTATACTTACTACCATTATCGGTTACTATCTTGTTCATTATACTATCCTCTCTATTATCTTTATTTTCCACCATATTCTCCTTTTTACTGCTCACTTCCTTTTTTTCTCCTTTATTTTGTTTTGTCTCTTTTTTGTCAATCGTCGCTGGCTCGTTATCGGTCTCATCTGCTTTGATTATTGTATGGTAATCGACTTTTATTTTGCCGTTATAATAAACAGCGTCAGCACCGTGCTTTTCAAACATTATCCGTTTCGCAATCGCCATTCCATACGCTCTAGGTAATTGACCGTCGACTAGGAATGCTTTCGCGACTCTTATTGTCGTAGTCGCTAAATACTCTGCGCAGTGAATCTCGCTTCCCGCGTGAATCTCAACGTCTACCATTGGCTCGTCCTCATCTGTTCTTTGAAAATGCTCGACCACAAACGAGTCGTCAATCTTCTTCATCGAAAACCCAATCGATTTGATTAGCTCTTTGTTCTTTTTCCAGATTGACCAAAACGCTCGATTGCCTCTCGACTTCGTTAGCACAGAGGTTGTCTTGATTCCGGTTCCGTACGATTTTACCACGTTTTCACTCATCACATATTCTAAATGAGATAAAAACCCTCTAACTATATCCTCTATCACGCCAGGGCGCGATACACTATTAACTATTTCATTCATAAGCATATAATAATAATTTAGTTCATCAATGTCAAGCCTTTTTTTTAATATTTCACAAACTTTTTTTTCAACCGGTATGCTTTGCTATCTCTGGCTTCTGCCGCCTTTGCCAAAAATAATTATGAAATACTTTTTATTTTTTTAATTAATTTATCAACGTCAACGCCCATTTTTTATAAAAATCTTAATAATTATTGCTAGAATTATTAATAAAATTATAACTACAGATATAATAATCGCTATCCTTTTTATCGCATTAAATAGATTGTTTGCCTTATTCAGTTCCTTGACAAGCCTATCTCGCTCTATCTCTAGGTTTTCGAGCGTTTGACGCAAGGTTGTTAGTTCGGTTTGTAGTATGTTTAATTCTACATTGGCGATATTTAATAACTCATTTAATTCGTTATTACTTTCGCCTATAAACCGCGCGCTTGCTAGCGCCGATCTGAGCGCCGACTTGGTTTCGTCTATATCGTCGCTTAGCAAGGCGGGCTCCGCTATTCTTATTATTCGCTCTACTTCAACCTCAACTTCCTTGGTAACTTCAACCGCGCGGTCTACATACTCTATTATAGCCTCCGCTCTTGGGGCTACGTTCGGTGTCGCGCAACTAAAAAGCCCCGCCATTATTATTGGCGAGGCAACAAAAAAGAATAATATAGGAGTATAATTTAATTTTAACCTATTCCCAAAATGTTGTCTACTCACTTTTAGATTGTTTGCGTTTAATCGCCGTTCCCGCGCCAACTGTAATTGCAACCGCCGAATAGCCGGCGCTCCAAGATAGCATTATCTCTCTATACATTTCCGCTGTCACTAATCCGACAAGAATTGCCAGCGGATACCCAAGCAACATCAGCGCAGCCGACGCCGTCAAGGCTATTAATGTAGCCCTCGCGGCTTTCACGGCGATATCGTCTCGCGAACGTTATTAATTGCCGCGGTTACTCGTTCGCCAAGCATCGGATTAATGATATTGACTATTATCAGTGCTATTATCGCGCCGATTGTTATCCATTGCCTCACAACGCCCATTCGACGAGCCCTGCTTTCGCTTTCGCGCCGCTCTAATAATAAGTTTAACTTTTCTTGGATAAATCCATAGCCCCGCTCCAGTAGCGTTATTCGCTTATCGAGAGGCATCGTCTGTCTTGCCTCCATTGTCGGCTCGTCAACGCCTTCGCTTGTTATTCTTGCGTTCATATTTCCCTCCTTAGATTAATTGTTGATATGCGTGTAAATGTGCTCCTTGTATGTCGACTCTTGTCGTTGCTGTGGATTGCCTTACAACCGAAAGTGTGCAATAAACAAATACATTTGGTGTTATGTTAACCGCGCCAGTTACCGAGACCTTTCCTTGAATATCCTCATAGTTTTCTTGCGTCGTTCCGAATTGGTCGTTTCTTAAATATAGCGATTGGGCGTGCCTTTCGTCTCCATTTTGCGTTATTGCAACATACGCAATTACTCTTGCGTTAGCCGCTCTATTGGTTACAATATTTAGTGAAACGCAAATTATCCAATGACCGATTGGTAGAAGCAATTCTCCACTTGATGTGCTATAACCCGCTCCGTTGGGTATATTCACCTCTGGCAATGTATTGTTAAATCGTATGAAATCAGTGTGAATACTTTCTATTGATGACGGCAGATAACTAGAACTCCCCAATACTCCGCTTTCCGAGCCATTCAGATCTGACGTTCCCAAGTGCACATAATGGTCAATCGCATTAATTGTCGGACCCGTCGTTGGGTCCACATCGATTAATTCAGTTCCCGTGTCTATTTTGAGTCTGCCTGCTGGCAAGACTAAGTCTCGCTCGTCGGCAAATGGATTATAGATTGACGGACGTGAAGCCCAATCTCTACTAAGATTTCGTATTTCATCAAGCAATTCGTCTCCTACTAGAGCTGTTGAACGTTCCCATATCATTTCTGAGTAATACCAAGCATTAAGTGTATTGGTATCTGCTTGCGTTCCGAATTCTAAGTCTCCTGTTCTTACTGGAGTTACACCTGTTATAATTTGCTGTGTTGGCCCGCCATCAAAAGAGAATCTCACTTGTAATATTCCATCAGTTCCTGTAGAAACAAATCCTACTAAAGTATGCGAACCCGGAGCTGCGCCGAGTGGAACTTGCAGAAGCCGTCTAAAGTCAGGGCTACTTCCTTGAGCGTGCTCAGCAGATTGCGCTGTAGCAGTTATTACTATTCCTTGTCCGCCTCCGCCGCCGAGTACTTGATATGAGAACCTGTCATTAGTTCGGTCGAAAGTAAGTCGCATTCTAACATTATGACCTGCGAACGAGAACGTTCTATCCTCTGATAGAGTATCTCCAATTTCACCAATACTCATATGCTCTACGTCAATGCCTTCAAATGGAATTCCTACGTGGATTGTTATTATGTTCGGAGACGCCTTATCTGCTGCGTTATAGTTGAATACACCTGTCATTCCTGCATTGTCAATAACGATACCATTACCGTCACTAGTTGCAATCTGACCTGTTGAAAGTATCGGCGATAAGTAAACTTGATGAGATTCAGTTGCGTCTGAAATCGCTGTGAAAGCTTCCAAGTAAGTTCCTGAAGGATCTGCTCTTAGAATCTCGCGATTGTCTACTTTTAAAAGCCCAAAAGGTGTGCCGCCAAAGGGATTAGTTAACGGGTTCGCTCCATTCCAGAACTGTCCATCAATTACTTTGAAGGCAAATCCGAAATATCTAGAGCTTGTAGCTCCAGTAGTGTCATCTACTATTCGTCTGCCGTATAAAGTAGCGGGTGTATTCAAATTCGCTCTATTCGTAATATTGCCGATTGCTAATGGGCTAGATTTCTGAGTGTCTAGAATAGTAGGCGCTAATGAACCTATAACTGAATATCCTTGCGTCTGGAAGCTTGGGTTTACATCCCAGTTAGATGAACCAGCTCTGCCTCCACTTACATAAGGCACATCGAATATAGCCCCTCTAAGTACAACGTCGGTATCGAATGAACCATCGTGAATATCGTGCTGAACTAAGCTGTTTAGAAATTGACTTTGATTCTCAACAAGTGGGAACTTATCTGCTGGAATTCTTAGGTTTCCATTTCCTGTCTTAGCCCATTCTTCAACTTCATTGTCTACATAGTCGACAGCATCTTCGTGAGCACTATGTAATAAATCAGTTGTTTCATCAGTGGTTATTAAACCTCTATCAACTATTTCGTTGTCTAATACTGACAAGACATTCTGGTATGTATTAGGCAATACTCTTAAGTTGATATTGTCAAGCGAAAAGTTAATCTGATTGCCACTCGATTTCTCAAGCCAAACATACACGCCATCTGTGAAATCAAATTGAGAATTTCCAACAATACTGACTCGGTATCCACCTGCAGCCAATGCTACTTTATCTACTGCAACAGAGCCAGCTACATTTTGCGCTGAGAATTCTGAACTTCCAATTAAGTACAAAGTGAGAATACTACCAGGATCTGTACTTATATCTATTATTGGGTCTGAACCAAACGCTATATCTACTGTATAAGACGCGCCTTCCAACAGAACCGAAATTATATAGTCACTTCCAGGGTTATTCAACTGTGTGCTACCAATTATAGCTCTTGCAGTTCCACTAGAAAGTGACGTACTTGACAGTGTAAGAGTTCTGTCGAATCTCTCAGCAAGAGGAGCAACATTTCCGTCAGTAACTCCTAACTTCAACGTGTTCGCTATTATGGCATCAGATTGTTCCTTACTAATTATCTCTGATATTCTTACTCCTCTAGACCAGGTTGGAGTAGAAAAGTATTTGAATGCAACACCAATAGCTCTATGCAAAGAACCACTTTCACCATCAGCATCTTCACGTCTCCTGCTCCACCCAGTAGGCAAAGAAGTTATTCTTCCACTTTGGACTAAACCACCAGAAATATCTATAAGCTGACTTTCAGAAGTTGTCTCAGCTCTTCTATATATTTCAACAATATCCGTTATATTCTCTGCACTGGTATTCATAAATCGAGCTATAGTGTTTGTGTTTATCGTTTGAGCGCTTATTACATCGCCTGTTCTTAGATTTAGTCTTCGAAATGAATCGGCTGCGTGACCAAGTACAGCGTAGCCATTGTCTACATTTGAAATTGAGAAATCGTGCCGATACGTGAATTCATAAATTGGTGCGTTATTTCTTGACACAGTGAACTTAATATCAGGGTCCATTGCACTTCTTGTTGCGATATAAATAAAGTATGTGCCTTCAGTAACTATAGTGTGTGGAATGTCTCTAAGTTCTGTTGAATCTGGAAAAGTAGATAAGTCGTCAGCGGATAAGTATAGCATAGAGGTGGTAGTTGTTAATATATCTTCACCGGTTATACTAACATTTCTTGCAACTCCCTGTAACTCTGCCTCTTCTGAAGGTGTGAAATTACTTGTTCCGCCACTACCAGAACCTGCTATTGCAACATTAGAAGCTTCACTGGCAGTAGCTACAATTCCTGTTGTTCCTAAATATCCAAGTTCTGGCACATCTCCAGTTCCACCTTGCCAGGATATAATACGAACTACTCGTCTGTCTCCATCTGACTCTATAGTAAGAACTGGACTCCAACCATCCAATCCATCAGCTCCTGGGAGTCCGTTACTCCCATCTTGTCCATCAGCTCCTGGAGCTCCGTCAGCGCCATCTTGTCCATTAGTTCCTGGAGTTCCGTCAGCGCCTGGCGCGCCATCAGCGCCTGGTACGCCATCGGCTCCCGGCGCTCCTTTTATATTTACTGCCTGTGATATATCTTGTGTGATCCCGGTTTCCGATAAGTAGCCTGTTGGCGGAGTCGCCCCCGCCCCGGCGCTCCACGATACTATTCTTGCCACAACCCGCTCGGCGTCCGATTCTAATACGAAACTTGGCGTCCGTCCGTTCGCCCCGCCAGACCCGCCCCCGCCGCTTCCGATTCTTGCAACAGCGTCGACGAGCGTCTCGCCTTGTATTATTATATCGCCCGGCGCTATAATGCTCTCGGTTCCTACATACCCCTTTTCAATCGGCGAGATTACCTCTGGCATTCTATAACCCCCCTATCGTTATTTGGTTTGTGTTAAACTCTAGTTGGTAAAAATGCCTGTCGGCGCTAATAATTCGCCCGGCGGCTTCAAATTGCGTCGGCAATGCGAAACGCTGTGATTCCTGACTCGTCAATGCGAAGTTCATTAGTGGCGATTCTTGCATCAAGTCTGCTCGAAAGCCTTCTCGTCGAGCCCCAAATTGTATGACCGCCCTTCTATAGTTTACCTGCCTGTGAATCGTTCCGTCGACGGCGCTCTGTTCAGTTTCCTGATTCTCGAATGCCACATTGATATTGTAGACTCCGCCTGTAAAAATTACAAGGTTTGGGTTTTGCTCAGCGTCGTCTGTGGTTCTTATTGTCATTGGTAATATCTCTCTGTATTAGTTACTATTGGCTGTCCGGTAGAGTAATCCATTACTAAAACAGCGATGATTCGCCATGTCGACGTTCCGTACCAAGTCAATCCCTCGCTTGCTGGCTGAGTTGGCGCGAATAGGGGGTGATCTGCATCTGCAAATAATATTCTGCTATGGTTTGTTAGTATTATTGCTATTCTGGTTGGTGGTATGGTAAACTGTGTGGTCTCCGATTGAATCTCATCTCCTTGGTTAAGTTCGCCGCTTCTGGAGTATAACGAATAATTCCTTACAGCGATTCTGATTAGTAGGTAGCCCAGTTCGGTGAATTGTAAAACTAGAACTTCAAATTCCGCTCTCTCAGTCACCCCAATAATCCCAAGTCTCGCGCTCCAACATCTCCCCTCATAATCAAATGGCATCGCTCTATCTCGTTGTGTTATTCTATCTATGCGAATTACTTCGTTGCGACCCATATTTCTAAGTATCGCCACATCGCCTAGCGATAGACTCGCCGAACTCCTGAATCTCGCGCTCATAGCCTCGCCTTCCATTGCGACTCTCCTTGCTTGCGTGTTTGCAAGCGCTTGTGAGGTGAATGGGCTTTTATAGTTTAATACTAGATTAGAATTGGGATTTTGCAAGTCTATCGTAAACTTAGTCTTGTCGGGCATCTCTACTTCTATACTTCCATAGATACCGCTAGCGCTCCCGGTCATCGAAAAGTCGGCAAACTCGCTCTCGGAAATTCTTGTGAGTTGTTCATTTGGCAATAAGTCGCCGTGCGTATACTTTGATTTTATCAAGTAGTTTAGATGACTGGTTCTCGTCATAAAAACTCCCGCGTCCCGCACTAATTCCACAATCGCTCGTATTATCGGATCGCCCTCTCTAACTTCGATGCTGATTTCCTGCTGAGCTAAAGTTATGTCGCTTTCAATTTCAATGGATACTCCGATTCTCTGCGCTAAATCTTGAATGGCTGTACTCATAAGCCCAGATATTGTTTCATCTTGGGTAAACTCCGCGCGGTTTTCAAGGGCGTCGTCGACAAACGAGAATGTGACGGTATTTTGACGTATTGACGTCGCTGTTATTGACCCAACCGAGAGCAGTTCGCCGTCATTGGTAAAAACGGCTCGTTGTCGCAATGGCATCTCCTCTACTATTAAATCCGTCGGATTATTCGATGCTATTGCTACTGAACTGGGTGAACGCGTAAAGTTTTCAAGCGTCTGAGTCAGAGTCCAGTTGCTTATTATTTGGTTTTCTCCAAAAATCAATCCTGCGGTCGCTAATTCGATTGTCGCTCTGGCTACTCGGAATCCCTGTGTGAATGATGTGTAGACGATTGCGTAATCGTCAGTGACTTCAATAACAAAGCGCCTCGCGGTTCGTAGTTCGTTCGTCGACGGAACCTGCGCGAGTTCATTAATATTGCTCGTCATAGACTCTGCTTTCGAATTCTAGATTCGATACCTCCGGCAATTCTGGGGGCTTTGGTATCTCGTAGTCGTCAGCCTGAGTCCCGGCGGGCGCCCCTTCGATTGACGCGAGCGCCAATTCAAGATTTCCGATTACAAAAGCCTGAATCGGTCGCTCGTTTTGCGGCGCGGCGTTGATAAAGTAATTAAGAATTATCGGTTCAGACTGACCGATTGTGAGCATTATTGCCATTATATTATCGCGACAAACTGACCTATTGTTGCTATGACTCCTTCCGGAATCAGGATGTTATTACCTCTCCAGATTCCCCTGTCAAAAGCCTCTATGGCTATGTTAGAGCCCCTTCTCGCCACTCTTTCGGCAACAAATTGCGACTGCTTGTTTATAGCGAAACTCTTTTCTAAATTGTTTAACGTAACGTCAAGGGCGTTTGATACCTTGCTGTTGCTAGCATCTACTGTTATCTCGACTCTGCCTTGAGCTACAATTACAATTGATTCTGGGTTCCCAACAAATATATGTCTCGCTTCGCATCTTGGGTAGCCTTTATCTTGGGTTATGTCGGTCGGCAAAAATACCTGCTTGCCGTTATGTCGCGCCCAAATTCCTATTGGCGTCGTCAAACTTTCAAACTCGGACTTGTAAACTTTTTTTACCGGCGAAACTTCAAATTTACCAGTCTCTATATTCGCATAAACCCAACCGTATGTGTGGTTTCCATATTCAATGTTTGTCGGCTTGCTCACTTGATAGATATGACCGCAATGCCAAAACCGAGTAAATGAATGAATGGTGACTCTATCCTCTAATTCAGTTTCCTCGGCGCCGCCTTGTGTCAAAAACGGCGTCCACTCTACTCTTGACACCTTATCTGTCTGGTATGCTAGTTTCCTTTTTTCGCTATCGCTAACTTTGTAAAACGCCATTATATTATCGCGACTCGCCCCCATATGGCAAGTGTTACTTTGTTCCCGCCTAGTATGCTGTCTAATGTATTTCCTGTTTGCCAAATCCCTCTATCTAGAGTCGCCGTCACTACTTCCGAATTGTTTTCTGTCGTGCTCATTGAAACAATTCCCGGTTCTCCGTTTTTGAAAAGTTGACTTTCTATCACTCCTGCCACAAAGCTTATATTGCTTTCTTCCGACCCCTCCGTCGCATCTAATGTAATCCTTGCTCTATCTTGCACAATGATTGTTCTTGTATTACTGTTCACGGCAGCGGTATCTCTATTAATACTCATAGGATATTGCCTATCTTGACTTGGATTAATCGGCAGAACGCCTGCCTGTTATTATCTCGCGCCCACATTCCTATCGGCGGTCGCGAACCGGCGACTCCCGCGTCCTCTACTCGCTTGTTTGCGAGAATCTCGAATTGACCTGTAGATATGTTTGGATAAACCCAACCAAACCTCTGGTTGCTTGCCGGAATGCTCATCGGCGCCGTTAATTCGTAGATACTTCCGATGTATCTAAACCGAGTTCCTACTTGAAAAGTGATATTATCCTGTAACTCAGTTTGCTCAGCACCCGCTGTGCTGAGCGTCGGCGTCCATACCACATTGGGCAAGTCGCCGAGTATCAATGCTGTGAGTCTCTCGTCTCTCGTGTCAATCCTTGCAAATGCCATTTTTTCTCCTTATCTCCTTCTCTTTTTTTTCGCTCGTTGAATCGCTTTTTATTCTCGTAGCGGAACCTTGTGAGCAGTCTGAAAATACTCTGTGCTTTCGGGCTCGCATCTTGATAATTTGTCATTTTGCCACTGGTATCTCGCTAATTCTAATTCGACTTCATCATCCTCAGTGCCACCGCCCCGCCTTTCACCTTTTGCGCAAGCCTATGTATCTTGCGGTATAACTCATCCTCTATTGCTTGTCGGACTGTCTTTTTCCTGTCGCGCCGCGCCCAGCCTTTCTTTGCGTTTATGCGCTGGCGTTTTGAATGCTCTACTGAGTCTGTTTTAGCATGTCCTAGTCGCTTTAGTTTCGACATCTCCTTTTTTGAAATTGTTTTGACACTCATACTATAATGTTATGTTGATACATTTCCATTGTCAACCATTATATTTCGACCCTGTCGCTCGATTACAGCCTCGGCTATCAAGTCAGTATCTACAATATTTTGAATAATTATTTGCCGTTCGCCTTGTCTCGCCACAATTGCGTCCGCTAGTTGACCTAGCACCGCCGCGTTTAGCGGGATGACCGCCTCTTGGTCGCCCCCCTCGCCGACAATGACTCTTCGACCGCCGGCGACAGGCTGTACGATTCCACCCTCTTGCAATGCCGGGGGCGGGGGCGGTGGCGTCGCCGCGACAATTGCTGTCTGGGCGATGCCCGCCGCCGCGACAATTCCCGCTAGAATGAATCCTAGAGGCGGCAAAACAGCTATTGCCTTTGCAACGCCTTGCGCAGTCTCTATTGCTATCCTCACAATAGAGAAGGCTTTCTCGGTTTCGAATTGTTCTACTTCCAATTGATATCGCTTTATAGCGGTTTGCCTATCAATCGCTTCGACTTCTCTTGCGTAATTCTCTTGAATCCTCATACGCTCGGCTGAAGTAAGGTTCTCATTGGCAAGCAGTTCATCGCGTTCATCCCTTTCTAGATTAATGCGCTCTTGTTGCGCCCGCTCATATATCTCCAGTTCTCTATTTTGATAGCCTGCGATAGCGTCGAAAAGTCCCGCCGCGGTGTCTAAACTAATTTGGGCGAAACTTACCACTTGCGCGGTTGCCTGTTGAATGCCGGAAATCAAGTCGGCGAAGTCCTCTCTCGCTGCTGCTGTTCTCGCGCTTAATTCCTGCAATGCTCTCGATGCCTGCACAGCGGCTTCTCGGTAATTGAAAAGCGTCCCGGGTTGCCTTTCTAATTCCGCTCTCGCTCGTTCCGCTTCCTCAGTTACTCGTCTATGCTCATCTCGAAGGTTCGCAAGTCGGTCAGATAAGGCGACTAGGTTAGAATTATCAACGCTTATGTCCTCGGACATTGCAAGTTCCAAGATCTGGCTACTTAGCAAGTCTATCTGCTCAGTCAATATCTGACTCTCGCTGATTTCCTCATCCAACAAATTTATTCTTACTCTTTGAGATTCCACTAAGTCGCGCTCGGCTTGGGATGCCGCATTGAATGCGTCCGTCACTCGTTTATTTGCCGCGATTCGCTCCACCTCAATTGCAAGAGCCGATTCGTTGGCGGTATTCAATTCGGCGATGGCTTTTGCGTCCGCTATGTTTGCGTTGATTCTCTGTGCTGTCGATTCTAATTGACTTTGTAACAATTCGTCAATCTCTGAACTTAGATTCAATCTCTCCATAGTTATCGAAAGCAGTACCGCCTGCGCTTCCGCTGACAACCCAAGGCTTTTTGTTTCATTCTCTATTGCTTCGGTAGTTCTCTTTATCGACTCTTCTACCGATATTATATTTTGATTCGATAGGAAATGAATTTCGCTAATCGTGTTGCCAAAATCCTTGAATGCTTGTTCCGCTTCGTTTATCGCTTCTTTTGATAATTGCGCTCCGGTGGTCAGTAATCCTAGCACATTTTCAATCGCCGCCTCCCTTTCTACTTCTCTCGCCGCCGATGTTAGCGCAACGACTCCTGTAGTCAGTGCCGCGACTCCCGCTATCGCCCCTACTACTGGATTCAAAGCCAGCGCTAGCAACGCCGCTCCTATCGCGCCTATGGCTACTACCGCCGCTCTGCTTACCGGCTCTAGGTTTTGGAATGAATTGACAAGGTTTCTTATTCCACTCACCGCCCTTGTCGCCGCCGGCAAGAATATTTCGCCGATTAAAACTCCGGCATCCGACAGCGCCGATGCCAATCGCCTGCTCTGGTTAGCGAAACTGTCCTGCGTTCTTACCGCGTCCCCTATTGCATTTTGGGATTGCGAGACAGCCAAGTCATATCGCAGTTGAATCCGCTCCAGATTTGTCAACTCATTGAATGTGAGTCCAATGCTTTGCGCATAAGCGCGTTGCTGATTCTCTTGCAACGCCAAACCCAGACTCTTTGCCGCCTCCGCTTCGCCTGTCAATATTGCTGAATAGAGCGCGTTGACCGCTCGCTCAGTACCGCCGGCGGTATTGTTGAATGACGCTTGGTCGGCTGCGAGTCTGGTTATGTTATCGGCAAGTGTTAGCGACGCATCCGACGTTAACCCTAGACCTTGGGCGACGTCGCCAATCTGACCAATATAAGCCTCGGCTTCTTGTCTCGCAATGCCAAATGTGTCCGATAGGTTATTGATAATCGCGTTTGCCTCTGGTAGTTCTCTAGCGAAAACAGTCGCAAACCTAGCGGTAGTCTCCTCAGCCTCGCTCGCTAATTGAACGACTCTCAGAATCCCCCTGCCGACCGCGGCGAGCGCTCCAGATGCCGCCGCGACTCTGAACAAACTGCTTAGTCTACTAGAGAATCCGCCTACAGCCCTATCGGCTCCGCGCGAGTTTGTGTTGATATTATTTAGATTCCCGCTAACGTTCCTCAGTTCGCGATTCGCGGCTTGGGCTCCAGATGCTTGAATCCGGATTTCAGCGTTCGCTACAACCGCCATTTTTTCCAGTTAATGTCGACGGCGAGTCGTCTTACTATCGCGCCGATTATAGTATCTAGTTTTTGCGCGCTCATCCTTTTGACCTGCCGTCTTGTGAAGTTAGTATTATGGTAAACTATGTGTCTACTCTTTTTGATTACTTGTTTATACCATTTCGCCTGACTTTTATGTGTCTTTATCGGATTCGCCAAAGCAAATTCGATAAGCGCGAGAATCTTTACGCGCCAATAAAAGGCTTCAAGCGCGTTTCTTTTTTTTAGCATAAAGGTTTGAAACCATATCGGCTGCTTTTTCATTCAACGACTTTTCTTTGGGATTATACACCTTTGAATATTCCTCTACCGCTTTGACCGCTTGCGTAACGGTCTGACTATCAATGTATTCTTGGCTCCAATTTAGTTCCTTGCCAAGAACCGCGCGAAACTGCCCCATAGTTCCTTTCCCGCCTTCTCTACCGCTTGGATTGAATAGTTCTTTTGCGACCTGTTCAATCCTGTCGGTCAAGTCTCGCATTGTGAACTCGCTTCTCGTAGTAAGTAACGCAATCGCGAGCCTCTTTTGCTTATGAGTCCAGAGATATTTTATCATTGAAAATGCGACTAATGGTGTGTCTCCAATAGTCGCTTCAGTTATTTTGAATTCGCGGTTTCCTATTTTAATATGCGTTCTCTACGAATTCTATAATACTTTCGCTATATGTTCTGCGCGACACAAGATATAACTGTCCCGCCGTGTTTGCTTGCGCTTCTATAGTAGCCTGCACGGTGAGTGTGGTTGTATCGCTACCGTCGGCTATGTTGATAGCCCCTGATACTCTACAATTCGGATATCGTATTTGCAATCTTTCATACTCATCACCTCGCCTCTCCTCATAATAAAGAGACATATCGAAAGGTTCGCCGCTTTGACTTCCGGCTGCGAATGCTATCTCGAATCCCGTCCGATGCTGATACGCCGAATAGGTGATTACCGCCCTTACTGTATTTCCGGGAATCGATGTAAAAACCACAAAGAAACTACCGCCTATTTTGTATACATTGTAATTATCTGCCGATAGTGGCGATGTCGCTCCCGTCGCTTGTGTGCTTGTTCCTATCGATGTGACGTGATGCGCGTCGTCGGTCGCTGATACTGTTAGTTGATATGCCGTGTCTACTACAGGCGACGATATCGTTTGCGTAAGTTGCGACGCCGTCGCCGCACCCGCGAACTGCGTTACTGTTCCTATTCCGCTCGCAAGAAAGTTAATAATGTTATACGTCGGATTATTAAGAACCGCGGCGAACGACACACTGTCTATTCCGCGCTCTGTATAATCCGTTGCGTTTGGATACGTAATTGTATTCTCGGTCGTATTGGGCGACGGCGGGAACGTACCGACTCCCAGAGATTGATTGACTCCCCCTCTAGTTGCTACCGCCACAGCGGCTCCCGTAAACTGGTCTTGTCTCCTTGGCGTGATGCTTAGTGCCATTAAATACCTCCTTTAGTTGTCACTGTAAATATTGCTGTTGTTATTCTACTCTCTGATTCATACTGGATATCGCTCGCTTCAGTCATCCCGATTTCCGCTCTGCTATTATCAATCGCCTGCCTTGCTTGATAAGCGGCTCTTTTTGCGACGTCCGCGGTCTCCTCACCGCAAATTGTCGGTCGAAATTCGCATTGATAAACGTCTAATATGATTTCATCGTCCCATATTGTTGTTGTCAACGTTATCGCCCAGCCCGAGTTTCCTTTAGGAAAATTGTGAGCGGTCGCATCGTAGCCCGTCGCCTCCTTTATAATTCTTGCGATTGTGTCTATCGTTCCCATTATATCAGCCTCCTCAGTTGCCTACTAATGATAGGCTCCATTTGCGGAACGGTCGCCGCTAGCCCTCTTTGAAAATAGCCTCTGCCAACGAATCCTCTTTTCCCTCTATCCTCTTGCTGTTGCGCATACTCTATTACACTTCCTATGGATATGGTATCTTGCGGAACCGCGGGAACGGTCGGATCGCCGTACTTACTTCCTGCTGCAATTACTGCGTTGTTGCCGACGACAGCAGATATGCTTTCCCTTAGTCGCCCAGTATCTATCGGAGCGCGCTGAACTACGTTGCCGTGAGCCAAAGCGGCTATTTCTCTAAGCGCCAATTCTAAAGCAGCGTCGAATGCGTCTATGTATCTAGGTATTCTATTGTTAACCGCCATCGATTTCCCCTATCAAATACGTATCGTTATCGTTTAGAATTGAGTGTATCACATTATATGTTTTGCCCATAAAGACAAAACATTCGACGTCCAGATCTTGCTGTTTTATTATTACCTTCATTGTCTCTTTTTGATTCCTGATTTCGCTAGCAAGAATCTCGGCGGGAACTGGTGCCCCTTGTATAATTATATATTCACCCATTTATAATTATCATCCGTTGCCGTCCGTCTATTAACTTCCGATTCAGTCTCCACACTGTCGGCTTTACCGCGATAAATTCAGTCGCAAAGTCGTACGAAAACCCCGACAATATTATAGATTGTGGCGCCCTGTCGCCGCCAAAAAACAGGTAAGGCTCTGTAATGTCAGACTCGGCTACCGTGTAATTCCCAAGCAGTTGCCGGTGTTCGAAATCCGGCTTGACGCCCCCGGTCAGATCCTGCGCATACCAAAACCCATATTCGCTAAGGCTATGTGAAGGCGTTGGCGTTATTGGGATTGGCGTTTCCGCTATCGGTAAAAGCCTTCTCGTGAATCCGCGCCAACGATAAAATGGCGCGACTACTGAATTGGGAAATCCACTGGGATGATAATCCTCATAGGTTACCGACGCCCCGACTCCCGACTTGCTAACCGCGTTTGGAAACCCGCCGCGCTTGTCGATATATTGCATCAATCTAATGAACGGCTCGGTTAGTTCAGTCGGCAATTCCTTGTTTGCGATATTATCGTCTTTGAATATTTCGACAAGAACCGCCTGCGCTGACAATGCGAGAGTCGCCCAGTTGCTTGGGAGCGGGATGTAATTTTCAATAGTCGCTTGTGTTATTATTTTATCGTCCCTCGCAAAATCATAAACGCTCGGTCGTCGGCTCCAATGTTTGTTATAGCACCATAATTCGACGCCGCTTTAATTTGTGTGAGTGTAGAAGCGAGATTGACTCCGCTCCTTGAAGCGGTATAATCCACTCCATAGATTCCGACGGCACATGCGCTTCGCAAAACTGTTGTAGTTTTACCCATTCCGGACAGCGCTTCGCGTTGGGTTTCAAGCGGTATGAAGTTCCCTCCATTAATTATGGAAAATGGCATCGCCTGTTGTCGTAATATTACCACCGGGAAAACATCAGCAACGCTTCCTACAGTAGAACTTGCCAGGTTTGACCCTGCGTCGTAATACCAGACATCCCCAATAGAGAACGCTCGCCCGCTCGACGGCGCGTTGCCGGTTGCCGCGCGTATTATTTGTTGATTATCTGCTGATATCTTATTAAACGCTACCGAGTTTAATAAAACGTGTCTGAAGTCATACGCTTTGTCGCCCCGTTCGCCTCTAGCCAAGAGAATTCTCTCGTGAGTTATGACTCTATTAGCCGCGGTGGTTTCGGTATGCAAATCCTCTACCGAAGGTGTGTTTGTCTCTGCTATCGCGAAGTTCTTGACTCCTTCGGCAACCGCCATTGCTCGCTCCGTTGCCAGATGCAACGCGTAAGCGGATGCGTAGAGTATGAACGCGCTCGTGTCCGAGTCTTGCAGCGCTGGAGTTTGGAATCCAAAATAATCTTGAAAGTCAATTGGTCGCAGTCCAATCGACATCGGAATTCGCTGATTATAAGTTTCATTAGTTCCCACTGTCGCCGTTCCTGTGGTCGCATCTGAACCCGCGCCGTCGTAATCGGTGAATGCTACATTCACTGAAGCCGCACCGCTAGTTCCGTTTGCGTTCACCTTATTCTGCAATGACTGCGTAGCCATTGCGAGCCCGTTTGTAAAAACAGGCGCTAACCTTTCCGACAAGTCAGCCGCTTCGTTTGCGATCTGACCAGCCGATATTGTGCTTAAATCTATCATACTACCTCCTGTTAATTCGCTCTAAACCTATTGTTATATTTATTTATTCTTTGCGCGAATGATAAACCGTCATCTTTAACGCCTTTGTTTGGAATCTCCGGCGCCGCCTTTTTTGCCGCCTCGCTTTTTACCGAGGCGATGCCGTCATTATATGCTTTCGCAAGTTCTTTGCCAAACGCCTCTGCTTGTTCTGCTGTCATTTCCGGCAACGATATACTCGCGAGATGTGGAGCCTCGCCAACAGCCTTTCTGAACCGTTCCTTTGCCTCGATTTGCTCTCGTTCTTTAGTGAGTCTTGCGACCTCCGCTTTTAACTTTGTTTGCTCTATTTGCCTATCCAACTCGGCTCGCTCTGACTCTGTTTTTGCCATATCTCGCGCCTTTTCCAATTCAGATTGTGGTTTGGGGATTTCCGCTATACGTTCCTCTAGCGTCTTTATCCTGTTGTTGCTTTGCTCTAATTCCTGTTTAAATGAATCGCGCTCGGCAATAAGTTTTTTTAACTCGTCTTGTTGTGTGTCGCCAGCGCTCGGTTCCTGCTCTGCTTGCTGTTTATTTTCTACATCGCTCATAATTCACTCCTTTTAGATTCCAAATATTTCTCGTTCCCATATATCATTGTATTTTATTTTTTCTAATTTATCATCCCACTCGTCTTGATATATCCTTTTTTCAAGCAATTCAATAGTTCTTGTAAGTTTGTCTATCTCCCTGCTCTGTCTTACAAGCATCAAGTTTAACCGTCCAAGAAATTCATCATTTTCCATATTCTCGCCCTTAACGTGTTTATCTTGTCGTTGTTTTTGTTTACCTCGTGTATAAAGCATTCCGGGTTTATGTGATATCCTCTAGACTTAAATGCTCTATATTCGACGCCACTTTTGAATGCCCTTGGTATCGCGAATCCGTCTTTTAACAATTTAATCTCCATACTTTTATATCTTGCTACGGCGAGTAATTCTTTTCGCTCGGCTTCTAATCGCTTTATCGACAATTCGAATTGTTTTATGTGATTAGATCGAAAGTTTTTTAATTCCTCTAGTCGTTGGTCGCTATTCATTGTCTCGCATCTGCTGATATCCTATGCTCTATGTCTTGCACTTGTCTCCACATCTCGTGTGTTTGCTTTTCAAGTCTAAGCATTTTTCTTTTTTTCTCGATTATTTCAAGCATCTCGTTGATTTCCTGTTCAAGCATTATTATTTTTAATTGTCGTTCCCATTTATAATGTTCTTGCTCTATTCTTTCGTCAAACCAATACATTGTCTCGCATTCTCCTTTGCTCAGCATATCTCTCTATAGCCTTTCATATTATACAATATACATCGATGTGATTTATTGTCAACTAATAATCTCATTGATTCTTTCTCTGGCGTCGCCAATCGTTCCTAGTTCCGGGTTTCCCATTCCCGGTATAGCCAGAATGACTGTGCATCTGCAGTTTATATCTTGCGACGGCTCCCCAAAGGCTCCCGGATATCGCGGTCTATAGATGCCCGCGTTAAAGGTTCCGTCGTCGCTTTCGAATTTTCGATGCAACTTCAAGTGTCTATCTCTAGTTCTCTCGTCGTTCGCTGTTATCCATTGCCTTCGCAAATTAACGCCTGCCGACTGAAGGTTTCGCTGTTGCAATGAGAGCCCCGCTTGAAAGTTTCTTTTTAACTCGGTTCTTACTATCCTAGCTACCGTTCCGTAACTTTCGCTAAGTCTCATACCAAAGGCTCTAGTCAAGTCACTAAGCACTGTCTGACTAATCGACTGAACCGACGCGCCGCGTTGCGCAAGAGGAGCCGCGCGTCGAAAGACTCGCTCTATCATTATTCGCCGTTCCTCACTAAGAATTGTTCTTGTACTTACGCTCCGGCTGTCGAATTGATACGCGCCGACTCTCTGGTATCTTACTAATTGGAAATCATTGTTCGCCGGTCTCCTGAATCTTGGTACTTCGACTCCCGCCCTCTGCACTAGCGAATGAGCGGATGCTGAGCCTCTGAGTAATTCGCCCTCTGCGAACCTTCGCGATACTGAACGGACTGCTCTAAACAGGTTCTGGTGTCTAGCAGAAATAATCTCTCGCAACGCGGCTACTTTTTCGGCGGCGTTGCCGTTTCGTCGAATAGCTCTATCGAAATCTACCATATAATTGCCGTCGTTAACGCGCTCTCGGATTGCGAGTATTGCCTCTCGCGCGGACGCCAATGTGTCTGCATCAAGCGCCAAAAGGATTTGCGACATCGTCGCCACTATCTAACCCCTGCTCATCTATGATATTTTGCTGTTCTACTTCGGGGTCTAGATTAGCGGCTTGCCAGATCGTACGCTTGCTAGCCCCCGCTAGATTTAGCAATGCTATATTGGCGGTCTGACTCTGTGGTATATTGCGGTCGATATCTATTCTCGGCAACTCGCCGATATTCTCCTTGTTTACCCTTGCCCATATTTCGATGTATCGCTCGACGAAAAGTCGCAAGGCTTCTAATGCCGCGTTTTCGAATTCTGCTATGGTATTTACCATAATTGTCAAACGCATCATTAGAGCGGTTCCGCTCGGGTCATTCCCTGCGGTTAAC
>CBDCPJ010000018.1:0-8827 GCA_965220165.1 Spirochaetia bacterium
GATTATCTGCGGATATCTTATTAAACGCTACTGAGTTTAACAAGACGTGTCTGAAGTCATACGCTTTGTCGCCCCGTTCGCCTCTAGCTAAGAGAATTCTCTCGTGTGTTATGATTCTATTAGCCGCCGCAGTTTCAGTATGCAAATTCTCTACCGAAGGGGTGTTTGTCTCCGCTATCGCAAAGTTCTTGACTCCTTCTGCAACCGCCATTGCTCGCTCGGTCGCGAGATGCAACGCATAAGCGGACGCATAGAGTATGAACGCGCTCGTGTCAGAGTCTTGTAGCGCTGGAGTTTGGAATCCGAAATAATCTTGAAAATCAATCGGTCGCAGTCCAATCGACATTGGAATTCGCTGATTATAAGTTTCATTAGTGCCTACAGTCGCCGTTCCTGTGGTCGCGTCCGAGCCTGCGCCGTCATAATCAGTGAATGCGACGTTCACCGAAGCCGCGCCGCTAGTTCCGTTTGCGTTTACCTTATTCTGCAATGACTGTGTCGCCATTGCGAGCCCGTTTGTAAAAACAGGCGCTAACCTTTCCGAGAGATCTGCCGCTTCGTTTGCGATCTGACCCGCGGATATCGTGCTTAAATCTATCATAATGCCTCCTGTTAGTTCATTCTGAACTTATTATTATATTTATTTATTCTTTGCGTAAATGACAAACCGTCATCTTTGACGCCCTTGTTTGGAATCTCCGGCGCCGCCTTTTTTGCCGCTTCACTTTTTACGGAAGCGATGCCGTCATTATATGCTTTTGCAAGTTCTTTGCCAAACGCTTCCGCTTGCTCTGCAGTCATTTCCGGCAACGATATACTCGCGAGATGTGGAGCCTCGCCAATCGCCTTTCTAAACCGTTCTTTTGCCTCGATTTGCTCTCGCTCTTTAGTGAGTCTCGCTACTTCCGCTTTTAACTTGGTTTGCTCTATCTGTCTGTCCAACTCGGCTCGCTCTGAATCAGTTTTTGCCAGATCTCGCGCCTTTTCTAACTCCGATTGTGGTTTGGGGATTTCCGCTATACGTTCCTCTAGCGTCTTTATCCTGTTGTTGCTTTGCTCTAATTCCTGCTTGAATGTGTCTCGCTCGGCAACTAGTTTTTTTAACTCGTCTTGCTGTGTGTCGCCAGCGCTCGGTTCCTGCTCTGCTTGCTGTTTATTTTCTACATCGCTCATAATTCACTCCTTTTAGATTCCATATATTTCTCGTTCTATGTCTTGCACTTCTCTCCACATCTCGTGTGTTTGCTTTTCAAGTCTAAGCATTTTTCTTTTTTTCTCGATTATTTCAAGCATCTCGTTGATTTCCTGTTCAAGCATTATTATTTTTAATTGTCGTTCCCATTTATAATGTTCTTGCTCTATTCTTTCGTCAAACCAATCCATTGTATCGATATCCATTGTGTGCTACTTGGCTACATATTACTTTTTCGTATCGAAATAACATTTTCTTTAGTGACTCTATTTCTTTCGTGAGTCTGCTTATTTTCTCATCCTTACTCTCTTGCTCATCATTACTCTCTTGCTCATCTCGCGATGTTGCTTTTTCAATTTTATTAATTACTCTTTCTAGTTTTATTCTCTGCTCGTTTTGCTCGTCTATTATAGCTCTTAATTGGATTATCAATTTGTTGTTCTCTCGTTCAATTCTTTTGAGCCTTTTATTATAACTTGCTAACGTTTGTAGTAATCCGTGAAACCAATCAGTTGTGTTGCTATTCATTGTTTTTGCCTGTATTGTTTTTCAATCCCCTTTATTTCCTTTTCAATTCTTTGTATCTGATTATCATTCTGAACTATCAATGTGTTTAATTCATTTATCATATTATTACTTGCATATTCAATTGCGGATATTTCAAATTGTAGCGCTTCACTATGTGATTTTAGTCTTTTAATTTCTTGTTTGTGTGGATTTAATTTAACCTCTTTTGAGCGCCTCAGATAATCCCTTTCTCGTTCGTCAATTAATCTTTTGTTGCTACTTATTATCTCGCATTCTCTTTTGCTCACCATATCTCTCTATCTCCTTTCATATTATACAATATACATCGATGTGATTTATTGTCAACTAATAATGTTATTGATTCGCTCTCTAGCGTCGCCAATCGTTCCGAGTTCCGGGTTGCCCATTCCCGGTATCGCCAGAATGACTGTGCATCTGCAGTTTATATCTTGCGACGGCTCCCCAAAGGCTCCCGGATATCGCGGTCTGTAGATGCCCGCGTTGAAGGTTCCGTCGTCGCTTTCGAATTTACGATGTAACTTTAGGTGCCTTTCTCTAGTTCTCTCGTCGTTCGCTGTTATCCATTGCCTTCTTAGATTGACGCCCGCGGACTGCAGATTCCTCTGTTGCAATGACAGCCCCGCTTGGAAGTTTCTTTTTAACTCGGTTCTTACTATCCTAGCTACCGTTCCGTAACTTTCGCTAAGTCTCATACCAAAGGCTCTAGTCAAGTCACTAAGCACTGTCTGACTAATCGACTGAACCGACGCGCCGCGTTGCGCAAGAGGAGCCGCGCGTCGAAAGACTCGCTCTATCATTATTCGCCGTTCCTCACTAAGAATTGTTCTTGTACTTACGCTCCGGCTGTCGAATTGATACGCTCCGACTCTTTGGTATCTTACTAATTGGAAATCGTTGTTTGCCGGTCGCCTAAATCTTGACACTTCGACTCCCGCCCTCTGCACTAGCGAATGAGCGGATGCCGAGCCTCTAAGTAATTCGCTCTCGGCGAACCTTCGCGAGACTGAACGCACTGCTCTAAACAGGTTGCGGTGCCTAGCCGAAATAATCTCTCGCAAGGCGGCGACTTTCTCGGCGGCGTTGCCATTGCGTCGAATCGCCCTGTCAAAATCTACCATATATTCGCCGTCGTTAACGCGCTCTCGGATTGCGAGTATCGCCTCTCGCGCAGACGCCAATGTGTCTGCGTCAAGCGCCAAAAGGATTTGTGACATCGTCGCCACTATCTAACCCCTGCTCATCGATGATATTTTGCTGTTCAACTTCCGGGTCCAAGTTCGCCGCCTGCCAGATCGTACGCTTGCTAGCGCCCGCTAGATTTAGTAATGCTATATTGGCGGTCTGACTCTGTGGTATATTGCGGTCGATATCTATTCTCGGAAACTCGCCAATATTCTCCTTGTTTACCCTTGCCCATATTTCGATGTATCGCTCGACGAAAAGTCGCAACGCCTCTAAAGCCGCGTTTTCGAATTCAGCAATTGTATTCACCATAATTGTCAACCGCATCATCAACGCGGTTCCGCTCGGGTCATTCCCTGCTGTTAATTGCTCATAGTCTGGAATACCTGTCATTTCCTGTAATCCAGAGTTTATCGCCTTTAGTATTAAGTCGGCTCCCGCGTTGGCTGTATAGGTTCCTACTTGCTTAATTAATGTTGGGTCGACGCCCTCCAGTATGTGGACGTCGTGTTTATTTAGCGCTTCTAATTCGGCATTAGATATCGAATAAGGTGTCGCCATATAGATATTGTTATTTCTGTCGTGCTGTAGCATCCAATTCATTAAAATCCTATCAATTGCGTCAATTGAATCCTTGATTAAATACAGATATGGCTGTGATTCACTGGTTCGCCTGAGTACTACAAAAGGGATTCCCTCATATTCGAAATCGCCTTCCTTATACTCAGTTCCTGCCGAGTCCACTAACCTCACAGTCTCTCCATAATTATTTACCACATCAATAAAGTCTAGCGGCGTCCGATTATTAATGACCGCGTTTTCGCCGGCTATGATTATCGCGGCTTTGCCATATACTAGAGACTCCTTCACAAGTCGCCGCCAAGAATTGAATATGGCATCCCAGTTGATTTTCTCTGCATAGGTAGGTATGTCGCCCTTGAATGAATATCGTTGGTAACCCGGCGACGCGATGACTCCCGTGATTGTGTCGACATATCTAGATAGTCGCGTGTTTCGGTAGATCTGATTCGCCCTGTCTTTTTGCTTTCGCTCGTTGAATAACTGAGTTGCTTGCCTGTTATTTCCGACAAGGTAGTCGCGAACCTCACTATATGCTTGTTGCCTGCTCTTTATTATATTTTTAATCTCAGCAATACTCTTGCCTTTGCCAATGGAACCTAGTTCATACGTCATCTTGATTGCCTCATTCTTTTAAATATATCACGCGACAGCGCATACCGCAATGCGTCTATGGCGTGATCTGCTTGTCTAACCTCCGGCTTTTCAATAATTTCCCCGCTTGAATCCTGTTGCCACTTATAGTTTCTAAACTCGGCAATGATTTCCTCTAGATGCGGCGCAATGACAATACCTGCTTTGCCGCCGTTCATCTGTCGCAAGTACTGAATTCCTTGCCAAACGGAGTTCGCCCATTTTTGAACAAGCCTTCCGGGGCGGTGCCCAAACATCCTAGAGCAATGGTCGTTTAACCCTGCGTTCGCGGTTCTATCAGCACTATCGCAATATACTATAGAATCTCTTTTTTCTAACGAACTTATCCATTTCGCTATTTCATTAAACCGCCCATCGAATTTGTAGAACGCGTCAATTATGAAAACCTGTCCGTTGAAAAGCCTGCAGTCTAAGCATACCGCGGGCGCGACTCCCCCGCTCCAGTCAACGCCCCGGCGAATGTCTCCTTGTAACGCTTCGTCACTCGGCTCCGCTACAATTATATTGCCGGCGAATATCGCGTTGGTCGCCGCCTCTCTAGGTTTCCCCATATATATGTGCTCATACAATTCTAAATCATACTTTTTTAATTGCTCAGCCTGTTCAATTGCAGTTTTTGATAGGAACTTGTTTTGCTGGTAGTTGGTTTCAATTACGAGCGCGTTGTCTGGTGGATTAGCGATAAACTTTTGATATGTTGCTGTTCTCTTAGTAGACGGATTGAACGTTGCCCATATTTCGCTTCCGCTTTTTCGAATTGTCGGAACTAAAATTTCCCAGTATTGTGATTCTACATCATCCGCCTCCTCTATTAGACAAATGTCAACGCTTTCAATCCCTTTTATTCTATTAACTAGCGAGTTCCGGTCGTTGCCGGGATAGAATCCCGCGTAATTAATTTCGCTTCCATTACTATGTGTAATCTGATTCTTATGGACAGTGAAGTCCGCTAGGTTATAGTTATTAATGATATCTCTAAACAGTGTGTGCATCGACTGTCCAATGCTTTGAAATGTTTTGCGCATTACGATAATTTTAACAGGCGGTTCCCAAGAATTAGCGACTAGCTTTTCACCGCTCATTATAGATATTAGCGCGATAGCAACAGCCCAAGATTTCCCGCCGCCGCGACCGCTCCATAGAGCTTTGTAGTATGGACCGCGCTCCAATAGCCGTGCGAATCTTATCGGGATTGACAGAGTCTCGGTCGCTCCTGTTGATAAACATATCTTGTTTTTAGTTGACTTTAATGACATAGCGTTATTCTTTGCCTGCGCTTCCAGTTTTTTTACCATTTCTACTAGCGCCGCGCCGCCAATTGTTCTCGTTCGCCCAATGTCTACCATTGCCGAATAATTTGCGATTGCTTTTCCTTTTCTATCCTCACTGTTCTCGTTTATGACCTCACTGGGAATCTCGGTTGCTAGTTCCATAGCGGCGATTCTTGCGATATTGATTCCGCTGTCCCATAAATCCTTTAACTTCTGGGCGTCGCTTTCATTGAATATATTTTGGAATCGGTCATCAATCTTGGCAATGGGTATTTGCTTACTTCCGGTAATCTTGTGAGCCTTGATTATCTTATTAACACGAGGCTGGGATACATTCAACGCTTCGGCTATCGCTTTTTGCGTGTATCCCTCTCCTCGCATTCGCATTATGTCATCGATTTGCTTTTTGTTTTTTTTCATCGACTGTTATCGATATAACAGTATACTGTTATAATTATAACAGTTACTATCGAAACGCTTACCGACAAGCACTTTCCCGCAGGCTATTCATTATTTCTTGGCAATTTTTGTGCCACTGACTCGGTGGCAACCCAACTTTGTGGTTACAATTCATAGAGCAGACCATTCGCAGGTTCCGTTTATTATGAATAACCTTCTCGCCATATATTCTTATTAGCGACTTGCTTTGCGGAGACAGGTGCGCTAGTTGGGGATGATCTGCTTGCCCAAGCGGGGCGCCACAGCAGGCGCACTGGCCTTGCTGTGATTCCCATAATTCTCTCTTTGTCTCGTTGATTTCGAATCGCCGCCTATTCATAGCCTTCTTGGCAGAAGCCCTCGCCAATGACATTTCCTTGGTTATCGTATTTAATTACACTATAAGGCAGCTCTTGCTCATAGGTAATTTTTAACCGCAATATTCCGTCTTGGTTATAGTGGATTTTGTAAGCTAATTCGCGACCTGATTTTGTCGTTATGAATTTATACTTTATCGTATATCGCTCATCATATTCTTCTATAATATCTGCGTAGTATGAATTCGCTTCCCGCATTAACATTCTATCATAGTTTATCATATGCATTTATCTCGAATCCCCCTCTTTTGCATATATGGAATCTGTGTTTATCCAGTCATTCTTGTAAAGGCACTTGTGTTTGACCCTTCCCATATCGTCATATCTAATTATCTCATATGGAACTCCCAGTTTATATATTGTCTTTTCAAGTACAGCGCCTGACTTGTCATAGCGGATTTTGTAACTTAGTTTGAGACCAGACTTGCTCATTATGAATCTTGACTTGATTGTCAATTGGTCTTTGTAGAATGTCCGTATTTCGGTAATATGTGAATCCGCTTCCCACACTAGCATTCTCTTGCGAGAATCTAAGCACCAACCATCAGTTATTGGGTCCTTGACTGGGCTATTAGCCCGGCTATAGAATAGCCGCTCGGCGTCTCGATTGAACTGAACTGGCTCGTTTTTATTGTACTCTATGTAGTGTTTAGCCTTTTTACGTTCCTTGCGTTCAAGTTCCTTACGCTCCCTATCCTGCTTGCATCGCTTGCATTCCTTGTGATTACTAATTTTGTCTCCTTTGCATTCCTTGTGATTACTCATTTTGTCTCCTTGTTTACGTCTGGCTCGTCGGGTTGCCAATTTTGAATCCTACATGGTAATCCATTCTTATAAGTTGTTTTGTATGTCGGGTTTCCGTACTCATCATACGATATCTTATAGTTTAATTCATCGCCTTTCATTATTGCTATAAATCTAGCCTTAATAGTAAGTCCGTCGTCGTAAAACGTTCTTATCTCCATTGACTTAGTTTTGTCGCTCCATATGACCATTCTATGCTGTTCGTCAAACGAGAATCTGTCCTTATCCTTGTTCTCTATAGGCGCGTTAGTATTATGGTAGAATAGCCTTGCCGTTGTGTACTGGTCTACCGAGAATTCGCCACTGTCCCTTTGTTTACCGTTCCTGTGTGTATATCCTTTGCCTTTGCTCATATTACCCTCCTATAATTAATCTCTTTACTATTCATACTTCCCATTATGAACGTTGCGAATGACACTTATAAATTACATTTTTATCGCGTTCATATTTGATTACTCTATATGGCAAGCCTCTTTTATAAATCGTCTTGTATATTGCCATTCCAGTTTCGTCATAACCCACTTTATAGTTTAGCTTGTCTCCAATCCTGCTTGCGACAAACCTTGACTTTATTGTGATTCCGTCATCATAAAAAGTCCTTGTCTCTATTGTGTCCTGTTTTTCATCCCATATCTCCATTCTGCCTTGGTCGTCAAAAGATAAGTCGTTTTTTCCCTTATCCTCTACGGGTTCATTAGTGTGGCTATAGAAAAACCGCGCCTTCCTGTGTCTGTCTACTGAATATTCACTATTCTCCCTTTCACCATTCGCTACATATTCCTTATTCATATTATCCTCCTATGATTCCTTTGATTCCTTATTTATCAACTCCTGCAGTTCAACATACTTTCCCGCTAGGAAATCCTTATACCAAATTCCTTTGTCATCCTTATCTCTCATCGCGATGAACGATACTTTACCGTTTTCATATTCAATAACCTTGACAGGCTCTCCGCCTTTATTATACATTCTTATAAGTACCGGCGAGCCATTATCAAAATCTGTCTCATAGCGTTTGACTCCCTTCTTATTGTATCCTATTTTGCGAAGGCTTGTCTCGCCATTTTTGCCCAGATTTTTTATGAATCTTGCCTTAATAGTTAGCCCGTCCTTGTAGAACGACGTCACCTCCCGCTCATCGGAGTCCTTCTTTAAGGTGTGCATCCTGCCTACGTTATCGAATGTGTTTTCAACCTTCTTTTTGCTCTCGTCATATAAAAAGAATGCTGTGTTATAATCCCTGTTTTTCATAACTTCCCTCCCTGTTATAAATACCATGTTCCGCTCTCCATTGTCTCGCTATGTCAAGCAAGAAACTATATGCTTGAATTATCCAGTTTTTTTTAGCCATTGAAACGAATACCGGCGTCGATAATTCATCGTCTATCTTTATAAAGTCGAAACCGTACATAAAGTCTGGGTCCGATGTCCTCATTCTATCTAACTCCCGTTGACCTAGCAATTGGAGCGAGTATCTCGCGCCCTCTTTACTTACCATTTCGCCATTCAACGCCGATAAGTCAACCGCCAACTCGCCGACCGTAGCCCAAAATCTCTTGTGTATCGACAGGGGGCGCGGTTTGTGTGTCGATAATCTTACCATAATTGCCGCGCCGCTTCCAAGTGCTATCATTTCGTCGTTTGATAGCGTTATCTCTACTTTTTTTGTCAACGGCAAAACCCTTTCAATCATTGAAAACGTATTCCATTTTTGGCGAGTTTTGCCTTAGAGCTATTGTGAACGCGGGACCTATATCGGTTTTCAATCTCCTGCCCTGTAA
>CBDCPJ010000019.1:0-7043 GCA_965220165.1 Spirochaetia bacterium
CCTATCGGCTCCGATTATTCGCCCGGCGGCTTCAAATTGCGTCGGCAATGCGAAACGCTCAGATTCTTGACTCGTCAATGTGAAATTCATTAATGGCGATGTTTGTATCAAGTCAGCTCGGAATCCTTCTCGTCGCGCCCCGAATTGTATGACAGCCCTTGTATAGTTTACCTGCCGGTGAATCGTTCCGTCGACGGCGCTCTGCTCAGTTTCCTGATTCTCGAATGCCACTGTTATATTATACACACCGCCTGTAAAAATTACAAGGTTTGGGTTTTGCTCAGCGTCGTCTGGGGTTCTTATGGTCATTAGTAATATCTCTCTGTATTTGTTATCATTGCTACGTCTTCTTGATATTCTATTACTAAAACAGCAACGTTTCGCGTTGTTGCGGTTGGGTACCAAGCAACCCCTTCATTTGCTGGTCTATTTGAAGCCTCTGCAAAAAGAGCTGACAATATTATGTTTCCGTTGTCTCCTAAGTTTATTGCAACGCGTGTTGGTCTCCCGGGTATAGATGTGATTCTCTGAAAACCGTTGTATTCCCAAACCGCTCCGCTCCTTGAATGCATTCTAAAATCAAGTAGCGCTACTCCTATTAGTGTAAAGTCACGTGGATCTGCAAGTAGTTGAACAATCTCAAATTCTGCTCGCTCGCCAAGCGCTCCAACAAGTCCAAGTCTTACGCTCCAACAACGTCCTTCGTAATCGAATTGCATCGCTCGGTCTCGTTGTGTTATCCTGTCTATCCTAATTACTTGGTCGCGTCCCATACTTCTAAGCATTACTACACTTCCTAGCGATAGGCTCGCCGAACTCCTAAATCTAACTTGCATCGCCTCGCCTTCCATAGCAACCCTTCTTGCCTGTTCTTCCGCTGTTTCTTGCGATGTGAATGGACTTTTATATTTAAAAACTAAGTTAGAATTGGCATTCTCTAAGTTTATTGTAAAGCTCGTCTTATCTGGCATCTCTACATCTATGCTACTGTAAATACCGCTCGCGCTCCCGGACATTGAAAAGTCGGCGAATTCGCTCTCTGATATCATTGCAGATTCGTCGATTGCAACAAAATCGCCGTGTGTGTACTTGGATTTTATCAAGTAGTTCAGATGACTGGTTCGCGTCATAAAAACTCCCGCGTCTCTTACTAACTCTACAATCGCTCGTATAATCGGCTCCCCTTCTCTAACTTCTATGCTGATTTCCTGCTCACCTAAAGTAATGTCGCTTTCAATCTCCACTGAGACTCCAATTCTCTGCGCTAAATCTTGAATGGCTGTACTCATAAGCCCAGATATCGTTTCATCTTGGGTAAATTCCGCTCTGTTCTCTAACGCATCGTCGACGAATGAAAACGTAACAGTATTTTGACGTATTGACGTAGCTGTTATTGACCCAACCGAGAGCAACTCTCCGTCATTAGTAAAAACGGCTCTCTGTCGCAATGGCATCTCCTCTACTATTACGTCTGTCGGATTGTTAGACGCTATCGCGACTGAACTTGGCGTTCGCGTAAAGTTTTCAAGCGTTTGTGTAATTGTCCAGTTGCTGATTATTTGGTTCTCGCCAAAAATCAATCCGGCGGTCGCTAATTCTATTGTCGCTCTGGCTACGCGAATCCCTTGCGTAAAAGATGTGTAGACGATTGCGTAATCGTCAGTGACTTCAATAACGAAACGCATCGCGGTTCTTAGTTCGTTCGTCGACGGAACCTGCGCTAACTCGTTTATTTGCTCATCGTAGACTCTGCTTTCGAATTCAAGATTAGATACCTCCGGCAATTCTGGTGGCTTTGGTATCTGATAGTCGTCAGCCTGAGTCCCGGCGGGCGCCCCTTCGATTGACGCGAGCGCCAATTCAAGATTTCCGATAACAAAAGCCTGAATCGGTCGCTCGTTTTGTGGCTCTGCGTTGATAAAGTAAGTAATAATTATCGGTTCAGACTGACCGATTGTCAGCATTATTGCCATTATATTATCGCGACAAACTGACCTATTGTTGCCTTTACGCCTTTGGGAATTATAATGTTATTTCCTCGCCAGATTCCCCTATCAAGAGCCTCTATTGCTATGTTAGAGCCCCTTCTCTCCACTCGTTCGGCGACAAAATGCGACTGTCTGTTTATAGCAAAACTCTTTTCTAAATTGTTTAGCGCGACCTCTAACGCGTTTGATACCTTGCTGTTACTGGCATCTATTGTTATTTCGACTCTGCCTTGCGCTACAATTACAATTGATTCTCGGTTTCCGTTGAATATCTCTCGCGCGTCGCATCTTGGGTAACCTTTATCTTGTGTTATATCTGTCGGCAAGAATACCTGCTTTCCATTATTTCGCGCCCACATACCGATAGCCGGAGTCAAACTTTGAAACCCGTAATCGTTTACTGTCTCTACTGGCAATACTTCAAATTTGCCGGTTTTCATATTTGGATAGACATAACCGTACGTTTGTACTCCATATTCGATTTCGGTCGGCTCGCTGACTTCATAGATTCGACCTGCATGCCAAAAACGAGTCACTGGTCGAATGGTTACTCTATCCTCTAACATATTCTGCTCGTTGTTGCCAATTACTAAATATGGCGTCCAATCTACTCTGGCAACTTTGTCTGGTTGCTGAGTAAGTTTCTCTTTTTTGCTTTTGTTGACTTCATAAAATGACATTAGATTATCGCGACGCGCCCCCATATGTTTAGTGATGCTAGAAGGCTTGGTAGTGTTGTGCGTAACTGAGGGGTCGTTTGCCATATTCCCCTGTCAAGACTAGCTGTTGCCATTTCCGAATTATTTTTCGCTACGCTCGCCGATAGGATTTCCGACTCTCCGTTTTTGCTAAGTTCATTTTCTAGAAATGGTATGGCACCGTCTACAGCAGAGGCCTGCTAATTGATTTTGCGTTACCACCTGCAAAACAATCCTCGCTCTATCTTGCGCTATAATTGTTCTCGCGCTACTGCAATTCCGGCGAAAATATCTCTATTGTCGCTCACGAGGATATTGCCTATCTTGGCTAGGATTAATCGGCAAGAACGCCTGCCTGTCCGTTATCTCGCGCCCACATTCCTATCGGCGGTCGCGAACCGGCGACTCCCGCGTCCTCTACTCGCTTTGTGGTTAGAATTTCAAATTGACCTGTAGATATGTTTGGATAAACCCAACCAAACCTCTCGTTGCTTGCCGGAATGCTCATCGGCGCGGTTAGTTCGTAGATACTGCCGAGATATCTAAACCGAGTGCCGACTTGAAAAGTGATATTGTCTTGTAACTCGGTTTGCTCAGCACCCGCCGTGCTCAGTGTCGGCGTCCATACCACATTGGGCAAATCGCCGAGTATCAATGCTGTCAGTCTCTCGTCTCTCGTGTCAATCCTTGCAAATGCCATTTTTTCTCCTTATACTCCTCTCTTTTTTTTCGCTCATTGAATCGCTTTTTATTCTCGTAGCGGAACCTTGTGAGCAGTCTGAAAGTACTCTGTGCTTTCGGGCTCGCATCTTGATAATTTGTCATTTTGCCATTTATATCGCGCTAATTCTAATTCGACTTCATCATCCTCAGTTCCTGCCACCGCCTTTTACCTTTTGCGCAAGCCTATGTATCTTGCGGTATAACTCATCCTCTATTGCTTGTCGAACTGTCCGCTTTCGGTCGCGCCGCGCCCAGCCTGCCTTTGCGTTTATGCGCTGGCGTTTTGAATGCTCTAGCTGAGTCTGTTTTAGCATGTCCTAGTCGCTTTAGTTTCGACATCTCCTTTTTTGAAATTGTTTTTACAGTCATACTATAATGTTATGTTGATACATTTCCATTGTCAACTAATAATATTTCGACCCTTGTCGTTCAATGACTGCCTCAGCAATCAAGTCGGTATCGACAATGTTTTGAATAATTATTTGCCGTTCGCCTTGTCTCGCCACAATGGCGTCCGCCAATTGCCCTAGCACAGCCGAGTTTAGCGGTATCACCGCCTCTTGGTCGCCCCCCTCGCCGACAATGACTCTTCGACCGCCGGCGACAGGTTGGACGATTCCGCCTTCCTGTAACGCCGGGGGCGGGGGCGGGGGCGTCGCCGCGACAATGGCTGTTTGGGCGATGCCCGCCGCCGCGACAATTCCCGCTAGGATGAAGCCCAGTGGCGGCAAAACAGCGATTGCCTTTGCAACGCCTTGCGCAGTCTCTATTGCTATCCTTACTATCGAAAACGCCTTCTCGGTTTCGAATTGCTCTACCTCTAATTGATACCGCTTTATAGCGGTTTGCCTATCTATCGCCTCTACTTCCCTGGCGTAATTTTCTTGAATTCTCATACGCTCGGCTGAAGTAAGGTTCTCATTGGCAAGCAGTTCATCGCGTTCATCCCTTTCTAGATTAATTCGCTCTTGTTGCGCCCGCTCATATATCTCCAGTTCCCTGATTTTGATAACCTACAATTGCGTCAAAAAGTCCCGGCGGCGGTGTCTAAACTAATCTGAGCGAAACTTACCACTTGCGCGAAGTCGCCTGTCTGGATTCCGGAAATCAAGTCAGCAAAATCCTCTCTCGCGCTTGCTGTTCCTAGCGCTTAATTGCTGCAATGTTCTCGCCGCCTGTTCGGCGGCTTCTCGATAGTCGAAAAGCGCCCCCGGTTGCCTTTCTAATTCCGCTCTTGACCGCTCCGCTTCCTCAGTTACTCGCCTGATGCTCATCTCGCAAATTTGCAAGTCTGTCAGATAAGGCGAGTAAGTTAGAATTATCAACACTGATATCCTCGGACATTGCTAACTCCAAGTATCTGACTACTCAGTAAATCTATCTGCTCAGTCAATATTTGGCTTTCGCTTATCTCCTCATCCAACAAATTTATTCTTACTCTCTGGGATTCTACTAAGTCGCGCTCTGCTTGCGATGCGTTATTAAATGCGTCCGTCACTCGTTTATTCGCCGCGATTCGCTCTACGCTTCAATTTCCAAAGCCGCTTCGTTTGACGGTCATTCAATTCGGCAATGTCCCGCTTTTGCGTCAGCGATGTTGTAGCGTTAATTCTCTGCTACTGTCGATTTCTAATTGACTTTGTAACAATTCGTCTACAATCTCCTCGAACTTAGTATTCAACCTCTCCATAGTTATCGACCAAGTAGTACCGCCTCCGCTTCCGCTGACAGACCCAAGAGCTTTTTGTTCCATTGTTCTATTGCTTCGGTAGTTCTCCTTATCGACTCTTCTACTGATATAAAACCTTGATATCGATAGCAAGCTGAATCGTTTCGCCAATTGTGCTGCCATGAACTCCTCGAATGCGCCGATTCCGCTTCGTTGTATCGCTTCTCTTTGATAATTGCGGCGTCTTCGGTGGTCAGTAATGCTAGCACATTTTCAATCGTTCCTAGCCTCCCTTTCTGCTTCTCTCGGCCGCCGATGTTAGCGCGACGACTCCTGTAGTCAGCGCCGCGACTCCCGCTATCGCCCCTACTACTGGATTCAAAGCCAGCGCTAGCAACGCCGCTCCTATCGCGCCTATTGCTACTAACCGCCGCTCTGACTTACTGGCTCTAGGCTTTGGAATGAACTTGACAAGGTTTCTTATTCCATGCTCACCGCCCTTGTCGCCGCCGGCAAGAATAATTCGCCGATTAAAACGCCTGCATCGGACAGCGCCGATGCCAATCGCCGGCTCTGATTAGCGAAACTGTCCTGCGTTCTTACCGCGTCGCCTATCGCATTTTGGGATTGCGATACCGCCAAGTCGTATCTTAGTTGAATCCGCTCTAAGTTAGTCAACTCATTAAATGTCAACCCAATGCTCTCTGCATAGGCTCGCTGTTGATTCTCTTGCAACGCTAAACCCTAGACTCTTTCGCCGCCTCCGCTTCGCCTGTCAGATATTGCTGAATAGAGCGCGTTGACCGCTCGCTCAGTACCGCCGGCTGTATTATTGAATGATGCTTGGTCGGCTGCGAGTCTGGTTATGTTATCGGCAAGTGTTAGCGACGCATCCGACGTTAACCCTAGACCTTGGGCGACGTCGCCAATCTGACCAATATAAGCCTCGGCTTCCTGTCTCGCAATGCCAAATGTGTCCGATAGGTTGTTTATAATCGCGTTTGCCTCTGGTAGTTCTCTAGCGAAAACAGTCGCAAACCTAGCGGTGGTCTCCTCAGCCTCGCTCGCTAATTGGACGACTCTCAGAATCCCCCTGCCGACCGCGGCGAGCGCTCCAGATGCAGCCGCGACTCTGAACAAACTGCTTAGTCTACTAGAGAATCCGCCTACAGCGCGGTCGGCTCCGCGCGAGTTTGTGTTGATAGTATTTAGATTCCCGCTAACGTTCCTTAGTTCGCGGTTCGCGGCTTGTGCTCCAGATGCTTGAATCCTGATTTCAGCGTTCGCTACAACTGCCATTTTTTCCAGTTAATATCTACGGCGAGTCGTCCTTACTATGGCGCCGGTAATCGTGTCTAGTTTTTGCGCGCTCATTCTATTTACCTGCCGTCTTGTGAACTTAGTATTGTGATAAACAATATGTTTACTCTTTTTAATTACTCGCCTATACCATTTCCTCTGACTTTTATGTGTTTTTATCGGATTCGCTAAAGCAAATTCGATAAGCGCGAGAATCTTGACGCGCCAATAAAAGGCTTCAAGCGCGTTTCTTTTTTTTAGCATAAAGTTTTGAAACCATATCTGCGGCTTTTTCATTCAACGACTTTTCTTTGGGATTATACACCTTTAGAATATTCCTCTACCGCTTTGACCGCTTGCGTAACGGTCTGACTATCAATGTATTCTTGGCTCCAATTTAGTTCCTTGCCAAGAACCGCGCGAAACTGCCCCATAGTTCCTTTCCCGCCTTCTCTACCGCTTGGATTGAATAGCTCCTTTGCAACCTGCTCAATTCTATCGGTCAAGTCTCGCATTGTGAACTCGCTTCTAGTAGTAAGCAACGCGATTGCGAGCCTCTTTTGCTTATGAGTCCAGAGATATTTTATCATTGAAAACGCGGCTACCGGCGTGTCGCCGATAGTCGCTTCAGTTATTTTGAATTCGCGGTTTCCTATTTTAATATGC
>CBDCPJ010000020.1:0-11022 GCA_965220165.1 Spirochaetia bacterium
CATCCTCACTGCTAAGTCTTTATTGATTAGGCTAGTATTTATATCCAGGGATGAATACTCTCAGTGGTTACTTCAAAAATTAACAAAATATGCGAGTTTGGGAGCAACAGCAATATATTCAGTCAGGAAGTTCCAAAAAAATTGTCATTGTCATTGTCTTTGGCAGACTAATGGTGCCACACAACCACGGCCAGCTCAAACCCAAGGAAGTGAAGATTTGGTTTCTTCCATAATCTCAAACGCAAATTGTCAGAATGAAAACATATTTCTGGATCATCCAAGCATAACCGAACTTCGAAATGAAAGAATTAGAAATATCATACTAATTGATGACTCCATTGGTAGTGGAAAGCGAGTATCAGACTTCATACATCTCATGACCAACAATAAAACCTTTTTAAGTTGGTGGAGCCGTGGATATATCTCTGTCCATATTTTGAGCTACGCTCGAACTCTACAGGCAGAGCGTTATATTATTGCACAAACACCTGGTTCTGACCACGGTTTACGTAAAATCAGACTTTCTTCAAAACTAAAATTTGATAGCGATATTCTATACAATGCTACTGATATTCATACTCGATGGGGAAACTCTTCTGAATCCATTCTATCCCTGTGCTTGTCTACCAAAAAGATAAATAAAGATAGAAGACGAGGATTTGGCGATGTAATGGGTAATATTGTTTTCTATCATAGTGTTCCAAATAATATTCCAGGATTACTTTATTCAAAAAATAATGGCTGGAAACCAATTTTTCTGAATAGGAGCTTACCTGTATGGATGATTAATCTTATACAAAATGTCTACGATTCTTCCAAGGAAAATTATTCCGATTGTGCCAATCAACAAATTTCACAGGGAATGATAAATCTACTTATTGGCATAAAAAGGGGATTACGCACCATAGCTTCTTTAGCTCGACGCTTGGACTGTGATGAGCAAATAGTGAAAGAGCTCATACAAAAAGCCGAAAAACTTGGCTTCTTAAATTCTGATTTACTACTAACCAAAACAGGCAATGATTTTTTATGCAAACAAAATAGGCAAAAAAGTGTAAGATCATATAATTACGATTTATATATACCTCAATCTTGGTGTGCTGACCATAAAACTGTCCAGCCGCCTGGTTATGATGCTTTAACAGATCTTAATCAGGTAGATTCCATTAATCCTTTATTAATGGATGGGGATAGCGGAGAGTTATCTCTGGAAAGAACTGACGCAAGAGCGCCTGCGGCGCCCATGAAGGATGTCTCGCAATATCCTTCGAGGGCTCGGGAGCGACACATCCTTAATGGCCCTATTGGGCTAAAGGAATAAGTGGATGGAACCTTGGTCAGCACACCTTCTTTATCAAGAAGTCTCGAAAAAATTAGATATTGATACAGCTTTATCTATTCAACAATATACAAACTCGCTACGAAATAAAAACCTTCCAGTTATATTTTCATTAGGCCACTTGGCAAAGATAACTGGAATTGGTTACAAGTTTTTGCATGAGAGTGTAAGCCGAAAACGGGAATCGGCAAATTACCAGCTTTTTTCGATACATAAAAGATCTGGAGGAAGGCGGTTTATTCATGCTGTAAATGGCAAGTTATTTGATTTACAGCAATATATTAATGATGAGATTTTGCAGAAGGTTCAACCACATCCTAACTCGTATGCATTTCATTCATCTGGAGGAATAAAGAAATGTGCAGCCATGCATTGTTGCTGTAAATGGTTGATTCAATTTGATCTAAAGGATTTTTTCTATTCAATTACAGAACCAATGGTTTTCAATATTTTCTCCGCGATTGGCTATAAGTCATTATTAGCTTTTGAATTAGCACGGTTATGTACAACATTACGCTTGCCGAAAACTAATAACCATTATATCAAGAGAAATCAGTCATTCGTAAACACACTCTCCAGTTCCTACGAAGGAAAGCCATTTCCATATTTTCTTCAGCCCAATTTGGGTATCTTGCCACAGGGCGCACCAACCAGTCCAATGCTTAGCAATTTAGCTGCAATTGATCTTGATAAAAGTCTCTTTCGCTATTCCCAGGAGAATGGTTTTGTATATACTCGGTATGCTGATGACATTACATTATCAGCGAGTTCTCTTCCTCAGAAAAAAACAATAGGTAATCTTCGGTTTGAAGTAACGTCATTAATTAGGAAATATGGCTTTCGAGAAAATCAAACTAAATTTCATATTGCTGGTCCTGGGGCAAGGAAGATGGTTCTTGGGTTATTAGTTGATGGAGAAAGCCCTCGATTAATAAAACAGGTACGAAATAGAATAGATCGAAATATATATTCCATAGAAAAATATGGAATTAAGGCGGTTACAGAGCATGATGGATTTAAATCAGTTTATGGATTCATCAATCATATCTCTGGATTAATGGCATATATCCATTATGTAGATATACAATTTTGGAATAAATTAAATCCTCGTTTCCGAAAAATTGTTGAAGAAATATAAAAAACAGGAGCTATAAAATAAGCTTCAACGAGATGAACACCATCGAGAATGCTCTACGCGACCAACGCCAGCGCGCGGTGGAACGCCGCCGCAGACGACACGATGAGCGCATGGGACTTTGGCGACGCGACGCAGACGCCCGCCCTCCGCTTTGCCGACTACGACGGAACGGGAATCGACTACGACTGCGCCGACTACCCCGCGATGCTTCCGGACGGCTCGACGCTCGTCTGCGGGACGACGCTGATACCGGGTCAAGGGCGGTAAGCAGGCAGAGGGGGGAAGTCTCCCCCCTCGCTCCAGCCATTCGCCTATCGGCGCCGCAGACGCTAGCCTCCGCAAGCGGAGGCTGCGGGCTCCGCTCGCGCTCCGCCCGCCGCGCCGCTAATGGCTTCCGCTACCCCCTCAGCGGGATCGCCCCGCCATCGTAAATCCCCCCGCAAATTTCCCGCAACGCCCAACACCCCCGCAACTCGCGCGGGCGCCGATCAGGTGGAGGGCGCAAGGTCGGTGTTCCGCCACTGCCCCCCCCTTTGCGCCCTGTTATTCCGCCTATATCGGATTTTTTCGCATTTTTTCGATAATTTTTGAAAAAATATATTGACAATCGCGCAAAAATTATTACGTTATAGTATATTAAAATTATAGTCGTAATGCGACAGGAGGAATCGATGATATCACAATCTATCTCGCGAACAATTATCGCGATTGTTAAATTGGTATCGCTTATCGCGATGGCAATTATTATTATAGGCTGCCCGTCCGAGCCGGCAACTCCGGGCGACGGGGGCGGAAATGGAGACGGAAATGGAGACGGAAATGGAGGCGGGAGCGGCTCGCTTTCCATCGGAGTGGACGGCGATCCAGATATGGCAGGCGTCCAGTCCATCATGGCGATTGACGAACGCGAGGGCGGCGACGCGATTACCGTCGCGACCTTGCTGGCGACCGTTTCGGGAGGCGGAGCGCCCCCAAGCGACATCGTCTATACCATAGCGGCATCGTCGGGCGCGCATTCTTTTGTCATCACGGGCGACAGTCTCATACTGCCCGCGGGCGCCGCCGTCGATTACGACGCATTGCCCGAAGGTCAACAGACAGGGGGGATACCCTTGACCATCCAGGCGAGCGGCGGGAGCGGGATAACCGCATCGGTCGACATCGCCGTTCCTATTGGCAACACCGACGACGAAGCGCCGGTATTTGGCACTATCCCGGAGGGCGTAACGGTCGTGACGGGAACCACGACGATCAGCGGCGGGATGCTGACCATTGCCGCGACCGACGGAGACGCCGCGCCGGTAGGCAATGACGCCGAAATATCCTACGCCCTTGTCGACGACGCGGATGCCGCTGTGGCGCCAAACGAAGTCGGCTTGTCTATCTTTGGCGGGTTCGCCATCAACGCGGCGACTGGCGTCATTACCGTCGAAACCGCGCCGGTCTACGCGGGAGACGCCACAGACACGCGAATGATCGCCATCCGCGCGACCGACACATCGTCTGGCGTTACGGGAGCCATGACTACCGACGCAACGCTCGTCATTACCGTTATAGCGTCCAGCACGATCGATTTGATGTCAAGCACGGGCGCCACGATAACCATTGACGAAAGCGACGCCGCATTTATTGCTGTGACCACCATAACGGCGCCCGGCACAACCCTAGACAGTACTGATCCGTATGCGATCGTGGGAAATCCGGCGAGCTTTGCCATTAACAACGCGGGGGAGATTACCGCCCAGGTGGATTACGAAGCGCTCTCTAACGAACAGCAGACTAATGGCATCACGATAACAGCGCAGGCGATCGGAAGCATAGCTGGGCAAAACGGCAGCATCGAACTTACTATCATGGTAACCAACACCGACGACGAAGCGCCGGTATTTGGCGCTATCCCGGAGGGCGTAACGGTCGAATCGGGAACCACGACGATCAGCGGCGGGACGCTGACCATTGCCGCGACCGACGGAGACGCCGCGCCAGCGGGCAATAACGGCGAGATATCCTACGCCCTTGTCGACGGCTCGGGCGACGCCGTGGTGCCAAACGGAGCGGGGCTGTCTATCTTTGGCGGCTTTGCTATCGACGCCAACAGCGGCGTTATCACTGTCGCGACCGCGCCCGTTTTCTCGGACGCTACGCCCGCCGACAATACGCGAATGATCGCCATCCGCGCGACCGACACATCGTCTGGCGTTACGGGAGACATGACTACCGACGCAACGCTCGTCATTACCGTTATAGCGCCCAGCGTGATCAATTTGATGTCAAGCGCGGGCGCCGCGATAACCATTGACGAAAGCGACGTCGAATTTATTGCTGTGACCACCATAACGGCGCCCGGCGCAACCCTAGCCGATACTAATCCGTATGCGATTGCGGGAAATCCGGCGAGCTTTGCCATTAACGCCATGGGAGAGATTACCGCCCAGTTGGATTACGAAGCGCTCTCTAACGAACAGCAGACTAATGGCATCACGATAACCGCGCAAGCGACCGGAAGCATAGCGACGCAAAACGGCAACATCGAACTTACTATCATGGTAACCAACACCGACGACGAAGCGCCGGTAATCGACCCCGAAAGCATCCCGGCCGCCGCAGTAACAGTCGAAGCCGGAACCAAAACGCTCAGCGAGATGATAGACATTGACGCGACCGACAGTGTCGATGGCTTCATGGTTGTCGATGATGAAATATCCTACGCTTTCTCGATGACGCTGGGCCGACATAGACGCCAAATTCCGACTTGCTATCTGGCAATCGCCATGACGGCGACTGGCGAGATAACCGTCGAAACCGCGCCGACCTACAACCCGGCCAACTTCGCGGCAAATCGTATCGAACTTACCGTTCAGGCGCGCGACACATCCACCGGCGCGAGCGGCGCGCTTACTGTCGAAGCCGACATCGTTATCAGCATACTTCCCTTTGCCGACACCGATGGCGACGGACTCATCGAGATCTACACGTTGGAGGCGCTGAACAACATACGGCATAACCTAGCCGGAACCAGCTACAAGACGACCGCCGCAGAAGATCCCGGCGACACCAGAGGATGTCCGGAAGACGGATGCGTCGGCTACGAACTGATGCGAAACCTCGACTTTGCCGAAGCGGCAAGCTATGCCGCCAATGCCGTAAATACGGACTGGCGGCCGAACAACCCCGATCCTTCCAGGGCGACCAATCCTGGCTGGGAGCCCATCGGCTCAACAGCCAATCTATTTACCACCATCTTTGAAGGGAACGGCTATACTATAACCGGCCTCTACACCCGCCGCGCCCCAGTAGCGGGGCTATTCGGCGCGACCGGCGAAACAGCCAGTATTCGCCGTGTTGGACTCATCGATGGCGGTAGCTACAACTCCAACAGCGTTGGCATGCTGGCTGCTTCAAATAACGGAACCATCGTCGCCAGCTACGCGACCGGAGACGTAGGCGGCGGTTCCATCGGTAACGGCGCTGGCGGGTTGGTTGGCCGGAATGAGAACACCGGAACCATTATCGCCAGTTATGCGACCGGAGACGTAGACGGCAACAGCGGCAACGACGACGTTGGCGGACTGGTTGGCCATAATCTTGGAACCATCGTCGCCAGTTACGCGACCGGAGACGTAGACGGCGGCCTCGACGACGACACTGTTGGCGGACTGGTTGGCGAGAATGGCGGAACCATCGTCGCCAGTTATGCGACCGGGAATGCCTACGGCAACAACGGCCGCGACGATAATGTTGGCGGACTGGTTGGCGAGAATGGCGGAACCATTATTGCCAGCTACGCGACCGGAGACGGAGATGGCGGCAGTGGCCACTCCGACGAAGTTGGCGGGCTGGTTGGACAGAATCTTGGAACCGGAACCATCGTCGCCAGCTACGCGACCGGAGACGTAGACGGCAAACTCGGCAACAGCGACGCAGTTGGCAGGCTGGTTGGACAGAATCTTGGAACCGGAACTACCACCGCAAGCTACGGCTTTGGCGCTACTCTGAATGGCGAAATATCTGGCGTAGACCGCTCCGCAGACGCCGATCCATCGATCCACAGCCCCGCCGCCCTCACCGCGGCAAACTCGTCGACTATGACGGCAGATCAATGGGACGAAGATGTCTGGAGCTTTGGCGATGACCGGCGCTATCCCGTCGTCAAATGGGTGACCGGCTACGATGCGACTGCCGAAACATTCTCATGCGATCAAACGATGCTGCCCGATGGGCAAACATGCGGCAATTCCATCCCCGGTCAGCACGACAGCGATGACGACGGGACGCAAGATATGGTTCCCGCCGCCGTCGACGCCAACCGCGGCCTCTACCGCTTCCACTATAATAATAACATGGACGGCGCCCGCCGCAACTCCCGCAATCACCGCTTATCGCGTCTACCGCAACGAGACCGTCGGCAACAGCGCGCTTGGGAACCGCCCCATCGCCGAAGTCGCCGCGAGCGAGCTTTCCTACACCGACAACGACCCGCAAGACGGCGCGAACCATTACGCCGTCTCCGCGGTGAACGCCGTGGGCGAAGGGCGCGCGGTCGCTATCGGCAAGCGCTATGAGAGTCCTCCATCGACGCTGATGGCGACGGACTCATCGAGATCGATACGCTGGAAGCGCTCAACAATATACGATACAATCTGGCCGGAACCAGCTACGCGACCTTCGCTGGCGCCAACGGCAACTCGAACGGATGCCCCGCGGGGGGATGCGTCGGCTACGAACTGACGCGGAGCCTCGACTTTGCCGAAGCGGCAAGCTATGCCGCCAATGCCGTAAATACGGACTGGCGGCCAAACAACGCCGATCCTTCCATGGCGACCAATCCTGGCTGGGAGCCCATCGGCTCAAGAGCCAATCTATTTACCGCCATCTTTGAAGGGAACGGCTATACTATAACCGGCCTCTACACCCGCCGCGCCGCAGTAGCGGGGCTATTCAGCGCGACCGGCGAAACAGCCAGTATTCGCCGTGTCGGAATCATCGATGGTAGTATCTACAACAGCGTTTCCAACAGCGTTGGCATACTGGTTACTTTAAATAACGGAACCATCGTCGCCAGCTACGCGACCGGATACGTAGGCGGCGCTTCCACCAGTAACGGCGCTGGCGGGTTGGTTGGCCGGAATGAGAACGACGGAACCATTATCGCCAGTTACGCGACCGGAGACGTAGACGGCAACAGCGGCAACGACGACGTTGGCGGACTGGTTGGCCATAATCTTGGAACCATCGTCGCCAGTTACGCGACCGGAGACGTAGACGGCGGCCTCGGCGATCGCGACTATGTTGGTGGACTGGTTGGCTTGAATCGTGGAACCATCGTCGCCAGCTACGCGACCGGAGACGTAGACGGCGGCATCGGCAACTTCGACGAAGTTGGCGGACTGGTTGGCCGGAATGGCACACCGCAACTACCACCGCAAGCTACGGCTTTGGCGCTGCTCTGAATGGCGGAATATCTGGCGTAGACCGCTCCGCAGACGCCGATCCATCGATCCGTCGCCCCGCCGTCCTCACCGCGGCAAACTCGTCGACTATGACGGCAAATCAATGGGACGAAGCGGTCTGGAGCTTTGGCGATGACCGGCGCTATCCCGTCGTTAACTGGGTAACCGGCTACGATGCGACTGCCGAAACATTCTCATGCGTTCAAACGATGCTGCCCGATGGGCAAACATGCGGCGATCCTATTCCCGGCCAATACGACAGCGATGGCGACGGGACGCAAGACAGCGTTCCCGAAGCCCCCGATCTCCCAACCGCGACCTCTACCGATTCCACTATAATAGTAACATGGACGGCGCCCGCCGCAACTCCCGCAATCACCGCCTATCGCGTCTACCGCAACGAGACCGTCGGCAACAGCGCGCTTGGGAACCGCCCCATCGCCGAAGTCGCCGCGAGCGAGCTTTCCTATACCGACAACGACCCGCAAAACGGCGAGAACTATTACGCCGTCTCCGCGGTGAACGCCGCGGGCGAAGGGGCGAGGTCGCAATCGGTAAACGGCGACATGTTGCTCGATGTCGACATCGATGACGACGGACTCATCGAGATCGATACGCTGGAAAAACTCAACAATATACGATACAATCTGGCCGGAACCAGCCACGCGACCTTCGCTGGCGCCAACGGCAACTCGAACGGATGCCCTGCGGGGGGATGCGACGGCTACGAACTGACGCAAAGCCTCGACTTTGCCGATACCGCAAGCTATGCCAGCGGGTTGATCGAAATGGACTGGCGACCCGACGACGCTGATCCCGATATGGCGACCAACGCCGGCTGGGATCCCATCGGCGGTTGCGAGACCACCGACGATCTTGATTACTTTCAATGCTTCGATGACAACGACGAGCCGTTTGTCGCCACCTTTGAAGGCAACGGCAATACGATAAGCGGCCTCTACACTCGCGGCGGCAGAGCGGCGGGACTATTCGGCTCTGTCGGGAGTTCCGCCGTTATCCGCAACGTCGGAGTTATCGGGGGCGCCAGCTACGGCGGCGCCGACTCGTCTGACATAGTGGGCATACTGGCGAGCCGGAACGACGGAACGATCATCGCCAGCTACGCGACCGGAACCGCGGACGGCGGCGGCGACGGCTCTTCCGACTGGGTAGGAGCGCTGGTGGGCTGGAACGACGACTCCGGAACGGTTATCGCTAGCTACGCGACCGGAGCCGCGAACGGCGGCGCCGAAGACAACGACATCGTCGGCGGACTGGTCGGCTGGAACGACGGAGCCGTCATCGCCGGCTACGCGACTGGAAATGCGGATGGCGGCGGCGGAGAAAGCGACACCGTCGGCGCGCTGGTCGGCCGAAACGATGGCGGCGAAATTACCGCAAGTTACGCGACTGGAGCGGCGGACGGGGGCGCGGGCGGCTCTGACGCGGCGGGCGCGCTGGTCGGCGACAACGCGACTGGAACAATTGCCGCAAGCTACGGCTTTGGCGCCGTTATGGGCGCGGAGACAACCAACACAGACGGCGCGCCTCCCGCAAGCGTAACCGACGCGACCGCCCTAACCGCGACCAACGCCAGCGCGCGGTGGAACGCCGCCGCAGACGATACGATGGGCGCCTGGGACTTTGGCGACGCGACGCAGACGCCCGCCCTCCGCTACGCCGATTACGACGGAACGGGAACCGACTACGACTGCGCCGACTACCCCGCGATGCTTCCGGACGGCTCGACGCTCGTCTGCGGGACGACGCTGATACCGGGTCAAGGGCGGTAAGCAGGCAGAGGGGGGAAGTCTCCCCCCTCGCTCTCCAGCCATTCGCCTATCGGCGCGCCGCAGACGCTAGCCTCCGCGGCGCGCGGGTTGGGGGCGCGAAAGGTAGGTGTGCCCATTCGGGCGTTGCGGGCTTTTTGCGGGGCGATGGCCAACTGAGAGGGGCGTGGCCCGCTGAGGGGGGTAGCCGGAAGCGCGAAGCGCTGGAGGTAGGGGGGAGGCAACAACTGCGACAGCGACGCGCGGGGTTGGGGCGTTTTTCGATATCGGCCTTAGAGGCTTATTTGCGGGGAAAATTCCCCCCCTCCCTTTCAGATTTTCTTTTTTGCGCGATACCGCTTGACAACTTGGGGGTGGGTATGAGATAATACTATTTCTAATTTGGGGCCTATAGCTCAGTTGGTTAGAGCACCTGACTCATAATCAGGGTGTCCCAAGTTCAAGTCCTGGTGGGCCCATAAAAATCAGGCTAGTTAAGGGTAGTTAAATCCTTATCTGGCCTGTATTTATTACCCTAAGGTGCCTCCCGCAAACTTGTAAGCTAATTTGTAAGCAGCTACAGCACAAAGGAGGTAGGCAATGACACCTTACAAATACTCGTTGTACCCCAGATATTCCAAACGATTAGAGTCGAAGAGATCGGCGGATGATTCAGATACTTCTATGCCATTCTTGTCCGGACGGCTACACAATGGAATACCTTCTTCGAAGACATCTGAATCTTGTTCAATATTGCCTGATTCAAGTGTATTCCTCTATTGGGATTTTGGCTCAGTCCATTCTTTTACAACCCGCTCCCAATTAGTGTTATTACATCCAGTCTGATCCTTCGAATTGTTAGGAGAAGTCCATATGTCCCAGAATGTAGGATCATCTGATAATGGCTGGTTGTTCTTCGGTAAATCATTAATACGAACTAATGTTGGTATTTCTGTAGCCCAACCAAGGAGAATTGCATTTTGGGATGATAATGAGGGAAGGTCTCGCAAGAGTCCTTTTAAATTATCAGGGACCAATTTGTGGACCAAATCCTGATCTCGATCATTGCTTATTCTATGAAGAAGGAAGGTGTTACACTGAGATAATACTGTTGGTGATAATTCACTTGGTCGTTGAGATGATAAAACAAGACCTAACCCGAACTTCCTTCCTTCTCGCGCAATCCGCTCAAATATCTGGCAACAGATTACGGATGTGGAAATATCTTCTACGTCATCTTTATATCTTTTAATAAATGTATGTGCTTCCTCAATTACAAGAACCGTTGGTAAAGTAGAATGTTTGGGATTCATTTTTCTGTATCGT
>CBDCPJ010000021.1:0-16628 GCA_965220165.1 Spirochaetia bacterium
ATGTTTAGTGATTCCAGAGCGCCTGCTAGTGTGGCGTGTAACTCGGGGGTTGTTTGCCATATCCCTCTATCAAGAGTCGCTGTTGCTATTTCCGAATTATTTCTCGCTATGCTCACCGATAGGATGTCCGACTCTCCGTTTTTGCTCAGTTCATTTTCTAGAAATCCTATTACACTGTTTACAGTAAAGCCTAGTTGATTTTGCGTTAAATCTAAAGAAATCCTTGCTCTATCTTGCACTATTATTGTTCTCCTACTACCGCTTCCGGCGAGAATATCTCTATTGTCGCTCGCAGGATACTGCCTATCTTGGCTAGGATTCATCGGCAGGAATGCCTGCCTGTTATTATCTCGCGCCCACATTCCTATCGGTGGTCTCGAACCGGCGACTCCCGCGCCCTCTACTCGCTTTGTGGTTAGAATTTCAAATTGCCCCGTAGATATGTTTGGATAAACCCAACCAAACCTCTCGTTGCTTGCCGGAATGCTCATCGGCGCCGTTAATTCGTAGATACTGCCTAGATATCTAAACCTAGTGCCGACTTGAAAAGTGATATTATCTTGTAACTCAGTTTGCTCAGCCCCCGACGTGCTCAGTGTTGGCGTCCATACCACATTGGGCAAGTCGCCGAGTATCAATGCTGTTAGTCTCTCGTCTCTCGTGTCAATCCTTGCAAAGGCCATTTTTTCTCCTTATCTCCTCTCTTTTTTTTCGCTCATTGAATCGCTTTTTATTCTCGTAGCGAAACCTTGTGAGCAGTCGAAAATACTCTGTACTTTCGGGCTCGCATCTTGATAATTTGTCATTTTGCCACTGGTATCGTGCCAGTTCTAATTCTACCTCATCATCCTCAGTGCCACCGCCCCGCCTTTCACCTTTTGCGCGAGCCTATGTATCTTGCGATATAACTCATCCTCTATTGTCTTGTCGGACTGTCTTTTTCCTGTCGCGCCGCGCCCAGCCTGCCTTTGCGTTTATGCGCTGGCGTTTTGAATGCTCTGCTCGGTCTGTTTTAGCGTGCCCGGCTCGCTTTAGTTTCGACAGCCCTTTTTTTGAAATTGTTTTTACTGTCATATTATATCTTATGTTGATACATTTCCATTGTCAACCACTATATTGCGACCCTGTCGTTCAATAACTGCCTCCGCTATTAAATCAGTGTCGACAATGTTTTGAATAATTATTTGCCGTTCGCCTTGTCTCGCCACAATGGCGTCCGCTAGTTGACCTAGCACTGCTGCGTTTAGCGGTATTACTGCCTCTTGGTCGCCCCCCTCACCAACAATGACTCTGCGACCGCCGGCGACAGGCTGTACAATTCCACCCTCTTGCAATGCCGGTGGCGGTGGCGGTGGCGTCGCCGCGACAATGGCTGTTTGGGCGATTCCCGCCGCCGCTACGATTCCCGCTAGGATGAAGCCAAGTGGCGGCAAAACAGCGATTGCCTTTAGCGACTCCTTGCGCTGTCTCTATTGCTATCCTTACTATCGAAAACGCCTTCTCGGTTTCGAATTGTTCTACTTCCAAGTTGGTATCGCTTTATGGCGGTTTGCCTATCTATCGCCTCTACTTCCCTAGCATAATTCTCTTGAATCCTCATACGTTCGGCTGAAGTAAGGTTCTCATTGGCAAGCAGTTCATCGCGTTCATCCCTTTCCAGATTGATGCGCTCTTGCTGGGCTCGCTCGTATATCTCTAGTTCTCGATTCTGGTAGCCCGCAATGGCGTCGAAAAGTCCCGCCGCGGTGTCTAGACTAATTTGGGCGAAACTAACTACTTCCGAAGTCGCTTTCTGGATTCCAGAGATTAAATCGGTGAAATCCCCTCTCGCGCTTGCTGTTCTTTGGCTTAATTGCTGTATTGCTCTCGCCGCCTGTTCAGCGGCTTCTCGATAGTCGAAAAGCGCCCCCGGTTGCCTTTCTAACTCCGCTCTTGACCGTTCCGCTTCCTCTGTGACTCGTCGATGCTCATCTCGCAGGTTCGCAAGTCGGTCAGATAAGGCGACCAGGTTTGAATTATCAACGCTAATATCCTCGGACATTGCTAACTCTAGTATCTGGCTACTGAGTAAGTCTATCTGCTCAGTCAATATTTGGCTTTCGCTTATCTCCTCATCCAACAAATTTATTCTTACTCTCTGGGATTCTACTAAGTCGCGCTCTGCTTGCGATGCGTTATTGAACGCGTCCGTCACTCGTTTATTCGCCGCGATTCGCTCCACTTCAATCGCCAAAGCCGCTTCGTTGGCGGTATTCAATTCGTCAATGGCTTTTGCGTCAGCGATGTTTGCGTTAATTCTCTGTGCTGTCGATTCTAATTGACCTTGTAACAATTCGTCAATCTCTGAACTTAGATTCAACCTCTCCATAGTTATTGAAAGTAGTACCGCCTCCGCTTCCGCTGACAACCCAAGGCTTTTTGTTCCATTCTCTATTGCTTCGGTAGTTCTCCTTATCGACTCTTCTACTGATATAAAACCTTGATTCGATAGCAAATGAATGTCGCCAATTGTGCTGCCAAAATCCTCGAATGCTTGTTCCGCTTCGTTTATCGCTTCTTTTGATAATTGCGCGCCGGTGGTCAGTAATGCTAGCACATTTTCAATCGCCGCCTCCCTTTCTACTTCTCTCGCCGCCGATGTTAACGCGACGACTCCTGTAGTCAGCGCCGCGACTCCCGCTATCGCCCCTACTACTGGATTCAAAGCCAGCGCTAGCAACGCCGCTCCTATCGCGCCTATGGCTACTACCGCCGCTCTGCTTACTGGCTCTAGGCTTTGGAATGAATTGACAAGGTTTCTTATTCCACTCACCGCCCTTGTCGCCGCCGGCAAGAATATTTCGCCGATTAAAACGCCGGCATCCGACAGCGCCGATGCCAATCGCCTGCTCTGGTTTGCAAAACTATCTTGTGTTCTTACCGCATCGCCGATTGCGTTTTGGGATTGCGAGACAGCCAAGTCATATCTCAACTGTATCCTTTCTAGGTTGGTTAGTTCATTGAATGTGAGTCCGATGCTTTGCGCATAGGCGCGTTGCTGATTCTCCTGCAACGCCAAACCCAGACTCTTTGCCGCCTCCGCTTCGCCTGTCAATATTGCTGAATAGAGCGCGTTGACCGCTCTCTCAGTACCGCCGGCGGTATTGTTGAATGACGCTTGGTCGGCTGCGAGTCTGGTTATGTTATCTGCAAGTGTTAGCGACGCATCCGACGTTAACCCTAGACCCTGTGCGACGTCTCCGATCTGACCAATATAAGCCTCCGCTTCCTGTCTCGCAATGCCAAATGTGTCCGATAGGTTATTGATAATCGCGTTTGCTTGTGGCAGTTCTCTGGCAAAAACAGTCGCAAACCTCGCAGTAGTCTCCTCAGCCTCGCTCGCTAACTGAACGACTCTCAGAATCCCCCTGCCGACCGCGGCTAGGGCTCCAGATGCCGCCGCGACTCTGAACAAACCGCTTAGTCTACTAGAGAATCCGCCGACAGCCCTGTCCGCTCCGCGCGAGTTTGTGTTGATATTGTTAAGATTTCCGCTAACATTCCTCAGTTCGCGGTTCGCGGCTTGGGCTCCAGATGCTTGTATTCGAATCTCAGCGTTCGCTACAACCGCCATTTTTTCCAGTTAATGTCGACGGCGAGTCGTCTGACTATCGCTCCGATAATCGTGTCTAGTTTTTGCGCGCTCATTCTATTTACCTGCCGTCTTGTGAATTTAGTATTATGGTAAACTATATGTCTACTCTTTTTAATTACTCTCCTATACCATTTCCTCTGACTTTTATGTGTCTTTATCGGATTCGCCAAAGCAAATTCGATAAGCGCGAGAATCTTTACGCGCCAATAAAAGGCTTCAAGCGCGTTTCTTTTTTTTAGCATATAGTTTTGAAACCATATCGGCGGCTTTCTCGTTTAGTGATTTCTCTTTTGGGTTATAGACTTTCGAATATTCCTCTACCGCTTTTACCGCCTGCGTAACGGTCTGACTATCAATGTATTCTTGGCTCCAGTTTAGTTCTTTGCCGAGAACCGCGCGAAACTGACCCATAGTTCCCTTGCCGCCTTCGCGACCGCTTGGATTGAAAAGTTCCTTTGCAACCTGCTCAATTCTATCGGTCAAGTCTCGCATTGTGAACTCGCTTCTAATAGTAAGCAAGGCAATCGCGAGCCTCTTTTGCTTATGAGTCCAGAGATATTTAATCATTGAAAACGCGGCTACCGGCGTGTCGCCGATAGTCGCTTCATTTATTTTGAATTCGCGGTTTCCTATTTTAATATGCGTTCTCTATAAATTCAATGATACTTTCGCTGTATATTCGGCGAGACATAACAAGTAACCGCGCTGAGGTGCTTGCTTGGGCTTCAATCGTTGTTTGCACTGTCAATGTTGTTGTGTCGCTTCCGTCGGCTATGTTGATAGCCCCGGAGACTCTGCAGTTCGGATATCGTAGTTGCAACCGCTCGAATTCATCGCCCCTTCGCTCCTCATAATAGAGCGACAGTTCGAAAGGTTCGCCGCTTTGGCTACCGGCGGCGAATGCAATTTCGAAACCAGATCGGTGCTGATATGCAGAGTATGTGATTACCGCCCTCATTGTGTTCGCCGGAATTGATTCAAAAACCACAAAAAAACTGCCGCCTATTTTGTAGATATTATAATTGCTTGCCTGCATAGTGGCGTCGTAGTTCCTGTCGCCTGTGTGCTGGTTCCGATTGCTGTGACGTGATGCGCATCGTCGGTCGCCGATACTGTGAGTTGATACGCCGTGTCTGCTATCGGCGATGATATCGTTTGCGTAAGTTGCGACGCCGTCGCCGCCCCTGCGAACTGAGTAACCGTTCCTATTCCGTTCGATAAAAAGTTCATAATATTGTATGTCGGATTGTTGATTACCGCCGCGAATGACACACTGTCGATTCCGCGCTCAGTATAATCTGTCGCATTCGGATACGTAATAGTGTTCTCGGTCGTATTCGGCGACGGCGGGAACGTACCGACTCCCAGAGATTGGTTGACTCCCCCTCTTGTTGCTACCGCGACCGCGGCTCCCGTGAACTGGTCCTGCCTTCTCGGCGTGATGCTTAGTGCCATTTAAATGCCTCCTTTGGTTGTCACTGTAAATATTGCTGTTGTAATCCTACTTTCGGACTCGTATTGAATATCGCTCGCTTCAGTCATCTCGATGTCCGCTCTGCTATTATCAATTGCTTGCCTCGCTTGATAAGCGGCTTTTTTCGCGATGTTCGCGGTTTCCTCACCGCAAATTGTCGGTCGAAATTCGCATTGATAAACGTCTAATATTATTTCATCATCCCATATGGTTGTTGTCAAGGTTATCGCCCAGCCCGAGTTTCCTTTCGGGAAATTGTGAGCGGTCGCATCGTAGCCCGTCGCTTCCTTTATAATGCTTGCGATTATGTCTATTGTTCCCATTATATCAGTCTCCTCAGTTGCCTGTTGATGATAGGCTCTATTTGCGGAACGGTCGCCGCCAGCCCTCTGCGAAAATAGCCCCTGCCGACAAATCCTCTTTTCCCTCTATCCTCTTGCTGTTGCGCATACTCTATTACACTTCCTATGGATATGGTATCTTGCGGAACCGCCGGAATGGTCGGATCACCATATTTACTCCCTGCGGCTATTACTGCGTTGTTGCCTACGACAGCAGATATGCTTTCCCTTAGTCGCCCAGTATCTATCGGAGCGCGCTGAACTACGTTGCCGTGAGCCAAAGCGGCTATTTCTCTAAGCGCCAATTCTAAAGCAGCGTCGAATGCGTCTATGTATCTAGGTATTCTATTGTCAACCGCCATCGATTTCCCCTATCAAATACGTATCGTTATCGTTTAGAATTGAGTGTATCACATTATATGTTTTGCCCATAAAGACAAAACATTCGACGTCCAGATCTTGCTGTTTTATTATTACCTTCATTGTCTCTTTTTGATTCCTGATTTCGCTAGCAAGAATCTCGGCGGGAACTGGTGCCCCTTGTATAATTATATATTCACCCATTTATAATTATCATCCGTTGCCGTCCGTCTATTAACTTCCGATTCAGTCTCCACACTGTCGGCTTTACCGCGATAAATTCAGTCGCAAAGTCGTACGAAAACCCCGACAATATTATAGATTGTGGCGCCCTGTCGCCGCCAAAAAACAGGTAAGGCTCTGTAATGTCAGACTCGGCTACCGTGTAATTCCCAAGCAGTTGCCTGTGTTCAAAATCCGGCTTGACACCTCCTGTCATATCCTGGGCATACCAAAACCCATACTCGCTTAGACTATGCGAGGGCGTCGGCGTTATTGGGATTGGCGTGTCGGCTATTGGCAAAGGCCTTCTCGTGAATCCGCGCCAACGATAAAATGGCGCGACTACTGAATTGGGAAATCCACTAGGATGATAATCCTCATAAGTTACCGACGTCCCGCCACCCGACTTGCTGACCGCGTTTGGAAAACCGCCCCGTTTGTCTATATATTGCATCAATCTAATGAACGGCTCCGTCAACTCTGTTGGCAATTCTTTATTCTCGATATTATCGTCTTTGAATATCTCGACAAGAACCGCCTGCGCTGATAATGCGAGAGTCGACCAGTTATCTGGTAGCGGGATGTAATTTTCAATAGTCGCCTGTGTTATTATTTTATCGTTCCTCTTAGTATCATAAACGCTCGGTCGTCAGCGCCTATATTAGTGATAGCGCCATAATTCGCCGCCCCTTTAATTTGTGTGAGAGTAGACGCAAGATTGGTTCCGGTTCTCGATGCTGTGTAATCCACTCCATAGATTCCGACGGCGCAGGCGCTTCGCAAAACTGTTGTGGTTTTACCCATTCCAGACAGCGCTTCGCGTTGGGTTTCAAGCGGTATGAAGTTCCCTCCATTAATTATGGAAAATGGCATCGCTTGTTGCCGCAATATCACTACCGGAAAAACATCGGCGACGCTTCCGACAGTAGAACTTGCCAGGTTTGACCCTGCGTCATAATACCACACATCTCCAATAGAGAACGCTCGCCCGCTCGACGGCGCGTTGCCGGTCGCCGCGCGGATTACTTGTTGATTATCTGCGGATATCTTATTAAACGCTACTGAGTTTAACAAGACGTGTCGGAAGTCATACGCTTTGTCGCCCCGCTCGCCTCTAGCTAAGAGAATTCTCTCGTGCGTTATGATTCTATTAGCAGCCGCGGTTTCAGTATGCAAATCCTCGACCGAAGGTGTGTTTGTCTCAGCTATCGCGAAGTTCTTTACTCCTTCCGCTACGGCCATTGCGCGCTCGGTCGCTAGATGCAACGCGTAAGCGGACGCATAGAGTATGAACGCGCTCGTGTCCGAGTCTTGAAGCGCGGGAGTTTGGAATCCAAAATAATCTTGAAAGTCAATCGGTCGCAGTCCAATCGACATTGGAATCCTCTGGTTATAGGTTTCGTTGTTTCCCACAGTCGCCGTTCCTGTAGTCGCATCTGAACCCGCGCCGTCGTAATCGGTGAATGCGACGTTCACCGAAGCCGCGCCGCTAGTTCCGTTTGCGTTCACCTTATTCTGCAATGACTGCGTAGCCATTGCGAGCCCGTTTGTAAAAACCGGCGCTAACCTTTCCGAGAGATCTGCCGCTTCGTTTGCGATCTGACCCGCGGATATCGTACTTAAATCTATCATTTTTGCCTCCTGTTAATTTGCTCTAAAAATATTATTATATCTATTGATACGTTGCGTAAATGACAACCCGTCATCTTTGCCGCCTTTGTTTGGAATCTCCGGCGCCGCCTTTTTTGCCGCCTCACTTTTTACGGAAGCGATGCCGTCATTATATGCTTTAGCGAGTTCTTTGCCAAACACCTCCGCTTGCTCTGCAGTCATTTCCGGCAATGATATACTCGCGAGATGTGGAGCCTCGCCAATCGCCTTTCTAAACCGTTCTTTTGCCTCGATTTGCTCTCGCTCTTTAGTGAGTCTCGCGACTTCCGCTTTTAACTTGGTTTGCTCTATCTGTCTGTCCAACTCGGCTCGCTCTGAATCAGTTTTTGCCAGATCTCGCGCCTTTTCTAACTCCGATTGTGGTTTGGGGATTTCCGCTATACGTTCCTCTAGCGTCTTTATCCTGTTGTTGCTTTGCTCTAATTCCTGCTTGAATGTGTCTCGCTCGGCAACTAGTTTTTTTAACTCGTCTTGCTGTGTGTCGCCAGCGCTCGGTTCCTGCTCTGCTTGCTGTTTATTTTCTACATCGCTCATAATTCACTCCTTTTAGATTCCATAGATTTCTCGTTCCCATATAGCATTGTATTTTAGTTTTTCTAATTTTTCATCCTGCTTTTTTTGATATATCTTTTTTTCAAGCAATTCAATAGTTCTTGTAAGTTTGTGTATTTCCTACTCTGTCTTACAAGCATCAAGTTTAACCGTCCAAGAAATTCATCATTTTCCATATTCTCGCCCTCAACGTGTTTATCTTGTCGTTGTTATTGTTTACCTTGTGTATAAAGCATTCCGGTGTAATGTGATATCCTCTGGACTTGAATGCTCTATATTCGACGGCACTTTTGAATGCCCTCGGTGTCGCGAAGTCGAGTTCACTCCTTTTAGATTCCATAGATTTCTCGTTCTATGTCTTGCACTTCTCTCCACATCTCGTGTGTTTGCTTTTCAAGTCTAAGCATTTTTCTTTTTTTCTCGATTATTTCAAGCATCTCGTTGATTTCCTGTTCAAGCATTATTATTTTTAATTGTCGTTCCCATTTATAATGTTCTTGCTCTATTCTTTCGTCAAACCAGTGCATTGTCTCTCATTCTCCTTTGCTCAGCGTATCTCTCTATAGCCTGTCATATTATACAATATACATCGCTCGAATTAATTGTCAACCAATGATGTCATTAATTCGCTCTCTGGCGTCGCCAATCGTTCCTAGTTCCGGGTTGCCCATTCCCGGTATCGCCAGAATGACTGTGCATCGGCAGTTTATATCCTCTGACGGCTCCCCAAAGGCTCCCGGATATCTCGGTCTATAGATGCCCGCGTTAAAGGTTCCGTCGTCGCTTTCGAATTTCGATGCAACTTCAAGTGTCTATCTCTAGTTCTCTCGTCGTTCGCTGTTATCCATTGCCTTCGCAAATTAACGCCTGCCGACTGAAGGTTTCGCTGTTGCAAGGAGAGCCCCGCTTGAAAGTTCCTTTTTAGTTCAGTTCTTACAATCCTAGTAACCGTTCCATAACTTTCGCTGAGTCTCCTGCCGAATGCCCTAGTCAAGTCAGTTAGCACTGTCTGACTAATCGACTGAACCGACGCGCCTCTTTGCGCAAGGGGAGCCGCGCGTCGAAAGACTCGCTCTATCATTATTCGCCGTTCCTCACTAAGAATTGTTCTTGTACTTACGCTCCGGCTGTCGAATTGATATGCTCCTACTCTCTGGTATCTTACTAATTGGAAATCATTGTTCGCCGGTCTCCTGAATCTTGGTACTTCGACTCCCGCCCTCTGCACTAGCGAATGAGCGGATGCTGAGCCTCTGAGTAATTCGCTCTCGGCGAACCTTCGCGAGACTGAACGCACTGCTCTGAATAGGTTGCGGTGCCTAGCAGAAATAATCTCTCGCAAGGCGGCTACTTTTTCGGCGGCGTTGCCGTTGCGTCGAATAGCTCTATCAAAATCTACCATATAATTTCCGTCGTTGACACGTTCTCGGATTGCTAGTATCGCCTCTCGCGCGGACGCCAATGTGTCTGCGTCAAGCGCCAAAAGGATTTGCGACATCGTCGCCACTATCTAACCCCTGCTCATCTATGATATTTTGCTGTTCAACTTCCGGGTCCAAGATTAGCGGCTTGCCAGATCGTACGCTTGCTAGCGCCCGCTAGATTTAGTAATGCTATATTGGCGGTCTGACTCTGTGGTATATTGCGGTCGATATCTATTCTCGGAAACTCGCCAATATTCTCCTTGTTTACCCTTGCCCATATTTCGATGTATCGCTCGACGAAAAGTCGCAACGCCTCTAAAGCCGCGTTTTCGAATTCTGCAATTGTATTGACCATAATGGTCAGTCGCATCATCAACGCGGTTCCGCTCGGGTCATTCCCTGCAGTCAACTGCTCATAATCTGGGATTCCCGTCATCTCCTGTAATCCAGAGTTTATCGCCTTTAGTATTAAGTCGGCTCCGGCGTTGGCTGTATAGGTTCCTACTTGCTTAATTAATGTTGGGTCGACGCCCTCCAATATGTGAACGTCGTGTTTATTTAGCGCTTCTAATTCTGAATTAGATATTGAATAAGGTGTCGCCATATAGATATTGTTATTTCTATCGTGCTGTAGCATCCAATTCATTAAAATCCTATCAATTGCGTCAATTGAATCCTTGATTAAATACAGATATGGCTGTGATTCACTGGTTCGCCTGAGAACTACAAAAGGGATTCCCTCATATTCGAAATCGCCTTCCTTATACTCAGTTCCTGCTGAGTCTACTAGCCTTACGGTCTCTCCATAATTATTTACTATGTCTATAAAGTCTAACGGCGTCCGATTATTAATTACCGCGTTTTCGCCAGCGATGATTATCGCTGCTTTGCCATAGACTAGAGACTCCTTTACTAGTCGTCGCCAAGAATTGAATACAGCATCCCAGTTGATTTTCTCTGCATAGGTAGGTATGTCGCCCTTGAATGAGTATCGCTGGTAGCCCGGCGACGCTATGACTCCCGTGATTGTGTCGACATATCTCGATAGTCGCGTGTTTCGGTAGATTTGATTCGCCCTGTCTTTTTGCTTTCGCTCGTTGAATAACTGAGTCGCTTGCCTGTTATTTCCGACAAGATAGTCGCGAACCTCACTATATGCTTGTTGCCTGCTCTTTATTATATTTTTAATCTCGGTAATGCTCTTGCCTTCTCCAATCGAACCTAGTTCATAAGTCATCTTGATTGCCTCATTCTTTTAAATATATCGCGCGACAACGCATATCGCAATGCGTCTATGGCGTGATCTGCTTGTCGAACCTCCGGCTTTTCAGTAATGTCGCCGCTTGAATCCTGTTGCCACCTATAGTTTCGAAACTCGGCAATAATCTCCGCTAAATGCGGCGCGATTACAATGCCTGCTTTGCCGCCGTTCATCTGTCTTAGATACTGAATTCCTTGCCAAACTGAATGCGCCCATTTTTGAACAAGACGTCCTGGTCGGTGCCCAAACATCCTAGAGCAATGGTCGTTTAACCCTGCGGTCGCAGTTCTATCGGCGCTATCACAATATACTATAGAATCTCTTTTTTCTAGCGTCGCTTATCCATTTTGCTATTTCATTGAATCGACCGTCGAATTTATAGAATGCATCAATGATAAAAACCTGTCCATTGAAAAGTCTGCAGTCCAAGCAGACCGCGGGCGAGACTCCTCCGCTCCAGTCAACGCCCCGGCGAATGTCTCCTTGTAATGCTTCGTCACTTGGCTCCGCTACAATTATATTTCCGGCGAATATCGCGTTGGTCGCCGCCTCTCTGGGTTTGCCCATATAAATGTGCTCATATAATTCTAAATCATACTTTTTTAACTGATTGGCTTGCTCTATTGCAGTTTTCGATAGGAACTTGTTTTGCTGGTAATTAGTTTCAATGACGAGCGCGTTGTCTGGCGGGTTAGCAATAAACTTTTGATATGTCGCTGTTCTCTTAGTAGACGGATTGAACGTTGCCCAGATTTCGCTTCCGCTTTTTCGAATTGTTGGAACTAAAATTTCCCAATATTGACTTTCCACATCGTCCGCTTCCTCTATTAGACAAATGTCAACGCTTTCAATCCCTTTTATTCTATTAACTAGCGAGTTCCGGTCGTTGCCTGGATAGAATCCCGCGTAATTTATTTCGCTTCCGTTACTATGTGTAATCTGATTCTTATGGACAGTGAAGTCCGCTAAGTTATAGTTATTAATGATATCTCTAAACAGCGTATGCATTGATTGACCGATGCTCTGAAAGGTTTTGCGCATAACTATAATTTTGACCGGCGGTTCCCAAGAATTAGCGACTAACTTTTCGCCGCTCATTATAGATATTAGCGCGATAGCAACAGCCCAAGATTTCCCGCCCCCGCGACCGCTCCACAGCGCTTTGTAGTATGGACCGCGCTCTAGTAACTGAGCGAACCTTATTGGTATCGATAGACTCTTCGTCGCTCCTGTTGATAAACATATCTTGTTTCTCGTTGACATCAGCGATAAGGCATTATTCTTTGCTTGCGCTTCAAGTTTTTTTACCATTTCTACTAGCGCCGCGCCGCCAATTGTTCTCGTTCGCCCTATATCTACCATTGCTGAATAATTTGCGATTGCTTTGCCTTTTACATCCTCATTCGTTTCGTCTATAACGTTGTCGGGAATCTCTGTTGCTAGTTCCGTAGCGGCGATTCTTGCGATATTTATACCGCTGTCCCAGAGTGCCTTTAACTTTTGGGCGTCTCCTTCACTAAATATATTTTGGAACCGCTCATCTATTTTGGGAATCGAGATTTCCCCACCGCCATTAATCCTATAACGCTTTATTATTTGATTAACACGCGGTTGGGTTATCCCTATAGCCTTTGCGATTTCCTTTTGCGTATACCCCTCGCCGCGCATTCTCATTACTCTGTCTATCTGATTCTTGTTTCTTCTCATTACCAACTATTATCGGTATAATATCATAATATTATAATTCTAACAAGCCCTTTCGAAACGCTTGCTAGCAAGGGCTTTCCCGCAGGCTATTCATTATTTCTTGGCAATTTTCGTGCCATTCGCTAGGCGGCAACCCAACTTTGTGGTTACAATTCATAGAGCAGACCATTCTGAGGTTCCGTTTATTGTGAATAACCTTCTCTCCATATATTCTTATTAGCGACTTGCTTTGCGGAGACAGATGTGCCAGTTGTGGATGATCTGCTTGCCCAAGCGGGGCGCCACAGCAGGCGCACTGCCCCCGCTGTGATTCCCATAATTCTCTTTTTGTCTCGTTGATTTCGAATCTTCGCCTATTCATAGCCTTCTTGGCAGAAGCCCTCGCCAATGACATTTCCTTGGTTATCGTATTTAATTACACTATAAGGCAGCTCTTGCTCATAGGTAATTTTTAACCGCAATATTCCGTCTTTGTTATAGTGGAATTTGTGAGCTAATTCGCGACCTGAGTCTGTCGTTATGAATTTATACCTTATCGTATATTGCTCATCATAGTATGAATTTTCGTCCGACATTGACATTGTATCATAGTTTATCATATGCATCTATCTCGAATCTACTTTTGCTTATTCACATGGTCGGCAAATGAACATCCCTTGCTTAACTGCTCATATGCGAATTCCCTGCAGGATTTAATGTTTTTGTCGTCGTAAGTGAATTCACGACTGATTCTGCCCACGTCGTCATATACAGTCACTTCATGAGGGATTCCGTCTAGATATGTAGTCTTGTGTAGCATAACGCCCGCTTTATTGTAGCCGATTTTATAAGCCAATCTTTCGCCGCCCTTTGCCATAAGAAACCTTGCTTTAAGCGTCATTCCGTCTTTATGGAATGTTCTTATTTCGACGCCGCCTGATTCCGTTTTCCGTATAAACGCTCTTTTTTTCTTATCAATCCACATATAATCCTGTGGTCCATTAAATCGCTCTTTGCATTCATAATTGCATTTGCGTTCCTTACATTCTTTATTATTACTCATCTCGAATCCTCCTTCTTTATTATTACTCATTTCGAATCCTCCTTTCTTGCGTATATTGAATCTGTGTTTATCCAGTCATTTTTGTACAGGCACCTTTGAGTGACCCTTCCCATATCGTCATATCTAATTATCTCATATGGAACGCCCAGTTTGTATATTGTCTTTTCAAGTACGGCGCCTGACTTGTCATAGCGGATTTTGTAACTTAGCTTCAGACCAGACTTGCTCATTATGAATCTTGACTTTATTGTCAATTGGTCTTTATAGAATGTCCGTATTTCAGTGATGTGTGAATCCGCTTCCCATACTAACATTCTCTTGCGAGAATCTAAGCACCAACCATCCGTTGTCGGGTCCTTGACCGGGCTATTTCCCCGGCTATAGAATAGTCGCTCGGCATCGCGATTGAATTGAACTGGCTCATTTTTATCGTACTCAATGTAGTGTTTAGCCTTCTTGCGTTCCCTGCGTTCTCGTTCCTTACACTCTCTCTCCTGCTTGCATCGCTTGCATTCCTTTGGATTGCTCATTTTGTCTCCTTGTTTACGTCTTGCTCGTCTGGTTGCCATTTTTGAATTCTACATGGCAGCCCATTTTTGTAAGTTGTTTTGTATGTAGGGTTTCCGTACTCGTCATAGGAGATATCTTATAGTTTAATTCATCCTCGTCATCTTCATTGCTGCTTGCTATAAACCTCGCTTTAATAGTAAGTCCGTCGTCATAAAACGTTCTTATGTCTCTAATTGATTTCGTTTTGTCATTATTCCATATGATCATTCTATGCTGTTCATCAAACCTAGAGAAGTCTGTATCGTTGAAAACCAGTCGGTTTGTTTTCTATAGGACGTGTTAGTATTACTATAGAATAGCCTTGCTGTGTGTAGTCTGGTCTACCGGAATTCTCCGCCATTCCCTTTGTCTTATCGTTCCTCTGTGTGTATCCTTTGCCTTTGCTCATATTACCCTCCTATAATTAATCTCTTTACTATTCATACTTCCCATTATAACCGTTTCGAACGACACTTATAAATGACATTGCTATCGCGTTCATATTTGATTACTCTATATGGCAAGCCTCTTTTATAAATCGTCTTATAGATTGTCGTTCCAGTTTCGTCGTAACCCACTTTATAGTTTAGCTTGTCGCCAATCCTGCTTGCGACAAAACGTGACTTTATCGTCAGCCCGTCATCATAAAAAGTCCTTATCTCTATTGTGTCCTCTTTCTCATCCCATATTTCCATACTTCCTTGGTCGTCAAAAGACAATTCGTTTTTCCCCTTATCCTCCACTGGCTCATTAGTGTGGCTATAGAAAAACCGCGCCTTCCTATTCCTGTCTACTGAATATTCACTATTTTCCATTTCGTTATTTACTACGTATTCGTTATTCATATTACCCTCCTATATTTCCTTATCCTGTGATTCTTGTAACTCTATATACTCGCCGGAATGAAAGTCTCTGTGCCACACTCCTCTATCTTTATCGTCTCTCGTCGCGATAAACTGCACTTTGCTGTCTTTATATTCTACTAAACTAATTGGCGCCCCGTTTTTATCATATTGTTTTACCTCCGCCGGCGCGCCTTCTTTATAGTCAGTCTCGTAGATTTTAATCCCGGCTTCATTATAGCCTACTTTTCGATAAAGCGCGCCGCTATCGCCGGTCTTATGCATTATAAACCTAGACCGCAACGTTAAACCGTCTTTATAAAAAGTGTTTATTTCTATTATCTCATTATTCCTGTTTATAATGAGTAGCCTTCCTTTGCTGTCAAAAATCTTTGACACCTCCCGTTTGCAGTTCACTGCGTCATAAAATAACTCCTCTGTGTCAAATTCTCTATTAAAATCCCTGTTTTTCATAACTCCCCTCCCTATTGTATATACCATGTTCCGCTCTCCATTGTCTCGCTATGTCAAGCAAGAAACTATATGCTTGAATTATCCAGTTTTTTTTAGCCATTGAAACGAATACCGGCGTCGATAATTCATCGTCTATCTTTATAAAGTCGAACCCGTACATAAAGTCCGGATCTGACGTCCTCATTCTATCTAATTCTCGCTGACCTAGCAACTGGAGCGAGTATCTCGCGCCCTCTTTACTTACCATTTCGCCATTCAACGCCGATAAGTCAACCGCCAACTCGCCGACCGTCGCCCAAAATCTCTTGTGTATCGACAGAGGGCGCGGTTTGTGTGTCGATAGCCTTACCATAATCGCCGCGCCCCCGCCAAGGGCGACCATTTCGTCGCCCGTTAGCGTTATCTCTACTTTTTTGGTCAACGGCAAAACCCTTTCAATCATCTTGAATACGTATTCCATTTTTGGCGCGTTTTGCTTTAGCGCTATTCTGAATGCCGGACCTATATCCGTTTTAAGTTTCTTGCCTTCCGAGTCTTTTCTTTTGTCAATAATTCGGTGCTCCGTAAACCTTATCCCTCCGCTTAGATAGTCGTCGACACTATGGCATATTTTTACAAACGCGTTCATTTGGGCAGTTGTTATGGCTTCATATGGCGTTTCGCCGTCAAAAACGACATCCTTTCTTGGAACGGTGAGTTTGCCATTCCAAGAGTATATTGACCGGAATTCCTTTCGCTCTCCTACATCAACTACCTTCAGTCTACCCATATTCGCTAATTCTATTCCTATAGTAAAGTCGTTAGGATTACTATTTTGTCGATGCGAAAACGAGCCGTTTCCTGCGTGCCAAGCCTTGTGAGTTAGCGGGCACAGTTCATAAACTGTGCCCGCTCGTGATATCACAATATGCGCGAAGGCGGCTCCTTGGGAGCGTAACATCCAGTCTATGGATGTTTGCGCGCTACCGCCGTGTGTTGCGTGCGCAACAATGTGCGTCGGCGTTTCGTCAAAAAAACCTCCCTCCAGTCTCGGCCCGCATTTAATAGCTTTGAATCCTTTCACTTACCACTCTCC
>CBDCPJ010000022.1:0-18141 GCA_965220165.1 Spirochaetia bacterium
GAATAAGGCAAACAATTTATTTAATTCAATAAAAAGGATAGCGATAATAATATCGGTAGTTATAATTCTATTAGTGATTTTAGCAATAATTATCAAGATTTTTATAAAAAAGTGGCGTTGACGTTGATAAATTAATTAAAAAAATAAAAAGTATTTCATAATTAGTTTCGGTAAAAGCGGTAGAAGCCAGAGATAGTAAAGCCTACCGGTTGAAAAAAAGTTTATGAAATATTAAAAAAAACACTTGACATTGATGAACGACATTTATATTATATAGTTATGATTACATTAAGAGATGATGTTGAACGCTTTGGCGTTCACAAAGAAATAGTAAGAGGGTTTTTGTGTTGTCTAAGACAAGAAGACAGCAAAAACGTAGTAAAGGTGAATGGCAGTGGGATTTCAACAAAATTCTCATTGCCGTGGACAGGGGGCGATAACGAGATCTGGAAAATATGGAGGGAAAACAGGAAGTTGTTAAAGTCTCTAGGCTTTTCGATAATGAGAGTCGGAAGTGAATTCGAAGTAGGATATTTCGAAAAAACAGACGAGAACGAGGAAATGGTTGATATCGAGATATACGCGGGAAGTTTAGGTCCTTGTGGTGATTGCAAAGCAAAAACGACGCTAAAAGTCGCAAAGGCGTTTTTGGTGGACGGGGAATTACCAGAATGGTACGGCGACGCCATTGCCAAAAGAATAATACTCGAGAAACACGGAATAAACGCGGTTTATTATCACGACATTATGATTGTTACTTATAACGCGTACGTTAAATTGGATGAATATGAACAGGAGCCAATGAAGGCAAAAAAAACAAGAAAAAACAAAAAGGAGAACACAATGGAGAATAGAATAGAGAATAGAATGACAGAGGCGAGGGTAAATTAATGATATACAAAGATACACTAGAAAGTTTAATTCTGGAGAGAATAGAGAGTCATCAAGTGCCTTACACCGAGGAAATGAGGCAGATGCTGTTCGACAAAATAAAAGAGGATGCCAAAAATCTGGATATAGACGACGCAGATGACAGATTCACGAATTTGGCGGCGAACATTCTAACATACATGCTGGATTTCGGAGGCGAGTCGGCGTTGGAAAATCCTCATAGTCATTACACGTGGGGCGTAAAGCAAAGATACTATAAATGCGAAGCGGTAAAAAAATAACGCGACCATAGATAGGAAATCAATGATAAGCAAAAGCGCGCTAAAAAACTTAATTCTAAATCGAATAGGAAGTCACGAAGTCCAATTCGGAGAGAATATGAGGCAGATTCTATTTGACGAGATAAAAGACGATGCGAGATATCTGTACATAGACGACTCAGAGGATAGGTTTATAAATTTAGCGAGTAGCATATTAAAATATATGCTGGACTTTGGGGGCCAGGAGCCCCCAGAGGATGATGAGGAGTGTGAAACGCAGTTGCATAGGCGACTAAACAGTGAGATAAATCGATGAAATATGAAATAGATTGGTATTATCACCACCTGTTGCTAAAGTACATTCTAAAAAGGGCGCTGAAATTTAGAAGCGAAGGCTTTGCAATTGGACAGACAGGCGAAGCCACCCAAGCTGAGAGGCTTTCGTATTTAATCAGCAGGATAGACAGAATAGGAATTTTTAAAGATGCAACAATGTGGTCGCGGCTAATCCAAAGAGTTCTCGTTTATATTCATAACTTTACATATTTAAAGATTCCGAATCCGGATGCGACAATGGGAACCTCGGAAATGGAGAGAACGATCTGGGAAAATATGGTAAACATCGCTGAGGAATTTAATGAAACGCTAGCAACAGTAGACAACTGGAGCGACTGGCTGTATTCGGTAAGAGGAAAAGATGAGATTATTACGATAAAAAGTAATCCGAGAGAACTTTTGAAACTATGCGCAATAATGATTTTGTATCTCGGCGCTATAAAAGCAGAGTTCTTATCGATGGGTAAAATAGGTGTAGGCGGTGAAAGACCGCTAAGCATAGAGATGAATAATAAACATAGGAGGATTAAATGAATAATTCTGTTGATAGAATATTATCTGAAGCCCCAGAGGGAGATAGAGAGCGGTTTTTAGCGCTAGATTACATAGTAAAAGCGTTAAAAAAGGAAATGGAAGCTATTAAAGAGCGATTCATAGAGAGCGGACAGTTCGTCAATTATGCGGACCGGGCGTCATATGAGGTATCGTCGCCCGATGAGTTTTATAATAACATTGTTAATAAGACAATTCCAATTGGGTGTTTGTCGCTATCAATGGCTAACTGCAAGGTTATTTTTGGCGAGACTCCGCCGGAGGGCATCAAGTTTTCGAAAACGATAAACGCAAGGGTGATAGTAAAATGAAGGGTGCTAGTCAAATGATAGAAAGCATTTCGTTCGACGAGACAACACACAAATATACCGCAATAATCGACGGGCAAAAACGATACCCGGTGTCTGTTTCCGAGGTTTGCCGCGGCGGTTATGGATACATTTCCCCAGCCGCCGAAGCGGCGATGAAGCGGGGGCGGGAGGTTCACGACGACATAGCGACAAGATTGCTCTCGGGTGAAGAGCCAAAAAAAATTATCAATAAGTTCGCGCGATTCACCGAGAATTTGTACACTGTTCATGTTGAACACCCGGTTTGCGGGCTTTTTGGCAAGCTATTAGTCGCGGGAACTCCGGACTTGATAGCAGAAACACAATGGGGCGAATGGGTTGTAATCGACTGGAAAACGGGAACCACTAATTCAATTCATTACACTTGGCAAGTTGCGATGTACGCGTTAATGGTCGGGGCGAAAAGGGCGCTCATAGTTTATACTGACCAGAAAAGTATTAAACCGGTTTTTGTGGATATGCAAAAAAACGCGATAATCGCCCTGTGCAAGAAATATTCAACGGAGATGAACACAAACATCAAAGAGACAGCAATAGAAAAGGAAGGTGAACTATGAGTATGAATTACAATGACAGAGCATTGCAGATAGTAGACGCAGAGCAAGTTGCGGAGTATTCAAAGATGCTTTTTTATGGAACGCCACATAGCGGAAAAAGCTACACGTCTTTACAGGTTGCGAATGAAATGAAAGTGGAAGGTGACAAGATAGGGGTCATTGATTTGGAGGGCGGCGGGACTACACAATATTCTCGCAAATTCCCGCATCGCCTAATAAAGACGCCGAGCGCACATCCTAATTATATTATAGACGCCGTTGATATCTTTTTAAAAGAGCAAATAGATATTATCGTCGTCGACGGACTTGACGAACTGTGGAGTTGGGCGATTCAATACGCTGATGAAAAAGGGTCATGGTCGCAAATTAGCAAGATGACTAACAAAGCGCTTAGACTATATAGCAAGAGTAGATGCGCATATAATAGCGACAAGTAAAACCACTAACAAAAAGCGGGAAACTAAGAGTGGCGACGCTGTCGACGCAAAGCCAGCGCCGCCACAATTTGGCAAAAGATATCTGGAAGCGACGTTTCACTTAGCGATAGCGTTGTCAACCGCCCCCGAGAAATCTATAGAGTTTTACTGGGCAAAAAGCCGGTATGGAGATACGCAAGGCGATTGTCAAGTCGTCTCGTATAGAGACACAGGAATTATCGCGCGAAAAATAGCAACGATAAAAAAACTGGTCTCTATGCAAGAGTATGAAAAGCCCCTTGGTATACCATGCGTAAAGGAGGCGCTTGAAGTTTTTGACGAATTGGCGAGGATTGATAAAAAGGCAGCGGAAAACTCTGAGGTAATGTACGAAAAGATAGAGAATTCAACAAGAGCAAACGCCGCTCGATATAAAAATATTTTCGAAAAGAAATTACAAGAGGCGAATGAGGAACGCCAAACCGCTAAAGAACAGGAGCTTGCGAAAAAAAAGCGAGCGAGAAGGAGCGTTGAAAAAAAGGTAGTGAAAAAGGATGCTCCAGAGGAGGCGTTAAAGGAGACGCCAAAAGAAGTGGTTGCGCCGCCAATATTGTCGAAAAAAAGATTTATAAAGCACCTTCTAGAATTAAGGCTCACCGGCGAAAAGTCAAATCACCGCAATGACTTGCTAAGGGTCAACACTAACACGACTTCGCTACTATCACTCGTTGAATACTGCGTAGATGCGGGGATTCCGATAAACGATGAGTGGCTAGAGGTTTGCAAGGAGGGCGAAAAGTGAAAGGATTCAAGGCAATTAAATGCGGGCCGAGACTAGAGGGAGGGCTTTTTGACGAAACTCCGACGCACATTGTCGCGCACGCAACACACGGAGGGAGCGCGCAACAGTCTATAGACTGGATGTTGCGGTCTAGAGGAGCGGCGTTTGCGCACATTGTAATATCTAGGCAAGGTACAGTTTATGAACTGTGCCCGCTTACTCATAAAGCCTGGCACGCGGGAAACGGGTCGTTCTCGCACAGACCGAATAGTAATCCAAACGACTTTTCCATAGGCATTGAATTAGCGAATATTGGTCGACTAAAAGTTTTAGATACAGGAGAGCGAAAGGAATTCCGGTCAATCTACCCTTGGAATGGCAAACTCACCGTTCCAAGAAAGGATGTCGTTTTTGACGGAGACACACCATATGAAGCCATAACAACTGCCCAAATGAAAGCGTTTGTCAAAATCTGCCACAGCATTGACGATTATTTTGGCGGCGGGATGAAATTGACTGAGCATTATATTATCGATAAGAGAAAAGATTTACAAGGCAAGAGACTAAAAACAGATGTCGGTCCTGCATTCAAGATAGCGCTAAAGCAAAACGCGCCAAAAATGGAATATATTTACGATTAAACGATGAATGGCTAGAGGTTAATAAGGAGGTAAGCAAGTGGAAGTAATAGAAGGATTCAAGGTCATTAAATGCGGGCCGAGAATAGAGGGAGGGTATTTTGACGAAAAGCCAACGCACATTGTCGCGCACGCAACTCACGGAGGGTCAGCGCAAACATCTGTTGTTTGGATGACGCGGTCCAAAGAAGCCGCGTTTGCGCATATAGTGATTTCAAGGAATGGCATAATTTATTTATTGTGCCCACTAATATATAAGGCTTGGCACGCCGGAAATGGTTCGTTCTCGCATCGCCCAGACAACAATCCAAACGATTTCACAATCGGAATCGAGTTCGCCAATATGGGTCAACTAAAGGTTGTAGATACAGGAGAGCAAAAGGAATTTCAGTCAATCTACCCTTGGAATGGCAAACTCACCGTTCCAAGAAAGGATGTCGTTTTTGAAGGAGAAACGCCATATGAAGCCATAACAACTGACCAAATGAACAGCGTTTGTCAAAATCTGCCAAAAAGTCGACGACCATTTTGGTGGAGGGATAAAGTTTACGGAGCACCGAGTTATTGACAAGAGAAAAGACTCGGAAGGCAGGAAACTAAAAACCGATATAGGTCCGGCATTCAGAATAGCGCTAAAGCAAAACGCGCCAAAAATGGAATATATCCAAGATGATTGAAAGGGTTTTACCGCTTACCAAAAAAGTAGAGATAACACTGACAAACGACGAAATGATAGCGCTTGGCGGGGGCGCGGCAATTATGGTAAGGCTATCGACACACAAGCCCCGCCCCCTATCGATACACAAGAGATTCTGGGCTACAGTCGGCGAGTTAGCGGTTGACTTATCGGCGTTGAATGGCGAAATGGTAAGCAAAGAGGGCGCGAGATACTCGCTCCAATTGCTAGGACAGCGAGAATTGGATAGAATGAGGACATCGGACCCAGACTTTATGCACGGGTTTGACTTTATAAAGATAGACGATGAATTATCGACGCCGGTATTCGTTTCAATGGCTAAAAAGAACTGGATAATCCAAGCATATAGTTTCTTGCTTGACATCGCTCGTCAATGGAGAGCGGAACATGGTATATACAATAGGGAGGGGATATGAAAAACAGGGAGTTAAATAGAGAATTTGATACAGCAGAGTTATTCTACGATGCAGTTAATTGCCAGCGGAAAGTGTCAAAGATTTTTGACAGCAAAGGAAGGCTGCTAATTATAAACGGGAATAATGAGGTAATAGAAATAAACACTTTTTATAGAGACGGCTTAACGTTACGGTCTAGGTTTATAATGCGTAAGACTGGCGATAGCGGCGCGCTTTATCGAAAAGTAGGTTATAATGAAGCCGGTATTAAAATCTACGAGACTGACTATAAACAAGGAGCCCCCGCGGAGGTAAAACAATATGATAAAAACGGGGCTCCAATAAGTCTAATAGAATATAAAGACAGCAAAGTGCAGTTCATCGCGACGAGAGACGATAAAGATAGAGGAGTGTGGCACAGGGACTTTCACTCCGGAGAGTACATAGAGTTACAAGAATCATAGGAGGGTAATATGAATAAGGAATATGTAGTGAATGGTGAAATGGAAAATAGTGAATATTCAGTAGACAGGCACAGAAAGGCTCGGTTTTTCTATAGCCACACCAATGAGCCTGTAGAGGATAAGGGGAAAAATGACTTATCTTTTGACGACCAGGGTAGAATGGAAATATGGGATGAAAAAGAGGACACAATAGAGATAAGGACTTTTTATGATGACGGGCTGACGATAAAGTCACGTTTTGTCGCAAGCAGGATTGGCGACAAGCTAAACTATAAAGTGGGTTACGACGAAACCGGAGTGACAATCTACAAGACAATTTACAAAAGAGGCTTGCCATATAGAGTAATCAAATATGAACGCGACAAAAATGTAATGTACAAGTGTCGTTCGCAACGTTTATAATGGGAAGTATGAATAGTAAAGAGATTAATTATAGGAGGTTAATATGAGCAAAGGCAAAGGACATACACAAGGGAAAGGTAAGCAAACGGAATTTATAGAATTCACGGAATTTATAGAATTCCCGGAAGACCAGGACAAGATAGCAAGGCTATTCTATAGTAATAGCAACGAACCGGTAGACAACAAAGAATTAACTCACTTCTCTTTTGATGAGTGGCATCGAATGGTGATGTGGAACGACAAGGAAAAGTTAGTAGAAATAAGAACGTTCTATGAGGACGGACTTACTATTAAAGCAAGATTCATAGCTACGATGAGAGACGACGAATTAAACTATAAGATATCGTATGATGAGTATGGAAACCCTACATATAAAACCACTTACAAAAATGGGCTGCCATGTAGAATTCAAACATGGCAACCAGACGAGCCAGACATAAAAAAGGAGACAAAATGAGTAATCAAAGGGAATGTAAACGATGCAAGCAGGAGAGAGAGTGTAAGGAACGAGAACGAAGGGAACGCAAGAAGGCTAGGCATTATATAGAGTACGATAAAAATGAGCCAATTCAATTCAATCGCGATGCCGAGCGACTATTCTACAGCCGGGGTAATAGCCCTGTCAAGGACCAAGTAACTGATGGTTGGTGCTTAGATTCTCGCAAGAGAATGCTGGTATGGGAAGCGGATTCACACATCACTGAAATACGGACATTCTATAAAGACCAATTGACAATCAAGTCAAGATTCATAATGAGCAAGTCTGGTCTTAAACTAAGTTACAAAATCCGCTATGACAAGTCGGGCGCCGTGCTTGAAAAGACAATATATAAACTGGGCGTTCCATACGAGATAATTAGATATGACGATATGGGAAGGGTCACTCAAAAGTGCCTTTACAAAAATGACTGGATAAACACAGATTCAATATACGCAAGAAAGGAGGATTCGAGATGAGTAATAATAAAGAGTGTAAGGAAGGCAAATGCAATTTTGAATGCAAAGAGCGATTTAATGGACCACAGGATTATATGTGGATTGATAAGAAAAAAAGAGCGTTTATACGGAAAACGGAATCAGGCGGCGTCGAAATAAGAACATTCTATAAAGACGGGATGACGATTAAAGCAAGGTTTCTTATGGATAAAGACGGCGAAAGACTCGCTTATAAAATCGGCTACAATAAAGCGGGAGTTATGCTGCACAAGACTACATATCTAGACGGAATCCCCAATGAAGTGACTGTATATGATGACGTAGGCAGAATCAGTCGTGAGTTCACTTACGACGACAAAAACATTAAATCCTGCAGGGAATTCCCATATGAGCAGTTAAGCAAAGGATGTTCATTTGCTGACCATGTGAATAAGCAAAAGTAGATTCGAGATAGATGCATATGATAAACTACGATACAATGTTAATACCGGACGCGGATTCATACTATGATGAGCAATATACGATAAGGTATAAATTCATAACGACTGAATCAGGTCGCGAATTAGCTGACAAATTCCACTATAATCAAGACGGAATATTGCGGTTCACAGTTAGATATGAACAAGAGCTGCCTTATAGTATAATTAAATACGATAACCAAGGAAATGTCATTGGCGAGGGCTTCTACCAGGAAGGCTATGAATAGGCGGCGATTCGAAATCAACGAGACAAAGAGAGAATTATGGGAATCACAGCAAGGGCAATGCGCTTGCTGTGGCGCTCCCCTTGGGCAAGCAGACCATCCACAATTAGCGCACCTGTCTCCGCAAAGCAAGGCATTGATAAAGATATATGGAGAGAAGGTGATTCACAACAAACGGAACTTAAGAATGGTCTGCTGTATGAATTGTAACCACAAAGTTGGGTTGCCGCCTAGTGAATGGCACGAAAATTGCCAAAATATAATGAATAGCCTGCGGGAAAGTGCTTGTCGGTAAGCGTTTCGATAGTAACTGTTATAATTATAACAGTACACTGTTATATCGATAACAGTCGATGAAAAAAAACAAAAAGCAAATCGATGACATAATGCGAATGCGAGGAGAGGGATACACGCAAAAAGCGATAGCAGAAGCGTTAAATGTATCCCAGCCTCGTGTTAATAAGATAATCAAGGCTCACAAAATTACCGGAAGTAAGCAAATACCCATTGCAAAGATTGATGACCGATTCCAAAATATATTCAATGAAAGCGACGCCCAGAAGTTAAAGGATTTATGGGATAGCGGAATCAATATCGCAAGAATCGCCGCTATGGAACTAGCAACCGAGATTCCAGACAATGTTATAGACGAAACGAATGAGGATAGAAAAGGCAAAGCAATCGCAAATTATTCAGCAATGGTGGACATCGGCAGGACAAGAACCATTGGCGGCGCGGCTTTAGTGGAAATGGTAAAAAAACTGGAAGCGCAGGCAAAGAATAACGCTATGTCATTAAAGTCAACTAAAAACAAGATATGTCTATCAACAGGAGCGACCGAAGACTCTATCAATCCCAATAAGGTTCGCTCAGTTACTAGAGCGCGGTCCATACTACAAGGCTCTATGGAGCGGGCGCGGCGGCGGGAAATCTTGGGCTGTCGCGATTGCGCTAATCTCCATAATGAGCGGCGAGAAGCTAGTCGCTAATTCTTGGGAACCGCCGGTCAAAATTATCGTAATGCGCAAAACATTCCAAAGCATAGGTCAATCGATGCATACGCTGTTTAGAGATATCATTAATAATTATAAACTAACGGACTTTACAGTGCACAAAAATCAGATAACTCATACTAATGGAAGCGAAATCAATTACGCGGGATTCTATCCCGGCAACGACCGGAACTCGCTAGTTAATAGAATAAAGGGAATAGAAAGCGTTGACATTTGCCTTATAGAGGAGGCGGATGATGTGGAATCACATACTGGGAAATTCTAGTTCCGACAATTCGAAAAAAACGGAAGCGAAATCTGGGCGACGTTCAATCCGTCTACTAAAAGAACAGCGACATATCAAAAGTTCATAGCCAACCCGCCAGATAATGCGCTCGTAATTGAAACCAACTACCAGCAAAACAAGTTCCTATCAAAAACAGCGATAGAGCAAGCTGATCAATTAAAAAAGTATGATTTAGAATTGTATGAGCATATTTATATGGGCAAACCCAGAGAAGCGGCTACGAACGCGATATTCGCCGGCAATATAATTGTAGCGGAACCGACCGACGAAGCGTTACAAGGAGACATTCGCCGGGGCGTTGACTGGAGCGGAGGAGTCGCGCCCGCGTATGCTTAGATTGCAGGCTTTTCAATGGACAGGTTTTTATCATTGATGCATTCTATAAATTCGACGGTCGGTTTAATGAAATAGCAAAATGGATAAGTACGCTAGAGAAAAGAGATTCTATAGTATATTGTGACAGCGCTGATAGAACCGCGAACGCAGGGTTAAACGACCATTGCTCTAGGATGTTTGGGCACCGTCCGGGAAGGCTTGTTCAAAAATGGGCGAACTCCGTTTGGCAAGGAATCCAGTACCTGCGACAAATGAACGGCGGCAAAGCAGGCATTGTCATCGCGCCGCATCTAGCGGAAATCATTGCCGAGTTTAGAAACTATAAATGGCAACAAGATTCAAGCGGCGATATCATAGAGAAGCCGGAAGTTAGACAAGCAGACCACGCCATTGACGCATTGCGATATGCGCTATCGCGTGATATATTTAAACGTATGAGGCAGTCAAGATGACATATGAACTAGGTTCGATTGGAGAAGGCAAGACTATTGCCGAGCTTAAAAATATAATAAAAAGCAGGCAACAAGCATATAGTGAGGTTCGTGACTACCTTGTCGGAAATAACAGGCAAGCGACTCAGTTGTTTAACGAGCGAAAGCAAAAAGACCGAGCGAATCAAATTTACCGAAACACTCGGCTATCCAGATATGTTGACACAATAACCGGAGTCATAGCATCGCCGGGCTACCAGAGATATTCATTCAAGGGCGACATCCCTGCCTATGCAGAGAAAATCAACTGGGATGCTGTATTCAATTCTTGGCGACGACTAGTAAAGGAGTCTCTAGTCTATGGCAAAGCAGCGATAATCATCGCTGGCAAAAACGCGGTAATTAATAATCGGACGCCGTTAGACTTTATAGACATAGTAAATAATTATGGAGAGACCGTGAAGGCTAGTAGACTCGGCAGGAACTGAGTATAAGGAAGGCGATTTCGAATATGAGGGAATCCCTTTTGTAGTTCTCAGGCGAACCAGTGAATCACAGCCATATCTGTATTTAATCAAGGATTCAATTGACGCAATTGATAGGATTTTAATGAATTGGATGCTACAGCACGATAGAAATAACAATATCTATATGGCGACACCTTATTCAATATCTAATGCAGAATTAGAAGCGCTAAATAAACACGACGTTCACATATTGGAGGGCGTCGACCCAACATTAATCAAGCAGGTAGGAACCTATACAGCCAACGCCGGAGCCGACTTAATACTGAAGGCGATAAACTCTGGACTTCAAGAGATGACAGGTATTCCAGATTATGAGCAATTAACAGCAGGGAATGACCCGAGCGGAACCGCGTTGATGATGCGGTTGACAATTATGGTGAATACAATTGCTGAATTCGAAAACGCGGCTTTAGAGGCGTTGCGACTTTTCGTCGAGCGATACATCGAAATATGGGCAAGGGTAAACAAGGAGAATATTGGCGAGTTTCCGAGAATAGATATCGACCGCAATATACCACAGAGTCAGACCGCCAATATAGCATTACTAAATCTAGCGGGCGCTAGCAAGCGTACGATCTGGCAAGCCGCGAATCTGGACCCGGAAGTTGAACAGCAAAATATCATCGATGAGCAGGGGTTAGACAATGGCGACGATGTCGCAAATCCTTTTGGCGCTTGACGCAGACACATTGGCGTCCGCGCGAGAGGCGATACTCGCAATCCGAGAACGCGTTAACGACGGCGAATTATATGGTAGATTTTGACAGGGCTATTCGACGCAACGGCAACGCCGCCGAAAAAGTAGCCGCCTTGCGAGAGATTATTTCTGCTAGGCACCGCAACCTGTTTAGAGCAGTGCGTTCAGTCTCGCGAAGGTTCGCCGAGAGCGAATTACTTAGAGGCTCGGCATCCGCTCATTCGCTAGTGCAGAGGGCGGGAGTCGAAGTGTCAAGATTCAGGCGACCGGCAAACAACGATTTCCAATTAGTAAGATACCAAAGAGTCGGAGCGTATCAATTCGACAGCCGGAGCGTAAGTACAAGAACAATTCTTAGTGAGGAACGGCGAATAATGATAGAGCGAGTCTTTCGACGCGCGGCTCCTCTTGCGCAACGCGGCGCGTCGGTTCAGTCGATTAGTCAGACAGTGCTTAGTGACTTGACTAGAGCCTTTGGTATGAGACTTAGCGAAAGTTACGGAACGGTAGCTAGGATAGTAAGAACCGAGTTAAAAAGGAACTTTCAAGCGGGGCTCTCATTGCAACAGCGAAACCTTCAGTCGGCAGGCGTTAATTTGCGAAGGCAATGGATAACAGCGAACGACGAGAGAACTAGAGATAGACACTGAACATTGCATCGAGAAATTCGAAAGCGACGACGGAACCTTTAACGCGGGCATCTACAGACCGCGATATCCGGGAGCCTTTGGGGAGCCGTCAGCAAGATATAAACTGCAGATGCACAGTCATTTTGGCAATACCGGGAATGGGAAACCCGGAACTCGGAACGATTGGCGACGCCAGAGAAAGAATTAATGAGATTATTAGTTGACAATTAAATCGAGCGATGTATATTGTATAATATGACAGGCGATATAGAGAGGATAGAGAGACATATCAAGCAAAATAACATAGGATATGAGGTAAAGAACCTGCCGGAAATAGCAAAGAAAGACGATATTGGCTATGAATCAGGGTACTTCAGTCAGCGAGAACAACTAAAGAGAGCAATTAGAGAGTCACAAGGATATAAGGCGATGCGAGACAATGAGCAGTGGTGAACGATTGAAAGATTCAAAAAGATGCTACTTGCGATATAAACGAAAAGTTGAATTGCTAGTGCGACAATTAGAATGCGAGCGAGACCAATTATTGGTCGCGGCAAAATATAAAAGCATTAAAATCAAGTCGCTAAAACAGGGTTATGGTATAGAGATTTTGCGTCTTGACAACGTTGATGCAATAGACGAAACATATAGGATAATCGGATTAGAGACCGATCCCGACGCGTTGCCAGTGAGGTTAGAGATGAATAATAAAAAGATAGATACATTGCAAGCGAGAATATCGCAGGTCGTCAATCAGCAACAAAGTAAGAATGAATAAAACAAATAAATTGGCAGCCGACTATGAAAAGGAAATCGAAAGGCTGAAGTCATCGAATGAGTTTCTGGAATTCGAGACTAAATTAAATTTTGAAGTTGAACAAGCGAATAATAAATTGTTTGCACAGTTAAACACGATGATAGTAGAGCAAGACAAACAAATACGAAAACTAGCAAAGGCAATCACAGAGATTGAAAAAGTAACATTGCGAGACGAAAAGGAATTATTAAATGAAAGACTGAGTTCTTTGCATAGTTGGGAAGGAGAGATTTACGGAACGCAAAAAGAATAAACTATGAGCGATATAAAAGGATGAGAGACAATGGATTGGTTTGACGGATTACTAAAAACGCTAGAAAGCCACAATAAAAGGATTGCAAAAATTGAACGAAAGATTAATGAATTGATAAGCCAATTGAAAACGATAATAGTACAACAAAAAAATAAGATACGCGTAATAATCAATCAAGAAAATAATATATTTTTGAAACTACAAGAAATTATAGTAAAGCAGGATAAACAGATGCAAAAACTTGAAAAGTCAATCGAGGAATTGCAAAACCATATGGGAACGAGAAATATATGGAATCTAAAAGGAGTTAACTATGAGCGATATAGAAAATAAACAGCCTGCAGAGCAGGAACCGAACGCCGGCGACACACAACAAGACGAGTTAAAAAAACTTATTGCCGAGCGCGATTCATTTAAACAGGAATTAGAGCAAAGCAACAACAGGATAAAGACGCTAGAGGAACGTATAGCGGAAATCCCCAAACCACAATCGGAGTTAGAAAAGGCGCGAGATCTGGCAAAAACTGATTCAGAGCGAGCCGAGTTGGACAGACAGATAGAGCAAACCAAGTTAAAAGCGGAAGTCGCGAGACTCACTAAAGAGCGAGAGCAAATCGAGGCAAAAGAACGGTTTAGAAAGGCGATTGGCGAGGCTCCACATCTCGCGAGTATATCATTGCCGGAAATGACGGCAGAGCAAGCGGAGGTGTTTGGCAAAGAACTCGCTAAAGCATATAATGACGGCATCGCTTCCGTAAAAAGTGAGGCGGCAAAAAAGGCGGCGCCGGAGATTCCAAACAAGGGCGGTAAAGATGACGGGTTGTCATTTACGCAACGTATCAATAGATATAATAATATTTTTAGAGCAAATTAACAGGAGGCAAAAATGATAGATTTAAGTACGATATCCGCAGGTCAGATCGCAAACGAAGCGGCAGATCTCTCGGAAAGGTTAGCGCCTGTTTTTACAAACGGGCTCGCAATGGCTACGCAGTCATTGCAGAATAAGGTGAACGCAAACGGAACTAGCGGCGCGGCTTCGGTGAACGTCGCATTCACCGATTACGACGGCGCGGGTTCAGATGCGACCACAGGAACGGCGACTGTGGGAAACAATGAAACTTATAATCAGCGAATTCCAATGTCGATTGGACTGCGACCGATTGACTTTCAAGATTATTTTGGATTCCAAACTCCCGCGCTTCAAGACTCGGACACGAGCGCGTTCATACTCTATGCGTCCGCTTACGCGTTGCATCTAGCGACCGAGCGCGCAATGGCCGTAGCGGAAGGAGTAAAGAACTTCGCGATAGCTGAGACAAACACACCTTCGGTCGAGGATTTGCATACTGAAACCGCGGCTGCTAATAGAATCATAACGCACGAGAGAATTCTCTTAGCTAGAGGCGAGCGGGGCGACAAAGCGTATGACTTCCGACACGTCTTGTTAAACTCAGTAGCGTTTAATAAGATATCAGCAGATAATCAACAAGTAATACGAGCGGCAACCGGCAACGCGCCGTCGAGCGGGAGAGCGTTCTCTATAGGGGACGTGTGGTATTATGACGCAGGGTCAAACCTGGCAAGTTCTACTGTTGGAAGCGTCGCCGATGTTTTTCCGGTAGTGATATTGCGGCAACAAGCGATGCCATTTTCCATAATTAATGGAGGGAACTTCATACCGCTTGAAACCCAACGAGAGGCGCTATCAGGAATGGGTAAAACCACAACAGTTTTGCGAAGCGCGTGCGCCGTCGGAATCTATGGAGTGGATTACACAGCATCGACGACCGGAACCAATCTTGCGTCTACGATTACACAAATTAAAGGGGCGGCGAATTATGGCGCTATAACTAATATAGGCGCTGACGACCGCGCGTTTATGATATTAAGGGGAACGATAAAATAATAACACAAGCGACTATTGAAAATTACATCCCGCTCCCAAGCAACTGGGCGACTCTCGCATTGTCTGCGCAGGCTGTTCTTGTAGAGATATTCAAAGACGATAATATCGCAAACAAAGAATTGCCGACTGAACTAACAGAGCCGTTCATTAGATTGATGCAATATATAGACAAGCGGGGCGGTTTTCCAAACGCGGTCAGCAAGTCGGGAGTCGGGGCGTCGGTAACTATGAGGATTATCATCCCAGTGGATTTCCAAATTCAGTAGTCGCGCCATTTTATCGTTGGCGCGGATTCACGAGAAGGCTTTTACCGATAGCGGAAACGCCAATCCCAATAACGCCGACGCCTTCACATAGCCTTAGCGAATATGGGTTTTGGTATGCGCAGGATCTGACCGGGGGCGTCAAGCCGGATTTTGAACATAGACAACTGCTTGGGAATTACACAGTAGCCGAGTCGGACATCCCAGAGCCTTACCTGTTCTTTGGCGGCGACAGAGCGCCACAGTCAATAATATTGTCGGGCTTTTCGTACGACTTTGCGACGGAATTTATCGCGGTAAAGCCAACAGTGTGGAGACTAAATCGGAAACTAATAGACGGACGGCAACGGATGATAATTATCAATGGGTGAATATATAATTATAGAAGGGGCTCCAGTTCCCGCCGAGATTCTTGCTAGCGAAATTAGGAATCAAAAAGAGACAATGAAGGTGATAATAAAACAGCAAGATCTGAACGTAGAATGTTTTGTCTTTTTGGGTAAAACGTATAATGTGATCCACTCAATTCTAAACGACAATGACACATACCTTATAGGGGAAATCGATGGCGGTTGACAATCGAATACCTAGATACATAGACGCCTTCGACGCGGCTTTAGAGTTGGCGCTCAGAGAAATAGCGGCGTTGGCTCACGGCAACGTAGTTCAGCGCGCGCCGATAGACACAGGGCGACTCAGGGAAAGCGTATCTGCTGTCGTCGGCAACAACGCAGTAATAGCCGCAGGGCAGTAAGTATGGCGATCCGACCGTTCCGGCGGTTCCGCAAGATACCATATCCATAGGAAGTGTAATAGAGTATGCGCAACAGCAAGAGGATAGAGGGAAAAGAGGATTTGTTGGCAGGGGCTATTTTCGCAGAGGGCTGGCGGCGACCGTTCCGCAAATGGAGCCTATCCTCAGTAGGCAACTGAGGAGGCTGATATAATGGAAACGATAGACATAATCGCAAGCATTATAAAGGAGGCGACGGGCTACGATGCGACCGCTCACAATTTTCCAAAAGGAAACTCGGGCTGGGCGATAACGTTGACAACAACTATATGGGATGATGAAATCATATTAGACGTGTATCAATGCGAATTTCGACCGACAATCTGCGGTGAGGAAACCGCGGAACGTCGCGAAAAAGAGCCGCTTATCAAGCGAGGCAGGCGATTGATAATAGCAGAGCGGAAATAGAGATGACTGAAGCGAGCGATATTCAGTATGAATCAGAGAGTAGAATCACAACAGCAATATTTACAGTGACAACCAAAGGAGGTATTTAATGGCACTAAGCATCACGCCAAGGAGGCAAGACCAGTTCACGGGAGCCGCTGTCGCGGTAGCAACTAGAGGGGGAGTCAACCAATCTCTGGGAGTCGGTACGTTCCCGCCGTCGCCCAATACGACAGAGAATACAATTACGTATCCCAACGCGACAGATTACACAGAGCGCGGAATCGACAGCGTATCGTTTGCGGCGGTAATAAACAATCCGACATACAATATTATGAACTTTTTATCGAACGGAATTGGAACGGTAACTCAATTCGCGGGGGCGGCGACGGCGTCGCAACTTACGCAAACGATATCATCGCCGATAGCAGACACAGCATATCAACTAACAGTATCGGCGACCGACGATGCGCATCACGTCACAGCAATCGGAACCAGCACACAGGCGACAGGAACCACAACGCCACTATCGGCAGATAATTACAATATCTACAAAATAGGCGGCAGTTTTTTTGTGGTTTTTGAATCAATTCCGGCGAACACAATGAGGGCGGTAATCACATACTCTGCGTATCAGCACCGATCTGGTTTCGAGATAGCATTTGCCGCCGGAAGTCAGAGCGGCGAACCTTTCGAGATGTCGCTTTATTATGAGGAGCGACGCGGGGATGAATATGAGCGGATGCAACTAAGGTATCCAAATTGCAGAGTATCCGGGGCTATTAACATAGCTGACGGAAGCGACACAACCACACTAACTGTGAACACAACGATTGAAGCCCAAGCAAACACGGCAGGGCAGCTAGTTGTTATGTCTCGCCGAATATACAGCGAAAGCATCATTGAATTTATAGAGAACGCATATTAAAATAGGAAACCGCGAATTCAAAATAAATGAAGCGACTATCGGCGACACGCCGGTAGCCGCGTTTTCAATGATTAAATATCTCTGGACTCATAAGCAAAAGAGGCTAGCGATTGCATTACTCACTACGAGAAGCGAGTTCACAATGCGAGACTTGACCGATAGAATTGATCAGGTTGCAAAGGAGCTATTCAATCCAAGCGGTAGAGAAGGCGGGAAAGGAACTATGGGGCAGTTTCGAGCGGTTCTTGGCAAGGAACTAAATTGGAGCCAAGAATACATTGATAGTCAGACCGTTACGCAAGCGGTCAAAGCGGTAGAGGAATATTCAAAGGTGTATAATCCCAAAGAAAAGTCGTTGAATGAAAAAGCAGCCGATATGATTTCGAACCTATATGCTAAAAAAAAGAAACGCGCTTGAAGCTTTTTATTGGCGCGTAAAGATTCTCGCGCTCATTGAATTTGCTTTGGCGAATCCAATAAAAACACATAAAAGT
>CBDCPJ010000023.1:0-32226 GCA_965220165.1 Spirochaetia bacterium
CCGCGCGTTTTGCCGCTATATTCGAAGGGAACGGCAATACGATAGCTTCTCTCTATAGTCGCGGCGATGGCGCGATAGGATTATTTGGCGTTACCGACGCTACCGCCGAAATTCGGAACGTCGGGCTTATCAGAGGCGCCGGCTATGGCGGTAATAACAACGACAATATCGGCATCCTGGCTGGTCGGAATAATGGTATGATTATTGCTAGCTATGTTGCTGGAAACGCCAATGGCGGCAATGGAGCAGACGATCGCGTCGGCGCTCTTGTCGGTTGGAACGAGAGCGGAACGGTTATCGCGAGTTACGCCTCTGGATACGCCGATGGTAACAACGGCGCCGCCGATTATGTCGGCGGGCTTGTTGGTTCGAATGATGGATCGATTATTGCGAGTTACGCAACCGGGGCGGCTAATGGCGGCAATGGCGCCGCCGATTATGTCGGCGGGCTTGTTGGCTCGAATGGCGGAACGATTATCGCGAGCTATGCGATAGGAGCGGCTGATGGCGGTAATGGAGTAGACGATTATGTCGGCGCGCTCGTCGGCGACAACAGCGATACGATTACCGCTAGCTATGGATTTGGAGCCGTTTCAGGCGCGGAGCATTTCGGAGTCGATCGCGCTAATGACGCCGACTCGTCTATCCACAGTCCCGCCGTTCTCGCCGCGGCAAACTCGTCGACTATGCTGGCAAATCTATGGGACGAAGCGGTCTGGCGCTTCGGCGATCATCGCCGCTATCCCGTCATCACATGGATAACCGACTACGATAGCGATACCGGCGCATTCTCCTGCGATCCAGCGATGCTTCCGCCGGCAGCGGCCTGCGATGAGCCGATCCCCGGACAATACGACAGCGATAGAGACGGAACGCAAGATACTGTTCCCGAGGCTCCCGCCGCGCCAAATGTAAGCGCGACCGTTTCTGTGATAACGATCCAATGGGAGCCTGTCCCCGAAGCGACCGCCTATCGCGTCTATCGCAATGCGAAGGCAGGATCTGATACGCTCGGGATAGACTATATCGCTCAGATTGCCGAAGGCGCTCCGCTCTCTTACGACGACTCCGCTCCATTTGTCGGATTCAACTACTACGCTATCTCAGCGATTAACGACGCTGGCGAAGGCGAGCGATCGTCTTCGGAACGCGCCGTTCTAATGGTTATCGACAGCGATAACGATGGTTTCATCGATATCAACACCCTGGAGCAGCTCGACAATGTGCGATACAACCTAAGAGGAACTAGCTATAAAACCTCCGCGACCGCCGAAGGCGTCACGACAGGATGTCCACAAGATAGCTGTATCGGTTACGAATTGACGAGAAACCTCGATTTTTCGGACGCTGAGAGCTACGATTCTGGCGAAATAACCGCCGCATGGCTTCCAACCGGCGGTGATCCCGACAACGCGGGCAATTCCGGCTGGTTGCCCATCGGCAGTTCTAGTGATCCTTTTGAAACTACCTTTGAAGGGAATGGCAATACGATAACCGGTCTCTATAGTCGCGGCGTCGGTTCGAGAGGGTTATTCGGCGGCACCGGGACAAACGCTAGAATTATCGGTGTTGGAGTTATCAACGGCGCCGTCTACGGCGATAACGTCGGTATGCTTGCTGGCTGGAATGCCGGCGCGATTATAGCAAGTCACGCCGTCGGAACCGCCGATGGCGGCAATGGCGCTGCTAACAGCGTTGGCGGATTGGTTGGTCGGAACAAAGGTGGTTCAATTATAGCAAGCTATACTGCCGGAGCAGTCGATGGCGGCGGCGGAATCGCGAGCAATGTCGGCGGATTGGTTGGCTGGAACGAAGGTGGATCGGTTATTGCCGGTTACGCGATCGGGACCGTCGATGGTGGCGATGAGGTCAGCGACAATGTTGGCGGGCTTGTTGGTCAAAATGACAATTTGATTATTGCCGGCTACGCGACCGGGACCGCCGATGGCGGCGATGGGGTCGCTGACAATGTTGGCGGACTGGTTGGCGCGAACAGCGGAACGATCGCCGCGAGCTACGCGATCGGAGACGCCGATGGCGGCGGCGGAACCGGCGACACTGTCGGCGCGCTGGTGGGCGACAATAATAGCGGAACGATAACCGCCGGCTACGGTTTTGGCGACGTTATCGGCGAAGAAAACCCCGGCGTCGATCGATCTGCCGACGCCGACCCATCCGTCCATACTCCCGCCATTCTCACCGCGGAAACATCGTCTACCAGCGCGGCGAATCGATGGGACGAAACGGCGTGGGGATTTGGAACAGATATGCTCTATCCCGTAATCAATTGGATTACCGGATATAATAGCGACAGCGACGAGTTCGTCTGCGAACAAAACATGCTTCCCGCCGAGGCAAACTGCGGCTCGCCCGTTCCCGGCCAATACATCGACGGCGGAACCGGAATGCAAGCAACCGTTCCCGCGGCTCCCAATCAGCCGACGCTTACTCAGATAGGATCGACCGTAATGGTTGAGTGGGAGCCCGCGCTCGGAGCGACCGCATATCGCGTGTATCGAAGCGTGACACCGGGATCGAACGCGCTTGGCAGCGTCCCCGTAGCCGAGGTAAGCGAGACAGCCTATACCGATACCGATCCGCTTACCGATCCGCTCGAGAGCCGCTACTACGCCATCTCCGCGATCAACGATGTCGGCGAAGGCGCGAGATCGATGTCCGAAAACATAACGCGTATGGAATTTATCGACACCGATGGCGACGGGTTGATCGAGATATCGACGCTGGAACAGCTGAACAACATACGGCATAATCTAGCGGGAGACAGCTACAAAACCTCCGCGGGCGCTCCCGGCAACACGATAGGATGCCCCGATAACACCTGCATCGGCTACGAACTTGCGCAAAGCCTCGATTTTGCCGACGGCGCGAGCTACGCTGCCGGAGACATAAATAACGCGTGGCGACCGACTGGCGGCAATCCCGATAACGCGAACAACAACGGATGGATACCTATCGGCGATCCTGCCAATCGATTTAACGCTATGTTTGAAGGGAACGGCCACACGATCGCCGGGCTCTATAGTCGCGGCTCCGGAGCGATCGGCCTGTTCGGAGCGACGGGAGCCGGCGCCGAGATTCGAAACGTCGGGCTCGTCGACGGAGCCAGCTACGGCGGCGCAGGAACCGGCGACAGCGTCGGCGTATTGGTTGGCGACAATGACGGGACAATTATAACCAGCCACGCGACCGGATCGGCCGCAAACGGCGGCGGAACCGCCGACAATATCGGCGCGCTGGTCGGCGAGAACAGCGGAACGATCGCCGCGAGCTATGCGACCGGATCGGCAGAAGGCGGCGCCGGAACCGGCAACTATATCGGCGGACTGGTCGGCGAGAACAGCGGAACGATAACCGCGAGCTACGCGACCGGATCGGCAGAAGGCGGCGCCGGAACCGGCGACGATGTCGGCGGACTGGTCGGCGAGAACAGCGGAACGATAACCGCGAGCTACGCGATTGGAGACGCCGATGGCGGCGCCGGGGTCGAAGACACTGTCGGCGCGCTGGTGGGCGACAATAACGGAACGATTACCGCCAGCTATGGCTTTGGCATTGTTTCAGGAGCGGAGCATATTGGCGTTGATCGTTCTAATGACGCCGATTCATCCATCCACAGCCCCGCCATTCTCGTCGCGGCAACCTCGTCCACCAACGCGGCAAATCGATGGAGCAACGCGGTTTGGGGATTCGGAGACAATCGTCGCTATCCCGTAATCAATTGGATTACCGGATATGATAGCGGCTCCGATCTATTTTCCTGCGAACAAGACCTGCTTCCCGCCGCGCGATTATGCGGAGTGCCCATTCCCGGCCAATACGACAGCGATGGAAACGGATTGCAGGACACTGTTCCCGTAGCTCCCAATCCGCCGACGCTTACTCAAATCGAGTTGACCATAACAGTGAGATGGAATGCCGTCCCCGGAGCGGTCGCGTATCGCGTCTATCGAAACGCGGTATCGGGATCGAATATGCTCGATGTTGTTCCTGTCGCCTATATTGACGCTCTTGCAGATCTTTCATACGAAGATTCCAATCCATTAAACGGCAATAACTACTACGCCATTTCCGTGATAAACGATATCGGCGAAGGAGCGAGATCAACTTCGGCAAATGTTTCGCTTATGTCGTTTGTCGACGGTGACGGCGATGGGCTGATTGAGATTGGCTCGCTGGAACAGCTCAATAGCGTGCGGCATAATCTAGCGGGAAACAGCTACAGAGCCTCCGCGGGCGATTTTGGCAACTCGATAGGATGCCCCGAAAATATCTGTATCGGCTACGAACTGACCAGAAGCCTCGACTTTGACAACATCGCAAGCTACGCTTCCGGAGAGATAAATAACGCCTGGCGACCAAACAACGCCGATCCCGACTTAGCCAACAATCCCGGATGGGAACCCCTTGGCGGTTCTGTCGATCCTTTTAACGCCATCTTTGAAGGGAACGGCCACACGATCGCCGGGCTCTATAGCCGCGGCGAAGGGTTGGCAGGTTTATTCGGCGCGACGGGACCCGAGGCCGAAATTCGAAATCTTGGGCTCATCGACGGATCTAGCTACGGCGGATCTGGAGCTGGCGACTCTGTCGGCGTATTAGTCGGCGAGAATGGCGGGACAATTATAGCCAGCTACGCGATCGGAACCGCCGATGGCGGCGGCGGAACCGGAGATAGCGTCGGCATATTGGCGGGCTTGAACAGCGGAACGATCGCCGCGAGCTACGCGGACGGGATCGCCTCTGGCGGCGCTGGAGCGGCTGACAATGTTGGCGGACTGGTTGGCGAAAACAGCGGAACGATCGCCGCGAGCTACGCGATCGGAGACGCCGATGGCGGCGGCGGAACCGGCGACACGGTTGGCGCTCTGGTGGGCGACAATAGCGGAATGATTACCGCTAGCTACGGCTTTGGCGATGTTATCGGCGAAGAAAACCCCGGCGTAGACCGTTCCGACGACGCCGATCCATCCGTCCATACCCCCGCCGTTCTCACCGTGGAAACATCGTCTGCCAATGCGGCGAATCGATGGGACGAAACAGTGTGGGACTTTGGAACAGATATGCTCTATCCCGTAATCAATCCTATTACCGGATATGATAGCGGCAGCGGCGAGTTCGTCTGCGAACAAACCATGCTTCCCGCCGGGGCAAACTGCGGCTCGCCCGTTCCCGGCCAATACAGCGACGGCGGAACCGGAATGCAAGCAACCGTTCCCGCGGCTCCCAATCAGCCGACGCTTACTCAGATAGGATCGACCGTAATGGTTGAGTGGGAGCCCGCGCTCGAAGCGACCGCATATCGCGTGTATCGAAGCGCGACACCGGGATCGAACGCGCTTGGCAGCGTCCCCGTAGCCGAGGTAAATACGACTGACTATATCGATAACGAACCGTTTGATAGCGTCTACTACGCCATCTCCGCGATCAACGATGTCGGCGAAGGCGCGAGATCGATGTCCGAAAACATAACGCTTATGGAATTTATCGACACCGATGACGACGGGTTGATCGAGATATCGACGCTGGAACAGCTGAACAACATACGGCATAATCTAGCGGGAGACAGCTACAAAACCTCCGCGGGCGCTCCCGGCAACACGATAGGATGCCCCGATAACACCTGCATCGGCTACGAACTTACGCAAAGCCTCGATTTTGCCGACGGCGCGAGCTACGTTGCCGGAGGCATAAATAACGCGTGGCGACCGACTGGCGGCAATCCCGATAACGCGAACAACAACGGATGGATACCTATCGGCGATCCTGCCAATCGATTTAACGCTACGTTTGAAGGGAACGGCCACACGATCGCCGGGCTCTATAGTCGCGGCTCCGGAGCGATCGGCCTGTTCGGAGCGACGGGAGCCGGCGCCGAGATTCGAAACGTCGGGCTCGTCGACGGAGCCAGCTACGGCGGCGCAGGAACCGGCGACAGCGTCGGCGTATTGGTTGGCGACAATGACGGGACAATTATAACCAGCCACGCGACCGGATCGGCCGCAAACGGCGGCGGAACCGCCGACAATATCGGCGCGCTGGTCGGCGAGAACAGCGGAACGATCGCCGCGAGCTATGCGACCGGATCGGCAGAAGGCGGCGCCGGAACCGGCAACTATATCGGCGGACTGGTCGGCGAGAACAGCGGAACGATAACCGCGAGCTACGCGACCGGATCGGCAGAAGGCGGCGGCGGAAGCGGCGACGATGTCGGCGGACTGGTCGGCGAGAACAGCGGAACGATAACCGCGAGCTACGCGATTGGAGACGCCGATGGCGGCGCCGGGGTCGAAGACACTGTCGGCGCGCTGGTGGGCGACAATAACGGAACGATTACCGCCGGCTATGGCTTTGGCGACGTTATCGGCGAAGAAAATTCCGGCGTCGATCGATCTGCCGACACCGATTCATCCATCCACAGCCCCGCCATTCTCACCGCGGCAACCTCGTCTACCAACGCGGCAAACCGATGGAACGCAACGGTTTGGGGATTCGGAAATAATCGTCGCTATCCCGTAATCAATTGGATTACCGGATATGATAGCGGCTCCGATCTATTTTCCTGCGAACAAGACCTGCTTCCCGCCGCGCGATTCTGCGGATTGCCCATTCCCGGCCAATACGACAGCGATGGAAACGGATTGCAGGACACTGTTCCCGTAGCTCCCAATCCGCCGACGCTTACTCAAATCGAGTTGACCATAACAGTGAGATGGAATGCCGTCCCCGGAGCGGTCGCGTATCGCGTCTATCGAAACGCGGTATCGGGATCGAATATGCTCGATGTTGTTCCTGTCGCCTATATTGACGCTCTTGCAGATCTTTCATACGAAGATTCCAATCCATTAAACGGCAATAACTACTACGCCATTTCCGTGATAAACGATATCGGCGAAGGAGCGAGATCAACTTCGGCAAATGTTTCGCTTATGTCGTTTGTCGACGGTGACGGCGATGGGCTGATTGAGATTGGCTCGCTGGAACAGCTCACATAGCGTGCGGCATAATCTAGCGGGAAACAGCTACAGAGACCTCCGCGGGCGATTTTGGCAACTCGATAGGATGCCCCGAATAATACCTGTATCGGCTACGAACTGACCAGAAGCCTCGACTTTGACAACATCGCAAGCTACGCTTGCCGGAGAGCATAAATAACGCCTGGCGACCAAACAACGCCGATCCCGACTTACGCCAACAATCAACGGATGGATACCCCTTGGCGGTTCTGTCGATCCTTTTAACGCCATCGTTTGAAGGGAACGGCCACACGATCGCCGGGCTCTATAGTCGCGGCGCCGGAGCGATCGGCCTGTTCGGAGCGACGGGAGCCGACGCCGAGATTCGAAACGTCGGGCTCGTCGACGGAGCCAGCTACGGCGGCGCAGGAACCGGCGACAATGTCGAAATCTTGGTTGGCTCAGAATAACGGCACGGTTATAGCTAGCTACGCCGCTGGATCTGCCGATGGCTGGCAACGGATCTCAGGATTCTGTCGGCGTATTAGTCGGCGAGAATGGCGGGACAATTATACGCGATTGGAGAGCTACGCGATCGGATCGGCGCGTTGGCGGGCCGCCGATGGCGGCGGCGGAACCGGAAACTCCGATAGCGTCGGCGGTATTGGCGTTGGCTTGAACGAAGGCGGAACGATCGCCGCGAGCTACGCGGACGGGATCGGCCTCTGGCGGCGCTGGAAGCGGCTGACAATGTTGGCGGACTGGTTGGCGAAAATAGCGGAACGATCGCCGCGAGCTACGCGATCGGAGACGCCGATGGCGGCGGCGGAACCGGCGACACTGTCGGCGCTCTGGTGGGCGAGAATAGCGGAACGATAACCGCTAGCTACGGCTTTGGCGATGTTATCGGCGAAGAAAACCCCGGCGTAGACCGTTCCGACGACGCCGATCCATCTGTCCATACCCCCGCCGTTCTCACCGTGGAAACATCGTCTGCCAATGCGGCGAATCGATGGGACGAAACAGTGTGGGACTTTGGAACAGATATGCTCTATCCCGTAATCAATCCTATTACCGGATATGATAGCGGCAGCGGCGAGTTCGTCTGCGAACAAACCATGCTTCCCGCCGAGGCAAACTGCGGATCGCCCATACCCGGCCAATACGACAGCGATGGAAACGGCGCGCAGGACACTGTTCCCGCGGCTCCCAATCAGCCGACGCTTACTCAGATAGGATCGACCGTAATGGTTGAGTGGGAGCCCGCGCTCGGAGCGACCGCATATCGCGTGTATCGAAGCGCGACAACGGGATCGAACGAGCTTGGCAGCGTCCCCGTAGCCGAGGTAAGCGAGACAGTCTATACCGATACCGCTCCGCTCGAGAGCGGCCGCTACGCCATCTCCGCGATCAACGATGTCGGCGAAGGCGCGAGATCGATGTCCGAAAACATAACGCTTATAATTTATCGACAACGACAGGGACGGCCTGATCGATATAACGAATCTGGAACAGCTGAACAACATACGGCATAATCTAGCGGGAGACAGCTACAAAACCTCCGCGGGCGCTCCCGGCAACACGATAGGATGCCCCGATAACACCTGCATCGGCTACGAACTTACGCAAAGCCTCGATTTTGCCGACGGCGCGAGCTACGCTGCCGGAGGCATAAATAACGAGTGGCGACCAACCGGCGGCAATCCCGATAACGCGAACAACAACGGATGGATACCCATCGGCGATCCTGCCAATCGATTTAACGCTACGTTTGAAGGGAACGGCAATACGATCACCGGGCTCTATAGTCGCGGCGCCGGAGCGATCGGCCTGTTCGGAGCGACGGGAGCCGGCGCCGAGATTCGAAACGTCGGGCTCGTCGACGGAGCCAGCTACGGCGGCGGCGATGTCGGCATATTGGTTGGCCAGAATAACGGCGTTATAGCAAGTTCCGCCGCTGGAATCAACCGATGGCGGCGGATCTCAGGATTCCGTCGGCGTGATTCGGCGACAATGAGCGGAACGATAACCGCGAATTACGCGATAACGCCGATGCCAGCGCCGACCGGCAATAATATCGGCACGTTGGCGGGCGAGAACAGCGGAACGATAACCGCCGAGCTACGCGATTGGAGATCGAAAGCGGCTCGCTCCGACAATGTCGGCGGTCTCGTTGGCTTGAACGAAGGCGGAACGATCGCCGCGAGCTACGCGACCGGATCGGCAGATGGCGGCGCCGGAACCGGCGACAATGTCGGCGGACTGGTCGGCGAGAATAGCGGAACGATAGCCGCGAGCTACGCGACCGGAGCGGCCGATGGCGGCGCTGGAACCGGCGACAATGTCGGCGGACTGGCGGGCGAGAATAGCGGAACGATAGCCTCGAGCTACGCGATCGGAGACGCCGATGGCGGCGCCGGAAGTCGGCGACACTGTCGGCGCGCTGGTCGGCGAGAATAGCGGAACGATAACCGCCGGCTACGGCTTTGGCGACGTTATCGGCGAAGAAAATTCCGGCGTCGATCGATCTGCCGACACCGACCCATCCATCCACAGCCCCGCCATTCTCACCGCGGCAAACTCGTCTACCAGCGCGGCAAACCGATGGAACGCAACGGTTTGGGAATTTGGAACATAATAGGATCTATCCCGTGGTCAATTGGATTACCGGATATAATAGCGGCGGCGGCGCGTTCGTCTGCGAACAAAATACGCTTTCCGCGGGAAGAACCTGCGGATCGCCCATACCCGGCCAATACGACAGCGATGGAAACGGCGCGCAGGACACTGTTCCCGCCGCCCCCAATCAACCGACGATAGAGGCGACTTAACCGCCGAGATAGTAATTCGCTGGACGGCTGTTTCCGGGGCGACCGCGTATCGCGTTTATCGAAATGCCGAGGCAGGCATGAATAGGCTTGGCGGCGTTCCCATCGCCGAGATTGCCGCGGGCGGCGCGCCTTCTTATACCGACAATGTTCCGCTTGCTGGAACAAACCGCTACGCCATATCAGCGGTAAATGACGCCGGCGAAGGCGCAAGATCGGCGCAGAAAGCGCGGCGCTGATAATTGTCGACAGCGACCACGACGGCCTGATCGATATAAGGAATCTGGAACAGCTGAACAACATACGGCACAATCTAGCGGGAGACAGCTACAAGACCTCCGCGACCGCGGCCGGCGGAACGACCGGATGTCCCGCAATAGACAGGATGCGACGGCTACGAACTTATGCAAAGCCTCGATTTTGCCGACGGCGCGAGCTACGTTGCCGGAGACATAAATAACTTGTGGCGACCAAACAACGCCGATCCCGACTTAGCCAACAATCCCGGATGGATGCCCATCGGCGATCCTGCCAATCGATTTAACGCTACGTTTGAAGGGAACGGCAATACGATCGCCGGGCTCTATAGTCGCGGCGCCGGAGCGATCGGCCTGTTCGGAGCGACGGGAGCCGGCGCCGAGATTCGAAACGTCGGGCTCGTCGACGGAGCCAGCTATGGCGGCGGCGATGTCGGCATATTGGTTGGCCAGAATAACGGCATGGTTATAGCAAGTTCCGCCGCTGGAACAGCCGATGGCGGCAACGGATCTCAGGATTCTGTCGGCGTGTTGGTCGGCGACAATAGCGGAACGATAACCGCGAGCTACGCGATCGGAGACGCCGATGACAGCGCCGGAACCGGCAATAATATCGGCGCGTTGGCGGGCGAGAACAGCGGAACGATAACCGCGAGCTACGCGATTGGAGACGCCGAAAGCGGCGCTGGAAACTCCGACAATGTCGGCGGTCTCGTTGGCTTGAACGAAGGCGGGACGATAGCCGCGAGCTACGCGACCGGAGCGGCCGATGGCGGCGCCGGAACCGGCGACAATGTCGGCGCTCTGGCGGGCGAGAATAGCGGAACGATAGCCGCGAGCTACGCGATCGGAGCGGCCGATGGCGGCGCTGGAACCGGCGACAATGTCGGCGCTCTGGTGGGCGAAAATAACGGAACGATAACCGCCGGCTACGGCTTTGGCGACGTTATCGGCGAAGAAAATTCCGGCGTCGATCGATCTGCCGACGCCGACCCATCCATCCACAGCCCCGCCATTCTCACCGCGGCAAACTCGTCTACCAGCGCGGCAAACCGATGGAACGCAACGGTTTGGGGATTTGGAACAGATAGGCGCTATCCCGTGGTCAATTGGATTACCGGATATAGTAGCGGCGGCGCGTTCGTCTGCGAACAAAATACGCTTTCCGCGGGAAGAACCTGCGGATCGCCCATACCCGGTCAATACGACAGCGATGGAAACGGCGCGCAGGACACTGTTCCCGCCGCCCCCAATCAACCGACGCTTACTCAGATTAACTCGACCGTACAAGTTGAGTGGGCTCCCGCCCCTGGAGCGACCGCATATCGCGTATATCGAAACACAATAACGGGATCGAATATGCTTGACTGGGCTCCCGTAGCCGAGGTAAATACGACTGACTATATCGATAACGAACCGTTTGATAGCGTCTACTACGCCATTTCCGCGATCAACGATGTCGGTGAAGGCGCGAGATCGATGTCCGAAAACATAACGCTTATGGAATTTATCGACACCGATGACGACGGGTTGATCGAGATATCGACGCTGGAACAGCTGGACAACATACGGCATAATCTAGCGGGAGACAGCTACAAAACCTCCGCGGGCGCTCCCGGCAACACGATAGGATGCCCCGATAACACCTGCATCGGCTACGAACTTATGCAAAGCCTCGATTTTGCCGACGGCGCGAGCTACGCTGCCGGAGACATAAATAACGCGTGGCGACCAACCGGCGGCAATCCCGATAACGCGAACAACAACGGATGGATACCCATCGGCGATCCTGCCAATCGATTTAACGCTACGTTTGAAGGAAACGGCAATACAATCACCGGACTTTATAGCCGCGGCAACGGAGCGATCGGGTTATTTGGCGCGACGGGATCCGCCGCAAAAATTCGAAAGATTGGGCTTATCGATGGAGCCAGCTACGGCGGCGCAGGAAACGACGACGCCGTCGGCGCGCTGGTCGGCGACAATGACGGAACGATAACCGCCAGCTACGCGACCGGAGATGTCGATGGCGGCGCAGGAAACCGCGACGCCGTCGGCGCTCTGGTGGGCGAGAACAACGGAACGATAACCGCCAGCTACGCGACCGGAGACGCCGATGGCGGCGCTGGATCCGACGACAGGATCGGCGGGTTGATTGGCGAGAACCACGGAACGATTATCGCCAGCTACGCAACCGGAGACGCCGATGGCACAACTGGCGGCACCGAAAATATCGGCGGGCTTGTCGGCTGGAATGGAGGAGCGATTATCTCCAGCTATGCTACCGGAAACGTCATTTCTTCGCCCGGAAAGGAAAATACTCTTGGCGGATTGGCTGGATGGAACGATAATGGAGCGACCATCATTGCTAGCTACGCCACTGGGAGCGTCATGGGCATTCCGAACGATAATTATGCCGGCGCGCTCGTCGGCGACGACCGCCGCGTAACGATTATCGCCAGCTATGGCTTCGGCGATATTTTAGGATTCGGACGGAACGATACCATCACCCGGGATCGCTTTACTGATTCCAATCCATCCATCCACAGTCCCGTCATTTTGACTATGGCGAATTCTTCTACCAATGCGGCAAATCGATGGAACAACGCAGTTTGGGATTTCGGAGACGATCGTAGCCATCCCCGTATCAAATGGGTTACTTCGTACAATAACGCCACAAAAACCTTCGCCTGCGACTCTTCCCTGATTCCCTCCGGAGAAACTTGCGGATCGCCCATTCCCAATCAACACGACAGCGATAGGGACGGCTTACAAGATACCGTCCTCGCAGCGCCATCCGCGCCGACTCTTGACCAAATCGAATTGACTATGATCATTGCCTGGACACCTGTTGCCGGGGCGATGAACTATCACATTTATCGCTACGGCGAAAGCATGGACGCGTTCAGCAGCGTTCCTTTCGCCGTGATAGCGGCTGGACAAGAGCTCTCCTATACCGACACCACTCCGTCTGATGGCGTCAATTACTATGCGATATCTGCGATAAACGACTTTGGAGAAAGCGCCAGATCTTCGTCGACAAGCGCCGCTCTTAAGCCTTTTGTTGACAACAACCGCAATGGTCTTATCGAAATATCGACGCTGGAACAGCTTAATAATATACGGTATAATCTATCGGGAGATAGCTACAAAACCTCGGGCGAAGACCCCGGAAATAATATAGGCTGTCCTCGCCCTCCCGGAAAATGCCACGGTTACGAACTGACGCGAAGCCTCGATTTCGCCAATGCGGAAAGCTACGCTTCTGGGAGCGTCAATGACGCGTGGCGACCAAACAACGACGATCACGCATTAGCGACCAATTCCGGCTGGATTCCCATCCCCTATATTGGTTCGATTTACCTTCGAGGGAAATAATCACACAATCTCCAATCTTTATATTCGCGCAATCGGCGCGCAAGCGGCGGGATCGGTAGAAGCGGGATTATTTAGATCCACAGGAAGCGACGTCAAAATCGAAAACGTCAGGGTTTCCGGCGTTGTTTATGGCAGTGATAATCCTAACAGCGACCAAATTGGCGTTCTTGTCGGCATTCATCGCGGTAGGATTGTCTCAAGCCGCGCCAGCGGATCCGCGTATGGCGGCGCTGGATTCGGAGATGCTGTTGGCATTCTGGTTGGCGTTAATAGGGGCGTTATTGTTGTAAGCTACGCCAACGGATCCGCATATGGCGGCACCGGAAACAAAAATCAAATTGGCGTTCTTGTCGGCCAAAATAGGGGAAGGATTATCGCGAGCAATGCTGATGGAACCGCTCAAATAACCTCTGGGAACGAAAGTCGAATTGGTATTCTGGTTGGCGAAAATAGGGGAAGGGTTATCGCGAGCTATAGCGGCGGAACCGTTCAAGGAGGCGGTGACCAAGACCATATCGGTGGACTGGTTGGTCATAACGAGGGGAGTGGCACGACTATTGGCAGTTACTCTACAGCAACAGTTCGTGGAGGAGGCGGGAACGACCGCGGAGGCGGGCTGGTTGGCTGGAATAACGGCAAGATTATCGCCAGTTACGCCACCGGAGATGTGCATGGCGAAAATGGGACCGATCACCTCGGCGGTCTAATTGGCGCGCAATTGTCTGACGCCACTCTCAGAATTATCGCCAGCTACGCTACCGGAGATGTCTTCGGCGGCGAAGGCGCTCACGATAGAGTTGGCGCAATGGCCGGCGCTATCTCGGCGAACGGATACGATTCCAGCCATGGTTTTGGCGCTTTTCATGGAGAAATCGAGGAGCGAAAAGGGTTTTCCAGCCAGATGCCCAGCGCCGCAGCCCTAACCGCGAGCACCTTCGGCCCGTCTTTTAATGGCGCCGCATTTGACACAAATTTGGTGTGGAATTTGGGAAGCGCAACGCAGGCCCCATGGCTAAGATACGTCGATTACGACGGCCTCGGCAACGACTATGCGTGTACCGATTTTATTCCCAATATTCTCCCAAATGGCGATATGATTACCTGCTACAACACATTTTTACCGGGCCAACCAGGCCGGTAATCCAATGCCTCCCCGGCTCGCATTTGTGTGGGTATGCAAGGGGCTCGTTGCCCATGCGGGCGTTGCGGGCGGGGGCGGGTCGATGGCCAATGGGGGAGCGTTGCCCGCAGAGGGGGGTAGCCGGAAGCGCGGAGCGCTGGAGGTAGGGGGGAGGCAACGATCACGGATGGCCGCCCGATCTCTTATTGGCTTAACGCGCCTCGACTTCGGTTCTCGGCGCCAACGCGTTTCCCCCCCGCTTGCGTCTCCATCGCAATTAGGGTATGATGGCCGAATGGATTACACTACAGCGAGATATGGTAAGGAATTGTTATGAAAAAAGTGATATTTATATGCCATGGGAATATATGCCGCAGCCCGATGGCCGAAGCGGTATTTAGCCATATGACGCGACAGCGGGGATGCGATCGCGCGCTCCAATGCTCGTCGGCCGGCATCATTAGCTACCATAGCGGCGACGACGCCGACCCAAGAACGCGCGAGGTATTAGAGCGACACAACATCCCCATCAACCATACGGCTCGAGGCGTCGTCGCGCAAGACTTCACGGAAAACGACCACATCATCGCGATGGATCGGAGCAACCTGACAAATCTTTTCGCGATCGCGCCCGACGAGCGGGTAAAATCGAAAATATCGATGTTTCGCCGGTGGGACCCCGACGGCGACGGCGACGTGGAAGATCCCTACTACGATAAACTCACGGGATTTGAGACGCTCTACGATATGGTATGTCGTGTCTGTCGCCTATTCATCGATTTCCTGCTCGACGAAGATCTCGCCAATAACCGGCGGTAAAGGCCGCAACAGCGGTGCGATCGTACGACACAATCGATGACGCCATCGCCGCGCTCTACGGAGGCGGCGTCTCCGCGAAACAGGGCGAGCGGCTCTCCGGAGGATGCGTCAATGATGCCCGCATGGTCGAATTAAGCGACGGACGAAGGCTCTTCGCAAAATCCAACAGCGCGGATCGGGCGGCCATGTTCGTCGCCGAAGCCAAAGGGTTGCGATCGCTGCGTCTGACGAAGGCGATACGCGTCCCAAAGCCGCTCGCTCTCGTTCGTTCCCCTCGGCGCGCGACACTGTTGACAGAGTATCTGGGAGGGGCGATCGGAGACGACGATTATTGGCGGCGGCTCGGCGAGGGGCTTGCGCGGCTGCATCTCGCTCCCGTCGAGGCGACCTTCGGGCTAGAATACGATAACTATATAGGACTGTCGGAGCAACGCAACGCCATCGACGAAAACTGGGCTCGTTTTTTCGCCCGCTATCGCCTCGCCCCGCAGCTGACGACCGCCCGCAAAAACGACGCCCTCGATCAGCAAACCGCGCGGATTATAGAGCGCGTCATACGCGACATAGACAGCTGGCTCCCCGCTCAACCCCGCGTCTCCCTTCTTCATGGCGACCTCTGGGGCGGAAATGTGATAGCCGACGATCGCGGCGATCCGGCGCTGATCGACCCCGCAATCTATCGCGGCGACGCGGTTGCGGATATCGCTATGACCCGTCTCTTCGGCGGCTTCCCCGAACGCTTCTACAACGCCTACCGCGCGGCCATCCCGCTCGGCGGCGACTGGCTCGAACAGGCAGAGCGCTACAATCTCTACCACATGCTCAACCACCTGAACCTCTTCGGCGCCACCTATCTCGGCTCGGTCCGCGCGCTCGCAAAACGCTACCGGTAGCTTGCCAACGGACGAACGTTCCCAAATTAAGGGGGGAAGTCTCCCCCTCGCTCCATAGCGCTGACTGGGGGCGATCTATTCCAGTTCCGCTCGCGCTCCACTGGGCTCGCCCCCGCGCTATTGCGCTACCCCCTCTGCGGGCGCCGCTTCGCAATCGAAAATCGCCCCGAATATGGCCCGCAACGCCCAATTTGCAGTCATAGTTCGGACTATCCCACAAGAGATTTGCCGCAACTGCGCCGATTATTGACCAATTGATAAAAATATTTTTTGCTGGACTTATCCTGTTTTTTTTCTATATCATATATATAATGAGTAGACTGTATATGACGCGTTTGAATACCGGGGCAATGGAGGCGCTATGCTATACGATGCCATGAAACTATCGGCCAGCATCCTGAGCGCTGACCCTCTTGCCTACGGCGAAGCGGTCGAGCAGATCGCTCCGTTGGTAGACGAGATTCACCTCGATGTGCTCGATGGATGCTTTGCGCCCCCAATATCATTTGGCGCTCATCTATCGCGCGCGCTCTCGGCCCGGTTTCCGACTATTGCCCTCGACGCCCATCTTATGGTAAACGACCCGGCATCGCAGTGGGAATCGTTCCTCTCGGCGGGGAGTCAGTCGATTACATTCCACTACGAAGTTAGCCATCGCGCCTATTCGCTGTTGGCGTCGATACGCTCGGCAAACGCGCGGGCGGGGATAGCCATCAACCCAGCGACGCCGGTCGATACGCTGTTGCCGCTAGCGGGCTGTTTCGATCGCCTGCTCATTATGACCGTAGAGCCCGGTTACGGCGGTCAAAAGATTATTCCCCAGTGCGTCGCAAAAATCAAACGGGCGCGAGAGCTCTTTGGCCTCGATCTAGAGATTGCCGTGGATGGCGGAGTCAACGACAAGTCCATCAAGGATCTTGCCCGCGCGGGCGCCAATGTTTTTGTAGTTGGCTCCTATCTCGTCGGCGCCAATATATCGTCCCAGCGTCAAAAAGAGCGCGTCGCTCTATTGCGTCGGCTGAGCAGATTATTGTCCGATTAATAAAAATATTTTTATTTTTACTGGATTTATTATATTTCCGAAGTTATATTAATAGTATCTATTATTAATAATATCTTAGGAAGGAGTAGTATTATGAGACGTCAGAGTAAAAATTGGCTGGCAATTGCCGGCATTTCACTGTTTGCGATGATTTTCGCGGCAGGATGTTCGGTGATCGATCAGCAAGAGCGAGAACCCCAAACGTTGCAATTAGAAGGAACCCTGTTTCGCCTATCATCGGAATTAGACGGGCTGGGCAATATCGACGTGCCCGGCACGCGGTTGTCCTATCCAAGCGAACGCTTTGGCGCTCCGATTGTTCGGGCGATCGCCTATGGAGCGATAGAGCTTCGCGCCGCGTTGCGCCCCGACCGAAAGCCTCTCGCGTCGACGTCTGAAATAACCGGCGATACTCGAGCCGCGTTGCTTGCCGATATGCGACGCAATTCCGAAGCGATAACGATTATGCCGGTTCCGGTGCCCAGCGCGTCGCTGGATTTAGAGATTACCAATGTTATGGAGCAAGTCGGGCTCTGGCAAATCGCTATATTCGGCCTTTCGCGGCAGCCTTCGTCGGTTGCCGATCTGCAAGCCGAAGACATCGTCTGGGCGGGGCTCGATATCGACTATGTGCGCAATGTCTACCGAAATGGGGCGCGATCGCGCGAGGCGTCGGTATGGCTTGAGCCGCTCTGCGGCGCCGACGATTCGATCGACGCGTGCGCCGACAGCGATGGGGACGGTATTCCCGACGCGGTCGATTTGCGATTGGTCGCTTCTCCAGAGAGCGCCGAAATTACCATTCCTTTAACGATCGCGGCGAACAGCGCGATTATTTCCGATATTCAGCTTCTTTCGGGATTGGATGGGCAAGCGCTTCCCCTTTCAGCGGAAGAGGCGCCCGAACTCGTCGTCGAAGCGACCGACAATAATGGCGAGAGCGTTCAAATAGGAGTCGACAATAATCCTTTCGCGATCGACCCAGTCAATGCCGATACATTTCAGGTTATTGTGCGAGCGCCTGGCCAGTTAGAGCCGATTTACACCTATCGGATCGCGCTATCGGCGATTCGCCCCGGGAGCGATTCCGACCGATCGACGCTCGATTATGAGGTTAATGTTCGATTGGTCGCCCTCGAATCGTCAGACGGACAAATAGCGAGAATTAACGAAAACGATACGGGGACGACTCCCATTACCACCATTTCGTTTGCATATGGCGCAAGCGCCGCGGAGGTTGATCCCTATGACATTATCGCGGGTAATAGCGACGGAATATTCTCCATCGACGATCGGGGATTGCTTACCGTGGCTAACTGGGATTACGATACCGCCGATCCGAATGGTCTGTTGCGGTCGATAACCGTGCAGGGGACGAGTTCGGTTGGCGACGTTGGAACGATTGAAATTTCGGTCTCTCTTCTTAATATCGACGACGAGGCGCCCGAATTTGATCCTATACCCCAAGGCGTTACGATCGAAGCGGGGTCGACCGCATTGAGCCAGACCATCGATTTGGACGCTGCCGACGATCTTGGACTTAGGACCGAGATACGCTATTCCTTTGTCAATGGAGCAGGCGTCGAGTCGACTACGTTAAATGGATTTGCCATCGATGCCGCAACAGGGCAAATTTCCGTCGCGACTGCTCCCGTATACACGCCTGGGGACGCTGCCGCAAATAGATTTGAATTGCGCGCGCGGGCGACCGATATATCTTCCGAAGCGACGGAAGATACCTTTTCCGAAGTGACGGTAACGATTACGGTTGTCATCAGCTTCATTGAGCTTCGCGCGACGTCGTTGACCGGCATGCCCGCGCGTCTATTGCCCGATGGCTCGATCGGGATTACCATCAACGAGGACGATGCCGCAACCGCGGATCGGGAAGTGTCCCGTATCAGCATCGCGACGTCTGGAGCGTCTCCCGCGGCGACCTCTCCTTATAGTATCATCGCCGGCAACGACGACGGATATTTCGCCATCGACGGCAGCGGAGTTATAACAGCCGTTCAGGCGCTCGACTACGAAGCGTTGTTCGATACGACCGGCTCGAATGTATTTTCTGTTACCGCGCGGGGAGTTGGCGCCGAGGAGGGGCAAGAGCGCGCGATACAGCTAGAAATCACCGTTGCCAATATCGACGACGAAGCGCCCGAATTTGATCCTATACCCCAAGGTGTTACGCTCGAAGCGGGGTCGACCACATTGAGCAGGGCCATCGATTTGGACGCTACCGACGATCTTGGGACCGAGATACGCTATTCCTTTGTCAATGGAGCAGGCGTCGAGTCGACTGCGTTAAATGGATTTGCCATCGATGCCGAGACAGGGAATATTTCCGTCGCGACCGCTCCCGTGTACACACCAGGGGACGCTGCCGCAAATAGATTTGAATTGCGCGCGCGGGCGACCGATATATCTTCCGGAGCGACGGGAGATACCTTTTCCGACACGACGGTAACGATTGTGGTTGTCATCAGCTCCATTGAGCTTCGCGCGACGTCGTTGACCGGCATACCCGCTCGCCTATTGCCCAATGGCTCGATCGGGATTACCATCAACGAGGACGATGCCGCAACCACGGCTCGAGGGGTGGCCCTGATCAGCTTCGTGTCGCCTGGAGTGACTCCAGCGGCGACCGCTCCCTATAGTATCATCGCCGGCAACGACGACGGATATTTCGCCATCGACGATAGCGGAGTTATAAACGCCGTTCAGGTGTTCGACTATGAAGCGTTTTCCGATACGACCGGCTCGAATATATTTTCTGTTACCGCGCGGGGAGTTGGCGCCGTGGAGGGTCAAGAGAGCACGATACAGCTAGAAATCACCGTTGCCAATATCGACGACGAAGCGCCGCGATTCGCGACGAATTTTGCTCGAGAGACCAGTGTCGGCGCATATTCCACAATTATGATTCCGGAGGTGGATCTTGACGCGTTCGACGATGTTGGCGATGACGAGATCAAATTTGTGTTTGTCGACGGCTCTGGAAATGAGGTGTCCAGGATAGATGAATTTGACATCGATTCTGTTACCGGAGTGATCTCGATGCGCAGCCATCATAACTACGGTCGCGGACACGAAGAAGTTCTCACCGCGCGGGCTGTCGATATATCGGAAGGGATAGTCGGATCGGAACGCATGGTCGAAACAACGATCACCGTTCGTCTCAATGTCGTGGATATTGATGGCGACGGACTAATTGAAATATACAGCTTTTCCGATCTTGACCAAATAAATCATAGAGAAGACGGCGCCGGCAAGAAGCGTTGGTCGAGCGATTTTATGAATGTAAATGGATGTCCCGAAGGCGTATGCAATGGATATGAATTGACACGAGACTTGGATTTTCTAGAAGCGACATCGTATCGCGACAATTTTCTTATAGAGGAGTGGGTTGGGAACAATAAAAACGACATTCATAGCTCCAATAATCGAGGATGGTTGCCGATTGGGCGTTCTTCCATTGGATTTTCCGGCATATTCGACGGCAACGGATATGTGATAAAAAATCTCTACAGCAGAAACACCGGAAGCTTGAATGTCAATTCCATGGGACATGTTGGATTATTTTCCAGAAATATCGGCACTATACGAAATCTCGGCGTCATCGGCGCGTCGCTCCATGGGAGCAACGAGACCGATAGAATAGGATCTATCGTCGCCTGGAATAATGGTTCAATTATTGCGTCGTATGCGTCGAGTGAAGGGACTGGCGGGGAAACGATCATATGGGGACGTAACGGAAACGACGCAGTGGGCGGTCTGGTGGGACACAATAACGGCTTGATTTCGATAAGCTATGCTTTGAGTGTCAGATCTCATGGAGGGAACGGCGACGACAGCGTGGGAGGATTCGTTGGAATCAATTGCGGTCGCATTCTCCATAGTTATGCTCTCTTCACGCAGGCGAATGGAACTGCCTCTTCCTCGCAAGATGGAGATCTCGTTGGCGCCCTGGTAGGCTCTGCAAATTGCGGCTCTGGCTATCGCTCTATTCGGGCGAGCTATGCTGCATATAACGATATCAAGGGGGGAGCCAACTCGGGGCGTTATGTTCAGCGGGTTATCGGCGATACGCGGAGGAGCAATATCTACGCGGTTTTTGAGGAGGGTTCAACGATAAGCGCCGGCCGCACGACATCGTCCAGTATTCCCAATGGCAACGGAGAGGCTTTTCCCGGAGGCATTCGCGGTGTGGATGAGTCGTCCGCGCCCAGCAGTTTCATTGATTCGGCATGGGACTACGGCTCTTCTTCCCAATTTCCGCGGTTGCGGTACGCCGATTATGACGGACCGGGCGACTTTTATACGTGCGACGGTATTCCCGACCGGTTTGTCTGCGGAGCGACGCTTTTGCGGTTTCAGAATCCGTAAAACGCGCGGAAGCCGAAACGCCGCTAGGGTATCGCGCCAGTTGCTATTCGATATATCTCGAATGGCAACTGGCAATATCTAATACGGAGCGATCGGAGATATTCTTCGTCCACATACCGCGCCGGCGCGAATACGAGACGCCATCTATCGCCATTCGCGCGCGGCAGTTCATCGGCTATCTGTTTCGTAAGCGCCAGATCTTTAAGCGTTGCCCTATCGGAGCTGTAGAAAAGGTACACCTCATAATGATGCGACGCGCCAATCATATTGGGGTGGGCGCTATGGGCTGACGGTTTCCATTCCTCGCCGGTTGCGGTATAAAATATATATCGCGCGACATCGTCTCGGGTTGGCAAACAATCATCTCCTAAGATACGCGCTATATCGATAGGGGCTCCAAGCTTCCAATAGCTAAACATCGCGCCCGATCCGACGCGAGGTTGCCGCCTATTCGCGCCGATATCTCGGTCTATCGACCGTCGAATACGTTCGGCGGTAATACGATCCGCGTATTCCTCGCACTCTACTAAGATAAAGCGGCGATTTCCCCCATCTTCGGCATTTAATTCAAGCGCCGCTTGCGCCGTCGTCCCGGAGCCGGCAAACGAATCGAGTATCACGGCATCGGGGCGAGCCGCGACTCGGAGCAATAGTTTGATAAGCTCGACCGGCTTAGGATTGGCAAATGCGATGCCGAGCCGATTTAATTCGCTTCCTCCGGTCGATAGGTTGGTAATTATATCCTTGAATTTGGTTCGAGTATAATCCCGAGCTTTGGTATAGATGGTGTAGCTATCCCCATCCGGATCAAAGTGGAGATCGTTTCTATCCGCGACCACCTTCTCTCGCGACCATCGCCATGCGTAATAGCGACTATCGCCATTGGGAATCTTCCTCGGCTCGATTCTCGCATACCCGCGATACCGAACCGCCTCGCCCAGATCGCTGCATCGCGTATCGCCGCTGATAGGATCGTAGTGGATGACAAACACCAAGTTCGGACAGCTCCGTTCATTAAAAGCCCGATTAGTATTATGCAATTTATTCTTAATCGCGTACACGCCGATATCGTCTTCGAAAATAGGGTACTCATGCGATTTGTAGGCGTCGGGCATCATCTTATTTGCCTGCTTGGCGACCAGCGGCGCCCACTCCCGCGCCAATCTCTTATCCTTCGCGTAGGCGAGAATCGTCTCATGCGTTCCCGCGGCGCCGGATCGAGCAATCTGTCGCCCCTTTAGATTATTGACCCACACGATGGCATTAAGAAACTGCTCCTCGCCAAAAATCTCATCCATAAGCGCTCGCAATCGATGCGACTCATTATGATCTATCGAAATAAATATAATTCCCTCGGGCGCCAATAAATCGTGCAACAACATAAGACGGGGATAGATCATACAGAGCCATTTATCATGCCGAGTAAGATCATCTCTATCGACCGTTTTTCCCAACCACTCGGCAAGTATCGGGCTTGCGACATTATCGTTATACTGCCAGCTTTCGTTGCCGGTATTATAGGGAGGATCGATATAGATGATGTCGATTCTGCCGCCGTAGATCGGCAACAAGGTTTTGAGCGCATATAAATTATCGCCATGAATGATCACATTGCCCATCATCGACACATGCTCGCCCGGAGACAACAGAGAACGCTTTTGATCTGGTATAAGTTCGCATATAGGCGCGGTAATATGATGATTGATCACCGCGCTCTTGCCCTTAAAAACAAGCTCCGGCATTCGGGCTATCCCGTTTTGGTCGCAAATGGTCGCTTGGAAAGGCCGCCGCCGTTTTGCGACGCGTCCGCCCGCTCCAGCAACATCGCGCGATACGGTCGCCGCTCGATCCGCGCGTCATCGATGCCAACGCTATGCAGGATACCCATAATTGCCGAACGCGTCTTGGAGATTGCGCCGCCATCCATGCGATCCGCGGCAATAATGCGCTCCGCCTCAATAAAAACCCCCAGTCGATCGACGCGGCAGAGCTCGACGACATACTCTCCATATCGATACCGCGTCCCCCGCTTGCGTTTATCAAGCAAAAACTCGCATCCCAGCGAGCAAAATAGCTCCCGCGCGACATCGTAATCGCCCACGGAAAATTCGCGCTCCTCGTTAATCTCCAACGAACCATCGAGCCGCTTTCGCTTAAAGCCGCAAAAACAGAGCCCTCCATCGCGTCTCAAACGAAATTCCGCTCCGGGGCATCCATCGCCGCGCGGTTGGGCGCGATAGTAGACATCCCGTTTATCAAACGCCCGCTCGATGACGCACAATCGCTCGATTCCCGCGACCGTCGCCGGCAGATCATCGACCCAAGCCTTCATCTCCACCTCAAATGTCATCGCGTCCCGACCTCAACGCGGCAAATTTATACACAATACAATGCTACCAATTTTCAAAATCAATAACAAGAAGGATAAACGCTATCGTTGGGAGGGGGAAGTCTCCCCCCGCGCTCCATAGCGCTGACCGGGGCGCGCTATTCCAGTTTCGCTCGCGCTTCACTGGGCTCGCCCCTGCGCTATTGCGCTCCCCCCTCAGCGGGCTCTTCCCGCCATCGTAGATCCCCCCGCAAATTTCCCGCAACGCCCAACGGGCCGCAACAGATATTCACTGTTCTGTCGGCGGTCGGTTCTAATACATCCAGACTTCACTACCGATATTTGAGGTAATCGATATTTAATATTTTTCTGTATTTATTATTTTTTTGGCGCTATACTATTATTATATAAGGATTTTTAAGACAGTAAAATGTCCCAAACAAGGAGTGTTATATGAAACACAGTATTGGAGACGGGTTGGTTATTGTTGGTATATTGTCGCTTGTTGTGATTGCCGCGATAGGATGTTCGGTGGTCGCAGAGACCGAAAGAGAGACGCAAACATTGCAATTAGGAGAGAATCTCTTTCAGCTAGCGTCATTAGACGGATTGGGAAATATCGTTGTGCCCAATAGTCGTCTGGAATATCCTCGCGAACAGTTGGGCGATCCGGTTGTCCAGGCGATTGCCTACGGAATGGTAGAGCTTCGCGATTCATTGCCTGCCGATCTACAACCGCATACGTCGACATCTCAGATAACCGAAGATGTCCTCGCTAACATACTTTCCGATATGCAACGAGCTCCAGAAGCTATGACGATTGTATCGGTTCCTGTGCCAAGCGCCGCGCTCGACTTAGAGGTTACAGAGTCTATGGAGCAAGTGGGGTTATGGCAGATAATGGTATTTGGTCTTTCGCGGCAGCCTAATTCGGTAGCCGATTTACAGACCGAAGATATTATCTGGACAGGGCTTGATGTTGGCTATATTCGCGATGTCTATGATAATGGAGAGCGGGTGATTGACGCGTCTGTATGGCTTGAGCCGCTCTGCGCCGCCAATTCTGGCATTATTGACGCCTGCTCCGACAGCGATGGCGACTCTATCCCCGATGTGGTCGACGCTCGGTTGATCGCCGCTCCAGAGAGCAGAGAGCGTACCATTTCCACCAGTATTCTCCCAAGCGAACCGGTAATCTACGATATCCAGTTTGTGGAGGGATTGGATAGCCAAGTCATCCCATTAGACGAGGGCCAACTCCCCGAGCTTTTTGTAGCGGCGACCAACTCGCTTGGCGAGAACGTTCCTATAGGACAAGCCAATAATCCATTTTCGATCGAGCAGGCCGATGACGAAACATATCGTGTTGTAGCCAGCGCCGCCGAACATTTGCAACCATTTTATACCTACCTCATCGAGATTTCGGCGAGTCTTTCCGGTAGCTCGGCCGTAGCGGATCGAGCGGTGCTCGAATATAATGTGTATACGCGATTGGTCGTGCTCGAGTCATCAAAGGGACTGACGATATCGGTCGGCGAAGTCGGCGATAGGACGGTCGATCTCACCGAAATCTCGTTCGCGTTTGGACGATCCCCCGCAGCGGCCTCTCCATATCAGATTACCGCTGGCAATGACGATGGAGTATTCTCCATCGACGATCAAGGGAAGCTTACCGCTTCCAACTGGGATTTTATTCGATCCGATTTTGGTTATCGCTCTCGACAGGTGGTTGTTCAGGGAACTGATTCAGTAGGAAATGTCGGCAACATCGTTATTGAGGCATCTCCTCAAGTAGACGGCGATGGCGATGGCCTCATCGAAATTTCAACGCTAGAGCAACTTAATAACATACGCTACAATATAGCGGGAGATAGCTATAAGGATTCCGAATTCGCTTCCGGCAATGCGGCCGGATGCCCCTCATCGGGATGTATAGGTTACGAATTGACTGAAAGCCTCGACTTTGACAGCATCGAAAGCTATGCTTCTGGAGTTGTGAATAACGCTTGGCGACCGAACAACACCGATCCCGACTTGGCGGATAATCCCGGGTGGATGCCTATAGGCGGCCAGGGGCCTCGTGTTTCCACTATCTTCGAGGGCAATGGCAATACGATTACTGGTCTGTACACTCGCAGTTCTCACGCGGACGGTTCTCAAGCGGTAGGATTATTTGGCTCTATGGGAGCAGATTCCGCAATTCGAAATGTTGGGCTTATTGGAGTCAATATCTATGGCGGCCCTGGCTATTGGGACAGTGTCGGCTCTTTTGCCGGTCGGAATAACGGCACAGTTATCGCCAGCTATGCCACCGGAAATGTCAATGGCGGAGATGGCCCCTTGGGTAGCGTCGGCGGTTTGATAGGAGCAAATGGCGGCGTGATTATCGCGAGCTACAGCAACGTAACTGTCGATGGCGGTAAAGGAAACGACGATACTGTCGGCGGTCTGGTCGGCCAGAACGCTTTTGGCTCGATTATCGCCAGCTATGCCATAGGCAACGCCTATGGTGGCGATGGACGCCAAGACTTTGTCGGCGCCATTGCTGGCACCGCTCATGCCGGATCGATTATCGCTAGCTATGCTACCGGAACCGTCGATGGCGGCGCTGGAGACCAAGACTTTGTCGGCTCTCTGCTTTCTTGGATCGGGATTTCGTACGCCACGACTACCTCAAGCTATGGCTTTGGCGAGGTAGTGGGCGTCGAAGTGCCCAATAGGATTGGCATTCCTCCCGCCGAAGCCGCGACCGCCGCAGACCTAACCGCGACCAACGCCGGCGCGCAGTGGAACGACGCGGAAAACGACACGCTGAACGCCTGGGACTTTGGCTCCGGTTCGCAGGCGCCCGCTCTCCGCTTTGCCGACTACGACGGCTCGGGAACCGACTACAGTTGCGACATGTTTCCCGACACGCTCCCCGACGGAACGCCGATTGTGTGCGGAACGACGCTGATACCGGGGCAGAATAGGTAGCCCGGCAAGCGGCGCCGCTCTCCATAACCGGCGCCCGCATGGCTATTTCGAGCGTTGCGAGCCTTGCGGGCGTTGCGGGCATGCCTTCGGGGCGACCCTCAATTGCGCGGCGGTCGCCCGCAGAGGGGGGTAGCCGGAAGCCCGAGCGCTGGCGCTCGGGCTGGAGGTAGGGGGGAGGCAACGACTGCGGGCGATCGCTCGCGCTCTGGCCGCGTCGACTAGAAGGGCGGGGCGCTCTTCGGATGTCCGGCGCGATTCCCCCCCTCCTACTACCATCGCAAGAATATAGTCGGGTTCGTTTCGCTCTTTCGACGGCTCGTTATTTCAAAGATATTCCATATATAGAGTATAAATTTATTTTTACTGGATTTATTATTTTTTTGATATTACAATAGTATTATATATGGATAAAAAGGGGATTAATGATATGACGCGCAAGAATATAAATTGGTTGATAACCGCCGGTATCTCGCTGTTTGCGATTATTGCCGCGGCAGGATGTTCGGTGCTTGCTCCGAGCGAACGAGAGGCTCAAACATTGCAATTAGAAGGAGGACTCTTTCGTCTATCCTCCGAATTAGAGGGATTAGGCAACATCGACGTGCCCGATAATCGTCTGGCATATTCCCAAGAACGCTTTGGCAACCCGATGGTTGTAGCGCTCGCCTACGGAGCGATATCGCTTCGCGATTCGCTACCTCCCGATCGGCAACCCTATAGATCGGTTTCGCAGATCACTGCCGCCGTTCGCGCCAAAATGCTCTCCGACATGCAACGCTCCCCCGAATCGATAACGATTGTGTCGGTTCCCGTTCCCAGCGCGGCGCTGGATTTAGAAATCACCGAAGTTATGGAGCAGGTGGGGCTATGGCAGATAGCGGTATTTGGCCTCTCGCGGCAACCATCGTCGGTGGCCGATCTGCGACCCGAGGATATCGTCTGGGCGGGGCTTGATGTCGATTATGTGAACCGCGCCTATCAAAATGGGACACGCGTTCTGGAAGCGTCGATATGGCTTGAGCCGCTCTGCGCGTCCGACAATTCGATCGACGCATGCTTAGACAGCGATGGCGACGGCATCCCCGACACGGTTGATTCGCGCATAGTCGCCTTCCCGGAAAACAGAGCGCTTACCATTACCAAAACTATTCCCGTGAACAAAGCGGTAATCTCAGACATTCAGTTTGTGGAGGGATTGGATAGCCAAGCGATTGCCTTTGGCGAGGGTGAAGCGCCCGAACTAACCGTCGAAGCGACTGACGCGCTCGGTCAGCCTATTGCTATCGAAAACGAAAACAACCCATTCGCGCTTGAACGTATCGATAACGAAACATTTCAGGTTATCGTCAGCGCGCCAGACAATTTGGGGCTATTCTACACCTATCGCGTCGCGATCTCTGCGGCGTTGTCCGGCGGCTCCGCGGCTTCGAATCAAGAAACGATTGAATATCAACTGTTCGCGCGGGCGAGCTTTATGGAATCGTCAAATGGACTTGCCATATCGATTGACGAGAACGACGACGGGACGGTCGAACTTACTGATATCTCGTTCGCGTTGGGACGGCTTCCCGCGGAGGATAGTCCATACCAAATCCTCGGAGGCAATAGCGATGGCATATTCTCCATAGACGATAACGGAGCGCTTACCGTCTCCAACTGGGATTACGATATCTCCCCTCCTGCCGATCGTTTGCGATCGGTGATTGTTCAAGGAACAGATTCAGGCGGTAACGTCGGTACTCTCGCTATCGATATAACCCTTGCCAACCTCGACGACGAAGCGCCGGTATTCGGCGCCATTCCGACGGGCGTAACCGTCGAAGCGAGAACAACGGCGCTCAGCGAGCCCGTAGACATTGACGCGACCGACGATCTTGGCCCCGAGATAACCTATGCCTTTGTCAACGATTCGGGCGTTGCCGTAGCGCCGAACGGGTCGGGGCTGTCTATCTTTGGCGACTTTGCGATCCATTCTGGAACCGGCGTTATTACCGTCGAAACCGCGCCTAAGTACTCGGGAGACGCCACAGATACGCGTACGCTTACTATCCGCGCGACCGACACATCGCCCGGCGCGATTGGCGATCTCGCCTCCGACGACGCCGTCATTGCCGTCCAAGTGATTCCCGTTTTCGACAGCGATAACGACGGACTCATCGACATCAATACGCTGGAAGAGCTCAACAATATACGCTACAATCTAGAAGGAACCAGCTACAAGGTCTCCGCGGACGGATCGGGTAATTCTGACGGATGCCCCGCTACGGGATGCTTCGGCTACGAACTAATGGGGGACCTCGACTTTGCCGACCCCGCAAGCTATGCCGACGGATTGGTAAACAACGATTGGCTGCCTATCGGCGGCGATCCTGACACTGCGACCAACGCCGGCTGGGAGCCCATTGGCTCCTGCAATACCGACTCCGATGGCGATGGCAATCCATGCGGAGACGCCAACGATACGCCATTTGCCGCGATGTTTGAAGGCAACGGCTATACCATAGCCAACCTCTACACCCGCGGCGCAGGCGGAGTTGGGCTATTCGGTATTACCGCGGAATCCGCCGAGATTAGAAACGTTGGAGTGGTTGGCAACAACAGCTACGGCGGATCAGGCGGGAATCACGCTGTCGGCGGGCTTATCGGCTTCAATGGCGGCGATGTTATCGCCAGCTACGCGACCGGAGACGCCGATGGCAGTGACGGCGCCCTCGACTTGGTCGGCGGGCTCGTCGGCAGTAATAATGGCGAAATTATCGCGAGCTACGCCACCGGAGACGCCGATGGCGGTGGTGGCGACATCGACGCTGTCGGCGGGCTCGTCGGCAGTAATAATGGCGAAATTATCGCGAGCTACACCACCGGAGGCGGTATGTCCGGAACTAACGTCGGCGGGCTGGTTGGCGCCAGTAGCGGCGAGATTATCGCGAGCTACGCCACGGGAAACGCCAATGGCATAGTATCTGGCGGGCTGGTTGGCTGGAATGACGGCGAGATTATCGCGAGCTACGCCACCGGAAACACCGATGGCGAATTTATTGGCGGGCTGGTTGGCTTGAATTACGGCGAGATTATCGCGAGCTACGCTACTGGAAACGCCGATGGCGGAGCTGGAGGCGACTTTGTTGGCGGGCTGGTTGGCCGGAATGCCGGCGAGATTATCGCGAGCTACGCAACTGGAGACGCCGATAGCGGCGGCGCCTTCAGCGAAACCGGCGCGCTTGTCGGTGAAAATGGCGCAGGCGCTATTACCGCCAGCTACGGCTTTGGCGACGTTGCCGGAGCGGCAACGGTCAGCGTAGATCGAGCCGACGACGCAGACGAATCGATCCACAGCCCCGTTGTCCTTACCGCGATAAACTCGTCGACTACGCCGGCAAACCGATGGAACACAACGGTATGGGATTTCGGCAATGATCGGCTCTATCCCGTTGTCAAATGGGTGACCGGCTACGATGCGACTGCCGGAACATTCTCATGCGATCAAACGATGCTGCCCGATGGGCAAACATGCGGCGACCCGATCCCCGATCAGCACGACAGCGATGACGACGGGACGCAAGATATGGTTCCCGCGGCGCCGGCGACGCCAACCGCCGCTCCGACCGTTTCCACCATAACGATAACCTGGACAGCCCCCGCGGGATCCGGAATAACCGCCTATCGCCTCTATCGCAACGCGACCGAAGGCGACAACGCGCTCGGCAACCGCCCCATCGCCACAGTCGCCGCCAGCGAGCCGCTAACCTACACCGACAGCGCTCCCCTAGACGGCGAGAACTATTACGCCGTCTCCGCGATCAGCGAAGGGGGCGAGGGCGCGCGGTCGCCATCGGCAAGCGCTACGCGCCCCTCCATCGACAGCGATGGCGACGGACTTATCGATATCGATAATCTGGAGGCGCTCAACAATATACGCTACAATCTAAAAGGAACCAGCTACAAGGTCTCCGCGGACGGATCGGGTAACTCTGAAGGATGCCCCGCTACGGGATGTTTCGGCTATGAACTAATGGGGAACCTCGACTTTGCCGACGCGGCAAGCTACGCCGCAGGATCCGTAAACAGCGACTGGCGCCCCGACAACGCCGACCCCGATATGGCGACCAACGCCGGCTGGGAGCCCATCAGCGATTTAAGCGATCGATTCGATCAATTTAGCGCTACATTTGCAGGAAACGGCAATACAATAGCGAATCTCTATAGCCGCGGCGGTGGCGTTAGGGGCCTATTCGGCGAAATAGGCGCAGACGCCACTATTCGCAACGTCGGAATTATAGACGGCGCAATCTATGGCGACGCTGGAGACGACGACATTGTCGGCGGACTGGCGGGCTTTAATAGCGGCGAAATTATCGCAAGCTACGCGACCGGAACTGCCAATGGCGGAGCTGGAGGCGACATTGTCGGCGGACTGGTGGGCTTTAATAGCGGCGAGATTATCGCGAGCTATGCTATTGGAGACCCCGATGGCGGCGCTGGAGACAGCGACAATGTCGGCGGACTGGCGGGCCGTAATAGCGGCGAGATTATCGCGAGCTATGCTGATGGATACGCCGATGGCGGCGCTGGAGACGGCGACAATGTCGGCGGACTGATTGGCGTCAACAATGGTTCCGGCAGAATTATCGCGAGCTATGCTGCTGGAGACGCCGATGGCGGCATTGGAAACGACCATGTCGGCGGACTGATTGGCATCAACAATAGTGGCGGCGAAATTACCGCGAGCTATGCTGCTGGAGACGCCGATGGCGGCATTGGAAACGACCATGTCGCCGGACTGGTGGGCTTTAATAGCGGCAAAATTATCGCGAGTTATGCTGCTGGAAGCGCCGATGGCGGCGCTGGAGACGACGACAAAGTCGGCAGACTGGTTGCCTTTAATGGCAGCGAAATCGCCAGCTACGGCTTCGGCGCAGTAATAGGCCAGGAAGTTACCAACGCGAGCGGCGCTCCTCCCGGCGGCGTGACCAGTCCCGTCGACCTAACCGCGGCGAACGCCGGCGCGCGGTGGAATGCCGCCGATGACGACACGCTGAACGCCTGGGATTTTGGCTCCGGCTCGCAGACACCCGCTCTCCGCTTTGCCGACTACGATGGCGCGGGAACCGATTACGACTGCGACATGTTCCCCGCGACGCTTCCCGGCGGCGCGACGATTACCTGCGGGACGACGCTGATACCGGGGCAAGGGCGGTAAGCAGGCAGAGGGGGGAAGTCTCCCCCC
>CBDCPJ010000024.1:0-23561 GCA_965220165.1 Spirochaetia bacterium
ATTCCTGCAGAGGTAAACTAATGATATTCAGAGGGACGTTAAAAGACATAATTTTAGATAGAATATACGCTCACGAAGTTCGGTTCAAAGAAAATACGCGCGAGATTCTTTTTGACGAAATAAAAGATGACGCAAAATATCTAGAGATAGACGACTCGGACGACAGATTCATAAATTTAGCGAGCAAAATATTGAAATATATGCTGGACTTTGGGGGCGAAGCGCCCCCAGAGGATGATGAGGAGTCTGAGGCGCAATTGCACAAAAGGCTAAACAGCGAGATTAATAGATAAGTATAGAGATGAATAATAAACATAGGAGGATTAAATGAATAATTTTGTTGATAGAATATTATCTGAAGCCCCAGAGGGAGATAGAGAGCGGTTTTTAGCGCTAGATTACATAGTAAAAGCGTTAAAAAAGGAAATGGAAGGAATCAAGGAGCGATTTATAGAGAGCGGACAGTTCGTTAATTACGCGGACAGAGCATGTTATGAGGTGTCATCGCCGGATAAATTTTATGAAAATATCATAAATAAGACAATTCCAATTGGGTGTTTGTCACTATCAACATCGAATTGCAAGGTTATTTTTGGCGAGACTCCGCCGGAGGGCATCAGTTTCACAAAAACTACAACCGCAAGGGTGCTAGTCAAATGAAGGGTGCTAGTCAAATGATAGAAAGCATTTCGTTCGACGAGAGAACACACAAATATACCGCGATAATTGACGGAAAAAAACGATACCCAGTATCAGTCTCAGAGGTTTGCCGCGGCGGTTATGGATACATTTCCCCAGCCGCCGAGGCGGCGATGAAGCGGGGGCGAGAGGTTCACGACGATATAGCCACAAGGTTGTTGTCAGGTGAGGAGCCAAAAAAAATCATCAATAAGTTCGCGCGATTCAGTGAGGATTTATATACAGTTCACGTTGAACACCCGATTTGCGCACTTTTTGGTGAGTTATTGGTCGCTGGAACTCCGGACCTAATAGCCGAAACAAGATTGGGTGACTGGGTTGTCATCGACTGGAAAACGGGCGCAAGCAAGTCGATTTACTATACCTGGCAAGTCGCGATGTACGCGTTAATGGTCGGGGCGAAAAGGGCGATCATAGTTTTTACAGACCAAAAAAGTATTAAACCAGTTTTGGTGGATATGCAAAAAAACGCGATAATCGCATTGTGCAAGAAATATTTAACGGAAATGAACACAAACATCAAAGAGACAGCAATAAAAAAGGAAGGTGAACTATGAGTATGAATTATAATGACAGAGCATTGCAGATAGTAGACGCAGAGCAAGTTGCGGAGTATTCAAAGATGTTATTTTACGGAACGCCGCATAGCGGGAAAAGCTATACATCTCTACAAGTTGCGAATGAAATGAAAGTGGAGGGTGACCAGATAGGGGTTATTGATCTGGAAGGGGGAGGCACTACACAATACTCGAGAAAGTTCCCACATAGACTAATAAAGACGCCGAGCGCCCATCCTAATTATATTATAGACGCCGTTGATATCTTTTTAAAAGAGCAAATAGATATAATAGTCGTCGACGGACTTGACGAACTGTGGAGTTGGGCGATTCAATACGCTGATGAAAAAGGGTCTTGGTCCCAGATCAGCAAGATGACTAACAAAGCGTTAGACTATATCGCAAGAGTCGATGCGCATATTATCGCGACAAGCAAAACCACTAACAAGAAGCGGGAAACTAAGAGTGGCGACGCTGTCGACGCAAAGCCAGCGCCGCCACAATTTGGCAAAAGATACCTTGAAGCGTCGTTTCACTTAGCGATAGCGTTGTCAACCGCCCCCGAGAAATCTATAGAGTTTTACTGGGCAAAAAGCCGGTATGGAGATACGCAAGGAGATTGTCAAGTCGTCTCATATAGAGACACAGGAATTATCGCGCGAAAAATAGCAACGATAAAAAAACTTGTATCTATGCAAGAGTATGAAAAGCCATTGGGAACCATGCGAAAGGAGGCGCTTGAAGTTTTCGACGAATTGGCGAGGATTGATAAAAAGGCGGCAGAGAGTTCTGAGGTAATGTATGAAAAGATTGAAAACGCCACAAGAGCAAACGCGGCGAGATATAAAAAGATTTTTGAAAAGAGGTTACAAGAGGCGAATGAGGAACGAGAAACCGCTAAAGAGCAGGAGCTTGCCAAAAAAAAGCGAGCCAGGAAACGAGTTGAAAAGAACGCGGTGAAAAAGGAGGTTACAAAGGAGGCTCCACAGGAGGCGCCGCAAGAGACACTAAAGGAGACGCCAAACGAGGTAGTCGCGCCGCCGATACTTTCAAAAAAAAGATTCATCAAACATTTGCTTGAATTGAGGCTCACTGGCGAAAAGTCAAATCACCGCAATGACTTGCTAAGGGTCAACACTAACACGACTTCGCTACTATCACTCGTTGAATACTGCGTAGATGCGGGGATTCCGATAAACGATGAGTGGCTAGAGGTTTGCAAGGAGGCAGGTAAGTGAAAGAACTGGGATTCAAGGTCATCAGATGCGGACCGCGACGGGAGGGGGGGCTTTTCAACGAAGTTCCAACGCATATCGTTGCGCACGCAACTCACGGAGGGTCAGCGCAAACATCTATTGATTGGATGTTGCGGTCCAAGGAAGCCGCGTTTGCGCATCTTGTGATATCGCGGGCAGGCACAATTTACTTATTGTGCCCACTAATATATAAGGCTTGGCACGCCGGGAATGGCTCGTTCTCACATCGCCCAAACAGCAATCCAAACGATTTCACCATAGGAGTCGAATTTGCCAATATGGGTAGACTAAAGATTGTGGATACAGGAGAGCAAAAGGAATTCAGGTCAATCTATTCTTGGAATGGTAAACTAACCGTTCCAAGAAAGGATGTCGTTTTTGACGGCGAAACGCCATATGAAGCCATAACAACTGCCCAAATGAACGCGTTTGTCAAAATATGCCATAGTGTCGACGACTATCTAAGCGGAGGGATAAGGTTTACGGAGCACCGAATTATTGACAAGAGAAAAGACTCGGAAGGCAAGAAACTTAAAACCGATATAGGTCCGGCATTCACAATAGCGCTAAAGCAAAATGCGCCAAAAATGGAATACGTTTTTAATGATTGAAAGGGTTTTACCGTTGACCAAAAAAGTAGAGATAACGCTAACGGGCGACGAAATGGTCGCCCTTGGCGGCGGCGCGGCGATTATGGTAAGGCTATCGACACACAAGCCCCGCCCTTTGTCGATACACAAGAGATTTTGGGCGACGGTAGGCGAGTTGGCGGTTGACTTATCGGCGTTGAATGGCGAAATGGTAAGTAAAGAGGGCGCGAGATACTCGCTCCAATTGCTAGGTCAACGGGAGTTAGATAGAATGAGGACGTCGGACCCAGACTTTATGTACGGGTTCGACTTTATAAAGATAGACGATGAATTATCGACGCCGGTATTCGTTTCAATGGCTAAAAAAAACTGGATAATTCAAGCATATAGTTTCTTGCTTGACATAGCGAGACAATGGAGAGCGGAACATGGTATATACAATAGAGAGGGGAGTTATGAAAAACAGGGATTTTAATAGAGAATTTGACACAGAGGAGTTATTTTATGACGCAGTGAACTGCAAACGGGAGGTGTCAAAGATTTTTGACAGCAAAGGAAGGCTACTCATTATAAACAGGAATAATGAGATAATAGAAATAAACACTTTTTATAAAGACGGTTTAACGTTGCGGTCTAGGTTTATAATGCATAAGACCGGCGATAGCGGCGCGCTTTATCGAAAAGTAGGCTATAATGAAGCCGGGATTAAAATCTACGAGACTGACTATAAAGAAGGCGCGCCGGCGGAGGTAAAACAATATGATAAAAACGGGGCGCCAATTAGTTTAGTAGAATATAAAAACAGCAAAGTGCAGTTTATCGCAACGAGAGACGATAAAGATAGAGGAGTGTGGCACAGAGACTTTCATTCCGGCGAGTATATAGAGTTACAAGAATCACAGGATAAGGAAATATAGGAGGGTAATATGAATAACGAATACGTAGTAAATAACGAAATGGAAAATAGTGAATATTCAGTAGACAGGAATAGGAAGGCGCGGTTTTTCTATAGCCACACTAATGAGCCAGTGGAGGATAAGGGGAAAAACGAATTGTCTTTTGACGACCAAGGAAGTATGGAAATATGGGATGAGAAAGAGGACACAATAGAGATAAGGACTTTTTATGATGACGGGCTGACGATAAAGTCACGTTTTGTCGCAAGCAGGATTGGCGACAAGCTAAACTATAAAGTGGGTTACGACGAAACTGGAACGACAATCTATAAGACGATTTATAAAAGAGGCTTGCCATATAGAGTAATCAAATATGAACGCGATAGCAATGTCATTTATAAGTGTCGTTCGAAACGGTTATAATGGGAAGTATGAATAGTAAAGAGATTAATTATAGGAGGGTAATATGAGCAAAGGCAAAGGATACACACACAGGAACGATAAGAATAGGGAAGGTGGAGAATTGCCGGTAGACAACTATACGACAGAAAGGCTATTCTATAGTAATAGTAATGAACCGGTCGAAAACAAAGACTTAACTCACTTCTCTTTTGATGAGTGGCATCGAATGATGATATGGAACGACAAGGAAAAGTTAGTAGAAATAAGAACGTTCTATGAGGACGGACTTAGCATCAAAGCGAGATTTATAGCTACCTTGAGAGACGATGAATTAAACTATAAGATATCATATGACGAGTACGGAAACCCGACATACAAAACAACTTACAAGAATGGGCTGCCATGTAGAATTCAAGAATGGCAACCAGACAAGCAAGAAGTAAACAAGGAGACAAAATGAGCAATCCAAAGGAATGCAAGCGATGCAAGCAGGAGAGAGAGTGTAAGGAACGAGAACGCAGGGAACGCAAGAAGGCTAAACACTACATTGAGTACGATAAAAATGAGCCAGTTCAATTCAATCGCGATGCCGAGCGACTATTCTATAGCCGGGGAAATAGCCCGGTCAAGGACCCGATAACTGACGGTTGGTGTCTAGATTCTCGCAAGAGAATGCTACTATGGGAAGCGGATTCACATATTACCGAAATACGGACATTCTACAAAGACCGATTGACCATAAAGTCAAGATTCATAATGAGCAAGTCCGGTCTTAAGCTAAGTTACAAAATCCGCTATGACAAGGTCGGGCGCTGTACTTTACAAGACAATATATAAACAGGGCGTTCCCTATGAGATAATTAGGTATGATTATATCGGAAGGGTCAGTCACAAGTGCCTTTACAAAAATGACTGGATAAACAAAGATTCAATATACGCAAGAGAGGAGGATTCGAAATGAGTAATAATAAAGAATGTAAGGAACGCAAATGCAATTTTGAATGCAAAGAGCGATTTAATGGACCCCAGGATTATATGTGGATTGATAAGAAAAAAAGAGCGTTTATACGGAAAACGGAATCAGGCGGCGTCGAAATAAGAACATTCCATAAAGACGGAATGACGATTAAAGCAAGGTTTTTTATGGCAAAGGACGGCGAAAGATTCGCTTATAAAATCGGCTACAATAAAGCGGGCGTTATGCTACACAAGACTACATATCTAGACGGAATCCCTCATGAAGTGACCGTATATGACGACGTGGGCAGAATCAGTCGTGAATTCACTTACGACGACAAAAACATTAAATCCTGCAGAGAATTCCCATATGAGCAGTTAAGCAAGGGATGTTCATTTGCCGACCATGTGAATAAGCAAAAGTAGATTCGAGATAGATGCATATGATAAACTATGATACAATGTCAATGTCGGACGAAAATTCATACTATGATGAGCAATATACGATAAGGTATAAATTCATAACGACAGACTCAGGTCGCGAATTAGCTCACAAATTCCACTATAACAAAGACGGAATATTGCGGTTAAAAATTACCTATGAGCAAGAGCTGCCTTATAGTGTAATTAAATACGATAACCAAGGAAATGTCATTGGCGAGGGCTTCTGCCAAGAAGGCTATGAATAGGCGAAGATTCGAAATCAACGAGACTAAAAGAGAATTATGGGAATCACAGCGGGGGCAGTGCGCCTGCTGTGGCGCCCCGCTTGGGCAAGCAGATCATCCACAACTGGCGCATCTGTCTCCGCAAAGCAAGTCGCTAATAAGAATATATGGAGAGAAGGTTATTCACAATAAACGGAACCTCAGAATGGTCTGCTCTATGAATTGTAACCACAAAGTTGGGTTGCCGCCTAGCGAATGGCACGAAAATTGCCAAGAAATAATGAATAGCCTGCGGGAAAGCGCTTGTCGGTAAGCGTTTCGATAGTAACTGTTATAATTATAATAGTACACTATTATATCGATAATAGTTGATGATAAGGAGAAACAAGAATCAGATAGACAGAGTAATGCGAATGCGCGGCGAGGGCTATACGCAAAAGGCAATCGCAAAGGCTGTGGGGATAACCCAACCGCGGGTTAATCAAATAATCAAGAGTTATGGGATTAATGGCGGTAGGGAAATCCAGATTCCCAAAATAGACGAGCGATTCCAAAATATATTTAGTGAGGGAGACGCCCAAAAGATAAAGGCGCTCTGGGATAGCGGAATCAACATCGCAAGAATCGCCGCTACCGAACTAGCAACTGAGATTCCCAGTGAGGTCATAAACGATACGAGTGAGGATAAAAAAGGAAAAGCAATCGCGAATTACTCAGCAATTGTAGACATTGGGCGAACGAGAACTATTGGCGGAGCGGCTCTAGTGGAAATGGTAAAAAAACTGGAAGCGCAGGCAAAGAATAACGCTATGTCATTAAAGTCAACTAAAAACAAGATATGTCTATCAACAGGAGCGACCGAGACTCTGTCAATTCCGATAAGATTCGCTCAGTTACTAGAGCGCGGTCCATACTATAAGGCTCTATGGAGTGGGCGCGGGGGCGGGAAATCTTGGGCTGTTGCTATCGCGCTGATATCAATAATGAGCGGCGAAAAGTTAGTCGCTAATTCTTGGGAACCGCCGGTCAAAATTATCGTAATGCGCAAAACATTCCAAAGCATTGGACAGTCGATGCATACGCTGTTTAGAGACATTATTAACAATTATAAACTAACTGACTTTACAGTGCACAAAAATCAGATAACTCATAGTAATGGAAGCGAAATCAATTACGCTGGATTCTATCCAGGCAACGACCGGAACTCGTTGGTAAATAGGATAAAGGGGATTGAAAGTGTTGATATATGCTTAATAGAGGAAGCGGACGATGTGGAGAGTCAATACTGGGAAATACTTGTGCCAACCATTCGAAAACAAGGAAGCGAAATCTGGGCGACATTCAATCCCTCTACAAAGCGAACAGCAACGTATCAAAAGTTTATCGCTAACCCGCCAGACAACGCGCTCGTCATTGAAACGAATTACCAGCAGAACAAGTTCCTGTCAAAAACGGCAATTGAACAAGCTGAGCAATTAAAAAAGTATGATATAGAATTATATGAGCATATTTATATGGGCAAACCCAGAGAAGCGGCTACGAACGCAATATTCGCCGGCAATATAATTGTAGCGGAACCGACTGATGAAGTGTTGCAAGGAGACATTCGCCGGGGCGTTGACTGGAGCGGAGGAGTCGCGCCCGCGGTATGCTTGGACTGTAGGCTTTTTAACGGACAGGTTTTTATCATTGATGCGTTTTACAAATTCGACGGGCGATTCAATGAAATAGCAAAATGGATAAGCACGCTAGAGAAAAGAGATTCTATAGTGTACTGTGACAGCGCCGATAGAACAGCGAGCGCAGGGTTAAACGACCATTGCTCTAGGATGTTTGGGCACCGTCCGGGAAGGCTTGTTCAAAAATGGGCGAACTCCGTTTGGCAAGGAATTCAGTACTTGCGACAGATGAACGGCGGCAAAGCAGGTATTGTCATAGCGCCGCATCTAGAGGAAATCATTGCCGAGTTTAGAAACTATAAGTGGCAACAGGATTCAAGCGGAGAAATTATTGAAAAACCGGAGGTTAGACAAGCAGATCACGCCATAGACGCATTGCGGTATGCGCTGTCGCGTGATATCTTTAAAAGAATGAGGCAATCAAGATGACGTATGAACTAGGTTCCATTGGCGAAGGCAAGAGTATTACTGAGATTAAAAATATAATAAAGAGCAGGCAACAAGCATATAGTGAGGTTCGCGACTATCTTGTCGGAAATAACAGGCAAGCGACTCAGTTATTCAACGAGCGAAAGCAAAAAGACAGGGCGAATCAAATTTACCGAAACACGCGACTATCGAGATATGTCGACACAATAACCGGAGTCATAGCGTCGCCGGGCTACCAGCGATACTCATTCAAGGGCGACATACCTACCTATGCAGAGAAAATCAACTGGGATGCTGTATTCAATTCTTGGCGACGACTAGTAAAGGAGTCTCTAGTCTATGGCAAAGCAGCGATAATCATCGCTGGCGAAAACGCGGTAATTAATAATCGGACGCCGTTAGACTTTATAGACATAGTAAATAATTATGGAGAGACCGTAAGGCTAGTAGACTCTGCAGGAACTGAGTATAAGGAAGGCGATTTCGAATATGAGGGAATCCCTTTTGTAGTTCTCAGGCGAACCAGTGAATCACAGCCATATCTGTATTTAATCAAGGATTCAATTGACGCAATTGATAGGATTTTAATGAATTGGATGCTACAGCACGATAGAAATAACAATATCTATATGGCGACACCTTATTCTATATCTAATTCCGAATTAGAAGCGCTAAATAAACACGACGTTCATATACTGGAGGGCGTCGACCCAACATTAATTAAGCAAGTAGGAACCTATACAGCCAACGCCGGAGCCGACTTAATACTAAAGGCGATAAACTCTGGATTACAGGAGATGACGGGAATCCCAGATTATGAGCAGTTGACTGCAGGAAATGACCCGAGCGGAACCGCGTTGATGATGCGACTGACCATTATGGTCAATACAATTGCAGAATTCGAAAACGCGGCTTTAGAGGCTTTGCGACTTTTCGTCGAGCGATACATCGAAATATGGGCAAGGGTAAACAAGGAGAATATTGGCGAGTTTCCGAGAATAGATATCGACCGCAATATACCACAGAGTCAGACCGCCAATATAGCATTACTAAATCTAGCGGGCGCTAGCAAGCGTACGATCTGGCAAGCCGCTAATCTAGACCCTGAAGTAGAACAGCAAAATATCATCGATGAGCAGGGGTTAGACAATGGCGACGATGTCGCAAATCCTTTTGGCGCTTGACGCAGATACATTGGCGTCCGCGCGAGAGGCGATACTAGCAATCCGAGAACGTGTTAACGACGGAAATTATATGGTAGATTTTGATAGAGCTATTCGACGCAACGGCAACGCCGCCGAAAAAGTAGCCGCCTTGCGAGAGATTATTTCTGCTAGGCACCGCAACCTATTCAGAGCAGTGCGTTCAGTCTCGCGAAGGTTCGCCGAGAGCGAATTACTTAGAGGCTCGGCATCCGCTCATTCGCTAGTGCAGAGGGCGGGAGTCGAAGTACCAAGATTCAGGAGACCGGCGAACAATGATTTCCAATTAGTAAGATACCAGAGAGTAGGAGCGTATCAATTCGACAGCCGGAGCGTAAGTACAAGAACAATTCTTAGTGAGGAACGGCGATTAATGATAGAGCGAGTCTTTCGACGCGCGGCTCCACTTGCGCAACGCGGGGCGTCGGTTCAGTCGATTAGTCAGACAGTGCTTAGTGACTTGACGAGGGCATTTGGTATGAGACTTAGCGAAAGTTACGGAACGGTTACTAGGATTGTAAGAACTGAACTAAAAAGGAACTTTCAAGCGGGGCTCTCCTTGCAACAGCGAAACCTTCAGTCGGCAGGCGTTAATTTGCGGAGGCAATGGATAACAGCGAACGACGAGAGAACTAGAGAAAGGCATCTGAACTTACACAAGAAATTCGAAAGCGACGACGGAACCTTTAACGCTGGCATCTATAGACCGCGATATCCGGGAGCCTTTGGGGAGCCCTCACAGGATATCAACTGCAGATGCACAGTTATTTTGGCGATTCCCGGAATGGGCAACCCGGAACTAGGAACGATTGGCGACGCGAGAGAGCGAATCAATAACATTATTAGTTGACAATAAATCACATCGATGTATATTGTATAATATGACAGGCGCTAGAGAGATATGCTCAGCAAAGGAGAATGCGAGACAATGGATTGGGTTGACGAATTAACTTTAGAAGGTTATAATCTAAGGCTTGATAGAATTGAACGAGAGAATAATAAATTAGTAAGCCAATTAAAAAGGATAATAGTAGAGAAAAACAAGCAAATAGAAAAACTAGAAAAGGGAATTAATAAAATTGAAAAGGCGACATCGCGAGATGAGCAAGAGAGTAAGGATGAGAAAATAAGCAGACTCAAGAAAACAATAGCGTTACTAAAGAAAAGGTTATTTCTATACGAAAAAGAAGTAAGTAGCAGAGTAGAATATCACGGATAGAGATATGCTGAGCAAAGGAGAATGCGAGACAATGGATTGGTTTGACGAAAGCATAGAGCAAGAACATTATAAATGGGAACGACAATTAAAAATAATAATGCTTGAACAGGAAATCAACAAGATGCTTGAAATAATTGAGCAAAAAAAAGAAATGCTTAGACGTGAAAAGCAAATACACAAGATGTGGAGAGAAGTGCAAGACATAGAGCATAGGATATCAGGAGATGCGAGACAATGAATAGCAACCAACGATTAATTGACGAGCGAGAAAGGGATTATCAAAGACGCGCAAAAGAGGTTAAATTAAATCAATGCAAACAAGAAATTAAAAGACTGAAATCAAATAGTGAAGCGCTAGAATTTGAAATATCTGCAATTCAATATGCAAGCAATAATATGATAAGTGAATTAAACACAGTGATAGTTCAGAATGATAATCATATACAAAGAATTGAAAAGGAAATAAAGGAGATTGAAAAAGCGACATCGAAAAATGAGCAAAAAAGAAAGCAGAAAAAAACAAACCCACACGTGGTATAGGGGCGGGAAATATACGGAATCTAAAAGGAGTTAACTATGAGCGATATAGAGAATAAACAGCCTGCAGAGCAGGAACCGAACGCCGGCGACACACAACAAGACGAGTTAAAAAAACTTATTGCCGAGCGCGATTCATTTAAACAGGAATTAGAGCAAAGCAACAACAGGATAAAGACGCTAGAGGAACGTATAGCGGAAATCCCCAAACCACAATCGGAGCTAGAAAAGGCGCGAGATCTGGCAAAAACTGATTCAGAGCGAGCCGAGTTGGACAGACAGATAGAGCAAACCAAGTTAAAAGCGGAAGTCGCGAGACTCACTAAAGAGCGAGAGCAAATCGAGGCAAAAGAACGGTTTAGAAAGGCGATTGGCGAGGCTCCACATCTCGCGAGTATATCATTGCCGGAAATGACGGCAGAGCAAGCGGAGGTGTTTGGCAAAGAACTCGCTAAAGCATATAATGACGGCATCGCTTCCGTAAAAAGTGAGGCGGCAAAAAAGGCGGCGCCGGAGATTCCAAACAAGGGCGTCAAAGATGACGGGTTGTCATTTACGCAACGTATCAATAGATATAATAATATTTTTAGAGCAAATTAACAGGAGGCAAAAATGATAGATTTAAGTACGATATCCGCGGGTCAGATCGCAAACGAAGCGGCAGATCTCTCGGAAAGGTTAGCGCCAGTTTTTACAAACGGGCTCGCAATGGCGACACAGTCATTGCAGAATAAGGTAAACGCAAACGGAACTAGCGGCGCGGCTTCGGTGAACGTCGCATTCACCGATTACGACGGCGCGGGTTCAGATGCGACCACAGGAACGGCGACTGTAGGCACTAATGAAACTTATAATCAGCGAATTCCAATGTCGATTGGACTGCGACCGATTGACTTTCAAGATTATTTTGGATTCCAAACTCCCGCGCTTCAAGACTCGGACACGAGCGCGTTCATACTCTATGCGTCCGCTTACGCGTTGCATCTAGCGACCGAGCGCGCAATGGCCGTAGCGGAAGGAGTAAAGAACTTCGCGATAGCTGAGACAAACACACCTTCGGTCGAGGATTTGCATACTGAAACCGCGGCTGCTAATAGAATCATAACGCACGAGAGAATTCTCTTAGCTAGAGGCGAGCGGGGCGACAAAGCGTATGACTTCCGACACGTCTTGTTAAACTCAGTAGCATTCAATAAGATATCCGCAGATAATCAGCAAGTAATCCGCGCGGCAACCGGAAACGCGCCGTCGAGCGGGCGAGCGTTCTCTATTGGGGATGTGTGGTATTATGATGCCGGGTCAAACCTGGCAAGTTCTACTGTTGGAAGCGTCGCCGATGTTTTTCCGGTAGTTATATTGCGGCAACAAGCGATGCCATTTTCCATAATTAATGGAGGGAACTTCATACCGCTTGAAACCCAACGCGAAGCGCTGTCTGGAATGGGTAAAACCACAACAGTTTTGCGAAGCGCCTGCGCCGTCGGAATCTATGGAGTGGATTACACAGCATCGACAACCGGAACCAATCTTGCGTCTACTCTCACACAAATTAAAGGGGCGGCGAATTATGGCGCTATAACTAATATAGGCGCTGACGACCGAGCGTTTATGATATTAAGGGGAACGATAAAATAATAACACAAGCGACTATTGAAAATTACATCCCGCTCCCAAGCAACTGGGCGACTCTCGCATTGTCTGCGCAGGCTGTTCTTGTAGAGATATTCAAAGACGACGATATTGCAAACAAGGAATTGCCGACTGAACTAACCGAGCCGTTCATTCGATTGATGCTACATATAGACAAACGGGGCGGATTCCCAAACGCGGTCAGCAAGTCGGGAGTCGGGGTGTCGGTAACCTATGAGGATTATCATCCCAGTGGATTTCCAAATTCAATAGTCGCGCCGTTTTATCGTTGGCGCGGATTTACTAGAAGGGAATTGCCAATAGCAGACACGCCAATTCCTATAACACCGACGCCTTCACACAGTCTGAGCGAGTATGGGTTTTGGTATGCCCAGGATATGACAGGAGGTGTCAAGCCGGATTTTGAACACAGGCAACTGCTTGGGAATTACACGGTAGCCGAGTCTGACATTACAGAGCCTTACCTGTTTTTTGGCGGCGACAGAGCGCCACAATCTATAATATTGTCGGGGTTTTCGTACGACTTTGCGACTGAATTTATCGCGGTAAAGCCGACAGTGTGGAGACTGAATCGGAAGTTAATAGACGGGAGAGAGAGGATGATAATTATCAATGGGTGACTATATAATTATAGAAGGGGCTCCGGTTCCCGCCGAGATTCTTGCTAGCGAAATCAGGAATCAAAAAGAGACAATGAAGGTTATAATAAAAAGGCAAGATCTGGACGCCGAATGTTTTGTCTTTATGGGCAAAACATATAATGTGATTCATTCAATATTGAATGACAATGAAACATACCTTATAGGGGAAATCGATGGCGGTTGACAATAGAATACCTAGATACATAGACGCATTCGACGCTGCTTTAGAATTGGCGCTTAGAGAAATAGCCGCTTTGGCTCACGGCAACGTAGTTCAGCGCGCTCCGATAGATACTGGGCGACTAAGGGAAAGCATATCTGCTGTCGTCGGCAACAACGCAGTAATTGCAGCAGGAAGTAAGTACGGCGATCCGACCGTTCCCGCGGTTCCGCAAGATACCATATCCATAGGAAGTGTAATAGAGTATGCGCAACAGCAAGAGGATAGAGGGAAAAGAGGATTCGTTGGCAGAGGCTATTTTCAAAGAGGGCTAGCGGCGACCGTCCCGCAAATGGAGCCTATACTAAGCAGGCAACTTCGAAGGTTAATATAGTGGAAACGATAGACACAATCGCAAGCATTATAAAGGAGGCGACGGGCTACGATGCGACCGCTCACAATTTTCCTAAAGGAAACTCGGGCTGGGCGATAACGTTGACAACAACAATATGGGATGATGAAATCATATTAGACGTTTATCAATGCGAATTTCGACCGACAATTTGCGGTGAGGAGACCGCGGACGTCGCAAAAAGAGCCGCTTATCAAGCAAGGCAGGCGATTGATAATAGCAGAGCGGAAATAGGGATGACTGAAGCGAGCGATATCCAGTATGAATCAGAGAGTAGAATAACAACAGCAATATTTACAGTGACAACTAAAGGAGGTATTTAATGGCACTAAGCATAACGCCAAGGAGACAAGACCAGTTTACGGGAGCCGCTGTGGCGGTAGCAACTAGAGGGGGGGTTAATCAATCATTGGGGGTCGGGACGTTCCCGCCGTCGCCCAATACGACCGAGAATACAATTACATACCCCAACGCAACGGATTACACGGAGCGCGGAATCGACAGTGTGTCGTTCGCCGCGGTTCTTAATAATCCGACATATAACATCATTAACTTTCTCGCGAGCGGAATAGGAACGGTAACACAGTTCGCAGGAGCGGCGACGGCGTCGCAACTTACGCAAACGATATCATCGCCGATAGCCGACACAGCGTATCAACTCACAGTATCAGCGACCGACGACGCGCATCACGTCACAGCAATCGGAACTGGTATGCTGGCGACGGGACCAACAACGCCGATGGAAGCAAGCAATTATAATATCTACAAAATCGGCGGCAGTTTTTTTGTGGTTTTTGAATCAATACCGGCGAACACAGTAAGAGCAGTAATTACCTACTCAGCGTATCAACATAGAACGGGATTCGAGATTGCATTTGCCGCAGGAAGCCAAAGTGGCGATGCTTTCGATATGTCTCTTTATTATGAGGAGAGGAGAGGCGATGAGTATGAGAGGTTGCAACTACGCTATCCGAACTGCAGAGTCTCCGGGGCTATCAACATAGCCGACGGTAGCGACACGACAACGCTAACTGTGCAGGCTACTATAGAAGCGCAGGCAAACACGGCGGGACAGTTATATCTTATGTCGCGCAGAACTTACAGTGAAAGTATTATAGAATTCGTAGAGAACGCATATTAAAATAGGAAACCGCGAATTCAAAATAACTGAAGCGACTATCGGCGACACGCCGGTAGCCGCGTTTTCAATGATAAAATATCTCTGGACTCATAAGCAAAAGAGGCTAGCGATTGCCTTGCTTACCGCGAGAAGCGAGTTCACAATGCGAGACTTGACCGATAGAATTGAGCAGGTTGCAAAGGAGCTATTCAATCCAAGCGGTAGAGAAGGCGGGAAAGGAACTATGGGGCAGTTTCGCGCGGTTCTTGGCAAGGAACTAAATTGGAGTCAAGAATACATTGATAGTCAGACCGTTACGCAAGCGGTCAAAGCGGTAGAGGAATATTCAAAGGTGTATAATCCCAAAGAAAAGTCGTTGAATGAAAAAGCCGCAGATATGGTTTCAAAACTTTATGCTAAAAAAAAGAAACGCGCTTGAAGCCTTTTATTGGCGCGTAAAGATTCTCGCGCTTATCGAATTTGCTTTGGCGAATCCGATAAAGACACATAAAAGTCAGGCGAAATGGTATAAACAAGTAATCAAAAAGAGTAGACACATAGTTTACCATAATACTAACTTCACAAGACGGCAGGTCAAAAGGATGAGCGCGCAAAAACTAGATACTATTATTGGCGCGATAGTAAGACGACTCGCCGTCGACATTAACTGGAAAAAATGGCGGTTGTAGCGAACGCTGAAATCCGGATTCAAGCATCTGGAGCCCAAGCAGCTAATCGCGAACTGAGGAACGTTAGCGGGAATCTTAACAATATTAACACAAACTCGCGCGGAGCCGATAGGGCTGTAGGCGGATTCTCTAGTAGACTAAGCGGTTTGTTCAGAGTCGCGGCGGCATCTGGAGCCCTCGCCGCGGTCGGCAGGGGGATTCTGAGAGTCGTCCAATTAGCCAGCGAGGCAGAGGAGACTACCGCGAGATTTGCGACTGTATTTGCAAGAGAACTACCAGAGGCAAACGCGATTATCAATAACCTATCGGACACATTTGGCATTGCGAGGCAAGAAGCGGAGGCTTATATTGGTCAGATTGGCGACGTCGCCCAAGGTCTAGGGTTAACGTCGGATGCGTCGCTAACACTTGCCGATAATATAACCAGACTCGCAGCCGACCAAGCGTCATTCAACAATACCGCCGGCGGTACAGAGCGAGCGGTCAACGCGCTCTATTCAGCAATATTGACAGGCGAAGCGGAGGCGGCAAAGAGTCTGGGTTTGGCGTTGCAGGAGAATCAGCAACGCGCATATGCGCAAAGCATCGGACTCACATTCAATGAACTAACAAACCTAGAAAGGATTCAACTACGTTATGATTTGGCTGTCTCGCAATCGCAAAACGCAATAGGCGATGCCGTAAGAACGCAGGACAGTTTCGCTAACCAGAGCAGGCGACTGGCATCGGCGCTGTCCGATGCAGGCGTTTTAATCGGCGAAATATTCTTGCCGGCGGCGACAAGGGCGGTGAGTGGAATAAGAAACCTTGTCAATTCATTCCAAAACCTAGAGCCGGTAAGCAGAGCGGCGGTAGTAGCCATAGGCGCGATAGGAGCGGCGTTGCTAGCGCTGGCTTTGAATCCAGTAGTAGGGGCGATAGCGGGAGTCGCGGCGCTGACTACAGGAGTCGTCGCGCTAACATCGGCGGCGAGAGAAGTAGAAAGGGAGGCGGCGATTGAAAATGTGCTAGCATTACTTACCAGCGGCGCGGAATTATCAAAAGAAGCGATAAACGAAGCGGAACAAGCATTCAAGGATTTTGGCAACACGATTAGCGAAATTCATTTCCTATCGAATCAAAATATAATATCGGTAGAAGAGTCGATAAAGAGAACTACCGAAGCAATAGAGAATGAAACAAAAAGCCTTGGTTTATCGGCGGAAGCGCAGGCGGTACTGCTTTCAATAACTATGGAGAGGTTGAATCTAAGTTCAGAGATTGACCAATTGTTACAAAGTCAATTAGAATCGACGGCACAGAGAATTAACGCAAACATCGAGGACGCAAAAGCAATTGCCGAATTGAATACCGCCAACGAAGCGGCTCTTGCAATTGAAGTGGAGAGAATCGCGGCAAACAAACGAGTGACGGACGCATTCAATGCGGCATCCCAAGCCGAGCGCGACTTAGTAGAATCCCAACGAGTAAGAATAAATTTGTTAGATGAGGAGATAAGCGAGAGTCAGATACTTACTGAGCAAATAGACTTGCTTAGCAGTCAAATATTAGAGTTAGCAATGTCAGAGGACATAACCGTTGACAATTCAAACCTAGTCGCCTTATCTGAACGACTTGCGAACCTACGAGATGAGCACAGGCGAGTAACTGAGGAAGCGGAACGCTCAAGAGCGGAATTAGAAAGGCAACCGGGGGCGCTTTTCGACTATAGAGAAGCCGCCGTGCAGGCATCGAGAGCATTGCAGGAATTAAGCGCGAGAACGGCAGCAGCGAGAGAGGACTTCGCCGACTTGATTTCCGGCATCCAACAGGCTACCGCCCAAGTGGTAAGTTTCGCTCAGATAAGTTTGGACACTGCCGCGGGGCTTTTTGACGCAATCGCCGGCTATCAAAATAGAGAATTGGAGATATACGAGCGGGCGCAACAAGAGCGTATCAATCTCGAAAGGGATGAACGAGACGCGTTGCTTGCCAATGAGAACCTTACTTCAGCAGAGAGAATGAGGATTCAAGAGAATTACGCAAGAGAAGTAGAGGCGATTGATAGGCAAACCGCTATAAAGCGATACCAGTTAGAAGTTGAACAATTCGAAACCGAGAAGGCGTTTTCGATAGTAAGGATAGCAATAGAGACAGCGCAGGGAGTCGCAAAGGCAATCGCTGTTTTGCCGCCTCTAGGATTCATACTAGCGGGAATTGTCGCGGCGGCGGGAATCGCCCAAACAGCCATTGTCGCGGCGACGCCACCGCCACCGCCCCCGGCGTTACAAGAAGGCGGAATCGTCCAACCTGTCGCAGGCGGTCGAAGGGTAATTGTCGGCGAGGGGGGCGACCAAGAGGCGGTCATCCCGCTAAACGCGGCGGTACTAGGTCAACTAGCGGATGCCATTGTGGCGAGACAAGGCGAACGGCAAATAATTATTCAAAATATTGTTGACACTGATTTGATAGCAGAGGCGGTCATTGAACGACAAGGGCGAAATATAATTGTTGACAATGGAAATGTATCAACATAACATTATAGTATGACTGTAAAAACAATTTCAAAAAAGGAGATGTCGAAACTAAAGCGACTAGGACATGCTAAAACAGACTCAGCTAGAGCATTCAAAACGCCAGCGCATAAACGCAAAGAAAGGCTGGGCGCGGCGCGACAGGAAAAAGACAGTCCGACAGGCAATAGAGGATGAGTTATATCGCAAGATACATAGGCTTGCGCAAAAGGTGAAGCGTATGGCGGTGGCACTGAGGATGATGAAGTCGAATTAGAATTAGCGAGATATCAATGGCAAAATGACAAATTATCAAGATGCGAGCCCGAAAGCACAGAGTATTTTCGACTGCTCACAAGGTTTCGCTACGAGAATAAAAAGCGATTCAATGAGCGAAAAAAAAGAGAGGAGATAAGGAGAAAAAATGGCATTTGCAAGGATTGACACGAGAGACGAGAGACTAACAGCATTGATACTTGGCGACTTACCCAATGTGGTATGGACGCCGACGCTGAGCACAGTGGGGGCTGAGCGGACGGAGTTGCAAGATAACATAACGTTTCAAATAGGAACCAGGTTTAGATATCTGGGTAGTATCTACGAATTAACGGCGCCTATGAGCACTCCGACTACCAATAACGATGCATTTGGTTGGGTTTACCCAAACATATCAACGGGTCAATTTGAAGTATTGACGACAAAGCGACTAGAGGATGTAGGAGTCGCCGCTTCACGACCACCAATAGGTTTATGGATAAGGAGAAGAAGTAGACAGGTGTTCTTGCCGATGAATCCCAACCAAGATAAACAATATCCTATAAGTATTAATAGAGATGTTGTCAGTGGATTATCGGGGCTAAGAGCAATTATAGTGCAAGATAGAGCAAAGATTGTATTAAACGCGACACAACGTCCAATATTAAACGGAGTTCCAACCATAGAAATTTTAGAAACAGGGCTTCTAAAAAACGGAGAATCACAAGTTGTTTCTTTGGCAACATCGACAGATAATCCACAGATAGCAACAGCATCTCTAGACAGAGGCGTGTGGGAGTTAAATTCATCGCTGTTAATTGCCAGGCTACTAACAAGCACACAGTTAACACTAAAAATATGGGGGCGCGTTGCGATACTATAATGTCGTTTTATGAAGTTAACAGGGGCAAAAAAGAGAAACTTACTCAGCAACCAGACAAGGTTGCCAGAGTAGATTGGAAGCCGTATTTGGTAATTGGCAACAACGAGCAAACTATGTTAGAGGACAGAGTAACATTTCAACCAGTGACTCGGTTTTGGTATGCAGGTCGAATCTATGAAGTAAACGAGCCGACCGAAATAGAATATGGCGTCCACACGTACGGTTATGTATATCCAAATATGAAAACCGGCAAATTTGAAGTTTTGCCGGTAGAGACAGTAAACGATTATGGGTTTCAAAGTTTGACTCCGCCGATAGGAATGTGGGCGCGACATAATGGCAAGCAGGTATTTTTGCCGACAGATATAACCCAAGATAAAGGATACCCAAGATGCAACACGAGACATATATTTGTTGGGAACCCAGAATCAATTGTGATTGTAGCGCAAGGCAGAGTCGAGATAACAATAGATGCTAGTAACAGCAAGGTATCAAACGCCCTTGACGTTACGTTAAACAATTTAGAAAAGAGTTTCGCTATAAACAAGCAGTCGCAATTTGTTGCCGAACGAGTGGCGAGAAGGGGCTCTAACATAGCCATAGAGGCTCTTGACAGGGGAATCTGGCGAGGTAATAACATCCTGATTCCGGAAGGAGTCACAGCAACAATAGGTCAGTTTGTCGCGATAATCTAATGGCAATAATGCTGACAATCGGTCAATCCGAGCCGATAATTATTACTTACTTTATCAACGCAGCGCCGCAAAACGAGCGACCGATTCAGGCGTTTATCATCGGAAATCTTGACTTGGCGCTCGCGTCAATAGAAGGGGCGCCTGCCGGGAATCAGGTGACTGACTACGAGATACCACAGCCACCAAAATTGCCGGAGGTATCTAATCTAGAATTCGAAAGCAGAGTCTATGACGATAATATTAATGAACTCTCGCAGGTTCCGTCGACCAATGAACTAAGAACCGCGAGGCGGTTTGTCATAGAAGTGACTGATGACTATGCAATCGTCTACACATCATTTACGCAGGGGATTCGAGTAGCCAGAGCGACAATCGAATTAGCGACCGCCGGATTGATTTTTGGCGAAAATCAAATAATCAGCAACTGGACTCTGACTCAGACGCTTGAAAACTTTACTCGCTCGCCAAGTTCAGTAGCAATAGCGTCAAACAATCCTACCGACATCATAGTAGAGGAGATGCCGTTACGACAACGAGCAGTTTTTACTAATGACGGCGAGTTGCTATCGGTTGGGTCAATAACCGCAACATCAATACGTCAAAATACCGTCACATTCTCGTTTGTCGACGATGCGTTAGAGAACCGCGCTGAGTTTACCCAAGACGAGACTATATCTGGGCTTATGAGTACAGCCATTCAAGATTTAGCGCAAAGAATTGGAGTATCCGTTGAAATTGAAAGCGACATTACTTTAGGTGAGCAGGAAATCAGCATCGAAGTTAGAGAGGGCGAGCCGATAATACGAGCGATTGTAGAGTTAGTAAGAGACGCGGGAGTTTTTATGACGCGAACCAGTCATCTAAACTACTTAATAAAAGGTAAGTACACACACGGCGATATCGCGCCGAAGGAGAGTATACAAGGATTTCAGAGAGCGAGTTTGCCGACTTTTCGATGACCGGGAGCGCTAGCGGTATCTATGGTAGCATAGAAGTAGAAATGCCAGACAAGACTAAGTTCACAATCGATTTAGAAAATCCGAATTCTAACTTGATATCAAGGTATAAAAGTCCGTTTACCTCACAAGAGATAGCGGAAGCGCAGGCAAGACGAGTTGCTATGGAAGGCGAGGCGATGCAGGCTAGATTTAGGAGTTCGGCAAGTCTCTCGCTAGGCGATGTGGCGATACTTAGAAATATGGGTCGAGATGAGGTCATTCGAATTGATAGAATAACCCAGAGAGACAGAGCAATGCCATTTGATTATGAGGGGCGCTGTTGGAGCGCGAGACTAGGTATTGCTGCAGGTACGATTGGCGAACGAGCGGAATTTAGGACTCCTAGTGTTACAACTAACCTCTAGCCGGCAAACTTATTAATCAGAGTCTCTATGCGGAATTATTCGTTATGCATTCGAGAAACGGCGACGCTATCATGAGGGAAGATGAGATTCAATCGGATACTATAATTCAAGTAAGAGAAGCTATCTCAACCAGAATAGCAGTAACATTGATGGACGACGGCAGAATATTATTACGAGACCCAGAGCATCCTCAATTCGCGCCAACTCAGCCAGCAGAGTGAAGGGCTGACTTGGTATCCGACATCGGCATTGAACGAGTCGTTGCCCGTCTTAGTAATAGATTATTCGACAGGACAACCAACAGTAACTAACATAGAGCGGTATTACCAATGACAATTAGAACCCTTGCCGAAATTGACCAGAATCCCAAACCTTGTAATTTTCACTGGCGGTGTGTATAATATAACAGTGGCATTCGAGAATCAGGAAACTGAGCAAAGCGCCGTCGACGGAACGATTCACCGGCAGGTAAACTATACAAGGGCTGTCATACAATTCGGGGCGCGACGAGAAGGCTTTCGAGCCGACTTGATTACAGGCATCTCCATTAATGAACTTCGCATTGACAAGTCAAGAATCTGAGCGATTCGCATTGCCGACGCAATTTGAAGCCGCCGGGCGAATAATCGGAGCCGACAGGCACTTTTACCAACTCGAATTCAATACCAATCCGATAACCATAGGGGGGCTATAGAATGCCAGAGGTAATTTCGCCCATTGAAAAAGGTTATGTAGGAACGGAGAGCATTGTAGCGCCGGGCGATATAATAATAGAAGGCGAGACGCTCGTTGCAAGCGGTCGCAAGAATCGGAAGCGGCGAGGGCGGGTCTGGCGGGGCGAACGGAAGCGAACGCCAAGTTTCGTCTTAGAAGCGGACGCTGAGCGGGTTGTGGCAAGAATAGTCTCGTGGAGCGCTGGGAGCGGGAGCGACTCCGCCAACAGGCTACTTGTCGGAAACAGGGATTACACAAGATATATCACAGGCAGTAAATATAAAAGGAGCGCCGGGAGCCGATGGCGTCACCAGGCGTCTGCATGGCGTCAGCCAGGCGCTGACGGGAACTCCACGGCCAACTAATGGACAAGCATGGCGCTGACGGAGCTCCAGGAGCTGATGGACAAGATGGGAGTAACGGACAACCCAGGAGCTGATGGATTGGATGGTTGGACGTCCAGTTCTTGACTAGTAGAAGTCAGATGGAGACATCGACAGAGTAGTTGCGTATTATATCCAGTTGGGCAAGGTGGAACTGGAACTGCGCCAGGACACGGGATATTTAGGAACAACAGGAATTGTAGCTACTGCCAGTGAAGCTTCTAATGTTGCAATAGCAGGTTCTGGTAGTGGCGGAACAAGTAATTTCACACCTTCAGAAGAGGCAGAGTTACAGGGAGATTGCAAGAAATGTTAGTATAACCGGTGAAGATATATTAACAACTACCACCTCTATGCTATACTTATCCGCTGACGACTTATCTACTTTTCCAGATTCAACAGAACTTAGAGACATTCCACACACTATAGTTACTGACGGCACATACTTTATTTATATCGCAACAAGAAGTGCAATGGACCCTGATATTAAGTTCACTGTGTCAAGAAATAACGCACCAATTTATGAATTCACGTATCGGCACGACTTTCTCAATTTCAAATGTAGACAATGGCTACGCTGTACTTGGTCACGCAGCCGATTCATTTCGAAGACTAAATCTAAGAACAGGCGATGTAATAAGCGCTCAAACGATAAACACAAACACTATAGCTCGATTTATGAATACCAGTGCAGAGAATATAACGGATATTGTTGAAATATATAGAAGAGCTGAGACAACTTCTGAAAGTCAGCTTATAGATATTTCTGGTGGTTTAGTCCAAAGTGGAAGAATAACTTCTTTGCCTACTGGGTGGAGCAGGAGACGTGAAGATGCTGATGGTGAAAGTGGTTCTTTGCATAGAGCTATTGGTGTTGCATTCAAATACTTTTCTACTCCAACCTGGTCTAGAGGAGTAAGAATATCAGAGATAATTAGTAAGGAACAATCTGATGCCATAATAGCGAACACGTTGAAGTTAGGAGTTACTGACGGAAATGTTGCTCCTCTTGC
>CBDCPJ010000025.1:0-7493 GCA_965220165.1 Spirochaetia bacterium
CCTTTTATTGGCGAGTAAAAATTCTCGCGCTCATTGAATTTGCTTTGGCGAATCCAATAAAAACACATAAAAGTCAAGGGAAATGGTATAGGCAAGTAATCAAAAAGAGTAGACATATAGTTTACCATAATACTAAATTCACAAGACGGCAGGTCAAAAGTATGAGCGCGCAAAAACTAGATACTATTATTGGCGCGATAGTCAGACGACTCGCAGTCGATATTAACTGGAAAAAATGGCGGTTGTAGCAAACGCTGAAATCCGGATTCAAGCATCGGGAGCCCAAGCCGCCAATCGCGAACTGAGGAACGTTAGCGGCAATTTAAATAATATCAACACAAACTCGCGCGGAGCCGACCGCGCCGTAGGCGGATTCTCTAGCAAACTGAGCAGTTTGTTCAGAGTCGCGGCGGCATCTGGAGCCCTCGCCGCGGTCGGCAGAGGGATTCTTAGAGTCGTCCAATTAGCGAGCGAGGCTGAGGAGACTACCGCGAGGTTTTCGACTGTCTTTGCCAGAGAACTACCGCAAGCGGAAGGTGTCATAAATAACCTGTCTAATACATTCGGAATAGCGAGGAAAGAAGCGGAAGCGTATGTCGGTCAGATTGGCGACGTCGCCCAAGGTCTCGGATTGACATCCGAGGCGTCGCTCAGGCTTGCTGACAATATTACACAACTTGGGCTCGACCAAGCGTCATTCAATAACACAGCAGGCGGTACAGAGCGAGCGGTCAACGCACTCTACTCGGCAATTCTGACAGGAGAAGCCGAGGCGGCAAAGAGTCTGGGTTTGGCATTACAAGAGAATCAGCAACGCGCTTATGCAGAGAGTATTGGACTCACATTCAATGAGTTGACAAATCTGGAGCGGATTCAATTGCGATATGACTTGGCTGTCTCGCAATCGCAAAACGCAATAGGCGATGCGGTAAGAACACAAGATAGTTTTGCAAACCAGAGCAGGCGGTTGGCATCGGCGTTGTCTGACGCCGGAGTTTCAGTCGGCGAAGTATTTTTGCCGGCGGCGACAAGAACGGTAAGCATAATAAGAAGTCTCGTAAGTTCTTTTCAAAACCTGGAGCCAGTAGGTCAAGCGGCGGTAATAGCAATAGGGGCTGTGGGTACTGCTTTGTTAGCACTATCTTTGAATCCTGTGGTCGGAGCAATAGCGGGAATCGCTGCGGTAACAACAGGAATTGTCGCATTGACGTCGGCAGCCGGTGAAACGGAGCGGGAACTAGGAACCAAAAACGCGTTCGGATTGCTAGCAGAAGACGCCGAATTATCAGAGAAAGCAATACAAGAGGCGCTATCGGCGCAAAGGGAATTCATGAGTGCAATTAGCGAAACGAATAGCTTCTTCAATCTAAATGTGATAACAGCAGAGGAGGCAATAAAGAGAACCACAGAAGCGATAGAACAAGCCACAACCACTCTGGGTCTATCAACCGAAGCGGAAGCGGCATTGTTTGGTCATGTCATCGAGAGACTAATACTCAGTTCGAGGAAATTGTAGACGTATTGCAAAATCAATTGGAAATTACTGTAGAGAGAATCAATGCTACAAGAGCAGACGCGTCGGCGGGACAGGAGCTCAATGAAGTCAACGAAGCGGCTTTGGCGATTGAAGTGGAGCGAATTGCGGCGAATAAACGAGTGACGGACGCGTTTAATGAGGCATCGCAAGCCGAGCGCGACTTAGTGGAATCCCAAAGAGTAAGAATAAATTTGTTGGATGAGGAGATAAGCGAAAGCCAAATATTGACTGAGCAAATCGACTTGCTGAGTAACCAGATCTTAGAGTTAGCGATGTCCGAGGACATAAGCGTTGACAACTCAAACTTGGTCGCCTTATCTGAACGACTAGCAAACTTACGAGATGAGCATAGACAAGTAACAGAGGAAGCGGAGCGGTCAAGAGCGGAATTAGAAAGGCAACCAGGGGCGCTTTTCGATTATAGAGAAGCCGCTGAACAGGCGGCGAGAGCAATACAGCAATTAAGCCAAAGAACAGCAAGCGCGAGAGGGGATTTCACCGATTTAATCTCTGGAATCCAGAAAGCGACTTCGGAAGTGGTTAGTTTCGCCCAAATTAGTCTAGACACTGCGGCGGGACTTTTCGACGCCATTGCGGGCTACCAGAATCGAGAACTAGAGATATACGAGCGAGCCCAGCAAGAGCGCATCAATCTAGAAAGGGATGAACGCGATGAACTGCTTGCCAATGAGAACCTTACTTCAGCCGAGCGTATGAGAATTCAAGAGAATTACGCAAGAGAAGTAGAGGCGATTGATAGGCAAACCGCTATAAAGCGGTATCAATTGGAAGTAGAGCAATTCGAAACCGAGAAGGCGTTTTCGATAGTAAGGATTGCGATAGAGACTGCCCAAGGCGTCGCTAAAGCAATAGCGGTTTTGCCGCCTCTAGGATTCATACTAGCGGGAATTGTCGCGGCGGCGGGAATCGCCCAAACAGCCATTGTCGCGGCGACGCCACCGCCCCCGCCCCCGGCGTTGCAAGAAGGCGGAATCGTCCAGCCTGTCGCAGGCGGTCGAAGAGTCATTGTTGGCGAAGGGGGAGACCAAGAGGCGGTCATCCCGCTAAACGCGGCGGTGCTAGGTCAACTAGCGGACGCTATTGTGGCGAGACAAGGCGAACGGCAAATAATTATTCAAAACATTGTCGACACTGATTTAGTAGCCGAGGCGGTAATTGAAAGGCAAGGTAGAAATATAATTGTTGACAATGGAAATGTATCAACATAAGATATAATATGACAGTAAAAACAATTTCAAAAAAGGAGATGTCGAAACTAAAGCGACTAGGACACGCTAAAACAGACTCAGCCGAGCATTCAAAACGCCAGCGCATAAATGCAAAGAAAGGCTGGGCGCGGCGCGACCGAAAGCAAACACTCCGTCAAAAGATAGAGGATGAGTTATACCGTAAGATTCATAGGCTTGCGCAAAAGGTGAGGTATGGCGGTGGCACTGAGGATGACGAGGTCGAATTAGAATTGGCGAGATATCAATGGCAAAATGACAAATTATCAAGATGCGAGCCCGAAAGTACAGAGTATTTCAGACTTCTTACAAGGTTTCGCTACGAGAATAAAAAAAGATTCAACGAGCGAAAAAAAAGAGAGGAGATAAGGAAAAAAAATGGCATTTGCACGGATTGACACGAGAGACGAGAGACTAACAGCATTGATACTTGGCGACTTGCCAAACGTGGTATGGACGCCAACACTGAGCACGGCGGGGGCTGAGCAAACCGAGTTACAGGATAATATCACTTTTCAAGTAGGAACTCGGTTTAGATATCTCGGCAGTATCTACGAATTAACCGCGCCGATGAGCATTCCGGCAAGCAACGAGAGGTTTGGTTGGGTTTATCCAAACATATCTACAGGGCAATTTGAAATTCTAACCACAAAGCGAGTAGAGGACGCGGGAGTCGCCGGTTCGCGACCGCCGATAGGAATGTGGGCGAGAGATAATAACAGGCAGGCGTTCTTGCCTATGAATCCGAGTCAAGATAGGCAATATCCTGTGAGCGAAAATAGAGATATTCTCGCCGGAAGCGGTAGTAGGAGAACAATAATAGTGCAAGATAGAGCAAGGATTTCTTTAGATTTAACGCAAAATCAACTAGGCTTTACTGTAAACAGTGTAATAGGATTTCTAGAAAATGAACTGAGCAAAAACGGAGAGTCGGACATCATATCGGTGAGCATAGCGAGAAATAATTCGGAAATAGCAACAGCGACTCTTGATAGAGGGATATGGCAAACAACCCCCGAGTTACACGCCACACTAGCAGGCGCTCTGGAATCACTAAACATATGGGGGCGCGTTGCGATAATCTAATGTCATTTTATGAAGTCAACAAAAGCAAAAAAGAGAAACTTACTCAGCAACCAGACAAAGTTGCCAGAGTAGATTGGACGCCGTATTTGGTAATTGGCAATAACGAGCAAACTATGTTAGAGGATAGAGTAACCATTCGACCAGTGACTCGTTTTTGGCATGCAGGTCGAATCTATGAAGTCAGCGAGCCGACCGAAATCGAATATGGTCTCCAAACGTACGGTTATGTCTATCCTAATATGAAAACTGGCAAATTTGAAGTTTTGCCGGTAGAGACGGTTAACGATTATGGGTTTCAAAGTTTGACTCCGCCGATAGGAATGTGGGCGCGAAATAACGGCAAGCAGGTATTCTTGCCGACAGATATAACCCAAGATAAAGGTTACCCAAGATGCGAAGCGAGACATATATTTGTTGGGAACCCAGAATCAATTGTAATTGTAGCGCAAGGTAGAGTCGAGATAACAATAGATGCTAGTAACAGCAAGGTATCAAACGCCCTTGACGTTACGTTAAACAATTTAGAAAAGAGTTTCGCGATAAACAAGCAGTCGCAATTTGTTGCCGAACGAGTGGCGAGAAGGGGCTCTAACATAGCCATAGAGGCTCTTGACAGGGGAATCTGGCGAGGTAATAACATCCTGATTCCGGAAGGAGTCATAGCAACAATAGGTCAGTTTGTCGCGATAATCTAATGGCAATAATGCTGACAATCGGTCAGTCGGAACCGATAATTATTACTAACTTTATCAATGCCGCGCCGCAAAACGAGCGACCGATTCAGGCATTTATCATCGGAAATCTTGACTTGGCGCTTGCGTCAATCGAAGGGGCTCCCGCCGGGACTCAGGCTGACGACTACGAGATACCAAAGCCCCCAGAATTGCCGGAGATATCTAATCTGGAATTCGAAAGCAGAGTCTACGATGAGCAAATAAACGAGTTAGCGCAGGTTCCGTCGACGAACGAACTAAGCACCGCGAGGCGTTTTTTTATTGAAGTCACTGACGATTACGCAATTGTCTACACATCATTTACGCAGGGGATTCGAGTAGCCAGAGCGACAATCGAATTAGCGACCGCAGGATTGATTTTTGGAGAAAACCAAATAATAAGCAACTGGACTTTGACGCAAACGCTTGAAAACTTTACGCGCTCACCCAGTTCAGTTGCTATTGCATCAAACAATCCGACAGACGTAATAGTAGAGGAGATGCCATTACGACAAAGAGCCGTTTTTACTAATGACGGCGAGTTACTCTCGGTTGGGTCAATAACCGCAACATCAATACGTCAAAATACCGTCACATTCTCGTTTGTCGACGATGCACTTGAAAACCGCGCTGAGTTTACCCAAGACGAGACTATATCTGGGCTTATGAGTACAGCCATTCAAGATTTAGCGCAGAGAATCGGAGTATCCATTGAAATTGAAAGCGACGTAACTTTGGGTCAACAGCAAATCAGCATCGAAGTTAGAGAGGGAGAGCCGATTATACGAGCGATTGTAGAGTTAGTAAGAGACGCGGGAGTTTTTATGACGAGAACCAGTTATCTAAACTACTTGATAAAATCCAAGTACACGCACGGCGACTTGTTGCAAAATGAAGAACTCATAAGGATTTCCGAAAGCGAATTCGCTGACTTTTCGATGACCGGAAGCGCTAGCGGTATCTATGGTAGCATCGAGGTCGAGATGCCCGACAAGACTAAGTTTACGATAGACTTACAAAATCCCAATTCTAACTTAATATCAAGATACAAGAGTCCATTTACTTCACAAGAGATAGCGGAAGCGCAGGCAAGACGAGTTGCTATGGAAGGCGAAGCGATGCAGGCTAGATTTAGGAGTTCAGCAAGCCTGTCGCTAGGAGACGTAGCGATATTAAAGAATATGGGTCGCGACGAAGTAATTCGCATTGATAGAATAACACAGAGAGACCGAGCGATGCCATTTGACTATGAGGGGCGCTGTTGGAGCGCGAGACTGGGTATTGTGCAGATAATTGGCGAACAAGCGGAATTTACGACTCCTGTGTTACAACTAACCTCTAACGGAAGCTTATTAATCAGAGTCTCTATGCGGAATTATGTAATGCATTCAAGAAATGGGACGCTATACGAGGGAAGGGCGGTAAATACCAGAACTGAAGTAACAGGAACATTTCAGAGAATAGTAGTAATATTGAGGGACGACGGCAGAATATTATTAAACAACGGAGAGCTTCCTCAATACGCGCAAACTCAGCCGGAGAGTGAAGGTTTGACTTGGTATGAAGGATCGACAACACGAGTAGTTGCCGTCTTAGTAATGGATTATTCGACAGGACAACCAATAGTAACTAACATAGAGCGGTATTACCGATGACCATAAGAACCCTAGACGACGCTGAGCAAAACCCAAACCTTGTAATTTTCACTGGCGGTGTGTATAATATAACAGTGGCATTCGAGAATCAGGAGACTGAGCAAAGCGCCGTCGACGGAACGATTCACCGGCAGGTAAACTATACAAGGGCGGTCATACAATTCGGGGCGCGACGAGAAGGATTCCAAGCTGACTTGATACAAACATCGCCACTAATGAACTTCACATTGACGAGTCAGGAATCACAGCGTTTCGCATTGCCGACGCAATTTGAAGCCGCCGGGCGAATTATTAGCGCCGACAGGCATTTTTACCAACTAGAGTTTAACACAAACCCAATAACGATAGGGGGGTTATAGAATGCCAGAGGTAATATCGCCAATAGAGAAGGGTTATGTCGGAACCGAAAGCATCGTATCGCCGGGCGACATACTAATAAACGGCGAAACTCTCATTCAAGCGGTCGGGCGTATCGGAACCGGAGGCGACGGAACCGGCGGGGCGAATGGGCGAACGCCAAGTTTTGCTTTAGAAGCGGACGCCGAACGGGTTGTGGCAAGAATAGTATCGTGGAGCGCCGGGGCGGGAGCGACTCCGCCAATAGGATACCTGTCGGAAAACGGGATTACACAAGATATAGCGCAGGCGGTAAATCTAAAAGGAGCGCCGGGAGCCGACGGTCAGCAGGGTCAGCAGGGTCAACAAGGTCAGACGGGCAGTCCGGGATTAAATGGTTGGACGCCAATTTTGACAGTACAAGCCGACGGAAATCGCAGGGTATTGCGAGTTATGGGTTGGGTTGGCGGCGAGGGAGCCCCGCCAAACACAGGGTACCTAGGGTCGGCTGGCATCACGCAAGATCTGGCAAACGCAATTAATCTAGCGGTCGTATCAACGACTAGCGGAGGCGGGGTCACTACTGAGCAAGTCCAGACAATCGCCGACGAATCCGCCGAGCGAGTTGCTATACCAGAGAATCAACGGATTAAACTAGAGGAATTGTCAACGCATATAACTGTGCAGGGAACGTCAACTGAGCAAGCAGAGGAAGTGCAAGCCGCGGTATACATCGGAACCGCGTTCCCGGGAGCCAGTCTAGTTCCCGCCGACTTGCGACAGATGCCTTACACTATTCCTGCCGATGATACCTATTATCTCTATTTAATAATTCCACAAGATGACACACTAGAGCGAGTCATAACAGTCAACCGCGGCGAGAACGAGATTCGAAGGTATCGGACTGGTAGCGACTTTT
>CBDCPJ010000026.1:0-13127 GCA_965220165.1 Spirochaetia bacterium
AGAGACGGCTTAACGTTACGGTCTAGGTTTATAATGCGTAAGACCGGCGATAGCGGCGCGCTTTATCGAAAAGTAGGTTATAATGAAGCCGGGATTAAAATCTACGAAACTGACTATAAAGAAGGCTTCCCAGCGGAGGTAAAACAATATGATAAAAACGGGGCGCCGATTAGTCTAATAGAATATAAAGACAGTAAAGTGCAGTTTATCGCAACGAGAGACGATAAAGATAGAGGAGTGTGGCACAGAGACTTTCATTCCGGCGAGTATATAGAGTTACGAGAATCACAGGATAAGGAAATATAGGAGGGTAATATGAATAACGAATACGTAGTAAATAACGAAATGGAAAATAGTGAATATTCAGTAGACAGGAATAGGAAGGCGCGGTTTTTCTATAGCCACACTAATGAGCCAGTGGAGGATAAGGGGAAAAACGAATTGTCTTTTGACGACCAAGGAAGTATGGAAATATGGGATGAGAAAGAGGACACAATAGAGATAAGGACTTTTTATGATGACGGGCTGACGATAAAGTCACGTTTTGTCGCAAGCAGGATTGGAGACAAGCTAAACTATAAAGTGGGTTACGACGAAACCGGAGTGACAATCTACAAGACCATTTACAAAAGAGGCTTGCCATATAGAGTAATCAAATATGAACGCGACAAAAATGTAATGTACAAGTGTCGTTCGCAACGTTTATAATGGTAAGTATGAATAGTAAAGAGATTAATTATAGGAGGTTAATATGAGCAAAGGCAAAGGACACACACGAATGAACGGTAAGCAAAGGGATGGTGGCGAATTCTCGGTAGATAAGTACACGACGGCAAGGCTATTCTACCATAACACTAACATGCCAGTAGAGAACAAGGACAAGGACAAGTTTTCTTTTGATGAACAACATAGAATGGTCATATGGAGCGACAAGACCAAGTCAATGGAAATAAGAACGTTCTATGAGGACGGACTTACTATTAAAGCGAGGTTCATAGCGATAATGAAAGGCGACGAATTAAACTACAAGATATCATATGATGAGCACGGAAACCCGACGTATAAAACCACTTACAAGAACGGGCTGCCATGTAGAATTCAAGAATGGCAACCAGATAATCCAGACGTAAACAAGGAGACAAAATGAGCAATCCAAAGGAATGCAAGCGATGCAAACAGGAGAGAGAGCGTAATGAACTGGAGCGCAAAGAACGCAAGAAGGCTAAAAACTACATTGAATATGATAAAAATGAGCCAGTTCAATTCAATCGCGATGCCGAGCGACTATTCTATAGCCGGGGTAATAGCCCTGTCAAGGACCAAGTAACTGATGGTTGGTGTTTAGATTCTAGCAAGAGAATGCTGGTATGGGAAGCGGATTCACATATTACCGAAATACGGACATTCTACAAAGACCAATTGACAATCAAGTCAAGATTCATAATGAGCAAGTCCGGTCTCCAACTAAGTTACAAAATCCGCTACGACAAGTCGGGCGCTGTGCTTGAAAAGACAATATACAAACTGGGCGTTCCATATCATATAATTAGCTATGACGATATAGGAAGGGTCACTTGCAGGCGCGTTTACAAAAATGACTGGATAAACACAGATTGCATATACGCGAGAGATGAGGATTCGAGATAAATGCATATGATAAACTACGATACAATGTTAATACCGGACGCGGATTCATACTATGATGAGCAATATACGATAAGGTATAAATTCATAACGACTGAATCAGGTCGCGAATTAGCTGACAAATTCCACTATAATCAAGACGGAATATTGCGGTTCACAGTTAGATATGAACAAGAGCTGCCTTATAGCATAATTAAATACGATAACCAAGGAAATGTCATTGGCGAGGGCTTCTACCAGGAAGGCTATGAATAGGCGTCGATTCGAAATCAACGAGACTAAAAGAGAATTATGGGAATCACAGCAAGGCCAGTGCGCTTGCTGTGGCGCTCCGCTTGGGCAAGCAGATCATCCGCAACTAGCTCATTTGTCTCCGCAAAGCAAGTCATTGATAAAAATATATGGAGAGAAGGTTATTCACAATAAACGGAACTTGAGAATGGTCTGCTGTATGAATTGTAACCACAAAGTTGGGTTGCCGCCTAGTGAATGGCACGAAAATTGCCAAAATATAATGAATAGCCTGCGGGAAAGTGCTTGTCGGTAAGCGTTTCGATAGTAACTGTTATAATTATAACAGTACACTGTTATATCGATAACAGTCGATGAAAAAAAACAAAAAGCAAATCGATGACATAATGCGAATGCGAGGAGAGGGATACACGCAAAAAGCGATAGCAGAAGCGTTAAATGTATCCCAGCCTCGTGTTAATAAGATAATCAAGACTCACAAGATTACCGGAAGTAAGCAAATACCCATTGCAAAGATTGATGACCGATTCCAAAATATATTCAATGAAAGCGACGCCCAGAAGTTAAAGGATTTATGGGATAGCGGAATCAATATCGCAAGAATCGCCGCTATGGAACTAGCAACCGAGATTCCAGACAATGTTATAGACGAAACGAATGAGGAGATAAAACGAAAAGCAATCGCAAACTATTCGGCAATGATAGACATCGGCAGGACGAGAACTATCGGCGGCGCTGCCTTGGTAGAAATGGTAAAAAAAATGGAATCCCAAGCCAAAAATAACGCAATGTCTATAAAGTCGACCGAGAATAAGATCTGCTTATCAACAGGAGCGACGAAGAGTCTATCGATACCAATAAGGTTCGCTCAGTTACTAGAGCGCGGTCCATACTATAAGGCGCTATGGAGCGGTCGCGGGGGCGGGAAATCTTGGGCTGTTGCTATCGCGCTAATCTCCATAATGAGCGGCGAAAAGCTAGTCGCTAATTCTTGGGAACCGCCGGTCAAAATTATCGTAATGCGCAAAACATTCCAAAGCATTGGACAGTCGATGCATACGCTGTTTAGAGACATTATTAACAATTATAAACTAACTGACTTTACAGTGCACAAAAATCAGATAACTCACAGTAATGGAAGCGAAATCAATTACGCTGGATTCTATCCAGGCAACGACCGGAACTCGTTGGTAAATAGGATAAAGGGGATTGAAAGTGTTGATATATGCTTAATAGAGGAAGCGGACGATGTGGAGAGTCAATACTGGGAAATACTTGTGCCAACCATTCGAAAACAAGGAAGCGAAATCTGGGCGACATTCAATCCTTCTACAAAGAGGACAGCAACATATCAAAAGTTTATCGCTAACCCGCCAGACAATGCGCTCGTCATTGAAACGAATTACCAGCAGAACAAGTTCCTGTCAAAAACGGCAATAGAGCAAGCCAATCAGTTAAAAAAGTATGATTTAGAATTATATGAGCATATATATATGGGTAAACCCAGAGAAGCGGCGACCAACGCGATATTCGCCGGCAATATAATTGTAGCGGAACCGACCGAAGAGGCGTTGCAAGGAGACATTCGCCGGGGCGTTGACTGGAGCGGAGGAGTCGCGCCCGCGGTATGCTTGGACTGTAGGCTTTTTAACGGACAGGTTTTTATCATTGATGCGTTTTACAAATTCGACGGGCGATTCAATGAAATAGCAAAATGGATAAGCACGCTAGAGAAAAGAGATTCTATAGTGTACTGTGACAGCGCCGATAGAACAGCGAGCGCAGGGTTAAACGACCATTGCTCTAGGATGTTTGGGCACCGACCCGGAAGGCTTGTTCAAAAATGGTCAAACTCCGTTTGGCAAGGAATTCAGTACCTGCGACAAATGAATGGAGGCAAAGCGGGCATTGTCATCGCGCCGCACTCTAGCGGAGATTATTGCCGAGTTTAGAAACTATAAATGGCAACAGGATTCTAGCGGCGATATTATAGAGAAGCCCGAAGTTAGACAAGCAGACCATGCAATTGACGCATTGCGGTATGCGTTGTCGCGCGATATATTTAAAAGAATGAGGCAATCAAGATGACTTATGAATTAGGTTCGATTGGCGAAGGCAAGAGTGCTGCCGAGCTTAAAAATATAATAAAGAGCAGGCAACAAGCATATAGTGAAGTTAGAGATTATCTTGTCGGAAATAACAGGCAAGCGACTCAGTTATTCAACGAGCGAAAGCAAAAAGACAGGGCGAATCAGATTTACCGAAACACGCGACTATCGAGATATGTTGACACAATCACGGGAGTCATAGCGTCGCCGGGCTATCAGCGATATTCATTTAAAGGCGACATCCCTTCCTATGCAGACAAGATCAGATTGGGATGCGATGTTCAATTCTTGGCGCCGGCTAGTCAAGGAATCTCTAGTGTATGGCAAAGCAGCGATAATCATTGCCGGCGATGACGCGGTTATTAATAACCGAACGCCAATAGATTTTATAGACATAGTAAATAAGTATGGAGAGACCACAAAATTAGTAGACTCCGCGGGAAACGAATATCAATCAAGGCGATTTCGAATATGAAGGCTTACCATTCGTTGTTTTGCGGCGAACCACTGAATCCCAACCATATCTCTATCTAATCAAGGATTCTATTGACGCAATAGACAGGATATTAATGAATTGGATGCTAGGCAGCATGATAGAAATAACAATATCTATATGGCGACACCTTATTCAATATCGAATGCAGAATTAGAAGCGTTTAATACAAGCACGATGTTCACATATATGGAGGGCGTTGACCCAACATGCTAATTAAGCAAGTAGGAACCTATACACCGCCAACGCAGGAGCGGACCTAATACTGAAAGGCGATAAACTCTGGACTTCAAGAGATGACCGGGATACCAGATTATGAACAATTAACAGCAGGAAACGACCCAAGCGGAACCGCGTTGATGATGCGGTTGACAATTATGGTGAATACAATTGCTGAATTCGAAAACGCGGCTTTAGAGGCGTTGCGACTTTTCGTCGAGCGATACATCGAAATATGGGCAAGGGTAAACAAGGAGAATATTGGCGAGTTTCCAAGAATAGATATCGACCGCAATATACCACAGAGTCAGACCGCTAATATAGCATTACTTAATCTGGCGGGCGCTAGCAAGCGTACGATCTGGCAAGCCGCCAATTTAGACCCAGAGGTAGAACAGCAAAATATAATAGATGAGCAAGGATTAGACAATGGCGACGATGTCACAGATACTTTTGGCCCTTGATGCAGACACGCTCACATCCGCGCGAGAGGCGATACTAGCAATCCGAGAGCGCGTTAACGACGGCAATTATATGGTAGATTTCGACAGAGCTATTCGACGCAACGGGAACGCCGCCGAGAAAGTCGCCGCCTTGCGAGAGATTATTTCTGCTAGACACCGAAACCTGTTTAGAGCAGTCCGTTCAGTATCGCGAAGGTTTGCCGAGAGCGAATTACTTAGAGGCTCAGCATCCGCTCATTCGCTAGTGCAAAGAGCCGGAGTCGAAGTACCAAGATTCAGGCGACCGGCAAACAACGATTTCCAATTAGTAAGATACCAGAAAGTCGGCGCGTATCAATTTGACAGCAGGAGCCTTAGCGCAAGAACAATTCTTAGTGAGGAGCGGCGATTAATGATAGAGCGAGTCTTTCGACGCGCGGCTCCACTTGCGCAACGCGGGGCGTCGGTTCAGTCGATTAGTCAGACAGTGCTAACTGACTTGACTAGGGCATTCGGCAGGAGACTCAGCGAAAGTTACGGAACGGTTACTAGGATTGTAAGAACGGAATTAAAAAGGAACTTCCAAGCGGGGCTCTCCTTGCAACAAAGGAATCTGCAGGCAGCGGGCGTCAATCTAAGAAGGCAATGGATAACAGCGAACGACGAGAGAACTAGAGATAGACACTTAGCATTGCATCGTAAATTCGAAAGCGACGACGGAACATTCAACGCGGGCATCTACAGACCGCGATATCCGGGAGCATTTGGGGAGCCTTCGCAAGATATAAACTGCAGATGCACAGTTATTTTGGCGATACCGGGAATAGGTAACCCGGAACTAGGAACGATTGGCGACGCGAGAGAGCGAATCAATGATATTATTAGTTGACAATTAATTCGAGCGATGTATATTGTATAATATAATGGTCGATATAAAAGAAATTAATAGGATAGGATATGAGCAGTAGCAAAAAAGTAGATAGAGATAGATTTGAAATAGAAATAACTATGTTAGAGACGGGAAAAAAACTAGCGACCGGTTGGAGAGATTTAGAAATTGAGTCGCTAAAAAAAAGAATCCGCAAAATAGATGAATCCAAAGACGAGCCAGACGGAAAATTAACAAGGGATGAGTGGTGTTGCTATCACCAGTTTATTTGCCAGAAATTAATTACCATTAGAAATGCCGAAATGGTTCTATTAAAAGATGACCTTAGTAAATTAATTAAATACCAAGGAATGTTAGATTATAGAAGAGAGGTATTAAAAAATGAAAAACCGGAATCTAAAGAATTAAATCTAGGGTTTGGTGAGGGTTTTGATTGTGAAAATATAAAAAAAGAAAATACTGGTTCAATGATAAAACGAGATGAGGATTTTCACCTTCATTCATTAATGCAGTACTTACAAATTATTAAAGACTGCGACAATGAAATAAGCGATGCAAGAACAAGAATTAGTAGGATGCTCGATTGTCAAGAGGCAGTCGAAGCGGAAAAAGAAAAGATAAATGAATATTGGAGAGGCATAGCCAGAAGCCATTATAAAAAAATGAAGGCGTCTCGTAGCATAACGGAAGCCGAAAGAAATGAAATATTATTAAGTAACTATCCAAGTTACGCAGCAGATATAATAGCAGAAAACAAGGAGCGAATAAACAATGCTTAGACTTGAAAAGCAAACACACGAGATGTGGAGAGAAGTGCAAGACATAGAACGAGAAATATATGGAATCTAAAAGGAGTTGACTATGAGTGATATAGAAAATAAACAGCCTGCAGAGCAGGAACCGAACGCCGGCGACACACAACAAGACGAGTTAAAAAAACTTATTGCCGAGCGCGATTCATTTAAACAGGAATTAGAGCAAAGCAACAACAGGATAAAGACGCTAGAGGAACGTATAGCGGAAATCCCCAAACCACAATCGGAGTTAGAAAAGGCGCGAGATCTGGCAAAAACTGATTCAGAGCGAGCCGAGTTGGACAGACAGATAGAGCAAACCAAGTTAAAAGCGGAAGTCGCGAGACTCACTAAAGAGCGAGAGCAAATCGAGGCAAAAGAACGGTTTAGAAAGGCGATTGGCGAAGCTCCACATCTCGCGAGTATATCATTGCCGGAAATGACGGCAGAGCAAGCGGAGTTGTTTGGCAAAGAACTCGCTAAAGCATATAATGACGGCATCGCTTCCGTAAAAAGTGAGGCGGCAAAAAAGGCGGCGCCGGAGATTCCAAACAAAGGCGGCAAAGATGACGGGTTGTCATTTACGCAACGTATCAATAGATATAATAATATTTTTAGAGCAAATTAACAGGAGGCAAAAATGATAGATTTAAGTACGATATCCGCAGGTCAGATCGCAAACGAAGCGGCAGATCTCTCGGAAAGGTTAGCGCCGGTTTTCACAAACGGGCTCGCAATGGCTACGCAGTCATTGCAGAATAAGGTGAACGCAAACGGAACTAGCGGCGCGGCTTCGGTGAACGTCGCATTCACCGATTACGACGGCGCGGGTTCAGATGCGACTACAGGAACGGCGACTGTGGGAAACAACGAAACCTATAACCAGAGGATTCCAATGTCGATTGGACTGCGACCGATTGACTTTCAAGATTATTTTGGATTCCAAACTCCCGCGCTTCAAGACTCGGACACGAGCGCGTTCATACTCTATGCGTCCGCTTACGCGTTGCATCTAGCGACCGAGCGCGCAATGGCCGTAGCGGAAGGAGTAAAGAACTTCGCGATAGCTGAGACAAACACACCTTCGGTCGAGGATTTGCATACTGAAACCGCGGCTGCTAATAGAATCATAACGCACGAGAGAATTCTCTTAGCTAGAGGCGAGCGGGGCGACAAAGCGTATGACTTCCGACACGTCTTGTTAAACTCAGTAGCGTTTAATAAGATATCAGCAGATAATCAACAAGTAATACGAGCGGCAACCGGCAACGCGCCGTCGAGCGGGAGAGCGTTCTCTATAGGGGACGTGTGGTATTATGACGCAGGGTCAAACCTGGCAAGTTCTACTGTAGGAAGCGTCGCCGATGTTTTTCCGGTGGTTATACTTCGACAGCAGGCGATGCCGTTCTCAATCATAAATGGCGGGAACTTCATACCGCTTGAAACCCAACGCGAAGCGCTGTCCGGAATGGGTAAAACCACAACAGTTTTGCGAAGCGCTTGCGCAGTCGGAATCTATGGAGTGGATTACACAGCATCAAGGAGCGGAGTCAATCTCGCTTCCACCCTCACACAAATTAAAGGGGCGGCGAATTATGGCGCTATCACTAATATAGGCGCTGACGACCGAGCGTTTATGATACTAAGAGGAACGATAAAATAATAACACAGGCGACTATTGAAAATTACATCCCGCTCCCAAGCAACTGGGCGAATCTCGCATTGTCTGCGCAGGCTGTTCTTGTCGAGATATTCAAAGACGATAATATCGAGAATAAAGAATTGCCAACAGAGTTGACGGAGCCGTTCATTAGATTGATGCAATATATAGACAAACGGGGCGGTTTTCCAAACGCGGTCAGCAAGTCGGGTGGCGGGACGTCGGTAACTTATGAGGATTATCATCCTAGTGGATTTCCCAATTCAATAGTCGCGCCGTTTTATCGTTGGCGCGGATTTACTAGAATGGAATTGCCGATAGCAGACACGCCAATTCCCATAACACCGACGCCTTCACACAGTCTGAGCGAGTATGGGTTTTGGTATTCACAGGATATGACAGGAGGTGTCAAGCCGGATTTTGAACACCGACAACTACTTGGGAATTACACAGTAGCCGAGTTGGAAATTACAGAGCCATACCTGTTCTTTGGCGGCGATAGAGCACCACAGTCTATAATATTGGCGGGTTTTTCGTACGACTTCGCGACTGAATTTACCGTGGTAAAGCCGACAGTGTGGAGACTGAATCGGAAGTTAATAGACGGACGGCAACGGATGATAATTATCAATGGGTGAGTATATAATTATAGAAGGGGCGCCAGTTCCCGCCGAGATTATTGCTAGAGAAATCAGGAATCAAAAAGAGACAATGAAGGTGAAAATAAAACAGCAAGATCTAGACGCAGAATGTTTTGTCTTTTTGGGCAAGACATATAATGTGATTCACTCAATTCTAAACGACAACGATACGTATTTGATAGGGGAAATCGATGGCGGTCGATAATAGGATTCCTAGATACATAGACGCATTCGACGCGGCTTTGGAGTTAGCGCTCAGAGAAATAGCCGCTTTGGCTCACGGCAACGTAGTTCAGCGCGCTCCGATAGATACTGGGCGACTGAGGGAAAGCATATCTGCTGTCGTCGGCAACAACGCAGTAATAGCCGCGGGCAGTAAGTATGGCGACCCGACTGTTCCCGCGGCGCCGCAAGATACCATATCCATAGGAAGCGTTATACAATATGCGCAAGAACAAGAGGATAGGGGAAGGAGAGGATTCGTCGGCAGGGGCTACTTCCGCAGAGGGCTGGCGGCAACCGTTCCGCAAATGGAGCCTATACTAAGTAGGCAACTGAGGAGGCTGATATAATGGGAACGATAGACATAATCGCAAGCATCATAAAGGAGGCGACGGGCTATAATGCGACCGCTCACAATTTTCCGAAAGGAAACTCTGGCTGGGCGATAACGTTGACAACAACGATATGGGATGATGAAATAATATTAGATGTTTATCAATGCGAATTTAGACCGACAATCTGTGGTGAGGAAACCGCGAACATAGCGAAAAAAGCCGCTTATCAAGCAAGGCAAGCAATTGATAACAGCAGGGCGGAAATAGAGATGACTGAAGCGAGCGATATTCAGTATGAATCACAGAGTAGAATTACAACAGCAATATTTACAGTAACAACTAAAGGAGGTGTTTAAATGGCACTAAGCAATAACGCCGAGAAGGCAAGACCAATTCACGGGAGCCGCTGTCGCGGTAGCAACAAGAGGGGGAGTTAATCAATCCCTGGGAGTCGGGACGTTTCCACCGTCGCCCAATACGACTGAAAACACAATTACGTATCCCAACGCGACGGATTACACGGAGCGCGGAATCGACAGCGTATCGTTTGCGGCGGTAATCAACAATCCGACATACAATATAATGAACTTTTTATCGAAGGGAATTGGAACGGTTACTCAATTCGCGGGTGCGGCGACGGCGTCGCAACTTACGCAAACGATATCATCGCCGATAGCAGACACAGCGTATCAACTAACAATATCGGCGACCGACGATGCGCATCACGTCACAGCAATCGGAACCAGCACACAGGCGACAGGAACCACAACGCCACTATCGGCAGATAATTACAATATCTACAAAATAGGCGGCAGTTTTTTTGTGGTTTTTGAATCAATTCCGGCGAACACAGTAAGGGCGGTAATCACCTATTCGGCGTACCAACATAGGACGGGATTCGAGATAGCATTTGCCGCCGGTAGCCAGAGCGGCGAACCTTTTGAGATGTCGCTTTATTATGAGGAGCGACGCGGGGATGAATATGAGCGGATGCAACTGAGGTATCCAAATTGCAGAGTATCCGGGGCTATTAACATAGCTGACGGAAGCGACACAACCACACTAACTGTGAACACAACGATTGAAGCCCAAGCAAACACGGCAGGGCAGCTAGTTGTTATGTCTCGCCGAATATACAGCGAAAGCATCATTGAATTTATAGAGAACGCATATTAAAATAGGAAACCGCGAATTCAAAATAACTGAAGCGACTATCGGCGACACGCCGGTAGCCGCGTTTTCAATGATAAAATATCTCTGGACTCACAAGCAAAAGAGGCTCGCGATCGCGTTGCTTACTACCAGAAGCGAGTTCACAATGCAAGACTTGACCGATAGGATTGAACAGGTAGCAAAAGAACTATTCAATCCGAGCGGTAGAGAAGGCGGTAAAGGAACTATGGGTCAGTTTCAGCGCTGTTCTTGGCAAAGAACTAAACTGGAGCCAGGAATACATTGATAGCCAGACCGTTACGCAGGCGGTCAAAGCGGTAGAGGAATATTCGAAAGTTTACAATCCCAAAGAAAAGTCGTTGAATGAAAAAGCAGCCGATATGATTTCGAACCTATATGCTAAAAAAAAGAAACGCGCTTGAAGCCTTTTTTTGGCGCGTAAAAATTCTCGCGCTCATCGAATTTGCTTTGGCGAATCCGATTAAAGACACATAAAAGAGCACGCGAAAGTGGTATAAGCAGAGTAATAAAAAAGAGTAGACACATAGTTTACCATAATACCAAGTTCACAAGACGGCAGGTCAAATATGATGAGCGCGCAAAAACTAGATACCATTATTGGCGCGATAGTAAGGCGACTCGCCGTCGACATTAACTGGAAAAAATGGCGGTTATAGCGAACGCCGAAATCCGGATTCAAGCATCTGGAGCCCAAGCCGCGAATCGCGAACTGAGGAACGTTAGCGGGAATCTTAACAATATTAACACAAACTCGCGCGGAGCCGACCGGGCTGTAGGCGGATTCTCTAGTAGACTAAGCAGTTTGTTCAGAGTAGCGGCGGCATCTGGAGCGCTCGCCGCGGTAGGCAGGGGGATTCTGAGAGTCGTCCAATTAGCGAGCGAGGCTGAGGAGACGACCGCTAGATTTGCGACTGTTTTTGCGAGAGAACTGCCACAGGCAAACGCGATTATCAATAACCTATCGGACACATTTGGCATTGCGAGACAGGAAGCGGAGGCTTATATTGGTCAGATAGGAGATGTCGCCCAAGGTCTAGGGTTAACGTCGGATGCGTCGCTAACACTTGCAGATAACATAACCAGACTCGCAGCCGACCAAGCGTCATTCAACAATACCGCCGGAGGTACAGAGCGAGCGGTCAACGCGCTCTATTCAGCAATATCTGACAGGCGAAGCGGAGGCGGCAAAGAGTCTGGGTTTGGCGTTGCAGGAGAATCAACAACGCGCCTACGCAGAGAGCATTGGACTCACATTCAATGAGTTGACAAATCTGGAGCGGATTCAACTGCGCTACGACTTAGCGGTATCGCAATCCCAAAATGCGATAGGAGACGCGGTAAGAACGCAGGACAGTTTCGCTAATCAGAGCCGGCGATTGGCATCGGCGCTGTCCGATGCAGGCGTTTCAATCGGCGAAGTATTCTTGCCGGCGGCGACGATGAACAGTTAGCATGGAATAAGAAGTCTGGTAAGTTCTTTTCAAAACTTGGAGCCAGTGGGTCAGAGCCGCGGTTAGTAGCGATAGGCGCGGTAGGAACCGCTTTGGTAGCGCTGTCTCTGAATCCAGTAGTAGGAGCGATAGCGGGAATCGCGGCGCTGACCACAGGAATTGTCGCGCTATCGTCGGCGGCTTGAGGGAAACTGAACGAGAACTCGGAGATTGAACAATGCATGCTGGACATTACTGGGGGAGGGAGCGCGCAATTATCGGCAAGAAGCAATAGACGAGGCGTCGGTCAAGCATACCGAGGATTTTGGCAGGACGGTATCGCGACAATCATTTGCTATCGAATTTAAGGTTTTAGGGGTCACCAGTAGATAGAGTCGATAACTGTAGACAGGACTACGCGAGGCGATAGATAACGCGAACAACAAGCCTTGGGTCTATCGAGCTGAAGCCCAAGCGGCTTTATTGGCGTCTACGATAACTAAGGCGAGGTTGAATCTAAATTCGGAGAATAACCAAACTGTTGCAAAATCAACTAGAACTCGACCGTAGAGAGAATCAACGCGACAAGATCGCAGACGCAAAAGGCATTGACGGGAACTGAACGACCGTCAACGAAGCGGCTTTGGCAATAGAAGCGTAGAGCGAATCGCGGCGAATAAACGAGTGACGGATGCATTCAATGAGGCATCGCAAGCCGAGCGCGACTTAGTAGAATCCCAAAGAGTAAGAATAAATTTGTTGGATGAGGAGATAAGCGAAAGCCAAATATTGACTGAGCAGAT
>CBDCPJ010000027.1:0-6448 GCA_965220165.1 Spirochaetia bacterium
TCCAATTAGCGAGCGAGGCTGAGGAGACCACCGCTAGGTTTGCGACTGTTTTCGCTAGAGAACTACCAGAGGCAAACGCGATTATAAACAACCTATCGGACACATTTGGCATTGCGAGACAGGAAGCCGAGGCTTATATTGGTCAGATTGGCGACGTCGCCCAAGGTCTAGGGTTAACGTCGGATGCGTCGCTAACACTTGCCGATAACATAACCAGACTCGCAGCCGACCAAGCGTCATTCAACAATACCGCCGGAGGTACAGAGCGAGCGGTCAACGCGCTCTATTCAGCAATATTGACAGGCGAAGCGGAGGCGGCAAAGAGTCTGGGTTTAGCGTTGCAAGAGAATCAACAGCGAGCCTATGCAGAGAGCATTGGGTTGACATTTAATGAGTTGACTAACTTAGAGCGGATTCAACTAAGATACGACTTGGCGGTATCGCAATCCCAAAATGCGATAGGCGACGCGGTAAGAACGCAGGACAGTTTCGCTAATCAGAGCCGGCGATTGGCATCGGCGCTGTCCGATGCAGGCGTTTTAATCGGCGAATTATTCTTGCCGGCGGCGACAAGGGCGGTGAGTGGAATAAGAAACCTTGTCAATTCATTCCAAAGCCTAGAGCCAGTAAGCAGAGCGGCGGTAGTAGCAATAGGCGCGATAGGAGCGGCGTTGCTAGCGCTGGCTTTGAATCCAGTAGTAGGGGCGATAGCGGGAGTCGCGGCGCTGACTACAGGAGTCGTCGCGCTAACATCGGCGGCGAGAGAAGCAGAAAGGGAGGCGGCGATTGAAAATGTGCTAGCATTACTCACCACCGGAGCGCAATTATCAAAAGAAGCGATAAACGAAGCGGAAGAAGCATTCAAGGATTTTGGCGGCACAATTGGCGACATTCATTTGCTATCGAATCAAAATTTCATATCGGTAGAAGAGTCGATAAGGAGAACCACCGAAGCAATAGAGAATGGAACAAAAAACCTTGGGTTGTCAGCGGAAGCGGAGGCGGTACTGCTTTCGATAACTATGGAGAGGTTGAATCTAAGTTCAGAGATTGATGAATTGTTACAAAGGCAATTAGAATCGACAGCAGAGAGAATTAACGCAAACATCGCAGACGCAAAAGCCATTGCCGAATTGAATGCCGCCAACGAAGCGGCTTTGGAAATTGAAGCGGAGCGAATCGCGGCGAACAGACGAGTGACGGACGCATTCAATGCGGCATCCCAAGCCGAGCGCGACTTAGTAGAATCCCAAAGAGTAAGAATAAATTTGTTGGATGAGGAGATAAGCGAAAGCCAAATATTGACTGAGCAGATAGACTTACTGAGTAACCAGATCTTAGAGTTAGCGATGTCCGAGGATATCAGTGTTGATAATTCTAACTTACTCGCCTTATCTGACAGACTTGCAAACTTGCGAGATGAGCACAGGCGAGTAACTGAGGAAGCGGAGCGGTCAAGAGCGGAATTAGAAAGGCAACCGGGGGCGCTTTTCGACTATCGAGAAGCCGCCGAACAGGCGGCGAGAACATTGCAGCAATTAAGCGCTAGGACAGCAAGCGCGAGAGAGGATTTTGCTGACTTGATTTCCGGAATCCAACAGGCGACCGCGCAAGTGGTAAGTTTCGCTCAGATCAGTTTGGACACCGCCGCCGGGCTTTTTGACGCTATAGTCGGCTATCAAAACAGGGAACTGGAGATATATGAGCGGGCGCAACAAGAGCGAATTAATCTAGAAAGGGATGAACGCGATGAACTGCTTGCCAATGAGAACCTTACTTCAGCCGAGCGTATGAGAATTCAAGAGAATTACGCAAGAGAAGTAGAGGCGATTGACAGGCAAACCGCCATAAAGCGGTATCAACTTGAAGTAGAGCAATTCGAAACCGAGAAGGCGTTTTCGATAGTAAGGATTGCGATAGAGACAGCGCAAGGAGTTGCAAAGGCAATCGCTGTTTTGCCGCCTCTAGGATTCATCTTAGCGGGAATTGTCGCGGCGGCGGGAATCGCCCAAACAGCCATTGTCGCGGCGACGCCACCGCCCCCGCCCCCGGCGTTACAGGAAGGCGGAATCGTCCAACCTGTCGCCGGCGGTCGCAGAGTCATTGTCGGCGAGGGCGGTGACCAAGAGGCGGTGATACCGCTAAACGCGGCGGTACTAGGTCAACTGGCGGACGCCATTGTGGCTCGGCAAGGCGAACGGCAAATAATTATTCAAAATATTGTCGACACTGATTTAATAGCGGAGGCTGTAATCGAGCGACAAGGTAGAAATATAATAGTTGACAATGGAAATGTATCAACATAACATTATAGTATGACTGTAAAAACAATTTCAAAAAAGGAGATGTCGAAACTAAAGCGACTAGGACATGCTAAAACAGACTCAGTAGAGCATTCAAAACGACAGCGCATAAACGCAAAGAAAGGCTGGGCGCGGCGCGACCGAAAGCAGACAGTCCGACAGGCAATAGAGGATGAGTTATATCGCAAGATACATAGGCTCGCGCAAAAGGTGAGGCGGGGCGGTGGCACTGAGGATGATGAGGTAGAATTAGAACTGGCACGATACCAGTGGCAAAATGACAAATTATCAAGATGCGAGCCGGAAAGTACAGAGTATTTTCGACTGCTCACAAGGTTCAGATACGAGAATAAAAAGCGATTCAATGAGCGAAAAAAAAGAGAGGAGATAAGGAGAAAAAATGGCATTCTCAAGAATTGACACGAGAGACGAGAGACTCACAGCATTGATACTTGGCGACTTGCCCAATGTGGTATGGACGCCGACGCTCAGCACGGCAGGAGCTGAGCAAACTGAGTTACAAGATAACATCACTTTTCAAGTAGGAACTCGGTTTAGATACCTCGGCAGTATTTACGAACTAACCGCGCCGATGAGCATTCCGGCAAGCAACGAGAGGTTTGGTTGGGTTTATCCAAACATATCTACAGGGCAATTTGAAATTCTAACCACAAAGCGAGTAGAGGACGCGGGAGTCGCCGGTTCGCGCCAGCCGATAGGAATGTGGGCGCGAGATAACGGAAGGCAAGCGTTCTTGCCTATGAATCCTAGCCAAGATAGGCAATATCCAGTGAGCGACAATAGAGATATTCTCGCCGGAAGTGGTAGCATAAGAACAATAATAGTGCAAGATAGAGCAAGGATTGTTTTGGATGTAACGCAAAATCAAGTAGGCTTTACTGTAAACGGTGTCATAGGAATTCTAGAAAATGAACTTAGCAAAAACGGAGGGTTGGAAATCCTATCGGTTGCTATAGCGAGAAATAATTCGGAAATAGCGACGGCGACTCTTGATAGAGGAATCTGGCAAACAACCTCTGAGTTACACGCAGCACTAGCAGGCGCTCTGGCATCACTAAACATATGGGGGCGCGTTGCGATAATCTAATGTCGTTTTACAAAGTTAGCGATAGCGAAAAAAGGAAACTAGCATACCAGACAGACAAGGTGTCAAGAGTAGAGTGGACGCCATTTTTGACACAAGGCGGCGCCGAGGAAACTGAATTAGAGGATAGAGTCACCATTCATTCATTTACTCGGTTTTGGCATTGCGGTCATATCTATCAAGTCAGCAAGCCGACAAACATTGAATATGGAAACCACACATACGGTTGGGTTTATGCGAATATAGAGACTGGTAAATTTGAAGTTTCGCCGGTAAAAAAAGTTTACAAGTCCGAGTTTGAAAGTTTGACGACGCCAATAGGAATTTGGGCGCGACATAACGGCAAGCAGGTATTCTTGCCGACAGATATAACCCAAGATAAAGGTTACCCAAGATGCGACGCGCGAGAGATATTCAACGGAAACCGAGAATCAATTGTAATTGTAGCGCAAGGCAGAGTCGAAATAACAATAGATGCCAGTAACAGCAAGGTATCAAACGCGTTAGAGGTCGCGCTAAACAATTTAGAAAAGAGTTTTGCTATAAACAGACAGTCGCAATTTGTTGCCGAACGAGTGGCGAGAAGGGGCTCTAACATAGCCATAGAGGCTCTTGACAGGGGAATCTGGCGAGGTAATAACATCCTGATTCCGGAAGGAGTCATAGCAACAATAGGTCAGTTTGTCGCGATAATCTAATGGCAATAATGCTGACAATCGGTCAATCAGAGCCGATAATCATTAATTACTTTATCAACGCCGCGCCACAAAACGAGCGACCGATTCAGGCTTTTGTTATCGGAAATCTTGACTTGGCGCTCGCGTCAATCGAAGGGGCGCCCGCCGGGAATCAGGCTGCAGACTACCAGATACCAAAGACACCAGAATTGCCGGAGGTATCTAATCTGGAATTCGAAAGTAGAGTCTATGACGAGAACATTAATGAACTCGCGCAGGTTCCGTCGACCAATGAACTCAGAACCGCGGGGCGGTTTGTCATAGAAGTGACTGACGATTACGCAATCGTCTACACATCATTCACACAGGGACTCCGAGTTGCAAGAGCGACAATCGAATTGGCGACCGCAGGATTGATTTTTGGCGAAAATCAAATAATAAGCAACTGGACTTTGACACAAACGCTTGAAAACTTTACGCGCTCACCCAGTTCAGTTGCTATTGCATCAAACAATCCGACGGATTTAATTGTAGAGGAGATGCCATTGCGACAACGAGCCGTTTTTACCAATGACGGCGAGTTGCTCTCGGTTGGGTCAATAACAGCAACATCAATACGTCAAAACACCGTCACATTTTCGTTTGTAGACGATGCGTTAGAGAACCGCGCTGAGTTTACACAAGACGAGACTATATCTGGGCTTATGAGCACAGCAATTCAAGATTTAGCGCAGAGAATCGGAGTATCCATTGAAATTGAAAGCGATATAACTTTGGGTCAAGAGCAAATCAGCATCGATGTTAGAGAAGGCGAGCCGATTATACGAGCGATTGTAGAGTTAGTAAGAGACGCGGGAGTCTTTATGACGCGAACGAGTCATCTGAACTATTTAATAAAAGGCAAGTATACACACGGCGATATCGCGCCGGCAGGAGAGTATACAAGAATTTCCGAGAGCGAGTTTGCCGACTTTTCGATGACCGGGAGCGCTAGCGGTATCTATGGTAGCATCGAGGTCGAGATGCCCGACAAGACTAAGTTTACGATAGACTTACAGAATCCTAATTCTAACCTTATATCAAGATACAAGAGTCCATTCATATCGCAAGTAACAGCGGAAGCGCAGGCAAGACGAGTTGCTATGGAAGGAGAAGCGATGCAAGCAAGATTCAGGAGTTCAGCAAGTCTCTCGTTAGGAGATGTTGCAATTCTAAAGAATATGGGTCGCGATGAGGTCATAAGAATTGACAGGATAACTCAGAGAGATAGAGCAATGCCATTTGATTATGAGGGGCGCTGTTGGAGCGCGAGACTTGGTATTGTGCAGGCTATAGGCGAACAAGCGGAAATTGAAGATGTTATTTTTGGAACAACATCCAGCGGGCACCTACTAACCAGACTAACAATACGGAATTATATACTATACTCAAGAAGCGGTGAATTACGTATAGGAGCACAGATTGAATCGCCGCCCTTTATTTTATCAATAGAGCCACCAAGAATAGCGGTAGCATTAGATAACAGCGGTAATATAGTGTTAATAGACAGCAGTAACATTGTAAACGCTCCCAATCAACCAGAAACCGAAGGGATTGCTTGGTACCCAACATCGACACTGCGAAACATCGCTATATTAGTAATGGATTATTCAACCGGACAGCCGACGGTAAGCAACATAGAGCGATACTACTAGTGACCATAAGAACCCCACACGACGCTGAGCAAAACCCAAACCTTGTAATTTTTACAGGCGGAGTCTACAATATCAATGTGGCATTCGAGAATCAGGAAACTGAGCAAAGCGCCGTCGACGGAACGATTCACCGGCAGGTAAACTATACAAGGGCGGTCATACAATTCGGGGCGCGACGAGAAGGCTTTCGAGCCGACTTATTACAGGCATCTCCATTAATGAACTTCGCATTGACAAGTCAAGAATCTGAGCGATTCGCATTGCCGACGCAATTTGAAGCCGCCGGGCGAATAATCGGAGCCGACAGGCACTTTTACCAACTCGAATTCAATACAAATCCGATAACCATAGGAGGACTCTAGAATGCCAGAGGTAATATCTCCGATTGAAAAGGGTTATGTAGGAACGGAGAGCATTGTAGCGCCGGGCGACATAATAATAGAAGGCGAGACGCTTGTGCAAGCGGTCGCAAGAATCGGAAGCGGCGGGGGCGGGTCGAACGGACGGACGCCAAGTTTCGCATTAGAAGCGGACGCCGAGCGCGTCGTAGCAAGAATAGTTTCGTGGAGCGCGGGAGCGGGAGTGACTCCACCAACAGGCTACTTATCGGAAAACGGAATTACACAAGATATATCGCAGGCGGTCAATCTAAAGGGAGCGCGGGGAGCA
>CBDCPJ010000028.1:0-29134 GCA_965220165.1 Spirochaetia bacterium
AGATGGTAAAAAATAGGAGAAATAATGGATAGCGCTATTTTTGCGGTCACTTGGTGGCTTGTATTGATCGGCGGAGCGATCGCATTTTTATTTGGAGCCCTATGGTACGGTCCTATAATGGGGAAGCAATGGATTAAAGCATTAGGATATAGTTCCTTTGAAGAGGTTGGAAAAATGGGGGCGTCCCATTTTCTAACATCGATATGCTACTCGATGCTTGTCAGCTACGCGATCGGCGTATTGACCAACGTTTTTGTCACGCAATCATTTGGAGGGGCCATACTAATAGCGATATTCGCATGGCTTCCATTCACAGCGGCCTCTAGTTGGAATCACGGCGTCTATAGCGGAAGCTCGCCCCGGCTGCGAATTATCGACTCGCTCTATGATTTGGCAATCTATCTTGGGCTGGCCATTTTGCATTGGCTAATTTAGTCCCCGCCTTCCGACTATTCAACTATCTATCGCGACTATTTGATTGGATATCCATCTAAAACCGGAGGATCAACAATTCGTTCATGCAGTATTCTTTTATAGATAAGCTATTTGGATCTAAAAATGATCTAGACCTTCGACGGTTGACGCCTTTAGTTCGCGCCATAAATGCCAAGGAGCAATGGGCGATCCATATGAGCGACGACGCGATGAAAAATCAAACTCGTCTCTTCAAGCAACGACTAGCCGATGGCGAGCCTCTAGACAATCTCATACCAGAGTCGTTCGCGCTGGTGCGAGAAGCGGCTCGAAGGCGACTAAGCGAACGGCTCTACGACACGCAACTCATCGGCGGTCTTGTCTTGCACCAGGGTGCCGTTATGGAGATGAAAACGGGAGAAGGCAAGACTCTATCGTCGGTTACGGCGGCCTATCTCAACGCCCTTGTCGGCAAAGGTACGCATGTCGTAACGGTAAATGATTACTTAGCGCGTCGAGACGCCGAATGGATGAGAGCAATTTACGAAATGCTGGATATTTCGGTAGGTTTTATCGTCTCCGAAATGCCTCCGGAAGCAAGGCAAATTGCCTATCGTTGCGATGTTACGTATGGAACCAATAATGAATTTGGGTTTGACTACCTTCGCGACAACATGTGTTACGATCCCGCGCAAAAAACGCAAACTGGACATCATTACTGCATTGTTGACGAAATAGACTCGATATTGATCGACGAAGCGCGAACTCCTCTTATTATATCTGGGGCCGTGCAGGAAGATGTGGGAAAATATATCGCCGCCAATCGACTTGTTCCAAGCCTTGTCGAATGCGAAAAAGACCCAGAAACAGGCGATTATCCCGAAGAGCCCGTCGGGGATTATAAACTTGACGAGAAAAATCACCATGTAAAATTCACCAATATAGGATTGGCGAATCTGGAACAGCTGTTGCAAAAAAATAATCTTATCTCGGGATCGCTATTCTCAACGAAAAATTTCGAGTTTATCCACTATGCCACCCAGGCATTACGGGCGCATCATCTCTACAATGCCGATAGAGAATATGTGGTAAAAAACGGGCAGGTGCAGATAGTCGACGAATTTACCGGGCGAGTCCTCCAAGGGCGTCGGTATTCCGAAGGTCTTCATCAAGCGATAGAGGCAAAAGAGAATATTACGGTCGCGCGCCGAACACGCACGTTAGCTACTATCACCATTCAAAACTTTTTTAGACTCTATGAAAAAATCTCGGGAATGACCGGAACCGCGGAAACCGAAAGCAAAGAATTGGGCAATATCTATGGACTCGAAGTGATCGTATTGCCCACTAACCTTCCTGTGGCGCGAGACGACAAAAATGATCTCATCTACGCGAACGAAAAACAGAAATTTGCGGCTATTTGCGATGAGGTCGAACGCGCGCATAGCAAGGGGCAACCTATTCTCATTGGCACCATCTCGATCGCCCGATCGGAACATATTTCGAGCCTCTTAACAAAACGGGGGCTTCGACATGAAATATTAAACGCGAAAAATCATGCTCGCGAAGCGCTTATTATTTCTGCCGCCGGAGAAAAGGGGGCGATAACCATCGCAACCAACATGGCGGGAAGAGGCACAGACATCAAATTGGGCGGAAATCCCGAGTTTCGCGCAAGAATGGCCGTAGGCTCGGAAGCAACCTCTCAAGAATATGAGGCAGCCTATCGAAAGGAGGCGATCGATTGGCTCGCGCGGTATAGAGAAGTGCGCGAGAGCGGCGGCCTCTATGTTATAGGAACGGAACGGCACGAATCTCGTCGCATCGACAATCAGCTGCGCGGGCGTTCCGGTCGACAAGGCGATCCAGGCAATTCCATATTCTACCTCTCTATGGACGACGACCTCATGCGTCTATTCGGCCGAAGCGGCGAACGCATAAAGGCGCTTATGTCCCATGGCATGCAACCCAACGAGCCGCTGAACCACCCCCTTCTTAATCGTAGTATCGAAGGCGCGCAACGTCGCGTCGAAGAACGCAACTTTGATATCCGCAAACACCTTCTTGAATATGACGATGTTGTCAATCAGCAACGAAAAACCATCTATGGACAGCGCGCCGCTATTTTGAACGATAGCGACCTCTCTCGACGCATCGTCTCCATTGGCGTCGATTTTGTCAGGCAACAGCTCATTGAAGCCTCCGAATTGGATGGACGCGATAAAATAACCCACATATTAGACGCGGTATCTGAACAATTGCTATTTCGCATTCCGCAGGAGGATTTCGACAACCCGACCATCGACGACGAAACCATTCAAAAAACGCTGGTCGCCGCTATGGAACAGAATATCTCGAAAAAGTCGGCGGCGCTGACGCCCGAAAGATTCCACCGCGCGATTCTATTGGAATATCTCCGCAATATCGACCTGAGATGGCAAGAACACCTCGAAAATTTAGAGTCGCTCCGAGAGGCTGTATCGCTTCGAGGATACGCTCAGCGAAACCCTCTGCAAGAATATAAATTAGAAGGATTTACTATTTTTGATCGTATGATTGAAAAGATACGGTTATCGGTCGGAAGAAAAATGTTCGCCATCAATACCGAGGACTTTCAGATAACGCAGGCAGGAATTTTAATCAGCAACGCCATGCTGAAACACGGCGCCGCGAGATTATTGGGGCAAGATTCCGGCGCGGCGAGAATGACGCGTCCCGCCCCCGCAATGCGCAATGCTCTCGGCCGCTCAATTTCGCCGGTCGCGACACCCGACCTCTCCAAAGTGGGAAGAAATGACAAATGCCCCTGCGGAAGCGGCAAAAAATATAAATACTGCCACGGACGATAATATCATACCCGCAAAAACCCGCTCAATCGACTTTGCAATAGACGCGCTAGCCCTCCGCCTAGGAGACGCCTTATTCCTGTAGAATATATCTTCGCGCTCAAACAATGGGATGACGAACCATTGTTGCTCTATCGATTGAATCGCGACGAAAAAATCGTCGCGGCATTTCGCGCGGCAAAAATTATTGGATGCTATGGCGAAGAACCCGACGCTCGAACCATAGGACTGCTCAGCGACCGCATTGAGTCGCTCGTGGAGCGAATTGTCTATCGCCTGATGAAGCAAAAACATTTTTTAGGCCACTTTGCAATCTCCAGCGCCTCATTTTTGGCCGCCTACCTTATCTTCTCCGTTCTCTTGCGCGACCCGCTCCCGCTTATCGACGAAGCGCTGTTATCTCTCGTTGTCAGCTTCTCCATATTTCGGGCGCTTCGAGCAACGCTCCGGCGCTCGCCGAAAACGCGACAACACAAAAACGAACTGGCGGAACTGGCGGGAACGATAGTATTTACGCCAAACCGTCTCATAGCTGACGCTGAGAAACTGATGAACAAAGGGATAACGATGGCGCAAAAGAATGCGGTTGATTGGTTCAACCCAGACACCATGCCGACAATCGCTTCCGAACATAGCGATATAGCCTTGCAACTTGACGAAATGTTGGCAGAACGATATCCAATATGGCGCAAATGGACGAAACGTTTTTACCGCAACTGGCGAGCCACAGCTCAACGCGTCTGCGGCGATAAACGACTATTTGATAGGCTATCGCCGCTATTTATCGTCCACGTATGGCTACAACGGGCAACCGCCGCCCCCGACAGCGCCAATAATTGAATCGCGCGTCATCCGCGCCGCCCGTCTCGAAAATGATCTATTTTGTGGAATGTTTCGCCTGAGTCCTCGAAGTCGCGATCCGCTGCATTTTGTGGTAGTATTCCGCCTGCTTAACAATATCCGCCACATCGCTGGTCACTAACCGGTTATTAACCACCTGCATCTTCTTGTCTTGCAACAGTTCTCGGGCAGCGACATTGCCCTCCGCAAGCGAAAGCCCAACCATATTAATTAATTCGCGCGTCCCAAAATCAAATTGATGATTTTGACCGGATCGTATAGGAATTCTCGCCTTTTCGAGTTGTGTCCACAACGCGTAATAGAGCTTGCCAACCTCATCGGCAATCTGAGTATTTGCCAGTTGCTTATAAATCAGCCAAATACGCTCCGCAAACAATATCGTAAGCCTTGCGATAACTTGAGGCTGGCTTGTTACCATTCGCGCGAAATTTTGCTTGTTGACCGCCAACAATACGGCATTCTCAAACGCGAGCGCGGACGCCGATCGAGGCTTGTCTTCAATCAACGACATCTCGCCGAAAATGTCGCCTTGCTTGAGCACCGCCAACAGCACCTCGTTATTGTTGATAATTTTGGTTATTTTAACGCTCCCTTGCTGAATAATATAGAGCTCCTGTCCGGGCATGGTTTCGGCAAATATCATAGTGCCCTCGGGATAGGTTCGCATGAATTCCTGATCGCTCCCGTCGAGATAGACCGCCTTGGACATAGGCTCCAGCTTTGCTAGCTGCATGCGAGCATTATGCGCGTCCTTGCCTTGCGGCAAAAGTTTCACATATTGATAATAGGTATAGTAGGCCTGATTATAGAGGCTTTGCGCCTGATAGTACTGCCCCATCTCATACAGATGATCGAGGCTGGGCTCCGACACATTCTTCAATGTAATGGCAGCCAGAGCGTTATCCAAATAGCGCATTCGCCGCGAGAAATACTCGATAATCTTCATCGCAACCGTCGCATTTTTCTTAATAAGTTGCGGGTAGTGCTCTCGGCGCACCATAATAAGCGTCACATCGTCAATAGCCTGCGCGGTTTCGATGTAGTTATGCGACGACATAGCGGAAACGACCCCGAAAAAATCGCCCGGATTCAACACGTCGCTCCCCGCCTCGTTGACTACTGTTACCTCTTTGCTCAGTCTAATTTTGCCGCTTTTAATAATGAAAAAACGATCGGCTTGCTGCTTCCCTTCGACAATAACATACGCGCCGGCGCGAAAGTGAGATATAGAAACTTTCAAGCTATCAACCATAGCCTATAACTGTATCAATACCCAAACAATATGTCAATAATTTCTCCATCGCCGCCCCGTTCTCGACTCGCGCCCCTTACAAATATCTTGCGATAATATTAAGCATATAGGGGGGGGAAGCCCGCCGAAATTGATACAAGAGAACTCCGCCGGTCGCCGCTTCAAACTGGGCGCCACCCCCGAGATTTGTTGTCTCCCCCTCGCTCCATAGCGCAAGCGCTATTCCGCTACCCCCTCATGCGGGAGCCCCTCCATCGCCCCATAAACGCCTCCGAACACGCCCGCAACGCCCAACGGGCACACACCCAACGCCACCAACCAGCGCGGCCGCGCGACACAAAAATCGGCGCTTATCATCGCCATAAAAGATGCCGTAAATTGCGTATGTATTTCCTCTTGATTGAAATCGGTTGCCTCAAGTATCTCAAGATATTCTACGAACGGCTAATGACCGAAGCGCTGCGCAAACTTAACGACGCCTTGCGGGAAATGGGATGCGATCGACCGCACTATAAAGACAACTACATTCTGTTTCGTTTTACCCGCGACGAGGAACTCCCCTACCGCGAAACTCTCCAAGCGGCGAGTCGAGCGGCGCGGTTGCTTGAGGCGGTCGTCGCCATTTTTGGCTACAATATGCTTATCGAGGCGGCATCAGACAGCAACCCCGAAGAGGTGCGCGAACTCCTCGCCGACAAACTTCGCGCGAGCTGCGCCAATAACGCGCTGTTGATCGGGCCGAATGCCTACGATAGCTTCGCGTCGTTTATCGTCGCCAACAGAATCGACGATTTATGGGAGGTTAAACAGCTACGTGAGGAGAAAATCGCCGCGATCGAAGACATCTCCCATTTTGCCATCCACGACGACACCGCCAAGCGAATCGACGACGCCCTGGCGACGATCGAATCTCGTCAAGAGCCCGGAACAATCGAGCTTATCGGCAATCGCTATTGCGGAAATATACATAATATAGCCCATGCGCTTCGCGCTCGGTGGGGAAGGAAAATTGCATGGCTCCATCTTATAGCGAGCGAACACCGCGACGACCCGCTCGTGATCTTCGCGCGTTCCATAAAATTATCGCGACTGGAGCAAGAGTCGCAATTTTTTGACGAAAACGAGCGCGCCCTATGGAAAAAACGGCTCGCTCTTCTTCGTATGGCTGTCGATACACCGGGTCGACGCGGACTGTATGGAAATTTCGACGAGGAATTTCGGCAAGGATATCGTCTCTATCTATTGTCGCTATTTCGTCAAGCCATCTCGATGGGCGGCCTTCCGATCATAGTCATAGAAGACGCGCACTATATTCAATCTCGTACCGGAAAGCTATTTGCAAAGATTGTTCAAAGCCTTCCCGTCGACCTTGGCATCGTAACCATTATCAGCGCCACTACCGCTATCCCAACGAAATCGCTTGGACTACAGGGAGAGCCGCAAATAATACGCGCGTCCCGCTATTCCGATAGCGATTATCGCGCGAAGGCTGCCCTATTGCTTGGCAAAGACATTGGAACGCGAGACGAATTGAGCGCGATGGGAACGGAACAGGAGCGATCGTTGCCGATACAAACCTATTTTCTATTGAAAAATATACAGAGAAATGGATCGCCCCAACCCGATTCTTTTATAGACGCCATAAATAATCTATCGGAAATCGATCGACAGCTATTATTGATTATCTCAATATTGCGAGGAAATATAAGCAACGCAAAATTCTCTCAAATGATTGAAACATTGGGATATCAACATCATCACATTGAGCTTTCGAAAAGGAGAATGACTCGTATAGGATTGCTTCGCAATTATGAGGTTCCCGTTCATTTTCTACCGGATAGTTTCTGGGAGAATTCGAAATACCATACGGAATATATAAAACTGCGCTCTATGGTAGCCCATACGCTCTATGCTATGTGGAAAAAAAAGATGTTGCCGTTGAGCGACTATTGGGTGAAAATTGCGGAACAATATATCGCCCCGCGCGATGCGCTTGAACTATGGGCGGCGTCATTAGAAGAGTTGCAACTTCGCGGCTCCATTGAAGAATCGAGAATTCGGCTATATGGAGAACATTCCGCGCTACGCCTATTGACCGATCCTGTCGACATAGATCATTGGCAGACAATTCTATTTATTTATCGGGTTCGTCTAGCATTGGCAACCAACGATTTAGAGAGTTGCAAGCAATTCGAACGCCAATCGCGAACCGCTATGGCAAATATTTTATATGGAGGACTCGCGAGACAGGCGTGGGCGCGTCGATCGGCGGCAATGGGCAATATCGACGGATCGATAGAGCTTATTAAGCAGGCGATCGCTCGGTTGCAACAGGATGCCGACGAGGAAAATCTTTACAGCGCCTACGCCGACTATGCCCTATTTCTTTTGTTTGCGGGAAAAATTAAAGATGCGGAGCGTTACTGCGATCTCGTCGCGCGCGATGATATCGCCACCAACAATTCGCCCGCAAGAATTCGAAGCGCGACAGTGGGCGCGGTTATCTCTTTTTTGCAAGGCAATCTCTCCAAAACGCTGGATTGCTGTTCCAAAATTATCTCCGCTTTGGAAACGATTGGTTGGAGCGATTATAGATATTTTGTCCTCTTTCTTCGAGCGAGAACCTATTTTGAACTGGGATATTACGATGAGGCATCGTCAAAGCTAACGCTCTTGCTCTATGAAGGGCATCGAGCGAAAAAATCGGAGGCGGCCGCCGCCATTCACAACTGGTTGGCAAGAATAACGCTCTATCGGGGCAATGCGGAAAATGCTGTCGCCACCCTTGAAAGCCTCGCTCCTTCGCTAGAGCAACGATTTTTCCTAGCGGAGTCTTACGAGCGGCTCGGCAAAAACGAAAAGGCGCTCGAAATGCTCAATGACGCGCTCCAGCAGCCCGTTCGCCAATCCGCAAGCTTTATTGAACGAATAGACTGGAGCAATGGATTTAGTTCGATAGAAGATGTTATTATAGGAAATCGCAATCAATTATCTGTTTTGCGAAAGGGCGCGATGGCGATGAGAGGGCTCATCATCGCGAGATCGCATACCATTGATCGATCGAAAGAGGAAATGTATCGTCTGACGCGATCGGACGCGCTTTCAAATCTCGATCCAACGATGTGGTTCTATCTCTATTGCTATTACGAGATATTGACTCTCCAACGCGATCGCGAGGACGAACATTTTCAAAATATTCTCGGGAGGGCTGTGATACATCTCAATATGAGGCTTCACGCTATCGAACACAAACAACACAAGAAACAGTATCATTCGCGCAACTATTGGCGTCAACTCCTCTGGCAAAAGGCGAAACGCCATAATCTCATGTAGCGCCTATGCCGCGACGATCGCTATGAAACGACAGGCAACGTATCGCGCTATTGTTCGACCGTTGCAAATGTCTCTTATCGGCATATTCTTGCTGGCAACACGAACAACAGGCATTTCCGGCGCCGGTGACGATATATCTTTTTTAACGCCTCAATCCGTGGTTTTGGACGCCTCGGGTCGGTATGGATATGTTGTCGATAGCGGACGCGACGCGCTGATCGAAATTGATATTGGCAGCGGAATTCGTCGCGTCATATCCAAGGAATTAGAGCGGGGCGTCGGCGTTGGATTTATATCGCCGTCGGGGCTCGCGCTCGATCGGCAGGGCAATGTCGCCTATATTGCAGATACTACGCGCCGCGCCCTGTTGGCAGTCGATCTTATCACCGGAGACCGTAGCATTGTTTCGGCGGTCAGGATCGCGGGACGCGGCATCCCATTTGACTCGCCGTCTGGCGTGGCGCTGGATAGAGAACACAATCGCGCGTATGTCGTCGATCGCAATCTCGCGGCGCTGCTCGCCGTCGACCTGGCTACGGGCGATCGATCAATTGTATCGCAGGGAGGGGAGCGTGGCCTTGGCCCGCGATTCGCGTCGCCGGTCGGCATCGCCCTAAATCGAGAACGCCAGATAGCCTACATTACCGATTGGGGCAACAACGCGTTGATGGAGGTATTGTTGGAGCGAGGCCATCGTACGGCGCTGTCGGCGCGGGGGTGGCGGGGCTCCGGCATCGCGTTGCAGACGCCGTCGGGAGTGTCGCTCGATCATATGAAGGAAGTCGCCTATGTCGCCGACGGAAAACTTGCGGCGATCGTCGCGATCGAACTTTCGACGGGAAACCGTTCGTTGATCTCGGCGACGGGACGGAGAGGGCGAGGACGTTTTCTTAAATATCCCAGCGACATCGCTATCGCGCCTTCCGGAACAGTCGCCTACCTAACCGATAGCGACGACCGTTCGCTCCTCTCCATAAACCTTGCCAACGGAGATCGGCGGATAGCCCACGCCATATTCGATAATGTCCGGCCGCGCGAGGGAGCGATTCGCCTTGTCGACGGTCGCCATAGCGGCGAGGGAATATTGGAGGTGTTTCATAACAACGAATGGGGAACGATCTGCGATGACTACTTTCAACCCAACGACGCTATCGTCGCCTGTTACCAACTGGGGTACGATGGATTTATTAGCTACGACACGTTGGAATTGCTGAGCGATAAACGTATCTGGCTCGATAATATAGGATGCGGCGGCAGCGAGCGAAGGCTGGTAGACTGCGCGCGAAATCAATGGGGTCGCCATAACTGCTCGCAAGACGAGATATTAACGTTGATATGTTCCTAGTCGCCGTTGATACTCCCGATGTGACGCTTTTGCGGGCGGTTCGCGATCGATCGATTCGGGCGTTGCGGGCCTATATCGCGACGTTTTTCGATAGAGAGACGCCGCCCGCAGCGGGGGTAGCGGAAGCGTACGAGCCGGGCGGCAGGCGGAGCGGAGCGAGCCTGTCATCGCCCGCAGGGCGATGAGCCCGGCGGCGCGGCGGCGGCTTTGCCGACGCGGCGCGGACGCTGGAGCGAGGGGGCGACCGCCCCCCTTGTCAAAAAGCGTTCTATTTGCTATCATAGAGACGTCGTGAACTCCGCTAAACGCTATACATGTATATCGATGAGTTGACCCATTCCGTCTCTACGCTTAACCGCATTGGGTCGCGGAGCGCGGAGGCGTTTGCTCGCATGGGGGTCGTTTCGCACGGCGATTTGCTGTTCCATATTCCGCGAAGGTATATCGACCGCACCCAGCCGCGATTGCTGAGCGAGAGCGAGCAAGGCGACGTCAACACGGTCGCGACGGTTCGAGCGCATGGGTATATGGGATTTGGCGCAAAGAGAACGCTTAAAGTGATCGTCGAGGATGAGTCGGGATTCGGATCGCTGGTATGTTTCGGTCGCAATTTTTTGACCGATAGCCTGCCCGTGGGGTCAAAGATATATGTCGCCGGCCATTTTCAACGATATCGCGGCGAAATCCAGTCGTCCAATTTTGATTTCGCCCCCTTCGGCGTCGCTATTCCGCCGCTATTCAACAGCGTTTTGCCCGTCTATCCGCTCGCTAAGCCCCTCAATCAGACGATCGCGCGTTCGGCGATTAAACAGCTTTTGAGTATGTATCGTATCGACGACGAAATTCCTCGAGCGCTGGCGCCGTCCGACAATATCGCGCCGCTCGAACAGGCGCTTCGCATGTGCCATGCGCCCAAAACGATGGAGGAGACGGAGCGAGCAAGGATATCGCTGGCATGGAGAGAGATGATCCTGTTTCAGCTTCCTCTGGCGCTCAACCGCCAGACCAATCGCGCCGCCCCCGCGCCGCCGAAGCGACGATCGCTTATAGCGCCTTGCATAGAGCGGCTTCCATACCGCCTTACCGACGACCAGCGGCGCTCTCTGCGAGAGATTGCAAAGGATATGGAGGCGCGGCAGCCGATGAATCGCTTGCTCCAAGGGGAGGTGGGATCGGGGAAGACGCTGGTCGCTCTGCTCGCGATACTTTTGTGCCTTGAACGCAATCAACAGGCAGTATTTATGGCGCCGACCGATCTGCTGGCCCATCAGCACGCGACGAGGGCGAAGGAGCTCTTCGCTTCGTTGCCGATAACGGTGGAACTGCTTACGGGCAGCGTTCGCCGGCCGCGCCGCGCGTCGATATTGGAGGAGGCGCAAAGGGGCGATATCGACCTGCTTATAGGAACCCACGCCCTGTTGGGAGAGCATACGCAGTTCTCCTCGCTGGGACTTATCGTTATCGACGAACAGCAACGTTTTGGCGTGGAACAGCGCGATCAGCTCATTCGCAAAGGGGAGAATCCCGATCTATTGTTGACAACCGCGACGCCCATTCCCCGCACGCTCGCGCTGGCATTTCTTGGCGATCTGCAAATCAGCGCCATTCGAACGATGCCGCCGGGGCGTTTGCCCATTATCAACCATATCAAGCAATATGGGCGCGAGCGGCAGGTCTATGAGCGCGCGAGAAAACACATCGAGGATGGGTCGCAGTGCTACCTGGTCTACCCGATCATCGAACAGGGCGCCAACAAGGACAGGCGTTCGGCCGAGGAGATGTATCGGGAGCTCGGCGAGGGGATTTTCGCGCCGTTTCGGCTTGCGCTTATCCACTCGAGAATAAAGGAGCAAGAAAAGCTTGAAATTATGGACAAATTTAGCGCGGGCGAGATCGACGCGCTCATCGCGACTAGCGTGATCGAGGTTGGCGTCGATGTGGCCAACGCCAATGTGATGATCATTGAGCATGCCGAGCTTTTCGGGCTTTCGGCGCTCCATCAGATACGGGGGCGGATCGGGCGAGGTTCTCGGCAGGCCTATTGCTACTTTATCTACGATCCCGAGCTCACCGATATCGCGAAGGAGCGACTTCGCGCGATCCATAAGGAGAACGATGGATTCGCGGTTGCGGAAATCGATTTGCGATTGCGAGGGGCGGGCGGACTGATGGGTTCGCGGCAGTCGGGCGCGCCGGATTTTCGCTTTGTCCAGTTGCCGCTCGATATAGAGCTCCTCCAGCAGGCTCGGAAGGTCTCGTTAGAACTGGCGGAGAGAGATTCTGCGTTGTCCGAGCCCGACCATATCGCGTTGCGAAGAGTCGTAATCGCTCGGGCGGCTCATTGAGATCGACATGAAGAAATTGCGCGTTATCGCCGGATCGCTGAAGGGGCAATCGATTCTCTGCGCCAATATCATAACGCGTCCGCCAATGGCGCGCATGCGAGAGTCGCTCTTCGCCTATTGGGGCGATCTCTCCGGTTGTTCTCTGCTTGACCTGTTTAGCGGCTCGGGGATTATGGCGTTGGAGGCGATTTCCCGAGGTGTCTCCAGCGCGTTGCTTATAGAACGCAACCCCAAAGCGGTGGTGATTTTGCGGAAAAATATGGCGCTAGCGCCGGTTCCTGTTCGCATTATGGCGGCGCCGGTCGAACGTTTTCTCTTGCGGCAGCGGACGGCGTTGCCAAAGTATGAAATTATTACCGTCGATCCGCCATTTCGATATCTTCATAAAATCGAGATTATCGCATTGGCTGGCCAATTATTGCTAGAAAATGGGCGGCTGGCGGCGCATCATCCAAGTAGAGAGACGATGCCGCATCGATTGGGACGATTGATTAAGGAGGACGAGCGCCGGTATGGCGGCTCGGCGATCACGCTGTTTCGCCGACCTACGATGGGGGACGACGATGAAAATAGTTCTGCTGACGACGAGCCTCATAGAGCATAATGCCGGTGGCGACAGAGACGTTGAACGAGTGTATTTCGCCGCCGCTAGAGATCGCGAGCAATTCGTCGCAGTTGGATTTAGTGAGGCGCGCGAGCCCTCGCGATTCATCTCCCATCACGATTGCCAAGCGGCCGGTTAGATCATAGGTTTCAACCGGTTTCCCCTCTTCGGCCGCTCCGTAGACCCAGAATTGCTCGCTTTTGAGCGTCGCGATCGCCCGAGAAATATTTGATACCTTTACCTGCCGCACATGCGCGCGCGCGCCGACCGACGATCGCTCGATTGTGGTGTAGCGTCCCGCGCTTCGATGATAGGGAGATATAACAAGGTCGACTTCAAAGAGATTTGCCGATCGTATAATCGCGCCGATGTTGCCTACGTCGGTAATTCCGTCCAAAACCAGCGTCAGCGCGTTCGGGGCGTCGCGAAGCGTTTCCAATAACCTCGCGAGGTCGCTGATCGATGCCATCTATTATAGGTCGTCGAGGGGGACGATATCGGGAGTATCCAAATTTTTTGCCATTTTCATAAGCTCTTCCATAAGCGCTCGCTCCTTGGAGGAGAGACGTTTTGGAATGCGTATATGAAGCAGAAAATAGAGGTCGCCTTTGGCGGAGAACCCTCGCGTCGAGGGGAGCCCCTCTCCTCGCAATCGAAGGCGCTGGCCATATTGAGAGCCGCTGGGTATTTTGATGCGGACGCGTCTTTTTGAGAGCGTAGGGACGGTGATTGTCGCGCCCAACATCATTTGGAACGGGTGAACCGCGATGGCGCAGTAGATATCCTGCCCTTTGCGCTGATAGGATTCATGCGGCTCGACCGAGACTTGCACATAGAGGTCGCCGGCGCCTCCGCGAGAGAAGTTGCCGCCGCTGGCGACCACGATATGCTCGCCGTTCTCGATGCCGGCCGGAATAGACACGGAGACGCGATGGGGCGCTTTGACTATTCCATGCCCATCGCATTGCTTGCATGGATTGGAGATAACCTTTCCGCTGCCTCCGCATTGTCCGCAGGTTTGCGACATAGAAAAGAATCCCATAGAGCGGCGCGACTCTCCGACGCCGCCGCAACTCGGACATGTCGTAGGATGCGACCCTTTTTCCGAGCCGTTGCCGTCGCAACGATCGCAGAGCGTGGAGCGTGGATAGCGTATCTCTCGCTCGACTCCCGTCACCATATCCATAAAGCTAATGTTGAGAGGGTATCGGAGATCGGCTCCGGTTTGTTCCTGCGATCTCCGTCCCGAAAATGAGCGCCCCCCGCCAAAAATTGAGCTAAAAATGTCGGAAAAGCCGCCCCCGTCGCCGCCAAAGAGATCGCCGAAATCGCGAAAAACATGGGAATGAGAGAAGTCGCCGCTGGTTGCTTGTCCCTTTAATCCGGCAAAGCCATATTGATCATAGATCCTGCGTTTCTTATCGTCGGCCAGCACCTCGTAGGCTTCGGTAGCTTCCTTAAATCGCTCCTCGGCGTCTGCGTCGCCGGGGTTGCGATCGGGGTGATTCGCTCCGGCAATGCGGCGGTAGGCTTTTTTTATTTCGTCCTGTCCCGATCCTTTAGATAGGCCGAGAACTTCGTAGTAGTCTCGTTTTGCCACCTAATTATCGCTGTATCAAGTCAAAATTGGCGCGATTAGTTCTTGTCGTCATCAGGGACCTCTTCGTAGTCGACATCTTGCACATTGTCATTATTCTTCTTGTCTCCCGACGAGCTATCTTCTGACGACGAAGCGGCATCCGGCTTCGCCCCTGCGGCATTTGACGATTGCTGCTCCGCGTACATAGCCTGCGATAATTTAAATGACGCCTGTTTTAGCTCTTCGCTCTTTGATTTTATCTCTTCGAGCTTCCCGCCTTCCAAAACCTTCTTAAGCCGCTCTATCGCGCCGGAAATAGTCTTTTTTTCATCGTCGCCGATTTTGTCGCCATGTTTTTTAAGCATGTCTTCAGTGCTATAGAGCAGGCTGTCGGCTTCGTTTCGCGCCTCGGCCATTTGCCGCATTTCGCGATCCTCGCTTGCGTGCGACTCAGCGTCTTTGACCATTTTTTTTATCTCTTGCTCTGAAAGACCAGAAGAAGACTCGATTCTAATTTTCTGCTCTTTGCCTGTGCCGAGGTCTTTTGCCGAAACATGCACAATCCCGTTGGCGTCAATGTCAAATGAGACCTCAATTTGCGGGACTCCTCGCGGGGCGGGCGGAATGCCGATAAGATCGAATTTGCCCAACGTTCTATTTTGAACGGACATTTCGCGCTCTCCTTGAAGGACATGAATGCTTACCGCATTTTGATTATCCGCGGCTGTGGAAAATGTCTGGCTCTTGCGAGTTGGAATAGTGGTATTCCGTTCGATCAGTTTTGTAAAGACGCCTCCCAACGTTTCGATTCCCAAAGAGAGCGGCGTTACATCGAGCAAAAGAACATCTTTTACGTCGCCGCCCAATATTCCTCCTTGAACGGCGGCGCCAATGGCGACAACCTCGTCGGGGTTAACTCCGCGATGCGGCTCCTTGCCAAATACCTTTTTTACCAGCTCTTGAACCGCCGGAATACGTGTCGAACCTCCTACTAAAATAACCTCTTGAATATCGCTCGCGTTGACGCCCGCGTCTTTTATCGCGTTTTTACAGGGAATTTGAGTGCGTTCGATAAGATCGGCGACCAGATTTTCGAATTTCGCTCTCGATAGGCTATATTGAAGATGCTTCGGGCCGCTGGCGTCGGCGGTGATAAAAGGAAGATTGATTTCGGTGGTCTGCGCGGTAGAGAGCTCTCTTTTACCCTTCTCGGCGGCCTCTTTGAGACGTTGTTGCGCCATGCGGTCTTTGCTCAAATCGATGCCGTATTCCTTTTTGAACTCGTCCACAAGCCATTCGATAATACGTTGATCGAAGTTATCGCCGCCTAAATGGGTATCGCCATTGGTCGACTTTACTTCAAATACGCCATCCCCCAATTCAAGAATAGAGATATCGAATGTTCCGCCGCCCAGGTCGTAGATAGCGATCACCTCGTCCTTGCTGTCTTTGCTAAAACCATACGCAAGCGCCGCGGCGGTCGGTTCGTTGACAATTCGCCTTACCTCTAGCCCGGCAATTCGACCCGCGTCTTTGGTAGCCTGTCGCTGAGAGTCGTTAAAGTATGCCGGAACGGTAATAACCGCGTCTGACACGCTCTCGCCGAGATAGTCTTCGGCGGTCTTTTTCATTTTCTGCAAAATAGCGGCGGAAATCTCTGGAGGGGAGTACTGCTTGCCGGCAATCGCGGCGCTTACTCCATCCGAATCAGTTTTTTCCAGCGTATATGGTACCATCGATATCTCTTCAGCGACCTCGCTCCATCGCCTGCCCATAAATCTCTTGATTGAATAGACAGTATTGTTGGGATTGGTGATCATCTGATTCTTAGCGGACTGTCCAACCAACCGCTCATTTTTCGCGGTATAGGCAACGATAGAAGGCGTAGTCCGCTGTCCCTCTTCGTTTTGCACCACTGTCGGCTCGCCGCCTTCCATTACAGAGACGCAAGAGTTGGTGGTTCCTAAGTCAATGCCAATTATTTTCGCCATAATTCTCCTCTTTAAGTTCCTATATGATTATATGTATTTGATCATGTATCGCGCCTGCGCGCGATACGCTATTCGCTTCGTAGATAATTGAATCCATCGTTATTCGGGCATTCGCACCTTGACCCGAGCCGGGCGCAAGACCTTGCCATGCAACAAATAGCCTTTTTGGTATTCCTCGATAACTGTCGCTTGTTCGCACTCGGAAGAGGTCTCCATCGTAACGGCTTCGTGTCGTTGCGGATCAAACGCGGCATCGCGCGATTCGAATCGGCTCAACCTCCATTTGCGCTCCAAAAGACCGATAAACCGTTTCTCGATAAGCCCTATTCCTTCTATCATCGCAGACCAATTGGAATGGTCGCCGGAAGATTTGGCAACGCCGACGGCGCGTTCGAGATCATCGATAATCGGCAATAGATCGTCAATAAGTTGCCGGTTGGCAAACTGAATCGACTCTTCCTTATCGCGTTCGACGCGTTTGCGAATGTTTTCGAATTCGGCTTGATTGCGTAGCAGACGATCTTTAACTTCGGCAAGCTGCTTAACGGCTTCGTCGCGCTCGACGGCAAGCTTCTCGGCATACGAAAAGCGTCGCGTTTCATCGCGCGAAGCTTCGTCGGCAGGCGGCGCCTCCGCGCCGTTTGCGGATTGCGCGCTGTCGCGAGGATCGCTGTCGCCGCCCGCTCGAGATGGATCGTCAACCGTATCATATGGCTTCTGTCGCCCGATATCGCCGTCGAATTCGCCGGAAAGGGCATCTCTATTTTCCGCTGTCAAGTCCTCTTGGTTGTCTTCGCTATTCTGCGCGCTATTGTTCGCAACGTTCTCTGACATTTCAAATATAACTCCCATATGTAAAAAAATTAATATATAAAGATTTATTATAAATATATCTTACTTTGTCAATCATGTAATCCATATTTTTCTATCGCGCATATATTTACCGCGGCGCGCCCACATGCCGAAAAATTAAATAGCGATAGCGCGCCAATATAAATATATATTGCGTCTATCGATCGTTTTGCCTATAATTGATTTGCTTAATTTTTATTTCATATGAGATATAGTTTTATAACCATGCTCATCAAACATCGCCTGCTATTCGGGCCTCGCTTTATAGGATGCGTCGCGCTATTTCTTTCGATAGGATGCGAAGCCGTCGATCTCCCGCTTCGCGTCAATCTGACACCCTCTCCTAGCGGCGGAGGATACAGCATATATGAGGATATCCAAACCCCCTATACAATAGCCACACTATCGATTTCCCCCACCCTCGCGTCTGAGGCGGTATATACATTGAGCTCCAATCCCACAAATGGCCCCTTCGCGATCGAGCGCGAGAATGGAACCGGACACCGTCTTATTATAAAAGACAGACCGCCGCTCGACGCCTCAAACATGCCCTTCCACTCGCTCACTATAGACGTAACCGCGGGCGATAGGACGGGAAGCGCCAACATAAATATCGCGATAACCACTCGCGATTAATCCCGAAACGTCGCCCGATACCTTGCTTTGTTGATTTTGCCGACCTACCGCGCTCGTCGCAATGGGCGCGCGATAAATATGATACAATTCACCCGAAAATCCAATTTATTGACACGTCGTTATATTTACTGTATACAATAATTATGTTTCCAACTAATTTTCTTTGGGGTGTGGCTACCGCGAGCTACCAAGTAGAGGGAGCCGTTACAGAGGATGGTCGAGGACCGAGCATTTGGGATACGTTTACTCGAAAGCCGGGCGCGATCATGAATGGCGATACGGGAGATGTGACGTGCGATCAATATCATCGCTATGTCGAGGACGCGCGGTTGATGGGCGACATAAATGTCGGCGCGTACCGATTTTCGTTGGCATGGCCTCGCATCTTTCCGGAGAATTCCACAAAACGGAATCCAAAGGGATTCGACTATTACAAACGCCTGATCGACGAATTGCGTTCCCATAATATACTTCCCTGCATCACGCTCTACCATTGGGATCTTCCGCAATGGTCTCAGGATAGCGGGGGATGGAACAACCGAGACACCGCGAAACATTTCGCCGACTACGCGGCGGTATGCTTTAACGAATTGAGCGATTGCGCGCATATGTGGATAACATTAAACGAACCATTTTGCAGTTCAATTCTGGGACACCTTGTGGGCGTTCATGCGCCGGGAATTACCGACCGCGCGATCGCCTACCGCTCTATTCACCATCTTTTACTGGCGCATGGATTGGCAGTTTCCGCCTACCGCGACGGCAATTATCGGGAGCCTATCGGGATAACGCTCAACCTTTCAACTCCTCGTCCGGCCACCGCGCGATCAGAAGACGCCGAGGCCGCCGATAGGGCCGCCGATTTGACTACGCGCATGTTCCTTGATCCCATTATCGGCAATGATTATCCTCGTCGGCATATCGATGCCTATCCAGAAATCTCCATGCCCATCGAATCGAACGATATGCGAACTATCGCGTCTACAATAGATTTTTTGGGCATCAACTACTACTGGGAGGATGTCGTTGGATACGACGCGAATGAACCCGAAAAGTTCAAAGCCAAACCTCAACATTTTCCGGAAACTAGAATGGGTTGGCCAATAGTGGAAGCGGGTTTAACGCGGCATCTCCACTGGGTCGCCCGCCATACCGACGGGAAACTGCCGCTCTATGTTACCGAAAATGGCTGTTCGGTTGCCCATACTATGGAGGGCGGCCGATGCCATGATCCCTTGCGGGTAGATTATTTACGTCGACACATAAAAGCTTGCCAAGATGCCATCGTTGAATATGGGGTTCCATTGCAGGGATATTTCTTATGGTCGCTCATCGACAATTTTGAATGGGCGAGAGGGTACGATCAGCGTTTCGGAATTATCTATTGCGACTATACAACGCTTGAGCGCGTTCCCAAAGATAGCTATTATTTTTATCGAGATGTAATTGCGGGGGCAATATTATGAACAATAACAACAACTCATCTATGTCAAATATTCCTCAAGAGAACCGGGCATTTCCTCCTCCAGAAGAATTCAGACGGAAGGCCATAATAACCAACGACGATATTTATCAACAGGCGCTCAAAGACCCCGATAAATACTGGTCTGAATGTGCCGAGCGCATCAGCTGGTATCGTCGATGGGATACTGTAACTGCTTGGAACCATCCTTTCGCTCAATGGTTTGCGGGCGGCAAACTAAACGTTTGCTACAATTGTGTCGATCGCCATGTGGAAGCTGGACATGGCAATCGTATCGCATTTTTGTGGGAAGACGAGAACAATAGCGAGCGCGCAATTAACTACAGCGAAGCGCTGGCGTCGGTAATTCGACTGGCGCTTGTCTATCGTAAACTGGGAATTAAAAAGGGCGACCGGGTAGCAATCTATATGCCGATGACCCCCGAAGCGATCTACGCAATGCTCGCATGCGCTCGAATTGGGGCGATACATACCGTAGTGTTTGGTGGATTTAGCTCCAATTCTCTGCGCGAACGAATCATCGACGCTGGCGCTAAATTGATCGTTACCACTGACGGAATCCATAGACGCGGCGCGATAATTCCCCTGAAGAAAAATGTCGACGAGGCGTTAGCCGATTGTCCAAGCGTCGAGAGCGCGCTGGTGTTTCAACATGCCAATAACGACGTTTCAATGCTTCCGGGCCGCGACCATTGGTATCATAGTCTGGCGGAAAAAGTTAATGGCGACTGTCCGCCGGAATCTATGGATTCCGAAGATATTCTCTTTATTCTCTATACATCCGGAACGACCGGAAAGCCAAAGGGAATTGTGCATACTACCGGCGGCTATATAGTCAACGCCGCCGAAACCACGCGAATTGTCTTTGATTTGCGCCCTGACGACATTTTTTGGTGCACGGCCGATGTTGGGTGGATTACCGGACATAGCTATATAGCATACGGCCCGATGGCAAACTGCGCCACGCAAATTATCTATGAAGGGGCGCCTGATTATCCGCGACGCGACCGCTTCTGGCAATTGATAGAGAAATATCGCGCCACCATTCTCTATACCGCGCCGACCGCCATCCGCGCATTTATGAAATGGGGAACGACGTGGCCATCTCAACATAAACTCTCCAGCCTGCGTCTACTGGGAACAGTCGGCGAACCCATCAATCCCGAAGCATGGATGTGGTATCATCAAAATATCGGCGAAGGGCGGTGTCCTATTGTCGATACATGGTGGCAAACCGAAACCGGAGCGATTATGATTTCGCCGCTTCCAGGAATTACCACAACATACCCCGGTTCAGCGACTCGCCCGCTTCCCGGCATATCGGTCGCCATAATGGACGAGAACGGCAAGCAATCAGAGCAAGGCAGCGGATATCTAGGCATCACAAAACCCTGGCCGTCTATGTTGCGCGGCATTTGGGGAGATGAGCAACGCTATCGCGATACCTACTGGAGCAAATATCCCGGCGTCTATTTTGCCGGAGACGGAGCGATTCGCGATAACAATGGGAATATCTGGCTTATGGGAAGGGTAGACGACATAATGCTGGTCTCAGGACATAATATTTCGACCACAGAGGTGGAAAGCGCCCTTGTCGCCCATGACGCAGTTGCGGAGGCCGCAGTGGTAGGCGCGAGCGACAGCGTTACGGGGCAGGCGATCGTCGCGTTCGTAACCCTTCGCGAAGGGCGCGAGGAAAACGAAGATACGGAACAACAGCTAAAATCGCATGTTGCCCAAACAATCGGTCATATCGCTCGCCCGCGCGACATTGTATTTACAGTCGATCTACCAAAAACTCGCAGTGGCAAAATTATGCGGCGCCTCTTGCGCGATCTTGCGGAGGGACGCCCTACCGGAGACGTGACCACGCTTGCCAATCCAAACATTCTTGAGAAGATACGGCAACATTACAAAAAATAGCGGTTTGCGCCAAAAGACCAAGACAATCTATTAGCCTATTGTCTAATTGTCTTGCCGATGGAGGGTATATGCGCTATAATAGTCTCAAAATAATTATATAAGGAGATATTATATGGCATTTGAGACTCCAGATTTACCGTATCAATATGACGCTCTTGAACCTCATATTGACGAGATGACGATGCGAACGCATCACGATAAACATCATGTCGGATATACGACAAAATTAAACGCCGCTATAGCGGGCGGACAATACGCGGAGTGGACAATTGAACGTCTATTGCGCGATATAGAGACGCTTCCCTCAGACATTCGCGGAACGGTTCGCAATAATGGCGGAGGGCACTACAATCACTCGTTTTTTTGGCCTCTGCTTTCAAGTAGCGGCGGCGGAAGGCCGTCCGGGGAACTGGCCGAATCTATCGATAAAGGATTTGGCGGATTCGACCAGTTCAAGCAACAGTTCTCTAACGCGGCCGCGACGCAATTTGGTAGCGGATGGGCTTGGCTGACGATGTGCGATGGAAAATTGGAGGTAACTAGCACCCCCAACCAAAATAATCCTATCTCCGATGGAAAGACCCCTATTTTAGGACTCGATGTATGGGAACATGCCTATTACCTTAAATATCAAAATCAGCGACCCAAGTATATCGCAGCATTTTTTGAATTGATCGACTGGAAGTATGTCGCTCGCAATTTCGCCAACGCTCGTTAATCTACTGTGTCGGTAATCTAATTTGGGAGAAACCCCAAAAGATATAGCGGCTTTGTCGCGATCGGACTTCCCGTTGCTCCAACGGTCGATGCGCGGCAAGCCGCTTGTTTATCTCGATAACAGCGCAACCTCTCTTAAGCCCTCATCTGTATTGGACGCGATCGCTCGCTATTACTCAACCGTGGGGGCCAGCATTCATAGGGGCGTCTATCAGCTTAGCGAAGAGGCGTCGGCGCAATATGACCTCGTTCGCCAAAAGACCGCCGAATTTATTGGATGCGACGATAACGGAGAGATTATTTTTACCTCAAGCGCCACCCATTCGTCTAATATGTTGGCGCTGGGATGGGGCGAAAGGCGGCTTGCGCCGGGCGACGAGATAACTATCTCCGAAATGGAGCACCACGCGCTCTTTGTTCCTTGGTTGCGAATCGCTCAAAAAAAACGATGCAAACTCAACATAATTCCCATCAATCCTGAAGATCAACGACTGATAACAAACGATCTCGACTCATATATCACTCCCAAAACAAAGGTTGTGGCAGTTTCTGGCATGTCGAATGTTACCGGATGGATGCCCGATCTACCGCCTATTATCGAGCGCGCGAAACAGGTCGGCGCGATTACTATCATCGACGCCGCCCAGCTGGTATGTCACAACCCTATCAATGTCTCCGCGCTCGGATGCGACGCCCTATTTTTCAGCTCGCACAAAATGCTGGGCGCGACCGGCCTTGGAATTCTCTACGGAACCAAAGCGTTGCTTAACGATTTGGAGCCGTTATTCTACGGAGGCGATATGATAGAGAGCGTTGACATCGACAGCGTCACTTTCAAATCGGTTCCCGAGCGACTAGAATCGGGGACACCCAACATTGCCGGCATTATAGGATTTGGAGCCGCTATAGATTATCTTCAATCGATAGGGTTCTCCGCGATCCGCCGGCATGAAGCCCGCCTGCTCGCATACGCGCTTGAACGGGCGGCCGCGATGAAAGAAATGATCGCCTACGGCCCTTCCCAAGACATAGCGAGGCGAGGAGCCATTTTACCGTTCAATATTCGCGGTATCCATGCCCATGACATAGGCGCCGTTCTCGATGCCGAAGGCATTGCGATTAGGACGGGGCATCATTGCGCTCAGCCATTCATGCGAAAAATGGGCATAGCGGGAACCGCTCGCGCCTCATTCTACTTCTATAATACCTGCGAAGAAATCGATCGTCTATACGCCGCTCTTGAACGAGCGCTCTCGATATTTGCCAGGAGATCGCGATGAACATAGAATATGATCTCTATCAAGAGATTATTATGGAACACTATCGCGCCGGCGAGCATCGAGGCATCATGCAAAACGCCGACGCAAGCGCCGATGGGAATAATCCCGCTTGCGGCGACAAATTGTCGCTCTATATACAATTGCGCGACCGCCATCCCCGCGCGGATAGCGGCTCGTTGGCCATCAAATCGCTTTCGTACGACGGCGAGGGATGCGCGATTTGTTGCGCTTCGGCCAATATGATATGCGAATTTCTTGCAGGACATACTGTCGATCAAGCGCGCGATCTTACGCGGCGCTTTCGAGCCATGGTGCTTGAAAACGCCCCGCCCCCTATGGAAGAGGAATTCGAAGATCTGGCGGCCCTACAGGGCGTCAGACTCTACCCAATGCGAGTCAAATGCGCGCTATTATCATGGAACGCCTTGGATATAGCCCTAAACGAGTTGTCGCCGAAAAAATAGCGCCGCATCGCATTGACGCGTCCAATTTTCGTTTTCGACGCGCGCGCGCAATTGCATTTTTTTATCAATTCTAGTATACATACCAGTATGGTTATACTAAGTATCGTGAAGGATGCAAATGTCTAGGCTAAAAATACTACTCGTGGGATATGGCCGAATGGGTCATATTGTAGAAAAAGCGTTGCAAAGTAGCGGGCATATATGCTCGGGCTCTGTAGATCCATTTAACGATCATGCAAATCATAGAGATCTCAATCAAGCAATATTAGACTCATCCGATGTTGTTATCGATTTTTCGACGGCGGATACTATTATCCCAACGCTCAAAAAATGCATAGAACATAAAACGCCTCTTGTTATTGGCTCGACTGGCTGGGGCGAACGATATTGGTCCGAAGTTCGCGAATTGATGCTTGCCAATTCTATCGGGTGTATCGTAGGAAGCAATTTTTCCATTGGGGCCAATATCCTTTTCCGTCTCTCAACCTACGCCGCTATGATGCTTCGTCCTTTTGAGCAGTACGATATTGCGATTAGCGAGGCGCATCATCGCCATAAAAAAGACGCTCCTTCGGGAACGGCATATAAATTGGCCGAAAATGTTATAGCGGCCCTGCCTCGTAAACAGACGATAGTATCGCATATACCTCCTCGCCCCATGGCTATGGACGAATTAAATATTTCGGTGTTGCGTTGCGGCTCCATTTTTGGAAAACATAGCATCACCATCGATTCGGACGACGACACAATAGATATTACCCATCAAGCCCGTGGCAGACAAGGATTCGCCAAGGGGGCGATCGCGGCCGCCGAGTGGATCGCGCATCGAAAAGGGCTCTATACCGTCGACGAATGGATAGACGCGATACTCGATACGCAACCCGAAACGGCAAACGATACTGGGCGCGACAGATGAACACGCTACTGCGACACAATACTATTCGGGGGGTATATACCGCTCTTATAACCCCATTTCGTTCTGACGGCGCAATAGATATGCAGATCCTGCGAGCGCTGGTCGATGAGCAAATCGACGCGGGAATCGACGGCCTCGTCCCGATGGGAACAACCGGGGAGAGCCCGACGGTAAGCCATGACGAACAGGTCGAGACGATAGCCGCCGTTATAGAACAGTCGAATGGGCGCGTTCCCGTTATCGCCGGATCTGGGTCCAACGCGACAGACGAAGCGATATCGATGACATCGCGCGCGGCGAAAGCGGGAGCGTCGGCGACGTTGCAGGTCGCTCCATACTACAATAAACCAAATCAAGAGGGATTCTATCGCCACTTTTCGGCTATCGCCGATCAAGGCGGTTTGCCAGTTATTATCTATAACATTCCCGGACGCAGCGCAAAAAATATCGATGTCGATACCATCGTTCGATTGGCGCGTCACGAAAATATCATCGCCCTAAAAGAGGCATCTACCGATATAGCGCATATTATGGATGTTATCTATAGCGCGAGAGATCTCGATTTTACCATCCTCTCGGGCAACGACAATCTCGCAATGCTTACCACATTGCTCGGAGGCAAAGGAACGATTTCTGTCGCGTCTAACCTCGCGCCGCGCGATATCGCTCAATTGATAACAGCGGCGCTGGATGGAGATGTCTCGGCGTCTCGTTCCCTTCACCATCGATTGACTCCGTTATTCGACGCGCTCTCTTTGGACACCAACCCAATTCCTATCAAACGAGCTATGGCATTGGCGGGCAAAATTGAAGAGTGTTTTCGCCTCCCACTGTGTCCTATGTCCGAAAATAGCGAATTCGATCGCGTTATCCGCGCTATTCTGCGATAGTATCTAGCGGCCGCGGCGCGGTAGCTTGTCTACCGCGCTTGGCGCGACTGCGATAGGCTTTTTATGCGAAATTGGCGCGCCCTCGCATCGCGCTTTATTTCATCGCTATTTTTTCCGATAGAAAGAAAAGAACATTAGGGGGAAATTATGCGTTTTTTCATGACATCGAGCAAAAAAGTACCTACATTATGACAAGGATCGTCGGATTGCGCGTATCGATGAGTGTTGGCAAATTTGCCGACTTTGCTGGCATCGATCGCGCAAAACGCGGCCTGGCAGTATTACCAATGGAGAATCGGCATGGACAAGCGCGACATTAATTTAAAAAACGCGATCCCAATGTATGGAGTTTTTGCGCGCATAAAACTATCGATTATTGTAGCGATCGCATGGCTGTTAACAAGCGGCATAGCGATAACCGCTCAAGAGCCGGAACAGGCTCCCTCTCCTGCCGATTTTGCCGATATTGCGAGAATATTGGCGCCGACAGATCTTTCCGGCGAGGGTTTCCATTTTGGTATGTTGACTGCGGCGCGAACCCTTCCCGATCAAACCATCGGCGAAGATGTAAGCTTCCTCTCTGTAAGTATCGCTCCATACCTTCGTTTAGGCGATTTCTTCGCCGAGCTGGATATACTCTTCAATTTACGCTTTCCTACCGGAGATACTCCGATCGCCATACGCGCCGAAGATTGGATTCCGAGCGCCGGCGAAGATATAGGATTAACATTTGAAAAATATCTCGGTTCGATACGAACAATACGCTACGGCCAGCAAAGCGATCCGCTATTTATCGACACGGGCGCCCTGCAACCCATAACGCTTGGAAGCTCAAGCTTTTTTAGTCAATATAGAAATCGCCGCTTCTATCCGGAACGACGCGCGGTCGGCTCTCATATTATATTTGATACGCAACTATTTGATTTCCCATTTTTTAGACTGGAGGCAATAGCGGGAAATTGGACAGCCCTCGATATTTTCGGGGCTCGCGCCCATTTCGAACCGCTGTTCGCAATAGACGACCCAAGCATAAAATATTGGCAGTTAGGATTCTCTTTCGCCGCGGATTTCGATCCATATAATCACCGTCGTTACGACCCCCTCTGGATAGAAAATGGCGGCGTCGTTGATGAAAGCAACGATATTATAGGATGGGGAATAGACCTTGTGATGCCCCTGCTCGAGAATTCGCTCAACCAACTTACCGTCTATACCTCATTTAATATGTTTATCAACAACAACACATTCGGAGGGCAGATTGGAGTGGATCTCCTGCTCTTTAACTTTCTGATATTTGAAGCGGACGCATGGATTCGCGATGGCAATTTTACGCCGCATATTTTCGATCAAGATTACGATATATATCGAACTCGAATATTAGAGAGCATATCGGGCGAGAATGAGCCGGGAGTGTTCAGCTGGGAACTTGCTGCCGGCGCGACAATTTTTGATCGCCTTTTGACATTTAAATTGCTATTCGATGGTCGTTTTGAAGACGAAGCCTCGTTTGATATAGGAGCCGAAGCGACGCTTGATCGGGAGCTGCTCAGCCTTCTTTCAATTCAAGCCCGCTATCTTAAACGAAATATAAGCGAATTGTCGCAGTTTGCCGAACTAGCCGACACCATAATCGACATAAGAGTATTTTTTGGCATAAGCTTTGTACAGGTTATTTTTGAATTGGAGTTGCAAAGCCTCCCCTACGAAGTTGAAGGCGAGAATTGGGAAATTTTTTCCGAGGTTGGTCTGCGATTTGAAATTTAGTCATTGTCCTCGAAAAAACATAGCGACAAATCACCCGCTCTCTATTTTCTCGACGGCTCTCTTGCTATGCCTCTTCGTCGCAATTGTCCCCTTTGCGAAGGCTCAGGACGTTACGGAAAATATCAACGCGGTTGTTCGCCATATCGATTATCCCTTTGGGGCGCGTATAACTTCTAGCAACGATTTCGAATATAGCTACTATGATAATTTCCCGATCACCCTTGGCGATACTATCGAGACCGCCAATAGCGGAGTCGAGTTTGAAATCCCCTCCACCGATCTCACCGCGCGTCTTGGCGAAGAGAGCTCGTTGCATCTCGCGCAGTTTGTCGAAGGAGAAAATGGCGCGATGATACCCACCTTTGCGCTGGAGCGCGGCAGCGTCCGTTTGCTATCCTCGACAACCTTGCCCATAGCGGCTCGTCTAACAGTCGCGACGACAACTCTGGAAGCCGGGGCTGTCGATATTGTCGTGGAATATATCCCTCCAGATAATTATACCATTAAAACATACAAGGGGAGCGCCGTTTTAATCGATAGTCTATTGGATGAAACCACTCTCGTCGAGGCGGGACAAGAGCTCGACTATTTTGACTTTGACCCTATTAGCGACATACCTCCCGAAGAAATAGGCGCGGTAGATAGCGATCGACGACTATCCGATCTCGCATTTCAAGGGGCAGAAATCGCTGGCGCCGCGGCTGTGGCCGCTGCGGCGGCCCTATCCGAAGAGGCCGAGAGAGCCAACGAGCTATATGATCTCCTAGGCGACGAATTGGATCTTGGGGGCGCCGCGTCTATAGCCTCTCGTTCTAGCTCCACAACCGATATCGAGGCATTTCTCGACGACTCGGATCTTATTGCCCCGCCGCCCGTCGAACTATCTCCCGGCCAACAAGAGCTGGTAGATTTAGTCAACGATCCTATCTGGGAAATACTGAAGGTAACCGGAGGAATAGTTCCTTCAGGCGAAGATATCTATACTACGCTTAGCATTCGTCCCGGCTTTACGCTAGAAAATTTTGAGATGCGTTTCAACCTTACCCTCTCCTTTACCGACGAAATCGCCGACACAGACAACTGGTATACCGTTGCCGGATCGCATGAGTGGTCGTTCGGCTCTACCCATTTTGAATCGAATATCATAGAAGGAATATTTGACCTCGCTCGCGATATCTTTCTAAAAATCGACACAATCGAAGTCGGTTCGCCTGATGATATATTCTTTTTGCGTTACGGAACATTGCGCGATATAAGCTTTGGCCACGGCATTTTGATCGACGACTATACCACTGATACCGATCGGCCGCTTATACGCCGACAAGGATTGCTGATGGACATCGATATCGTTTTTGGCAGCATGCGACTACTATTGCCTGATCTTATCGAACCGGAAATAGCGGGAATCCGCTTTGCCCTTCATCCATTTGGCGACGCGTTCATCCTTGGAATAGGCGGCCTAATTGATCTAGCCCCTATCGGCATCGCATCAAATATTACGCAGGAACTCGTCGACGATGTCTTGATCAATCCCACCCTTGTTCCCGGCGCCGAACTCTCCGCCGACGAAATTGCCGCGAGAACCCAACAACTGGGAGATTTTCCGCTATTCTTTTTACCCGCGCTCATTCCTCTCGCA
>CBDCPJ010000029.1:0-6134 GCA_965220165.1 Spirochaetia bacterium
AGTTATTTCCGCCGTCAATACTCGAAAACCATTGATAAGTAAAATCGCCGATGTCGTTGCTGTCCGATAATGCGGCAGTGATTGCGGTGTATATTTCGCCCGCCGCAAACATCGGATTGCCGTCAATTGTGATTTCGCCTTCTGTCGGAATGTTTTGAATGAGAATCGCCGTAAGCGGTTGTGTGTATCCCTCCAAATCGGTATGCACCGCCGAAACCCGCAATCTTGCGGGCGTATTTGGATTCGCCCCCGCAAAATCTCGAGTATTTAATCTATACACTCGGGGGAGTTCCGTATTCTGACGAAGATCATTATAGTTCACGCCGCCGTCAAAACTTATAGCCCATTGTATATCATTAAAAAGTCCGATGCCGTTGCCGTCCGTTAATGAATCGGTTGCTACGATGTATGTGTTTTGATTCTCAAACAACGAACTTCCGTCAATTGTCATTTCGCCTCGTGTCGGAGAATTGTTTGAAAATGTTGCTATGAATGTGGATTTATATCCATCCGCATCGGTATGTACGATATTTACGCTAAACATTTTCTGAATTTCATCTACGAAAAAATCGGCGGGAATTGTAAATTCATTTTCGTCCGTAGGAGAACCCGCAAGCAACAATCTGCCCTCCGCATAGAAATCCCATTCGTAAGTAAAATTGCCGATTCCGTTTCCGTCCGTAATATCGGAAATGTCTACGGTATAACTTTCGCCCTCCGAAAATATCCTATTGCCGCTTATGGAAACGGTTCCTTTTGTCGGATAATTCAAAATCAAAAAATCGGAAGTTCTATCTGCAAATCCAAAAAACGGGTCAGTTAGTTCCACAAGTACTCGTGTTCCGCTGTTGCGGTTTTGAGTAAAAATTGATGCCGCCAATTTAAGAGAAGCGAGAGTTGCACCTTCAATATCGGCAAAAACCGTTCCGTCTCCCTCTTGCCATTGATAAGAAATTACACTTACCGTACCGTCCAAGTCATTAATGTTATCCAAAACGACGGTCACGGTTTTATCCGCCCGCAATTCGGAATATACCAAACTCACATCTCCCGTCGGCGGTGTATCGGTGTGCGATAATGTGGGCGAAAATAAATAGTTTCGCAATCCCCATCCGTCTTCAATATCCAATATGCTACGAATTTGAATTTCGTCCCCCGCTTTTGCCCCGACAAAATGCCCGGGATTCGTAAAATAAGTTCCAGTAATAAATTCGCCTTCCGTAGTTATCCATTCGCCGCCGTTAATCCGATGTTGCCATGCAAAATTGGTACCAACCAAGCCATTATTGCGGTCTCCGGCGATTCCGAATCTGATATAAAATTTATCATCGCCACCGGAGTTTGTAAAATCGGCAAAAGATAATGGTTCTTCTACTTGCGTTCCAACAAATCTAACTGGATTAAAACTACGCCAAATTTCCAATGGTTCATTAAGTTCGGTCGGTTCGTTTCTCGGAATAAATCCCCAAGAAACTCCATATTGTGTTAGCCCCGAAAATGGTTGTTCTGTGTGTTCCCATTTGTCTGTTATCCGAACGGCGAAATGGTCTAAATATATTATTTCTCCGTTATCTCTGATGTGGTACGAATCTTTAAAATGACTGTGCGATAGTGTATAGGTATGAGGATATTGTGGTGGAGGCGGGCTTTCAATCGGTTGATATGCTATGGCATCGCCCAATGTCGGCATAAGTTCAGTTTCGCAAGATTCGCCCGTACATTCAATATCCCGTACTGGTAAAAAAATAAATCTTCTTTCTGGAAGCGGGGAGGGCGGATTTACAAAAAGATTATCAGTAGACGAAGATGACGGAAATGCAATCAAGTTATCCTTGCTTCTAATTCCCGTCTTAAACCACTGCACATTCCCAAAAACCCGACTAAATCTTTCTTGTTCATCGTTGCGTACGGTTTGTCTGCCTCCCAAAATTTCCGTGTATACCACATTGAAACTATAAACATCGCCTTCGTCATAACCGTCGCCGATATGGTCAATGTTGACGGTGACATGCGGCGGATTTCCTTCTCGCCGCACGCCCGCAATTCGGATTTGATTCTCTAATTCATAAGTTTTATTTAATTCAGTAGACCTTACTCTGATATTAATATGATTGCAATTTGGTTCATTATCATTCTTCCAATTTCTTATTTGGTAAAAAGTCAAATATTGTACAAAATCTCCTTGTATTGAAAATCTACGATTCCAAACGGAAAAACTTTCTACTTCGCCGCTTAAATTGAGTTGATTACAAAAATAAGAATAGGTGATTTCTCCGTCAATGCCATCAAATTCCTCCGGCGGAATAATCGTAATTCGTTGCGATTCATAATCCAAAGTGGCTGTAAGAGGTGGAAATTGTTGCGATAATGCCGCCTCCGCCCCGCAAATTGCGAAAGCAACCGCCAGAATTCGCCAGAAAAATTTCATGGGCGGAATTATAGCAGATAGTTTGACTTGTCAACGATTTTTTATGCTATAATGTCCGCCAAATGAAAGGGATGTATATCGGCTTTATTTTCCTCGTCATCTTGCTGATTATCGTGTCGCAAGTGGAACTTGATTGAATATAATATATCCGGACGGCATCATTTTTACGAATCCGTAGCAGGCGGGGCAGAAATGTCAGCGGATTGGACGGCAAAACTCTCATACAAAACACGTTCATCGCCTGCACTTTTATTTTCCGCAGTAATTCGGCGTCTGAAACGCATAAATCGCTGAATTCCCGCCTTAATTCGGCAAATCTCTACACTGTTCATGCAAATTACTACACTGTTCATGCAAATTACTACACTGTTCATGCAAATCTCTACACTGTTCATGCAAACTACTACACTGTTCATGCAAATCTCTACACTGTTCATGCAAACTACTACACTGTTCATGCAAATTACTACACTGCACCTGCAAATTACTACACTGTCAAAGGGAATAACAGTGTAAAAACTTTTACAATTCGGGCGGAATCGTGTTTTAATCGCTGCAACGCTTATTTTATTAATCAACACAAAAGGAGAAAAATCATGCGTTTATCACAACGATACGCCGAACATTGGGCGGAATTATTATCTATGGTGCAATATCTCTCCGACACGGGCGGCGTTCCAAGCGAAAATGCAACCCGACTCGGCGTGACTGCTGAACAGGTGACGAGTTTGATTAATTTCAATTCCGCCTTTCAGACGGCATATAACAATTATATTGACCCCGACACGCACGGACCGAAAGCAATACGGGAAATGCGGGAAATGGACGATGCGGCGTACACTTTCGTTTTGCCGCTACGGCAGGCGATAAAAAACGGAATGGTACCGCTGACAACGGACGATTATTTGCATTTGTTTATTCACGAAGACAAAACAACACGAACACCCGCCGAAGTTCCGACCGATGCACCGACTTTGGTTTTGGTTGACCGGCGGGCGATGGCTTTGACTTTTGATACGACAATGCAGACGACCGAAGGCGTAAATCGTGTTGCATTGCCGAGAAATACGAAAGTTGCAAGACAAATTGCAGTTTTGCCGCAAGGAACAGAACCGACGGACGGCGATTTTCATCCGATGGATTATATCGGGCGAGGGCGGTTTACGGTGATGTTTACCGAACCCGAAGTTGGAATGAACGCGTTCTTAAAAGTCGCGTACGAAAATTCGGCGGGACGGGGTCCCTGGTCAATGACGGAAAAAGCGGTTATCGTCTGACATAAACCGAAAACAAAAACGGCGGATGGGAAGAGATTCCCGCCGCCGTTTTCTTTTGCAATCAATCGCGTGGGCGGTGGCGGGGAATCCAGCGGCGGATTTGGCGGATGCAGGTGCGTAAATCGTTGTTCAGAAGCCATTCGGCGGTGCGTCCGGCGATGGCGATTAAATCTGCGTCTTCGCCGAGACGCGCAACGCGAAACGGCGGTAAACCGCTTTGCCGTGTGCCCAGCCATTCGCCCGGACCGCGCAATCGCAAATCATGTTCGGCAACCTTAAAACCGTCCGATGTTTCGTGCAAAATTTTCAATCGCGCTTTTGCTTCGTCCGACAAATCATCCTCGTACAACAAAATGCATACCCCGGCGCGACCGCCTCGCCCCACTCTGCCACGCAACTGATGCAATTGCGAAAGCCCCATTCGTTCGGCGTGTTCTACCACCATCACATCCGCTTGCGGCACATCCACGCCGACTTCTATGACGGTCGTTGCTGCCAAAAAACGCGATTTTCCGGCACGAAAACGGTCTATCGCGTCCCGTTTTTCTGCCGCCGACAATCGCCCGTGCAAAACTTCCGGCGACAAATTCGGGTGATTTTTTCGCACTTTTTCTAAAAGCGAAAATACATCTTGCAAATCGTCATCCGATTCTTCAATGCGCGGACAAACCCAATAGGCAGCCCCTTCTTGCGCTTCGATTCGCGTCAATACTTCGTCGCGGCGGCGGCGAGGTACCAGACGGGTCGCTACCGGCATTCGTCCGGGCGGCAACTCGTCCAAAACGCTAATGTCTACATCGGCAAACGCACTCATTGCCAAAGTACGCGGAATCGGAGTCGCCGACATCATCAATTGATGCGTATTGCCCGCCGCCGATAATGCGGCGCGTTGTTCTACGCCGAAACGATGTTGTTCGTCTATCACCGCCAGCGCGACCGGCGGCATATTTTTTTCTTCGTAAAAAAGCGCGTGTGTGCCGATTGCGATGTGCGACAATCCGAGACGCAGTTGCGCCAACGCTTCGCGCCGTTTTGCGCCGCGAATGCCGCCGACAAATAACTCGCACTGCACACCCGAAGTACGAAAAAACGCCGATAATGTTTCGTAATGTTGATATGCCAAAATTTCGGTCGGCGCCATCAATACCGCCAGCCGTCCGCTTTTTGCTGCGGCGAGACAGGCGAATGCGGCGACCAACGTTTTGCCGCTGCCGACATCGCCTTGCAACAATCGCCGCATCGGGCGCGAACCGCGCAAATCTTCGGCAATTTCGTCCATCGCCCGCTGTTGTGCGGCGGTCGGCGTAAACGGCAACGCCGCACGCAATGCCGCATCCCATTCTGGCGGCGGACGAATTTGCGCGGCTTTTTTTCGCCCGCGCCGCCGGTAAATCGCCCGCAATACAATTTGATGGGCGAGAAGTTCGTCAAATCGCAATCGCCGCCATGCCGGATGTTCGCCGTTTTGTACTTTTTCAATTTGTTGCGGGTCGTCCGGCGGCGGCAAATGCACAAGCGAAAGCGCATCGCGAAAACGCCATTCGCCGCCGGTAAAATTCATAAAACTTTTCGGAATATCATCCGCAGAAGGAACCAATTCCAACGCTTGCATAATCAATCGCCGCCGCCGGTCTTGCGACAAATCGCCCGCCGCACCGTAAATCGCTTGCATTTTGCCTTCGCCGGCGGAATCGGCGAATTGAATTTTCGGATGCGCCATTTCCCATCCATTTCCGAATTTGACCGTCCCCATCAACCGCAAACGCGCACCGATAGCAAGCGCCCGTTGCAATCCCGGCGTTACATGAAAAAAACGCGCGGTTAAATAACCGCCTTCGTCATCTTCCAGATGCGCGAGAAGTTGCCGCCCTCTGCGGCGTTGAAGAATGCGAACATCGGTCACGACTCCTTCCACCAACGCCTTTTCGCCGCCGCGCAAAGACGCTGTACTTTGCGTTGCCCGCCAATTTTCGTAGCGAATCGGAAAGCGCGTCAACAGATCTTCGGCGGAGGAAATTCCGCCCCGTTGCAGAGACATTTTTACCGGCGGCGGCAGGTTTTGCCAAAATACGGATAGCGACACGATTGAATTGTAGCGAACGGGCGGCGGAAATTTTGCGAAACGGGATAATTTCGTTATAATTTTGACATTCCCGTTATTTTTTATTTTGGAGACCAAAACGATGATGTTTAATAGACGTGACCAATATGGATGGATGGCGTTGTTGCTGCACTGGCTGCTGTTTTTGCTCATTGCGGGTTTGCTGGCGGGCGGAAAATATTCCGCTTCGTTGCCGTCCGGCGACAAAATCGGCATACTAATCGGCGCGCACAAACAAATCGGCATGGCGGTTTTTCTGCTGATGGCGTTTCGCCTTTTGTGGCGGATAATCAACACTTCTGTGGCATCTTCCAGTTCGTGGCTTTTC
>CBDCPJ010000030.1:0-24692 GCA_965220165.1 Spirochaetia bacterium
AACTGGGGAAGCGGAGCGGTCAAGAGCGGAATTAGAAAGGCAACCGGGGGCGCTTTTCGACTATCGAGAAGCCGCCGAACAGGCGGCGAGAACATTGCAGCAATTAAGCGCTAGGACAGCAAGCGCGAGAGAGGATTTTGCTGACTTGATTTCCGGAATCCAACAGGCGACCGCGCAAGTGGTAAGTTTCGCTCAGATCAGTTTGGACACCGCCGCCGGGCTTTTTGACGCTATAGTCGGCTATCAAAACAGGGAACTGGAGATATATGAGCGGGCGCAACAAGAGCGAATTAATCTAGAAAGGGATGAACGCGATGAACTGCTTGCCAATGAGAACCTTACTTCAGCCGAGCGTATGAGAATTCAAGAGAATTACGCAAGAGAAGTAGAGGCGATTGACAGGCAAACCGCCATAAAGCGGTATCAACTTAGAAGTAGAGCAATTCGAAACCGAGAAGGCGTTTTCGATAGTAAGGATTGCGATAGAGACAGCGCAAGGAGTCGCTAAAGCAATCGCTGTTTTGCCGCCACTTGGCTTCATCCTAGCGGGAATCGTAGCGGCGGCGGGAATCGCCCAAACAGCCATTGTCGCGGCGACGCCACCGCCACCGCCACCGGCATTGCAAGAGGGTGGAATTGTACAGCCTGTCGCCGGCGGTCGCAGAGTCATTGTTGGTGAGGGGGGCGACCAAGAGGCAGTAATACCGCTAAACGCAGCAGTGCTAGGTCAACTAGCGGACGCCATTGTGGCGAGACAAGGCGAACGGCAAATAATTATTCAAAACATTGTCGACACTGATTTAATAGCCGAGGCAGTCATTGAACGACAAGGGTCGAAATATTAGTTGTTGACAATGGAAATGTATCAACATAACATTATAGTATGAGTGTAAAAACAATTTCAAAAAAGGAGATGTCGAAACTAAAGCGACTAGGACATGCTAAAACAGACTCAGCTAGAGCATTCAAAACGCCAGCGCATAAACGCAAAGAAGGGCTGGGCGCGTCGCGACCGAAAGCAAACAGTTCCGTCAAAGCAATAGAGGATGAGTTATATCGCAAGATACATAGGCTCGCGCAAAAGGTGAAGCGGGGCGGCTGGCACCGAGGATGACGAGGTCGAATTAGAACTAGTGCGATATCAATGGCAAAATGACAAATTATCAAGATGCGAGCCCGAAAGTACAGAGTATTTTCAGACTTCTTACAAGGTTCCGATACGAGAATAAAAAGCGATTCAATGAGCGAAAAAAAAGAGAGGATATAAGGAGAAAAAATGGCATTCTCAAGGATTGACACGAGAGACGAGAGACTCACAGCATTGATACTCGGCGACTTGCCTAATGTGGTATGGACGCCAACACTGAGCACGGCGGGGGCTGAGCAAACTGAGTTACAAGATAATATCACTTTTCAAGTCGGCACTAGGTTTAGATATCTCGGCAGTATTTACGAACTAACCGCGCCGATGAGCATTCAGGCAATCAACAAGAGGCTCGGTTGGGTTTATCCAAATGTGGAAACAGGTCAATTTGAGATTCTCGAAAACAAGCGAGTAGAGGACGCGGGAGTCGCCGGTTCGCGACCGCCGATAGGAATGTGGGCGCGAGATAATAACAGGCAGGTGTTCTTGCCTATGAATCCTAGACAAGATAGGCAATATCCCATAAGCGACAATAGAGATATTTTAGCCGGAAGTAGTGGCAGAAGAACAATCATAGTGCAAAATAGAGCAAGGATTGTTTTGGGTGTAACGCAAAATCAACAAGGCTTTACTGTAAACAGTGTTATAGGAAATCTAGAAAATGAACTTAGAAAAAACGGAGAGTCGAAAATACTATCGGCCAGCATTGCGAGAAATAATTCGGAAATAGCGACGGCGACTCTTGACAGGGGAATCTGGCAAACAAACACCGGGTTACAAGCAATAATAGAATTCAATATGGCATCACTAAACATATGGGGGCGAGTCGCGATAATATAATGGCGTTTTACAAAGTTGGCGATAGCGAAAAAAGGAAACTAGCATACCAGACAGATAAGGTGTCAAGAGTAGAATGGACGCCATTTTTGAAACAAGGCGGCGCCGAGGAAACTGAATTAGAGGATAGAGTCACCATTCATTCATTTACTCGGTTTTGGCATTGCGGTCATATCTATCAAGTGAGCAAGCCGACAAACATTGAATATGGAAACCACACATACGGTTGGGTTTATGCGAATATAGAGACTGGTAAATTTGAAGTTTCGCCGGTAAAAAAAGTTTACAAGTCCGAGTTTGAAAGTTTGACGACGCCAATAGGAATTTGGGCGCGACATAACGGCAAGCAGGTATTCTTGCCGACAGATATAACCCAAGATAAAGGCTACCCAAGATGCGAAGCGAGACATATATTTGTTGGGAACCCAGAATTAATTGTAATTGTAGCGCAAGGCAGAGTCGAGATAACAATAGATGCTAGTAACAGCAAGGTATCAAACGCTATTGATGTTACGTTAAACAATTTAGAAAAGAGTTTTGCGATAAACAAGCAGTCACAATTTGTTGCCGAACGAGTGGCGAGAAGGGGCTCTAACATAGCAATAGAGGCTCTTGACAGAGGAATCTGGCGAGGCAATAACATCCTGATTCCGGAAGGAGTCATAGCAACAATAGGTCAGTTTGTCGCGATAATATAATGGCGATTATGCTGACAATCGGTCAATCCGAGCCGATAATTATTAATTACTTTATCAACGCCGCGCCGCAAAACGAGCGACCGATTCAGGCGTTTATTATCGGAAATCTTGACTTGGCGCTCGCGTCAATCGAAGGGGCGCCCGCCGGGACTCAGGTTGACAGACTACGAGATACCACAGCCCCCAAAGTTGCCGGAGGTATCTAATCTAGAATTCGAAAGCAGAGTCTATGACGAGCAAATAAACGAGTTAGCGCAGGTTCCGTCGACGAACGAACTAAGAACCGCGAGGCGTTTTGTTATTGAAGTCACTGACGATTACGCAATCGTCTACACATCCTTTACGCAGGGGATTCGAGTAGCGAGAGCGACAATCGAATTAGCGACCGCCGGATTGATTTTTGGCGAAAATCAAATAATAAGCAACTGGACTTTGACGCAAACGCTTGAAAACTTTACGCGCTCACCCAGTTCAGTAGCAATAGCGTCTAACAATCCGACAGACGTAATAGTAGAGGAGATGCCGTTGCGACAGCGAGCCGTTTTTACTAATGACGGCGAGTTGCTCTCGGTTGGGTCAATAACCGCAACATCAATACGTCAAAATACCGTTACGTTTTCATTTGTCGACGATGCATTAGAGAACCGCGCGCAGTTTACCCAAGACGAGACTATATCTGGGCTTTATGAGACAGCCAGTTCAGAGATTTAGCGCAGAGAATTGGAGTCTCAGTTGAAATTGAAAGCGACATCAATATAGGTGAGCAGGAAATCAGCATTGATGTAAGGGAAGGCGAGCCGATAATCCGAGCGATTGTCGAATTAGTAAGAGACGCGGGAGTTTTTATGACGAGAACCAGTCATCTTAACTACTCTGATAAAAGGCAAGTACACGCACGGCGACTTGGCTCCTACAGGAGAGTACACAAGGATTTCCGAGAGCGAGTTCGCCGACTTTTCAATGACCGGGAGCGCCAGCGGTATCTATGGTAGCATAGAGGTAGAGATGCCAGACAAGACTAAGTTTACAATAGACTTAGCAAAATCCCAATTCTAACTTGATTAAACTATAAAAGTCCATTCACCTCACAAGCGCTCGCGGAACACGCAGGCAAGGAGAGTCGCAATGGAAGGCGAGGCTATGCAGCGCGAGATTCAGGAGTTCAGCGAGCCTGTCGCTAGGAGACGTAGCAATTCTAAAGAATATGGGGCGCGACGAAGTAATTCGAATTGATAGAATAACACAGAGAGACCGAGCGATGCCATTTGATTATGAGGGGCGCTGTTGGAGCGCGCAGACTAGGTATTGTGCAGAGCGACGAGCAAGCGGAATTCGAGACAATAATGTTAAATAGAGCACGGTCAAGGAGATACAAGAATAAGAATAGCGATGCAAAATTATTCGCTACATTCAAGAGACGGCGCTGTATACGAAGGCAACGAGATTCAAACACCGCTTACTATTTTTATTTGGGCAACCGCCAAGAATCTCGGTAATATTAGACGAAACGCGGGCAGACATAATATTGTCAAGCAACGGCGACATTGTGAATACACGCAATCGACCAGCCAGCGAAGGTTTAGCTTGGTATCCGTTTACTACATCGCGAAACGAAAGTTGCTATTTTAGTAATGGAATATCCTGACAGACGTACCGACATATAGCACACATAGAGCGATATTACTAGTGACCATAAGAACCCCAGACGACGCTGAGCAAAACCCAAACCTTGTAATTTTTACAGGCGGTGTGTATAATATAACAGTGGCATTCGAGAATCAGGAAACTGAACAGAGCGCCGTCGACGGAACGATTCACCGGCAGGTAAACTATACAAGGGCTGTCATACAATTCGGGGCGCGACGAGAAGGATTTCGAGCCGACTTGATTACAGGCATCTCCATTAATGAATTTTACATTGACAAGTCAAGAATCTGAGCGGTTCGCATTGCCGACACAATTTGAAGCCGCCGGGCGAATCATCGGAGCCGACAGGCATTTTTATCAACTTGAATTTAACACAAACCCAATAACGATAGGAGGACTCTAGAATGCCAGAGGTAATATCGCCGATTGAAAAGGGTTATGTAGGAACCGAGAGCATTGTAGCGCCGGGCGACATAATAATAGAAGGCGAGACTCTCGTCAAGCGGTCGCAAGAATCGGAAGCGGCGAGGGCGGGTCTGGCGGGGCGAATGGGCGGACGCCAAGTTTTGCTTTAGAAGCGGACGCCGAGCGGGTTGTGGCAAGAATAGTATCGTGGAGCGCGGGCGCCGGGGCGACTCCGCCAATAGGATACCTATCGGAAACCGGGATTACACAAGATATATCGCAGGCGGTCAATCTAAAGGGAGCGCGGGGAGCAGACGGTCAGCAGGGTGAGCAGGGTGAACAAGGACCGCGGGGAGCCGAAGGTGAACAAGGACCGCAGGGAGCCGAAGGTGAGCAGGGTCAACGAGGTCAGACGGGCAGTCCGGGATTAAATGGTTGGACGCCAATTTTGACAGTAGAATCAGACGGAAATCGCAGAGTATTGCGAGTTATGAGTTGGGTTGGCGGCGAGGGAACCGCGCCAAACACAGGGTATATAGGCTCAGCAGGAATTGTAGCTACTGCTAGTGAAGCTTCAAATTTTGCAATAGAAGGTAGTGGCGGCGCAACAAGTAATTTTACACCTTCAGAGGAGTCAGAGTTACAGGGAATTGCAAGAAATGTTAGCATAACCGGTGAAGATATATTAACAACTACCACCTCTGCATTATACTTATCCGCCGACGACTTATCTACATTTCCAGATCCAACAGAACTTAGAGACATTCCACACACTATAATTACCGAAGGCACATACTTTATTTATATAGCAACAAGAAGCGCAATGGACCCTGATATTAAGTTCACTGTGTCAAGGAATAATGCGCCGATTTATGAATTCACATATCGGCACGACTTTTCAATTTCAAATACAGACAATGGGTATGCTGTACTTGGTCACGCAGCTGACTCATTCCGAAGATTAAATCTAAGAACAGGCGATGTAATAAGCGCTCAGACGATAAACACAAACACTATAGCTCGATTTATGAATACTAGCGCTGAGAATATCACAGATATTGTTGAAATATACAGACGAGCTGAGACAACTTCTGAAAGTCAACTTATAGATATTTCTGGTGGTTTAGTCCAAAGTGGAAGAATAACTTCTTTGCCTACTGGGTGGAGCAGGAGACGTGAAGATGCTAGCGGTCAAAGTGGTTCTTTGCATAGAGCTATCGGTGTTGCATTCAAATACTTTTCTACTCCAACCTGGTCTAGAGGAGTAAGAATATCAGAAATAATTACTAAGGAACAATCTGACGCCATAACAGCGAACACGTTGAAGTTAGGAGTTACTGACGGAAATGTTGCTCCTCTTGCTGAGAGATTCGACAGAACTCTTACACTGGCGAGTACGTCACTTTCTAGTGGAACTGCAAGAGCTATAATTGGTAGCACACAGTTAAATAACCCTGGAAGTGACTATATAATTTCGGTTCTGTTGGAAGGCGCATCTTACACAGTAGATATAGCGTTTGGTTCAGACCCAATAATAGACGTAAGCACAGATCCTGGTAGTATTCTCACTTTATATTTACTCGGAAGTTCAGAATTCTCAGCGCAGAACGTAGCTGGTTCTGTTGCAGTAGACAAAGTAGCATTGGCTGCAGGGTGGATACCGAGTCAGTATTGTTGGAAATTCTCAATTTGATTTTACAGATGGCGTGTATGTTTGGTTTGAGAAATCTAGTGGCAATCAGATTAACTTTACGCTTGACAATATCAACTTACGAGTATTGCCGAACACGTACCAGAACGTCTTGTCAGTATTAGACAACGAAATAGTTGATAGAGGGTTGATAACAAATGATGAGACAACTGATTTATTACACAGCGCTCACGAAGATGCCGTCGACTATGTAGACAATGAAGTTGAAGAATGGGCTAAGACAGGAAATGGAAACCTAAGAATTCCAGCAGATAAGTTCCCACTTGTTGAGAATCAGAGTCAATTTCTAAACAGTTTAGTTCAGCACGACATTCACGACGGTTCATTCGATACAGACGTTGTACTTAGAGGAGCTATATTTGACGTACCTTATGTAAGTGGAGGTAGAGCTGGTTCATCTAACTGGGATGTAAACCCAAGCTTCCAGACACAAGGATATTCAGTTATAGGTTCACTAGCGCCTACTATTCTTGATACTCAGAAATCTAGTCCATTAGCAATCGGCAATATTACGAATAGAGCGAATTTGAATACACCTGCTACCTTGTATGGTAGACGAATTGTAGATGATACTACTGGAGCTACAAGCTCTAGATATTTCGGATTTGCCTTCAAAGTAATTGATGGACAGTTCTGGAACGGAGCTAATCCATTAACTAATCCTTTTGGCGGTATACGCCCTTTGCGTTGCTAAAAGTGGACAATCGCGAGATTCTAAGAGCAGATCCTTCAGGAACTTATTTGGAAGCTTTTACAGCGATTTCAGACGCAACTGAATCTCATCAAGTTTACTTATCGCCGATACTTTCAACAGGTCAGATTGCAACTAGCGACGGTAATGGTATCGTTATTGACAATGCAGGAATGAGAGGTGTATTCAACTATAACGCAGCAGATAAGGCATCTCCGAATATAATAACAGTTCACGTAGGAATTCCATTTGAAGGCATTGACGTAGAGCATATGAGTATTGGTGAAATTGGAGATACTCTATCAGAGGATAGAACGTTCTCGTTCGCAGGTCATAATGTTAGAATGCGACTTACTTTCGACCGAACTAATGACAGATTCTCATATCAAGTACTTGGTGGCGGAGGTGGACAAGGAATAGTCATAACTGCTACAGCGCAATCTGCTGAGCACGCTCAAGGAAGTAGCCCTGACTTCAGACGACTTCTTCAAGTTCCACTCGGCGCAGCTCCTGGTTCGCATACTTTAGTAGGATTTGTTTCTACAGGAACTGATGGAATATTGCAAGTGAGATTCTCCTTTGATGGCGGACCAACACAGCAAATTATTACAGGTGTAACTCCAGTAAGAACAGGCGACTTAGAATTCGGAACGCAAGCAGATACCAATACACTTAATGCTTGGTATTACTCAGAAATGATATGGGAACGTTCCACAGCTCTAGTAGGAGACGAATTGCTTGATGAAATACGCAATCTTAGTAGAGAGTGGGCGTCAAGACCACCAATCTACAATCCATTTGCTGACGAACGAGATGTAGTAATACCTGCTGGAAGGTTAAAGATAGAGGCAGATGACGGCACATTAGCAGACGTCACAGCAGGTCCAATAACTGATGCTATTAACCATTATGTCTATTTGGGAGCGTCGAATATAAATGGCACGCAAAGTGGAGTCACAGGTTCATCCAGCGTTCGGCCAAGTTCAGGAAGCACTATCACCAGTTACTTTGTACGATTTGACGACACATTACCGGGAGTTAATATACCGTCAGAAGCTACGTATAATTCAACAACTGGACAATTAACACTACCAACAGGTCACTGGATAATAACCGCGTCATTGAATGTTGTAACCAACAGAGCGACTAACTCAAGAGTAGCCGCAGCTCTTGGGATATACTTAGAAGACACCGAAAGATACTCCCAATCCATATATATGCGCAATGACCAATTTGGAACAGTCAATTCAGTTTACGAACAATTCCAAGGGAAAGTGTCAGTAACTGGAGCATTAATAATTACGGGAGGCGAGCAGATTACTTGCAGACTTGGTGTAATCCGGCAATCAGCTGGAACAACAAGAATAGACATAAGAGGCGCGCATCTACAGGCATACCAGCAATTGATTTAAAGGAGGAAAATATGAACGCAAGAATAACAAGCGAAGGCGTTGACGAGCCGACAATGGAGGCAAGACAGACGATGCCTCTCGATAAGCGAATAACGCTACTGGAGCGGGGTTATGGCTTTATCCAAGAAAAGTTAGACCTATTATTGAAACGGCGCGAAAGCGAAAGTAAAGCGCGACGAATGGGTGTTGTTAGACAATGGATAACAATTGGCGCGATAATAGCATTGATAATAGTAAACATAATAAACCCAATGCTTGGCGAGCGAGTAACCGCGGCAATTAATAACGTTCGCGAGACTATTTCGCCGTGAAAGCCGCGAGGGCTACATTGATAGCGTTGACGGCGTCGGCGGCGCTGATGTTGCTTGGGTATCCGCTAGCGATACTTGTCGGATTAGTGACCGCCGATATGTATCGCGAGATTATGCTCTCTTGGAGCGCCGGCTATTCGGCGGTTGCAATTACAGTTGGCGCGGGAACGGCGATTAAACGCAAACAATCTAAAAGTGAGTAGACAACATTTTGGGAATAGGTTAAAATTAAATTATACTCCTATATTATTCTTTTCCCCGCTACTAATCATAGCGGGGTTTTTTGGTTGCGCAACACCAAACGCAGCCCCGAGAGCGGAGGCTATCATTGAATATGTTGATAGAGCCGTTGAAGTTACCAAGGAAGTTGAAGTTGAAGTAGAGCGAATAATAAGAATAGCGGAGCCCGCCTTGCAGAGTGATAATATCGACGAAACTAAGTCGGCGCTCAGATCGGCGTTGGCAAGCGCGCGATTAATTGGTGATAAGAATAATGAATTAAATGACTTATTAAATACCGCGACCGTAGAATTGAATATACTAAAAACAGAACTAACAACCTTGCGTCAAACGCTCGCAAACCTAGAGGCAGAGCGGGATAGGCTCGTCAAGGAACTGAATAAGGCAAACAATCTATTTAATGCGATAAAAAGAATAGCGATTATTATATCTGTAGTTATAATTTTATTAATAATTCTAGCAATAATTATTAAGATTTTTATAAAAAATGGGCGTTGACGTTGATAAATTAATTAAAAAAATAAAAAGTATTTCATAATTATTTTTGGCAAAAGCGGCAGAAGCCAGAGATAGCAAAGCATACCGGTTGAAAAAAAAGTTTGTGAAATATTAAAAAAAAGGCTTGACATTGATGAACTAAATTATTATTATATGCTTATGAATGAAATAGTTAATAGTGTATCGCGCCCGGGCGTGGTAGAGGATATTGTTAGAGGGTTTTTATCTCATTTAGAATATGTGATGAGTGAAAACGTGGTAAAATCATACGGAACCGGAATCCAGACAACCTCTGTGCTAACGAAGTCGAGAGGCAATAGAGCGTTTTGGTCAATCTGGAAAAAGAACAAAGAGCTAATAAAATCGATTGGCTTTTCGATGAAAAAGATTGACGACTCGTTTGTGGTCGAGCATTTTCAAAGAACCGACGAGGATGAACCTATGGTCGACGTAGAGATACACGCGGGAAGCGAGATTCACTGCGCGGAATACTTAGCGACTACGACAATTAGAGTCGCGAAAGCATTCCTAGTCGACGGTCAATTACCTAGAGCGTATGGAATGGCGATTGCGAAACGCATTATGTTTGAAAAGCACGGAGCCTATGCCGTGTACTATAACGGCAAAATCAAAGTCGATTACCATACAATAATCAAAGCAGATGAGACCGATAACGAGACAGCGACGATTGACAAAAAAGAGACAAAACAAAATAAAGGAGAAAAAAAGGAAGTGAGCAGTAAAAAGGAGAATATGGTGGAAAATAAAGAGAATAGAGAGGATAGTATAATGAACAAGATAGTAACCGATAATGGTAGTAAGTATAAAATAATAACACATAGATCCGAGCGCAGACAAATATTAGTATCGGTTGACGATGAGCAGTACTATCATAACCCAGACGTGACGCCACATAGAGATAGGAACGAGGGAACCTTGACAGAGGAAATCAATAATGGCGAGACGGCAAGGTTTTTAAAGTCGCTAAGAATCTACAGAGACGACAAGGTATATTGGGACGGCAATTTAAATCACCGGCATCAAAAAGCATCCATATGTAGAGTTATGCGAGCCAATGATGAAGTACAAAGAATCTGGGATAATAGATTCGGTCGGCGAATAGCCAAAAACCTAGGGTTTTATGTGCTGGACGGGCTCGTTTCACACAATCAACTGGTCAAAAACGCGACGCGATATCTTATAGAATCTGGGTTGATTCCTGCAGAGGTAAACTAATGATATATAAGCAAACGTTAAAAGACATAATTTTAGATAGAATATATGCTCACGATGTTCAGTTCAAAGAAAATATGCGCGCGATACTTTTTGACGAAATAAAGGATGACGCAAAATATCTGGAAATAGAGGACTCAGACGACAGATTCATAAATTTAGCGAGCAAAATATTGAAATATATGCTGGACTTTGGGGGCGAGGCGCCCCCAGAGGATGATGAGGAGTCTGTGCGCAATTGCAACTACACAAGCGACTAAACAGCGAGATAAATCGATGAAAATGGCAAAAATAGGAGACCAAAAAAAATGCAGATAAGAATATATAGGAGGTAGGAATGAATAATTTTATTGATAGATTGTATTATCGGAAGCCCCAGAGGGAGATAGAGAGCGGTTTTTAGCGCTTGACGATTAGCATAGTAAAAGCGATAAAAAAGGAAATGGAAGGAATTAAAGAGCGATTTATAGAGAGCGGACAGTTCGTTAATTATGCAGACGCGTGTGTTATGAGGTGTCATCGCCCGATAAGTTTTATGAAAATATCATAAATAAGACAATACCAATCGGATGTCTGTCGCTATCAACATCGAATTGCAAGGTTATTTTTGGCGAGACTCCGCCGGAGGGCATCAGTTTCACAAAAACTACAAACGCAAGGGTTGGTAGTCAAATGAAGGGTGCTAGTCAAATGATAGAAAGCATTTCGTTCGACGAGAGAACACACAAATATACCGCGATAATTGACGGGCAAAAACGATACCCAGTATCAGTTTCAGAGGTTTGCCGCGGCGGTTATGGATACATTTCCCCAGCCGCCGAGGCGGCGATGAAGCGGGGGCGAGAGGTTCACGACGATATAGCCACAAGATTGTTGTCGGGTGAGGAGCCAAAAAAAATCATCAATAAGTTCGCGCGATTCAGTGAGGATTTATATACAGTTCACGTTGAACACCCGATTTGCGCACTTTTTGGCGAGCTATTAGTCGCGGGAACTCCGGACTTAATAGCCGAAACAAGATTGGGCGACTGGGTTGTCATCGACTGGAAAACGGGCGCAAGCAAGTCGATTTACTATACTTGGCAAGTCGCGATGTACGCGTTAATGGTCGGGGCGAAAAGGGCGATCATAGTTTTTACAGACCAAAAAAGTATTAAACCAGTTTTGGTGGATATGCAAAAAAACGCGATAAGCGCCTTGTGCAAGAAATATTTAACGGAAATGAACACAAACATCAAAGAGACAGCAATAAAAAAGGAAGGTGAACTATGAGTATGAATTATAATGACAGAGCATTGCAGATAGTAGACGCAGAGCAAGTTGCGGAGTATTCAAAGATGTTATTTTACGGAACGCCGCATAGCGGGAAAAGCTATACATCTCTACAGGTTGCGAATGAAATGAAAGTGGAAGGTGACCAGATAGGGGTCATTGATCTGGAAGGGGCGGCACTACACAATACTCGAGAAAGTTCCCACATAGACTAATAAAGACGCCGAGCGCCCATCCTAATTATATTATAGACGCCGTTGATATCTTTTTAAAAGAGCAAATAGATATTATTGTCGTCGACGGACTTGACGAACTGTGGAGTTGGGCGATTCAATACGCTGATGAAAAAGGGTCTTGGTCGCAAATTAGCAAGATGACTAACAAAGCGTTAGACTATATCGCAAGAGTCGATGCGCATATTATCGCGACAAGCAAAACCACTAACAAGAAGCGGGAAACTAAGAGTGGCGACGCTGTCGACGCAAAGCCAGCGCCGCCACAATTTGGCAAAAGATACCTTGAAGCGTCGTTTCACTTAGCGATAGCGTTGTCAACCGCCCCCGAGAAATCTATAGAGTTTTACTGGGCAAAAAGCCGGTATGGAGATACGCAAGGAGATTGTCAAGTCGTCTCGTATAGAGACACAGGAATTATCGCGCGAAAAATAGCAACGATAAAAAAACTTGTATCTATGCAAGAGTATGAAAAGCCATTGGGAACCATGCGAAAGGAGGCGCTTGAAGTTTTCGACGAATTGGCGAGGATTGATAAAAAGGCGGCAGAGAGTTCTGAGGTAATGTATGAAAAGATTGAAAACGCCACAAGAGCAAACGCGGCGAGATATAAAAAGATTTTTGAAAAGAGGTTACAAGAGGCGAATGAGGAACGGGAATCCGCTAAAGAACAGGAACTTGCGAAAAAAAAGCGAGCCAGGAAACGTGTTGAAAAGAAGTCAGTGAAAAAGGAGGCTCCACAGGAGGCGCCGCAAGAGACACTAAAGGAGACGCCAAACGAGGTAGTCGCGCCGCCGATACTTTCAAAAAAAAGATTCATCAAACATTTGCTTGAATTGAGGCTCACTGGCGAAAAGTCAAATCACCGCAATGACTTGCTAAGGGTCAACACTAACACGACTTCGCTACTATCACTCGTTGAATACTGCGTAGATGCGGGGATTCCGATAAACGATGAGTGGCTAGAGGTTTGCAAGGAGGCAGGTAAGTGAAAGAACTGGGATTCAAGGTCATCAGATGCGGACCGCGACGGGAGGGGGGTCTTTTCAACGAAGTTCCAACGCATATCGTTGCGCACGCAACTCACGGAGGGTCAGCGCAAACATCTATTGATTGGATGTTGCGGTCCAAGGAAGCCGCGTTTGCGCATCTTGTGATATCGCGGGCAGGCACAATTTATTTATTGTGCCCACTAATATATAAGGCTTGGCACGCCGGGAATGGCTCGTTCTCACATCGCCCAAACAGCAATCCAAACGATTTCACCATAGGAGTCGAATTTGCCAATATGGGTAGACTAAAGATTGTGGATACAGGAGAGCAAAAGGAATTCAGGTCAATCTATTCTTGGAATGGTAAACTAACCGTTCCAAGAAAGGATGTCGTTTTTGACGGCGAAACGCCATATGAAGCCATAACAACTGCCCAAATGAACGCGTTTGTCAAAATATGCCATAGTGTCGACGACTATCTAAGCGGAGGGATAAAGTTTACAGAGCACCGAATTATTGACAAGAGAAAAGACTCGGAAGGCAGGAAACTAAAAACCGATATAGGTCCGGCATTCAGAATAGCATTAAAGCAAAACTGCGCCAAAAATGGAATACGTTCATAATGATTGAAAGGGTTTTGCCGTTGACAAAAAAAGTAGAGATAACGCTAACGGGCGACGAAATGGTCGCCCTTGGCGGCGGCGCGGCGATTATGGTAAGGCTATCGACACACAAGCCCCGCCCTTTGTCGATACACAAGAGATTTTGGGCTACGGTCGGCGAGTTGGCGGTTGACTTATCGGCGTTGAATGGCGAAATGGTAAGTAAAGAGGGCGCGAGATACTCGCTCCAATTGCTAGGTCAACGGGAGTTAGATAGAATGAGGACGTCGGACCCAGACTTTATGTACGGGTTCGACTTTATAAAGATAGACGATGAATTATCGACGCCGGTATTCGTTTCAATGGCTAAAAAAAACTGGATAATTCAAGCATATAGTTTCTTGCTTGACATAGCGAGACAATGGAGAGCGGAACATGGTATATACAATAGGGAGGGGAGTTATGAAAAACAGGGATTTTAATAGAGAATTTGACACAGAGGAGTTATTTTATGACGCAGTGAACTGCAAACGGGAGGTGTCAAAGATTTTTGACAGCAAAGGAAGGCTACTCATTATAAACAGGAATAATGAGATAATAGAAATAAACACTTTTTATAAAGACGGTTTAACGTTGCGGTCTAGGTTTATAATGCATAAGACCGGCGATAGCGGCGCGCTTTATCGAAAAGTAGGCTATAATGAAGCCGGGATTAAAATCTACGAGACTGACTATAAAGAAGGCGCGCCGGCGGAGGTAAAACAATATGATAAAAACGGGGCGCCAATTAGTTTAGTAGAATATAAAGACAGCAAAGTGCAGTTTATCGCGACGAGAGACGATAAAGATAGAGGAGTGTGGCACAGAGACTTTCATTCCGGCGAGTATATAGAGTTACAAGAATCACAGGATAAGGAAATATAGGAGGGTAATATGAATAACGAATACGTAGTAAATAACGAAATGGAAAATAGTGAATATTCAGTAGACAGGAATAGGAAGGCGCGGTTTTTCTATAGCCACACTAATGAGCCAGTGGAGGATAAGGGGAAAAACGAATTGTCTTTTGACGACCAAGGAAGTATGGAAATATGGGATGAGAAAGAGGACACAATAGAGATAAGGACTTTTTATGATGACGGGCTGACGATAAAGTCACGTTTTGTCGCAAGCAGGATTGGCGACAAGCTAAACTATAAAGTGGGTTACGACGAAACTGGAACGACAATCTATAAGACGATTTATAAAAGAGGCTTGCCATATAGAGTAATCAAATATGAACGCGATAGCAATGTCATTTATAAGTGTCGTTCGAAACGGTTATAATGGGAAGTATGAATAGTAAAGAGATTAATTATAGGAGGGTAATATGAGCAAAGGCAAAGGATACACACACAGGAACGATAAGAATAGGGAAGGTGGAGAATTGCCGGTAGACAACTATACGACAGAAAGGCTATTCTATAGTAATAGTAATGAACCGGTCGAAAACAAAGACTTAACTCACTTCTCTTTTGATGAGTGGCATCGAATGATGATATGGAACGACAAGGAAAAGTTAGTAGAAATAAGAACGTTCTATGAGGACGGACTTAGCATCAAAGCGAGATTTATAGCTACCTTGAGAGACGATGAATTAAACTATAAGATATTATATGACGAGTACGGAAACCCGACATACAAAACAACTTACAAGAATGGGCTGCCATGTAGAATTCAAGAATTGGCAACCAGACGAGCAAGACGTAAACAAGGAGACAAAATGAGCAATCCAAAGGAATGCAAGCGATGCAAGCAGGAGAGAGAGTGTAAGGAACGAGAACGCAGGGAACGCAAGAAGGCTAAACACTACATTGAGTACGATAAAAATGAGCCAGTTCAATTCAATCGCGATGCCGAGCGACTATTCTATAGCCGGGGAAATAGCCCGGTCAAGGACCCGACAACGGATGGTTGGTGCTTAGATTCTCGCAAGAGAATGTTAGTATGGGAAGCGGATTCACACATCACTGAAATACGGACATTCTACAAAGACCAATTGACAATAAAGTCAAGATTCATAATGAGCAAGTCTGGTCTGAAGCTAAGTTACAAAATCCGCTATGACAAGTCAGGCGCCGTACTTGAAAAGACAATATACAAACTGGGCGTTCCATATGAGATAATTAGATATGACGATATGGGAAGGGTCACTCAAAGGTGCCTGTACAAAAATGACTGGATAAACACAGATTCAATATACGCAAGAAAGGAGGATTCGAAATGAGTAATAATAAAGAAGGAGGATTCGAGATGAGTAATAATAAAGAATGTAAGGAACGCAAATGCAATTATGAATGCAAAGAGCGATTTAATGGACCACAGGATTATATGTGGATTGATAAGAAAAAAAGAGCGTTTATACGGAAAACGGAATCAGGCGGCGTCGAAATAAGAACATTCCATAAAGACGGAATGACGCTTAAAGCAAGGTTTCTTATGGCAAAGGGCGGCGAAAGATTGGCTTATAAAATCGGCTACAATAAAGCGGGCGTTATGCTACACAAGACTACATATCTAGACGGAATCCCTCATGAAGTGACTGTATATGACGACGCGGGCAGAATCAGTCGTGAATTCACTTACGACGACAAAAACATTAAATCCTGCAGGGAATTCGCATATGAGCAGTTAAGCAAGGGATGTTCATTTGCCGACCATGTGAATAAGCAAAAGTAGATTCGAGATAGATGCATATGATAAACTATGATACAATGTCAATCTCGGACGAAAATTCATACTATGATGAGCAATATACGATAAGGTATAAATTCATAACGACAGACTCAGGTCGCGAATTAGCTCACAAATTCCACTATAACAAAGACGGAATATTGCGGTTAAAAATTACCTATGAGCAAGAGCTGCCTTATAGTGTAATTAAATACGATAACCAAGGAAATGTCATTGGCGAGGGCTTCTGCCAAGAAGGCTATGAATAGGCGGCGATTCGAAATCAACGAGACTAAAGAGAGAATTATGGGAATCACAGCGGGGGCAGTGCGCCTGCTGTGGCGCCCCGCTTGGGCAAGCAGATCATCCACAACTGGCACATCTGTCTCCGCAAAGCAAGTCGCTAATAAGAATATATGGAGAGAAGGTTATTCACAATAAACGGAACCTCAGAATGGTCTGCTCTATGAATTGTAACCACAAAGTTGGGTTGCCGCCTAGCGAATGGCACGAAAATTGCCAAGAAATAATGAATAGCCTGCGGGAAAGCGCTTGTCGGTAAGCGTTTCGAAAGTAACTTGTTAGAATTATAATATTATGACTATTATACCGATAATAGTTGGTAATGAGAAGAAACAAGAATCAGATAGACAGAGTAATGAGAATGCGCGGCGAGGGGTATACGCAAAAGGCAATCGCAAAGGCTGTAGGGATAACCCAACCGCGTGTTAATCAAATAATCAAGCGTTATGGGATTAATGGCGGTGGGGAAATCTCAGATTCCCAAAATAGATGAGCGGTTCCAAAATATATTTAGTGAGGGAGACGCCCAAAAGATAAAGGCGCTCTGGGATAGCGGTATAAATATCGCAAGAATCGCCGCTACGGAACTAGCAACTGAGATTCCCAGTGAGGTCATAAACGATACGAGTGAGGATAAAAAAGGCAAAGCAATCGCAAATTATTCAGCAATGGTAGACATTGGGCGAACGAGAACAATTGGCGGCGCGGCGCTAGTGGAAATGGTAAAAAAACTGGAAGCGCAGGCAAAGAATAATTCCTTATCGTCATTGATGTCAACGAGAAACAAGATATGTTTATCAACAGGAGCGACCGAGACTCTGTCAATCCCGATAAGATTCGCTCAGTTACTAGAGCGCGGTCCATACTATAAAGCGCTATGGAGCGGTCGCGGGGGCGGGAAATCTTGGGCTGTTGCTATCGCGCTAATATCCATAATGAGCGGCGAGAAGTTAGTCGCTAATTCTTGGGAACCACCGGTCAAAATTATCGTAATGCGCAAAACATTTCAAAGCATTGGACAGTCGATGCACACACTGTTTAGAGATATCATTAATAACTATAAATTAGCGGACTTCACTGTCCATAAGAATCAGATTACACATAGTAATGGAAGCGAAATCAATTACGCGGGATTCTATCCCGGCAACGACCGGAACTCGCTAGTTAATAGAATAAAAGGGATTGAAAGCGTTGACATTTGTCTAATAGAGGAAGCGGATGATGTGGAGAGTCAATACTGGGAAATTTTAGTTCCGACAATTCGAAAAAACGGAAGCGAAATCTGGGCAACGTTCAATCCGTCTACAAAGAGAACAGCAACGTATCAAAAGTTTATCGCTAACCCGCCAGACAACGCGCTCGTCATTGAAACCAACTACCAGCAAAACAAGTTCCTATCAAAAACAGCAATAGAGCAAGCCAATCAGTTAAAAAAGTATGATTTAGAATTGTATGAGCACATTTATATGGGCAAACCCAGAGAGGCGGCGACCAACGCGATATTCGCCGGCAATATAATTGTAGCGGAGCCAAGTGACGAAGCGTTACAAGGAGACATTCGCCGGGGCGTTGACTGGAGCGGAGGAGTCGCGCCCGCGGTATGCTTGGACTGCAGGCTTTTTAACGGACAGGTTTTTATCATTGACGCGTTTTACAAATTCGACGGGCGATTCAATGAAATAGCAAAATGGATAAGCACGCTAGAGAAAAGAGATTCTATAGTGTACTGTGACAGCGCCGATAGAACAGCGAGCGCAGGGTTAAACGACCATTGCTCTAGGATGTTTGGGCATCGCCCCGGAAGGCTTGTTCAAAAATGGGCGAACTCCGTTTGGCAAGGAATTCAGTACCTGCGACAAATGAATGGAGGCAAAGCGGGCATTGTCATCGCGCCGCATTTAGCGGAGATTATTGCCGAGTTTAGAAACTATAAATGGCAACAGGATTCTAGCGGCGATATTATAGAAAAGCCGGAAGTTAGACAAGCAGACCACGCCATTGACGCATTGCGATATGCGCTGTCGCGTGATATATTTAAACGTATGAGGCAATCAAGATGACTTATGAATTAGGTTCAATTGGCGAAGGCAAGAGTGCTGCCGAGATTAAAAATATAATAAAGAGCAGGCAACAAGCGTATAGTGAGGTTCGCGACTATCTTGTCGGAAATAACAGGCAAGCGACTCAGTTATTTAACGAGAGAAAGCAAAAAGACAGGGCAAATCAAATCTACCGAAACACCCGACTATCGAGATATGTTGACACAATCACGGGAGTCATCGCGTCGCCGGGCTATCAGCGATACTCATTCAAGGGAGACATACCTATCTATGCAGAGAAAATCAACTGGGATGCTATATTCAATTCCTGGCGACGATTAGTGAAGGAGTCGCTAGTCTATGGCAAAGCAGCGATAATAATCGCCGGCAAAAACGCGGTAATTAATAATAGGACGCCGCTAGACTTTATCGACATAGTAAATAATTACGGAGAGACTGTGAAGTTAGTGGACTCAGCGGGAACCGAGTACAAGAAAGACGCCTTTGAATATGAGGGGATCCCGTTTGTAGTACTCAGGCGAACCAGTGAATCCCAACCGTATCTCTATCTAATCAAGGATTCGATTGACGCGATTGACAGGATATTAATGAATTGGATGCTACAGCACGATAGAAATAACAATATCTATATGGCGACACCTTATTCAATATCGAATGCAGAATTAGAAGCGCTAAACAAGCACGATGTCCATATTCTAGAGGGAGTAGACCCAACATTAATTAAGCAGGTAGGAACCTATACAGCCAACGCCGGAGCCGACTTGATATTGAAAGCGATAAACTCTGGATTACAGGAAATGACAGGTATTCCAGACTATGAGCAATTAACAGCAGGGAATGACCCGAGCGGAACCGCGTTGATGATGCGGTTGACAATTATGGTGAATACAATTGCTGAATTCGAAAACGCGGCTTTAGAGGCGTTGCGACTTTTCGTCGAGCGATACATCGAAATATGGGCAAGGGTAAACAAGGAGAATATTGGCGAGTTTCCGAGAATAGATATCGACCGCAATATACCACAGAGTCAGACCGCTAATATAGCATTACTAAATCTAGCGGGGGCTAGCAAGCGTACGATCTGGCAAGCCGCTAATCTAGACCCTGAAGTAGAACAGCAAAATATTCATAGATGAGCAGGGGTTAGACAATGGCGACGATGTCGCAAATCCTTTTGGCGCTTGACGCAGATACATTGGCGTCCGCGCGAGAGGCGATACTAGCAATCCGAGAGACGTGTTAACGACGGAAATTATATGGTAGATTTTGATAGAGCTATTCGACGCAACGGCAACGCCGCCGAAAAAGTAGCCGCCTTGCGAGAGATTATTTCTGCTAGGCACCGCAACCTATTCAGAGCAGTGCGTTCAGTCTCGCGAAGGTTCGCCGAGAGCGAATTACTTAGAGGCTCGGCATCCGCTCATTCGCTAGTGCAGAGGGCGGGAGTCGAAGTACCAAGATTCAGGAGACCGGCGAACAATGATTTCCAATTAGTAAGATACCAGAGAGTAGGAGCGTATCAATTCGACAGCCGGAGCCTAAGTACAAGAACAATTCTTACTGAGGAGACGGCGCATTAATGATAGAGCGAGTCTTTCGACGCGCGGCTCCACTTGCGCAACGCGGGGCGTCGGTTCAGTCGATTAGTCAGACAGTGCTTAGTGACTTGACTAGGGCATTTGGTATGAGACTTAGCGAAAGTTACGGAACGGTTACTAGGATTGTAAGAACAGAATTAAAAAGGAACTTTCAAGCGGGGCTCTCCTTGCAACAAAGCGAAACCTTCAGTCGGCAGGCGTTAATTTGCGAAGGCAATGGATAACAGCGAACGACGAGAGAACTAGAGATAGACACTTAAAGTTGCATCGTAAATTCGAAAGCGACGACGGAACCTTTAACGCGGGCATCTATAGACCGCGATATCCGGGAGCCTTTGGGGAGCCGTCGCAAGATATAAACTGCAGATGCACAGTCATTCTGGCGATACCGGGAATGGGCAACCCGGAACTAGGAACGATTGGCGACGCGAGAGAGCGAATTAATGACATTATTAGTTGACAATAAATCACATCGATGTATATTGTATAATATGACAAGCGATATAGAGAGGATAGAGAGATATGCTCAGCAAAATAACATAGGATATGAGCAAGGAACGGAAATCGCAATACAAGACGATATGGGTGAGGAGCTAGAGCAACTAAGTGAATGGGAAAAACTAAAGATAGAAATAAGGGCTACCGAATCATATAGGAGAATGCAAAACAATGAATGGTAATAGGAGAATGCGAGACAATGGATTGGTTTAACGAATTACTAAAAACGTTAGCAAGTTATAATAAAAGGCTCAAAAGAATTGAACGAGAGAACAACAAATTAATAATCCAATTAAGAGCTATAATAGACGAGCAAAACGAGCATAGGATAAAACTAGAAAGAGTAATTAATAAAATTGAAAAGGCGAAATCGCAAGATGAGCAAGAGAGCAAGGAGACACCGCGAGATGAGCAAGAGAGTAAGGATGAGAAAATAAGCAGACTCACGAAAGAAATAGAGTCACTAAAGAAAATGTTATTTCGATACGAAAAAGCAATATGTGGCAGAGTAACACACCTTGGATATCGATACTAAAGGAAAATGCGAGATAATGAATAGCAACAAAAGATTAATTGACGAACGAGAAAGGGATTATCAAAGACGCGCAAAAGAGGTTAAATTAAATCGATGCAAACAAGAAATTAAAAGACTGAAATCAAATAGTGAAGCGCTAGAATTTGAAATATCTGCAATTCAATATGCAAGCAATAATATGATAAGTGAATTAAACACAGTGATAGTTCAGAATGATAATCATATACAAAGAATTGAAAAGGAAATAAAGGAGATTGAAAAAGCGACATCGAAAAATGAGCAAAAAAGAAAGCAGAAAAAAACAAACCCACACGTGGTATAGGGGCGAGAAATATACGGAATCTAAAAGGAGTTAACTATGAGCGATATAGAGAATAAACAGCCTGCAGAGCAGGAACCGAACGCCGGCGACACACAACAAGACGAGTTAAAAAAACTTATTGCCGAGCGCGATTCATTTAAACAGGAATTAGAGCAAAGCAACAACAGGATAAAGACGCTAGAGGAACGTATAGCGGAAATCCCCAAACCACAATCGGAGTTAGAAAAGGCGCGAGATCTGGCAAAAACTGATTCAGAGCGAGCCGAGTTGGACAGACAGATAGAGCAAACCAAGTTAAAAGCGGAAGTCGCGAGACTCACTAAAGAGCGAGAGCAAATCGAGGCAAAAGAACGGTTTAGAAAGGCTATTGGAGAGGCTCCACATCTCGCGAGTATATCGTTGCCGGAAATGACTGCAGAGCAAGCGGAAGCGTTTGGCAAAGAACTTGCAAAAGCATATAATGACGGCATCGCTTCCGTAAAAAGTGAAGCGGCAAAAAAGGCGGCGCCGGAGATTCCAAACAAGGGCGTCAAAGATGACGGTTTGTCATTTACGCAAAGAATAAATAAATATAATAATAAGTTCAGAATGAACTAACAGGAGGCATTATGATAGATTTAAGCACGATATCCGCGGGTCAGATCGCAAACGAAGCGGCAGATCTCTCGGAAAGGTTAGCGCCTGTTTTTACAAACGGGCTCGCAATGGCGACACAGTCATTGCAGAATAAGGTAAACGCAAACGGAACTAGCGGCGCGGCTTCGGTGAACGTCGCATTCACTGATTATGACGGCGCAGGCTCGGACGCGACCACAGGAACGGCGACTGTAGGCACTAATGAAACTTATAATCAGCGAATTCCAATGTCGATTGGACTGCGACCGATTGATTTTCAAGATTATTTCGGATTCCAAACTCCAGCGCTGCAAGACTCTGACACGAGCGCGTTCATATTATATGCATCCGCTTACGCGTTGCATCTAGCGACCGAGCGCGCAATGGCCGTAGCGGAAGGAGTAAAGAACTTCGCGATAGCTGAGACAAACACACCTTCGGTCGAGGATTTGCATACTGAAACCGCGGCTGCTAATAGAATCATAACGCACGAGAGAATTCTCTTAGCTAGAGGCGAGCGGGGCGACAAAGCGTATGACTTCCGACACGTCTTGTTAAACTCAGTAGCGTTTAATAAGATATCAGCAGATAATCAACAAGTAATACGAGCGGCAACCGGCAACGCGCCGTCGAGCGGGCGAGCGTTCTCTATAGGGGACGTATGGTATTATGACGCGGGGTCAAACCTGGCAAGTTCAACTGTAGGAAGCGTCGCTGATGTTTTCCCAGTGGTTATATTGCGGCAACAAGCGATGCCATTTTCCATAATTAATGGAGGGAACTTCATACCGCTTGAAACCCAACGCGAAGCGCTGTCAGGAATGGGTAAAACTACAACAGTTTTGCGAAGCGCGTGCGCCGTCGGAATCTATGGAGTGGATTATACCGCTTCAAGGAGCGGAACCAATCTTGCGTCTACTCTCACACAAATTAAAGGGGCGGCGAATTATGGCGCTATAACTAATATCGGCGCTGACGACCGAGCGTTTATGATTCTGAGGGGTACGATAAAATAATAACACAGGCGACGATTGAAAACTACATTCCGCTTCCGGAAAACTGGGCGACTCTAGCATTGTCAGCGCAGGGGGTTCTTGTAGATATATTCAAAGACGATAATATCGCGAATAAAGAATTGCCGACTGAACTAACAGAGCCGTTCATTAGATTGATGCTATATATCGACAAACGGGGGGGATTCCCAAACGCGATGAGTAAGTCTGGAAGCGGGGTGTCGGTAACCTATGAGGATTATCATCCTAGTGGATTTCCAAATTCAATAGTCGCGCCATTTTATCGTTGGCGCGGATTTACAAGAAGGGAATTACAAGTAGCCGACGAGCCAATTCCCATAACCCCGACGCCTTCACACAGTCTGAGCGAGTATGGGTTTTGGTACGCAGAGGATCTGACCGGGGGCGTCAAGCCGGATTTTGAACATCGACAGTTGCTTGGAAACTATACAGTAGCTCAGTCTGACATCCAACAGCCTTACCTGTTCTTTGGCGGCGACAGAGCGCCACAGTCAATCATATTGTCGGGCTTTTCGTACGACTTCGCGACGGAATTTATCGCGGTAAAGCCAACGGTATGGAGACTAAATCGGAAACTAATAGACGGGAGAGAGAGGATGATAACTATCAATGGGTGACTATATAATTATAGAAGGGGCTCCGGTTCCCGCCGAGATTCTTGCTAGCGAAATCAGGAATCAAAAAGAGACAATGAAGGTAATAATAAAACAGCAAGATCTGGACGTCGAATGTTTTGTCTTTATGGGCAAAACATATAATGTGATACACTCAATTCTAAACGATAACGATACGTATTTGATAGGGGAAATCGATGGCGGTTGACAATAGAATACCTAGATACATAGACGCATTCGACGCGGCTTTAGAGTTGGCGCTCAGAGAAATAGCGGCGTTGGCTCACGGCAACGTAGTTCAGCGCGCGCCGATAGACACTGGGCGACTCAGAGAAAGCGTATCTGCTGTCGTCGGAAACAACGCAGTAATAGCAGCCGGAAGTAAGTACGGTGATCCGACCGTTCCAGCAGTTTCACAAGACACGATATCAATAGGAAGCGTTATAGAATATGCGCAAGAGCAAGAGGATAAAGG
>CBDCPJ010000031.1:0-10710 GCA_965220165.1 Spirochaetia bacterium
TATACTATGCCATGCGATCGAACATAGAGAATAGAACGATATTTTGCCATGATAACCTTGAAATCATGCGAGGTATCAATAGCGATTCGATTGATTTGATCTACCTTGATCCGCCATTTAATAAGAAAAAGAAGTTTGCCGCGCCGATTGGCAGCAGCGCCGACGGGGCCGAGTTTAGCGACATATTCCGGCGCGAGGATGTCAAAGACGAGTGGCTCCAGACTATCAAGGAAGATCAAGACGCGATATACGCGTTGCTGAACGCGGTCAAGACTATAGAAGGAAGGACGTCGTATAACTATTGCTACCTGTCCTATATGGCTATTCGGTTAATAGAAATGTATAGAATATTGAAAGATACGGGTAGCTTATATTTACACTGCGACCATACCATGTCTCATTATCTGAAACTAGTTTTGGATTGTATTTTTTTGGAAAAAAATTTTAGAAATGAAATAATCTGGGGGTATAGAACAGGTGGAGTAAGCAAAAAACACCTTCCACGTAAGCATGACACTATATTATGTTATGGCAAAACGGATAAAACATACCATAATCCTATTCAAGAAATACGATTATATGACACCCCTTTTTTTACTACTGACCCGCCAAATAAAAATGGAAAGTGGGAAGTATTAGTATATGTAAGAGATGTTTGGGATAATGAAATAAAACCAGTTTTGAATCTATCCAAACATAGAACAGGATACCCGACGCAAAAACCATTAGCGCTTCTTGAGAGAATCATCAAAGCAAGCAGCAAAGAGGGCGATATGGTGCTTGACCCTTTCTGCGGATGCGCGACTACATGCGTCGCGGCAGAGAAACTGAATCGTAAATGGGTCGGTATTGACATATCGATAAAGGCGCATGAACTTGTGAAAACTAGACTTGAAAAAGAGGTATATACCGAGGAATTGACAAGGGGAGAGCAGGGGTATAGACCGGACATATATTTTCATACTTCGCCGCCCCAACGCGCCGATATTGGCGACAGCATTCGAGAGCAAAAATGGGTCTATGTTATCGCGCATCCCAATTATAGCGGCGAGTATAAGGTAGGGATTGCAAGCAATTGGAAGAGCAGGCTCAATTCGTACCAAACCAGCGATCCCAATAGAGAATACACAATGGAATATAAGGTGCTTACTCCCTATTTTAGAGAGTTAGAGGCGCATATCCACAATATATTTTCAAATAAGCATGAATGGGTAACGGCGGAACTAGACGATATTAAAAAGGTAATGGACAGCTTTGCGCCAACGAGCGATCCTAAATAGGATGTTCAAGAGGCGCGGCCATTTGGGGTCCATTTTCTATACTATGCCATGCGATCGAATATAGAGAATAGAACGATATTTTGCCATGATAACCTTGAAATCATGCGAGGTATCAATAGCGATTCGATTGATTTGATCTACCTTGATCCGCCATTTAATAAGAAAAAGAAGTTTGCCGCGCCGATTGGCAGCAGCGCCGACGGGGCCGAGTTTAGCGACATATTCCGGAACGAGGATGTCAAAGACGAGTGGCTCCAGACTATCAAGGAAGATCAAGACGCGATATACGCGTTGCTGAACGCGGTCAAGACTATAGAAGGAAGGACGTCGTATAACTATTGCTACCTGTCCTATATGGCTATTCGGTTGATGGAATGTCATCGAATACTGAAGGATACGGGAAGTATCTATCTTCATTGCGATCCCACCATGTCGCACTACCTAAAATTGGTAATGGATTGCATATTTGGGGAAGGGAATTTTAGGAATGAGATTGTTTGGTGTTATGGATTAGGAGGAAGCAGTAAAAGATTTTTTTCAAGGAAGCATGATATTATTCTGTTTTTTGTTAAAAGCGAACAATACGTATTTGACAAGCCTCATATGGATTCTACTTCTATGATGATGGATGGTAAACAGAAAGGGATGGTTGATTATTGGACTGATATACCATCGATTAATAATATGGCGAAAGAACGCACGGGATACCCGACGCAAAAACCATTGGCGCTTCTTGAGAGAATCATCAAAGCAAGCAGCAACGAGGGGGATATGGTGCTTGATCCCTTTTGCGGGTGCGCCACTACCTGCGTCGCGGCAGAGAAACTGAATCGTAAATGGGTCGGTATTGACATATCGATAACGGCATATGAACTTGTGAAAACTAGACTTGAAGAAGAGGTATATACCGAGGAATTGACAAGGGGAGAGCAGGGGTATAGACCGGACATATATTTTCATACTTCGCCGCCCCAACGCGCCGATATTGGCGACAGCATTCGAGAGCAAAAATGGGTCTATGTTATCGCGCATCCCAATTATAGCGGCGAGTATAAGGTAGGGATTGCCAGCAATTGGAAGAGCAGGCTCAATTCGTACCAAACCAGCGATCCCAATAGAGAATACACAATGGAATATAAGGTGCTTACTCCCTATTTTAGAGAGTTAGAGGCGCATATCCACAATATATTTTCAAATAAGCATGAATGGGTAACGGCGGAACTAGACGATATTAAAAAGGTAATGGACAGCTTTGCGCCAACGAGCGATCCTAAATAGGATGTTCAAGAGGCGCGGCCATTTGGGGTCCATTTTCTATACTATGCCATGCGATCGAACATAGAGAATAGAACGATATTTTGCCATGATAACCTTGAAATCATGCGAGGTATCAATAGCGATTCGATTGATTTGATCTACCTTGATCCGCCATTTAATAAGAAAAAGAAGTTTGCCGCGCCGATTGGCAGCAGCGCCGACGGGGCCGAGTTTAGCGACATATTCCGGCGCGAGGATGTCAAAGACGAGTGGCTCCAGACTATCAAGGAAGATCAAGACGCGATATACGCGTTGCTGAACGCGGTCAAGACTATAGAAGGAAGGACGTCGTATAACTATTGCTACCTGTCCTATATGGCTATTCGGTTGATGGAATGTCATCGAATACTGAAGGATACGGGAAGTATCTATCTTCATTGCGATCCCACCATGTCGCATTACCTAAAATTGGTAATGGATTGCATATTTGGGGAAGGGAATTTTAGGAATGAGATTGTTTGGTGGTACAGTTGGGGTATACATACCAATAAATACTGGAATCGGAAACATGATACAATCTTATGTTACGCAAAAGACGATAAAAAAGTATATTTTGATGGCAATAAGGCAAGAACGCCGTATCGTCGAGGTTCGGGTATGACAACAGACCCTATGTACAATAAGGCATACCATCCAGATGGGAAATTACCCGAAGATGTTTTTGATATTCCAACAATCAACGGCATGGCGAAAGAACGCACGGGATACCCGACGCAAAAACCATTGGCGCTTCTTGAGAGAATCATCAAAGCAAGCAGCAACGAGGGGGATATGGTGCTTGATCCTTTTTGCGGGTGCGCCACTACCTGCGTCGCGGCAGAGAAACTGAATCGTAAATGGGTCGGTATTGACATATCGATAAAGGCATATGAACTTGTGAAAGCTAGACTTGAAGGAGAGGTATATACCGAGGAATTGACAAGGGGAGAGCAGGGGTATAGACCGGACATATATTTTCATACTTCGCCGCCCCAACGCGCCGATATAGACGCCGATCGTCGAGAGAAAAAATGGGTATATGTTATTTCTAATCCCAATTACCCCGGCGAATACAAGGTAGGGAATTGCCGGCGATTGGATGCGAAGGCTCAAGTTCATACCAAACCAGCGATCCCAATCGGGCCTATAAAATAGAGCATAAAGTGCTGACTCCGGGTTTTAGAGAGTTGGAAGCGCATATTCATGGACTATTTTCCAGCAAACATGAGTGGGTTTCCGGCGATTTAGAGGCGATTAAAGATGTGATGAATAGCTTTGTCTATAAATAATTACTCGAAAATTTTCCGTTATACTTGTCGAGCATTTGCTATTCTTTTGCCAATTATGGGCATCATATCGCGATCGATTTCGTAGCCTATGCACGCTCTTTTTTCGATCAGCGCGGCTACCGCAGTGGTTCCCGTTCCAATAAACGGATCGAGCACGGTGTCTCCTATAGAACTGAATATCCTAATGAGGTGTCTACATAAATCGATCGGTTTTACCGTTATATGTCCATGTTTCTCTCTCGGTTTTTTGCAGGGTATGATATTTGCGGGAAAATAATCGGGTTCGATAAATGGATCTTTTACATCGATAAGCCCGGTTCTATATTTTAGCCAGTTATCGATAAATCTTCCCTCCCTGGGTTTCTGCGCCAAAACTATAAGCTCCATTCTTGGTTTGAGTTGCGGGGTTTTTCGCCCCCCCAACTCATTGATAATTCGGTGCTTTTCCTGTTCGGGGATATCCATTTTCCGCACAAAATGGTCCTGGCTAAACGCTTTTGGTTGCCCCTCATATCTCCAGGCGATCATATCTCTTATTTCAAATCCAACGTCTTCTAGCGCGATAGCTGTTCTATGCGACAGTCGCGCTTGGCTAAAGCAGAGCATAAAGCCGCCCGGCTTTAGTGCCCTCAAACATTCCCCGCCCACTTGTGTTAAAAATCTCTGTAGGTTTAATCCCTGCGCGGGACTGAATTTCTGCCCTGCGGGTATCCCTCCCACAACGCCTTTTTTCACGCGCTTACGCAGTTTATCGCTGTCCCAATCGTCGCCCATTCCATCAATAAAGTAGGGGGGATCGGTTAGCGTCAACGAAATTGTGTTATCATGCAATTGCGGCATGGTAAGACATGATCTATTGTATATCCTATATGTTTTTCCTTCTATCATGCCGTTTCGATTATCGCGCTATGATGCCAGCGATCGTTCCAGCCGCGAAACGACAGGCTCGACTCCGATAAGAGCGATAAACGACGCAAGTCGCGGCCCTCGATCTTTCCCGATCAATACGCGATAGATCGCCGTAAAAAGTCGCTTGGGTTCTATATTTGTCTCGTTGGCGATATGGTAGATATGGTTATGCAGAAGCTCTGCATCCAGCTGCCCATTGGCTTGTTTTAGATAATTGATTATCCTCGTTATTGACGAAGCTAACTCATCGGGCGATGGTTCGACCTCGTCGATAGAACGCAGGTGAAACGTAAATTCGGGCGGCGCGTATTGGGATATCCATTGTTTTGCGCAACGAATACGCTGTAGTAGGCTTGTTTGATATGACGCGTTCAAATGCGCCGCGTCCGACGCGCCCGATTTGTCCGCTCGCAACGTCGAGTTGGCAAGTTCGCGCGCTTTGTGCTCATCGCCGTCGACAATCTGCACAAGATTGCACAGGTGGCGAAATGGAGGGAGCGGCAGGAAGCGATCGCGCGGGCGGTCTATCTGCGATAACTCGTAGATGCGTCGTTGCTTCAGCGCCTTTTTTTCATTGGTATGCGTCTCCTCGTAGTAGATTCGCTCGCACCGGTCATAATCTTCGTAGAGTTTGATCACATCGAGATCAAATGATATGGCGAATTCCGAGTTGGGGCGAGTTCCGGCAAACAGGTGGCGAAGCACCTCCGGCTGGTAGATAGCGAGCGCGTCGGCAAGCGTTATCGTTCCCCCGCTGGATGACGACATCTTGCCTCCCTGCCCCTTAATGCGGATAAAATCGTAACGAAACGAGACGGGAGCGGGGTAGTTGTAGACCTCCTTCGCGATACGCTTTGCCGAATCGAACGACCCGCCCTCCGAATGGTGATCTTTGCCGGCAGGCTCAAAGTCTACGCCATAATATTGCCAGCGCATCGGCCAGTCAATACGCCACAATAGCTTGACATGCCTCCCATCGCGAAAGTCGATCCATTCTTCCCGCGCCGTTTCGTCGCATCGATAGCGTAGCCGCCATTCCCTGTCCCACTCGAGTATTGTGGTGGTATCTTTATTGGTTGCGCCGCTGTAGATCGAAATAGGCCACCAATCTTTGGCAAGCGGCTCGGTTCGGTAGCGGTTCAAAATGCTCCTCAGCTCGTCGCGATGGCGCAACGCTCGCTGGATGCTATCGGCGTATCTTCCATCTCTATAACATTGCGACTGCCGCATATATTCTGCGGAGATGCCAAGCAACGGGAGTTGTCGTTCGATAGGGGCCTCCCGTTCGCGAGCGTAACTCTCCGCGTCATTATCCAACGCGGGGATATCGTCGAGCGGTTTGCGCAGATGGCGTCGATATTCTTCGGCGCGAGGAAGATCGGACGGCACCGCGCGAAATGCGTCGTAATCGTCCCAGAAGTAGAGAAAGCGTACCGGTTGATTGCGGCTACGCAATGCCCGAACAACCATATCGACCGAGATGATCTCGCGAAAATTGCCAATATGCACCGCTCCCGATGGGGTAATGCCAGAGGCGCAGATATAGTGAGGGTGGTCGCTAGTTAGCGAGCCGCGTTCCGAGATAATCCTTTGGGCATAATTGTCGGCCCAATGCGTGAGCTTGTGTGTTTGTGTAGTATTTGATTCCATCATAGAGATTCCATTGTAGCGTATTATGCGGGGAATTCAAATAAAACGCGCCTATTTTGTCTGAAACGAGCGAATTGCGAGGCGATCTAGCGCTCTGGAAAATGGGCGAGGATGGTTCCCAGAGATACGGTAGCGGCTGTTTCAACGCGTAGAATCGATCTTCCGAGCGAGTAGGAATCAATGCCGCGTTCCGCAATGATGGCGCGCTCTTTCTCGATCCATCCTCGCTCCGGACCTACTATGACGAGCAGCGATTCGACCTTATCGTTCAGTCGCGGGGTGAGTCCCGAAAGCGGCGATGCTTCGGGCGATGTGTCGAACAGCGCGGCGACGCGGGCGGATGGCGCTTTCGCCTCCGCTTCTCGCGCTATTTGCAGGGCATCACGCAACGAGCGGGTTCGGTCGACCGAGGGAATGTATACGCGAGCCGCCTGCATGGCTCCGTTGATAAGAGACGCGCGCAGACGAGGCTGTTCCCATATTTTTGAATGTATATAGCTTTTTTCCGTTAACTCGCTCAAAGTAAATATAATGCGGTCGATACCCAACGCGGTAAGATCCCTGATCAAACGAGCGGCGACCGGCGGGCGAGGGTGTCCGATAACGCATATTGCCCGCGGTCTCCTCCGAGGAGCCGGAGACGAGCAATCGCTCTCGGGGCGCAAGCGAATCCATCGCGGCGAGATGGCAACGATACGAGCGAAGCCGCTGGATCGGTTGATCCGGCCAACGCGCACCATATCGCCCTTCGACAATTTCAGTATATCGATGATATGCCGAGCGCGATAATCCGCGCGCTCAATGCGATCAATTGGCTCGTCAGCGTCAAATAGAATAAGATTCAATTAATCGCGTAACAACGATTGCGAACAGGGAGAGCTATATCGTGGCGCGTCTATTCGGCCAGTAGCAAAGCGATGTCCATCATGCGAGTCAATGTCTTCTCGCGTTCTATCGCGGGTATCTCTTCTCTGTTTACCAAACTATCGCTTACCGAGAGGATTGACAGCGCTTGGACGCCATGTTTTGCGGCGATTGTGTAGAGCCCATTGGTCTCCATCTCTACCGCCAACACGCCAAATTGAGCCCAATGCTTCCAGGCGTCTAAATCGTCGCCGTAGAATTGATCGCCAGAGAGCACATTGCCCGCTACAAAGCGGTAGCCCAGCTGATCGGCGATAGCGCAGGCGCGACTAAAGAGTTTATAATCGGCGCACGGGGCAAAATCTGCGCCATTAAACCTGCGTCTATTGATGCCCGAGTCGGTTGACGCGCTCATCGCAAATACGATATCGCGAACGTTGATGTTTTTTTGCAACGAGCCGCATGAACCTATTCGTATTAAACGTTTCGCTCCATATTCGACGATCAATTCCGTGCTATAAATCAGACAAGAAGGGATTCCCATTCCGGTTCCCTGTACCGATACTTTTACGCCTTTATAGGTTCCCGTATAGCCAAACATATTGCGGACGGTGTTATAGCAAACATAATCTTGCAAATAGTTTTCAGCGAGATATTTTGCGCGCAAGGGATCTCCCGGCAACAGGACAGTCGGCGCTATACTGCCCTTTTCTGCCGCTAAATGAGGTGTAGCCATCCAATTAATATACCGCGCAAGAATAAATAAGTCAATAGAGACGTATTTCGTGATAAAAAATCGCCCGCTCCATTAATAGGAGCGGGCGATTATCAACGAGTCGCGATTATTTCTATAGAAACGATTCGTCAAATACTTCGACGGTTATGCCGATACGCAACTTACCATCAGGAATATATCTCGATACGTCTGTGCTATCGACAGAATCGGGCGTAAAGTCTTCCAGTTCAGCGAGAGGGTTATCAAATTCAAATTCGTTTACCGGTCCTAGATAAGAGGCAGAAATACCTATAGGACCAATCTCTATCTTCGCGCCCACTTCAAGATTATGCGCAAATTCAGCCTCTGTGGCGTCTACGGTGTTTATGCCAAATATGCTGTCCAATGTTCCATATTGCGCCACATATCCTACAAATGGACGCAATTCGACAAACGCTAGCTTAAAAGCGACTCCGACATGGAATGGAACAGAGATCGAGCCGGTAAGTCTCTGGTCGCCATCATCATAGTAATAGCGCGGCAAAGATGCAAATGCTCCCACCTCTCCGGTAATTGCAAGAAATGGAAGTATATTGACATCCAATCCAATGTCTAGTCCAGTGGTTATTCCGCTGTAAATCAAAGGCAATGCGTCTGAAAATGTTGCCGTTACAGTATCGCTGAGAGATCCTGTATAATATGTTCCCAAATCTACATCAAATGTAAGTAGTCCCGAATCTTGAGCGGCTACCCGCGGCGCGGCGTACCCCAATAAAAGCGTCAATACGAGAATAACAAAAAAAATATTAAAAATTCTCATAAAATCCTCCATACAAAATTAAGATATACAATATAATAGTAGCAAATTTCTATAATTCAATCTATTATTTCAATTTTTAATGATGGCGCGCTCTTTCTCGATCCATCCTCGCTCCGGACCTACTATGACGAGCAGCGATTCGACCTTATCGTTCAGTCGCGGGGTGAGTCCCGAAAGCGGCGATGCTTCGGGCGATGTGTCGAACAGCGCGGCGACGCGGGCGGATGGCGCTTTCGCCTCCGCTTCTCGCGCTATTTGCAGGGCATCACGCAACGAGCGGGTTCGGTCGACCGAGGGAATGTATACGCGAGCCGCCTGCATGGCTCCGTTGATAAGAGACGCGCGCAGACGAGGCTGTTCCCATATTTTTGAATGTATATAGCTTTTTTCCGTTAACTCGCTCAAAGTAAATATAATGCGGTCGATACCCAACGCGGTAAGATCCCTGATCAAACGAGCGGCGACCGGCGGGCGAGGGTGTCCGATAACGCATATTGCCCGCGGTCTCCTCCGAGGAGCCGGAGACGAGCAATCGCTCTCGGGGCGCAAGCGAATCCATCGCGGCGAGATGGCAACGATACGAGCGAAGCCGCTGGATCGGTTGATCCGGCCAACGCGCACCATATCGCCCTTCGACAATTTCAGTATATCGATGATATGCCGAGCGCGATAATCCGCGCGCTCAATGCGATCAATTGGCTCGTCAGCGTCAAATAGAATAAGATTCAATTAATCGCGTAACAACGATTGCGAACAGGGAGAGCTATATCGTGGCGCGTCTATTCAGCCAGTAGCAAAGCGATGTCCATCATGCGAGTCAATGTCTTCTCGCGTTCTATCGCGGGTATCTCTTCTCTGTTTACCAAACTATCGCTTACCGAGAGGATTGACAGCGCTTGGACGCCATGTTTTGCGGCGATTGTGTAGAGCCCATTGGTCTCCATCTCTACCGCCAACACGCCAAATTGAGCCCAATGCTTCCAGGCGTCTAAATCGTCGCCGTAGAATTGATCGCCAGAGAGCACATTGCCCGCTACAAAGCGGTAGCCCAGCCGATCGGCGATAGCGCAGGCGCGACTAAAGAGTTTATAATCGGCGCACGGGGCAAAATCTGCGCCATTAAACCTGCGTCTATTGATGCCCGAGTCGGTTGACGCGCTCATCGCAAATACGATATCGCGAACGTTGATGTTTTTTTGCAACGAGCCGCATGAACCTATTCGTATTAAACGTTTCGCTCCATATTCGACGATCAATTCCGTGCTATAAATCAGACAAGAAGGGATTCCCATTCCGGTTCCCTGTACCGATACTTTTACGCCTTTATAGGTTCCCGTATAGCCAAACATATTGCGGACGGTGTTATAGCAAACACAATCTTGCAAATAGTTTTCAGCGAGATATTTTGCGCGCAAGGGATCTCCCGGCAACAGGACAGTCGGCGCTATACTGCCCTTTTCTGCCGCTAAATGAGGTGTAGCCATCCAATTAATATACCGCGCAAGAATAAAAAGTCAATAGAGACGTATTTCGTGATAAAAAATCGCCCGCTCCATTAATAGGAGCAGGCGATTATCAACGAGTCGCGATTATTTCTATAGAGATTCGTCAATTACTTCGAAGGTTATGCCGATACGCAACTTACCATCAGGAATATATCTCGATGCGCCTGTGCTATCGACAGAATCGGGCGTAAAGTCTTCCAGTTCATCGAGAGGGCTATCAAATTCAAATTCGTTTAACGGTTCTAGATAAGAGGCAGAAATACCTATAGGACCAATCTCTATCTTCGCGCCTATTTCAAAATTATGCGCTAATTCAGCCTCTGTGGTGTCTACGGTGCTTATGCCAAATATGCTGTCCAATGTTCCATATTGCACCACATAT
>CBDCPJ010000032.1:0-38737 GCA_965220165.1 Spirochaetia bacterium
GGTCAAATCGCGGAGCGTTGTTATATTTCCAACAGAGGCAGCGAGGTCAACTATTTCTTCCCGCTGTACCGCTACGACGACGACATGGGCGACATCGTCCGGAAAGAAAACCTAACGCCAGAATTTCGCGAATGGATAAACGACCGCTACGGCAAAAAACATTCGCCCGAAGAGATCCTCGGTTGCATCTACGCGATTTTGCATTCGCCGGATTATCGCAAACGCTACGGGGAATTTTTGCGAATGGATTTTCCGCGCATTCCGTTTCCGAAAGAAAACGCGGCGTTTTTGCGTCTCGCCAAAATCGGCTGGGAATTGATTCAGGCGCATTTGTTGTGGTTAGATGGGGACACAAAGACAAAATTATCCGGCGATAGCACAACTCATCTCGTGGAAAAAGCGCGTTACGACGAAAAAAACAACCGACTCTATTTTAACAAAAAAGAGTATTTTGCCCCGCTGCCGCCGGAAGTATTTAACTTCCAAATCGGCGGCTACAAACCGCTGGATAAATTTCTCAAAGAACGCATAGGGCGAACGCTGTCCCCCGCCGAATCACAGATAATGGAACGCGCCGCCGACGCCCTTGCCTTCACCATCCAAAAACAAAAAGAGATCGATGAGTAATCATCATACCACATCCCCCAAAGACAGCCAATGGAAATAATAGCGCTCCCCAAAGGAAAATTCGACATCATCTACGCCGACCCCCCGTGGGACTACAAAGGACAGCTGCAGCACACCGGAAAAGGCGGACGCGACAGCGGAGGCGCGGTTAGACACTACCCTACGCTTACCACCAAAGAGATGAAACGGTGGAACATTCGCGACATCATCGCGGATGACAGCCTGCTATTTATGTGGTCTACCTCGCCGCATTTGGATCAGGCGATAGAATTGGGAAAAGCGTGGGGGTTCGCATGGGCGACGGTGGCATTTATATGGCATAAGGAACGCGTCAACCCCGGCTACTATACGATGAGCGACAGCGAGCTATGCCTGGTATTTAAGCACGGCCGCATTCCCAAACCGCGAGGAAAAAGAAACATCCGCCAAACAGTGGTGTTTTCCGAAAAACGACAATCGCACAGCGCCAAGCCCAAAAGCATTCGCGACAGCATAGAGGCGATGTTCCCCTACCACAAAAAAGTGGAACTCTTTGCCAGAGAGCAAGAGAAAACCCTCTCCAATTGGGAGTTTTGGGGCAACGAGCTATGCTCTATTGATTCGCCAATATAATTATCTCTGGGCGATACTCAAAGTGTATGGGATCAAAAAATGTCCACTTGCCCCCCCAGACAAACCCATGCCGCTCGAACACCTCTACAATCTCTAACGGCATATTCCATCGCTGATTCAGCGGCAGAGCCCACCACTGCTCCACGCCCGCCTCGGCCGCCCATCGCCAATAGCCAAAGCGATCTTCGTAATCTTTGGGGATAAAATCTACCGCGACGCCGTAGGCGTGATAGCTCCTCGACGATGTTCCCGCGATATCCCGCCAATGGAACCCCCCAACCGCGCTGATCCCCCGCATAAAACGCGTCGCGATGTCGCCCGCAAGCAACCGCAAATCGCGCTCCACACGGGCCAGAGGCTCCACAATAATAGGATGCGCCCGTACCGTAAGCCCATAAAATACCGTCTCTACCATCAGCTTCTCCGCATCGCCGCGCGACGACACCCCGTAGAGCGTATCGAGAAACCCGTTGTGCCGCGTATTGACCCTGCGACGCTGCAACCACGTGCTGAGCCGAGTATTCTGTTCCTCGGTAAACACCGGAATCTGCAACGGCCCGAGGCGATAGTTGTAAAATCGAATCGGCACATAGCGATCCCAACTGTTCCTATCGCCGTAAGGAAGCAGCCTCCCATTAGCCCAGTAGAACCATTCGTCGCGAACGGAAACCGCCAGTTGCCCCGCTCGCTCGGTTGGCTCCCCGACAATAGAAGGATACGCCTGCCTCAACGCCCGCAATTCCTCGTATCCGGCAACACGCGGATTATCGACACTACCAGGCGCGACGACCTCTTGGGGATACCCCTTCGTCGCCCCGACAACCATCGACAGGAAACACCATACCAGCGCCCGCCAATAAGAGACGCCACGCCTCTGGCAAAGACGATTCCCATGCGAAAGGGGGCGGCAGCCCCCTCGCTCCATAGCGCCTCCCCGCCGATACTCGGCGGGGACCGCGCCCGCCTGATCAGGCTCGCTAACGCTCCGCCTTGGCGGGCGACTGGCTGCTATTTCGCTACCCCCACGCCACATACCGTTTATCAAAAGCCGTCCCGATCGCTCCATGTCGTAGCCCTTCATAGCGGCAACAAGAGACGCGCCGTCTGAAAATAGATGGTAATGCCGACAACGTCGATCAGCGTCGCCATCAACGGCCCCGCCACCACTGTGGGATCGAGCTTCAGGCGATGCAACACCATCGGCGCGATCGCCCCGATAATCGACGAGAAGAAGACGACCCCCGCCAACGAAATGCTTATCGCGGTCGCCTGGATCGCGGTAATGCCCGGAGGAAGGAGTATCCCGCGGAAAAACAGCACTATGCCGAGCATCGCCCCCATCAGCGCCCCCACAGCCACTTCGCGAGCGATAACCAGCGAAATGTCTCTAAAATGGATCTCGTTCATCGCCAACCCGCGGATAATCAATGTGGCGCTCTGCGTGCCGGCGTTGCCGCCCGTCTGCATAACGACGGGAACAAACAGCACAAGATAGCTGGCCGCGACAATAAGCCCCTCAAATGTGCTAATGACATTGCTGGTAACCGTGCCGGCCAATAACAGCAACACAAGCCACGGAACGCGTTTGCGAATAAGCCGCATGACCGAAGATTTGGTATAGGGATCGGCGCTTCCCTCCATCGCCCCCATCTTGTAGACATCCTCCGTCTCCTCTTTTCGAATGACGGCGATGACATCGTCAAAGGTGATGATTCCCAGGAGACGGTTATAGGGATCGACCACAGGCAACGCAAGGAGATGGTGATCTTCAAGCAATTTCGCCGCATCCTCTTGGTCGGTCTCGTCTCGCGCCACCACCAGATCGCAATCCATAAGCTCCTTGACCAGCGCCTCGTCGTCGGCGGCCAGCAATTTGCGGAGCGACACAACACCCATAAGCCGTTTGAGAACATCGACAATGTAGATATAGTATACCGTCTCGAGCGATTTACCCGCCGTCCGCACAAATTTTATCGCATGCCCCACCGTAATTGTGGGGCGCAGGGCAAAATAGCGAGAGGTCATAAGCCCCGCCGCGTCGTCCTCGTCATAGCGCAAAAGAAATTGCAATTCGTCCTTGTCTTTTTCCGAGAGCGAGTTCCAAACCGCGGCGCGCGCGGTGGGAGCGACCGCCTGAATAATATCGACAAGATCGTCGGGAGGAATATCGGCAAAGATATCGGATACCTTGTCCAAGGAGAGCAGGCGAATTACGCCCTCTTGCTCTTCCGTTTGGAGCATGGGAATCAATTCAACCCGTTTTTTGCGCTCCATGCTCGTCAAAAGCGAACGTATCGTTTTTTCATCCAATAACGGCCATATATGCGAAAGACCGGGCAACGACGCCTTGCGCAATAGACGCTCTATGTTTTTTCTGTCGTCGATGGCGATGCTCTGTTCCAGCGCCTTGTATAGTTCTTCGTATCTGTTAACACTCATTTTGTCTCTCCCCTATTCCCATTCGCCGACATACTGTATCTCTGGCTCTAATCGGTATCCGTAACAATCAAAAACCCTGTTGGCAACCTCTTCGACGAGGCCGCGAATGTCGTTCGCCGTCGCATTTCCCGCGTTGACAATAATATTGGCGTGAAGATCCGAAACCTTCGCGCCGCCAACCGTCAATCCCCGCAGGCCGAGGCTATCGATAATCGCTCCGGTCGGTTTGCCAAACCGGCGATTATTTTTGAAAATAGAGCCTGCCGACGGGGCCGCGAAATGCCCCTTTGCCGTTCTATCCCGCCGATACGCAAGCATCTCCGACCAGAGCGCCGCTTTGGTATCGCTCGTCGTTCTAAATGCCGCCTCCACAATATAGTCCCCATTCTTTTGAAAGGGCGATAATTTGTAATCAAAGTCGTCGCCGTTCGCGATGTACCTGCTCCGCGTTCCGTCGCTTCGGACGCGATCGACCCACGAGAGCGAATCCTCTATCGACGAGCCGTAACAACGGGCGTTCATCCACACGGCGCCGCCGGTTGTCCCCGGCATCGAGTAGAGAAACTGCAACCCGCGCCGGCTCGATTCCGCCGCAAACTCCGCGGCCTCGCTTATTATCGAGCCTGCCCCGCAGATCATCATCTCGCCTTCGATACGGAATCCGTTCATATGTTCCAGGCTAATGACCAATCCCCGAATGCCTCGATCGGAGATCAAGATATTCGAGCCGCCTCCAAGGGTAAACACCGGAACGCCATATTCCGCGGCGAGCCGTATAAGATCCGCCAGCTCGTCGGCATTCGCGGGAGACGAAAATAGCTCGGCCCTTCCGCCCACCTTCAATGTCGAGCGATCGTCCAGCGCCATATCGCGCCGTAGAGACATTCGAGGCAACTGCGCCGCTACCGCCTGTTCAAATGAATAGCCCATACGATATTTTATTATAGACGCTACGATTATGCCATAATTATCGACAAATAATCGCCCATATGATAACTATATCATGTGAAATATTCAGTAGAAATAGAAATATCGTTGCCGCTCGATCGGGTAATCGAGCTATTCGATAATTTCGATAACCTTAAGCATTGGCAAAAAGACCTTATAGACATTACCCACATAAGCGGCAATCCCGGCGAACCGGGGGCAAAATCGAAATTGCGCTATACGATGGGAAAGCGAGAGGTGGCGATGATCGAAACAATAATCAATCGCGAACCTCCCAACCTATTTGTTTTTACCTACGAGACCAATAATGTCTGGAATCAGGTCAATAACTATTTTAGCGAAGCCGCCTCTAATCGCGTCTAAGTGGATTATAGAGACCGAATTTCGTTGCCGCGGGCTTATTCAGGTAATGTCATGGATTATGCCCGGCATATTTAAGCGCCAAACTAAGCTCGGTATGCTTGCGTTTAAAGAATTTGCCGAAAATGCTCCAGGCGCCGATTAGTCTTTGCTTTCGCTGACATCTTCGGCTAGCCCCGCGCCGCAGCCGTCGCCGTGACGACCGGCGCGATTATCGGGCGTTTTGCCCCGCCGCACAACGGGCACTGTTATCTTATCGACTTTGCCCAAAGGTATGTAGACGATCTCACCGTTGTCCTCTGCTCGATGCAAAGCGAATCGATACCGGGAGACGTTCGCGTCCGCTGGATAGAGTCGCTCTACCCCGCGGCGCGGGTTGTTCACGTTACCGCCGAGATCTCCGGCGCGGCGCGAGACGTCCCCGGGGCGATCGATATTTGGGCGGACACGATCCGACGCTCTGCCCCCCGTCGCATCGATTTTCTCTTCGCCTCCGAAAACTATGGATGGAGACTCGCCGATTCAATTGGAGCCGACTATATACCGGTTGACCCCGCGCGATCAAACGTTCCGGTATCGGGATCGATGATACGCGACGAGCCCTATCGACACTGGAAACACCTTCCTTCGATTGTGCGCGCCTACTACTGCAAACGGATAGCCGTCGTCGGCAACGAGGCCGTCTATGCGTTCTCTCGGCAACTGGCAGACCGCTTTGCCACCTGCGTCGCCCCTTGCTACTTTGACGCATGGCGCAGTCATATCGGCGACCGCCCCGCGGTTGGCAATCCCCCCGATACCGACGCGCCGCTCAAATGGGAGGAGGTAGAGCGCGTCGCGAAGGGGCAGGCGGTATACGAGGATATGGCCGCCGAGCGCTCCTACCGCGCGCTGGTTTGTCCAGACACGATTATTTCGCTGGCGCTCTATTGCCAACGGCGATTTTCCGCCATACCCCCCGCCATGGCAGATCGCTTGGCGCGAGCAAAAGACGAGCGTCGGTATGCCCTCGCGCTGACGCTGGGGGATGGCGATCGTCGGCGCGCGGAGGAGCGAAATTCGCTTTTGGCGCGCTATGGCATCCCTCGGCGCGAGATACCGGGCGACGCGCCGCTCGCATACGCGGCCGAACGCATTGAGCGGCTCTTTGGCAGGGACGGCGCGCGGTAGGGGGCGATTTGATGGCGGGGCGTTGGGCGTTGCGGGCCTGGTACGGGGCGCTGCGCGATTGGGGAGGGGGCGCCCGCTGAGGGGGGTAGCCGGAAGCGCGGAGCGCTGGAGGTAGGGGGGAGGCAACGACTACGGAATGGCGCCCGCGTTCTGTCGACTCGCCGCGCGCGATGATGGCGCCTGTTTTTTTTCGATCTCCCCCCTTATTATGCTCTTCGATTTTTTATACGCTTCGATATTTGTTGCGTCTATATAATTTTCGCGCTATGATAGGTTTATGATAGTACTACTTATTGCGGCCATTGTTGCCGCGTTGATATTTGCGGCGATCAACTTTCGGTCGGTTCGAAAGGCGTCGCACGGCACAGAGCTTATGGGCTCTATCGCGCAAACCATTCAAGAGGGCGCCGCGACATTTATTCGCAACGAGTATCGCATTATTGTGCCCATCGCGGTGCTTATCGCCGTAGTTTTGGGCGTGTTGCTCGCATGGTATGCCGCGTTCGCCTTTATCCTTGGCGCCGCTATGAGCGCCGCCGCGGGCTGGATCGGCATGCGAATCGCCACCATATGCAATGTTCGCGTCTCGAACCATGCGCGAGTCAGCAAAAAACTGGGCGAGACCCTCAAAGTGGCATTCAGGGGCGGAAGCGTTATGGGGCTCTGCGTGAGCGGATTTTCGCTCTTCGGTCTCGGCGTGGTGTTTGTCGTATTTGGAATGATCCTGGGACAGAGCAATGTCGAAAACCTTACCCTTGTTCGCAACTGGCTGGATATTTCCTATATCCCATTCACCATTACCGTTTCGTGCTACGCGTTGGGATGCTCAATTATCGCTATGTTTAACCGCGTCGGGGGCGGCATCTACACCAAAGCCGCCGATATGGGCGCCGATCTGGTCGGCAAAACAGAGGCCGGCATACCAGAGGACGATCCCCGCAATCCCGCGACCATCGCCGATAATGTGGGCGATAATGTGGGCGATGTCGCCGGACTTGGCGCCGACATCCTAGAGAGCTATGTCGGGGCGATTATCTCGTGCGTCGTGCTTGCCGCCTACTTCTTTCACCTCCGCATCGGCACCGGAAGCGAGCTGAGCGACGGATTCGCGCAGGCGTTGATCGTCTATCCGGTTATTTTCGCCTGTATCGGCGCGCTCTGCTCGATTGTGGGCATCGGGGGGCTGTTGCTCAAGAAAATGTCGGACAAGCCGCATAAAGAGCTCAACGGGGCGACGATGGTATCTGCGGTGCTTACGGTTGCGGCTACCGGCGTCGCGACATTCTTTATTTTTCGGGGCGCCAACCTTGGCGATATCGGCTTCCGCTTGGGAGCGTTCTCTCCGTGGGCGGCCGCCGTGTTGGGTATCGTTAGCGGCGTGCTGATCGGCAATCTGGCCGAATACTATACGAGCTACGACTTTAAGTCTACGCGTATGATCGCCGCGGCCTCGCAGGAGGGGCCGGGTCTCAACATTACCCAAGGGCTCGCCATCGGCATGCGTTCGGTATTCCTGCCTATTCTTATGCTCGGCGCGACGGTGCTCATCGCCAACGCGCTGGCGGGCATCTATGGCGTGGGGATGGCGGCCGTCGGCATGCTCTCGTTTGTGGCCACCACCGTCTCGGTCGATACCTACGGGCCGATCGCCGACAACGCCGGAGGGATCAGCGAGATGGCAAACCTTGATCCCTATGTGCGCGATATCACGGATCGCCTCGATTCGGTCGGAAACACCACCGCCGCTATCGGCAAGGGGTTTGCCATTGGCTCGGCGGCATTGGCGGCGCTGTCGCTGTTTACCTCGTTTCTCTTTTCGCAGGCCGGCGATGGGGCGAATGTGGACACATTCCAGCTTATTCTCAACCTGATCGAGCCGCTTACCTTGACTGGCGCGTTGATTGGCGCGGCGCTTCCGTACCTGTTCTCCGGCATCCTGATCGACGCCGTCACCAATGCCGCTCGCAAGATGGTGCAAGAGGTGCGCCGTCAATTCAAAAATGACCCGGGCATCCTAAAGGGCACCAGCAAGCCGGATCACACCCATTGCATCAAGATAGCGTCGCAAGGCGCGCTGTCCGAGATGCGTGTTCCGGCGATTATCGCCGTGGTTACGCCGATTGTGACCGGGTTCCTCTTTGGGCCGAAGTTTGTCGGCGGGTTGCTGATCGGCACTACGCTTTCGGCGATTATGCTGGCGCTGTTTACCGCCAATTCTGGCGGCGCGTGGGATAACGCAAAGAAATACATCGAAGAGGGCAACCATGGCGGCAAGGGGTCGCCCGCGCATGCGGCTGGCGTTATCGGCGATACCGTCGGCGATCCGCTGAAGGACACCGTAGGCCCTTCGTTGAACATTTTGATCAAGATTATGGCGACGATTTCGCTTATTCTGGTCGCCGTATTTAGCAAGTTCAATCTTTTGAACCTGTTCTAACAACAAAAACCGTGAGCAAAGGGGGGAAGTCTCCCCCTCGCTCCATAGCGCTGACCGGGGCGCGCTGATCCAGTTCCGCTCGCGCTCCACTGGGCGCGCCCCTGCGCTATTGCGCTACCCCCTCTGCGGGCGCCGCCCCGCCAGTTGTCAATCGCCCGGCAATCACGGCGCGTTCGCGAACGCGCCGTGATTGGCGGGCGGCGCTATCGGCAACCGCGCGTCGCCCTCAAAAAAGTAAGAATATCCCGTCTAAAATAACCTGCCCGCGCTCGGCGATCACTTCAGCAAATTTCTATCGCTCAAAAATTTAAAGAACCTGTCTAAAATAGCCTTCTTGCGATTGATTATCTGCTGTTCGTCAAATTCATCCATTTCGCAAATCTTCTCGCGTATCTCATAAATCTTACTTGGTTCCTTATTTCTTCCGTGGCGAAATTCGCCTCTGTATATTTGCTTCTTATCTTCAAAAGAATGATTTGACGCTCTACTGTTGATGCTGCGCTCAAGCAACACCTTGTTGCCCAGCGATTCAATGTTTTGCGACTCACTTTTCTGACGATTTTTTGAATAAATATGTTCCACTGAAAATTTACCGCTGTATGATAACCGCTCCTGCTTAGGAAAAGTATAAGCATACCAAGTAAGCAGAGCGCGAGTAATCGGCCGTAAATTTGAGAAGGAAAAATTTTCAAATGATGTTCGCGCTTGACTCTCGTCAAATCTATATTCGGAAAAAGTTACCTCTTGACCATTTATAATGGTAATCATCTCATGATATATCGGTCCGCGTAACGAAATAGCGCCTGGATGGATCACTATATGCGCAAAAATGAAGGCCGTAATTTTGTCCAAAAAAGCGCCAAATCGCCCCACGTCTAAATTGTTGTCGTCATCGCGATTTTTCAAAAAATAAACAGACGTTACCTGTTTCCATATATCAAGCTTCGAGCATTGCAAAATAAAAAGCTTTTTGAGAATTTCGTCGGAGAATAACGGTAACCTATCCCAATCGGAAACGCGTTGCCAAAATAGCGCCAACGCCTTAAGATCCTCCATCGTTTTGTCGCGCTTTAGGTATTGATATTCTTTCGCGTTCATAGAATATACGGAGCGCTTTGGTGGTTGTCTTTCTATTTCTCTCTTTGGCGCGCAAAAAATACATATAGCGCATGAACAATTCAACCATTGACAGGCTCTCGTTGCTACCCGATTCACCAACTGAGCGTGATATTTCCTCAAGCTCCTTCCATTCCTCTATAAACGTACCCTTTTTGCCTTGCCTGTCGTAATATTTGTAGAATTCCGACTTGAATATATCGGCATCTGAAAGCGGAAGGCCTCGATCGTTAAGCGTTGAAAAAATACGAAGCGCCGCGTCTCTCGTATCGGCCTCGATAGGAAAAAGAATACAATTTTCTAATATCGTGGCGGGAAGATGGGCAAATTTTGGAGAATATTCCTTATAGCGCTGTATCTTGTCTTTGAAAAATTGATAGTTAGCCGAATATTTACTCTTACTAATTTCCTGCTTCGGTTTGCTAATTTCCTGCTTCGGTTTGCTGATTTCCTGCTCCGTTTTGCTAATTTCCTGCTCCGGTTTGCTAATTTCCTGCTCCGGTTTGCCGTAGCTGAGCAATGCGCGCAAATCCTTCGTATCTTCGTCTGTAGCGACCTGTGAGTCAATCCGCGGCGACAACACCTGACCGGTTTCTTTATCCTTATAATTTATTCCATATCGATCAACTTTTAAGATACATACTCTGATCCTTTCGCGAACACCTTCTTGTCGAATCATCTCTCTTCATCCCTTCCGATTCATCATAGAACGCTCGTAACATAAGCAACAGAGTCGTAAGCCGCTGCTGTCCATCAATAACCTCCGACTGCTTATCGCCATTTTTAAAAGTTACAATGGAGCCAAGAAAATATTGCGCATTTCTGATCAAATTCTTCGTATTCATCATCCGGAAAGGCAAATGACTCGATATCCTCCCACAGTTCTTGACATTGTTCTTTGCCCCAACTGTATTGACGCTGATAGTCGGGGATAAGAAAATCCCCCCCATCGGAAAAAAGCTGATACACGGTTTTCGTGCCCGCATGCAGTTTCGACATACCCTACCCCTTGTCTATCAAAAATTATCTCAATCTCAATTCCAAGCATATATGAAATTCGAGATTTTCTCAATAGTCATTCGAATAGAATTACTGAAAAAACACAAAATTGGCATCGCAAACTATTATCTCAACTGGCGATTATTTCGCTTATTGCAAAATAGCATGAGCTTACGCAAACCGGTTTATGAACAAAATAACCGAGTTGATCAACACGCATTGCCCGGAGAGGTTTATGTTTCATTTGTTTACGACATCGTCTCTTTGTTCCGGGTAGAATGGGGATTTAGATCGACCGAATGAGTGGTCCAAGTTTCTATCAAGCAAGTTACTTGGCGGATCAAATCGTAGTGCCAGTCGGAATTGGTCAAGGTACGATTTCTCGCTCTGAAGCGTGCCATCGGCTTGGTAAGTATATTTCTCGCTCTCGCGTGCCATCGGTCGGTATTGGATAGCTATCGTATTGACATCCTTGTAGATTGGTTTCTTGTAATTTCGGTAGTGCCATCGTCTCGGTCGTAGGTTGAATAGACCCTATATGCTAACGGACGAACGCTTTACCCCCGCGTGGAGCGCTCGGTACCAAATGGAACGGCGGCAATCGTTTCATTTTTTTCGGCACCGGCGGTAGCATAGATTAGTGCCTGTTCAAAAAAAATGTCTCTCGACTTACCGTAGGTCGCTACTTGGAAGATCGGCTTGGTAATAGATTTCCGGTTTAGCGTGAACAAAATAACCGAGTTGGTCAGTAGGTTTTCGCTCTCGCGTGCCATCGGCTTGGTAGTATAACGTTTCATTTGTTTACCCGTACATCGTCTCTTTGTTCCGGGTAGACGATGGGGATTAGCTCGATGGGCATGGTATTGTTGCTTCGTCTATGTCAGTAGCAAGTTTGGCTATCTATCGTAGTGCCATCGGCTCGGTAGATGGTTTCTCGCTCTCTTGCGTGCCATCGGCTCGGTAGATGGTTTCTCGCTCTCGCGTGCCATCGGCTCGGTAGATGGTTTCTCGCTCTCGCGTGCCATCGGCTCGGTAGATGATTTCTTGTGATTTCGTAGTGCCATCGGCTTGGTAGTAGGTTCCTCGCTCTTGCGTGCCATCGGCTCGGTAGATGGTTTCGTGATTTCGTAGTGCCATCGGCTTGGTAGTAGGTTTCTCGTGCTTTCGTAGTGCCATCGGCTCGGTAGATGATTTCTCGTGATTTCGTAGTGCCATCGGCTTGGTAGTAGGTTTCTCGCTCTCGCGTGCCATCGGCTCGGTAGATGGTTTCTTGTGATTTCGTAGTGCTCATCATCGCCTTGGTAGTAGGTTTCTCGCTCTCGCGTGCCATCGGCTCGGTAGATGATTTCGCTCTGATTTCGTAGTGCCATCGGCTCGGTAGTAGGTAGTTCGCTCTATCGCGTGCCATCGGCTCGGTAGTAGGTTTGATGGTGCCATCGCTTGATTTTCGCGTGCCATCGGCTCGGTAGTGGGTTTGTCGCTCTAGCGTGCCATCGGCTCGGTAGAGGTTTCTCGCTCTCTTGTATGCCATCGGCTCGGTAGATGGTTTCTCGTGATTTCGTAGTGCCTCTGGTAGTAGGTCGTCGCTCTTGCATGCCATCGGCTCGGTAGATGATTTCGCTATGATTTCGTGTGCCATCGGCTTGGTAGTAGGTTCCTCGCTCTAGCGTGCCATCGGCTCGGTACTGGTATGGTTTCGCGATTTCGTAGTGCCATCGCCTTGGTAGTAGGTTTCTCGCTCTTTTACTATAGCCATCGGCTCGGTAGATGAATTCTTGTGATTTCGTAGTGCCATCGGCTTGGTAGTAGGTTTCTCGCGCTCTCGTGCCATCGGCATGGTAGATGATTTCTCGTGATTTCGTAGTGCCATCGGCTCGGCGTAGTAGGTTTTACGCTCTCTAGTGCCATCGGCTCGGTAGATGGTTATAGATGCTATTGTGCCATCGCCTCGATAAACAATAAACGGCGTTGCGTCGCCGTTTGGATTGTATCGACATGGCGCGTTTGGATTGCTATTTGTCGCGCATAATCCATCGGAATTGTCGGGTTTCGTTATTCCGCCGGCTTGTTGGCCATTGTTGGCTTGTTGGCCATTGTTGGCTTGATTGTTGTTGGCCATCGCCGACCTTGTTGTCGGCTTGTTGGCCATCGCCGCCTTGTTGTGTGTTGTCGATGACGTCATTCAATAAATCGCAACCGGCAAATGACAGTGCGATAATCAATGCAGTAAATAAATATTTCGACATCGTTAATTCTCGTAACTGTATGAGCAAGTACACTGTCCTCCAGAACTCAATGTTGCGGGAACGCAAACTTCAGCTCCTAAATTCCATCTATTTGGCGCGTTAGGGCATTGCATAGCGCCTACAAAATTATAAGCGATTTCGCCATTGACGACGCCGCTATGCAGTTTGCCCTTGCTGGTAGCCGTCCATTTGCCGCTGGCGTCTACCTTTAGGCGGGCGAATGCGCCCACTCGGCAACCGGTAGCGTTGATAAAATCGGCAATACCCACTTGGCCATCTGCCATTTTCCGCATCAACTCCACTATTCCGCATCTATCCCTTTGTAGCTCTATATCGCTAATCATCGCTAATCGCATTTGCTATTATACCTTATAAGAGCGATTGTGTCAAGCCCTAATTCAATAATAATATTTTCGCCGATATCGACAGTCGCCGCGTTATCTCGTATAGCCCTGCTAGGTATGGCGTTGACGATGGGCGGCCTGCGATTGCAAGGGGTCAATTAGCAAAATACGGCTTGGCGCGATTATTGCCTTTGCAAAGCGGGGGGTCGTGGCGGCGGGTCGGTTGTACAGGGGGTCGTAGTGTCGCCGTCGATATCGTAGCAAGTATCGGACGACACAGAGCCGTCGGCGTTGTAGGCAGCACTCGAATCTTGGGAGTCAAGCGGTTGTGAATTGCTGACACAGGCGCTCATTGCGACACATGTCGCCAACGCTATAATGATTGTTTTCATACTTTGCATTGTATCAGATTGACGCATATATACAAGACAATGAGTACACCGTCGCCGCTCTTGCCGCTACATACTATTAGGCGTCTCGTCTATCGAATACTTTTCATTTGGGGTATCTATTTCCACAAATTTAAATGGTAAGTGCTATTAGCAATGAGACGAACCTTTGATACCTCATCAGGTTCTCTGAAATCAGAGAAATCGCAATTGCTTGTATTGAAAGCATCTTGGTCTTTGCCATGTTTCAATTGTATAAAGACCATACAGACAATCGTATAATTGTCAGGAGCATAACTATTTTTAAAGTCTGTATCCACCAATAATAACAGCAATTTCCTCTTCTTTGCTCCCCTTGTACATTTTGCGTACCTACATAATCCGATAGGCTAATATCGAATTCAATAGTAGCAAATCCATCCGATAACTTCTGCTCAATAGTAGCAAATCCAGTCCGATAACTTCTGCTCAAAAGTAGCAAATCCATCCGATAACTTCTGCTCCAACCCTAATATATTTGTAATCGCAATACTCGAAGCTCCAAAGGCTACTATAGAAAGTATAGTAACCAGTGTTGTCTTTTCCATACATCCCTCCTAAAGGACGCCCGACATTAGCTAGACGAAAGTAGTATTTGCTACAACAACACAATTATCAAACTTGATGGGCGAGGGATATAACAATATCTCGTCTTACCAAGTTTCAGTCTGATATTATGTTGTTGTAGCAATCGATATGTAGCATATTGAAATAGGTTATAGCAAGTGGAAATTTAGATTGACTTGTAGATGATTTATATGTATAATATGTAGCGATTTATATGTACAATATATAGGTATTAATATATATATGGATGAAGATCTTATGACATTTACAGGTTATAATAAATCCGATTTATCTTGTAATGGAAGTTTTGACCAGATTTTTTAACCTGTAGAAAATACTGGAACCAAATAAAACTATTTATGGTGGCAATTAACGTTTTTTACAAATGAAAGTGAATTTGAAAAAAAATATTTAGAATTAGAATTGGATTTTATAAGTCAAAAAATACATCGTCATGTATTATCTCTAACAGTAAAATCTAATTCCAAAAATTATGTATTTAATAATCTTGATCTAGATAGACGTACTAATAAACGAACCATAATTAATTCTAATTATAGGTATACACATTCATTAATAGCGTTGGAATTTGAATCTAGTTAGTCTTATTCCACACCAATCAAACAAATTTTCTATAAGCAACAAAAGCAACGATGCAATGGATGCTTTACCGAAATGCGAATTATTGATTTCGAAATAGACCGCATTATCCCTTGGAATACCTACGCAACAAAATTAAAAAACGAGAAGAGGTATTCGCACGCATCTCATTCGGAGCATAACACTTAATTAGGTATGGTACATATTTCCTTATACAAATTATAAGGTTTACAATGTATATAGTTCCCATATTTAATAGTCTTATTCGCCGCAGAAACGCGTCCGCCTTAAAAATTTCCTTGCCTCCCGCCCGCTGAAAACGATAGAGGACTTTGGGCAACGCGATTTCATGGCCGATCATTCTCCTAGGGGATTGTTGCCCGTCGGGCGTTGCGGGCGTTTAGCGGGGCGATAGACAATGGGGGATCGGCGCCCGCTGAGGGGGGTAGCCGGAAGCGCGCCCGCCCCCGCCGCTATGAGGCTATGCCGAATAGCGATAAAGCGGGGGCGGATCAGCGCGCTGCAGGTAGGGGGGAGACTTCCCCCCTCATGCGACCGAACGCGGCTTGCGCTATTTCACAACAAAAAATTTCCCGCAACGCATGGCATCCCCGCTCCATCGGCTATCGGTAGTACTTGACAAACGGAAAAAAGTCCATATATTTTTTCAGTATACAGTATGGTATTAAGGGAGTAGTTATGGTAAATTTTGCGCGTAATTTTATAAAATTAGCGGGGGCAGGATTAGCAATCCTAATGACTACCTCGTTACTCATCGGATGTCCGCCAGAACCACCCAATCCCGGCGACGGCAACGGAAGTGGAGGCCCTGCGGCTCCGGAAGTTCCCGCTGGACTGAGCATTACGTCATCAGATACGGCGCTTGAAGTCACAATAACCTGGAACTCGGTAAGCGGCGCCACCACTTACGATGTATACCGCGGCGCTGCGGCCGATTCGCTGGATAAAATTGCGACAATTCCCGTTTCTGAAAACAGCGAAACGGTTACTCATATCGATGATACGGTAGAAAATAGTGAAACCTACTATTATGCTGTCTCCGCAATTAATAGCGCCGGATCAAGCGCCCAAACCGATGCGGTTCCAATTGCTATAAGAGTAATAGGTCTTTTGCCGATAGTGATTACCGCCGACTCAGAGAGCGCCGCGCCGGGTAATCAGCCTCCTGAAGCTATCGATGAGCGAACCGGCGGCCCAGCGGCAACCATCACCCAACTGAGCGCGACTTTGGACGGCGAAGTTCCCGACAGCATTACCTACGCCATCGATCCAACTTCGGATACCAATCCATTCAGCATTGTAGGGGATGAACTTATCTTGCCCGAAGACGCGTCGCTCGACTACGAAACAGCGGCTAGTTACGAATTGCGCATTTCCGGAACGGTGGGAACGGGGCCCGACGAGGTCGTCGGCGAGCTCGATATTATCGTTCCAGTAGGCAACACCGACGACGAAGCGCCGATATTTGGCGCTATCCCGACCGGAATTACCGTCGAGGGAGATACGACAACGCTAAGCGTCGATCCCCTTGTCATTGTCGCGACCGATAGCGCGGACGGGGCTTTGGGCGACGAAGCCGAGATAGCCTACGCCCTTGTCGACGGCTCGGGCGACGCCGTGGCGCCAAACGGAGCGGGGCTGTCTATCTTTGGCGGCTTTGCTATCGACGCCAACAGCGGCGTTATCACTGTCGCGACCGCGCCCGTTTTCTCGGACGCTACGCCCGCCGACAATACGCGAACGATTGCCATCCGCGCGACCGACACATCGTCTGGCGTTACGGGAGACATGACTACCGACGCAACGCTCGTCATTACCGTTATAGCGCCCAGCACGATAGTTTTGGCGTCAGACGCAGGCGCTGTGTTAGCCGACGGAAGCGTCGAAATATCCATTGACGAAAGCGACGACGCCCCCGTTAATGTGGCAATGATAAGCGTAACAACAACCGGCGTAACCTTGGCGGATACCGATCCGTATGCCCTCGCGGCGGGAACGCCTACGGGTTTTGCCATCAACGACTCGGGGCTGATTACCGCCCAGATTGATTACGAGGGGCTGACAGACGCGCAGAGGAACGACGGCATTGCGATAACCATACAGGCAACCGGAAGCGAGGCGGGGCAAAACGGCTCGCTTGTCCTTACGATAACGGTGGATAACACCGACGACGAAGCGCCGATATTTGGCGCTATCCCGACCGGAATTACCGTCGAGGCGGGAACAACTACGATCAGCGCCGGGATGCTTACTATTACCGCGACAGACGGAGATGTCGCGCCAGTGGGCAATAACGGCGAAATAGCCTACGCCTTTGTCGATGGCTCAACCACGGCGCAAACCCTTGGCAACTTTGCTATCGACGCCAACAGCGGCGTTATCACTGTCGCGACCGCGCCCGTTTTCTCGGACGCTACGCCCGCCGACAATACGCGAACGATTGCCATCCGCGCGACCGACACATCGTCTGGCGTTACGGGAGACATGACTACCGACGCAACGCTCGTCATTACCGTTATAGCGCCCAGCACGATAGTTTTGGCGTCAGACGCAGGCGCTGTGTTAGCCGACGGAAGCGTCGAAATATCCATTGACGAAAGCGACGACGCCCCCGTTAATGTGGCAATGATAAGCGTAACAACAACCGGCGTAACCTTGGCGGATACCGATCCGTATGCCCTCGCGGCGGGAACGCCTACGGGTTTTGCCATCAACGACTCGGGGCTGATTACCGCCCAGATTGATTACGAAGCGCTCTCTAACGAACAACAGACTAATGGCATCACGATAACAGCGCAGGCGACCGGAAGCGAGGCGGGGCAAAACGGCTCGCTTGTCCTTACGATAACGGTGGATAACACCGACGACGAAGCGCCGATATTTGGCGCTATCCCGACCGAAATTACCGTCGAGGGAGATACGACAACGCTAAGCGTCGATCCCCTTGTCATTGTCGCGACCGATAGCGCGGACGGGGCTTTGGGCGACGAAACCGAGATAGCCTACGCCCTTGTCGACGACGCGGATGCCGCCGTGGCGCCAAACGGAGCAGGGCTGTCTATCTTTGACGGCTTTGCTATCGACGCCAACAGTGGCGTTATCACCGTCGCGACCGCGCCGGTCTACGCGGGAGACGCCACAGATACGCGAACGATTGCCATCCGCGCGACCGACACATCGTCTGGCGTTACGGGAAACATGACTACCGACGCAACGCTCGTCATTACCGTTATAGCGCCCAGCACGATAGTTTTGGCGTCAGACGCAGGCGCTGTGTTAGCCGACGGAAGCGTCGAAATATCCATTGACGAAAGCGACGACGCCCCCGTTAATGTGGCAATGATAAGCGTAACAACAACCGGCGTAACCTTGGCGGATACCGATCCGTATGCCCTCGCGGCGGGAACGCCGGCAGGCTTTGCCATTACCGACGCGGGAGTTCTTACCGCCCAACTAGATTACGACGTGCTGACTCCCGACCAACAACAGCCTAACGGCATCACGATAACCGTGCAAGCAACCGGTAGCGTAGCGGAACAAACCGGCACAATTGTCCTTACAATAACGGTAAATAACACCGACGACGAAGCGCCGATATTTGGCGCTATCCCGACCGGAATTACCGTCGAGGGAGATACGACAACGCTAAGCGTCGATCCCCTTGTCATTGTCGCGACCGATAGCGCGATGACGGGGCTTTGGGCGACGAAGCCGAGATAGCCTACGCCTTTGTCGACGGCTCGGGCGACGCCGTGGCGCCAAACGGAGCGGGGCTGTCTATCTTTGACGGCTTTGCTATCGACGCCAACAGCGGCGTTATCACTGTCGCGACCGCGCCCGTTTTCTCGGACGCTACGCCCGCCGACAATACGCGAACGATTGCCATCCGCGCGACCGACACATCGGGAGCGGCGGTGGGAGCAACGACCGCCAACGCGATGCTCGCTATCGAAATTACGCGGCCTACTATGTTTGTCATAGCGCTGGATTCTGGTCCCTCGATATCGGTGAACGAACGGACCGAATCGACTGGAAGCGCGGCGCAAACGCTTGCTACGCTAAGCTCGCAATACGCGAGCGGCGGCGCGGTGTCCGGCGTCTCCTATAGCATCGCCAATTCGGCTCCGGCGACGCATCCATTTGCAATTATGGGAAATACTCTCGTTGCGATCGAAGGCGAGGCTCTTGACTACGAAACAGCGTCGACCTACGTTCTTTCCATTAACGGCGCCGCGTCTCATATGTCTCTGTCTCTGTCCGGCGCCATCGATGTAACTATTGCGGTAACGAACATCGTTGACGAAGATGCCGATGGCTTGATCGATATTTATACATTAGACGATCTTAACAATATCCGTTACAATCTCGCGGGAACGCGTTATCAAACAGCGTCCGACGATCCGGGAAGCGTTTTGGGATGCCCGCCAGATGGTTGCATGGGGTACGAGCTTACGCGCGACCTTGATTTTAGAGATGACGCCCACTACGCCTCGCGAACAATCAATTCCGCATGGCTTCCCTTAAGCGGCGTCGCGGCCACCTCAATGAATATGGGATGGAATCCAATTGGACAGTGCCATGAAGATACCGATGGTGATAACAATGTTTGCGGGGATGCCGATGATACCTCTTTTGCCTCGATATTGGCGGGTAATAATTTCACCATACGAAATCTATATAGCAGAAATAGCTTTCGAATAGGATTATTCGGCAATGTTGGCGCTCTGGCGACTATACGCGATATTGGCATTATCGATGCAGCCATGTATGGCAGCGTCGACGATACAACCAGTGAATATACGAGCGCTCTGGCGGGCAACAACTTGGGAACAATCGAAAATAGTTACGCGACTGGCTCGACGGTCGATGGCGTGAACGGAGAGGGTAGCGCGGTCGGCGGATTGGTAGGCGTAAATCAGGGGCGTGTTATCGCATCGTATGCTGCCGACGGCGTTGTCAATGGGGGCGATGGAGCTCGGGGACGCGTCGGCGGATTGGTGGGAAGCAATTTTAACGGCATAATTATTGCCAGCTATTCCGAAAACGCTGTGTTTGGAGAGACTGGAGGCGCCGATACGGTCGGCGGATTGGTTGGTCGCAATTTTTCTGTTGGCGCCGGTTCCTCGCCTAGTCTAATCATCGCCAGTTATGCCACCGGCAATGTCGACGGCGGAACGGGAACAATCGATCACACCGGAGGGCTTGTGGGAGCAAATCTCACGTGGCTTGCTCAAAATCGCGGAGAAATTACCGCGAGCTACGCCACCGGAAATGTTTCTGACGCTGGCGGCGCCAACGATAGACTTGGCGGATTAGTCGGTTGGAATGGAGGAGGCAAAATCACCGCAAGCTATGCGATCGGCGATATTACCGACGTAGGCGGAGCGAGCGAAGAGAATAATATAATCGGGGGACTGGTGGGCCAAAACTGCAAATTGATTTCCGGAGAGTGCCGCGCAAATCCCTCTAACACCAACTATGGCGAGATAATTGCCAGCTATGCTACCGGCGACGCCATTGGCAGCGATGGTGATAACGACTTAGGCGGCGTGCTCGTCGGCATGTTTACCGGCGGTAATTCGCCTAACGTCAGCTACGGATTTGGCGATGTTTCGGGGGCAGAGACGATCAACCTTGAGGGCGATCCGCCAGCATTGGTGGTCACCGCCGAACAACTCAGCGCGGAAAACGCGGGCGCGCGGTGGAATACCGCGGCAGACGACACGCTGGGCGCCTGGGACTTTGGGAACGCGATGCAGACGCCCGCTCTCCGCTACGCCGACTACGACGGCTCGGGGAACAATTACAGTTGCGACCTATTTCCAGCAACGTTGCCCAATGAAGGAGCGTTAACATGCGGCTCTACGTTATTGCCCAATCAAAGACGATGATAAAAGGAAACCATATTTCTATTGACATTTACACCATTATAACGATAATTATACTATGATTAGTCTATCGTATATATATAAATGCTCTCGTACTATCATAGTATCGGTGATAATATTTGTATCGCTGTTATTCGCGGCTTGTGAAGTTGCCCCCACGCCTCCTGGGGATAATGACGGCGACCCTGGTGATAACCCTGGTGATAATAATGGGCAAAGCCCTAGCGGTTTTGCTCTTGAATATTCTATCGACCCAATACCGGAGCGAAGCGGCGGAGACGAAGTTGTCATCACGACGCTGAGCTTTGTCAATTTAAGTACCAATGCGCCAATAAACGGCATCGCCACTTTTGAGATTACCGCTCCGGATATCCATCCTTTCGATATTAGCGAAAATTCGCTTATCTTGCCCGCGGGAGCATCGCTCGACTTTGAAACCGTTGCTGATTACACGCTTACAATATCCATATCGGCCAACGGAATAACGACCACTACTAACATAACTATTCCTATAACCAACCTCGACGACGAAGCGCCGGTGTTTGACGCTATCCCGCAAAGCATTACCGTCGTGAACGGCACGACAACACTCAGCGTCAATCCGCTTGTCGTTTCCGCGACCGACGACCTCGGCGCCGAGATATCCTACGCTTTTGTCAACGACATGGGTGCCGTCATAGCGCCAAACATTTCTGGCTTGTCTACCTTTGGCGATTTTGCTATCAATGCCGCCACCGGCGCTGTCACCGTAGCAAGCGCCCCCGTGTTTTCGAACACGCCCGCGGAAAATACGCGAACGCTTACCGTCCGCGCGACCGACACATCGACCGGCGCCACGGGAGAAATAACTACCGACACACCGCTCATCATTACCGTTATACCGACCAATACAATAATGTTACAGTCAGACGCGGGCGCCGCGATAACCATTGACGAAAACGAGGAGGCTCCCGTTGCTGTTTCTACTATAAGCATAGCAAACTCCGGCGTATCCCCAGCAGCAACTGATCCGTATATCATTGTGGGAAATCCGGCGGGTTTTGCCATTGACGCGATGGGGGCGCTTACCGCCCAGGTTGATTACGAAGCGCTGTCAGACGCGCAAAGGACCAATGGCATTATGATAACCGTATTGGGCGCCGGCAACGAAGCGGGAGAGATCGGCTCGATTGTTCTTACGATAATGGTACGCAACACCGACGACGAAGCGCCGGTATTCAACGCTATCCCGACAAACATTACCGTCGAAAGAGGCGCGACAACACTCAACGTCGATTCGCTTGCCGTTACCGCGACCGATAGCGCGGACGGGTCGCTGGGTAACGACGCCGAAATATCCTACGCAATTGTCGCTGGAGATGCTGGCGGTAATTTTGCTATCGATACCGACAGCGGCGTCATCACCGTCGCAAGCGCCCCCGTGTTTTCGAGCGCGCCCGCGGAAAATAGGCGAACCCTTACCGTCCGCGCGACCGACACATCGACCAACGCTACGGGAGACACAACTGCAGACACAACGCTCGTCATTATCATTAGACGGTCTATAATAGCTTTACAGTCAAGCGCGGGCGCCGCGATAACCATTGACGAAAACGAGGAGGCTCCCGTTGCTGTTTCTACTATAAGCATAGCAGACTCCGGCGTAGTCCCAGCCGCAACTGATCCGTATACCATTGTGGACATTGTGGGAAATCCGGCGGGTTTTGCCATTGACGCGATGGGGGCGCTTACCGCCCAAATTGATTATGAAGCGCTGTCAGACGCGCAAAAAAACGATGGCATTGCGATAATCATAGTAGGCAGAGGAACGGAAACAATCGGCTCGATTACTCTTACGATAACGGTACGCAACACCGACGACGAAGCGCCGGTATTCAACGCTATCCCGACAAACATTACCGTCGAAAGCGACGCGACAACACTCAACGTCGATCCGCTTGCCGTTACCGCGACCGATAGCGCGGACGGGTCGCTGGGTAACGACGCCGAAATATCCTACGCAATTGTCGCTGGAGATGCTGGCGGTAATTTTGCTATCGATACCGACAGCGGCGTCATCACCGTCGCAACTGCGCCTACCTTCGCGGGAGACGCCACAGACACGCGAACGCTTACCGTCCGCGCGACCGACACATCGACCGGCGCTACGGGAGACACAACTGCCGACACAACGCTCGTCATTACCATTATGCCGCTCAATACGATAGAATTGCGGTCAAGCGCGGGCACCGAGATAACCGTTGACGAAAACAATACCGACCCCGTTGCTGTGACCACGATCAGCATAATGAATTCCGGCGTAACCCCAGCAGCAACTGATCCGTATATCATTGTGGGAGCTCCGGCGGGTTTTGCCATTGACGCGACAGGGGCGCTTACCGCCCAGATTGATTACGAAGCGCTAACGCCAACGCAAAGAATCGATGGCATTACGATAACCGTGGTAGGCACCGGAAGCGGAACAAGAGAAGCCGGCTCGCTTGTTCTTACGATAACGGTAGCCAACATCGACGACGAAGCGCCGGTGTTCAATATGAATACCATCCCAGACGACGTTACCGCAAATGCCAGAGACCGCTTTCTTAACAAATCGTTGGCAATTCGCGCGACCGACGACGTAGGCAGAGGCAGAGAGATCGCCTTCTCCTTTGTCGCCGAAGATTCCACGACAACCGATAGAATAGACGCATTTGGAATTCATCCTTGGGGTACTATCTACATAGCCGATCGCCTGGTTATTTCGTCACCGCGCGAAAACAATATCTATACGCTGACCGTTCGAGCCACCGATAAATCGCCTGGCGCCATCGGAGGTCTAACGAGCGAGACGCAGGTCTCCATCGAAGTTGTTCTTGCCCCCGCGCATGCCGACGAGCCTATCGTTGACGGCGACAACGATGGACTGATCGAAATCAACACATTAGACGATCTCTATAACATTCGCTACAACTTAGCTGGAACGAGCTATAAAGACACGCCGAGTCCCGCTATTGTGATTGGCGCCACGAATGGATGCCCGCTCGATATCAATTGCCGCGGATATGAACTAACCCGCGATCTGGATTTTGCCGATCCAAATAGTTATGCCGATGGGACCGTAAACAGTATGTGGCGTCCCAACAGTTCCAATCCGGACGACGCGACAAACGATGGATGGCCGCCCTTTTATGGATTTACGGCAACATTCGAAGGCAACGGTTTCGCGATTCGCAACCTCTATATAAGAAATAGAGGCAACTCGGGGCTTTTTGGAATAGTGCCAAATAGCGCCGTCATACAAAATATTGGCGAGATACACGGCTCGGTCTACGGATCGTTCGCAAGCGATGAGTCTATAGGAATATTGGCGGGCGACAATTATGGAAGCATAATTGGCAGCCATGCCAACGGAACCATACAAGGAACGGGCGGCGGAAGAAATGATGTCGGCATACTCGTTGGCCGAAACCATCGCGGCGGAGAAATTACCTCGAGCTCTGCGAATGGAACTGTCGGCTCGACAGATACGGCGGGAGGAGGCAACTATGCCGGCGGATTGGTTGGTTGGAATAGCGGCGCTATCATCTCGAGCCATGCGTCGGGAATGGTTCAGGGAGGCGATGGAAATGGCGACTATGTCGGAGGCTTTGCGGGATATAACGACGAAGCGGGATCGATTATCGCGAGCTACGCCATCGCTCCGGGTCGCGCCCATGGAGGGGCGGGGTCATCGGATAACGTCGGCGGATTTGTCGGCCGAAACGAAGGATTAATCGCGGCAAGCTACGCCTCGATTGACGCCGAAGCCGGCACCCCCGGCAGCAACAAAGCCTTCGGGGCTTTCGCCGGAAGAAACCACGGAACGATCGCCGTAAGCTATTCCACCGGCAATGCGACGAAATCGATCGGCGGCAGAATCGCCGAGAACAGTTTCGGAAGAGCGGGCGGATTTGTGGGGATACTCGCGAACAACGGAAGCCTGATCGCAAGCTATGCCGTTGGAAATGCCAACGCGTCGTTAGATGCAGCGGGCGGCGCCGGGCAATTAGTTGGCTCCATCATCAGCGGAACAATCGTGGCAAGCTATGGATTCGGGACATTGGCGCCGGATAACGGCCATACCGATCGAAATCGGTCGCGGGATGCCTCAAATATGGCTACGGTGTCGAGCGCGGCCATGCTTACGCAAGCCAACTCGTCGACTATCGCCGCAAATCGATGGAGCGACGCTGTGTGGGACTTTGGAACCAATCAGCAGTACCCCGCAATTAAGTGGGTAACCGGCTATAATGAAGATACCGACGCGTTTTCGTGCGACCCGTCGACGCTTCCCGCTGGAGAAGTATGCGGAGGGCTCCTGCCAAGCCAATATGATAGCGATGGCGATGGATCGCGAGATTCATCGCAGTAGCTAACCCTCGGCGCGCGGGATAGGTTGCGCGGCGCGCGGGACAGACGGCTCGGCTAGCGGGCGCTTGCGGGTTGTTCCAGTCGCCGCTTAGCCCAGCGGGCATGTTCCGCCACGATCGCGTCGTCGTCGCGCGCCAACTTTTGCAGAAGCGGTATAAACTCGCGGCGCCCGCTATTTCCCGCAACCACCGCGGCATTGCGAACCAATCCGCGACGACCGGCGCGCATCAGCGGAGAACCGGCGAACCGGCGCGTCATATCGGCATGGTCGCGTAACCGCAAAATATCATCCAGCTCCCGCGTCTCTCCGGCGTATCGCCTCTTAAAATCGGGCTCCTCCGTAACTGTGGCCTGCGCATTGAGCGGGCAAACCTCTTGACAGAGATCGCACCCAAACAGCCAGTTGCCCATCTTTGGGCGCAGCTCCTCGGGAATCGCGCCCTTATGCTCAATTGTTAAGTAGGCGATGCAACGGCTCGCGTCAATTTTGTAGGGCGCGGTCAACGCTCCCGTCGGGCACACATTGAGGCAACGGCGACATCCGCTTGGACAGGCGCCGTGCCGTTTTGCCCCGCCGCTGGGCGCAAACCTCTTGGTGGAAAGCACCTCGCCGACAAGAAACCAGCTGCCGTAGTGGCTGTTAATAAGCAGGGTATTGCGCCCGGTAAACCCAACACCGGCCAATTCGGCGTAATGTCGCTCGTCCAGCGGAGTAGCGTCGGTAAACGAGCGAAATTGATGATCTGGCCAGCGCTCGCGCATCCGAGCGACTACCCTTTTCAGGCGTTTCCCCAACACCTTGTGATAGTCCCTGCCCCATGCGTACCGAGCGATACGCCCTTGACTCGGCGCGGCCGCACCCGAAGAGGGTTGCCAATAGTTAATCGCGACCGCGACGATAGACTTGCACCCGTCAAGCAACAGCGACGGACGATATTTCATCGAGGCGTGTCGCTCTAGGTATTCCATCGAGCCGGCATTGCCCTCTCGCAACCAGTCCCGATAGCGCGCCTCGGCGTCGGGATCGTGGACGGCGTCGCAGACCCCCACCGGCAACAGCCGCTCGCTCTGGCACATCTCGCGAAGTTCGGGCGGCGCGTCCGGCGAATAGGGCGCGCGCGAAATCATGCCAGAAGCGCTTCGTCGAGCGTCATATCGCCCATAAAGCTCAGCCGCTCTACGCAGAGGAGAAAGAGTTCCGCGCATGTTTCGACATCCGACATCGCCCTATGCGCCTGTTTGGCCTGCAGATTCAACACGCCGACCAAGTAGGGCAACGCGTGGCTCTCTAGCTTTGGAAACGCCTTCCGCGAAAGCGCCACTGTGTCAATAATAGGGTTGCCGATCATCGTTCTGCCGCATCGTTTCATCGTCGCGCGGATAAACCCGACATCAAATCTGGCATTATGAGCCATAATCACATCGTCGCCCAGATATTCCAAAAAACGGTTGAGCCCCTCTTCGGCGCCCGGTTGCCCGTCGATCATATCTTGGGTAATCCCAGAAACGCGGGGAGGAACGTTGCCGATGGGATGGCCGGGGTCGACCAACATTTGAAATCGATCAATCTCGCGGCCATTCAGCAACCGCAACGCGCCATATTCTACAATAGAATCGCTCGCTTCGACAAAGCCGGTGGTTTCAACATCTACGGCTACTATCGTGGTCTCGGAGATCAGTTTAGGTTTACTTTTTTTCATCATCCGGCAATACTATCATCAATAGAATGCCGCAATCAAGGGGGGGGGGATGCGACGCATCGGTCGAAATTACGCGATCGCCATCGGGGCGACGACCGAATCTCGAGGCGCCATACCGACATTGTTGTCTCCCCCCTCGCTGCGTAGCGCATCCGATCCGCGCGCGGCTCGGATACGCTACTCCGCTACCCCCCTCAGCGGGCGCCGCTCCTCCATTTCCCCAGTCTACCGACAATAGGCCCGCAACGCCCCATGATCTTTCGCCAACGCCTATTGTAGAAAGTCGCAGTTGGCTATAGCATAGAGGTATGGTGGAAATGGCAATTATTGGCGGAGGAATCCAGGGGACGCTCCTTTCGTTGCTCCTTACCGAGAGCGGGGCGATTCCGCATGACCGCATCGCCGTGATCGATCCGCATGACGCTCCGCTGTGGCGATGGAAGAGGAACTGCGCCGCATGCCACATGCCATTTCTTCGATCGCCGGCAACCCATTGTGTGGATATCGACTTTGGTTCGCTGTTGCGCTATGCTCAGAACGAGCCGCGCGAAAAACCGCTGGCGAACGGGGCGCCGCCATGGTTCATTCCCCCCCATCGACGCCCCGCCCTTTCGCTCTTTAATCGACATGCCGCGCAGATCATCGACAGATATCGACTCGATCGATTTCGTTTCCGCGGCACCGCGATGGCTATTCGATCGATGCGCGGACATCTTCGAATAGCGCTCGACAGCGGTTCGGTTGACGCCCGACGCGCGCTGATAGCGACCGGACGAAGCGATTGGTTGCGTTGGCCCGATCATTTTGCCCATATGCGCGACGATAGACGGGTATGTCATCTTTTTGATCCTCGGTTCTCCGCGGAACCTATGATTGCGGCGCGTCGCCCCATAATTATCGGGATGGGCATTAGCGCCGTCCAGTTTGCCTGTTGGCTTGCCCATACCAGATCGACCGACTCCGCGGAGAGTCAAAACGGAGCGCCCTCGCCTCCCCTCTTGCTTTCGAGGTCGGGCGTCAGCGTAGCTCCCTACGACAGCGACCCCTGCTACCTTGGGCCAAAATGCATGCCGGCATTTCTTCGGCAGCGCGATCTCGAGGTACGACGCCGCATTATCGACGAGGCGCGCAATCCGGGGAGCCTGCCGCCCGAGATCGCGCGGTTGTTGCAAGGGAGTCTCTATACCGACCATCTTGCGATGCGCGTCGGCGAGATCGTCCGGGTAGAGCGCGACGATACGTCGATACGGATTGTACTGGCCGATAATTCCACAATTGTGGGCGATTGTATCGCCCTTGCCACCGGATTTGACCCAAAATTCGCGCGCCAACCGCTGGTCGCCGAAACCGCGCGGATCAACGGCTTCCCCGTCACGCGGGACGGGCATCCTATACTGCTGCCCACCCTTGAATGGCGCGACAACATATTTGTGAGCGGCGGGCTTGCGGAGCTGGAGCTTGGGCCGGCGGCGCAAAATATTATCGGCGCGCATCTTGCGGCTCGTCGGCTGGTTCCCGCGATGTTCGGTCGCGCATTATCGTTGCTCCGCGACGCCTGGAGACCGATCCATCGCGCGCGGAACGACGAATAGAGCGACGTTTGGGCGTTGCGGGCTATGACGGGGGCGTTGGCGCGAGCGCGCCGAGGGCGGTGGTCGTTGCCCGCTGAGGGGGGAGCGCAATAGCGCAAGCCGCGACCAGCGCGGAGCGCGAGCGGAGCGCGAAGAGGGAGCGGCGGTTGACGCGAAGCGGCAATGCGCTATGGAGCGAGGGGGGAGACTTCCCCCTCCTCCTTCTCTGCGCATTGACAGAGAGGCTATTGGCTAGTATTATTGTGTTGACTATTTATAGCAAGGAGGCGCTATGCCGCTAAAAGTTCTTTCGCCATATACTGGCGATGTTATTGACGAAGTGCACACAACGCCCGAGAGGGTCATGAACGAGGAGATCGATAAGGCATATTACCTCTATCGCAATAAGGGCGCGCTGTTGCCGCTGATCGAGAGGATTGGAATACTGGAGCGCGTCGTGAAGAATATGGGCGGGGAGCGGATGAAGCTTGCGTTGCAGGCCTCGAACGAGGGGGGCAAGCCGCTGCGCGATTCGCTGATAGAGGTGGATCGGGCTATCGAGGGGGTAAAGCTCTGTATCGAGAAGGCGCGGGGCGACGCGGGCGCGGTTATTCCCATTCAGGGCGCGGCGGCGGGGGCGAATATGATCGCGTTTACCCAGAAGGAGCCTATTGGCGTCGTTGTGGCGATCAGCGCGTTTAACCATCCTTTGAATCTTATTGTTCATCAGGTTGCCACTGCGGTCGCGGCGGGGTGTCCCGTGCTGGTCAAGCCGTCGAGCGAGACGCCGCTCTCGTGTCGATCGTTTATCGATGTCCTCTATAAATCTGGCTTGCCGACGGAGTGGTGCCGGTTTATTATGCCAGAAGATGACAGTCTTGCCGAGTCTATGGTCACCGACAAGCGAATCGCCTTTCTTACCTTTATAGGCAGCGCGAAGGTGGGGTGGATGTTGCGGTCGAAGCTTGCTCCCGGCACTCGTTGCGCGTTGGAGCATGGGGGCGCGGCGCCGGTTATCGTGGCGGACGACGCGGATATCACATTGGCTGTGAACGCAATCGCTCGGGGCGGCTTCTATCATGCCGGGCAGGTGTGCGTTTCGGTGCAGCGCGTTTTTGTAGAAAAGCGAATCGCTCGCGTTTTTGCCGAACGTCTTGCCAACGCGGCAAGCGCGATGGTCATTGGCGATCCTATAGACCCGAAGACCGAAGTTGGGCCGCTGATTAGGTCGAGCGAAACAAATCGAATAGATCAATGGGTGAAGAATGCCAGTTCCGATCCTTTGGCCGGCGGGAAGATACTGGATCATAACTGCTACGAATGCACCGTGCTATTTAATCCTCCAGATATGGCAGAGGTAAGCACGCGAGAGATATTTGGGCCGGTCGTCTGCGTCTACGAGTACGATAATCTTGAGGTCGCCATTACTCGCGCCAATAGCGTTCCCTTCTCTTTTCAAGCGGCGTTATTTACTCGGGATATCGATCGCGCGATCTATATCTATCGACATATCGACGCTTCCGCGGTGATGGCAAATACCCATACCGCGTTTCGGGTTGACGGGATGCCGTTTGCCGGGTTGCGACAGTCGGGGCTTGGGACGGGAGGAATCCCCTACACCATCGATGATATGCAGGTGGATAAAATGTTCGCGCTTAATCCTGGCGTTCTTTAGCGCGGGAGGTTTGCGCGGGGCTGCCGCGGGCGAGGCGTTGTAGCGAGGCGGGCGTTATGAGTAGGCGACGCGGTTGATATAGTGCCAGTTGCTAAAGTGGCCTTGGGGCTTCGATTCGATCATTGGCGCCGGACGAACAAATAGCTTGGCGACGCTACAATTTTCTAATTTGGATAATGGGAGACCAGAGCGGCGCGGAGCCGTTGCATACTTTGATGATCCATTGCATAATTCCGCCATGTGATACGCTGAGAACCGCGCGATTTTTTTCGTTGGAATAGTCGATAAGCCATTTCCAATAGTCGCTCGCTCGTTCGACGAGTCGCGCGATTCGTTCCGCCTTAGGGACAATCTCCCAGCTTTGCGATTGGAAGAGCGCCCAGATGTCGGGGCGTTGCTCGGCGGCAGACTCGGCGGTGAGCCCCGAGAATATTCCTATGTCTATTTCGATAATGCGGGGATCGGTTGCCGCTACCGATAGCCCGCATTGTTCGGCGATAATTTCGGCGGTCTCGCGCGCTCGTTGTAACGGAGAAGAGATGATTGTGTCTATTTCGGCATTTTCGCGGAGCCAGTCACCCGTTATTTTTGCCTGTATTTTTCCCTGTTCTGAGAGCTCTCCATCGATGTTGCCTTGCATAATTTCCTCGCTATTTGCCTTGCTTTCGCCATGGCGGACGAAATAGAAGCTCTGCGGGGACTGCAGGCGCGCGAAGGGAGGTTGGGGTATTGCGAGCATATCGATTATCGTTGTCCGGGTATCAGTAGGATGGTGTCGCATGCTAACGGCGGGAACATGGCGCAGTCGTAGACGTCTCCTGCGGGGCCGTCGTAATCGGCATATCGCAATGCCGGCAATTGCGTCGCGTCGCCAAAGTCCCACGCGTTCAGCGTATTATCGGTCGCGGAGTTCCAGCTATTTCCGGCGATCATCAAAGTCAAATTACGAGCGTCGTTTATTTCTGGAGGATGCGCTCCTATTTCGTTGTCCGCTGATTGCCTGAGAGAGCTGCCGAAGCCATAACTTTGAAGAACCATACCGCCATCGTCCTCGCCAACCAAGAGACCATTTTTGTCGGCAGAATCGCTAGCGATGACATTTGCTAAAGAATAGCTGGCGACTATGGATCCCGCTGTTTTCGCCGACCAGTCCGCCAATAAAATCGGCTTCGTCTGAGTCATATACGTCGCCGAGACCGTAACTCGCGATAATGTTGCCAGCATTTAATCCCGCCAAGCCACCTAATTTCGCCTGTGGTTGAGTGGTTGCCACACCGTTGTTTACCTGACTGTCGGCGTAGCTAGCGACTATATCTCCAGTATTAGTATTCTGGCCGACCAATCCGCCAATGATATCGGCATTTGAGCCTCCCCTGCCGGGGGACACCGCTCCGATAGCATACGAGGCGGTTATTCTGCCGTTATTTACGCCAACCAGCGCTCCTACTTGAGAACGACCCCCATTACTCCGACCAGAAATATTGACATTGAGTAGTCCAAGATTCTTAATATGGGCGGCCTCGGCGGTGGTGTTGAATAATCCTTTGCGACCCAGACTCTCCGCCAAGGGAATGTAATCCGGTAATTGTGTGTCCGTTTCCATTAAGGACGGCGGAGAATGGCGAGGTAGGGCTGCTTATAGGATTCCAGCCGGAACCGCTTGTCCAATCGTTATTGATCGCTTGAGTAAAATAATGGGAGCTCTCGTTAAAATCGAGATCTCGCATCAATTCGTAACCAAAGCAACCACCTACGGGGCATCCCGAGGTATCGCCGGGATCGTCCGCGCTTATTTTATAGCTTGTTCCTTCTAGATTGTGACGAATTCTGTGGAGATCGTCCAACGTATTGATATCGATAAGTCCATTATGGTTGCTGTCAACAAGCGCGGGCATCACATAGATTATTACTTCGGCGGAGGCGGAGACGAGTGAATTGGAAGTCCCTTCAATGGTAAGCATATAGGGGTTATTATCGCCAATCGCCGCTCCATCCGGCACGTATAATATTGCGTCGCCTTCCATAGTTCTTTCCAGCATAAACGTGTGTTCGGCCACATTGGAATCTACGATGGCATAGCTTTCCACCACAATGGGAGAAACCGTCGAGATAGTTAGCGGCAATAGACCACAAATCGATTCGCGGCCCATCGGTTCGAGCGCGCGCGCTTACGATATTTTCGCCTGAAATTGTTGACGTTGCAATCGAAAATCGATTGCGAACAACTGTGATGGTAATATTGATATCGGAGAATGTTTCTCCAAAAGCTTCGGGTGATGTGTCGATGGCCCGGATGGTAAACATTAGATTATTTTCTGCCGCTGTGTCCGAGAACGTTCGCGCGGCGTCAACCGTGATAACGCCGGTGTCGGCATCGATGGTGAAGCCGTTTATGGTTGGCGTTACGTCGTTCCCGTCGTCGACGAAGGCGTAGGATATTTCGGCGCCGACATCGTCTATCGCGTCGATGTCTATTGTGTTTTCGAATTCACTTTCGCCTGCGTCTATCGTAATGTTCTGATCAAATGGGACAAATTGAGGCGCTGCGTCATCGCGATTGACAATATCGATTGTTAGATCAGCGCTGCCCGACGCTTCTTCAACGGCGCCGTGGATCGTAAGGGTATATTGCTGGATAGATTCGTAATCAAAAGTGGCGCCAGCGGCTATTACAAGCTGATTACCATTTGCGATTCCAAATATGTCCGGCGCGGGATTGGGTTCAATTGTATAGGTAACATCCGATACCGGGCTGTTGTCTGGATACCAAGATTCGAACGTAGTGAGGGTGGTTTGAGGCAAATTCATTACTTCCACAACAGGAATAGAAAACCCGATATCTGATGCTATGGAAAAACTTTCGGTCGGGAGGATGGTAATAGCTACCTCAATTTCGGAAGTCGTATCGCCGATCGCGCCGATCGACTGATCGGTAGCGCGTACGGTAAGCCGTCGGATCTCGGTCTCTGCGTCATGGGCGATAGAATTGGACGTGATTATGCCGGTTAAGAATCCGATATTGAAGCCGTTCAATGTCTGCCGTAAATTGGGGCCGTCGACAAATGAAAAGGAGATGTCATTCCCAAGATCGTCGGTCGCGTCAATGTCTATGGGCTCGCTGAGCATTGTGCCGGAGCCGCGAGCGAGGGTTACGCCGGTCGGAACGGCGGCACTGGCAATTGTTGGGGCTTCGTCGTCCAGATTGGTTACGCCAACCGTTACCTGGGTATTCATAGACGATCCATTGAGCGTAGCGGCAACATCAACGACATAGCTGTCGCTCTCTTCGTAATCGAGCGGCGCATCGGCTTTCACAATGAGTCGGTTATTCGAAATATCAAAGGGATGCGTTGCGGGGGCGACGCTATCAGGGACGACGCTATCGATTGTATAGACTACGGTATTTTGCGCGCTCTCGTCGAGATGCTCGACAGAAAATGTCGCGACGGTAATTTCGGGGCCGTTATCTCGTTCCGCTATTGGCAGCGCTGTCGATAGATCGGCGGTGACGCTCAGCGCGTTTGGTTGCGTAACGGCAATTGTGATCGCTTCCATCGGCGATTGTGGCGCCAGTTGCCGACAGAGAACTATCGGTCGCCCGAATAGTAAGCGTTCGCTCATTGTCCGCCGCTGTGGCCGAGAAGGTTGGCGCGGACGCTACTGCGATAACGCCGGTTTGCGCATGGATGGAAAAATCGCCGAGGATAGAGAGGTTTGCCGCGTTGGGCGCTACCGGGTTGCCCGAGCCATCAATATCGACAAGGGCGTAGGATATTTCGGCTTCAGGGTCGCCGGCATGAGCGGCGGTCGTAAAATCGTCGGTCGCGTCAATGTCTATGGACTTGCTGAGCGCCGTTGTTCCCGCTTCGACCGTTACGCCTGTTAGAATAGTGTTGGTGTCGAATGCCGGGGCCTCGTCGTCGAGGTTGGAGACGGCAATGTTGATGTCGATTGCGTCGGTCGCCAATGTGGGCGAGGTGCCGGTAATCGTCAGCGTATAGTTTGCGATGTCCTCGTAATCGAGCGCCCCGTCCGCGGAAAGAATAAGGGTATTGCCCTCGATGGCGAATGGATGGGGATCGGCGGAGGAACCGGTGATCTCGTAGACTATGGCGTCTTCTACATTGGAGCGCAACGTTGTCAGCGTTATTCGCTCTCCGCTCTCGCGTTCCGGTATGCTGTCGGGAGGCTGGTTTCCGGGCGTCGAATCGTCGGCGTCGGCCGATATCGAGAAGCTTCCGATGGGGTTTACTGTGATGGTCAGGCTGGCGGTCGATTCGCCGCCCGAATCGGCGGCGCCGGCGGTTGCGGTAATAGTGAAGTCGTAGGTCGCGGCGACAAGGATGCGAGGGGCGCCGCCGGTATAGGTTATAAGCCCGCTGGGGCCTATCGAAACGGCATTGGCGACCGCGAGCGGGGTCGCGGGATCGGCGGTTATCGCATAGGCGATCGTCTCGGGGCCGTCGTCGGTCGCAATGATCAGCCAGAACTCCTCCGCCGCGCCGCTGTCGAGGGCGAAACGGTAGCTGGGCGAAGGATCGGCATTGAAGCTGCCGGGGTATCCGCCATGTTCAGAGAATGTCGGCTGTTCGTCGTCGACATTGGTTACGGTTATGACGAGATCGATCGATTCGCGTTGGACGGGCTCGCTTCCGGCAACCTGAATGGTCATTGGGATGCCATTGGTCTGTTGATCTGCCGACAAACTTTCGTAATCGACGCGGAGGGTTAGGTTTCCCCTGTCGTCGATTTGGGCGTTAGGGGAGATCGCCATCGATCGCATAGGGTGTTTCGTTTGCTGGAAGGACGCCAGGCGTCTCTATACTGATGGTGGTCGCGAGAATAAATGTGTCGTCGCTTTCGTTGACGGTAATATTGGCGCCGGCGCTTGAAGCAACCACTATATTGGCGGGAGGAACGATTGCGATAACGATACCGGCGTCTGAATGCGTGGAGCCGACCGCGTCGGGCGATTGATCGGTGGCTCGAATGGTAAGCGATCGTTGGTTATTTTCGGGAATGGGCGAATAGGCAGGCGCGCGTATGACCGTGATAACGCCCGTCGCTGAATCGATGGTAAACTCATGCAATGTTTGCGTACGCGTGCTGTGCTGGCTGTCGAAAAAGGCGTAGGATATTTCATCGCTCGCGAAGCCATCGGCGCTATCGCTTGCGACAATAGCAAGCGGACTGACGCTGAGCGTTGTCGTTCCCGCAATTACGGAGATATTTTGGGGAATTGATTCAAAAACGGGCGCCTCGTCGTCTTGATTGCCTATTGGAATGACGAGGTCAATTGCGCCGCTGACGCCGTCGGCGGTCGCGCCTGCGATAGTGAGATTGTATTGGGCAGCCTGTTCGTAATCGATCGCCGTAAATGCGGGAAGGATAAGGACGTTGCCCACTATTTGAAAGGGATGTTCGCCTGCGGCGGGGCGTTACAATGGTATATTCGGCGTTGGCGATGGAGCCGTCGCCGGAAAAAACGCTGGAGAATTCGGCGACGAATATTCTGGCGCCCCCCGCCCGCTCCACAATTGGTCGCGGCGGTTGATTGTCGGGCGCGGAGAGGTCGGAATCGGCGACAATGACGAGCGTTTGCGGGATGGGAGCGGTTGGGGTGGCGGAAACTGGTTCGGTTAACGCGCTTTTTAGCTCGGCGCTGTTGATCGCGGCTACGGCGTAATGGTAGGTCGCGTTATCGGTAACGGCCGTATCGACATACGAAACGGGGCCTTCTGTATCGGGAGCGCCGATAGTTTTGTAGGGGCTATCGCCAAGATTGTCCGCGGAGTCGCCGCGGTGGATATCATAGCTGGTCGCAAGGGCTACCGCGTCCCAGGCCAGCGATACCTGGAGCCCGTCAACCGAGGCGACAAGCCCTTTGGGAACGGCGGGAGCCGCCTGCGCGGCGGGGCCGCCGCCGACGTTGTTATTGGAGTCGGTATCGTTATTGGGCAAGGGGGGGTCTGGGGGGCACCCAATAAGGGCAATGGCGCCTAGAGAGATACCGATACTCGCCGCTATCGATGTGATCTTACGCGCAAAATAGGAAAATGACATGACCAGAGAACACTCCTTGCAATCAGAAAATATTTGAAAATGCACTGTGACAAATATATGTTGCGAACGTCTATTCGTCAACAATTTTTATTACAAAAACGGACGGCGAATACCGCTCAAGAATGAGCAGTATTCGCCGTCTCTATTTACCTCCGCGCCGCACTACTCAAAGATAGCGCGCGCGATACTATAGGCGGTTATCGCCCTTGCCCAGGTATCAATGTCATTCCGCATGTTACACCCGGGAACATGGCACAGTAGTCCACGCCTCCGGATCCGTCGTAATCGGCATATCGCAATGCTGGGGCTTGACCGCCGGTACCGAAGTCCCAGGCGCCCAGGGTATTATCATCAGCGTCGTTCCATCTACCTCCGGCGTTTGCTTGGGTAAGTTCATTGGGGGAAGTTACCCCTGTGGGGGGAGCAACGCGACTTTCTATATTACTCCTTATAGGAAGAGTATCTCCGACGACAGAGTCGTCTAGATACATAATGGCTCCAAACCCATAGTTGTTCCTTCCACCTTCCAAAGCTGCTCTAGCATTGCCGCTACCAACTGTTGAAGCCCCTGTGGCAAATGCACTGGCAAAGGATCCTGTTCCAGGAATGGATCCTGCTCCAGCAAAAGAAGCGAAGACGTTGCCACTAGCATAATTAGCAACAATATTAGTTTTTGTAGCTGTTCCGGCTCCCGTCAAATGTATTTCACCGATAAGTCCGCCCAAGTAATTTTGTCCCCCCATTGTCAAACCCACACCATAGCCGTTGCCACGGATATCAGCGTTGCTATAACTTGCGTGGATCCCTCCTTCACCTTCTAATGAATGGTATCCTATTAATCCACCAGAACGTATGTTCACATCGCTCATCATAGGGACGGTAGCCACAACTTCTGAATAACTGGCAATTATGGTGGGAGTTCCCTGAACACCCTGATAACCGACCAAGCCGCCAAGATATTGTGTACGATCTCCATCAGTGACGGTTATAGTGCCTTTTGAGTAGGACGCGACTACAAGCCCTCTATTCTCAGCAACGAGCGCGCCGATCCTGCCGTCTTGCGTTCCATCAGCATGGAGATCAACATCTAATAATCCAACATTGGCAATAACCGCGGATCCGCCGGTGCGTCCAAATAATCCAACCCGCGCACCTCCGCCAGTAACACGTCGGGAATATAATCCGGTGATGGTATGCCCGTTTCCGTAAAAGTCGCCGGAAAATACGTCACCGGTTCCGGCAATGGGCACCCAGCCTCGGTTGGCACCGGCACCGTCGGGGCGCCAGTCTGGGTTTACGATGTCGTTTGCGTAGCTTGCGGATTCGCCAAAATTGAGACTCCGCGTCAATTCGTAGCCGCGGCAACCTGCGGCGGGACATCCGAAGGTCGGTCCTAGACCGGCCGAATCATCGATTTTATAGCTTGTTCCTGCAAGATCATAGCGGATGTTATTCAGAGCATCAAGCGTATCGATTTCTATCAGCCCATCGCCATCGATATCAACCAGATTCTCGGTAACGGTTATAATGACGGCTACTTCCCTTGTCGTTTCGCCAACCGCGACCGGAGTAGTGGAGGCGTCGGTCGCGCGGACGGTAAGGGTTCGTGTGTTTGCTGTAGCGTCTGTTTCCGAGAACGTTGGCGCGGTTGAAACGGTGATGACGCCGGTAGCGGCATTGATCGTGAAGCCATCGAGTGTTTGCTCTAAATTCGTGCCATCGACAAAGGCATAAGTGATATCATTCTCACCGTCGCCGAGGTCGTCGGTCGCGTCGATGTCTATAACTTCGGTGCCTACTCTTGTACGTCCAGCGACTTGCGCTGTCGGAGCAGTTGGGTCAAATACTGGCGCTTCGTCGTCGATGTTGTTGATGGCAACCGTAATACCAATAGTCGATGTTGCAACTCCGGCTGTCCCGCTGATCGTAAGGGTGTAGGATTCGACGGCTTCATGATCGACCGTGGCGTTTGCGGGTAAGATAAGTCCATTGCCGTTAATCATAAAGGGGTGCGCGGGATTAGTCGGCGTTGCTTCTGTAATTCTATAGGTAATGCCAGTTACAGGGGTTCCGCCGGGATATCTCGCGGTGAGCGTGGCAAGAGTATCTGCTGTTCCTGTTGCTGTTTCTCGTTCGCCAACACTAGGCGAGGGAGGATCTGCGGTTATCGTGAACGTGGCGGGCTCTGTAATGGTAATGGTGAGCGTCGCGTCGGTAGTCATCTCTCCCGTAGCGTCATCTGATGTGTCGGTCGCGCGGATGGTAAGCGTTCGCATATCGCCTGCGCCTCCCACAAAAGTAGGCGCGGTTGCGACGGTGATGACGCCGTCATCATCGATAGCAAAATTACCGCCAGCATTTCCAGCGACAATTGCGTAGGATATTTCGGCTTCAGGGTCGCCAGTATTAGCGGCAGTCGTGAAGTCGTCGGTCGCGTTAATGTCTATCGGAGCGCTGAGCATGGTTGTTCCGGCTTCGACTGTTACTGTTGCGGTCGGAATGCTTGCGGGATCGATTACCGGCGCTTCGTCGTCGAT
>CBDCPJ010000033.1:0-8927 GCA_965220165.1 Spirochaetia bacterium
AATAGTCCCGCCTCGGCGCGGCCGCGGGTGTAGAGGTTGGTTATGGTATGCCCGTTCCCATCGAATATGGCGGTAAATCGATTGTCGCGCGATCCGATAGGAGCCCAGCCGGCGTTGGTCGCCATATCAGGGTCGGCGTTATTTGGGCGCCAGTCGCTGTTGACGCTGCCGCTTTCGTAGCTTGCCGCGTCGGCAAAGTCGAGGTTTCGCGTCAGTTCGTAGCCATTGCATCCCATAGCCGGGCATCCGCTTGCATCGCCCGCGTCGCTTGCGGATGTCTTATAGCTTATTCCTGCCAAGTTGTATCGTATGTTGTTCAGCGCCTCCATCGTGTTGATCTCGATGAGTCCGTCCCCATCGTTATCGACTGCGACGGCGCCGACGGTCGCGTTGATAACGACGCTCCGTTCGCTGGCTCCCGCGCTGTTTTTCGCGGCGATCGCGTAGCGGTAGATATCGCCGTTGGTTAGCCCGCTGTCGCGATAGTATAAGGCCGTTCCCGATCCTGCGGAGACGGTTGAAAGCGGCTCCTTGTTCAGCGCTTCCATGCCGGATCCGCGGTATATGTCGTAGGCGGTCGCTCCGCTCGACGCTGTCCAGGTAAGCATAATCTGACCATCGCCTACGATCGCGGAGAATTCTGCGGGAATCGCGGGGATTGCGGCTGTATTGCCGACTCTGTCTTCATCGACCGGATCAGGTAGGTCGGGCTGACAACTAATCACAACGGCCACAATCGCCAGAACAGCGCCTATTTGTGTGACTTTCGCGGGCGCCGCGCCAAAAAAACCGATCATTCGCAAATTGTTCATACCATCTTCTTTCATGTAAACAATATGGGTATCGTTTCCTGATACGTCAATATAAATAAATTGCGCGGAATTGTGGCGATTTTTACGGATTATTCGCCCTATATTACAGAGATCGGGCGTTGCGGGAAATTTGCGGGGGGATTTACGATGGCGGGGCGCTCCCGCTGAGGGGGGAGCGGAAGCCATTAGCGACGCGGCGGGCGGAGCGCGAGCGGAGCCCGCAGCCTCCGCGATGCGGAGGCTAGCGTCTGCGGCGCCGATAGGCGAATGGCTGGAGCGAGGGGGGAGACTTCCCCCTCCTCTATTATATTTATATTTTTTTTATGCAACTGGCTATTGATTGTTTGAAATAAAATTGCTATTATTACCATGTTGCCCATGTTAAATGGGTCTGTTCTCTATTATAGCGAATTAGAAAGAGTATAATCTATGGGAAAAAATACAATAACGCCTCGATTGCTGAAGGGTTTTCGAGATACAATGCCGGAGATGTTTCTCCGTTGGCAGCGCCTCCGCGATCGGTTGGAGCGCGTGTTTCGCCTGTTCGCGTTTTGCCCGATCGATACGCCGATATTGGAGTATGCCGATATATTGCTGGGCAAGGGCGGCGGGGAGACCGAAAAGAAGATCTATCGTTTTGAGGATGCCGGAGGGCGCGATGTCGCGTTGCGGTTTGATCTTACGTTGCCGTTGGCGCGTTTTGTCGCGTCGCATCGGGAAGAGCTGGCGTTTCCATTTCGGCGGTACCAGTTCGGCAAGGTGTTTCGCGGCGAAAATCCGCAGAATGGTCGCTATAGGGAATTTATGCAGTGCGATTTCGATATTATCGGGTGCGACGCGGCGCAATGCGATTTCGATGTTATCTTGCTGGTCGCCCGAGCGCTTATGGCTATCGAGGCGCCGGAATTTACCATCCGCGTTTCCGATCGATCGCTGTTGCAACGTTGGGTCGAGTCGCGCGGGATCGGCGAGCGGGAGGTCGATATTGCCAGGATTGTCGACAAGATCGATAAGATCGGCAGGCCGGCGGCGCTGGAGCAACTTGGGCGTATCGTTTCCACATCGCTTGCCGGCGAGCTTATGTCGCTGATAGAGCCTCGGCGCTCCAATGACGAGACGTTGCGCGAGCTTCGCCGATATATTCCCGGCGCCGATACCGGGCGAATAGAGTCGGTGTTGACGCTTGCCGCCGAGGCGGGGATAGCCGACCGAATTGTTGTCTCTCCCGCCATTACCCGCGGGCTCGATTACTATACCGGTGTCATTTTTGAGACTACTTTGAACGATTATCCAGAAATTGGATCGATTAGCTCGGGAGGGCGCTACGATAATCTGATCGGCCTCTACGGCAAAACGTCATTGCCCGGCGTCGGCGGATCGATTGGCGTGGATCGATTGCTTGCGGCGGTGCCGTTACATACTCGTAGCGAGTTTAAGCCGGCGGTGTTGATTTTTTGCCTCGACGCGCGGCTCATCGGTCGCTATTGTATTTTGTCGGAATGGCTCCGCAATAATGGCATAGCCTGTCAGGTCTACCCCGAAGCGATTAAGTTGGGGCGACAGTTGCAATACGCCGAGCGCGCCGGCTATGCGGCCGGCCTATTCTGCGGGGACGACGAGGCGGAGGTCGACGCGCTAAACATACGGAATATTGCCACGAGCGCCGTGATGAACGGATTGCCTCGCGAAAAGGCGCTGGCGGCGATTCGTTCTATCATTTCGGAATACGACGCGAGGTGAATTTTAAACAATGGCTTCGATTCCATCGCCTTCCGGTTTGGAAGCATCGTAAAGAGATTCTCTCCGCGCTTCGCTACCATAATGTCGTTATCGTTGAAAGCCCCACCGGATCGGGGAAAACAACCCAGCTTCCGCTGATTCTCTATCAAGAGGGCTACGCGAACAACGGATTGATTGGAGTGACGCAACCCCGCCGTATCGCCACCCTATCCATTTCCGAATATATCGCGCGGTATCTTAACTGTCAGGATCGCTTGGTAGCATACAAGATGCGGTTTGACGATACCACCGATCGATCGACGAAGATCAAGATCGTTACCGACGGCACTTTGCTTCAAGAGATGAAGCATGACCCCGATTTGCTCGCCTATAACGCGCTTATTGTCGACGAGGCGCATGAGCGAACGTTGACGATCGATTTCATTTTGGGGTTGCTCAAAAAGATACTTATGCGGCGACCGAATTTTCGCGTCATTATTTCTTCGGCGACCATCAATGCCCAGATGTTCGCCGACTATTTTAATCAGGCGCCGAAGATCTATATCAACGCGCCGGTCTATCCTGTTGATGTAATCTACCGGCCTATCGAGGCGGATACGTTTATGCAGCGCGCGGAATTGGTAAATGCCGCCATCGCGTCGATTGTCACCGAACAGGTTGCCGTCAAGAAAAAGCGCGGCGATATCCTGGTCTTTTTGCCCGGCGAGGCGATGATAAAGGATGCCGCGAAGACGCTTTTGGCGTTGCCGTTTAGCAAAAAGCTCCTCATTATTCCGCTCTACGCCCGATTGGGAAAGAAACAGCAGGATTTGGCGCTCCGACCGACGCCGTCCGGTATGATCAAGATAACGTTGGCTACCAATATCGCGGAGACCAGCCTAACCATCGATGGGATCGAGACGGTTATCGATTCTGGGTTGGCGAAGATAAGCTTTTACAACGCCGCAAGCCATACCGCCGCGTTGGTGGAGGATGCTGTTTCTCGGGCGTCGGCGGATCAGCGCAAGGGGCGAGCAGGGAGAACGCGTCCGGGGGTGTGTTATCGGCTCTATTCGCAACAGGAGCATGCCAACCGGCCGGAATTTACCCGCCCCGAGATATTTCGCACCGATCTCTCGGAGGTTGTGTTGCGTATGGCGGAGCTCAATATCAAGGAGTTCAATGATTTTGATTTCATCGCTCCTCCGGGCGCCCAGGCAATTAGCGAGGCTGTCGATGAGCTCCATATATTCAAGGCGCTCGCCCCTGATCTGTCTCTTTCCCGTATTGGCGTCAATATGGCTATTTTTCCGTTGCTTCCCGCGCATGCTCGAATCGTTGTAGAGGCGATGATGCGGTATCCAAATGTGTTGGCGGACACCATTACCGGAGTCGCTTTTTTGACTTCAAATACGCCGTTCATCATTCCGGCGGGCGAAGAGGAGGCGGCGAGAGCGGCGCATAAAATATTTCGCCACAATGAGGGGGATTTTGTCGCCTATCTCAACATTATCAAGGCGTATGAGCGGGCGGCCGATAAGGCGAAATTTTGCTCCTCCCATTATCTTGATCCCATGACGATGAACGAGATATGGCATGTCAGAAGACAGTTGCAGGATATTGTTATCGAACAGGGGCGCGCGATCAGATCGGATGGCAATAGAAAGCACTATATGCTTACCGTAATGAGCGGGCTCATTCTTCGCGCCTGTATCGACATTGGATCGCGGGAGGGGTATGCCAGCCTTACCACCCGCAATATTGTCATCCATCCCGGTTCGTTGCTTGCCGGATCAAAGCCAAAATTCATTGTCGCGGGAGAGATTGTTCGCACAAGCCGCACGTACGCTCGAGCGGTAGGCGCCATAAAGCAGGAATGGCTTCGCGAGATTGCGCCAGATATTCATCGCCGCTTGGTCAATCTTTCTCATCGAGCAAAGAGCGAGAGCAAAAGCCAAGGAAAGGGCAAGGGCAGAAGTCGCCATACAAAGGCGTCGTCGCGGAGAGTTGCTCGTCGCAAGTAATCGCTAAACTCCGCGCCCTCGGCGCCGCTGCCGATCGGCGCGATAAACTGCTTTTTCTTGTTAAATGGCGGATCAAGATAGATTAAATCAATCGATCGGCTCACATATTGAAACTGATGCGATCATAGAATATATTCATCCATAATGTGAAAAAATGTGAAAATATGAATAGATATCGTAAACGGTTTACCGGATCAATGTGGTTTATTATCGGCGGCTCAAGCGGAATAGGCTATGCGGTTGCCAAGCAGATGATACAGCGCGGCGCGTCTGTAACGCTTTTCTCTCGTCGCGAGAATATGTTGCGGGTCGCGAGCGAAGAGTTGCGTCCGTTGCTCGGCGACGAGCGACAGCGCGTGAACTACTTTCCGTTAGATGTGACCGATCGGCGCGCGTGCGTCGATACACTAGCGAAGGCGGCGACGATAAGCGGAAGGCTCGATGGCGTGGTGAACTGCGCCGGCGATGTAATACCGGGATATTTTGAACAACTGACCAACGACGATTTGCGGGCGATGGTCGATATCAATATCTACGGGGCTTGGAATGTGGCGCAGGCGGTAGTTGCCCATCTTCGCGAGAGCCGCGGCCATCTTGTCTCTGTTTCGTCAATGCAGGGACTCATCGGAACGTTTGGCTACAGCGCCTACGCGGCGACAAAGTTCGCGTTAGTGGGAATGTCGGAGGCGTTGCGAAACGAATGGGCGGAGAGCGGCGTTTCTGTTAGCGTGGTATGCCCTTCGGATACCGATACGCCGCAACTTAGAACCGAGAATAAGCGGAGACCGCCAGAGACGGCGGCGCTGGGCGACTCGTTTCCGCTGTTATCGGCCGATACTGTCGCTCGGGCAATCATACGCGGCATTGTAAGAAGACGTTTTCTTATTATCGTGGGATGGATCAATAAAATTAGCTTTTTCATAAAAAGCCTATTTCCGCGCATATGCTATCTTGTCGTCGATAAGAGCTCGCGCTCGGTAAAAAAATAGACTCTCGCGCTATCGCGCGATAAATAACGACATGGCATTTTCGCGCCGTCAAAAAATGATCGGTCGGCCATTTTCTTTGCTGCGTTTGGCAAGATACTCTCTACTTAATCCTATTTCGGAGATAAGTTTAACGCATTGATCGTGGGAGATAAGATTCTCTTCGGAGTAGAGGTAGAGCATCGCGCGCTCGGCGATGTAGGGAACCAAAAGGGCGTTGAGAAAAAGCGATCCGCGTTCTGTCGAGCCGAACGAGCATTTCGCCAGATCAACGCCCAAACGCGACTTTTTGATATCATCGCGCATAAGGCCGAGCTCTTTCTTCAATCCCTCTTCGTCGCCGCCCGCCGCGGCTATTCCAAGAGGTTTTAACACCATATATGTGTATTCTTTGGCGGGGAGAATGTGATGTTCAATACATCTCGCGCTGTAGTTCGGATCGATGGGATCGCCGAGTTGCCGATCGTCGCCGCCGACAATAATAAGCGGGTCAAAATAGAGCGCGGGGCACTCTTTGCCATCGATCATATAGAAACGATAGCTATGTCGCGCGTCGCGGAGACACGAGCGATGTTCGCAATAGGCGGTCAACGGGATGTGATCGGTGGCATGTTCAAGCAACAGATTCGCGGTCGATTTGAAATATTCGCGACGAAAGTTCCATAACAGCATAGGAAACACAAATATCAATTCCCGCTTTTGCGATAGTTTGAAAACAATATATGCCAATCGCTCATCGTAGAAGCTGGCTTCGTCAAGTATCCATGTGCCGATATCTGGGTGCTTGTCGATGATCTGTTCGACTTCGAACGAATTGTCGGCATCGGCGATATTTTTGCCGCACTGGACAGAACCACCTCGATAGGAGAGCGAATCGGCCGGGCATTGCCCAAATTGACGGGTGCCCATGCGGGAACGAATAATGAAAACTTTCCGCCGATCTGATTGTCCATCTTTGTTATAGATTTTGATCTTGCCGGTCTTTCGCCGCGCCACTTCCGAGTCGCGCCATATTCGAGCAGCATACTCCGTTTTTCCGGATCCCATTGGACCGCTTACTACTATGCGTCGCGCGGGGCTATAAAAATCAAAATGATTTCGCTCATTATGGTCGCGACGTTCGATGCGAACTATAACACTTCCTGTATCAATAGTCTGGATACTCATTAATTTACGCCCATTTTTATGACGCGCGCATTTCGACTCCGCCCGATAAAAAGCGACGCGGTATAAAAGCCAAGCGCTACCCAGACAAGCCCAAAGCCAATTTTATACGAGAGATAGAAATTTTCTCCAAACGAGAAAACGCCGAGCGACAACATAATAGTTGGTCCAATATATTGAAAAAACCCCACTTGAGAGAGCTTGACTCGCCGCGCGGCGAGTCCGAATAGATAGAGCGGCAACGCCGTAACAAACCCCGCGCCAATAAGCATCGCCCAATTGCTGCCTATTGAAAATGAACCCCTGTCGGCGGGATAAAACACAAGCAACAACGTTATAACTATCGGGCAGAGCGAGAGAGTCTCTAACGATAACGAATGCAACGATCCAATGCCGCTTATTTTCTTGATGAGTCCATAAAAGCCAAATGTGGCCATAAGCGTCAACGAAATAATCGGCGTTTCCTTAAGGGCGAGCACCAGAATAATAACTCCGATAGTGGCGAATGACGCGGCGACCCATTGAAGAACACTAAGACGCTCCCGCAAAAATAATACTCCCAAAAGAATGCTAAACAACGGAGAAAGATAGTACCCGAGACTCGCTTGAATAAGATTTTCGCTGGAAACGGCATAGACAAACACACACCAGTTAATCGCAATAACTATTGCGGCTCCTAATACCATAAAACGTTTCCGTCTTTCCGCAAATGGGGCGAATAGCTTTGATGGACTGCGAAGCAACAGCGGCGCCGAAACGAATACCGCGCACCAGAAAATACGGTGCAACACTATTTCGGCAACCGGAATGGACGCGAGCAACCTCCAGTAGAGGGGCAGTATTCCCCATATAACATAGGCGCCGATCGCGCAGGCTATGCCGAGGTATCGCATGCTAAACAAGTTGGCCGGCGATAATAACGCCGGCGGCTATTATGCCGACAACGGCGATAATCTTAGACCACAGGATATTTCTCCTGTACATCTTCGATAGGCGCAATGCGCGCAACCGAATCACGGCAATGATGTTGATGAATAGTATCGAGATAACAAATGCGATAAAAATCCATATGTCAACCTTGCCGTTTTCCAAAATCGTCGCGGCGATAAGATACAGAATAATTATAATCGCGGGAACAATGACGCTGACGATTCGCATACCAGACATATGCTCTACTAGAGATTGCTTTTCTTCGGAAGAGAGAAATCTAACGCCCACCTCCGATATAATCCGCGCGATAATAACGGTAACCAAGAGAACCACCAATCCAACAATAATAGGTGGCAGAGACAATATATTCATAGCGCGTCCAAGAGGACTCGAACCTCTGACCCACGGCTTAGAAGGCCGTTGCTCTATCCAGCTGAGCTATGGACGCTTTGCGGCAATGCCACATCAATCAGTAGGAATCGGGATGAGAGGATTTGAACCTCCGATCTCCTGCTCCCAAAGCAGGCGCCTTAGCCCCTAGGCCACATCCCGTAATAGAGTTATATCACAATAATATTATAAATTGACATATGAAATCAATATTTGTATTATCGTTAGTTGAGCCTATAAAAAATACATAGCAAGCGATAAAAATTGAAATAATAGATTGAATTATAGAAATTTGCTACTATTATATTGTATATCTTAATTTTGTATGGAGGATTTTATGAGAATTTTTAATATTTTTTTTGTTATTCTCGTATTGACGCTTTTATTGGGGTACGCCGCGCCGCCGGTAGCCGCTCAAGATTCGGGACTACTTACATTTGATGTAGATTTGGGAACATATTATACAGGATCTCTCAGCGATACTGTAACGGCAACATTTTCAGACGCATTGCCTTTGATTTACAGCGGAATAACCACTGGACTAGACATTGGATTGGATGTCAATATACTTCCATTTCTTGCAATTACCGGAGAGGTGGGAGCATTTGCATCTTTGCCGCGCTATTACTATGATGATGGCGACCAGAGACTTACCGGCTCGATCTCTGTTCCATTCCATTTCGGAGTCGCTTTCAAGCTAGCGTTTGTCGAATTGCGTCCATTTGTAGGATATGTGGTGCAATATGGAACATTGGACAGCATATTTGGCATAGACACGTAGACGCCACAGAGGCTGAATTTGCGCATAATCTTGAAGCGGGGCGCGAAGATAGAGATTGGTCCTATAGGTATTTCTGTCTCTTATCTAGGAACGGTAAACGAATTTGAATTTGATGACCCTC
>CBDCPJ010000034.1:0-28069 GCA_965220165.1 Spirochaetia bacterium
TAGGCGAATTGTAGACGATACAAACCGGCGCGACGAGCGCGCGGTACTTTGGATTCGCATTCAAAGTAACCGACGGCGAATTTTGGAACGGCGCGAATCCCCTGACTAATCCCTTTGGCGGGACGCCTTTCGCGCTTTTGAAGGTAGACAATCAAGAGATTCTTAGGTCAGACGCGTCGGGAACTTATCTAGAAGCCTATACAGAGATAACCGACGCAACGGAGGCTCACCAGGTGTATCTGTCGCCGATTCTCTCGACAGGTCAGATCGCGACAAGCGACGGCAATGGGATTGTTATTGACAATGCGGGAATGTCCGGTGTTTTCGACTACAACGCAAGCGACAAGGCAGTGCCGAATATAATAACAGTTCACGTAGGCATTCCCTTTGTCGGCATTGATGTAGAGCACATAACCATTGGAGAGACAGGGGATACGCTATCTGAGGATAGGACGTTTACGTTCGCGGGTCATAATATAAGGATGCGACTTACATTCGACCGAGCTAGCGACCGATTTTCATACTCGGTAATAGGCGGTTCCGGCGGGCAAGGAACGGTCATAACAGCGACCGCGGAATCTGCTGAGCACACGCAGGGTTCGGACCCAGACTTTAGACGCCTGACCGACGTTCCGTTAGGACCGGCGCCCGGGTCACATAGCCTTGTCGGCTTTGTATCAACGAATGCGAGCGGGATTCTAGAGGTACGCTTTTCATTCGACGGCGGGGCGACGCAACAAGTCGTAACCGGCTTCACGCCAGTCCGGACAGGCGACTTAGAGTTTGGGACTCAAGCGGGAACGTCGACGTTAAATGCCTGGTATTATAGCGAGATGATATGGGAGCGCGCATCTGCTCTATCTGGCAACGCCTTGCTAACCGAGATACGTAACCTCAGTAGAGAATGGGCTTCGAGACCGCCAATATATAATCAATTCGCCGACGAGCGAGACTTGGTCTTGCCTGCAGGCAGACTCAAAATAGACACGGGAACTGAACTCAGTTGATGTGGACCCAACGAAGGGTCCGACAATTAATGCGATTGACCATTATGTGCACTTGGGAACCTCAGATCTGAATGGCGACGCAAAGCGGAGTTTTGGGAAGTTCTAGCGCGTTGCCATCTTCGATAGAAACTCATTAGAGACGATTGGCCTGTGCTTTTTAACAATACACTGCCTGGGGCTGAACATACCAAGCGGAGCGGGTTATATCGTATCAAATCGGCGGAATTTGGGGAGCTATATCCAGCCAGTAGGACACTGGATAATTTGCGTTTCGTTAAATATTAGTGACAAACAGATCGACAAACGCAATGCCAGGGTAATCGCTTCTCTTGCGATACACGCAACAATGGCAGAAGAAAGGCACGCTCAATCGCTATACTTGCGCAATGACCAGTTCGGGGCGCAATGCAAGCGAAACTTACGAGCTGATTCAAGGTAAAGTATCGGTAGCGGGAGCGGTTAATATAACACAATCGGGTGTGATACAAGTGTCTACTGCAGACTCATATGTCGCAAGACAATCTCTAGCATTCCACAACAAGAATAGACATAAGGGGCGCGCATTTACACGCATATCAACAATTGATTTTAAAAGGGGGAAATATGAACGCAAGAATAACAAGCGAAGGCGTCGACGAGCCAACAATGGAGGCGCGACAGACGATGCCTTTGGACAAGCGAATAACGCTATTGGAGAGGGGCTATGGATTTATCCAAGAAAAGTTAAACTTATTATTAGAAGCGGCGCGAAAGCGAAAGCAGGGCTCGTCGAATGGGCGTCGTAAGACAATGGATAACAATTGGGGCTATAATAGCATTGATAATAGTAAACATAATAAACCCAATGCTTGGCGAACGAGTAACGGCGGCAATTAATAACGTTCGCGAGACTATTTCACCATGAAAGCCGCGAGGGCTACATTGATAGCCTTGACTGCGTCGGCTGCGCTGATGTTGGTTGGGTATCCACTGGCGATTCTTGTCAGATTAGTGAACGCCGATATGTATCGCGAGATTATGCTCTCTTGGAGCGCGGGATACTCAGCGGTTGCAATTACAGTTGGCGCGGGAACGGCAATCAAGCGAAAGCAGTCCAAAAGTGAATAGACAAGGTTTTGGAAATAGAGTTAAAATCGAATTATCTTCCTATGCTTTCTATTTTGCCTCGCCATTAATACTGGCGGGGCTTTTTAGTTGCGCAACACCAAACGTAGCCCCGAGAGCGGAGGCTATAATAGAGTATGTAGACCGCGCGGTTGAAGTAACACGAGAAGTTGAAATAGAGGTTGAGCGTATCATAAGAATAGCGGAGCCCGCCTTGCAGAGTGATAATATCGACGAAACTAAGTCGGCGCTTAGAGAAGCGCTAGTAAGCGCGCGGTCTATTAGTAATAAAAACAATGAATTAAATGACTTATTAAATACCGCGACCGTAGAATTGAATATACTAAAAACGGAACTAACAACCCTGCGTCAAACGCTCGCAAACATAGAGGTGGAGCGGGATAGGCTTGTTAAGGAACTGAATAAGGCAAACAATTTATTCAATTCACTAAAAAGAATAGCGATAATCATATCTGTAGTTATAATTTTATTAACAATCCTGGCAATAATTATTAAGGTTTTCATAAAAAAATGGCGTTGACGTTGATAAATTAATTAAAAAAATCAAAAATATTTCATAATTAGTTTTGGTAAAAACGCTAGAAGCCAGAGACAGTAAAGCCTACCGGTTGAAAAAAAAGTTTGTGAAATATTAAAAAAAACACTTGACATTGATGAACGAAATTATTATTATATGAGTATGAATGAATTAGTTAATAGCGTGTCGCGCCCTGGCGTGGTAGAGGATATCGTTAGAGGGTTTTTATCTCATTTAGAATATGTGATGAGTGAAAACGTGGTTAAATCGTATGGCACCGGAATCAAGACAACCTCTGTGCTGATGAAGTCGAGAGGCAATAGAGCGTTTTGGTCAATCTGGAAAAAGAACAAAGAGCTAATAAAATCGATTGGCTTTTCGATGAAAAAGATTGACGACTCGTTTGTGGTCGAGCACTTTCAAAGAACCGACGAGGACGAGCCAATGGTTGACGTCGAGATTCACGCGGGAAGCGAGATTCATAGCGCGGAATATTTGGCGACTACGACAATTAGAGTCGCGAAAGCATTCCTGGTCGACGGTCAGTTGCCGAGAGCGTATGGAATGGCGATTGCAAAACGCATTATGTTTGAAAAGCACGGTGCGGACGCTGTTTATTATAACGGTAAAATCAAAGTCGATTATCATACGATAATTAAGACAGACGAGACCGATAACAAGCCTGCGAAAGTCGATAAAAAAGAGACAAAACAAAATAAAGGAGAAAAAAAGGAAGTGAGCAATAAAAAGGAGAATATAGTGGAGAATAGAGAGGACAGTATAATGGACAAGATAGTAAATGACAACGGGCAAAAATATAAAATAATAACCCATAGATCTGAACATAGACAAATATTAGTATCGGTTGACGATGAGCAGTACTACAATAACCCAGACGTGACGCCACATAGAGGTAGGAACGAGGGAACCTTGACAGAGGAAATCAATAATGGCGAGACGGCAAGGTTTTTAAAGTCGCTAAGAATCTACAGAGACGACAAGGTTTACTGGGACGGCAATTTAAATCACCGGAATCAAAAGGCATCCATATGTAGAGTTATGCGCGCAATGATGAAGTACAAAGAATCTGGGATAATAGATTTGGTCGACGGATAGCGAAAAACCTAGGGTTTTATGTGCTGGACGGGCTCGTTTCACATAATCAACTGGTCAAAAACGCGACGCAATATCTTATAGAATCTGGGTTGATTCCTGCAGAGGTAAACTAATGATATATAAGCAAACGTTAAAAGACATAATTTTAGATAGAATATATGCTCACGATGTTCAGTTCAAAGAAAATATGCGAGCGATACTTTTTGATGAAATAAAGGACGACGCAAAATATCTGGAAATAGAGGACTCAGACGACAGATTCATAAATTTAGCGAGCAAAATATTGAAATATATGCTGGACTTCGGGGGCGAGGAGCCCCCAGAGGATGATGAGGAGTCTGAAGTGCAACTGCACAAAAGGCTAAACAGCGAGATAAACAGATAAGCATAGAGATGAATAATAAACATAGGAGGATTAAATGAATAATTTTGTTGATAGAATATTATCTGAAGCCCCAGAGGGAGACAGGGAGCGGTTTTTAGCGCTAGATTACATAGTAAAAGCGTTAAAAAAGGAAATGGAAGGAATCAAGGAGCGATTTATAGAGAGCGGGCAGTTCGTCAATTATGCGGACCGGGCGTCATATGAGGTATCGTCGCCCGATGAGTTTTATAATAACATTGTTAATAAGACAATTCCAATTGGGTGTTTGTCGCTATCCACATCGAATTGCAAGGTTATTTTTGGCGAGACTCCACCGGAAGGCATCAGTTTCACAAAAACTACGACCGCAAGGGTTATAGTAAAATGAAGGGTGCTAGTCAAATGATAGAAAGCATTTCGTTCGACGAGAGAACACACAAATATACCGCGATAATTGACGGGAAAAAACGATACCCAGCATCGGTTTCCGAGGTTTGTAGAGGAAGTTATGGATACATTTCCCCAGCCGCCGAGGCGGCGATGAAGCGGGGGCGGGAGGTTCACGACGACATAGCGACAAGATTGCTGTCGGGCGAAGAGCCAAAAAAAATCATCAATAAGTTCGCGCGATTCACCGAGAATTTGTACACTGTTCATGTTGAACACCCTGTGTGCGCGCTTTTTGGCAAGCTATTAGTCGCGGGAACTCCGGACTTGATAGCCGAAACAAGATTGGGCGACTGGGTTGTCATCGACTGGAAAACAGGAACCACTAATTCAATTCATTACACTTGGCAAGTCGCGATGTACGCGTTAATGGTCGGGGCGAAAAGAGCGATGATAGTTTTTACAGACAAGAAAAGCATTAAACCAGTTTTGGTGGATATGCAAAAAAACGCGATAAGCGCCTTGTGCAAGAAATATTTAATGGAAATGAACACAAACATCAAAGAGACAGCAATAGAAAAGGAAGGTGAATTATGAGTATGAATTATAATGACAGAGCATTGCAGATAGTAGACGCAGAGCAGGTCGCGGAATATTCGAAGATGCTCTTTTATGGAACGCCGCACAGCGGAAAAAGCTACACGTCTTTACAGGTTGCGAATGAAATGAAAGTGGAAGGTGACCAGATAGGGGTCATCGATCTGGAGGGAGGCGGGACTACACAATATTCTCGCAAATTCCCACATCGCCTAATAAAGACGCCGAGCGCGCATCCTAATTATATTATAGACGCCGTTGATATCTTTTTAAAAGAGCAAATAGATATAATAGTCGTCGACGGACTTGACGAACTGTGGAGTTGGGCGATTCAATACGCTGATGAAAAAGGGTCATGGTCGCAAATTAGCAAGATGACTAACAAAGCGCTTGACTATATAGCAAGAGTAGATGCGCATATAATAGCGACAAGTAAAACTACTAACAAAAAGCGGGAAACTAAGAGTGGCGACGCTGTCGACGCAAAGCCAGCGCCGCCACAATTTGGCAAAAGATATCTGGAAGCGACGTTTCACTTAGCGATAGCGTTGTCAACCGCCCCCGAGAAATCCATAGAGTTTTACTGGGCAAAAAGCCGGTATGGAGATACGCAAGGCGATTGTCAAGTCGTCTCGTATAGAGACACAGGAATTATCGCGCGAAAAATAGCAACGATAAAAAAACTGGTCTCCATGCAAGAGTATGAAAAGCCATTGGGAACCATGCGAAAGGAGGCGCTTGAAGTTTTTGACGAACTGGCGAGGATTGATAAAAAGGCAGCGGAAAACTCTGAAGTAATGTACGAAAAGATTGAAAACGCCACAAGAGCAAACGCGGCGAGATATAAAAAGATTTTTGAAAAAAGGTTACAAGAGGCGAATGAGGAACGGGAATACGCAAAAGAACAAGAACTTGCGAAAAAAAAGCGAGCCAGGAAACGAGTTGAAAAGAATGTCAGTGAAAAGGGAGGCTCCACAGGAGGCGCCGCAAGAGACACTAAAGGAGACGCCAAACGAGGTAGTCGCGCCGCCGATACTTTCAAAAAAAAGATTCATCAAACATCTGCTTGAATTGAGGCTCACTGGCGAAAAGTCAAATCACCGCAATGACTTGCTAAGGGTCAACACTAACACGACTTCGCTACTATCACTCGTTGAATACTGCGTAGATGCGGGGATTCCGATAAATGAAGAATGGCTAGAGGTTACTAAGGAGGTAAGCAAGTGGAAGTAATAGAAGGATTCAAGGTCATTAAATGCGGGCCGAGAATAGAGGGAGGGTATTTTGACGAAACGCCAACGCACATTGTCGCGCACGCAACTCACGGAGGGTCGAGCGCAAACATCTATTGATTGGATGTTGCGGTCCAAGGAAGCCGCGTTTGCGCATCTTGTGATATCACGGGCGGGCACAATTTATTTATTGTGCCCACTAATATATAAGGCTTGGCATGCCGGAAATGGCTCGTTCTCGCATCGACCAAACAGCAATCCAAACGATTTCACAATAGGAATCGAATTTGCCAATATGGGTCGACTAAAGAGTTGTAGATACAGGAGAGCAAAAGGAATTCCGGTCAATATACCCTTGGAATGGCAAACTCACCGTTCCAAGAAAGGATGTCGTTTTTGACGGCGAAACGCCATATGAAGCCATAACAACTGCCCAAATGAACGCGTTTGTCAAAATATGCCACAAAGTCGACGACTATTTTGGCGGAGGGATAAAGTTTACTGAGCACCGAGTTATTGACAAGAGAAAAGACTCGGAAGGCAGGAAACTAAAAACGGATATAGGGCCGGCATTCAGAATAGCATTAAAGCAAAACGCGCCAAAAATGGAATACGTTTTAATGATTGAAAGGGTTTTGCCGTTGACAAAAAAAGTAGAGATAACGCTAACGGGCGACGAAATGGTCGCCCTTGGCGGTGGCGCGGCGATTATGGTAAGGCTATCGACACACAAACCGCGCCCCCTGTCGATACACAAGAGATTTTGGGCGACGGTCGGCGAGTTGGCGGTTGACTTATCGGCGTTGAATGGCGAAATGGTAAGCAAAGAGGGCGCGAGATACTCGCTCCAATTGCTAGGTCAGCGGGAATTAGATAGAATGAGGACATCAGATCCGGACTTTATGTACGGGTTCGACTTTATAAAGATAGACGATGAATTATCGACGCCGGTATTCGTTTCAATGGCTAAAAAAAACTGGATAATTCAAGCGTATAGTTTCTTGCTTGACATAGCTCGTCAATGGAGAGCGGAACATGGTATATTTAATAGGGAGGGGAGTTATGAAAAACAGGGATTAAATAGAGAATTTGACACAGCAGAGTTATTTATATGACGAGTTAATTGCAACGGGAAGGTGTCAAAGATTTTTGACAGTAAAGGAAGGATGCACAATTAAAGAAGGAATAATGAGATAATAGAAATAAACACTTTCTATAGAGACGGCTTAACGTTACGGTCTAGGTTTATAATGGGTAAGAATGGCGATAGCGGCGCGCTTTATCGAAAAGTAGGTTATAATGAAGAAAGGATTAAAAGCGATACGAGACTGACTATAAAGAAGGCGCTCGCCGCGGAGGTAAAACAATATGATAAAAACGGGGCTCCAAAGGTTATAGAATATAAAGACAGCAAAGTGCAGTTCATCGCGACGAGAGACGATAAAGATAGAGGAGTGTGGCACAGGGATATTTCACTCCGGAGTTGATAAATAAGAATCACAAGGAATCATAGGAGGGTAATATGAATAAGGAATACGCAGTGAATAATGAAAGGGAAAATAGTGAATATTCAGTAGACAGGAATAGGAAGGCGCGGTTTTTCTATAGCCACACTAATGAGCCAGTGGAGGATAAGGGGAAAAACGAATTGTCTTTTGACGACCAAGGAAGTATGGAAATATGGGATGAGAAAGAGGACACAATAGAGATAAGGACTTTTTATGATGACGGGCTGACGATAAAGTCACGTTTTGTCGCAAGCAGGATTGGCGACAAGCTAAACTATAAAGTGGGTTACGACGAAACTGGAACGACAATCTATAAGACGATTTATAAAAGAGGCTTGCCATATAGAGTAATCAAATATGAACGCGACAAAAATGTCATTTATAAGTGTCGTTCGCAACGTTTATAATGGGAAGTATGAATAGTAAAGAGATTAATTATAGGAGGGTAATATGAGCAAAGGCAAAGGATATACACAAGGGGAAGGTAAGCAAACGGAATTTATAGAATTCCCGGTAAACCAGGACAAGATAGCAAGGCTATTCTATAGTAATAGCAACGAACCGGTAGACAACAAAGAATTAACTCACTTCTCTTTTGATGAGTGGCATCGAATGGTGATGTGGAACGACAAGGAAAAGTTAGTAGAAATAAGAACGTTCTATGAGGACGGACTTACTATTAAAGCAAGATTCATAGCTACGATGAGAGACGACGAATTAAACTATAAGATATCGTATGATGAGTATGGAAACCCTACATATAAAACCACTGAAAACGGCTATAAAACATATACAAAAATGGGCTGCCATGTAGAATTCAAACATGGCAACCAGACGAGCCAGACATAAAAAAGGAGACAAAATGAGTAATCAAAGGGAATGTAAACGATGCAAGCAGGAGAGAGAGTGTAAGGAACGAGAACGAAGGGAACGCAAGAAGGCTAAGCATTATATAGAGTACGATAAAAATGAGCCAATTCAATTCAATCGCGATGCCGAGCGACTATTCTACAGCCGGGCTAATAGCCCAGTCAAGGACCCAATAACTGATGGTTGGTGCTTAGATTCTCGCAAGAGAATGTTAGTATGGGAAGCGGATTCACACATCACTGAAATACGGACATTCTACAAAGACCAATTGACAATAAAGTCAAGATTCATAATGAGCAAGTCTGGTCTGAAGCTAAGTTACAAAATCCGCTATGACAAGTCAGGCGCCGTACTTGAAAAGACAATATACAAACTGGGCGTTCCATATGAGATAATTAAATATGACGATATGGGAAGGGTCACTCAAAGGTGCCTGTACAAAAATGACTGGATAAACACAGATTCAATATACGCAAGAAAGGAGGATTCGAAATGAGTAATAATAAAGAAGGAGGATTCGAGATGAGTAATAATAAAGTATGTAAGGAACGCAAATGCAATTGTGAATGCAAAGAGCGATTTAATGGACCACAGGATTATATGTGGATTGATAAGAAAAAAAGAGCGTTTATACGGAAAACGGAATCAGGCGGCGTCGAAATAAGAACATTCCATAAAGACGGAATGACGATTAAAGCAAGGTTTTTTATGGCAAAGGACGGCGAAAGATTCGCTTATAAAATCGGCTACAATAAAGCGGGCGTTATGCTACACAAGACTACATATCTAGACGGAATCCCTCATGAAGTGACTGTATATGACGACGCGGGCAGAATCAGTCGTGAATTCACTTACGACGACAAAAACATTAAATCCTGCAGGGAATTCCCATATGAGCAGTTAAGCAAGGGATGTTCATTTGCCGACCATGTGAATAAGCAAAAGTAGATTCGAGATAGATGCATATGATAAACTATGATATAATGTCAATGTCGGACGAAAATTCATACTATGATGAGCAATATACGATAAGGTATAAATTCATAACGACAGACTCAGGTCGCGAATTAGCTCACAAATTCCACTATAACAAAGACGGAATATTGCGGTTAAAAATTACCTATGAGCAAGAGCTGCCTTATAGTGTAATTAAATACGATAACCAAGGAAATGTCATTGGCGAGGGCTTCTGCCAAGAAGGCTATGAATAGGCGGCGATTCGAAATCAACGAGACAAAGAGAGAATTATGGGAATCACAGCAAGGCCAGTGCGCTTGCTGTGGCGCCCCGCTTGGGCAGGCAGATCATCCGCAACTGGCGCATCTGTCTCCGCAAAGCAAGGCATTAATAAGGATATATGGAGAGAAGGTTATTCACAATAAACGGAACCTCAGAATGGTCTGCTCTATGAATTGTAACCACAAAGTTGGGTTGCCGCCTAGCGAATGGCACGAAAATTGCCAAGAAATAATGAATAGCCTGCGGGAAAGCGCTTGTCGGTAAGCGTTTCGATAGTAACTGTTATAATTATAATAGTACACTATTATATCGATAATAGTTGATGATAAGGAGAAACAAGAATCAGATAGACAGAGTAATGCGAATGCGCGGCGAGGGCTATACGCAAAAGGCAATCGCAAAGGCTGTGGGGATAACCCAACCGCGGGTTAATCAAATAATCAAGAGTTATGGGATTAATGGCGGTAGGGAAATCCAGATTCCCAAAATAGACGAGCGGTTGCAAAATATATTTAGTGAGGGAGACGCCCAAAAGATAAAGGCGCTCTGGGATAGCGGTATAAACATCGCAAGAATCGCCGCTACCGAACTAGCGACTGAGATTCCCAGTGAGGTCATAAACGATACGAGTGAGGATAAAAAAGGAAAAGCAATCGCGAATTACTCAGCAATTGTAGACATCGGGCGAACGAGAACTATTGGCGGCGCGGCTCTAGTGGAAATGGTAAAAAAACTGGAAGCGCAGGCAAAGAATAACGCTATGTCATTAAAGTCAACTAAAAACAAGATATGTCTATCAACAGGAGCGACCGAGACTCTGTCAATTCCGATAAGATTCGCTCAGTTACTAGAGCGCGGTCCATACTACAAGGCGCTCTGGAGCGGTCGCGGGGGCGGGAAATCTTGGGCTGTTGCTATCGCGCTGATATCAATAATGAGCGGCGAAAAGTTAGTCGCTAATTCTTGGGAACCGCCGGTCAAAATTATCGTAATGCGCAAAACATTCCAAAGCATTGGACAGTCGATGCATACGCTGTTTAGAGACATTATTAACAATTATAAACTATCGGACTTCACTGTTCATAAGAATCAGATAACTCACGCCAATGGAAGCGAAATTAATTACGCGGGATTCTATCCAGGCAACGACCGGAACTCGCTAGTTAATAGAATAAAGGGAATAGAAAGCGTTGACATTTGCCTTATAGAGGAAGCGGATGATGTGGAGAGTCAATACTGGGAAATTCTAGTTCCGACAATTCGAAAAGACGGAAGCGAAATTTGGGCGACGTTCAATCCTTCTACAAAGAGGACAGCAACGTATCAAAAGTTTATCGCTAACCCGCCAGATAACGCGCTCGTAATTGAAACCAACTACCAGCAAAACAAGTTCTTATCAAAAACAGCGATAGAGCAAGCCAATCAGTTAAAAAAGTATGATTTAGAATTGTATGAGCATATTTATATGGGGAAACCCAGAGAAGCGGCGACCAACGCGATATTCGCCGGCAATATAATTGTAGCGGAGCCAAGCGACGAAGCGTTGCAAGGAGACATTCGCCGGGGCGTTGACTGGAGCGGGGGAGTCGCGCCAGCGGTCTGCTTAGACTGCAGGCTTTTCAACGGACAGGTTTTCATAATTGACGCGTTCTACAAATTCGACGGGCGGTTTAATGAAATAGCGAAATGGATAAGCGCGTTAGAAAAAAGAGATTCTATAGTATATTGTGATAGCGCAGATAGAACAGCGAACGCAGGGTTAAACGACCATTGCTCTAGGATGTTTGGGCATCGCCCCGGAAGGCTTGTTCAAAAATGGTCGAACTCCGTTTGGCAAGGAATTCAGTACCTGCGACAAATGAATGGAGGCAAAGCGGGCATTGTCATCGCGCCGCATTTAGCGGAGATTATTGCCGAGTTTCGAAACTATAAATGGCAACAGGATTCAAGCGGCGACATTATAGAGAAGCCCGAAGTTAGACAAGCAGACCACGCCATTGACGCATTGCGATATGCGTTGTCGCGTGATATATTTAAACGTATGAGGCAATCAAGATGACTTATGAATTAGGTTCCATTGGCGAAGGCAAGAGTGCTGCCGAGATTAAAAATATAATAAAGCGCAGGCAACAAGCATATAGTGAAGTTAGAGATTATCTTGTCGGAAATAACAGGCAAGCGACTCAGTTATTTAATGAGCGAAGGCAAAAAGACCGAGCAAATCAAATCTACCGAAACACCCGACTATCGAGATATGTTGACACAATAACGGGAGTCATCGCTTCGCCGGGCTACCAGAGATATTCATTCAAGGGCGACATACCTACCTATGCAGAGAAAATCAACTGGGATGCTGTATTCAATTCTTGGCGGCGACTTGTGAAGGAGTCTCTAGTCTATGGCAAAGCCGCGATAATCATAGCCGGCGAAAACGCGGTAATTAATAATCGGACGCCGCTAGACTTTATCGATGTGGTAAATAACTATGGAGAGACTATACAGTTAGTAGACTCAAGGGGAACTCAGTACAAAGAAGGCGACTTCGAATATGAGGGGCTTCCCTTTGTAGTATTGCGGCGCACAAGTGAATCCCAACCATATCTATATCTAATCAAGGATTCGATTGACGCCATAGACAGGATTTTGATGAATTGGATGCTACAGCACGATAGAAATAACAATATCTATATGGCGACGCCATATTCGCTATCGAATTCAGAATTAGAAGCGATAAACAAACACGATGTACACATATTAGAGGGAGTGGACCCTACGCTAATCAAGCAAGTGGGAACCTATACCGCGAACGCGGGAGCCGACTTAATATTGAAAGCGATAAACTCTGGATTACAGGAGATGACCGGCATCCCGGATTATGAGCAGTTGACTGCAGGGAATGACCCGAGCGGAACCGCGTTGATGATGCGGTTGACAATTATGGTGAATACAATTGCTGAATTCGAAAACGCGGCTTTAGAGGCGTTGCGACTTTTCGTCGAGCGATACATCGAAATATGGGCAAGGGTAAACAAGGAGAATATTGGCGAGTTTCCGAAAATAGATATCGACCGCAATATACCACAGAGTCAGACCGCCAACATAGCATTACTAAATCTAGCGGGGGCTAGCAAGCGTACGATCTGGCAGGCGGCGAACTTGGACCCGGAAGTTGAACAGCAAAATATCATCGATGAGCAGGGGTTAGATAGTGGCGACGATGTCACAAATCCTTTTGGCGCTTGACGCAGACACATTGGCGTCTGCGCGAGAGGCGATACTCGCAATCCGAGAGCGCGTTAACGACGGCGAATATATGGTAGATTTTGACAGGGCGATTCGACGCAATGGCAACGCCGCCGAGAAAGTCGCCGCCTTGCGAGAGATTATTTCGGCTAGGCACCGCAACCTGTTTAGAGCAGTGCGTTCAGTCTCGCGAAGGTTCGCCGAGAGCGAATTACTTAGAGGCTCGGCATCCGCTCATTCGCTAGTGCAGAGGGCGGGAGTCGAAGTGTCAAGATTCAGGCGACCGGCAAACAACGATTTCCAATTAGTAAGATACCAAAGAGTCGGAGCGTATCAATTCGACAGCCGGAGCGTAAGTACAAGAACAATTCTTAGTGAGGAACGGCGATTAATGATAGAGCGAGTCTTTCGACGCGCGGCTCCCCTTGCGCAAAGAGGCGCGTCGGTTCAGTCGATTAGTCAGACAGTGCTAACTGACTTGACTAGGGCATTCGGCAGGAGACTCAGCGAAAGTTATGGAACGGTTACTAGGATTGTAAGAACTGAACTAAAAAGGAACTTCCAAGCGGGGCTGTCATTGCAACAGAGGAATCTGCAGGCAGCGGGAGTCAATCTAAGAAGGCAATGGATAACAGCGAACGACGAGAGAACTAGAGATAGACACTTAGCATTGCATCGTAAATTCGAAAGCGACGACGGAACCTTCAACGCGGGAATCTATAGACCGCGATATCCGGGAGCCTTTGGGGAGCCGTCGCAAGATATAAACTGCAGATGCACAGTCATTCTGGCGATACCGGGAATGGGCAACCCGGAACTAGGAACGATTGGCGACGCTAGAGAGCGAATTAATGACATTATTAGTTGACAATAAATCACATCGATGTATATTGTATAATATGACAAGCGATATAGAGAGGATAGAGAGATATGCTCAGCAAAATAACATAGGATATGAGCAAGGAACGGAAATCGCAATACAAGACTATCTGGGTGAGGAGCTAGAGCAACTAAGTGAATGGGAAAAACTAAAGATAGAAATAAGGGCTACCGAATCATATAGGAGAATGCAAAACAATGAATGGTAATAGGAGAATGCGAGACAATGGATTGGTTTAACGAATTACTAAAAACGTTAGCAAGTTATAATAAAAGGCTCAAAAGAATTGAACGAGAGAACAACAAATTAATAATCCAATTAAGAGCTATAATAGACGAGCAAAACGAGCAGAGAATAAAACTAGAAAGAGTAATTAATAAAATTGAAAAAGCGACATCGCAAGATGAGCAAGATGAGCAAGAGAGTAAGGATGAGAAAATAAGCAGACTCACGAAAGAAATAGCGTCACTAAAGAAAATGGTATCTACATACGAAAAAGCAATATGTGGCAGAGTAGCACACCGTGGATATCGATACTAAAGGAGATGCAAGACAATGGATTGGTTTGACGAAAGAATAGAGCAAGAACATTATAAATGGGAACGACAATTAAAAATAATAATGCTTGAACAGGAAATCAACGAGATGCTTGAAATAATCGAGAAAAAAAGAAAAATGCTTAGACTTGAAAAGCAAACACACGAGATGTGGAGAGAAGTGCAAGACATAGAACGAGAAATATATGGAATCTAAAAGGAGTTAACTATGAGCGATACAGACGAATAAACAGCAGATAGAGCAGGAACCGAGCGCCGGCGACACGCAACAAGACGAGTTAAAAAAACTTGTTGCCGAGCGAGACACATTCAAGCAGGAATTAGAGCAAAGCAAAGAGAGGATAAAGACGCTAGAGGAAAGGATAGCGGAAATCCCGAAGCCACAATCGGAGTTGGAAAAGGCGCGCGATCTGGCAAAAACCGAGTCAGAGCGAGCCGAGTTGGATAGACAGATAGAGCAAACCAAGTTAAAAGCGGAAGTCGCGAGACTCACTAAAGAACGAGAGCAAATCGAGGCAAAAGAGCAATTTAGAAAGGCTATTGGCGAGGCTCCACATCTCGCGAGTATATCGCTGCCGGAAATGACGGCAGAGCAAGCGGAGGTATTTGGCAAAGAACTAGCAAAAGCATATAATGACGGCATCGCTTCCGTAAAAAGTGAAGCGGCAAAAAAGGCGGCGCCGGAGATTCCAAACAAGGGCGTCAAAGATGACGGTTTGTCATTTACGCAAAGAATAAATAAATATAATAATAAGTTCAGAATGAACTAACAGGAGGCATTATGATAGATTTAAGCACGATATCCGCGGGTCAGATCGCAAACGAAGCGGCTGACCTGTCGGAAAGGTTAGCGCCTGTTTTTACAAACGGGCTCGCAATGGCTACGCAGTCATTGCAGAATAAGGTAAACGCAAACGGAACTAGCGGCGCGGCTTCGGTGAACGTCGCATTCACCGATTACGACGGCGCGGGTTCAGATGCGACCACAGGAACGGCGACTGTAGGCACTAATGAAACTTATAATCAGCGAATTCCAATGTCGATTGGACTGCGACCGATTGATTTTCAAGATTATTTCGGATTCCAAACTCCCGCGCTTCAAGACTCGGACACGAGCGCGTTCATACTCTATGCGTCCGCTTACGCGTTGCATCTCGCGACCGAGCGAGCAATGGCGGTTGCAGAAGGAGTCAAGAACTTTGCGATAGCGGAGACAAACACCCCTTCGGTAGAGAATTTGCATACCGAAACAGCGGCGGCGAATAGAATCATAACACACGAGAGGATTCTCTTGGCTAGAGGCGAGCGGGGCGACAAAGCGTATGACTTTAGACACGTCTTGTTAAACTCAGTAGCGTTTAATAAGATATCCGCAGATAATCAACAGGTAATCCGCGCGGCAACAGGCAACGCGCCGTCGAGCGGGCGAGCGTTCTCTATTGGGGATGTGTGGTATTATGACGCAGGGTCAAACCTGGCAAGTTCAACTGTTGGAAGCGTCGCTGATGTTTTCCCGGTAGTTATATTGCGGCAACAAGCGATGCCATTTTCAATAATTAATGGAGGGAACTTCATACCGCTTGAAACCCAACGAGAGGCGCTGTCTGGAATGGGTAAAACCACAACAGTTTTGCGAAGCGCCTGCGCTGTCGGAATCTATGGAGTGGATTATACCGCTTCAAGGAGCGGAACCAATCTTGCGTCTACTCTCACACAAATTAAAGGGGCGGCGAATTATGGCGCTATAACTAATATAGGCGCTGACGACCGAGCGTTTATGATATTACGAGGTACGATAAAATAATAACACAAGCGACTATTGAAAATTACATCCCGCTCCCAAGCAACTGGGCGACTCTCGCATTGTCTGCGCAGGCTGTTCTTGTAGAGATATTCAAAGACGACGATATTGAAATAAAGAATTGCCGACTGAACTAACAGAGCCGTTCATTAGATTGATGCTATATATCGAAAAGCGGGGCGGGTTTCCAAACGCGGTCAGCAAGTCGGGAGTCGGGGTGTCGGTAACCTATGAGGATTATCATCCCAGTGGATTTCCCAATTCAGTAGTCGCGCCATTTTATCGTTGGCGCGGATTCACGAGAAGGCTTTTGCCAATAGCCGACACGCCAATCCCAATAACGCCGACGCCCTCGCATAGTCTAAGCGAGTATGGGTTTTGGTATGCCCAGGATATGACAGGAGGTGTCAAGCCGGATTTTGAACACAGGCAACTGCTTGGGAATTACACGGTAGCCGAGTCTGACATTACAGAGCCTTACCTGTTTTTTGGCGGCGACAGGGCGCCACAATCTATAATATTGTCGGGGTTTTCGTACGACTTTGCGACTGAATTTATCGCGGTAAAGCCGACAGTGTGGAGACTGAATCGGAAGTTAATAGACGGACGGCAACGGATGATAATTATAAATGGGTGAATATATAATTATACAAGGGGCACCAGTTCCCGCCGAGATTCTTGCTAGCGAAATCAGGAATCAAAAAGAGACAATGAAGGTAATAATAAAACAGCAAGATCTGGACGTCGAATGTTTTGTCTTTATGGGCAAAACATATAATGTGATACACTCAATTCTAAACGATAACGATACGTATTTGATAGGGGAAATCGATGGCGGTTGATAATAGAATACCTAGATACATAGACGCATTCGACGCGGCTTTAGAGTTGGCGCTGAGAGAAATAGCGGCGTTGGCTCACGGCAACGTAGTTCAGCGCGCGCCGATAGACACTGGGCGACTCAGAGAAAGCGTATCTGCTGTCGTCGGAAACAACGCAGTAATAGCCGCGGGCAGTAAGTATGGCGACCCGACCGTTCCCGCGGCGCCGCAAGATACGATATCCATAGGAAGCGTAATAGAGTATGCGCAAGAACAAGAGGATAAAGGCAGGAGGGGGTTTGTTGGCAGGGGATACTTCCGAAGAGGGCTGGCGGCGACCGTTCCGCAAATGGAGCCAATCCTTAGTAGGCAACTGAGGAGGCTGATATAGTGGGAACGATAGACATAATCGCAAGCATTATAAAGGAAGCGACGGGATACGATGCGACCGCTCACAATTTTCCTAAAGGAAACTCGGGCTGGGCGATAACGTTGACAACAACAATATGGGATGATGAAATCATATTAGACGTATATCAATGCGAATTTCGACCGACAATTTGCGGTGAGGAGACCGCGGGCGTCGCAAAAAGAGCCGCTTATCAAGCGAGACAGGCGATTGATAATAGCAGAGCGGAAATCGAGATGACTGAAGCGAGCGATATTCAATATGAGTCAGAGAGCAGGATTACAACAGCAATTTTTACAGTGACAACAAAAGGAGGTATTTAAATGGCAATAAGAATCACGCCAAGGAGACAAGACCAGTTCACGGGAGCCGCTGTGGCGGTAGCAACTAGAGGGGGAGTCAATCAATCTCTGGGAGTCGGTACGTTCCCGCCGTCGCCCAACACGACTGAAAACACAATTACGTATCCCAACGCGACAGATTACACAGAGCGCGGAATCAACAGCGTATCGTTCGCGGCGGTTATTAATAATCCGACGTATAACATTATGAACTTTTTATCAAACGGAATTGGAACGGTTACTCAGTTCGCCGGGGCGGCGACGGCAACGCAACTTACGCAAACGATATCATCGCCGATAGCCGACACAGCGTATCAACTAACAGTATCGGCGACCGACGATGCGCATCACGTCACAGCAATCGGAACCAGCACACAGGCGACAGGAACTACGACGCCAATGCAGGCAAGCAACTATAATATCTACAAAATCGGCGGCAGTTTTTTTGTGGTTTTCGAATCAATTCCGGCGAACACAATGAGGGCGGTAATCACATACTCTGCATATCAGCACCGATCTGGTTTCGAAATTGCATTCGCCGCCGGCAGCCAAAGCGGCGAACCTTTCGAGCTGTCGCTATATTATGAGGAGCGAAGGGGCGATGAATTCGAGAGGTTGCAACTACGCTATCCGAACTGCAGAGTCTCTGGTGCTATCAACATAGCCGACGGAAGCGACACAACAACATTGACAGTGCAAACAACGATTGAAGCCCAAGCAAGCACCTCAGCGCGGTTACTTGTTATGTCTCGCCGAATATACAGCGAAAGTATCATTGAATTTATAGAGAACGCATATTAAAATAGGAAACCGAGAATTCAAAATAAATGAAGCGACTATCGGCGACACGCCGGTAGCCGCGTTTTCAATGATTAAATATCTCTGGACTCATAAGCAAAAGAGGCTCGCGATCGCGTTGCTTACTACTAGAAGCGAGTTCACAATGCGAGACTTGACCGATAGAATTGAGCAGGTTGCAAAGGAACTATTCAATCCGAGCGGTCGCGAAGGCGGCAAGGGAACTATGGGTCAGTTTCGCGCGGTTCTTGGCAAGGAACTAAATTGGAGTCAGGAATACATTGATAGACAGACAGTTACCCAAGCGGTCAAGGCGGTAGAGGAATATTCTAAAGTTTATAATCCAAAAGAAAAGTCGTTGAATGAAAAAGCGGCCGATATGATTTCGAACCTGTATGCTAAAAAAAAGAAACGCGCTTGAAGCATTTTATTGGCGAGTAAAAATTCTCGCGCTTATCGAACTTGCTTTGGCGAATCCGATAAAGACACATAAAAGTCAAGCGAAATGGTATAAACAAGTAATCAAAAAGAGTAGACACATAGTTTATCACAATACTAACTTCACAAGACGGCAGGTCAAAAGGATGAGCGCGCAAAAACTGGATACTATTATCGGAGCGATAGTCAGACGACTCGCTGTCGATATTAACTGGAAAAAATGGCCGTTGTAGCGAACGCCGAAATCCGGATTCAAGCATCGGGAGCCCAAGCGGCGAATCGCGAACTGAGGAACGTTAGTGGGAATCTTAACAATATCAACACAAACTCGCGCGGAGCCGATAGGGCTGTTGGGGGATTCTCTAGCAGACTAAGCAGTTTGTTCAGAGTCGCGGCGGCATCTGGAGCCCTCGCCGCGGTCGGCAGGGGGATTCTAAGAGTAGTTCAGTTAGCGAGCGAGGCTGAGGAGACTACCGCTAGGTTTGCGACTGTTTTCGCTAGAGAACTTCCGGAGGCAAACGCGATTATCAATAACTTATCGGACACGTTTGGGATCGCGAGACAAGAAGCGGAGGCTTACATTGGCCAGATTGGCGACGTCGCCCAAGGTCTAGGGTTAACGTCGGATGCGTCGCTAACACTTGCCGATAACATAACCAGACTAGCAGCCGACCAAGCGTCATTCAACAATACCGCAGGCGGTACTGAGCGAGCGGTCAACGCGCTCTATTCGGCAATATTGACAGGCGAAGCGGAAGCGGCAAAGAGTCTGGGGCTGGCATTGCAAGAGAATCAACAGCGAGCCTATGCAGAGAGCATCGGGTTGACATTTAATGAATTGACTAACTTAGAGCGGATTCAACTAAGATACGACTTGGCGGTATCGCAATCGCAAAACGCAATAGGCGACGCGGTAAGAACGCAGGACAGTTTCGCTAACCAGAGCAGGCGATTGGCATCAGCATTGTCGGACGCGGGAGTGTCAATCGGCGAAGTATTCCTGCCGGCGGCGACAAGAACGGTAAGTATAATCAGAAGTCTGGTAAGTTCTTTTCAAAACTTGGAGCCGGTAGGTCAAGCCGCGGTGATAGCGATAGGAGCGGTAGGAACCGCCTTGGTAGCGCTGTCTCTGAATCCGGTAGTTGGAGCGATAGCGGGAATCGCTGCGGTAACCACAGGAATTGTCGCCTTGTCGTCGGCGCTCGGGGAGACTGAACGAGAACTCGGAGTCAACAATGCGTTTGGATTGCTTGGAGAGGGAGCTGAATTATCGGCAAAAGCGATAGACGAGGCGTCGGTCGCATACCGGGATTTTGGCAGGACAGTATCGGAGATAAATGCCGAATTTAATTTGGGCGTCTCTACAATAGAGCAAACTGTAGACCGGACTCGAGAGGCGATAGATAACGCTACGACAAGCCTAGGATTGTCGACCGAAGCCCAAGCGGCCTTATTAGCGTCGACGATTCAAGGCGAGGCGTTGAATTCTGAAATAACAAACCTGTTGCAAAACCAATTAGAGTTGACTGTAGAGAGAATCAACGCGACAAGAGCGGACGCGTCGGCGGGACGGGAACTGAACGAAGTCAACGAAGCGGCGCTTGCAATTGAAGTGGAGCGAATCGCGGCAAACAAACGAGTAACTGACGCATTCAACGATGCATCCCAAGCTGAGCGCGACTTAGTAGAATCTCAAAGAGTAAGAATAAATTTGTTGGATGAGGAGATAAGCGAAAGCCAAATATTGACTGAACAGATAGATTTACTGAGTAGCCAGATCTTGGAGTTAGCAATGTCCGAGGACATAACCGTTGACAATTCTAACCTAGTCGCATTGTCTGACCGACTAGCGAACCTGCGAGATGAGCACAGACGAGTCACAGAGGAAGCGGAACGGGCAAGAGCCGAGTTAAATCGGCAACCGGGAGCGCTTTTCAATTACCGAGAAGCCGCTGTGCAGGCATCGAGAGCATTGCAGGAATTAAGCGCGAGAACGGCAGCAGCGAGAGAGGACTTCGCCGACTTGATTTCCGGCATTCAACAGGCAACCGCGCAAGTGGTAAGTTTCGCCCAAATTAGTTTAGACACCGCGGCGGGACTTTTCGACGCTATCGCAGGCTATCAAAATAGAGAACTGGAGATATATGAGCGAGCGCAACAAGAGCGCATAAATCTCGAAAGGGATGAACGCGATGAACTGCTTGCCAATGAGAACCTTACCTCAGCAGAACGCATGAGGATTCAAGAGAATTACGCAAGAGAAGTCGAAGCGATTGATAGGCAAACCGCTATAAAGCGATATCAATTGGAAGTAGAACAATTCGAAACCGAGAAAGCCTTCTCTATTGTGAGGATAGCAATAGAGACTGCGCAAGGCGTTGCAAAGGCAATAGCTGTTTTGCCGCCTCTAGGATTCATTCTAGCGGGAATTGTCGCGGCGGCGGGCATCGCCCAGACAGCCATTGTCGCGGCGACTCCACCGCCACCGCCCCCGGCATTGCAAGAAGGTGGAATCGTACAGCCTGTCGCCGGCGGTCGAAGAGTCATTGTCGGCGAGGGGGGCGACCAAGAGGCGGTCATCCCGCTAAACGCGGCGGTGCTCGGTCAACTGGCGGACGCAATTGTGGCGAGGCAAGGCGAACGGCAAATAATTATTCAAAATATTGTAGATACTGACTTGATAGCCGAGGCTGTAATCGAGCGACAGGGTCGAAATATTGTGGTTGACAATGGAAATGTATCAACATAAGATATAATATGACAGTAAAAACAATTTCAAAAAAGGAAATGTCGAAACTAAAGCGACTAGGACACGCTAAAACAGACTCGCTAGAGCATTCAAAACGCCAGCGCATAAATGCAAAGAAAGGCTGGGCGCGGCGCGACAGGAAAAAGACAGTCCGACAGGCAATAGAGGATGAGTTATATCGCAAGATACACAGGCTTGCGCAAAAGGTAAAACGCGGAAGCGGCACTGAGGATGATGAAGTCGAATTAGAACTAGCGAGATACCAATGGCAAAATGACAAATTATCAAGATGCGAGCCCGAAAGCACAGAGTATTTCCGACTGCTCACAAGGTTCCGATACGAGAATAAAAAGCGATTCAATGAGCGAAAAAAAAGAGAGGAGATAAGGAGGCAAAATGGCATTTTCAAGGATTGACACCAGAGACGAGAGACTCACAGCATTGATACTCGGCGACTTGCCCAATGTGGTATGGACGCCGACACTGAGCATGGCAGGGGCTGAGCAAACTGAGTTACAAGATAATATCACTTTTCAAGTAGGAACTCGGTTTAGATATCTGGGTAGTATCTATGAACTAACCGCGCCGATGAGCATTCCGACAAGCAACCGGAGGTTCGGTTGGGTATACCCAAACATATCTACAGGTCAATTCGAGATTCTCGCAAACAAGCGAGTAGAGGACGCGGGAGTCGCCGGTTCGCGACCGCCGATAGGAATGTGGGCGCGAGATAACGCAAGGCAGGCGTTCTTACCTATGAATCCCAGTCAAGATAGGCAATATCCTATAAGTGTTAATAGAGATATTATTGCAGGAAGCGGAACCGCGAAAACAATTGCAGTTCAAGAAAGAGCAAAAATTTCATTCGATTTACCACCAGTTGCAAGTATAGATGACGCCATAGAAGATGCAGAAGGATTTATTATTAAAAACGGAGAGTCGCAACTCGTTTCTTTTAGTATATCGAGACCAGGTTCGGAAGCAGTGTCGGCAACTTTGGATAGAGGAATATGGGAAATAAATAACCCGGGATCGGTACAAATAGAAGCATTAAGAATATGGGGGCGAGTCGCGATACTATAATGGCGTTTTATGAAGTTAACAGGGATAAAAAAGAGAAACTTACTCAGCAACCAGACAAAGTTGCCAGAGTAGATTGGACGCCATATTTAGTAATTGGCAACAACGAGCAAACTATCTTAGAGGATAGAGTAACCATTCGACCAGTGACTCGGTTTTGGTGTGCAGGTAGAATCTATGAGGTAAACGAGCCGACCGACATTCAATACGGCGAACATAGTTACGGTTACGTATATCCCAATATGAAAACCGGCAAATTTGAAGTTTTGCCGGTAGAGAAGGTTAACGATTATGGATTTCAAAGTTTGACTCCGCCGATAGGAATGTGGGCGCGAAATAATGGAAAGCAGATATTCTTGCCGACAGATATAACCCAAGATAAAGGCTACCCAAGATGCGAAGCGAGACATATATTTGTTGGGAACCCAGAATCAATTGTAATTGTAGCGCAAGGCAGAGTCGAGGTAACAATAGATGCTAGTAACAGCAAGGTATCAAACGCTCTTGACGTTGCGTTAAACAATTTAGAAAAGAGTTTTGCGATAAACAAGCAGTCGCAATTTGTTGCCGAACGAGTGGCGAGAAGGGGCTCTAACATAGCCATAGAGGCTCTTGACAGGGGAATCTGGCGAGGTAATAACATACTGATTCCGGAAGGAGTCATAGCAACAATAGGTCAATTTGTCGCGATAATCTAATGGCAATAATGCTGACAATCGGTCAATCAGAGCCGATAATCATTAATTACTTTATCAACGCCGCGCCACAAAACGAGCGACCGATTCAGGCTTTTGTAGTCGGAAATCTTGACTTGGCGCTTGAGTCAATCGAAGGGGCGCCCGCCGGGAATCAGGTGACTGACTACGAGATACCACAGCCACCAAAATTGCCGGAGGTATCTAATCTAGAATTCGAAAGCAGAGTCTATGACGATAATATTAATGAACTCGCGCAGGTTCCGTCGACGAACGAACTAAGAACCGCGAGGCGTTTCGTTATTGAAGTCACTGACGATTACGCAATCGTCTACACATCATTCACGCAGGGGATTCGAGTAGCCAGAGCGACAATCGAATTAGCGACAGCCGGATTGATTTTTGGCGAAAATCAGATAATAAGCAACTGGACTCTGACTCAGACGCTTGAAAACTTTACGCGCTCACCAAGTTCAGTTGCTATTGCATCAAACAATCCGACAGACGTAATAGTAGAGGAGATGCCATTGCGACAGCGAGCCGTTTTTACCAATGACGGCGAACTGCTCTCGGTTGGGTCAATAACCGCTACGTCAATACGTCAAAATACAGTCACATTCTCGTTTGTCGACGATGCGTTAGAGAACCGCGCTGAGTTTACACAAGACGAGACTATATCTGGGCTTATGAGCACAGCCATTCAAGATTTAGCGCAGAGAATTGGAGTATCCATTGAAATTGAAAGCGAAATTACTTTGGCTCAGCAGGAAATAAGCATCGATGTTAGAGAAGGCGAGCCGATTATACGAGCGATTGTAGAGTTAGTAAGAGACGCGGGAGTTTTTATGACGCGAACCAGTCATTTAAACTACTTGATAAAAGGTAAATACATACACGGCGATATCGTGCAGGAAGGAGAGTATACAAGAATTTACGAGAGCGAGTTTGCCGACTTTTCGATGACCGGGAGCGCTAGCGGTATCTATGGAAGCATAGAAGTAGAGATGCCCGACAAGACTAAGTTCACAATCGATTTAGAAAATCCGAATTCTAACTTGATATCAAGGTATAAAAGTCCGTTTACTTCACAAGAGATAGCGGAAACGCAGGCAAGACGAGTTGCTATGGAAGGCGAAGCGATGCAGGCTAGATTCAGGAGTTCGGCGAGTCTATCGCTAGGCGATGTGGCGATACTTAGAAATATGGGTCGCGACCAAGTAATTCGAATTGACAGGATAACTCAGAGAGACAGAGCAATGCCATTTGATTATGAGGGGCGTTGTTGGAGCGCGCGACTGGGTATTGTTCCTGGGACGATTGAAAGAGCGGAATTTGAAGTTCTAGTTTTACAATTCAACCCAATAGGCTCCCTTATAATCAGAATCGCTGTAAGGAATTATTCGTTATACTCCAGAAGCGGCGAACTTCAACAAGGAGATGAGATTCAATCGAATACCCCAACGTTTGGCATACTACCAACCAGAATAGCAATAATACTAACAAACGACAGCAGAATAATATTTGGATATGCAGATCACCCACTATTCGCGCCAACTCAGCCAGCAAGAGAGGGATTGCCTTGGTACCCAACGTCGACATCGAGAATCATCGCTGTTTTAGTAATGGATTACTCTACCGGACAGCCAACAGTAACTAATACAGAGAGATATTACCAATGACAATAAGAACCCCAGACGACGCTGAGCAAAACCCAAACCTTGTAATTTTTACAGGAGGCGTTTATAATATAACAGTGGCATTCGAGAATCAGGAGACTGAGCAAAGCGCCGTCGACGGAACGATTCACCGGCAGGTAAACTATACAAGGGCAGTCATACAATTTGGGGCTCGACGAGAAGGCTTTAGAGCAGACTTGATGCAAGAATCGCCACTAATGAACTTCACATTGACGAGTCAGGAATCACAGCGTTTCGCATTGCCGACGCAATTTGAAGCCGCCGGGCGAATTATTAGCGCCGACAGGCATTTTTACCAACTAGAGTTTAACACAAACCCAATAACGATAGGGGGGTTATAGAATGCCAGAGGTAATATCGCCAATAGAGAAGGGTTATGTCGGAACCGAAAGCATCGTATCGCCGGGCGACATACTAATAAACGGCGAAACTCTCATTCAAGCGGTCGGGCGTATCGGAACCGGAGGCGACGGAACCGGCGGGGCGAATGGGAGAACGCCAAGTTTTGCTCTAGAAGCGGACGCCGAGCGGGTTGTGGCAAGAATAGTATCGTGGAGCGCGGGCGCCGGGGCGACTCCGCCAATAGGATACCTGTCGGAAAACGGGATTACACAAGATATATCGCAGGCGGTCAATCTAAGGGGAGCCCCGGGAGCCGACGGTCAGCAGGGTCAACAAGGTCAGCCGGGCAGTCCGGGATTGAACGGTTGGGCGCCCATACTTACCGTAGAAGCCGACGGAAATCGCAGAGTCTTGCAAGTTACAGGTTGGGTTGGCGGCGAAGGATCCCCGCCAAACACAGGGTACCTAGGCTCAGCAGGAATTACACAAGATTTGGCAAGCGCAATCAACCTAGCGGTCATATCAACCGGCAGTGAAGGCGGGGTCACTACTGAGCAAGTCCAGACAATCGCCGACGAATCCGCAGCGCGAGTTGCCATACCGGAGAGTCAGCGAATCAAATTAGAGGAACTGTCAACACACATAACTGTGCAGGGAACGTCAACTGAGCAAGCAGAGGAAGTGCAAGCCGCGGTATACATCGGAACCGCGTTCCCGGGAGCCAGTCTAGTTCCTGCTGATTTACGACAGATGCCATACACAATCCCTGCCGATGATACCTATTACCTCTATTTAATAATTCCACAAGATGATACACTAGAGCGAGTCATAACAGTAAACCGCGGCGCGAACGAGATTCGAAGGTATCGGACTGGCAGCGACTTTTCCGAGGGCGCTAACGGAGCGCTCCATATCGGAGGCGGCGCGGACAGTTTTACGCAATTAAGACTACGACAAAATGATGTCGTTTCAATAACGGAACTGAACGCATCGACGATAATTCGCGGCGACGACGGAATCGCCATTGACGGGCTTTTATCGGAGGTAATTCTAATCTATCACAGGACGGCAGGAGAGGCGGTCATCGGAAACCCAGACGGCACTGGGAGAGGCGTTGTGAGCGACGGCAAGATTTCCCAGTTGCCGAGCGGTTGGTCGCTTATGAAGCCACAGCCGACAGGAGATCCCGCCGACATTCTATACATTGCTATAGGCGTCGTCTTTTCAAAAACTAACGAACTTTTTTGGAGTTCACCGGGGGTCACTGATGAATCGATTAGCGAAGCGCAAGCCCAAGCGATTGTCGCGAACACCGCCAAACTGGAGGTATCGGATGATAATGTTGCACCGCTGACTTTGGGTTTTGACCGAGAGATTCCGATAATAAGCCAGTCAATCGGAAGCGGGGTCGCGCGGGAACTAGTAGGAACCTTGCCATTAGACACCGATGAAAATAGAGCGATAATTCCCGTTTTGCAAGAAGGGGCTTCCTATACAGTTGACATAACTTTTTCGCAATCGCCAATAACGGGAGTCGAAACGGATGCAGGCAATATAATGACCGCCTATCTAACAGGAAGCGCTTCATTCAACGCCGCTTTAGTAGCGGGCTCCGCGCCAATAGACACCACAGCGCTTTCGGCGGGCGGTTATTCAATAACAATAGAGGGGCAATCAGAATTCGACTTCACAAACGGTGTCCACATATGGATTGAAAAGTCTACAGGCGCGGGATTCGAGCTCGGCATCGAAAGCATCGCTATTACCGTTTTACCAGATACATATAGCAACATTCTAACGGCAATCAACAATGAAATAACTGAGCGGGGGCTTATAACAAGCGACCAGACGACCGACTTATTACACAGAGCGCACACTGATACCGTCGATTATGTCGATAGCGAAGTTGAAGAGTGGGCTAAAACATCAAACGGAAACACAAGGATACCGCAGGATAAACTACCATTAGAACAAACCGGCAATCAGTTTCTAAACTCTTTAGTTCAACACGACGTTCACGACGGCTCATTCGACACGGAAATCGTTTCCCGCGGGGCTATTTTTGACGTACCATATGTAACAAATGGTCGCGCCGGTCAATCGTCGTGGGCGTTGAATCCCAGTTTTCAAACGACGGGCTATTCGGTAATCGGCTCTCTAGCGCCAACGATAGATGACAGTCAAAAATCAAGTCCGGCGCCTTCCGGAGCGATTACTAACCGAGCCAACCTAGATACTCCAGCAACGCTTTATGGT
>CBDCPJ010000035.1:0-7732 GCA_965220165.1 Spirochaetia bacterium
GTTATCAGTATCGCAAAACGCAACGAGACGCTCTTCTTTCCAAATAGGCCGACTCCATTGGCGTTGCCCCGAAAGTCCAGGGGGTTGCGTCTACTCCAGTATGTCCGCGACGAGTCGCATCGTTTTGCCACCATGCGGCGTTCGCAATCGCAAGAGCGCGAGTTGCGTCTCAACCTCCTCACCTCGATCCCAGGCATCGGCCCCAAACGCGCGCAGTCGTTGATCCAATTTGCCGGATCTCTCGATGGCATAGCCGAAACCCCGCCCGAAAAGCTCTCCGCCGCCTGCTCCATCCCGCTCGCGGTGGCAAAAGCGGCAATAGCCAAAGCAAAATCAGAATAGCATATTGGGGGGGGGAATCGCCCCGCCCCCCCAGCGCCCCGCATCAATCGACGAGCAAAATCCCCTCGGCGGCCGCCCCGTATCGCGTTGTCTCCCCCCTCGCTCCATAGCGTCCCCGAGCCGACCAAGCTCGGCTCGGAGCCACTATTCCGCTACCCCCCTCTGCGGGCGCCGCCCCCGCCCGCCCCATCTCTCCCGCAATTGGCCCGCAACGCCCAACATAATTCCCAAAAAATTTGCATGCCCCCTATTGAAAAAAACAGCCCGCCATGATAAAATAATTCTCTAAATATGGGACCAAAAGAAAATATGGAACCAAAAGAACGAATTCTCGGGCTCGACTTAGGAAAAGCGTCGATTGGATGGGCGTTGGTCGAATTCGAAAAAAATGAATCACAGCGTTCCGGCGCAATAATCGCATGCGGCGCCCGAACATTTCAGGCCGCCGACATCGGCAAAGCCGATACAGCGACCGAATCGCCCAACACCCCCCGCCGCGAAGCTCGCGGCGCGCGCAGATTACTGCGTCGCAAAGCTCGCCGCATGGCTCGTATCCGCAACCTGATCATCGATAGCGGCATCCTGCCCGCCGATCGCTACCGCGCAGCCAATGGCAAATTGGATATAGACGTCGCGTTTACCAACCTCCACAACCGCATCGCCAACCAATCCACCCCATGGCAACTGCGGAGCGAAGCACTCGATCGTAGACTCGATCCGGAATCATGGGCAATCGTCCTATTGCACCTCGCAAAACGCCGAGGCTTCAAATCAAATAGCAAACGCGATCTCGCCGACGCCAAAGGCAAAGAACACGGTACGAAAGAGGGGCTAAAAACCACAAGAGAACTCTCGCAAAAGTACCGCACCGCTGGCGAAATGGCATATAAATCGGAGGAATTCAAGCATGCCAAGCGCAACAAACAGGGAAACTACAACCGCTCAATCGAACGGGACCTGCTCCACAAAGAAATAAACACCCTCTTTGAACAGCAAAAAACATTCGGCAATCCCCATGCGGACGACTCGCTTCGCGACCAATACCTCGAATTATGGAGCGCGCAACGCCACTACGACCAAGGCAATGTAAAAAGCATGATAGGCCGATGCACGCTAGAACCCACACAACCACGCGCGCCAAGACGGGGATGGAGCCACGAACGCTTTATGCTTCTGCAAAAAATCAACAACCTACGCATATTAGACCCATTCGGGGGGCAAGTAACCCTCAGCGCAGACGAACGGCGACAGCTTATCGACCATATCTACGCCGCAAGCAAAACCCCCAGCTCAAAAATAACCTATAAATCGATACGCAAATTATTAAACCTATCCACAGAGAAAAAATTCAACGGAATCAAATATAACATCGACTTTGTAGCGTTGCAAAAACAAGAACAGGGCGAAAAAATCAAAGACCCGGAAAGCGAACTATTTGCTTCGCTCCCAGGATGGAGCGCGTTGCGCAAAGCGATAGAAGATCTCCCCGACGGCGATTCCCAATGGCAAAGCCTCTCAAACAACCACACTCTCCTCGACTATATCGCCGAAACAATGACCTACCACAAAGACGACGCCAAGATAACTCAGCTACTCAAAGAAAAGGGTATCGACGCGCATGTCATAGACACGATCACCTACGTAACCGCCTTCACAAAAGTCGGACACCTTTCTCGCAAAGCGTTGCAAAAAATAATTCCCCATCTCGAACAGGGCCATAGCTATGACAAAGCATGCGAACGTGCCGGCTATGATTTTCAGCCAAAATCATCGGGCAAGCGCTCCACAAAACTTCCTATGATCCCCCCAGACGAAGTCCTAAACCCTGTCGTTAGAAGAGTGCTTACCCAAGCAAGAAAGCTTATCAACGCCATCGTCGCCAAATATGGCCCGCCCCACCTTGTAAATATCGAGCTCCTTCGTGATGTTGCCGCTTCTGACGAAAGAAAAAAAGAAATTATTAAGGGGCAAAAACATTATCAAAAAAACAAAGAGTTCGCCCGCGATGATTTTAGAAAACTCTTTGATAGAGAACCAAAAGAATCGGAATTGACAAAATTTAGATTCGCAAAAGAGCAAAATTTCACCTGCCCCTATTCTGGCGTACCATTCGATACTCGTCGTATAATAAATGATCCTACCTATACCGAGATCGACCATATCCTTCCATACAGCCGCTCGCTGGACGACAGTCAAAACAACAAGGTGCTCTGCTTGACCGATGAAAACCGCAACAAAGGCAATAAAACCCCCTACGAATATTTCGGCGCCGATAACGCGCGTTGGCAAGCGTTCCTAAATCGCAACAGCTCCTATCGACAAACAAAAAAAGATAAGCTCACTCGCATAAGCTTTACCGAAGAAGAAGCGAACGAATACCGTCAACGTATAGTAGAACGTCCCGAAAGCAAATATATCGCCAGCTTTCTTGCCCAATTTATCAAAGACAATCTTCTATTCGCCACAAGCGACCATAAACGGCTCGTGCAAACACGCAACGGATTGCTTACCGCATTGTTGCGAAACTGCTGGGGAGTAGGAGACAAAAAAATACGCGCGGAAAGCGACACCCATCACGCGCTCGACGCCGTTATTATCGCCTGCGCCACAGAATTTATGATGCAAAACATCGGCGACTATTCCAAACAGCAAGAACTATTGTGGAAAGACGCCAAACCAGGATCACACTACTATGTAAGCGCCGACACCCATACCGGACAAGACAAAGCGATATTCCAGCGCCATCGTTCGCACAAATGGCGATTTCCCCTTCCCTGGCAAACGTTCCGAAATGATCTCCTCGAAGCGCTCGACCATGTCTTTGTCTCTCGCCCGCCAAAAGAAAAAATCAGCGGGCAGGCGCACGAAGAAACCATCATGGCAGAAGTAAGCGAATCGCTTGTCCGCAAACGCATCCCCCTAACCAGCATAACCAAAAGCTCATTAGAAAAACTCATTCACAAAGATGGCGTCAACAAAAAGCTCTACAATGCGTTGCAATCACGACTGCAAAACCATAACGGCAACGCGGCAAAAGCATTCCAAGAACCACTGCCCCACCCCGAACATCCCCGCTCCATCTGCCGCTCCATCACCATCCAAGACACAGAAAGCGGCGTCCCAATACGCAAAGGCATCGCCGCCCGCGGTAATATGATCCGCGTCGACATATTCCGCCGCCAAGAAAAATACTACGCCATACCAATCTATCCCCACCATAGATTCGTACCTCGTTGCCATAGGCTCGACGATCCTCCCCTTAGATTCAAAAATCGCCGCCGTAGACCCGATGATCCTCTGCCCAATAAAGCCGTAGTAGGAGGCAAATCCGAAGATGAGTGGCTGGTTATCGACGATAGATACTTCTGCTTTAGCCTCGTCACTGACGATCTAATATGCGTTCAAAAAAAGAATGAAAAACCATTCTTTGGCTACTACAAAGGCTTAGATCGATCTACCGCTTCGATAACCATCCGCGCTCACGATAAAAACGCGGCGGAACATCTAAAAGATTCGCAGGGTAAAAAATGTAAAGCTAAAGAACTCGCCGCTAAAAAAATACAGATCACCGCCGGTATCCAGAAGCTCATACGTTTCGAAAAATACCACGTCGATCTATTGGGCGAGCGCCACAAAATCAAGCAAAAAATACGTCTCGGCATAGCCCCCCCTCGCGCCAATTCAAAACGCTCCCAACACCCCAAAGAGCGCTAAGAGATATACTACATAGCTACAGTAGCATGTTATATATATTATAGAAGTATTCACTACAAAAAAAAGCCCGTCGCTTGTTTATAGCGACGAGCAAATACTAATCTAACAGGAGCAATTATTATTATTATATAATAGCACAAAGCGCTGGTCGTGTCAAGCTACCAAATGAGTTTTTCAGCAATAATATTTCGAAACGCTTCGCACGGCGGAAACGGCGCGCCGAGATCGATCTTCACCTTAGTTGTAAAATTAAACGGGCTGACAATGTCTACGTCTTGCGGGATATGCGGGAGTATCTTACTCCGCTGGTGCCGCTTGCTACCGGCATATGGGTATGGCGGCTCAAGAACCCTTTTAGCATATTATCGCTCTTGTGTCAGTATTCACTACAAAAAAAGCCCGTCGCTTGTTTATAGCGACGAGCCACTATTAATCTAACAGGAGCAATTATTATTATTATATAATAGCACAAATCGCTGGTCGTGTCAAGCTACCAAATGAATATACGCATTGCCTATGCCAACAAGAGTATGTTTCGGGCGGAATAGCGGAAACGGCGCGCCGAGATCGATCTTCACCTTAGTTGACGTTCCCCTGCGTCTATTCTAAAATAGCACTTTCGCGTAAACTATTCGATTATCTCGTTATAGTTGACGTTCCCCTGCGTCTATTCTAAAATGATCGCCGATATTTCAATCTCCAACATCGGTGGTCGTTATAGTTGACGTTCCCCTGCGTCTATTCTAAAATCGCGTTGCATATATCTAGGAATCCTATTGTCAGTTATAGTTGACGTTCCCCTGCGTCTATTCTAAAATCCGGTCTACAGTTTGCTCTATCTGTGGCGACGTTATAGTTGACGTTCCCCTGCGTCTATTCTAAAATAGCAAGATGACTACATAAGCGCTTGACTACGTTATAGTTGACGTTCCCCTGCGTCTATTCTAAAATGTGCCATTTAAATGCCTAGCTTTTGTTGTCAGTTATAGTTGACGTTCCCCTGCGTCTATTCTAAAATACGATGGCTGACAAAATTCCCATTCTACGTCTTTGAGTTATAGTTGACGTTCCCCTGCGTCTATTCTAAAATTCGAATTATGTTTGGCTGGCTGCTGACGATGTTATAGTTGACGTTCCCCTGCGTCTATTCTAAAATGCGCATCCTCAGCAACTGCGCGGCATCCTGTTATAGTTGACGTTCCCCTGCGTCTATTCTAAAATCAAGACTCCTCATCAATCTATCTGGTGGCTCCTCGGTTATAGTTGACGTTCCCCTGCGTCTATTCTAAAATGAACAAGTACAGCATCGTGCAGTCCCGCGTTATAGTTGACGTTCCCCTGCGTCTATTCTAAAATTTACAACGTAATCGCCCCATTGTGTTTCGGGTTATAGTTGACGTTCCCCTGCGTCTATTCTAAAATATCGGACAATCATTGGCTTCCTGTCGGCGGGGTTATAGTTGACGTTCCCCTGCGTCTATTCTAAAATCCAGAAAAGTATTAGACGCAGTTCTGGTGGAGTTATAGTTGACGTTCCCCTGCGTCTATTCTAAAATGAAAATCATTTCGAAAATCACTTGACAGGTAAGTTATAGTTGACGTTCCCCTGCGTCTATTCTAAAATAGACAGCCAAGTCATATCGTAGTTGAATCCGTTATAGTTGACGTTCCCCTGCGTCTATTCTAAAATACATAACATTATAGTATGGCTGTAAAAACAGTTATAGTTGACGTTCCCCTGCGTCTATTCTAAAATTGTGCTTGCTTGCTTGCTGACCTGCCTACTGTTATAGTTGACGTTCCCCTGCGTCTATTCTAAAATGCGATTAATCATCGATGCTGAGTTGATATTGTTATAGTTGACGTTCCCCTGCGTCTATTCTAAAATTGCATGCTTCATAGTACGCAACGCGCGCACGTTATAGTTGACGTTCCCCTGCGTCTATTCTAAAATCTGTCGCGTGATATATTCAAAAGAATGAGGGTTATAGTTGACGTTCCCCTGCGTCTATTCTAAAATATTAAAAATAATAAGCAGCTGATTTAATTTGTTATAGTTGACGTTCCCCTGCGTCTATTCTAAAATGTCAGAGCGAGCCGAGTTGGATAGACAGATGTTATAGTTGACGTTCCCCTGCGTCTATTCTAAAATGCCAAAGGGATTAGTCAACGGATTGGCTCCGTTATAGTTGACGTTCCCCTGCGTCTATTCTAAAATTTGATAATCGCGTTCGCCTCCGGCAGTTCTGTTATAGTTGACGTTCCCCTGCGTCTATTCTAAAATCAGGATATTGCCTATCTTGACTAGGATTCAGTTATAGTTGACGTTCCCCTGCGTCTATTCTAAAATATAAAAATGAGTAATAACAAGGAGATAGATGTTATAGTTGACGTTCCCCTGCGTCTATTCTAAAATCCACTGACTCGGCGGAAGCCCAACTTTATGGTTATAGTTGACGTTCCCCTGCGTCTATTCTAAAATCCACTGACTCGGCGGAAGCCCAACTTTATGGTTATAGTTGACGTTCCCCTGCGTCTATTCTAAAATCCGTTCCAAAATTCGCTGTCAGTAACCTTGGTTATAGTTGACGTTCCCCTGCGTCTATTCTAAAATATTCGCGATTCGAATATTATAGAGGAGATGGTTATAGTTGACGTTCCCCTGCGTCTATTCTAAAATCATATTTTTTATAGGCTTCCATATAAATATGTTATAGTTGACGTTCCCCTGCGTCTATTCTAAAATGCGTTTGCGCATCTTGTGATATCACGGGCGGTTATAGTTGACGTTCCCCTGCGTCTATTCTAAAATTAGCCAAGGCGATACGAGAATAAGAATCGCGTTATAGTTGACGTTCCCCTGCGTCTATTCTAAAATGAGAACGCATATTAAAATAGGAAAGCGCGAGTTATAGTTGACGTTCCCCTGCGTCTATTCTAAAATAAATTGGGAAAATAACAATACTCAAGAAATGGTTATAGTTGACGTTCCCCTGCGTCTATTCTAAAATATTAAACAACGTGTTAGAAACGTATTGTCAGTTATAGTTGACGTTCCCCTGCGTCTATTCTAAAATACAATCCAATATGATCTCATCGGTTGACTCGTTATAGTTGACGTTCCCCTGCGTCTATTCTAAAATGGAATTGACATTTCATATCTCGCGCTGTCGGTTATAGTTGACGTTCCCCTGCGTCTATTCTAAAATAAAATACAATTACAATATACATACTAACCTGTTATAGTTGACGTTCCCCTGCGTCTATTCTAAAATCAAGACGAGACTATATCTGGGCTTATGAGTGTTATAGTTGACGTTCCCCTGCGTCTATTCTAAAATCTTGAAACTTTACGCGCTCGCCAAGTTCAGTTATAGTTGACGTTCCCCTGCGTCTATTCTAAAATTAAAATAGTCGCATCGTTGCTTGTTCGCTAGTTATAGTTGACGTTCCCCTGCGTCTATTCTAAAATCTCGCCTGTCGACTTTTCAATCCATATATGGTTATAGTTGACGTTCCCCTGCGTCTATTCTAAAATGAAAACCTGTCCGTTGAAAAGCCTGCAGTCGTTATAGTTGACGTTCCCCTGCGTCTATTCTAAAATTGCCGCCTTTTCGTCAATCCTTGCTAATTCGTTATAGTTGACGTTCCCCTGCGTCTATTCTAAAATGAAGGC
>CBDCPJ010000036.1:0-27180 GCA_965220165.1 Spirochaetia bacterium
AACAATCTTGTGGCTATATCGTCGTGAACCTCTCGCCCCCGCTTCATCGCCGCCTCGGCGGCTGGGGAAATGTATCCATAACCGCCGCGGCAAACCTCTGAAACTGATACCGGGTATTGTTTTTGCCCGTCAATTATCGCGGTATATTTGTGTGTTCTCTCGTCAAATGCTATGCTTTCTATCATTTGACTATCACCCTTGCGTTTAGCGTTTTCGAAAACTTGATGCCCTCCGGCGGAGTCTCGCCAAAAATAACTTTGCAATTAGCCGTTGATAGCGATATGCATCCGATTGGTATTTTCTTGTTCACAAGATTTTCGTAAAACTCATCGGGTGATGATACTTCATATGATACGCGATCTGCATAATTGACGAACTGTCCGCTCTCTATAAATCGCTCTTTAATGGCTTCCATTTCCTTTTTTATCGCTTTTGCTACCGCGTCAAGCGTTAAAAACCTCTCTCTGTCGCCCTCTGGGGCTTCCGAAAACAATCTATCAATAAAATTATTCATTCCTACCTCCTATATATTCTTATCTGCATTTTTTTTGGTCTGCCTATTTTTGCCATTTTCATCGATTTATCTCGATGTTTAGTCGCTTGTGTAGTTGCGTTTCACACTCCTCATCATCCTCCGGGGGCGCCTCGCCCCCGAAGTCCAGCATATATTTCAATATTTTGCTTGCTAAATTTATGAATCTGTCGTCCGAGTCGTCTATCTCCAGATATTTTGCATCGTCTTTTATCTCGTCAAAAAGTATCGCTCGCATATTTTCTTTAAACTGAACTTCGTGAGCGTATATTCTATCTAAAATTATGTCTTTTAACGTCCCTCTGAATATCATTAGTTTACCTCTGCAGGAATCAACCCAGATTCTATAAGATATTGCGTCGCGTTTTTGACAAGTTGATTATGTGAAACGAGTCCGTCTAGCACATAAAACCCTAGGTTTTTGGCTATTCGCCGACCGAATCTATTGTCCCAGATTCTTTGTACTTCATCATTGGCTCGCATAACTCTACATATCGATGCTTTTTGATGCCTGTGATTTAAATTGCCGTCCCAATATACCTTGTCGTCTCTGTAGATTCTTAGCGACTTTAAAAACCTTGCCGTCTCGCCATTATTTATTTCCTCTGTCAAGGTTCCCTCGTTCCTACCTCTATGTGGCGTCACTTCTGGGTTATGGTAGTACTGCTCATCGTCAACCGATACTAATATTTGCCTGTGCTCAGATCTATGTGTTATTATTTTATACTTACTACCATTATCTGTTACTATCTTGTTCATTATACTATCCTCTTTATTATCTTTATTTTCCACCATATTCTCCTTTTTACTGCTCACTTCCTTTTTTTCTCCTTTATTTTGTTTTGTCTCTTTTTTGTCAATCGTCGCTGGCTCGTTATCGGTCTCTTGTTCCTTGATTATTGTATGGTAATCGACTTTGATTTTGCCGTTATAGTACACGGCATAGGCTCCGTGCTTTTCAAACATAATGCGTTTCGCAATCGCCATTCCATACGCTCTAGGTAATTGACCGTCGACTAGGAATGCTTTCGCGACTCTAATTGTCGTACTCGCCAAGTATTCCGCGCAATGAATCTCGCTTCCCGCGTGTATCTCGACGTCAACCATAGGTTCATCCTCGTCGGTTCTTTGAAAATGCTCGACCACAAACGAGTCGTCAATCTTTTTCATCGAAAAGCCAATCGATTTGATCAGCTCTTTGTTCTTTTTCCAGATCGACCAAAACGCTCTATTGCCTCTCGACTTCGTTAGCATAGAGATTGTCTTGATTCCGGTTCCATACGACTTTACCACGTTTTCACTCATCACATATTCTAAATGAGATAAAAACCCTCTAACAATATCCTCTATCACGCCCGGGCGCGATACACTATTAACTATTTCATTCATAAGCATATAATAATAATTTAGTTCATCAATGTCAAGCCTTTTTTTTTAATATTTCACAAACTTTTTTTTCAACCGGTATGCTTTGCTATCTCTGGCTTCTGCCGCTTTTGCCAAAAATAATTATGAAATACTTTTTATTTTTTTAATTAATTTATCAACGTCAACGCCCATTTTTTATAAAAATCTTAATAATTATTGCTAGAATTATTAATAAAATTATAACTACAGATATAATAATCGCTATTCTTTTTATCGCATTAAATAGATTGTTTGCCTTATTCAGTTCCTTGACGAGCCTATCCCGCTCTGCCTCTAGGTTTGCGAGCGTTTGACGCAAGGTTGTTAGTTCTGTTTTTAGTATATTCAATTCTACGGTCGCGGTATTTAATAAGTCATTTAATTCATTATTCTTATCACCAATTAATCGCGCGCTTGCCAACGCCGATCTGAGCGCCGACTTAGTTTCGTCGATATTATCACTCTGCAAGGCGGGCTCCGCTATTCTTATTATTCGCTCTACTTCAACTTCAACTTCTCGTGTTACTTCAACCGCTCGGTCTACATACTCTATTATAGCCTCCGCTCTCGGGGCTGCGTTCGGTGTTGCGCAACCAAAAAACCCCGCTATGATTAGTAGCGGGGAAAAGAATAATATAGGAAGATAATTTAATTTTAACCTATTCCCAAAATGTTGTCTACTCACCTTTGGACTGCTTTCGCTTAATCGCCGTTCCCGCGCCAACTGTAATTGCAACCGCCGAATAGCCGGCGCTCCAAGAGAGCATAATCTCGCGATACATATCGGCGGTCACTAATCCGACAAGTATCGCCAATGGATACCCAAGCAACATCAGCGCAGCCGACGCCGTCAAGGCTATTAATGTAGCCCTCGCGGCTTTCACGGCGAAATAGTCTCGCGAACGTTATTAATTGCCGCGGTTACTCGCTCGCCAAGCATTGGGTTTATTATGTTTACTATTATCAATGCTATTATAGCCCCAATAGTAATCCATTGTCTCACAACACCCATTCGTCGCGCTTTACTTTCGCTTTCGCGCCGTTTCAATAATAAGTCTAACTTTTCTTGGATAAAGCCATAACCCCGCTCCAGTAGCGTTATTCGCTTATCTAGAGGCATCGTCTGTCGTGCCTCCATTGTTGGCTCGTCAACGCCTTCGCTTGTTATTCTTGCGTTCATATATTCCCTCCTTTAGATTAATTGTTGATATGCGTGTAAATGCGCGCCGTTTATATCTATTCTTGTCGTCGATGTGGATTGCCTTACTGCCGCGACTCTGCAATTAACCGGTATGCCAGGTGTAATATTAACCGCTCCAGTCACCGATACCTTACCTTGAATCAGTTCATAGTTTAATTGCGTCGTTCCGAATTGGTCGTTTCGCAAATATAGCGATTGGGCATGCCTTTCCTCTCCATTTTGCACTATCGCCAGATACGCCATTACTCTAGCGTTTGTCGCTCTGTTTGTTACAATATTTAACGAAACACAAATTATCCAGTGTCCTACTGGCAGAAATAGTGTTCCATTTGATGCGTTATAACTCGCTCCGTTTGGTATATTCACCCCTGGCAGCGTATTGTTAAATCGTACATTAACATCTCTAATGACTTCTACCGAATTTGGCAATATGCTAGAACTTCCCAAAACGCCGCTTTCCAAGCCGTCTAAGCTAGACGTGCCCAAGTGCACATAATGGTCAATCGCATTAATTGTCGGACCCTTCGTTGGGTCCACATCAATTAGTTCAGTTCCCGTGTCTATTTTGAGTCTGCCTGCAGGCAAGACCAAGTCTCGCTCGTCGGCGAATGGATTATATATTGGCGGTCGCGAAGCCCATTCTCTGCTGAGGTTACGTATCTCGGTTAGCAAGGCGTTGCCAGATAGAGCAGATGCGCGCTCCCATATCATCTCGGAATAGTACCACGCATTTAGTGTCGAAGTTCCTGCTTGCGTTCCGAACTCTAAATCGCCCGTCCGGACTGGCGTAAATCCGGTAACCACTTGCTGTGTCGGGCCCCCGTCGAATGAAAAGCGTACCTCTAGAATCCCGCTCGCATTAGTTGATACAAAACCGACAAGGCTATGTGAACCGGGCGCCGGTCCCAAGGGAACGTCGGTCAACCTTCTAAAGTCGGGGTCCGACCCTTGCGTGTGCTCAGCAGATTCCGCTGTTGCTGTTATGACCGTTCCTTGCCCGCCGGAACCGCCTATAACCGCGTATGAAAATCGGTCTCCGGCTCGGTCGAATGTAAGTCGCATTCTTACGTTATGACCCGCGAACGTAAACGTCCTGTCCTCAGATATCGTGTCGCCTGTCTCGCCGATTGTTATGTGTTCTACATCGATTCCGACAAAGGGAATGCCTACGTGAACTGTTATTATATTCGGCACTGCTTTGTCGCTTGCATTATAGTCAAAAACCCCGGACATTCCGGCGTTATCAATCACAATCCCGTTGCCGTCGCTTGTCGCGATCTGGCCTGTCGACAGTATTGGCGACAGATATACCTGGTGAGCCTCCGTTGCGTCGGTTATCTCTGTGTAGGCTTCTAGATAAGTTCCCGACGCGTCTGACCTAAGAATCTCTTGATTGTCTACCTTCAAAAGCGCGAAAGGCGTCCCGCCAAAGGGATTGGTCAGCGGATTCGCGCCGTTCCAAAATTCGCCGTCGGTTACTTTAAAAGCAAAACCAAAGTACCGCGCGCTCGTCGCGCCGGTTGTATCGTCTACAATTCGCCTACCATAAAGCGTTGCGGGCGTATCTAGATTGGCTCTGTTAGTAATCGCTCCGGAAGGCGCCGGACTTGATTTTTGACTGTCCTCTATCGTTGGCGCTAAAGAGCCTATTACCGAATAGCCCGTAGTTTGAAAACTTGGATTCAACGCCCACGACGATTGACCGGCGCGTCCGTCTGTGACATATGGTACGTCAAAAATAGCCCCGCTGGAAACTATGTCCGTATCGAATGAGCCGTCGTGAATGTCGTGCTGAACTAAAGAGTTTAGAAACTGATTGCCGGTTTGGTCTATCGGTAATTTATCCTGCGGTATCCTTGTGTTTCCGTTTGATGTTTTTGCCCACTCTTCAACTTCGCTATCGAAATAATCGACGGCATCAGTGTGCGCCCTGTGTAATAAGTCGGTCGTCTGGTCGCTTGTTATGAGTCCCCGCTCATTGATTTCATTATTAATCGCCGTTAGAATATTGCTATATGTATCTGGTAAGACTGTGATAGCGATGCTTTCGGTGCCGAGCTCGAATCCCGCCCCTGTAGACTTTTCAATCCATATGTGGACACCGTTTGTGAAGTCGAATTCTGATTGCCCCTCTATTGTTATTGAATAACCGCCCGCCGAAAGCGCTGTGGTGTCTATTGGCGCGGAGCCCGCTACTAAAGCGGCGTTGAATGAAGCGCTTCCTGTTAGATAGGCGGTCATTATGTTGCCTGCGTCCGTTTCGACTCCCGTTATTGGCGATTGCGAGAATTGTATGTCCACATTATATGACGCGCCTTCTTGCAAAACTGGAATTATCGCTCTATTTTCATCAGTGTCTAACGCTAACGTTCCTACTACTTGCCTTGCTACTCCGCTTCCGATACTTTGGCTTGTTATCGGAATCGCTCGGTTAAAACCCAGAGTCAGCGGTGCTACGTTGTCATCCGACACCGCCAGTTTTGCTGTGTTCGCGACAATAGCCTGCGCTTGCGCTTCGCTAATTGATTCGTCAGTTACTCCCGGCGAACTCCAAAAAAGTTCGTTAGTTTTTGAAAAGACGACACCTATAGCAATGTATAAAATGTCGGCTGAATCTCCTGTCGGCTGTGGCTTCGTCGTCGACCAACCGCTCGGCAACTGGGAAATCTTGCCGTCGCTCACAACGCCTCTCCCAGTGCCGTCTGGGTTTCCGATGACCGCCTCTCCTGCCGTCCTGTGATAGATTAGAATTACCTCCGATAAAAGCCCGTCAATGGCGATTCCGTCGTCGCCGCGAATTATCGTCGATGCGTTCAGTTCCGTTATTGAAACGACATCATTTTGTCGTAGTCTTAATTGCGTAAAACTGTCCGCTCCGCCTCCGATATGGAGCGCTCCGTTCGCGCCCTCTGAAAAGTCGCTACCAGTCCGGTACCTTCGAATCTCGTTCGCGCCGCGGTTGACTGTTATGACTCGCTCTAATGTGTCACCTTGTGGAATTATTAAATAGAGATAATAGGTATCATCGGCAGGGATTGTGTATGGCATCTGTCGTAAGTCGGCAGGAACTACGCTGGCTCCCGGGAACGCGGTTCCGATGTAAACCGCGGCTTGCACTTCCTCTGCTTGCTCAGTTGACGTTCCCTGCACAGTTATATGCGTTGACAATTCCTCTAGTTTAATCCGTTGATTCTCTGGTATAGCAACTCGCTCGGCGGATTCGTCGGCAATTGTCTGAACTTGCTCAGTAGTAACCCCGCCTTCGCCGCCGGTTGACACGACCGCTAGATTGATTGCGTTTGCCAGAACTTGCGTAATTCCCGCAGCCCCTAGGTACCCTGTGTTTGGCTTGGTTCCCTCGCCGCCAACCCAATCCATAACTCGTAATACCCTGCGATTTCCGTCGGCTTCTACTGTCAAAATTGGCGTCCAACCATTTAATCCCGGACCGCCCGTCTGACCTTGTTGACCCTGCTGCCCCTGCTGACCGTCGGCTCCCGTCGCTCCTTTTAGATTAACAGCCTGTGATTTATCTTGTGTGATTCCGTTTTCCGATAGATATCCTGTTGGCGGAGTCGCCCCGGCGCCCGCGCTCCACGAGACTATTCTTGCCACAACCCGCTCGGCGTCCGCTTCTAAAGCGAAACTTGGCGTTCGCCCATTCGCGCCGCCAGACCCGCCCCCGCCGCTTCCTATTCTTGCGACCGCTTCAACGAGCGTCTCGCCTTCTATTATTATATCGCCCGGCGCTACAATGCTCTCGGTTCCTACATAACCCTTTTGAATCGGAGATATTACCTCTGGCATTCTACATCCCCCCTATGGTTATCGGATTGGTATTGAATTCGAGTTGATAAAAATTCCTGTCGGCTCCGATTATTCGCCCGGCGGCTTCAAATTGCGTCGGCAATGCGAACCGCTCAGATTCTTGACTTGTCAATGCGAAGTTCATTAATGGAGATGCCTGTAATAAGTCGGCTCGAAACCCTTCTCGTCGTGCCCCGAATTGTATGACTGCCCTTGTATAGTTTACCTGCCGGTGAATCGTTCCGTCGACGGCGCTTTGCTCAGTTTCCTGATTCTCGAATGCCACTGTTATATTATACACACCGCCAGTGAAAATTACAAGGTTTTGGTTTTGCTCAGCGTCGTCTGGGGTTCTTATGGTCACTAGTAGTATCGCTCTATGTGCGCTATTGTAGGTACGTCTGCAGGATATTCCATTACTAAAATAACGACGTTTCGCGAAGTAGTAAACGGATACCACGCTAACCCTTCACTGGTTGGGCGATTGCGTGTATTCACAATCTCGCCGTTGCTTGATAGGATTATATTTCCTGCATTGCGTAATATTACTGAGATTCTCGGCGGTTTTCCAGGGAAGAATGTAAGTGGCGTTTGAATCTCGTTGCCTTCGTGTATAGCGCCGTCTCTGGAATGTAGCGAATAATTTTGCATCGCGATTCTTATTCTTATATCTCCCTCGGGGTCTCTATTTAATAGTATTGTCTCGAATTCCGCTTGCTCAGTCGCTCCAACAATACCTAGTCGCGCGCTCCAACACCGCCCCTCATAGTCAAAAGGCATTGCTCTGTCTCGCTGTGTTATTCTATCAATTCGAATTACTTCGTCGCGCCCCATATTCTTTAGAATGGCTACGTCTCCTAGCGACAGGGTTGCTGAACTCCTGAATCTCGCCTGCATCGCTTCGCCTTCCATTGCGACTTTCCTTGCTTGCGTGCTTGCGAGCGCTTGTGATGTGAATGGGCTTTTATAGTTTAATACTAGATTAGAATTGGGATTTTGCAAGTCTATCGTAAACTTAGTCTTGTCGGGCATCTCTACTTCAATGCTACCATAGATTCCACTGGCGGAGCCGGTCATCGAAAAGTCGGCGAACTCGCTTTCGGAAATCCTTGTGTATTCTCCTCTAGGAGCCAAGTCGCCGTGCGTATACTTGCCTTTAATTAGATAATTAAGATAACTCGTTCTCGTCATAAAGGTGCCAGTGTCCCTTACTAATTCGACAATCGCCCGGATGATTGGCTCGCCTTCCCTTACATCAATGCTAATTTCCTGCTCACCTATATTGATGTCGTTTTCAATTTCAACCGACACTCCTATTCTTTGCGCTAACTCTCTAACTGACGGTCGCATAAAGCCAGAGATTGTCTCGTCTTGGGTGAACCGCGCGCGACTTTCAAGCGCATCATCGACAAATGAAAACGTAACGGTATTTTGACGTACTGACGTCGCGGTTATGGAGCCGACCGAGAGCAACTCGCCGTCATTGGTAAAAACGGCTCGCTGTCGCAACGGCATCTCCTCTACTATTACGTCTGTCGGATTGTTAGACGCTATCGCAACTGAACTGGGTGAGCGCGTAAAGTTTTCAAGGGTTTGCGTCAAAGTCCAGTTGCTTATTATTTGGTTTTCGCCAAAAATCAATCCGGCGGTCGCTAATTCTATTGTCGCTCTTGCTACTCGGATTCCTTGTGTAAACGATGTGTAGACGATTGCGTAATCTTCAGTGACTTCAATAACAAACCGCCTCGCGGTTATTAGTTCATTGGTCGACGGAACCTGCGCCAATTCATTAATGTTCTCGTCATAGACTCTGCTTTCGAATTCAAGGTTAGATACCTCCGGCAATTCGGGTGGCTGTGGTATCTGGTAGTCGTTCGCCTGAGTCCCGGCGGGCGCCCCTTCGATTGACTCGAGCGCTAAGTCAAGATTGCCGATGATAAACGCTTGAATCGGTCGCTCGTTTTGCGGCGTCGCGTTGATAAAGTAATTGATAATTATCGGCTCGGATTGACCGATTGTGAGCATAATTGCCATTATATTATCGCGACAAACTGACCTATTGTTGCCTTTACGCCTTTGGGAATCATAATGTTGTTGCCTCGCCAGATTCCCCTGTCAAGAGCCTCTATTGCTATGTTAGAGCCCCTTCTCGCCACTCGTTCGGCGACAAAATGCGACTGTCTGTTTATTGCAAAACTCTTTTCTAAATTGTTTAACGTAACGTCAAGTGCGTTTGATACCTTGCTGTTACTGGCATCTATTGTTATTTCGACTCTGCCTTGCGCTACAATTACAATTGATTCTGGGTTCCCAACAAATATCTCTCTCGCTTCGCATCTTGGGTAGCCTTTATCTTGTGTTATATCTGTCGGCAAAAATACCTGCTTTCCATTATTTCGCGCCCAAATTCCGATTGGCGTCGTCAAACTTTCAAACTCGGACTCGTAAACTTTTTCTACTGGCGAATACTTCAAATTTACCGGTCTTTCATATTTGCATAAACATAACCGTATGTGTGGTACTCCATATTCAATGTTCGGTCGGCTCGCTGACTTCATAGATTCGACCTGCAATGCCAAAAACGAGTCAATGGTCGAATGGTGACTCTATCCTCTAATTCAGTTTCTGCTCGGCGTTGCCTTGTGTCTAAAAATGGCGTCCACTCTACTCTGGAAACCTTGTCTGGTTGGTAGTAAGTTTCTCTTTTTTCGCTATCTGCTAACTTTGTAAAACGACATTATAGTATCGCGACGCGCCCCCATATGTTTAGTGATGCCAGAGCGCCCTCTAGTGTTGCCGTGTAACTGAGTGGTTGTTTGCCAGATTCCCCTGTCAACAGTCGCTGTCGCTATGTTCGAATTATTTCTCGCTATGCTAGCCGATAGGATTCCCAACTCTCCGTTTTTGCTAAGTCCATTTTCTAGGCTTCCTATAATAGTGTCTATAATAGAGCCTGCTAGATTTTGCGTTAAATCCAAGACAATCTTTGCTCTATTTTGAACTATTATTGTTCTTGTATCAACGCTTCCGGCCATAATATCTCTATTGTCGCTTGCCGGATATTGCCTATCTTGACTAGGATTAACCGGCAAGAACGCCTGCCTTCCGTTATCTCGCGCCCACATTCCTATCGGCGGTCGCGACCCGGCGACTCCCGCGTCCTGTACTATCTTTTGTGGTTATAATTTCAAATTGCCCTGTAGATACGTTTGGATAAACCCAGCCGAACCTGTGGTTGCTTGTCGGAATGCTCATCGGCGCGGTTAGTTCGTAGATACTACCCAGATATCTAAACCGAGTTCCTACTTGAAAAGTGATATTATCTTGTAACTCAGTTTGCTCAGCCGCCGCCGTGCTCAGTGTCGGCGTCCATACCACATTAGGCAAGTCGCCAAGTATCAATGCTGTGAGTCTCTCGTCTCTCGTGTCAATCCTTGCAAATGCCATTTTTTCTCCTTATCTCCTCTCTTTTTTTTCGCTCATTGAATCGCTTTTTATTCTCGTAGCGGAACCTTGTGAGCAGTCTGAAGTACTCTGTGCTTTCGGGCTCGCATCTTGATAATTTGTCATTTTGCCACTGGTATCTCGCTAGTTCTAATTCGACTTCATCATCCTCAGTGCCGCTTCCGCGTTTTACCTTTTGCGCAAGCCTGTGTATCTTGCGATATAACTCATCCTCTATTGCTTGTCGAACTGTCCGCTTTCGGTCGCGCCGCGCCCAGCCTTTCTTTGCATTTATGCGCTGGCGTTTTGAATGCTCTAGCGAGTCTGTTTTGGCATGTCCTAGTCGCTTTAGTTTCGACATTTCCTTTTTTGAAATTGTTTTTACTGTCATATTATATCTTATGTTGATATATTTCCATTGTCAACTACTATATTGCGACCCTGTCGTTCAATAACTGCCTCCGCTATTAAATCAGTGTCGACAATGTTTTGAATAATTATTTGCCGTTCGCCTTGTCTCGCCACAATGGCGTCCGCTAGTTGACCTAGCACCGCCGCGTTTAGCGGGATGACCGCCTCTTGGTCGCCCCCCTCGCCGACAATGACTCTGCGACCGCCGGCGACAGGTTGTACAATTCCACCCTCTTGCAATGCCGGGGGCGGGGGCGGGGGCGTCGCCGCGACAATGGCTGTTTGGGCGATGCCCGCCGCCGCGACAATTCCCGCTAGTATGAATCCTAGAGGCGGCAAAACCGCTATTGCTTTAGCGACGCCTTGGGCAGTCTCTATCGCAATCCTTACTATCGAAAACGCCTTCTCGGTTTCGAATTGCTCTACTTCAAGTTGATACCGCTTTATGGCGGTTTGCCTGTCAATCGCCTCTACTTCTCTTGCGTAATTCTCTTGAATTCTCATACGCTCGGCTGAAGTAAGGTTCTCATTGGCAAGCAGTTCATCGCGTTCATCCCTTTCTAGATTAATTCGCTCTTGTTGCGCCCGCTCATATATCTCCAGTTCCCTGTTTTGATAGCCGACTATAGCGTCAAAAAGCCCGGCGGCGGTGTCCAAACTGATCTGAGCGAAACTTACCACTTGCGCGGTCGCCTGTTGGATTCCGGAAATCAAGTCAGCAAAATCCTCTCTCGCGCTTGCTGTCCTAGCGCTTAATTGCTGCAATGTTCTCGCCGCCTGTTCGGCGGCTTCTCGATAGTCGAAAAGCGCCCCCGGTTGCCTTTCTAATTCCGCTCTTGACCGCTCCGCTTCCTCAGTTACTCGCCTGTGCTCATCTCGCAAGTTTGCAAGTCTGTCAGATAAGGCGAGTAAGTTAGAATTATCAACACTGATATCCTCGGACATTGCTAACTCCAAGATCTGACTACTCAGTAAATCTATCTGCTCAGTCAATATTTGGCTTTCGCTTATCTCCTCATCCAACAAATTTATTCTTACTCTCTGGGATTCTACTAAGTCGCGCTCGGCTTGGGATGCCGCATTGAATGCGTCCGTCACTCGTTTGTTTGCCGCGATTCGCTCCACTTCAATCGCCAAAGCCGCTTCGTTGACTTTATTCAGTTCCTGTCCCGCAGACGCGTCTGCTCTTGTAGCATTGATTCTCTCTACAGTAAGTTCTAGTTGATTTTGCAACAGCTTGGTTATTTCCGAATTCAGCGCCTCACCTTGAATCGTCGATGCCAATAAAGCCGCTTGGGCTTCAGTCGATAGACCTAAACTTGTGGTCGCGTTATCTATCGCTTCGCGAGTCCTGTTTACAGTTTGCTCTATTGTTGCAACCCCCAAATTAAATTCTGCGTTGATTTCCGATACCGTCCTGCCAAAATCCCGATATGCGACCGACGCCTCGTCTATTGCTTTTGCCGATACTTCGGCTCCCTCACCCAAAAGTCCAAATGCATTGTTGACTCCGAGTTCTCGTTCGGTTTCCCCAAGAGCCGACGAAAGCGCGACAATTCCTGTGGTTACCGCCGCGATTCCCGCTATCGCTCCGACTACGGGATTCAGAGACAGCGCTACTAAGGCAGTACCCACAGCGCCTATCGCTATAACCGCGGCTTGACCCACTGGCTCCAGGTTTTGAAAAGAACTTACGAGCCCTCTTATTATGCTGACCGTTCTTGTCGCCGCCGGCAAAAATACTTCGCCGATTGAAACGCCTGCATCGGACAGCGCCGATGCCAATCGCCGGCTCTGGTTAGCGAAACTGTCCTGCGTTCTTACCGCGTCGCCTATCGCATTTTGGGATTGCGATACCGCCAAGTCGTATCTTAGTTGAATCCGCTCTAAGTTAGTCAACTCATTAAATGTCAACCCAATGCTCTCTGCATAGGCTCGCTGTTGATTCTCTTGCAACGCTAAACCCAGACTCTTTGCCGCCTCCGCTTCGCCTGTCAATATTGCTGAATAGAGCGCGTTGACCGCTCGCTCGGTACCTCCGGCGGTATTGTTGAATGACGCTTGGTCGGCTGCGAGTCTGGTTATGTTATCGGCAAGTGTTAGCGACGCATCCGACGTTAACCCTAGACCTTGGGCGACGTCGCCAATCTGACCAATATAAGCCTCCGCTTCCTGTCTGGCAATCCCAAATGTGTCCGATAGGTTATTGATAATCGCGTTTGCCTGTGGCAGTTCTCTCGCAAAAACAGTCGCAAATCTAGCGGTCGTCTCCTCAGCCTCGCTCGCTAACTGAACTACTCTTAGAATCCCCCTGCCTACCGCGGCGAGGGCTCCAGATGCCGCCGCGACTCTGAACAAACTGCTCAGTTTGCTAGAGAATCCGCCTACGGCGCGGTCGGCTCCGCGCGAGTTTGTGTTGATATTATTTAAATTGCCGCTAACGTTCCTCAGTTCGCGATTGGCGGCTTGGGCTCCCGATGCTTGAATCCGGATTTCAGCGTTTGCTACAACCGCCATTTTTTCCAGTTAATATCGACTGCGAGTCGTCTTACTATCGCGCCGATTATAGTATCTAATTTTTGCGCGCTCATCCTTTTGACCTGCCGTCTTGTGAAGTTAGTATTATGGTAAACTATGTGTCTACTCTTTTTGATTACTTGTTTATACCATTTCGCCTGACTTTTATGTGTCTTTATCGGATTCGCCAAAGCAAATTCGATAAGCGCGAGAATCTTTACGCGCCAATAAAAGGCTTCAAGCGCGTTTCTTTTTTTTAGCATAAAGTTTTGAAACCATATCTGCGGCTTTTTCATTCAACGACTTTTCTTTGGGATTATACACCTTTGAATATTCCTCTACCGCTTTGACCGCTTGCGTAACGGTCTGACTATCAATGTATTCTTGGCTCCAATTTAGTTCCTTGCCAAGAACCGCGCGAAACTGCCCCATAGTTCCTTTCCCGCCTTCTCTACCGCTTGGATTGAATAGCTCCTTTGCAACCTGCTCAATTCTATCGGTCAAGTCTCGCATTGTGAACTCGCTTCTAGTAGTAAGCAACGCGATTGCGAGCCTCTTTTGCTTATGAGTCCAGAGATATTTTATCATTGAAAACGCGGCTACCGGCGTGTCGCCGATAGTCGCTTCAGTTATTTTGAATTCGCGGTTTCCTATTTTAATATGCGTTCTCTACGAATTCTATAATACTTTCGCTATAGGTTCTGCGCGACATAAGATATAACTGTCCCGCCGTGTTTGCCTGCGCCTCTATTGTCGCTTGCACAGTTAGCGTTGTTGTGTCGCTACCGTCGGCTATGTTGACAGCCCCGGAGACTCTGCAGTTTGGATAGCGTAGTTGTAACCTCTCATACTCATCGCCTCGTCTCTCCTCGTAATAAAGAGACATATCGAAAGCATCGCCACTTTGGCTTCCTGCGGCAAATGCTATTTCGAATCCCGTCCGATGCTGATACGCCGAATAGGTTATTACTGCCCTTACTGTATTTCCGGGAATCGATGTAAAAACCAAAAAGAAACTACCGCCTATTTTGTATATATTGTAATTATCCGCCGATAGTGGCGATGTCGCTCCCGTCGCTTGTGTGCTTGTTCCTATCGATGTGACGTGATGCGCGTCATCGGTCGCCGATACTGTTAGTTGATATGCCGTGTCTGCTATCGGCGATGATATCGTTTGCGTAAGTTGCGACGCCGTCGCCGCCCCTGCGAACTGTGTTACCGTTCCTATTCCGCTCGCAAGAAAGTTAATAATGTTATACGTCGGATTATTAAGAACCGCGGCGAACGACACACTGTCTATTCCGCGCTCTGTATAATCCGTTGCGTTGGGATACGTAATTGTATTCTCGGTCGTATTGGGCGACGGTGGAAACGTCCCGACTCCCAATGATTGATTAACCCCCCCTCTAGTTGCTACCGCCACAGCGGCTCCCGTAAACTGGTCTTGTCTCCTTGGCGTGATGCTTAGTGCCATTAAATACCTCCTTTAGTTGTCACTGTAAATATTGCTGTTGTTATTCTACTCTCTGATTCATACTGGATATCGCTCGCTTCAGTCATCTCGATTTCCGCTCTGCTATTATCAATCGCCTGCCTTGCTTGATAAGCGGCTCTTTTTGCGACGTCCGCGGTCTCCTCACCGCAAATTGTCGGTCGAAATTCGCATTGATAAACGTCTAATATGATTTCATCGTCCCATATTGTTGTTGTCAACGTTATCGCCCAGCCAGAGTTTCCTTTCGGAAAATTGTGAGCGGTCGCATCGTAGCCCGTCGCCTCTTTTATAATGCTTGCGATTATGTCTATCGTTTCCACTATATTAACCTGCGAAGTTGCCTACTAATGATAGACTCCATTTGCGGAACGGTCGCCGCGAGCCCCCTTTGGAAATAGCCCCTGCCAACAAACCCTCTCCTGCCTTTATCCTCTTGCTCTTGCGCATACTGTATAACGCTTCCTATGGATATGGTATCTTGCGGAACGGCTGGAACGGTCGGATCGCCGTACTTACTTCCCGCGGCTATTACTGCGTTGTTGCCGACGACAGCAGATATGCTTTCCCTCAGTCGACCGGTATCTATTGGCGCGCGCTGAACTACGTTGCCGTGAGCCAAAGCGGCTATTTCTCTGAGCGCTAACTCCAAAGCCGCGTCGAATGCGTCTATATATCTAGGAATTCTATTATCGACCGCCATCGATTTCCCCTATCAAATACGTATCGTTGTCGTTTAGAATTGAGTGAATCACATTATATGTCTTGCCCAAAAAGACAAAACATTCGGCGTCTAGATCTTGCTGTTTTATTTTCACCTTCATTGTCTCTTTTTGATTCCTGATTTCTCTAGCAATAATCTCGGCGGGAACTGGCGCCCCTTCTATAATTATATATTCACCCATTGATAATTATCATCCGTTGACGTCCGTCTATTAGTTTCCGATTCAGTCTCCACACTGTCGGCTTTACCGCAGTAAACTCATCCGAGAAGTTATACGAAAGCCCTGACAATATCATTGAGTGAGGCGCCCTATCGCCGCCAAAGAACAGATAGGGCTCTGTAATGTCCGACTCTGCTACTGTATAATTCCCAAGCAGTTGTCGGTGTTCAAAATCCGGCTTGACGCCCCCGGTCAGATCTTGCGCGTACCAAAAACCATACTCGCTTAAACTGTGTGAGGGCGTCGGCGTTATTGGGATTGGCGTTTCCGCTATCGGTAAAAGCCTTCTCGTTAATCCGCGCCAACGATAAAACGGCGCGACTATTGAATTTGGAAATCCCGTCGGGTGGTAATCCTCATAGGTTACCGACACTCCGACTCCCGACTTGCTGACCGCGTTTGGAAAACCGCCCCGTTTGTCTATATATTGCATCAATCTAATGAACGGCTCCGTCAACTCTGTTGGCAATTCTTTATTCGCGATATCGTCGTCTTTGAATATTTCGACAAGAACCGCCTGCGCTGACAATGCGAGAGTCGCCCAGTTGCTTGGGAGCGGGATGTAATTTTCAATAGTCGCTTGTGTTATTATTTTATCGTTCCCCTTAATATCATAAACGCGCGGTCGTCAGCGCCTATATTAGTTATAGCGCCATAATTCGCCGCCCCTTTAATTTGTGTGAGAGTAGACGCAAGATTGGTTCCGCTCCTTGAAGCGGTATAATCCACTCCATAGATTCCGACGGCGCAGGCGCTTCGCAAAACTGTTGTGGTTTTACCCATTCCAGACAGCGCTTCGCGTTGGGTTTCAAGCGGTATGAAGTTCCCTCCATTAATTATGGAAAATGGCATCGCTTGTTGCCGCAATATCACTACCGGAAAAACATCGGCGACGCTTCCAACAGTAGAACTTGCCAGGTTTGACCCTGCGTCATAATACCACACGTCCCCTATAGAGAACGCTCTCCCGCTCGACGGCGCGTTGCCGGTTGCCGCTCGTATTACTTGTTGATTATCTGCTGATATCTTATTAAACGCTACTGAGTTTAACAAGACGTGTCGGAAGTCATACGCTTTGTCGCCCCGCTCGCCTCTAGCTAAGAGAATTCTCTCGTGCGTTATGATTCTATTAGCAGCCGCGGTTTCAGTATGCAAATCCTCGACCGAAGGTGTGTTTGTCTCAGTTATCGCGAAGTTCTTTACTCCTTCCGCTACGGCCATTGCGCGCTCGGTCGCTAGATGCAACGCGTAAGCGGACGCATAGAGTATGAACGCGCTCGTGTCCGAGTCTTGAAGCGCGGGAGTTTGGAATCCAAAATAATCTTGAAAGTCAATCGGTCGCAGTCCAATCGACATTGGAATCCTCTGGTTATAGGTTTCGTTGTTTCCCACAGTCGCCGTTCCTGTAGTCGCATCTGAACCCGCGCCGTCGTAATCGGTGAATGCGACGTTCACCGAAGCCGCGCCGCTAGTTCCGTTTGCGTTCACCTTATTCTGCAATGACTGCGTAGCCATTGCGAGCCCGTTTGTGAAAACCGGCGCCAACCTTTCCGAGAGATCTGCCGCTTCGTTTGCGATCTGACCTGCGGATATCGTACTTAAATCTATCATTTTTGCCTCCTGTTAATTTGCTCTAAAAATATTATTATATCTATTGATACGTTGCGTAAATGACAACCCGTCATCTTTGCCGCCTTTGTTTGGAATCTCCGGCGCCGCCTTTTTTGCCGCCTCACTTTTTACGGAAGCGATGCCGTCATTATATGCTTTAGCGAGTTCTTTGCCAAACGCCTCCGCTTGCTCTGCAGTCATTTCCGGCAATGATATACTCGCGAGATGTGGAGCCTCGCCAATCGCCTTTCTAAACCGTTCTTTTGCCTCGATTTGCTCTCGCTCTTTAGTGAGTCTCGCGACTTCCGCTTTTAACTTGGTTTGCTCTATCTGTCTGTCCAACTCGGCTCGCTCTGAATCAGTTTTTGCCAGATCTCGCGCCTTTTCTAACTCCGATTGTGGTTTGGGGATTTCCGCTATACGTTCCTCTAGCGTCTTTATCCTGTTGTTGCTTTGCTCTAATTCCTGCTTAAATGTGTCTCGCTCGGCAACTAGTTTTTTTAACTCGTCTTGCTGTGTGTCGCCAGCGCTCGGTTCCTGCTCTGCAGGCTGTTTATTCTCTACATCGCTCATAATTCACTCCTTTTAGATTCCATATATTTCTCGTTCTATGTCTTGCACTTCTCTCCACATCTCGTGTGCTTGCTTTTCAAGTCTAAGCATTTTTCTTTTTTGCTCGATTATTTCAAGCATCTTGTTGATTTCCTGTTCAAGCATTATTATTTTTAATTGTCGTTCCCATTTATAATGTTCTTGCTCTATTCTTTCGTCAAACCAGTGCATTGTCTCTCATTCTCCTTTGCTCAGCGTATCTCTCTATAGCCTGTCATATTATACAATATACATCGATGTGATTTATTGTCAACTAATAATGTCATTAATTCGCTCTCTGGCGTCGCCAATCGTTCCTAGTTCCGGGTTTCCCATTCCCGGAATCGCCAAAATAACTGTGCATCTGCAGTTTATATCTTGCGACGGCTCCCCAAAGGCTCCCGGATATCGCGGTCTATAAATGCCCGCGTTAAAGGTTCCGTCGTCGCTTTCGAATTTACGATGCAATGCTAAGTGTCTATCTCTAGTTCTCTCGTCGTTCGCTGTTATCCATTGCCTTCGCAAATTAACGCCTGCCGACTGAAGGTTTCGCTGTTGCAAGGAGAGCCCCGCTTGAAAGTTTCTTTTTAACTCGGTTCTTACTATCCTAGCTACCGTTCCGTAACTTTCGCTAAGTCTCATACCAAAGGCTCTAGTCAAGTCACTAAGCACTGTCTGACTAATCGACTGAACCGACGCGCCGCGTTGCGCAAGAGGAGCCGCGCGTCGAAAGACTCGCTCTATCATTATTCGCCGTTCCTCACTAAGAATTGTTCTTGTACTTACGCTCCGGCTGTCGAATTGATACGCTCCGACTCTTTGGTATCTTACTAATTGGAAATCGTTGTTTGCCGGTCGCCTGAATCTTGACACTTCGACTCCCGCCCTCTGCACTAGCGAATGAGCGGATGCCGAGCCTCTAAGTAATTCGCTCTCGGCGAACCTTCGCGAGACTGAACGCACTGCTCTGAATAGGTTGCGGTGCCTAGCAGAAATAATCTCTCGCAAGGCGGCTACTTTTTCGGCGGCGTTGCCGTTGCGTCGAATAGCTCTATCAAAATCTACCATATAATTTCCGTCGTTGACACGTTCTCGGATTGCTAGTATCGCCTCTTGCGCGGACGCCAATGTGTCTGCGTCAAGCGCCAAAAGGATTTGCGACATCGTCGCCACTATCTAACCCCTGCTCATCTATGATATTTTGCTGTTCTACTTCAGGGTCTAGATTAGCGGCTTGCCAGATCGTACGCTTGCTAGCCCCCGCTAGATTTAGTAATGCTATGTTGGCGGTCTGACTCTGTGGTATATTGCGGTCGATATCTATTTTCGGAAACTCGCCAATATTCTCCTTGTTTACCCTTGCCCATATTTCGATGTATCGCTCGACGAAAAGTCGCAACGCCTCTAAAGCCGCGTTTTCGAATTCTGCAATTGTATTAACCATAATGGTCAGTCGCATCATTAGAGCGGTTCCGCTTGGGTCGTTCCCTGCTGTTAATTGCTCATAATCTGGAATACCTGTCATCTCTTGAAGTCCAGAGTTTATCGCCTTTAGTATTAGGTCCGCTCCAGCGTTGGCTGTATAAGTTCCCACTTGCTTGATTAGCATAGGGTCAACGCCGTCCATAATGTGTACATCGTGTTTATTAAACGCCTCTAGTTCGGCATTCGATAGCGAATATGGCGTCGCCATATATATATTGTTGTTTCGGTCGTGCTGCCTCATCCAATTCATTAAAACCCTATCAATGGCGTCAATCGAATCCTTGATTAGATATAGATAGGGTTGGGCTTCACTTGTGCGTCGCAATACCACAAAAGGCACTCCATTATATTCGAAGGCGCCTTCCTTGTACTCGGTTCCTGCTGAGTCCACTAGCTTCACAGTCTCGCCATAATTATCTACCACATCAATGAAATCTAGCGGTGTCCGATTATTAATGACCGCGTTTTCGCCGGCGATGATTATTGCTGCTTTACCATAGACTAGAGACTCCTTGACTAGTCGCCGCCATGAATTGAATAGAGCATCCCAGTTTACTTCCTCTGCATAAGCAGGTATATCTCCCTTGAATGAATATCTTTGGTAGCCTGGCGACGCGATGACTCCTGTGATTGTGTCGACATATCTGGATAGTCGCGTGTTTCGGTAGATTTGGTTGGCTCGGTCTTTTTGCCTTCGCTCATTAAATAACTGAGTCGCTTGCCTGTTATTTCCGACAAGATAATCTCTAACTTCACTATATGCTTGTTGCCTGCGCTTTATTATATTTTTAATCTCGGCAGCACTCTTGCCTTCGCCAATGGAACCTAATTCATAAGTCATCTTGATTGCCTCATTCTTTTAAATATATCGCGCGACAACGCATACCGCAAGGCGTCTATCGCGTGATCTGCCTGTCTTGCTTCCGGCTTTTCAGTAATGTCGCCGCTTGAATCCTGTTGCCACCTATAGTTTCGAAACTCGGCAATAATCTCCGCTAAATGCGGGGCGATTACAATGCCTGCTTTGCCGCCGTTCATCTGTCGCAAGTATTGAATTCCTTGCCAAACTGAGTGCGCCCATTTTTGAACAAGCCTTCCGGGGCGATGACCAAACATTCTAGAGCAATGGTCGTTTAACCCTGCGGTCGCTGTTCTATCGGCGCTATCGCAATACACTATAGAATCTCTTTTTTCTAGTTCGCTTATCCATTTCGCTATTTCATTAAACCGCCCGTCGAATTTGTAGAACGCGTCAATTATGAAAACCTGTCCATTAAAAAGCCTGCAGTCTAAGCACACCGCGGGCGAGACTCCTCCGCTCCAGTCAACGCCCCGGCGAATGTCTCCTTGGAATGCTTCGTCACTTGGTTCCGCTACAATTATATTGCCGGCGAATATCGCGTTGGTCGCCGCCTCTCTGGGTTTGCCCATATAAATGTGCTCATACAATTCTAAATCATACTTTTTTAATTGCTCAGCCTGTTCAATTGCAGTTTTTGATAAGAACTTGTTTTGCTGGTAGTTGGTTTCAATTACGAGCGCATTGTCTGGTGGATTAGCGATAAACTTTTGATATGTTGCCGTTCGCTTAGTAGACGGATTGAACGTTGCCCAGATTTCGCTTCCGTCTTTTCTAATTGTGGGAACCAGAATCTCCCAATATTGACTCTCCACATCATCCGCTTCCTCTATTAGACAAATGTCAACGCTTTCAATCCCTTTTATTCTATTAACTAGCGAGTTCCGGTCGTTGCCTGGATAGAATCCCGCGTAATTAATTTCGCTCCCGTTGCTATGGGTTATCTGATTTTTGTGCACTGTAAAGTCAGTTAGGTTATAATTATTAATGATATCTCTAAACAGCGTATGCATCGATTGACCGATGCTCTGAAAGGTTTTACGCATAACTATAATTTTAACAGGCGGTTCCCAAGAGTTTGCGACTAACTTCTCGCCGCTCATTATGGAGATTAGCGCAATGGCAACAGCCCAAGATTTCCCGCCCCCGCGACCGCTCCAGAGCGCTTTGTAGTATGGACCGCGCTCTAGTAACTGAGCGAATCTTATCGGAATTGATAGAGTCTCGGTCGCTCCTGTTGATAAACATATCTTATTTCTCGTTGACATCAGCGATAAGGCGTTATTCTTTGCCTGCGCTTCCAGTTTTTTTACCATTTCCACTAAAGCCGCGCCGCCAATAGTTCTTGTCCTGCCGATGTCAACCATTGCTGAATAATTCGCGATTGCTTTACCTTTTCTATCCTCACTAGTCTCGTTTATGACCTCACTGGGAATCTCAGTTGCTAGTTCCATAGCGGCGATTCTTGCGATATTTATACCGCTATCCCAAAGCGCCTTTATCTTTTGGGCGTCTCCTTCACTAAATATATTTTGGAACCGCTCATCTAGTTTGGGAATCGAGATTTCCCCACCGCCATTAATCCCATAACGCTTGATTATTTGATTAACACGCGGTTGGGTTATACCTACAGCCTTTGCGATTGCCTTTTGCGTATAGCCCTCGCCGCGCATTCTCATTACTCTGTCTATCTGATTCTTGTTTCTTCTCATTATCAACTATTATCGGTATAATATCATAATATTATAATTCTAACAAGCCGTTTCGAAACGCTTACTGACAAGGGCTTTCCTATAGACAATTCATTATCTCTTGGCAATTCTCGTGCCATTCGCTAGGCGGCAACCCAACTTTGTGGTTACAATTCATAGAGCAGACCATTCGCAGGTTCCGTTTATTATGAATAACCTTCTCTCCATATATCCTTATCAATGACTTACTTTGCGGAGATAAATGCGCCAGTTGCGGATGATCTGCCTGCCCAAGCGGGGCGCCACAGCAAGCGCACTGGCCTTGCTGTGATTCCCATAATTCTCTCTTTGTCTCGTTGATTTCGAATCGCCGCCTATTCATAGCCTTCTTGGCAGAAGCCCTCGCCAATGACATTTCCTTGGTTATCGTATTTAATTACACTATAAGGCAGCTCTTGCTCATAGGTAATTTTTAACCGCAATATTCCGTCTTTGTTATAGTGGAATTTGTGAGCTAATTCGCGACCTGAGTCTGTCGTTATGAATTTATACCTTATCGTATATTGCTCATCATAGTATGAATTTTCGTCCGACATTGACATTGTATCATAGTTTATCATATGCATCTATCTCGAATCCTCCCCTCTAGCGTATATTGAATCTTTGTTTATCCAGTCATTTTTGTAGAGGCACCTTTGAGTGACCCTTCCCATATCGTCATATCTAATTATCTCATATGGAACGCCCAGTTTGTATATTGTCTTTTCAAGTACGGCGCCTGACTTGTCATAGCGGATTTTGTAACTTAGCTTCAGACCAGACTTGCTCATTATGAATCTTGACTTTATTGTCAATTGGTCTTTATAGAATGTCCGTATTTCGGTAATATGTGAATCCGCTTCCCACACTAGCATTCTCTTGCGAGAATCTAAGCACCAACCGTCAGTTATTGGGTCCTTGACTGGGCTATTAGCCCGGCTGTAGAATAGTCGCTCGGCATCGCGATTGAATTGAATTGGTTCATTTTTATCGTACTCTATATAATGCTTAGCCTTCTTGCGTTCCCTTCGTTCTCGTTCCTTACACTCTCTCTCCTGCTTGCATCGTTTACATTCCCTTTGATTACTCATTTTGTCTCCTTTTTTATGTCTGGCTCGTCTGGTTGCCATGTTTGAATTCTACATGGCAGCCCATTTTTGTAAGTGGTTTTATATGTAGGGTTTCCATACTCATCATACGATATCTTATAGTTTAATTCGTCGTCTCTCATCGTAGCTATGAATCTTGCTTTAATAGTAAGTCCGTCCTCATAGAACGTTCTTATTTCTACTAACTTTTCCTTGTCGTTCCACATCACCATTCGATGCCACTCATCAAAAGAGAAGTGAGTTAATTCTTTGTTGTCTACCGGTTCGTTGCTATTACTATAGAATAGCCTTGCTATCTTGTCCTGGTTTACCGGGAATTCTATAAATTCCGTTTGCTTACCTTCCCCTTGTGTATGTCCTTTGCCTTTGCTCATATTACCCTCCTATAATTGTTTTTTCGCTCTTGCCTTCTTGCCATTTTTTAACTCTGTACGGTAGCCCTTCTTTGTAGAATGTTTTATATGTTCTATAGCCATTCTCGTCATAAGAGATTTTGTAATTCAAATAAATTCCTTTCGCAAAAGCGAAAAAACGCGCTTTTAAACTAATGCCGTCGTCGTAGAATGTTCTTATCTCTGTTATGTCGAATCCTTCCTTCCATATCACCATTCTTTTTCTTGTGTCAATAGAGAACCCGTTCATTTCCTCGTTTCTAACTAACTCATTTGAACCGCTATAAAACACGCGTTCAGCGTATGTGTTAAATCCGGTTAATTTGCATATTTCTTTCAATTTCTTTTCTTTGATTTTCCTATATTCATCATCCCATGTATGTGTCTCCTCTTTGCTGTATAATACTCGTTCTGCGAATGTGTTGAATCCGGTTGATTTGCTTGTTCTTATTTCCTCATCCCTGTCAATTGTCTCGATCTGACCTCTTTGCCATTTTTGAATACGATAGGGCAATCCGTCTTTGTAATATGTTTTATAGGTTTTGTAGCCGTTTTCATCATAGGAGATTTTGTAATTTAGTCTTATGTCTCCTACAACCTCGGCATTTCCATTGCTACTCGCTATAAACCTTGACCTTATCGTCAGCCCGTCGTTATAAAACGTCCTTGTCTCTATTGTATTCGCGTCGTAATTATTCCATACTATCATCCTATTATTTTTGTCAACCGTAAATAGATCTGTATCGTCATTTTTGATTGGACTATTTGTGTTACTATAGAATATTCTTACTGTGTCTATCTCGCTGAACGGAAACTCTCTATTCTTTGTCTCCATATATCCTGTGTAATAACTTTTGCTCATATTACCCTCCTACAATCAATCTCTTTACTATTCATACTTCCCATTATAACCGTTTCGAACGACACTTATAATTGTCGTTCCAGTTTCGTCGTAACCCACTTTATAGTTTAGCTTGTCGCCAATCCTGCTTGCGACAAAACGTGACTTTATCGTCAGCCCGTCATCATAAAAAGTCCTTATCTCTATTGTGTCCTCTTTCTCATCCCATATTTCCATACTTCCTTGGTCGTCAAAAGACAATTCGTTTTTCCCCTTATCCTCCACTGGCTCATTAGTGTGGCTATAGAAAAACCGCGCCTTCCTATTCCTGTCTACTGAATATTCACTATTTTCCATTTCGTTATTTACTACGTATTCGTTATTCATATTACCCTCCTATATTTCCTTATCCTGTGATTCTTGTAACTCTATATACTCGCCGGAATGAAAGTCTCTGTGCCACACTCCTCTATCTTTATCGTCTCTCGTCGCGATAAACTGCACTTTGCTGTCTTTATATTCTACTAAACTAATTGGCGCCCCGTTTTTATCATATTGTTTTACCTCCGCCGGCGCGCCTTCTTTATAGTCAGTCTCGTAGATTTTAATCCCGGCTTCATTATAGCCTACTTTTCGATAAAGCGCGCCGCTATCGCCGGTCTTATGCATTATAAACCTAGACCGCAACGTTAAACCGTCTTTATAAAAAGTGTTTATTTCTATTATCTCATTATTCCTGTTTATAATGAGTAGCCTTCCTTTGCTGTCAAAAATCTTTGACACCTCCCGTTTGCAGTTCACTGCGTCATAAAATAACTCCTCTGTGTCAAATTCTCTATTAAAATCCCTGTTTTTCATAACTCCCCTCTCTATTGTATATACCATGTTCCGCTCTCCATTGTCTCGCTATGTCAAGCAAGAAACTATATGCTTGAATTATCCAGTTTTTTTTAGCCATTGAAACGAATACCGGCGTCGATAATTCATCGTCTATCTTTATAAAGTCGAACCCGTACATAAAGTCTGGGTCCGACGTCCTCATTCTATCTAACTCCCGTTGACCTAGCAATTGGAGCGAGTATCTCGCGCCCTCTTTACTTACCATTTCGCCATTCAACGCCGATAAGTCAACCGCCAACTCGCCTACCGTCGCCCAAAATCTCTTGTGTATCGACAAAGGGCGGGGCTTGTGTGTCGATAGCCTTACCATAATCGCCGCGCCGCCGCCAAGGGCGACCATTTCGTCGCCCGTTAGCGTTATCTCTACTTTTTTGGTCAACGGTAAAACCCTTTCAATCATTAAAAACGTATTCCATTTTTGGCGCATTTTGCTTTAGCGCTATTGTGAATGCCGGACCTATATCGGTTTTAAGTTTCTTGCCTTCCGAGTCTTTTCTCTTGTCAATAATTCGGTGCTCCGTAAACCTTATCCCTCCGCTTAGATAGTCGTCGACACTATGGCATATTTTGACAAACGCGTTCATTTGGGCAGTTGTTATGGCTTCATATGGCGTTTCGCCGTCAAAAACGACATCCTTTCTTGGAACGGTTAGTTTACCATTCCAAGAATAGATTGACCTGAATTCCTTTTGCTCTCCTGTATCCACAATCTTTAGTCTACCCATATTGGCAAATTCGACTCCTATGGTGAAATCGTTTGGATTGCTGTTTGGGCGATGTGAGAACGATCCATTCCCGGCGTGCCAAGCCTTATATATTAGTGGGCACAATAAATAAATTGTGCCTGCCCGCGATATCACAAGATGCGCAAACGCGGCTTCCTTGGACCGCAACATCCAATCAATAGATGTTTGCGCTGACCCTCCGTGAGTTGCGTGCGCAACGATATGCGTTGGAACTTCGTTGAAAAGACCCCCCTCCCGTCGCGGTCCGCATCTGATGACCTTGAATCCCAGTTCTTTCACTTACCTGCCTCCTTGCAAACCTCTAGCCACTCATCGTTTATCGGAATCCCCGCATCTACGCAGTATTCAACGAGTGATAGTAGCGAAGTCGTGTTAGTGTTGACCCTTAGCAAGTCATTGCGGTGATTTGACTTTTCGCCAGTGAGCCTCAATTCAAGCAAATGTTTGATGAATCTTTTTTTTGAAAGTATCGGCGGCGCGACTACCTCGTTTGGCGTCTCCTTTAGTGTCTCTTGCGGCGCCTCCTGTGGAGCCTCCTTTGTAACCTCCTTTTTCACCGCGTTCTTTTCAACTCGTTTCCTGGCTCGCTTTTTTTTGGCAAGCTCCTGCTCTTTAGCGGTTTCTCGTTCCTCATTCGCCTCTTGTAACCTCTTTTCAAAAATCTTTTTATATCTCGCCGCGTTTGCTCTTGTGGCGTTTTCAATCTTTTCATACATTACCTCAGAACTCTCTGCCGCCTTTTTATCAATCCTCGCCAATTCGTCGAAAACTTCAAGCGCCTCCTTTCGCATGGTTCCCAGTGGCTTTTCATACTCTTGCATCGATACAAGTTTTTTTATTGTTGCTATTTTTCGCGCGATAATTCCTGTGTCTCTATACGAGACGACTTGACAATCTCCTTGTGTATCTCCATACCGGCTTTTTGCCCAGTAAAACTCTATGGATTTCTCGGGGGCGGTTGATAACGCTATCGCTAGATGAAACGACGCTTCAAGGTATCTTTTGCCAAATTGTGGCGGCGCTGGCTTTGCGTCGACAGCGTCGCCACTCTTAGTTTCCCGCTTTTTGTTAGTAGTTTTACTTGTCGCGATAATATGCGCATCGACTCTTGCGATATAGTCAAGCGCTCTGTTCGTCATCTTGCTAATTTGCGACCATGAT
>CBDCPJ010000037.1:0-5647 GCA_965220165.1 Spirochaetia bacterium
TGCAAGGTTGAAAAGAATTGAACGAGAGAACAACAAATTGATAATCCAATTAAAAGCTATAATAGCCGAGCAAAACGAGCATAGAATAAAACTAGAAAGAGTAATTAATAAAATTGAAAAAGATACATCGCTAGATGAGCAAGAGAGTAAGGATGAGACAATAAGCAGACTCACGAAAAAAATAGCGTTACTAAAGAAAAGGTTATTTCAATACGAAAAAAGAGTACGTAGCAGAGTAGAATACTAATGAATAGCAACAAAAGATTAATTGACGAACGAGAAAGGGATTATCTGAGGCGCGCAAAAGAAGTTAAATTAAATCAATGCAAACAAGAAATTAAAAGACTGAAATCAAATAGTGAAGCGCTAGAATTTGAAATATCTGCAATTCAATATGCAAGCAATAATATGATAAGTGAATTAAACACAGTGATAGTTCAGAATGATAATCATATACAAAGAATTGAAAAGGAAATAAAGGAGATTGAAAAAGCGACATCGAAAAATGAGCAAAAAAGAAAGCAGAAAAAAACAAACCCACACGTGGTATAGGGGCGGGAAATATACGGAATCTAAAAGGAGTTAACTATGAGCGATATAGAGAATAAACAGCCTGCAGAGCAGGAACCGAACGCCGGCGACACACAACAAGACGAGTTAAAAAAACTTATTGCCGAGCGCGATTCATTTAAACAGGAATTAGAGCAAAGCAACAACAGGATAAAGACGCTAGAGGAACGTATAGCGGAAATCCCCAAACCACAATCGGAGTTAGAAAAGGCGCGAGATCTGGCAAAAACTGATTCAGAGCGAGCCGAGTTGGACAGACAGATAGAGCAAACCAAGTTAAAAGCGGAAGTCGCGAGACTCACTAAAGAGCGAGAGCAAATCGAGGCAAAAGAACGGTTTAGAAAGGCGATTGGCGAGGCTCCACATCTCGCGAGTATATCGTTGCCGGAAATGAATGCAGAGCAAGCGGAGGCGTTTGGCAAAGAACTTGCGAAAGCATATAATGACGGCATCGCTTCCGTAAAAAGTGAGGCGGCAAAAAAGGCGGCGCCGGAGATTCCAAACAAAGGCGGCAAAGATGACGGGTTGTCATTTACGCAACGTATCAATAGATATAATAATATTTTTAGAGCAAATTAACAGGAGGCAAAAATGATAGATTTAAGTACGATATCCGCAGGTCAGATCGCAAACGAAGCGGCAGATCTCTCGGAAAGGTTAGCGCCGGTTTTCACAAACGGGCTCGCAATGGCTACGCAGTCATTGCAGAATAAGGTGAACGCAAACGGAACTAGCGGCGCGGCTTCGGTGAACGTCGCATTCACCGATTACGACGGCGCGGGTTCAGATGCGACCACAGGAACGGCGACTGTAGGCACTAATGAAACTTATAATCAGCGAATTCCAATGTCGATTGGACTGCGACCGATTGACTTTCAAGATTATTTTGGATTCCAAACTCCCGCGCTTCAAGACTCGGACACGAGCGCGTTCATACTCTATGCGTCCGCTTACGCGTTGCATCTAGCGACCGAGCGCGCAATGGCCGTAGCGGAAGGAGTAAAGAACTTCGCGATAGCTGAGACAAACACACCTTCGGTCGAGGATTTGCATACTGAAACCGCGGCTGCTAATAGAATCATAACGCACGAGAGAATTCTCTTAGCTAGAGGCGAGCGGGGCGACAAAGCGTATGACTTCAGACACGTCTTGTTAAACTCAGTAGCGTTTAATAAGATATCAGCAGATAATCAACAAGTAATACGAGCGGCAACCGGCAACGCGCCGTCGAGCGGGAGAGCGTTCTCTATAGGGGACGTGTGGTATTATGACGCAGGGTCAAACCTGGCAAGTTCTACTGTTGGAAGCGTCGCCGATGTTTTTCCGGTAGTGATATTGCGGCAACAAGCGATGCCATTTTCCATAATTAATGGAGGGAACTTCATACCGCTTGAAACCCAACGAGAGGCGCTATCAGGAATGGGTAAAACCACAACAGTTTTGCGAAGCGCGTGCGCCGTCGGAATCTATGGAGTGGATTACACAGCATCGACGACCGGAACCAATCTTGCGTCTACGATTACACAAATTAAAGGGGCGGCGAATTATGGCGCTATAACTAATATAGGTGCTGACGACCGCGCGTTTATGATACTAAGAGGAACGATAAAATAATAACACAAGCGACGATTGAAAACTACATTCCGCTTCCGGACAATTGGGCGACTCTCGCATTGTCAGCGCAGGCAGTTCTTGTCGAGATATTCAAAGACGACGAAATTGCAAACAAAGAATTGCCGACTGAACTAACAGAGCCGTTCATTAGATTGATGCAATATATTAACAAGCGGGGCGGTTTTCCAAACGCGGTTAGCAAGTCGGGAGTCGGGGCGTCGGTAAACTATGAGGATTATCATCCCAGTGGATTTCCCAATTCAGTAGTCGCGCCATTTTATCGTTGGCGCGGATTTACGAGAAGGCTTTTACCGATAGCGGAAACGCCAATCCCAATAACGCCGACGCCATCACATAGCCTTAGCGAATATGGGTTTTGGTATACGCAGGATCTGACCGGGGGCGTCAAGCCGGATTTCGAACATCGACAGTTGCTTGGAAACTATATAGTAGCTCAGTCTGACATACAACAGCCTTATCTGTTCTTTGGCGGCGACAGAGCGCCACAGTCAATCATATTGTCGGGCTTTTCGTACGAATTCGCGACGGAATTTATCGCGGTAAAGCCAACGGTATGGAGACTAAATCGGAAACTAATAGACGGGAGAGAGAGGATGATAATTATCAATGGGTGACTATATAATTATAGAAGGGGCTCCGGTTCCCGCTGAGATTCTTGCTAGCGAAATCAGGAATCAAAAAGAGACAATGAAGGTGATAATAAAACAGCAAGATCTGGACGTAGAATGTTTTGTCTTTTTGGGTAAAACGTATAATGTGATCCACTCAATTCTAAACGACAATGACACATACCTTATAGGGGAAATCGATGGCGGTTGACAATCGAATACCTAGATACATAAACGCCTTCGACGCGGCTTTGGAGTTGGCGCTCAGAGAAATAGCGGCGTTGGCTCACGGCAACGTAGTTCAGCGCGCGCCGATAGACACAGGGAGACTCAGGGAAAGCGTATCCGCTGTCGTTGGCAACAACGCAGTAATAGCCGCGGGCAGTAAGTATGGCGATCCGACCGTTCCGGCGGTTCCGCAAGATACCATATCCATAGGAAGTGTAATAGAGTATGCGCAACAGCAAGAGGATAGAGGGAAAAGAGGATTCGTTGGCAGGGGCTATTTTCGCAGAGGGCTTGCGGCGACCGTTCCGCAAATAGAGCCTATCCTTAGTAGGCAACTGAGGAGGCTGATATAATGGGAACGATAGACATAATCGCAAGCATTATAAAGGAGGCGACAGGATACGATGCGACCGCTCACAATTTTCCTAAAGGAAACTCGGGCTGGGCGATAACGTTGACAACAACAATATGGGACGATGAAATCATATTAGACGTTTATCAATGCGAATTTCGACCGACAATTTGCGGTGAGGAGACCGCGGACGTCGCAAAAAGAGCCGCTTATCAAGCAAGGCAGGCGATTGATAATAGCAGAGCGGAAATCGGGATGACTGAAGCGAGCGATATCCAGTATGAATCAGAGAGTAGAATAACAACAGCAATATTTACAGTGACAACTAAAGGAGGTATTTAATGGCACTAAGCATCACGCCAAGGAGACAAGACCAGTTTACGGGAGCCGCTGTGGCGGTAGCAACAAGAGGGGGGGTTAATCAATCATTGGGAGTCGGGACGTTTCCACCGTCGCCCAATACGACCGAGAATACTATTACGTATCCGAATGCGACAGATTACACCGAGCGCGGAATCGACAGTGTTTCATTCGCGGCGGTTCTTAATAATCCGACGTACAACATTATTAACTTTCTTGCGAGCGGAATAGGAACGGTAACTCAGTTCGCCGGGGCGGCGACGGCGTCGCAACTTACGCAAACAATATCATCGCCTGTAGTCGATACGGCGTATCAACTCACAGTATCGGCGACCGACGATGCGCATCACGTTACATCGATAGGAACCAGCACACAAGCGACGGGAACTACATCGCCACTATCGGCAGATAATTACAATATCTACAAAATAGGCGGTAGTTTCTTTGTGGTTTTTACATCGATTCCCGGAAATACAGTAAGGGCGGTAATCACCTATTCAGCGTACCAACATAGGACGGGATTCGAGATAGCATTTGCCGCCGGAAGCCAAAGTGGCGATGCTTTCGATATGTCTCTTTATTATGAGGAGAGGCGAGGGGATGAGTATGAAAGGTTACAACTACGATATCCGAATTGTAGAGTCTCGGGGGCTATAAACATAGCCGACGGTAGCGATACAACCACACTCACCGTGCAGGCGACCATAGAAGCGCAAGCAAACACGGCGGGACAGTTATATCTTATGTCGCGCAGAACGTATAGCGAAAGCATTATACAATTCGTAGAGGATGCATATTAAAATAGGAAGGCGCGAATTCAAAATAAGTGAAGCGACTATTGGCGAAACCCCAGTAGTCGCGTTTTCAATGATTAAATATCTCTGGACTCATAAGCACAAGAGGCTCGCTATTGCCTTGCTTACTACGAGAAGCGAGTTCGCAATGCGAGATTTGACCGATAGAATTGAGCAGGTCGCAAATGAACTTTTCAATCCAAGCGGTCGCGAAGGCGGCAAGGGAACTATGGGTCAATTCAGAGCGGTTCTCGGCAAAGAACTAAATTGGAGCCAAGAATATATCGATAGTCAGACAGTTACCCAAGCGGTAAAGGCGGTAGAGGAATATTCGAAAGTCTATAACCCAAAAGAGAAATCGCTAAACGAGAAAGCCGCTGATATGGTTTCAAAACTATATGCTAAAAAAAAGAAACGCGCTTGAAGCCTTTTATTGGCGCGTCAAGATTCTAGCGCTTATCGAATTTGCTTTGGCGAATCCGATAAAGACACATAAAAGTCAGAGGAAATGGTATAGGCGAGTAATAAAAAAGAGTAGACATATTGTTTATCATAATACCAAGTTCACAAGACGGCAGGTAAATAGAATGAGCGCGCAAAAACTAGACACGATTACCGGCGCCATAGTAAGACGACTTGCCGTCGATATCAACTGGAAAAAATGGCGGTTATAGCGAACGCTGAAATCCGGATTCAAGCATCTGGAGCCCAAGCCGCGAACCGCGAACTAAGGAACGTTAGCGGGAATCTTAACAATATTAACACAAACTCGCGCGGAGCGGACAGGGCGGTTGGCGGATTCTCTAGTAGACTAAGCAGTTTGTTCAGAGTCGCGGCTGCATCTGGAGCGCTCGCCGCGGTCGGTAGAGGGATTCTGAGAGTCGTCCAATTAGCGAGCGAGGCTGAGGAGACGACCGCGAGATTTGCGACTGTCTTTGCCAGAGAACTGCCGCAAGCAAACGCGATTATCAATAACCTATCGGACACGTTCGGGATTGCGAGACAGGAAGCGGAGGCTTATATTGGTCAAATCGGAGACGTAGCGCAGGGTCTAGGGTTGACATCCGATGCATCGCTAACGCTCGCCGATAATATAACAA
>CBDCPJ010000038.1:0-7737 GCA_965220165.1 Spirochaetia bacterium
AATGAGTTCAGGAACATGATACGAGGATATATCCTTGATAGACGATTTTATGTAAACTTTTTGAAACTTAATCATTCCGGTGCCGCTAAAACGAGGCATGCTTCCGAAGCTGGATTTAATAAGCCAGAACCAGAGCGCCGATTTTTCAGGGCAGGGATCCAATATAGATTTGTGATATTCTCGCATCGGTTGGAATTGTGATGTATCATCTGGTTTTGGCTCGTGTATCAATACATACTTGATAAGTTCATCTCGTCGCGTCGATAGGAAGTTCCAAAATGCGGCTATATCCGGGTTTATATCATACGCAAAGACGCGTTGCCCTCTAGATACAAGCGCCAATTCAATCGCTCCGCCGCCTAAAAACGGGCTGACAATATCTACATCATGCGGTATATGTGGTAATATATCCTTTCTTTGTCGACGCTTGCTTCCCGAATATGGGTATGGTGGTTCAGTAGCTCTATCGGTGTTTGGGATTAGCGATAATTGTAAGTTCCATTCCATTTGTTATGTATTATATCATACAAACACTCTTGTGTCAAGTATGAATTATAAAAAAGCCCGCCGCTTTTTACAGCGACGAGCATGGCAACTTGAATGGAACATATATATAATAACACAAGCATTCTGGATTGTCAAGTCTTTTTATAAAAAAAGCCCGACGCTTTTTACAGCGACGAGCCCAACTACTTTCCAAGAAGATATATAGACAATAACACAATCATTCTAGATTGTCAAGTAAATTTTCTCATTTTTTCTAATCTCCATTTTTTAATTTTAGATTCTATATCTTCCATAGATCCGGCGCCTTTTGATACTTCTATTGGTGCCCCATACAGAAGATCATCCCACCATTCATAACTCTGAGCAAGTGATATCATATAATGAGAAGAAGATGTTTTTCCAGCAATCGATGCCCATCGTTTCAGTATTTTTCTTTGTTTTTCAGGTATATTTTCAGTTATCTTCTTTGCGGCTTCCTGATCTGCAATACGATACAAATTCTCTATATAATCCACAAAGTCCAAAGGATGAATCGTTAAGATTTTCTCGTATTCCAGTTGACGTAATATTGCTGGCAACCCCCATAGAACGGGTCCAAAATGTTCCGCTATATATCTATCGTTGCCAGTTATAGTTGCAGCTCCATCAGTATGACAAAAGAATTCAGTGTCTGCAAACCATAATATCTTATTTAATTTTATAGCGCCTAAGTGGAATTCATTGCCAACAAATTCATTACAAACAAAAACAACAGCATTTTTTGTTTGTTCAATACTTTTCATCATGTCTGACATATCTATTACCTCCGTCCGTTAGTATATAAAAAAACCCCGCCGCTTTTTACAGCGACGAGATTCATAAAAATTTTTTAGGAGATTCTTTATGGAAAAGAGAATCTATATTTAATATAACATAAAGCGCTGGTCATGTCAAGTTTTTTTTATATTATTTTTAGAATTTCTTTATACGGTCCCTATTTTAGAAGTTTATCCATTTCTCCTTGAATTTTAGATTGCAAAACACGATCTAATTTGTCTTTGCTAATATGACTAACAGTATTGGTATACTCCCATTCAGGTAAAGTAAGCAATATCTCTACTAATTCACATTTGTCTACATCGCCATATTGTGCTATAATCACATCACAGGTAAGCTTCTCGTCATCTCTTAATGTGCAGGTGTGTTCTTCATCTTCAACACAATACATTTCATTATTCTCAATATTAATACTGGAATTCCAAATATAATTAACTTCGTGCATTGTAATACGTGGAAATGCTGCATTCCACACAATAATATCTGTTATTATAACATAAGTACGGTATAAAACGGGGCAATGATGCATTGAGACTAACTCATCATTAATGATAAACTTATTAAAAGTTGCATAGTGCAATCTCTCACATAGATATAGCATATTGATAAGTTTTATGAAATCTATACGCTTTCCCGCTTGCCCTTCTATTATTCTTCTAGAGAGAGAAACAGCTTTATTAATATCATAATCATTACTCATTTTATGATCCCTCATCATCGTCGCATATCCCGAATAAGTCTTGTTCATATTTGGTAAACAATGCGAAATTTTCGTCTGCCAATGGTCTTTCGTTGGGATATCTATTGTGCCATAATTCACAGATGACCTCTAAATACTCTGGGGTTCCTCGTGGTGGGATTAACCTCAGTAGTATCTTAATGTTTCTTTTGAGTTCACGTATATCCCATTCTTGAGAAGATATCCGTTTCTCCTGTTTATCATCCTGCTCGTTTTGATATATCTTTTTTTCAAGCCATTCAATAGCGCCCCTGAGTTTGCGAATCTCCTCGCTTTGCCTCATGAGCATCATATTCAACTGCCCAAGTAGTTTATCATTTTCCATATTCTTGCTCTGAGCCGGTTTATCTTGTCGCCATTTTCGTCTATTCTTATCGGAAACATTTCATCATTGATTTCATATCCCGCCGACTTGAATGATCTATATTCGACAGCGCTTCTAAATGCCCTTGGTATTGCAAAGCCGTCTTTTAGTAGTTTAATCTCCATACGTTTATATCTTGCGATTGCTAGTAATTGTTTTCGCTCTCTCTCTAATTCTTTTATCGACAATTCAAATTGTTTTTTGTGGTTCAAGCGAAAGTTTTTCAGTTCTTTTAATCGCTCGTAGCTATTCATTATTTCGAACTACCAAACAATCTTTTCAGATAAAACATCCCTAAAAGTCGATCGCACATTATGAATATATGCGTTGCCAACTCCACTGATAGTCGTTTCCGGTCTGAATAGCGGAAATGGGGCTCCTAGATCGGTCTTCACTTTGTTGCCATTGCGATCTACTCGATCATCGATATCGCAATGATGAAATATATGCTCATCATCAATGGGTATTGCATATTTCACGCATAGCGATTTAATCAAAACACACAATGCGTTGAGTTGCACTCTGCCAAGCGCCTCCCAAAGCCCGCCGCCCAAATCTGGCGAGATTTTATTCTTCAAATAAGAATTTACTGGTTTTACCCCTTCGCCCCAAGGATATACAGGCGTGCAATCATTGTTTAGCCTGCCCCAGTTACAAACCTCAATACCAATCGATGTATCATTCGGATTTTTGGGTTTAGCGTTTGGGATCTTACCATGCCCGGCGTGCCATGCTTTATAGCCTTCTGGAGCGATGCCATAAACCTGCCCGGCTCGTGTCAATAGCAACTGAGCGTAAGCAGCCTCCTTGTCTCTCGTCATCCAACTGAGCGAGCCTCTATAATCACCGCCAGTGGTGCCATGTATAACAATATACTTTGGCTTTGTTTTTTTAAACTCTCCTGCCTCTGTTCTCGGATTGTCAATTAATGATATTTTCACATTTTACTCCTTATCTGTATAAAACTCTTTCTATTGCGATAGCGGATCCGCTATCGTTTTCTGTAATTTCAACAACCCGCGCAGCTGTTATCGTAACTACAAATGAGGCAGCCCGAAGCGATTTGATATAGCTACGACCAAATATTGGCAGCGGGATGGTTATTCCGACACGATCATCTACCGCATATGGTCGTTGCGCAGTTGTTTCAGTAATCCTAGCCTCTACATACACTTCTTGAATAGGAATTGCGGTATCTGGGATAATAAATTGACCATTATTTACTGTTATGGTTTGCCAATTAGCCGCCAAGGTAAGCTTGCTTGCGGGCACAGGATCGATATTACCAATGCGAGCCCAGCTTGCGGGAGGCGATAGGATAGTAGAGCCATCTTCCGCTCCAGGCTTCAACATAAATCGGATGTCGTTAATACGGACACCGTTCGCCACAGTAGCGAAGCGTATTACGTCTGTATCCAGCAGCGCGAACCCAATCACTCCTGAGGCTCCAAATACGTTGCCTGCGTCCGCTTCAAGAGATTCAGCGTCGGTAATTACCCGAACGTTTTGGAAAAACAATGTTCGTTGGAAGCTGTTTAATGTGTCATATGTGATGGCGACGCCTATGATTTCTCCGCTCGCGATCCCAGAGCTAAGCCCGGGAAGCGATCTATCAGCCGGGAGAGTATCCGCCGCTGTGACTGGAGATCCGACTGTGTTGGGAAGGAGATTGTCGGAAAATAGCGGGTGCCCGTGCTCGTCGGCTATCGCTTCAATCCCCATATCAAGCAAGCCCGCTGTTGTTATATCGGCGGTGCCAGTTAGCGTTATTGTCGCATCGACAGGAGAGATACCGGCTATCTGTAATTCTATCCTTACCGGTTGCGTATCAACCAATTCATCGCCGGTATATGCAAGTGGCATCGAAAATGTCCACGTCCGAGTTTCGCCTTCTACTGTTGGAGCTTCCACCATTTCTGGAATCTGTGGCGATATCTCTACATCAGTAGCCTCGTTGGCTTCGTTTGTATAACTTGTTAGAACTCTCGCTCGTATCCGAGTGCTGTCGCCCTGAGCCCCCTGAGCGGTTATTGTAAGATTGACAGTAGCAATCCCAGAGAGTATTACAGAGTAAAAATTTGCTCCAAGCGTAGCGGCGCTCCAGGATATGTAATCAGCAACGATGGTTGGCTCGTTGCCATCTCCGGCGGCAGTGTAGCCTTGAGCGTCGCCGCCTATGGTATTCTCTGCTGGCGGCGATGGGAATGTATAGCGAATAAGCCCAGCATTGTTTGTGTCAATCTTCGATATGACCTGTTCATTGCTAACGACAGTACTCTCTAGGCTGCTTATATCGCTCTCTATATCTTGCAAAAGAGGATCAACAATTTCGTGGGTTTCTGTATCGGCGATCCGTTGAACTCTCCTAGCTGTAACTCCATAATCTACCAGCCGCGCTGTCGCTTGATGGAAAGTAAATGTAAGGTGTTGCCTTGCTTCCGCTGGAACGGTCGCTCGTAATTGTATACTTATCTGATATAAGTTATCAGCGGCAAGCCCAGCAAACCTGAATGAGTTAGATACAGTTCCCCCGCCCTGTTGCAACAGGATTGATGATATGGCTCCAGTCGTTCCAGCATGCCGCTCTTCGCCAGATGGCATTGCTGTAACCGTTACAAGTATTTCGATTGTCGCTCCTGTCGCGAATGAGGTGAATACAAATGTTGGCGGTAGCGAAACCTCTATAGCGGCATTGGCTTCCGACGCGATAATGCTCGTCTCTGTAGTTGACGTGTTATATGTCGCAAGCGGCAACGTATTGACATCACCCGGCGGCACATCAAGGAATACATTTAACAGAGGAATATCCTTGTCAATCTGGTGCAGCAACGCGGCGACATTATCATCATTAAATCGATTGTTAAATAATTCGCTAACTCGTTGCCGAGTCATGGTATCAGTAACCAACTCGCCAGCCGATATTTGGAAATTAAATGAGGCGGCGCCGTCGACGAGCATAATAACTGATATTGCGGTGAGATCCGTAGCCAGCCCCATTATCAAATCAGCGTCTAGTTGAAGAACAAGTTCTCTCCCGCCCTCTGTTAAGTCATCTTGCGTCAACGTTGTCGTCGCTGATATGACATTGTTTATATTGTAATTAGCGCCAGAAACAACCACAAATTCGAATTGTACAGGCGGCGTTATCGTAGTGAATGTGAATGGATCGGGAAGCGTTATTTCCACTGAAGCCGAAACTCCCGCATTGATCAATTCTAGTTGAGCATCTGGGATCGTTAGTTGACTGATAGTATTTTGTGAAATACCAGTAACATTGACAACAGGGCGAGTTAAATCTCGTCTATCAGCCGTTATCAACTCGGATATTATCTCATCTGTAACGCCTTGCTTGTCAGTGTTTGCCGATACTTCCGCAAGCAATGCATCATTTACAAATCGAAGATCCGTCGGTATCGGATTGCTGTAATAAGCTGTGTTGCTGTTTCTATAAACAGTTACAATAGAACTTTGCAAAGTATCAGTTCCAGCCGGAACATCTCTTGACCATCCATTGGGAAGAGCGGTTAATACTCCGTTTGTTACCGTCCCGCCAGTTGGCGGTGTGAGCTGGGTTCCAGCAGGAACATTTTGTCGCCTATAAATATAAACAATCTCGTTTAGCAACCCAGGCATTGTGACACCCTCATCGAAGGCAAACATCGTTGAATTTGTAAGTGTAAATATTTCTATGATCTCGCCTTCGTATAACCGAGTTAGAGCATAGTCGTTTGTGCCTATCCCATGTATGAAGTATCGATTTGATACGTCAACAAAGTCGTGAGTAGTGTAAAAAGCAGCTCGGATTTCTGTACTGCCTGAGTTTCTTATTGTTACTAATTTATCCGATGTATCGCCTGCCGCTTTGCGAATAATAATGTATCGCGCATCTGCGTTGGCTGTTGTAACAACGTATGGTGTTGCTAATTGACCGGTAGTCGGATTTAATTGGTTATCGGTATCTGTTATGTATAGCCACGTGTTGGTATCTGCCGTTCGTTGCACAGAGCCGGTAACGGAAAGATGCGATAGGAAGTTCGCTAATTCGGAGGCGGTAGCCTCTGATATAAAAGCTCCATGACCTGTCGACGATATTATTTCATTGATTATAGTTCTCGCTTCAGTCTCGGATAGTTTCGCATCCAGCATTGTTTGGGCGTCCATTATAACGCCATTCTCAATGTGAGCGACTTCGTTTAGACGAGCAAGAACTCTACCAGCTCCAGCTCGTAGAGTGTTTTGTATGAGGATTGGGTTTACTTCGGTTAATGTTGCCATTTGTTACTTATACTACCTCCAGAGCGAGATGGATGCCAACACCTATCGGCAAGTCTTCATTAGAAACATAGACGCCGCTTGTCAGAGTATACTGGTTTGTTACTTCCACTCTGCCGATCCCAGTATTGAATATCCGCAAAGTCTCTCCTGTTGGCGGTCGGATGCCGGCTCGTTGGTTTGCCGCCGTCGCAGCCGGCATCACTATATCGATAGGTTCTGAGTCTGTCACCTGTAGCGGCGTTCCAAAGAATGTGCCAGCGGCGTTTGCCAACCCGTATTGTATTGTGTGTGTATCGGGAGCGGGCGTCCCGCCGCCTCCTGCTGTAAATGGAACCCATGCTATATCGCCGTCGGCATCCACTTCGAGATGGTAAACCATACCATCGGCGACTGGCAATGTTGGAAGATTGCTATCTCCCGCGGCTCCTTCATCGCCTTGGGCACCCATAGCTCCCATAGATCCTCGGATATCGGTAGCCAACGCTATGTCGGTCACAAACCCGGTTGCCCCAATGTACTGACCAATAGCCGGAGCTGTCCCCGACCCGCCAGTCCATGCGACAACTCGTTGCACAACGCGTTCGCCGTCGATTTGGTTTGCAATCATAGGCGACCAGCCGTTATTGCCATCGGCTCCGCCGCCGCCCATACCAGTGCCATCCGCGCCCATAGCGCCTCGGATATCGGTTGCTGTTGTTATATCGGTAACGAAGCCTCCTGTGCCCAAGAACTGACCAGTAGCCGGAGCCGTTCCCGTCCCGCCTATCCAGTTCATAACCTGCTGCACGATTCGTTCGCCGCTAACGACATTGCCAAGAACAGGAGACCATCCCTGATCTCCCGCGGCTCCTGCCGCTCCTGCGGCTCCCGCTGCGCCAGCGGCGCCTTGAGCGCCCTGAGCTCCTCGGACATTGGTTGCATTTGCTATATTAGTAACCAGTCCGGTAGCTCCTATGTACTGCCCTGTTGCAGGGCGTGTGCCGGTGCCGCCAGCCCAATCAACTATTTGCTGAACGATCCGTTCGCCAGAAACGAC
>CBDCPJ010000039.1:0-8940 GCA_965220165.1 Spirochaetia bacterium
GGGCAGTGCGGACAGTGCATCGGGAAAGGCGGGGCGAACATTAAGCGGTTGAGAGAAAAGGCGCCGAGGTGCGAGGTGAAAATACACGACGTCGGGCAGATTCCGCCGTGCGCGACCGCGGAAGATAGAGTGTTGGAGATGATTGGAGCGAGAGAGGATATTGAGATTGTCGCCGCGGAGTTGTTCGAGACTTTATCGTATTTCCATTTCGACAAGTCGGTTTTACCGTACTTTGTATCTTTGGCGGTATGCAATAGATCGCCGCAACAAATATCCGCGGTCGTGGATCAGTACGGGAGGAATGTGGGAGGCGCGAATAGAGTACACACGCCGCCGAACATGGCAGCCGCCGTGAATGTCAGTTTCCCGCATCAACAGTTCCCAGGACAGTCGCAGCTCATGTCTATGGTTGTTCCCTCTCCCATGTTGGTACCGACAACGATCGTTTCACCGCCGTATAATCCCGTGATGGTCAACCACGCTGCCGCGGCGGCGGCGGCGTCGACTGGATCAATCGGGAATGGCGCGTTTCAAGATCCAGTTGCCGCCGCCGCGCAGGCGCAACAAGTCGCCGCCGCACAGATGATGCAACAGCAACAGCACCTTCATCATCAGCAGCAACAACAAATGCATCAGCATCAACAGCAAATGCAGCACCAAATGAACGCGCTCAGCTTTGCGCCTGATTTTCTCGGCGGCTTTGGCATGCCGTCGACCAACATCGAGAGTACGGGAGGAGGCAGTGGCTTCGGTGGCGCCTTTGCGCCTACGGCGCACGAAATGGCGACAAACGCAAACGCGCCAGTCGCGGCGTTCGGTCAAGCGCGAGCGATGAGATACAATCCAGTGGCCATTGGTCCGACTGGAGTGCCGCTCGTACCAGTCGCAGCGGCTACCCTGTCGGGCGAGGTTCCAGTTTCCGGCGTTCCAGTTTCCGGCGCGATAAATCCAGCTATGGCGTCCATGTTTTCTGGCGGCGGATTTCCCGTAGTCAACCTTTCACATGGATTGGAGGTACCGGATATCGTCCAAACGACCACTCCGGCGGGGGCGACTATGCCAGTCATTCCAACGCAAATGCTCGCGCACAGCAAAGAAGACAAGGAGGATGCGACGAACCGGTACGCGCAGTTTTTCACATCAACGAACAATAAACTGAACGTCTGGTCTGACAACGGCGATGTCGCGGCGCCAAACCCAGACCCTCTGAATATCATCAATTTTCTCCCCGGGGACGATTTATACGCGTTCGATGAAGATGCAAACGGGAACGTCAATTATGCGCAAGCGGTTCCAGTCGTCAACGACGAACAGGACGAGTTCACCGAGATGGCGAAAATTTCCATCCCAAAGACATCTCTTGGCATCGTCTTGGGCGAAGGTTCTGCGAATACGAGAGTTGTCGCGAGAATGTCCGATTGCTACATTTCCGTCGCGGTTGATCCGAATCCAAACGCCGAAGAAGCGACGATTTGCATGCTTGGTAAAACAGAAGACGCGGTTGAAAATGCAAAAGACGCTCTCGAAGCGCTCGCCTTGGGCGCAGAAAGCCATCCGCATTATTAAGAAAAGAGATGCGATTAAAAAAGGAGAAGAAGAAGAAGAAGAAGAAGAAAAAGAAGAAGAATATCACTATCATTATTATTATTATCAAACAAACAATTGTTTCAAGTCAAAAGAGAAAAGCAGTCAAGTAAAAGTCAACGCAAAGTAGAGAATTGTGTAACATCAAATCAATATTATTTTAAAAACAGTACAAATCTATTAACAACAGCATCATTATCATCATACAAATCTCCTTTACACGCGAGATTTAGAGATGATTTATCTCACGTCCATCAACTCTATGTCAAACAACAATGTCTTATCGATCATCCCTTGATTTTCCAAGACGAAGCCGAGCGCTCTTTCTCCCGAAAAATTATTCGGTTTCGGTTTCATCTTCTTCCAATTCTTATTCTCCGGATACGCCAAACCGGAATTCGGCGGCACGATAATCCTTCGTATCCCTCCGACTTTCATTCCAACGATCGCCTCTCGAAACGCCGGCAACACGTCCAAATCGTCCGCTCGAAATCGGAAAAAATCTTTATCCTCGTTGAACGCGCCGCCTTTCGGGCCGTTTCTCGCTTCAAACGGTCTCCCGTAATACCCCAACGTGTACCCGTCCCAATCAACCACGGCTATTTTCGACTCATCTGTGTACTCTTTCCCTTCTTTCGAACCTGGTCTGACGTCTTTATACTGTAAACCAGACTGGGTTCGCGTAAAATCTGAGTATAAAACTTCCGACTTCCCGTAGTCTTTGTCTTTGATGCCTTCCATGAAGGTTTTGTTCCCGAACGGTTCCGACGACGATTGAGACGACGACGACAAAGAAGAAGAAGGCGGCGTCACCACGATCGTCTCCGCGACTTCCGAGACCGTCTCCTCCAACTCCTGCGCCGCAAAAACAGGCGCAGAAGCAGAAGAAGTAGAGAGCAAAATCATCGTCAAAGCCTCCCTTCTCGTCTGTTTCATCGCCGATGATTCATTCTTCTTCCTCCCGTGAGTATTCTCGCTTTTGCTCTTCCTCGCCGTCGACGCTTTCGCGCAGACGCGGCACGACGCAGCGCTCGTCGTCGTGGCAACCGCGCGCATTATTACGTGTTATCGTGTGTTCTTCTCGTACTAAAGTAATATAATGAAGATATGAATACATTTCGTATCTCTTTCCGTTCCTCACAACTGTCACATTTCATCTCGCTTTGAATTTGCGAATCAAAAGCATCGATGGAGAACGAAGCGCGGCGGCGTTTTCCTCCTCCGAGAAGCGAAGAAAAAGAAGCGTCGTCGAGAGATCGCGCCAACGGCAGCACCAATAATAACAACAACTTCTTCGAGCGGTTCCTGAAACTTTCGTCACTCCGGGAAAAACTGGAACTGGTGAAAGAAAAAGCGGAGAGGAAAAGGAAACAGAGAAGAGGATGGACGGAGAAGAAGGAGGAGCGTTTGTGTCCTCTGCCGAACGTGATTCGAGTCGAGAGCAACGCTGGTGCCTCCTCCACTTCCAACGCTTCCTCTTCTTCTCTCCCGGAAATATGGCGAGCGAGGAGGCAAAACTTGGAAAACTGCTTACAAGGAGAGTGTGTCAAGCGAGAGAAGTTGAGAGAAATCGTCGCGGATGGATTCGTACCGGACCAACCTTCCTCGGTGAGGTACGACGTGTGGTCGTATTTGCTTCGAGTTGTACCCGAGGCGCGTCGAGAACGAGAAGAGGAGAGAAGGAAGAAGCGGGAGACGTACGAGGCGTTCGCGGAGGAATTGGCGAGTTGCGTGCGAACGCCGGACGTGAGCGTGGAAATGACGTATAAATACGAGGACATAAAGTCGCCGACAAAGTCGAGAGCGACGAGAGTGGCGGTAGAGTTGAAAGTGAAGCAAGTAAACGAGGAGGATAAGGACATATTGGAGCAAATCGAGAGAGACGTGGAACGATTGCATCCGTCGTTGCATTTTTTCAACGACGAAATCGAGGCCGCACCGAAACGAAAAGATATGACGGAAGCTTTGTTTGTATTTGCGAAATTGAATCCGGGTTTACGTTACGTCCAAGGCATGCACGAATTGCTCGCTCCGTTGTATTTTGTCTGCTTTAACCACCCGGATAAAAACGGCGTCGCGAAAGACGCCAAATCGGATTCGTTTTGGATGTTCGTCGAGTTGATTTCAGAGTTGAGAGACGCGTATTGTAAAGAGCTCGACAAAACGGACCAAGGAATCAATCATTTACTTTCCGAGCACGACAATTTGTTAAGGAATCGATGCCCAGCAGTCGCCACGAAAATGATCGACGAGTTGAACGTGAAACCTCAATTTTACGCGTTTCGATGGTGCGTGTTGATGTTCGCCGGCGAGTTTGACTTCCCGTCTGTTTTAAGAACGTTCGACTTTCTCGTCGCCTGGCCTAGAGGTAAACGCGACGCTCTCTTGCGTTTGTGTTCCGCCATGGTATGTAACGTACAAAAGGAGTTGTTGGACGAGAGTTGCGACTTTGCCGTCGCCATGCGCACGTTACAAAACTATCCCGCGTGCGACGTGAATAAGATTATCAAAATAGCCTGCGCGTTCCCGTATTTAGCTGCTTCTTAAATAGTTAAGAAGAACAATCATCATTGATAGTAAATGTGATGATCCTATTTTTAGTGCTGCGTGTATAGAATACTACGACGAATTTATATTTGCGTTACGCGCTCTCTAAACAATAATATACCACCTTGCTACTCAACATTCATCTCTCTCTCTCTCTTAAACTTTACACCGCCGACCTTGCTTCCCTCCTCGTCGCGTCGTGTAAAATATCCACGTCCACGCTTTCCTCCGGTGGTTGCACGTACCTCACCACGCTTCCTCGGACGAAGCAATCTCGCACTGATTTCATGTGTGGATATTTCTCCTCGTCTAAAACCGAAACGGATTCCAATTTGATGTTCAAGTACTGATCGACGGAGACTAACGTCCCTCGGATTTCCAGGTCGTTTTTTAACTCCACCGTGATTTTGTTTTCCCACCAACGTTTTAAAGAACGAGTAGAATAACATTCTCAGTCCTCTCTCACTCTTTCTCCGCGTTCAATATTTGTACGGCTCAAGAGAAAAGCGCTCGTGTAGTCGCGTGGTATTCCTCTTCCTTTTCAGACTGAATTTTGAGGAAAATTCTTTCCCTTGAGTTTGAGGAACGCACAAAAAAAACGTGTTTAGGGTTTAAACAAAGCAGCCAATTAAATTCTCACTGCAAAGGGGCAAAAGGGGGAAAGAATTTGAGCGTTTTGTCTCACTCCGTGTGCGCGCAGAGGTCACGCACGCGCGCGTGAGAAGAAGGTAAGAAGAAACAACTCCACACATGTTGGCACGCGTGCGAGAACTCATCGTTCCCTCGGCGCCGGAGTACGAGAAGAAGTCCTCCTCCTCTTTGATGCTCTCGTCGTCGTCATCGAACGATGAAGTGATAGAACTGTCACTAGTCGTGTCCCCGGACGTGGAGGACGACGCGTGCAAAGTGCCTAAATTGACGAACGATTACGTCTCCGTCGCGCTGGATATGGCGTGCGAGAAAAACGCTTCGACCGAGAACGACGACGACGACGAGTGCGAGAGAGTTTCGGATTCGTATTATTCGGAGAGGAGTTTGAGAGGGTCGTCGTTTTTAAGCGCGCTGAAACGAAGATTCGTGTGGACGATGGCAAAAATCGACGTGAAAACCGCTCGCGTGCGCCCGATGATACTCGCGAGCGGTAAGAGAATCTTGTCCTCGATTGGTCGAGAACTCGCGAGGCAGTTTCCACCGATCGAGACGTACGTGATGGAGAACGTGTTGATGCGGAGAGCGATGGAGGAAGAGGAAATGGCGATTTTGAATCCAGACGCGAGACGCGCGTTCGAGGAGAGTTTGATGTTACAGAGCGGGAAAAGCGACACGGATAGGGAAGAAGAAGGAGAGGAGGAAAGGAGGAAGGTAACGGAAGAAGTTGAAGAAGAGAGTATTTTGGAAGCGCCGATGGTGGTGGTGACGAGTAGGAAGAAGGTGCGGAATAAGAGGAGTTGGTTGATAGGAAGTTCGATGGAGGAGGAGGAAGCGTCTTCTTCGGCTTCTTCTTCGGCACCGGTTTTGGCGGGCGACGCGGACATCGAGCCGCCGGCCACGCCGCCTCAAAAGGAAGAAGAGCTTAGTATTATTCAATTGCCACCTCAAAAAGAGCTCGCGGCGATTACGAAAGCGAAGCAAAGGTTGCGAGAGGAAGAAGAAAAAGCCAAACGAAACGCGGTGTTGAATAGTCAAAGTAGCAATAATAGTACACCGCTGAACTTTGCGCCAGGTTGGAAGAAAGACGTGGACTTTGGCGACGGAACGAACGCGGGCGGTCATATTAGCCAGTAAAAGCGACGTGAAGAGTCGGAAAATCCGACAACCAATGAAACAACAAAGCAATAGAAAAATGACGGATATGTTCGGCGGTTCGATGATGAAAGGCACGCCTTCGCCGCCCGGAAAATTGAAAAAGAACAACAACAGGAACAACGCGAGCGGGAATAATAGTGGCGCGGGTAACAACAACAAGAAAAAGTTTTCGCCGCCGAAAAGCGCGAAGAAACGCAGGCAGTTCGAGGAGAGACGCTTGGCAAAGTTATTCGAGGAGGAGAAAGAAAACAAGTCTAGATTGGAGTACAGTTACTACTGCTCGGCTGGCGATACGGACATCTACGTCGAAGCCGTCGTAAAACCGATCAAAGGCAAAGCGTTGTAATTTTATTTATACATGAATAAAAAACTACTGTGTACCAACTCTACACTAAAAACTAGTAATCTTTCCTACTCGAGGTGGATAAGCGCCACTCCTCCAAAGGCGAGGCGGAAAGTCTTTGCACTCTTTTCCTTTGCCACACCACCCACGCTAACGCAACCGCCGGCGATAACAAGACAAACGTGTGGTAATGTCCGTCGTCCAAGTGGCATTTCCCACCCGCTGATACGCACATATCTCTTTCTTGTTTCGTGGAACACGCGGTAATCGACGACGACGACGACGACGCGCCGACACATCGTTTCTCCGAAACGAAATCGACGAAAAACAATACAAACGTCTCTGCGATTTTCGATCCAAGGTTAGATAACGTGTTCAAAAGCGTCATGTACGTTCCACCGATGCTCTCGTCGGAAACTTTGGAAAAGAAGGACATGACTCCAACAAACTGCACCGTCGATAACGCGCTCGAGACGCACATCCACGCTAAAACCAACCCGGAAAAGAACACGTTCGAGGACGCTTTTTCGTAATTCACGGGGGCGGTCCCTTGCGCGCCGTCGCTCGCTAGAACTTTAGTCCACGCGACAACCACCACGCTCGCAAACGCACACGCGATTCCTCTGTACACGAACGTATTTAACACAACTCGCAACGGTTTCGCTCCAGCCGTCCATTTCGCTGATATCATCGGCATCATTATGTTCAACGGCGCAATCACCGCGTTCATGCTCGCCAAAAACGTCTTCGGCACGCCCTTTTCTAACAATTTCAATTGCGTTAAACTCTCCGCCGGGGAGAATGCCACGTGTCTCGTCAACAAAATCAACGCCAACGATTGCACGTTTCGTAGCGACATCACTTTTATTCCTTGCCTGTACGTCTCCTTCACTCCGACGATTTCCTCCATCCTTCCCATATCTTCCCGCTTCAAAAACACCGCCAGCGAACTCAGGAAGAACATCGCCGACCAGAACATCACGAACCCTTTCAACTCGCAATACCCTCGAGCATTCAACACTAAAAACCCGGTAAAGCTCGCAAAAAAACCAAACGTCTGGCCCACCGCGTTGCACGTGCTCGCTAAACCGACGTTTTCCCTCTTCAACATCGTTATCGCCCACCCGTCGACGGCGACGTCCTGCGACGCGAGTAAAAAGTAAATGCTAAAAAACGTCATCGCCAACGGTTTCGCGTCCCCGAATTTCGCGCCATTCTCTATCATTCCTTCCAAATTCCCGCTCAACACGAACAACGCTCCACCGACGAGGAGCTGCAACGGAATCAACCACGTTCTCCTTTGGCCGATTCGTTTCACGTATAACGCGTCGATCATCGGCGCCCACAAAATCTTCAACGAAAACGGCCACGACGCCAAGGAAAACACGCCTTGGTCGCCAAAACTGGCGCCTTTCTCCGTCAAGGAAAACGCCACGGTCGAGGATAAGCCCATCGGGACGCCTTGTAAGGTGTACAGGAGTAAGAGTAAACAGATGTTTAACCTGTCGCCGGTCAAATCCAATTTCTCTCGTTTTGGTTTTGAAGGTGTTTGTTTTCGGCCATTCGTCGTGTTCGCGTCATACTTCTTTGTCTTTGCCTTCTTCTCCGACGAGAGCAACAGTCGCTGGCTCTGTCGGCGCGCTAAAGGTTGCGCGGAGGAGGACATGATGTGTGCGCGTTGTTTTATGGCGTTTCGTTTTGTGAGAAATGTGAAAGACATCAGGTCTATGGTTTAGGGTTACAAGTACATCTGGAGTTCCTCTTCGAGTCGCACGCTTCTTTTCTCCGCGTCCGCGGCGGCGAGTCTCGCTTCGTTCGCCAACTGCAACGCTTTGAGTTTCATCTTCTCTTCGTTTACGAGCGCTCGTTTCAACTGCGCGTTTTCGTGGAGAAGTTTTGCGTTGTTGTGTTGGAGGACGAAGGATTGGTCGTCGACGACGGTATTCGTGGAAGTAGCGGTCTTCTGACGAGAGGACGATTTCTTCGTTTGCGTGCCTTTGACGAGCGCCGGGGAGATTGGAATTAACGGTTGTTGTTGTTGTTGTTGTTGTTGTTGTTTTCTTCCGTCGTCGTCGTCGTCGTCGCGGTAATCCTCGTCCAATCCGTTGAACGCGTCGCGCCGGCGAACCAACGTTTCTATTTTAGCGTTCGCGGCTTCCATTTTCCATTTGTACGCGTCTAATTCCGCGTGCACGACCGTTAAATCCGCTCGCGCGTTCGCGTACTTCTCCCTGAGCGTCTCTAAATCCAATTTACTCGCGTTTAACTCTTGTTCCAACTCTCTCTTCTCTCCTTCTAACTCGCGCGCGCGTTTTTTATCTCTTTCCTCGTCGCGTCGCAAACCTTCGTTTTCTCTCTCCATCCGTTTACACTCGGACGTTTGCGCGTCGTACGCTTCCGACAACGCGCTCGCGCGTTCCAAAATATCTCCCCTTTCTCTCTCTGCAACCGTTAATCTCTCCGAAACCATCGCGAATCGTTCCGCGATCCGATCCGCGTCCAGCTTATACTTTCCTGATTCCTCTTTCAACTCTGCATTTGTCTCCGATAAGCGCGCGTTTCGATCTCCCAACGCGCGTAAAATCGCTTCCAGAGATTTAATTCGAGAGGAGGACGCCCCTTCGTCGCGATAAAACGACGACGACGATGGGTCCTCCTCA
>CBDCPJ010000040.1:0-20341 GCA_965220165.1 Spirochaetia bacterium
GATTATCTGCGGATATCTTATTAAACGCTACTGAGTTTAACAAGACGTGTCTAAAGTCATACGCTTTGTCGCCCCGCTCGCCTCTAGCCAAGAGAATCCTCTCGTGTGTTATGATTCTATTCGCCGCCGCTGTTTCGGTATGCAAATTCTCTACCGAAGGGGTGTTTGTCTCCGCTATCGCAAAGTTCTTGACTCCTTCTGCAACCGCCATTGCTCGCTCGGTCGCGAGATGCAACGCGTAAGCGGACGCATAGAGTATGAACGCGCTCGTGTCGGAGTCTTGAAGCGCGGGAGTTTGGAATCCGAAATAATCTTGAAAGTCAATCGGTCGCAGTCCAATCGACATTGGAATCCTCTGGTTATAGGTTTCGTTGTTTCCCACAGTCGCCGTTCCTGTAGTCGCATCTGAACCCGCGCCGTCGTAATCGGTGAATGCGACGTTCACCGAAGCCGCGCCGCTAGTTCCGTTTGCGTTCACCTTATTCTGCAATGACTGCGTAGCCATTGCGAGCCCGTTTGTGAAAACCGGCGCTAACCTTTCCGAGAGATCTGCCGCTTCGTTTGCGATCTGACCTGCGGATATCGTACTTAAATCTATCATTTTTGCCTCCTGTTAATTTGCTCTAAAAATATTATTATATCTATTGATACGTTGCGTAAATGACAACCCGTCATCTTTGACGCCCTTGTTTGGAATCTCCGGCGCCGCCTTTTTTGCCGCCTCACTTTTTACGGAAGCGATCCCGTCATTATATGCTTTAGCGAGTTCTTTGCCAAACACCTCCGCTTGCTCTGCCGTCATTTCCGGCAATGATATACTCGCGAGATGTGGAGCCTCGCCAATCGCCTTTCTAAACCGTTCTTTTGCCTCGATTTGCTCTCGCTCTTTAGTGAGTCTCGCGACTTCCGCTTTTAACTTGGTTTGCTCTATCTGTCTGTCCAACTCGGCTCGCTCTGAATCAGTTTTTGCCAGATCTCGCGCCTTTTCTAACTCCGATTGTGGTTTGGGGATTTCCGCTATACGTTCCTCTAGCGTCTTTATCCTGTTGTTGCTTTGCTCTAATTCCTGTTTAAATGAATCGCGCTCGGCAACTAAGTTTTTTTTAACTCGTCTTGTTGTGTGTCGCCGGCGTTCGGTTCCTGCTCTGCAGGCTGTTTATTCTCTATATCGCTCATAGTTAACTCCTTTTAGATTCCAAAGATTTCTCGTTCCCATGTATCATTGTATTTTATTTTTTCTAATTTTTCATCCCACTCGTCTTGATATATCCTTTTTTCAAGCAATTCAATAGTTCTTGTAAGTTTGTTTATCTCCCTGCTTTGTCTTACAAGTATCAAGTTTAACCGTCCAAGAAATTCATCATTTTCCATATTCTCGCCCTCAACGTGTTTATCTTGTCGTTGTTTTTGTTTACCTCATAGTATAAAGCATTCCGGGTCTTATGTGATATCCTCTAGACTTGAGTGCTCTATATTCGACGCCACTTTTGAATGCCCTCGGTATCGCGAAGTCGAGTTCACTCCTTTTAGATTCCATATATTAATCTCGTTCATACTGTCTTGCACTATCTCTGCTACATCTCGAGTAATTGCTTTTCAAGTCTCGGCATTTTTCTTTTTTAATCGCTTATATCGAGCAATCTCGTTGATTGTCCTGTTCAAGTATGATTATTTTTAATCGGAAGTTCCCATTTATAATGTTCTTGCTCTAGCCGTTGGTCAAACCTATTCATTGTCTCGCATCTGCTGATATCCTTATGACTCTCTAATTGCTCTCCTGCATTTGTTCTCGCTGGCCACAGTAACCTGATTCGTAGCCTATATAATCTTGCTTTTGCTCCATATCTCGCTCGTAAGCATATTCATTTGTCTTGAATCCGTTGGCTCGCATTATTTCATAGCATCTCGTATCCGCCCTTTCCTGTATCAAGCACTCTATTCCATTTTTAATTGCTCTATTTCCCGCACTCCTCTATACATGTTCTTGCCTCTATTCTTTCGTCAAACTCTTTTCCAGGTTTCGCGCTCGATCTCTCGAACTCCTACTCAGCATATCTCTGCCTCTCTATCAGCCTTTCATATTATACAATATACATCGATATAATTTATTGTCAACTAATAATCTCATTGATTCTTTCTCTGGCGTCGCCAATCGTTCCGAGTTCCGGGTTGCCCATTCCCGGTATCGCCAGAATGACTGTGCATCGGCAGTTTATATCTTGCGACGGCTCCCCAAAGGCTCCCGGATATCTCGGTCTATAGATTCCCGCGTTAAAGGTTCCGTCGTCGCTTTCGAATTTACGATGCAATGCTAAGTGTCTATCTCTAGTTCTCTCGTCGTTCGCTGTTATCCATTGCCTCCGCAAATTAACGCCTGCCGACTGAAGGTTTCGCTGTTGCAATGAGAGCCCCGCTTGAAAGTTTCTTTTTAACTCGGTTCTTACTATCCTAGCTACCGTTCCGTAACTTTCGCTAAGTCTCATACCAAAGGCTCTAGTCAAGTCACTAAGCACTGTCTGACTAATCGACTGAACCGACGCGCCGCGTTGCGCAAGAGGAGCCGCGCGTCGAAAGACTCGCTCTATCATTAATCGCCGTTCCTCACTAAGAATTGTTCTTGTACTTACGCTCCGGCTGTCGAATTGATATGCTCCTACTCTCTGGTATCTTACTAATTGGAAATCATTGTTCGCCGGTCTCCTGAATCTTGGTACTTCGACTCCCGCCCTCTGCACTAGCGAATGAGCGGATGCTGAGCCTCTGAGTAATTCGCTCTCGGCGAACCTTCGCGAGACTGAACGCACTGCTCTGAATAGGTTGCGGTGCCTAGCAGAAATAATCTCTCGCAAGGCGGCTACTTTTTCGGCGGCGTTGCCGTTGCGTCGAATAGCTCTATCAAAATCTACCATATAATTTCCGTCGTTAACACGTCTCTCGGATTGCTAGTATCGCCTCTCGCGCGGACGCCAATGTGTCTGCGTCAAGCGCCAAAAGGATTTGCGACATCGTCGCCATTGTCTAATCCTTGCTCATCTATGATATTTTGCTGTTCAACTTCCGGGTCTAAATTAGCGGCTTGCCATATGGTACGCTTGCTAGCGCCCGCCAGATTCAGTAATGCTATATTAGCGGTCTGGCTCTGAGGTATATTGCGGTCGATATCTATTCTCGGAAACTCGTCAATATCCTGCTTGTTTACCCTTCCCCATATTTCGATGTATCGCTCGACGAAAAGTCGCAACGCCTCTAAAGCCGCGTTTTCGAATTCTGCAATTGTATTGACCATAATGGTCAGTCGCATCATCAACGCGGTTCCGCTCGGGTCATTCCCTGCAGTCAACTGCTCATAGTCTGGGATTCCCGTCATCTCCTGTAATCCAGAGTTTATCGCCTTTAGTATTAAGTCGGCTCCGGCGTTGGCTGTATAGGTTCCTACCTGCTTAATTAATGTTGGGTCGACGCCCTCCAATATGTGAACATCGTGTTTGTTTAGCGCTTCTAATTCTGCATTAGATATCGAATAAGGTGTCGCCATATAGATATTGTTATTTCTATCGTGCTGTAGCATCCAATTCATTAAAATCCTGTCTATTGCGTCAATCGAATCCTTGATTAGATATAGATATGGTTGGGATTCACTGGTTCGCCTAAGTACTACAAACGGAAGCCCTTCATATTCAAAGGCGTCTTTTTTGTACTCGGTTCCTGCTGAGTCCACTAGCCTTACAGTCTCTCCATAATTATTTACTACATCTATAAAGTCTAGCGGCGTCCGATTATTAATAACCGCGTTTTCGCCGGCAATGATTATCGCGGCTTTGCCATATACTAAAGACTCCTTCACTAGTCGCCGCCAAGAATTGAATATGGCATCCCAGTTTAGCTCGTCTGCATATTTAGGTATGTCGCCCTTGAATGAGTATCGCTGGTAGCCCGGCGACGCTATGACTCCGGTTATTGTGTCGACATATCTCGATAGTCGCGTGTTTCGGTAGATTTGATTCGCCCTGTCTTTTTGCCTTCGCTCATTAAATAACTGAGTCGCTTGCCTGTTATTTCCGACAAGATAGTCGCGAACCTCACTATAGGCTTGTTGCCTGCTCTTTATTATATTTTTAATCTCGGTAATGCTCTTGCCTTCTCCAATCGAACCTAGTTCATAAGTCATCTTGATTGCCTCATTCTTTTAAATATATCGCGCGACAGCGCATACCGCAAGGCGTCTATCGCGTGATCTGCTTGTCGAACCTCCGGCTTTTCAGTAATGTCGCCGCTTGAATCCTGTTGCCACCTATAGTTTCGAAACTCGGCAATAATCTCCGCTAAATGCGGCGCGATAACAATGCCCGCTTTGCCGCCGTTCATCTGTCGTAGATACTGAATTCCTTGCCAAACTGAATGCGCCCATTTTTGAACAAGCCTTCCGGGGCGATGACCAAACATTCTAGAGCAGTGGTCGTTTAACCCTGCGGTCGCTGTTCTATCGGCGCTGTCGCAATATACTATAGAATCTCTTTTTTCTAACGCGCTTATCCATTTCGCTATTTCATTGAATCGCCCGTCGAATTTATAGAACGCGTCAATTATGAAAACCTGTCCGTTAAAAAGCCTGCAGTCTAAGCACACCGCGGGCGAGACTCCTCCGCTCCAGTCAACGCCCCGGCGAATGTCTCCTTGTAATGCTTCGTCACTTGGCTCCGCTACAATTATATTTCCGGCGAATATCGCGTTGGTCGCCGCCTCTCTGGGTTTGCCCATATAAATGTGCTCATACAATTCTAAATCATACTTTTTTAATTGCTCAGCCTGTTCAATTGCAGTTTTTGATAGGAACTTGTTTTGCTGGTAGTTGGTTTCAATTACGAGCGCGTTGTCTGGTGGATTAGCGATAAACTTTTGATATGTTGCTGTTCTCTTAGTAGACGGATTGAACGTTGCCCAGATTTCGCTTCCGCTTTTTCGAATTGTTGGAACTAAAATTTCCCAGTATTGTGACTTTCCACATCATCCGCTTCCTCTATTAGACAAATGTCAACGCTTTCAATCCCTTTTATTCTATTAACTAGCGAGTTCCTGTCGTTGCCGGGATAGAATCCCGCGTAATTTATTTCGCTTCCGTTACTATGTGTAATCTGATTCTTATGGACAGTGAAGTCCGCTAAGTTATAGTTATTAATGATATCTCTAAACAGTGTATGCATCGACTGTCCAATGCTTTGGAATGTTTTGCGCATTACTATAATTTTGACCGGCGGTTCCCAAGAATTAGCGACTAGCTTCTCGCCGCTCATTATAGATATTAGCGCGATAGCAACAGCCCAAGATTTCCCGCCCCCGCGACCGCTCCATAGAGCTTTGTAGTATGGACCGCGCTCTAGTAACTGAGCGAATCTTATCGGGATTGACAGAGTCTCGGTCGCTCCTGTTGATAAACATATCTTATTTCTCGTTGACATCAGCGATAAGGAATTATTCTTTGCTTGCGCTTCCAGTTTTTTTACCATTTCTACTAGCGCCGCGCCGCCAATTGTTCTCGTTCGCCCTATATCTACCATTGCTGAATAATTTGCGATTGCTTTTCCTTTTACATCCTCATTCGTTTCGTCTATAACGTTGTCGGGAATCTCTGTTGCTAGTTCCGTAGCGGCGATTCTTGCGATATTGATTCCGCTGTCCCAGAGCGCCTTTAACTTTTGGGCGTCTCCTTCACTAAAAATATTTTGGAACCGCTCATCTACTTTGGGAATCGAGATTTCCCCACCGCCATTAATCCCATAGCGCTTGATTATTTGATTAACACGCGGTTGGGTTATCCCTACAGCCTTTGCGATTGCCTTTTGCGTATACCCCTCGCCGCGCATTCTCATTACTCTGTCTATCTGATTCTTGTTTCTTCTCATTACCAACTATTATCGGTATAATATCATAATATTATAATTCTAACAAGGCTTTTCGAAACGCTTGCTAGCAAGGGCTTTCCTATAGACAATTCATTATCTCTTGGCAATTTTCGTGCCATTCGCTAGGCGGCAACCCAACTTTGTGGTTACAATTCATAGAGCAGACCATTCGCAGGTTCCGTTTATTATGAATAACCTTCTCTCCATATATCCTTATCAATGACTTGCTTTGCGGAGACAGGTGCGCTAGTTGGGGATGATCTGCTTGCCCAAGCGGGGCGCCACAGCAGGCGCACTGCCCCTGCTGTGATTCCCATAATTCTCTCTTTAGTCTCGTTTATTTCGAATCGTCGCCTATTCATATGGCAGAAGCCCTCGCCAATGACATCTCGTATTTAATTAACTATAAGGCAGCTCTTGCTCATAGGTAATTTTTAACCGCAATATTCCGTCGTTATATATGTAATCATAGTATGAATTTTCGTCCGACATTGACATTGTATCATGTTTATCATATGCATCTATCTCGAATCTACTTTTGCTTATTCACATGGTCGGCAAATATCCCTTGCTTAACTGCTCCAGTCATTCTTGTAAAGGCACTTGTGAGTTATCCTTCCGATATCATCATACCTAATTATTTCATAGGGAACGCCCTGTTTATATATTGTCTTGTGAAGTACAGCGCCGGCTTTGTCATAGCGGATTTTGTAACTTAGCTTCAGACCAGACTTGCTCATTATGAATCTTGACTTTATTGTCAATCTGGTCCTTGTATAGAATGTCCGTATTTCAGTAATGTGCGAATCCGCTTCCCATACTAACATTCTCTTGCGAGAATCTAGGCACCAACCGTCAGTTACTCGGGTCCTTGACCGGACTATTTCCCCGGCTATAGAATAGTCGCTCGGCATCGCGATTGAATTGAACTGGCTCATTTTTATCGTACTCAATGTAGTGTTTAGCCTTCTTGCGTTCCCTGCGTTCTCGTTCCTTACACTCTCTCTCCTGCTTGCATCGCTTGCATTCCTTTGGATTGCTCATTTTGTCTCCTTGTTTGTTTTCTCGCTCTTGCCTTCTTGCCATTTTTGAACTATATACGGCAATCCGTCTTTGTAGAAGGTTTTATATGTTTTATAGCCGTTTTCATCATAGGAGATTTTGTAATTTAACTCACCCCCTTCTGCAATGGCGAAAAACCGCGCTTTTAAACTAATCCCGTCGTCGTAGAATGTTCTTATCTCTGTTATGTCGAATCCTTCCTTCCATATTAGCGTTCTTTTTCTTGTGTCAATGGAGAAGCCGTTCATTTCCTCGTTTCTAACTAACTCATTTGAACCGCTATAAAATACGCGTTCGGCGTATGTGTTGAATCCGGTTAATTTGCATATTTTTATCAAGTGCCTTTCTTTGAATTTCCTATATTCCTCATCACTCTTATTTTTCTCCTCTTTGCTGTATAATACTCGTTCTGCGAATGTGTTGAATCCGGTTGATTTGCTTGTTCTTATTTCCTCATCCCTGTCAATTGTCTCGATCTGACCTCTTTGCCATTTTTGAATACGATAGGGCAATCCGTCTTTGTAATATGTTTTATAGGTTTTGTAGCCGTTTTCATCATAGGAGATTTTGTAATTTAGTCTTATGTCTCCTACAACCTCGGCATTTCCATTGCTACTCGCTATAAACCTTGACCTTATCGTCAGCCCGTCGTTATAAAACGTCCTTGTCTCTATTGTATTCGCGTCGTAATTATTCCATACTATCATCCTATTATTTTTGTCAACCGTAAATAGATCTGTATCGTCATTTTTGATTGGACTATTTGTGTTACTATAGAATATTCTTACTGTGTCTATCTCGCTGAACGGAAACTCTCTATTCTTTGTCTCCATATATCCTGTGTAATTACTTTTGCTCATATTACCCTCCTATAATCAATCTCTTTACTATTCATACTTCCCATTATAACCGTTTCGAACGACACTTATAAATGACATTGCTATCGCGTTCATATTTGATTACTCTATATGGCAAGCCTCTTTTATAAATCGTCTTATAGATTGTCGTTCCAGTTTCGTCGTAACCCACTTTATAGTTTAGCTTGTCGCCAATCCTGCTTGCGACAAAACGTGACTTTATCGTCAGCCCGTCATCATAAAAAGTCCTTATCTCTATTGTGTCCTCTTTCTCATCCCATATTTCCATACTTCCTTGGTCGTCAAAAGACAATTCGTTTTTCCCCTTATCCTCCACTGGCTCATTAGTGTGGCTATAGAAAAACCGCGCCTTCCTATTCCTGTCTACTGAATATTCACTATTTTCCATTTCGTTATTTACTACGTATTCGTTATTCATATTACCCTCCTATATTTCCTTATCCTGTGATTCTTGTAACTCTATATACTCGCCGGAATGAAAGTCTCTGTGCCACACTCCTCTATCTTTATCGTCTCTCGTTGCGATAAATTGCACTTTGCTGTCTTTATATTCTACTAAACTAATTGGCGCCCCGTTTTTATCATATTGTTTTACCTCCGCCGGCGCGCCTTCTTTATAGTCAGTCTCGTAGATTTTAATCCCGGCTTCATTATAGCCTACTTTTCGATAAAGCGCGCCGCTATCGCCGGTCTTATGCATTATAAACCTAGACCGCAACGTTAAACCGTCTTTATAAAAAGTGTTTATTTCTATTATCTCATTATTCCTGTTTATAATGAGTAGCCTTCCTTTGCTGTCAAAAATCTTTGACACCTCCCGTTTGCAGTTCACTGCGTCATAAAATAACTCCTCTGTGTCAAATTCTCTATTAAAATCCCTGTTTTTCATAACTCCCCTCCCTGTTGTATATACCATGTTCCGCTCTCCATTGTCTCGCTATGTCAAGCAAGAAACTATATGCTTGAATTATCCAGTTTTTTTTAGCCATTGAAACGAATACCGGCGTCGATAATTCATCGTCTATCTTTATAAAGTCGAACCCGTACATAAAGTCTGGGTCCGACGTCCTCATTCTATCTAACTCCCGTTGACCTAGCAATTGGAGCGAGTATCTCGCGCCCTCTTTACTTACCATTTCGCCATTCAACGCCGATAAGTCAACCGCCAATTCGCCGACTGTAGCCCAAAATCTCTTGTGTATCGACAGTGGGCGCGGCTTGTGTGTCGATAGCCTTACCATAATCGCCGCGCCACCGCCAAGGGCGACCATTTCGTCGCCCGTTAGCGTTATCTCTACTTTTTTAGTCAACGGCAAAATCCTTTCAATCATCGTGGATATATTCCATTTTTGGCGCGTTTTGCTTTAATGCTATTCTGAATGCCGGACCTATATCGGTTTTCAATCTCCTGCCTTGCAAGTCTTTTCTCTTGTCTATAATGTGATGCTCAGTTAATTTCATCCCTCCGCCAAAATACTCGTCAATGCTGTCACATATTTTGACAAACGCATCCATTTGCTGGCTCGTAATTGCCTCATAAGGCGTGTCTCTGTCGAAAACGACGTCCTTTCTCGGAACGGTCAACCGCCTGCTTGCCTTTTGATTCCAAGGATATATCGATCGAAATTCCTTTCGGTCTCCAGTATCCACAATCTTTAGTCGGCCCATATTGGCAAATTCGATTCCTATTGTGAAATCGTTCGGATTGCTATTAGGGCGATGTGAGAACGAACCGTTGCCCGCGTGCCAGGCTTTATGAGTGAGCGGGCACAGTTCGTAAACTATGCCCTCCCGTGATATCACAAGATGCGCGAAGGCGGCTCCTTGGGAACGTAACATCCAGTCTATAGACTGTTGCGCGCGCCCTCCGTGTGTTGCGTGCGCGACAATGTGCGTCGGAGTTTCGTCAAAAAACCCTCCTTCTAATCTCGGCCCGCATTTAATCGCTTTGAATCCTTTCACTTGTCGCCCTCCTTGCAAACCTCTAGCCACTCATCGTTTATCGGAATCCCCGCATCTACGCAGTATTCAACGAGTGATAGTAGCGAAGTCGTGTTAGTGTTGACCCTTAGCAAGTCATTGCGGTGATTCGACTTTTCGCCAGTGAGCCTCAATTCAAGCAGATGTTTGATGAATCTTTTTTTTGAAAGTATCGGCGGCGCGACTACCTCGTTTGGCGTCTCCTTTAGTGTCTCTTGCGGCGCCTCCTGTGGAGCCTCCCTTTTCACTGCATTCTTTTCAACTCGTTTCCTGGCTCGCTTTTTTTTAGCAAGTTCTTGCTCTTTAGCGGTTTCTCGTTCCTCATTCGCCTCTTGTAACCTCTTTTCAAAAATCTTTTTATAACGAGCGGCGTTTGCTCTTGTGGCGTTTTCAATCTTTTCATACATCACCTCAGAACTCTCTGCTGCCTTTTTATCAATCCTCGCCAGCTCGTCAAAAACTTCAAGCGCCTCCTTTCGCATGGTTCCTAGTGGCTTTTCATACTCTTGCATAGAGACCAGTTTTTTTATCGTTGCTATTTTTCGCGCGATAATTCCTGTGTCTCTATACGAGACGACTTGACAATCTCCTTGCGTATCTCCATACCGGCTTTTTGCCCAGTAAAACTCTATGGATTTCTCGGGGGCGGTTGACAACGCTATCGCTAAGTGAAACGACGCTTCAAGGTATCGTTTGCCAAATTGTGGCGGCGCCGGCTTTGCGTCTACAGCGTCGCCGCTCTTAGTTTCCCGCTTCTTGTTAGTCGTTTTGCTTGTCGCGATAATATGCGCATCAACTCTTGCGATGTAGTCAAGCGCTTTGTTTGTCATCTTACTTATCTGAGACCACGAGCCTTTTTCATCAGCGTATTGAATCGCCCAACTCCATAGTTCGTCAAGTCCGTCGACGACAATAATATCTATTTGCTCTTTTAAAAAGATATCAACGGCGTCTATAATATAATTAGGGTGGGCGCTCGGCGTCTTTATTAGTCTATGGGGGAACTTTCTCGAGTATTGTGTGGTTCCGCCGCCTTCCAGATCAATGACCCCTATCTGGTCACCTTCCACTTTCATTTCATTCGCTACCTGTAGAGATGTATAGCTTTTCCCGCTATGCGGCGTTCCGTAAAATAACATCTTTGAATACTCCGCAACTTGCTCTGCGTCTACTATCTGCAATGCTCTGTCATTATAATTCATACTCATAGATCACCTTCCTTTTCTATTGCTGTCTCTTTAATGTTTGTGTTCATTTCCGTTAAATATTTCTTGCACAAGGCGATTATCGCGTTTTTTTGCATATCCACCAAAACTGGTTTAATACTTTTTTGGTCTGTAAAAACTATCAGCGCCCTTTTCGCCCCGACCATTAACGCGTACATCGCGACTTGCCAGGTATAGTAAATCGACTTGCTTGCGCCCGTTTTCCAGTCGATGACAACCCAGTCACCCAATCTTGTTTCGGCTATTAGGTCCGGAGTTCCAGCGACCAATAGCTCACCAAAAAGTGCGCAAATCGGGTGTTCAACGTGAACTGTATATAAATCCTCACTGAATCGCACGAACTTATTGATGATTTTTTTTGGCTCTTCACCCGACAACAATCTTGTGGCTATATCGTCGTGAACCTCTCGCCCCCGCTTCATCGCCGCCTCGGCGGCTGGGGAAATGTATCCATAACCGCCGCGGCAAACCTCTGAAACTGATACCGGGTATTGTTTTTGCCCGTCAATTATCGCGGTATATTTGTGTGTTCTCTCGTCAAATGCTATGCTTTCTATCATTTGACTATCACCCTTGCGTTTAGCGTTTTCGAAAACTTGATGCCCTCCGGCGGAGTCTCGCCAAAAATAACTTTGCAATTAGCCGTTGATAGCGATATGCATCCGATTGGTATTTTCTTGTTCACAAGATTTTCGTAAAACTCATCGGGTGATGATACTTCATATGATACGCGATCTGCATAATTGACGAACTGTCCGCTCTCTATAAATCGCTCTTTAATGGCTTCCATTTCCTTTTTTATCGCTTTTGCTACCGCGTCAAGCGTTAAAAACCTCTCTCTGTCGCCCTCTGGGGCTTCCGAAAACAATCTATCAATAAAATTATTCATTCCTACCTCCTATATATTCTTATCTGCATTTTTTTTGGTCTGCCTATTTTTGCCATTTTCATCGATTTATCTCGATGTTTAGTCGCTTGTGTAGTTGCGTTTCACACTCCTCATCATCCTCCGGGGGCGCCTCGCCCCCGAAGTCCAGCATATATTTCAATATTTTGCTTGCTAAATTTATGAATCTGTCGTCCGAGTCGTCTATCTCCAGATATTTTGCATCGTCTTTTATCTCGTCAAATAGAATCTGCCTCATATTCTCTCCAAATTGGACTGCGTGACTTCCTATTCGCTTTAGAATTAAGTTTTTTAGCGCTCTTTTGCGTATCATTGATTTTCCTATTTATGGTCGCGTTATTTTTTTCCTGCTTCACATCTATAGTATCTTTGCTTTACGCCCCACGTGTAATGACTATGAGGATTTTCCAACGCCGACTCGCCTCCGAAATCCAGCATGTATGTTAGAATGTTTGCCGCCAAATTCGTGAATCTGTCATCTGCGTCGTCTATCTCCAGATTTTTGGCATCCTCTTTTATTTTGTCGAACAACGTCTGCCTCATTTCCTCTGTGTAAGGTACTTGATGACTCTCTATTCTCTCCAGAATTAAACTTTCTAGTGTATCCTTATATATCATTAGTTTGCCCTCGCCTCTATCATTCTATTCTCTATTCTATTCTCCATTCTGTTCTCCTTTTTGTTTTTTCTTGTTTTTTTTGCCACTATTGGCTCTTGTTTATAGCACCAGTTATAGGTAACTATCATAATGTCGTGATAATAAACCGCGTTTATTCCGTGCTTCTCGAGTATTATTCTTTTGGCAATGTCTTCTGCATACCATTCTGGAAATTCCCCGTCCACTAAAAACGCCTTTGCGACTTTTAGCGTCGTGTTCGCTCTGCAGTGACCACAAGGACCTAAACTTCCCGCGTATATCTCGATATCAACAATTTCCTCGTTCTCGTCTGTTTTTTCGAAATATTCGACTTCGAATTCACTTCCGAATCTCATTATCGAAAATCCTAGAGATTTCAGTAGTTTCCTGTTTTCCCTCCATATATTCCAGATCTCGTTATCGTCCCCCGTCCAAGGCAATGAGAATTTTGTTGAAACCCCACTGCCATTCACCTTTACTACGTTTTTGCTGTTTTCTTGTTTTAAACAACACAAAAACCCTCTCACTATTTCCTTGTGAACGCCAAAGCGTTCAACATCATCTCGTAATGTAATCATATATATATATTAGTAAGTTAGTTCATCAATGTCAAGTGTTTTTTTTAATATTTCACAAAGTTTTTTTTCAACCGGTAGGCTTTACTATCTCTGGCTTCTACCGCTTTCGCCAAAAACTAATTATGAAATATTTTTGATTTTTTTAATTAATTTATCAACGTCAACGCCCTTTTTTTATAAAAATCTTGATAATTATTGCTAGAATTACTAATAAAATTATAACTACAGATATAATTATCGCTATTCTTTTTATTGCATTAAATAAATTGTTTGCCTTATTCAGTTCCTTGACAAGCCTATCCCGCTCTATCTCTAGGTTTGCGAGCGTTTGACGCAAGGTTGTTAGTTCCGTTTTTAATATGCTTAATTCTACATTGGCTATATTTAACAACTCATTTAATTCGTTATTACTTTCTCCTATAGACCGCGCGCTTGCTAGCGCCGATCTGAGCGCCGACTTAGTTTCGTTGATATTATCACTCTGCAAGGCGGGCTCCGCTATTCTTATTATTCGCTCTACTTCAACCTCAACTTCTTTGGTAACTTCAACCGCGCGGTCTACATACTCTATTATAGCCTCCGCTCTCGGGGCTGCGTTCGGTGTTGCGCAACCAAAAAACCCCGCTATGATTAGTAGCGGGGAAAAGAATAATATAGGAAGATAATTTAATTTTAACCTATTCCCAAAATGTTGTCTACTCACCTTTGGACTGCTTTCGCTTAATCGCCGTTCCCGCGCCAACTGTAATTGCAACCGCCGAGTAGCCTGCGCTCCAAGAGAGCATAATCTCGCGATACATATCGGCGGTCACTAATCCGATAAGTATCGCTAGCGGATACCCAAGCAACATCAATGACGCCGATGCCGTCAACGCTATCAATGTAGCCCTCGCGGCTTTCACGGCGAAATAGTCTCGCGAACGTTATTAATTGCCGCGGTTACTCGCTCGCCAAGCATTGGGTTTATTATGTTTACTATTATCAATGCTATTATAGCCCCAATAGTAATCCATTGTCTCACAACACCCATTCGTCGCGCCTTGCTTTCGCTTTCGCGCCGTTTTAATAATAAGTCTAACTTTTCTTGGATAAAGCCATAACCCCGCTCCAGTAGCGTTATTCGCTTATCTAGAGGCATCGTCTGTCGTGCCTCCATTGTCGGCTCGTCAACGCCTTCGCTTGTTATTCTTGCGTTCATATATTCCCCCTTTAAATCAATTGTTGATATGCTTGTAGATGCGCGCCTCTTATGTCTATTCTTGTTGTTCCGCCTGATTGCCGGATTACGCCAAGTCTACAAGTAACCTGTTGACCTTCCGTAATTACTAGTGCTCCAGTTACTGACACTTTGCCTTGGAATTGTTCGTAGACTGGATTGGCGAATCCAAACTGGTCATTGCGCATATATATAGATTGGGCGTATCTTTCGGTGTCTCCTAAGTATATTCCAAGAACTGCAGCTACTCTTGAGTTAGTCGCTCGGTTTGTTATAACATTCAATGACGCGGTTATTATCCAATGTCCAGTGGGTAATACTAATTGTCCAGTTGTTGAATTATATGTAGCCTCCGGTGGTATATTAACTCCAGGCAATGTGTCGTCAAATCGTACGAAATAACTGGCGAAACCGCTTCCTGAACTTGGTCGAACGCTAGCTGAACCTGTAACTCCACTTTGCGTGCCATTTATATCTGATGCTCCCAAATAAACATAATGGTTAATAGCATCAGTTATTGGACCTGCTGTAACGTCTGCCAATGTGCCGTCATCTGCCTCTATCTTTAACCTTCCAGCAGGTATTACTACATCTCGTTCGTCAGCAAATGGATTGTAGATTGGCGGTCTTGACGCCCAATCTCTACTAAGATTGCGTATTTCATCAAGCAGCTCGTCTCCTACTAAAGCTGTAGAACGTTCCCAAATCATTTCTGAATAATACCAAGCGTTGAGTGTACTTGTATCTGCTTGCGTTCCGAATTCTAAGTCTCCTGTTCTTACGGGAGTTACGCCTGTTATAACTTGTTGTGTTGGTCCGCCATCAAATGAGAATCTCACTTGCAATATTCCATCGGTTCCTGTAGAAACAAATCCTACTAAAGTGTGCGAACCAGGAGCTGCGCCGAGTGGAACTTGAAGAAGTCTTCTGAAGTCAGGGCTACTTCCTTGAGCGTGCTCAGCAGATTGCGCTGTGGCAGTTATGACTATTCCTTGTCCACCTCCACCAGCAATTACTTGATATGAGAATCTGTCATTAGTTCGGTCGAAAGTAAGTCGCATTCTAACATTATGACCTGCGAACGAGAACGTTCTATCCTCTGATAGAGTATCTCCAATTTCACCAATACTCATATGCTCTACGTCAATGCCTTCAAATGGAATTCCTACGTGGATTGTTATTATGTTCGGAGACGCCTTATCGCTTGAATTATAGTTGAATACACCTCTCATTCCTGCATTGTCAATAACAATACCATTACCGTCGCTAGTTGCAATCTGACCTGTTGAAAGTATTGGCGATAAGTAAACTTGATGAGACTCGGTTGCGTCTGAAATCGCTGTAAAGGCTTCCAAATAAGTTCCTGAAGGGTCTGCTCTTAGAATCTCGCGATTGTCCACCTTTAGCAACGCAAAAGGCGTACCGCCAAAGGGATTAGTTAATGGATTAGCTCCATTCCAGAACTGTCCATCAATTACTTTGAAGGCAAATCCGAAATATCTAGAACTTGTAGCTCCAGTAGTGTCATCTACGATTCGTCTACCATACAATGTGGCAGGTGTATTCAAATTCGCTCTATTCGTAATATTGCCGATTGCTAATGGGCTAGATTTCTGAGTATCGAGAATAGTAGGCGCTAATGAACCTATAACTGAATATCCTTGTGTTTGAAAGCTCGGATTCACATCCCAGTTAGAAGAGCCAGCTCTCCCTCCACTTACATAAGGTACATCGAAGATAGCTCCTCTAAGTACAATATCTGTGTCAAACGAGCCATCGTGAATGTCATGCTGAACTAAACTGTTTAGAAATTGACTCTGATTCTCAACGATTGGAAACTTATCTGCTGGAATTCTTAGGTTCCCATTTCCTGTCTTAGCCCATTCTTCAACTTCATTGTCTACATAGTCGACAGCATCTTCGTGAGCGCTATGTAATAAATCAGTTGTTTCGGCGTTAGTTATTAAACCTCTGTCAACTATCTCATTGTCTAACACTGACAAGACATTCTGATACGTGTTCGGTAATACTCGTAAGTTGATACTGTCGAGCGTAAAGTTAATTTGATTACCACTCGATTTCTCAAGCCAAACATACACACCCTCTGTGAAGTCAAATTGAGAATTTCCAACAATACTGACTCGGTATCCGCCTGCAGCCAATGCTACTTTGTCTACCGCAACAGAACCAGCTACAGTCTGCGCTGTGAATTCTGAGCTTCCGAGTAAATATAAAGTGAGAATACTACCAGGATCTGTGCTTACGTCTATTATTTGGTCTGGACCAAATTCTATATCTACTGTATAAGATGCACCTTCCAACAGAACCGAAATTATATAGTCACTTCCAGGATTATTTAACTGGGTGCTGCCAATTATAGCTCTTGCGGTTCCACTAGAAAGTGACGTACTAGCCAATGTAAGAGTTCTGTCGAATCTCTCAGCAAGAGGAGCAACATTTCCGTCAGTAACTCCTAACTTCAACGTGTTCGCTGTTATGGCGTCAGATTGTTCCTTAGTAATTATCTCTGATATTCTTACTCCTCTAGACCAGGTTGGAGTAGAAAAGTATTTGAATGCAACACCAATGGCTCTGTGTAGAGAGCCGCTTTCACCGCTAGCATCTTCACGTCTCCTGCTCCACCCAGTAGGCAAAGAAGTTATTCTTCCACTTTGGACTAAACCACCAGAAATATCTATAAGTTGACTTTCAGAAGTTGTCTCAGCTCGTCTATATATTTCAACAATATCTGTGATATTCTCAGCGCTAGTATTCATAAATCGAGCTACAGTGTTTGTGTTTATCGTTTGGGCGCTTATTACATCACCTGTTCTTAGATTTAATCTTCGGAATGAGTCGGCTGCGTGACCAAGTACAGCGTAGCCATTGTCTGTATTTGAAATCGAAAAGTCGTGCCGATATGTGAATTCATAAATCGGCGCATTATTCCTTGACACAGTGAACTTAATATCAGGGTCCATTGCGCTTCTTGTTGCGATATAAATAAAGTACGTGCCGTCGGTAACTATTGTATGTGGAATGTCTCTAAGTTCTGTTGAATCTGGAAAAGTAGATAAGTCGTCGGCGGATAAGTATAACATGGAGGTGGTGGTTGTTAATATATCTTCACCGGTTATACTAACGTTTCTTGCAATCCCCTGTAATTCTGCCTCTTCTGAAGGTGTGAAATTACTTGTTCCGCCACTACCTTCTATTGCAAAATTTGAAGCCTCACTAGCAGTGGCTACAATTCCTGCTGAGCCTATATATCCCGTGTTTGGCGGGGTTCCGGTTCCGCTTACCCAACTCGTTACTCGTAAGACTCTTCGATTGCCGTCGGCTTCTACGGTAACTACTGGCGTCCAACCGTTCTCTCCCGCGTTGCCTTTTTGACCTTCGGCTCCGGGCTCCCCCTTTATATTAACCGCCTGTGAAATATCTTGTGTAATGCCTGCTGAGCCTAGGTACCCTGCGTTTGGCGGGGATCCCTCGCCGCCAACCCAACCCATAACTCGCAATACCCTGCGATTTCCGTCGGCTTCTACTGTCAAAATTGGCGTCCAACCATTTAATCCCGGACTGCCCGTCTGACCTTGTTGACCCTGCTGACCTTGCTGACCGTCGGCTCCCGGGGCTCCCTTTAGATTGACCGCCTGCGATATATCTTGTGTAATCCCTGTTTCCGACAGGTATCCTATTGGCGGAGTCGCCCCGGCGCCCGCGCTCCACGATACTATTCTTGCCACAACCCGCTCGGCATCCGCTTCTAATGCGAACCTTGGCGTTCGCCCATTCGCCCCGCCAGACCCGCCCTCGCCGCTTCCGATTCTTGCTACCGCTTCGACAAGCGTCTCGCCTTCTATTATGATGTCGCCCGGCGCTACAATGCTCTCCGTTCCTACATAACCCTTTTCAATCGGAGATATTACCTCTGGCATTCTAGAGTCCTCCTATTGTTATCGGATTAGTATTGAATTCGAGTTGATAAAAATGCCTGTCGGCTCCGATGATTCGCCCGGCGGCTTCAAATTGCGTCGGCAATGCGAAACGCTCAGATTCTTGACTCGTCAATGTGAAATTCATTAATGGCGATGTTTGTATCAAGTCAGCTCGGAATCCTTCTCGTCGCGCCCCGAATTGTATGACAGCCCTTGTATAGTTTACCTGCCGGTGAATCGTTCCGTCGACGGCGCTTTGCTCAGTCTCCTGATTCTCGAATGCCACTGTTATATTATAAACGCCTCCTGTGAAAATTACAAGGTTTGGGTTTTGCTCAGCGTCGTCGGGGGTTCTTATGGTCATTAATAGTATCTCTCTATATTGCTTACCGTCGGCTGTTCGTTGGTATAATCTATTACTATAATGGCGACGTTTCGCAATGTCGAGCTTGGGTACCAGGCAATCCCTTCATTGGCTGGTTGATTGGGAGCGTTTAGAATACTATTGCTTATCGATAATATTATACTGCCTTCGTTTCTTAGCGCTACTGCCACTCTTGTTGGGCCCGAAAAAAAGTGACTCTGTTGAGTTTGAATCTCGTCCCCTTCGTGTAGAGCCCCGTTTCTGGAATATAATGAATAGTCCTGCATCGCTATTCTAATTATTAAACTGTCAAATACGTCGCGTTGTAAAGTCAGTGCTTCGAATTCCGCTTGTTCAGTAGCCCGTACAATCCCTAGTCTCGCGCTCCAGCAACGTCCCTCGTAGTCAAATGGCATCGCGCGGTCTCTTTGGGTTATCCTGTCAATCCTTATAACCTCGTCGCGACCCATATTCTTTAGAACTGCTACGTCTCCTAGCGACAGGTTTGCTGAACTCCTGAATCTCGCCTGCATCGCTTCGCCTTCCATTGCGACTTTCCTTGCTTGCGTGCTTGCGAGCGCTTGTGAGGTGAATGGGCTTTTATAGTTTAACACCAGATTAGAATTGGGGTTTTGCAAGTCTATCGTAAACTTAGTCTTGTCTGGCATCTCGACCTCGATGCTACCATAGATTCCACTAGCGCTCCCGGTCATCGAAAAGTCGGCAAACTCGCTCTCGGAAATCCTTGTATACTCTCCTGCCGGCGCGATATCGCCGTGTGTGTACTTATCTTTTATCAAATAGTTCAGATGACTGGTTCTCGTCATAAAAACTCCCGCGTCTCTTACCAATTCGACAATCGCTCTGATTATCGGCTCGCCCTCTCTAACTTCGATGCTGATTTCCTGTTCACCTAAAGTAATGTCGCTTTCAATCTCCACTGAGACTCCAATTCTCTGCGCTAAGTCTTGAATTGCTGTACTCATAAGCCCAGATATAGTCTCGTCTTGGGTAAACTCCGCGCGGTTTTCAAGCGCATCGTCGACAAATGAAAACGTAACAGTATTTTGACGTATTGACGTCCCTGTTATTGACCCAACCGAGAGCAGTTCGCCGTCGTTAGTAAAAACGGCTCGCTGTCGTAACGGCATCTCCTCTACTATGATGTCGGTTGGATTGTTAGACGCTATTGCTACTGAACTTGGCGAGCGAGTAAAGTTTTCAAGCGTCTGAGTCAGAGTCCAGTTGCTTATTATTTGGTTTTCGCCAAAAATCAATCCTGCGGTCGCTAATTCGATTGTCGCTCTGGCTACTCGAATCCCCTGCGTAAATGATGTGTAGACGATTGCGTAATCGTCAGTGACTTCAATAACGAAACGCCTCGCGGTTCTTAGTTCGTTCGTCGACGGAACCTGCGCGAGTTCATTAATATTATCGTCATAGACTCTGCTTTCGAATTCTAGATTAGATACCTCCGGCAATTCTGGGGGCTTTGGTATCTCGTAATCTGCAACCTGAGTTCCGGCGGGCGCCCCTTCGATTGACGCGAGCGCCAAGTCAAGATTTCCGATAACAAAAGCCTGAATCGGTCGCTCGTTTTGTGGCGCGGCGTTGATAAAGTAATTAATAATTATCGGCTCGGATTGACCGATTGTC
>CBDCPJ010000041.1:0-21746 GCA_965220165.1 Spirochaetia bacterium
GTTTACCTCTGCAGGAATCAACCCAGATTCTATAAGATATTGCGTCGCGTTTTTGACAAGTTGATTGTGTGACACGAGTCCGTCTAGCACATAAAACCCTAGGTTTTTGGCTATTCGCCGACCGAATCTATTGTCCCAGATTCTTTGTACTTTATCACTTGCTCGCATAACTCTACATATGGATGCTTTTTGATTCCGGTTATTTAAATTGCCGTTCCAGTAGACCTTGTCGTCTCTGTAGATTCTTAGCGACTTTAAAAACCTTGCCGTCTCGCCATTATTGATTTCCTCTGTCAAGGTTCCCTCGTTCCTGCCTCTATGTGGCGTCACGTCTGGGTTATGATAGTACTGCTCATCGTCAACCGATACTAATATTTGTCTGCGCTCGGATCTATGTGTTATTATTTTATACTTACTACCATTATCGGTTACTATCTTGTTCATTATACTATCCTCTCTATTCTCTTTATTTTCCACCATATTCTCCTTTTTACTGCTCACTTCCTTTTTTTTCTCCTTTATTTTGTTTTGTCTCTTTTTTGTCAATCGTCGCTGTCTCGTTATCGGTCTCATCTGCTTTGATTATTGTATGGTAATCGACTTTGATTTTGCCGTTATAGTACACGGCATAGGCTCCGTGCTTTTCAAACATAATGCGTTTCGCAATCGCCATTCCATACGCTCTAGGTAATTGACCGTCGACTAGGAATGCTTTCGCGACTCTAATTGTCGTAGTCGCTAAATATTCCGCGCAGTGAATCTCGCTTCCCGCGTGTATCTCTACGTCGACCATTGGTTCATCCTCGTCAGTTCTCTGAAAATGCTCGACCACAAACGAGTCGTCAATCTTTTTCATCGAAAAGCCAATCGATTTGATTAGCTCTTTGTTCTTTTTCCAGATTGACCAAAACGCTCTATTGCCTCTCGACTTCGTTAGCACAGAGGTTGTCTGGATTCCGGTGCCATATGACTTGACCACGTTTTCACTCATCACATATTCTAAATGAGATAAAAACCCTCTAACAATATCCTCTATCACGCCCGGGCGCGATACACTATTAACTATTTCATTCATAAATATATAATAATAACGTCGTTCATCAATGTCAAGCCTTTTTTTTAATATTTCACAAACTTTTTTTTCTACCGGAAAGCGTTGCTATCTCTTGCTCTTACCGCCTTTGCCAAAAATAATTATGAAATATTTTTGATTTTTTTAATTAATTTATCAACGTCAACGCCCTTTTTTTATAAAAATCTTGATAATTATTGCTAGAATCACTAATAGAATTATAACTACAGATATAACTATCGCTATCCTTTTTAGTGAATTGAATAAATTGTTTGCCTTGTTTAGTTCCTTGATGAGCCTTTCCCGCTCCCTTTCTAGGTTTGCGAGCGTTTGACGCAAGGTTGTTAGTTCTGTTTTTAGTATATTCAATTCTACGTTCGCGGTATTTAATAAGTCATTTAATTCATTATTCTTATCACCAATTAATCGCGCGCTTGCCAACGCCGATCTGAGCGCCGACTTAGTTTCGTCGATATCGTCGCTCTAGCAAGGCGGGCTCCGCTATTCTTATTATTCGCTCTACTTCAACCTCAACTTCCTTGTGTAACTTCAACCGCTCGGTCTACATACTCTATTATAGCCTCCGCTCTCGGGGCTGCGTTCGGTGTTGCGCAACCAAAAAACCCCGCTATGATTAGTAGCGGGGAAAAGAATAATATAGGAAGATAATTTAATTTTAACCTATTCCCAAAATGTTGTCTACTCACTTTTGGACTGCTTTCGCTTAATCGCCGTTCCCGCGCCAACTGTAATTGCAACCGCCGAATAGCCGGCGCTCCAAGATAGCATTATCTCTCTATACATTTCCGCTGTCACTAATCCGACAAGAATCGCTAGCGGATACCCAAGCAACATCAGCGCCGCCGACGCCGTCAACGCTAGCAATGTCGCCCTCGCGGCTTTCACGGCGAGATAGTCTCGCGAACGTTATTAATTGCCGCGGTTACTCGCTCGCCAAGCATTGGGTTTATTATGTTTACTATTATCAACGCTATTATCGCGCCAATAGTTATCCATTGTCTCACAACACCCATTCGGCGCGCCTTGCTTTCGCTTTCGCGCCGTTTTAATAATAAGTCTAACTTTTCTTGGATAAATCCATAGCCCCGCTCCAGTAGCGTTATTCGCTTATCTAGAGGCATCGTCTGTCTTGCCTCCATTGTCGGCTCGTCAACGCCTTCGCTTGTTATTCTTGCGTTCATATTTTCCTCCTTTAAATCAATTGCTGGTATGCCTGTAGATGCGCGCCTCTTATGTCTATTCTTGTTGTTCCAGCTGATTGCCGGATTACACCAAGTCTGCAAGTAATCTGCTCGCCTCCCGTAATTATTAATGCTCCAGTTACTGACACTTTCCCTTGGAATTGTTCGTAAACTGAATTGACTGTTCCAAATTGGTCATTGCGCATATATATGGATTGGGAGTATCTTTCGGTGTCTTCTAAGTATATCCCAAGAGCTGCGGCTACTCTTGAGTTAGTCGCTCTGTTGGTTACAACATTCAATGACGCGGTTATTATCCAGTGACCTGTTGGTAGTGTTAATTGTCCAGTTGTTGAATTATACGTAGCTTCTGACGGTATATTAACTCCCGGTAATGTGTCGTCAAATCGTACAAAGTAACTGGTGATAGTGCTTCCTGAACTTGGCCGAACGCTGGATGAACCTGTGACTCCACTTTGCGTGCCATTTATATTCGACGCTCCCAAATAGACATAATGGTTAATAGCATCAGTTATTGGACCTGCTGTGACGTCTGCTAATGTGCCGTCATCTGCCTCTATCTTTAACCTTCCAGCAGGTATTACTACATCTCGTTCGTCAGCAAATGGATTGTAGATTGGTGGTCTTGACGCCCACTCTCTACTAAGATTGCGTATTTCATCAAGCAATTCGTCTCCTACTAGAGCTGTGGAACGTTCCCATATCATTTCTGAGTAATACCAAGCATTAAGTGTATTGGTATCTGCTTGCGTTCCGAATTCTAAGTCGCCTGTTCTTACTGGAGTTACACCTGTAATAATTTGCTGTGTTGGTCCGCCATCAAAGGAGAATCTCACTTGCAATATTCCATCAGTTCCTGTAGAAACAAATCCTACTAAAGTATGCGAACCAGGAGCTGCGCCGAGTGGAACTTGAAGAAGTCGTCTAAAGTCAGGGCTACTTCCTTGAGCGTGCTCAGCAGATTGCGCTGTAGCAGTTATGACTATTCCTTGTCCACCTCCGCCACCAAGTACTTGATATGAGAATCTGTCATTAGTTCGGTCGAAAGTAAGTCGCATTCTAACATTATGACCTGCGAACGAGAACGTTCTATCCTCTGATAGAGTATCTCCAATTTCACCAATACTCATATGCTCTACGTCAATGCCTTCAAATGGAATTCCTACGTGGATCGTTATTATGTTCGGAGATGCCTTATCTGCTGCGTTATAGTTGAATACACCTGTCATTCCCGCATTGTCAATAACGATACCATTACCGTCACTAGTTGCAATCTGACCTGTTGAAAGTATCGGCGATAAGTAAACTTGATGAGATTCAGTTGCGTCTGAAATCGCTGTGAAAGCTTCCAAGTAAGTTCCTGAAGGATCTGCTCTTAGAATCTCACGGTTGTCTACTTTTAGCAACCCAAAGGGTATACCACCAAAAGGATTAGTTAATGGATTTGCTCCGTTCCAGAACTGTCCATCAATTACTTTGAAGGCAAATCCGAAATATCTAGAGCTTGTAGCTCCAGTAGTGTCATCTACAATTCGTCTACCATACAGGGTAGCAGGTGTATTCAAATTCGCTCTATTCGTAATATTGCCGATTGCTAATGGACTAGATTTCTGAGTATCAAGAATAGTAGGCGCGAGTGAACCTATGACTGAATATCCTTGTGTCTGGAAGCTTGGGTTTACATCCCAGTTAGATGAACCAGCTCTACCTCCACTTACATAAGGTACGTCAAATATCGCTCCTCTAAGTACAACGTCAGTATCGAATGAACCGTCGTGTATGTCGTGCTGAACTAAACTGTTTAGAAATTGACTCTGATTCTCAATAAGTGGGAACTTATCTGCTGGAATTCTTAGGTTTCCATTTCCTGTCTTAGCCCATTCTTCAACCTCATTGTCTACATAGTCGACAGCATCTTCGTGAGCACTATGTAATAAATCAGTTGTTTCATCATTTGTAATTAAACCTCTATCAACTATTTCGTTGTCTAATACTGACAAGACATTCTGGTATGTGTTAGGCAATACTCTTAAGTTGATATTGTCGAGCGTAAAGTTAATTTGATTACCACTCGATTTCTCAAGCCAAACATACACACCATCTGTAAAATCAAATTGAGAATCTCCGACGATACTGACTCGATATCCACCTGCAGCCAATGCTACTTTATCTACTGCAACAGAACCAGCTACAGTTTGTGCTGTGAATTCTGAGCTTCCGAGTAAATACAAAGTGAGAATACTACCAGGATCTGTACTTACATCTATTATTGGGTCTGAACCAAACGCTATATCTACTGTGTAAGATGCGCCTTCCAACAGAACCGAAATTATATAGTCACTTCCAGGATTATTTAACTGTGCGCTGCCAATTATAGCTCTTGCGGTTCCACTAGAAAGTGACGTACTAGCCAATGTAAGAGTTCTGTCGAATCTCTCAGCAAGAGGAGCAACATTTCCGTCAGTAACTCCTAACTTCAACGTATTCGCTGTTATGGCGTCAGATTGTTCCTTAGTAATTATCTCTGATATTCTTACTCCTCTAGACCAGGTTGGTGTAGAAAAGTATTTGAATGCAACACCAAAGGCTCTATGCAAAGAACCACTTTCGCCATTAGCATCTTCACGTCTCCTACTCCATCCAGTAGGCAAAGAAGTTATTCTTCCACTTTGGACTAAACCACCAGAAATATCTATAAGTTGACTTTCAGAAGTTGTCTCAGCTCGTCTATATATTTCAACAATATCTGTAATATTCTCAGCGCTAGTATTCATAAATCGAGCTACAGTGTTTGTGTTTATCGTTTGAGCGCTTATTACATCGCCTGTTCTTAGATTTAATCTTCGGAATGAGTCAGCTGCGTGACCAAGCACAGCGTAGCCATTGTCTGTATTTGAAATTGAGAAGTCGTGCCGATATGTGAATTCATAAATCGGCGCATTATTCCTTGACACAGTGAACTTAATATCAGGGTCCATTGCGCTTCTTGTTGCGATATAAATAAAGTATGTGCCTTCAGTAACTATAGTGTGTGGAATGTCTCTAAGTTCTGTTGAATCTGGAAAAGTAGATAAGTCGTCAGCGGATAGGTATAACATAGAGGTGGTAGTTGTTAATATATCTTCACCGGTTATACTAACGTTTCTTGCAATTCCCTGTAACTCTGACTCCTCTGAAGGTGTAAAATTACTTGTTGCGCCGCCACTACCTTCTATTGCAAAATTTGAAGCTTGACTAGCAGTAGCTACAATTCCTGCTGAGCCTATATACCCTGTGTTTGGCGCGGTTCCCTCGCCGCCAACCCAACTCACAACTCGCAAGACTCTGCGATTCCCTTCTGCTTCTACTGTCAAAATTGGCGTCCAACCATTTAATCCCGGACTGCCCGTCTGACCTCGTTGACCCTGCTCACCTTCGGCTCCCTGCGGTCCTTGTTCACCTTCGGCTCCCCGCGGTCCTTGTTCACCCTGCTCACCCTGCTGACCGTCTGCTCCCCGCGCTCCCTTTAGATTGACCGCCTGCGATATATCTTGTGTAATCCCGGTTTCCGATAAGTAGCCTGTTGGCGGAGTCGCTCCCGCTCCCGCGCTCCACGAAACTATTCTTGCTACGACGCGCTCGGCGTCCGCTTCTAATGCGAAACTTGGCGTCCGTCCGTTCGCCCCGCCGACCCGCCCCCGCCGCTTCCGATTCTTGCGACCGCTTGCACAAGCGTCTCGCCTTCTATTATTATGTCGCCCGGCGCTACAATGCTCTCGCTTCCTACATAACCCTTTTCAATCGGAGATATTACCTCTGGCATTCTAGAGTCCTCCTATGGTTATTGGGTTTGTGTTAAATTCGAGTTGGTAAAAGTGCCTGTCGGCTCCGATTATTCGCCCGGCGGCTTCAAATTGCGTCGGCAATGCGAACCGCTCGGATTCTTGACTCGTCAATGTAAAATTCATTAATGGAGATTCTTGAATCAAGTCGGCTCGAAAGCCTTCTCGTCCTGACCCCGAATTGTATAACGGCCCTTGTATAGTTTACCTGCCGGTGAATCGTTCCGTCGACGGCGCTTTGCTCACTTTCCTGATTCTCGAATGCCACTGTTATATTATAAACCCCTCCTGTAAAAATTACAAGGTTTGGGTTTTGCTCAGCGTCGTCTGGGGTTCTTATGGTCACTAGTAGTATCGCTCTATGTGCGCTATTGTTGGTACATCTGCAGGATATTCCATTACCAAAACAACGACGTTTCGCGAAGTAGTAAACGGATACCACGCTAACCCTTCACTGGCTGGGCGATTGCGTGTATTCACAATCTCGCCGTTGCTTGATAGGTCTATATGTTCCTGCGTTTCGTAATATTACTGAGATTCTCGGCGGTTGTCCAGGGAATAATCTAACCGGCGTTTGAATCTCGTCTCCCTCGTGAACGGCTCCGTCTCTTGAATGTAGCAAATAATTTTGCATCGCGATTCTTATTCTTACATATGCTCCACCGCCAGTATTTAATGCTATTGTCTCGAATTCCGCTTGCTCAGTCGCTCCGACAATTCCTAGTCTCGCGCTCCAACATCTGCCCTCATAGTCAAATGGCATTGCTCTGTCTCGCTGTGTTATTCTATCAATTCGAATTACTTCGTCGCGACCCATATTCTTTAGAATGGCTACGTCTCCTAGCGACAGGCTTGCTGAACTCCTGAATCTTGCCTGCATCGCTTCGCCTTCCATTGCGACTCTCCTTGCTTGCGTGTTTGCGAGCGCTTGTGAGGTGAATGGGCTTTTATAGTTTAATATCAGGTTAGAATTGGGATTCTCTAAGTCTATCGTAAACTTAGTCTTGTCTGGCATCTCTACCTCGATGCTACCATAGATTCCGCTTGCTGAACCGGTCATTGAAAAGTCGGCGAATTCGCTTTCGGAAATCCTTGTGTACTCTCCTGTCGGAGCCAAGTCGCCGTGCGTATACTTGCCTTTAATTAGATAATTAAGATAACTCGTTCTCGTCATAAATGTGCCCGTGTCCCTTACTAATTCGACAATCGCCCGGATTATTGGCTCGCCTTCCCTTACATCAATGCTAATTTCCTGCTCCCCTATATTGATGTCGTTTTCAATTTCAACCGACACTCCTATTCTCTGCGCTAATTCTCTGACTGACGGTCGCATAAACCCGGAGATTGTCTCGTCTTGGGTGAACCGGGCGCGACTTTCAAGCGCATCGTCGACGAATGAAAACGTAACGGTATTTTGACGTACTGACGTCGCTGTTATTGACCCAACCGAGAGCAACTCGCCGTCATTAGTAAAAACGGCTCGCTGTCGTAACGGCATCTCCTCTACTATTACGTCCGTCGGATTGTTTGATGCTATAGCAACTGAACTGGGTGAGCGCGTAAAGTTTTCAAGCGTTTGCGTCAAAGTCCAGTTGCTTATTATCTGATTTTCGCCAAAAATCAATCCGGCGGTCGCTAATTCGATTGTCGCTCTGGCTACTCGAATCCCCTGTGTGAATGATGTGTAGACGATTGCATAGTCATCAGTCACTTCTATAACAAACCGCCTCGCGGTTCTTAGTTCATTGGTCGACGGAACCTGCGCGAGTTCATTAATATTATCGTCATAGACTCTGCTTTCGAATTCTAGATTAGATACCTCCGGCAATTCTGGGGGCTTTGGTATCTCGTAGTCGTCAGCCTGATTCCCGGCGGGCGCCCCTTCGATTGACGCAATCGCTAAGTCAAGATTTCCGATTATGAATGCCTGAATCGGTCGCTCGTTTTGCGGCGCGGCGTTGATAAAGTAATTAACAATTATCGGCTCGGATTGACCGATTGTCAAGCATAATCGCCATTATATTATCGCGACAAACTGACCTATTGTTGCCGTGACTCCTTCCGGAATCAGGATGTTATTACCTCGCCAGATTCCCCTGTCAAGAGCCTCTATTGCTATGTTAGAGCCCCTTCTCGCCACTCGTTCGGCAACAAATTGCGACTGCTTGTTTATCGCAAAACTCTTTTCTAAATTGTTTAACGTAACGTCAAGGGCGTTTGATACCTTGCTGTTACTAGCATCTATTGTTATCTCGACTCTGCCTTGCGCTACAATTACAATTGATTCTGGGTTCCCAACAAATATATGTCTCGCTTCGCATCTTGGGTAGCCTTTATCTTGGGTTATATCTGTCGGCAAAAATACCTGCTTGCCGTTATGTCGCGCCCAAATTCCTATTGGCGTCGTCAAACTTTCAAACTCGGACTTGTAAACTTTTTTTACCGGCGAAACTTCAAATTTACCAGTCTCTATATTCGCATAAACCCAACCATATGTGTGGTTTCCATATTCAATTCTTGTCGGCTTGCTCACTTGATAGATATGACCGCAATGCCAAAACCGAGTAAATGAATGAATGGTGACTCTATCCTCTAATTCAGTTTCCTCGGCGCCGCCTTGTGTCAAAAATGGCGTCCACTCTACTCTTGACACCTTATCTGTCTGGTATGCTAGTTTCCTTTTTTCGCTATCGCTAACTTTGTAAAACGACATTATAGTATCGCGACTCGCCCCCATATGTTTAGTGATGCTAGAGAGCTTGCTGGCCCAGTCTGCGTGTAACCCGGCGGTTGTTTGCCAGATTCCTCTATCAAGAGTCGCTGTCGCTATTTCCGAATTATTTCTCGCTATACTTACCGATAGTATTTCCGACTCTCCGTTTTTTCTAAGGTCATTTTCTAGATTTCCTATAACAGTGTTTACAGTCAAATCTGGTTGATTTTGCGTTACACCCAAAACAATCCTTGCTCTATTTTGCACTATGATTGTTGTTCTACTACCGCTTCCGGCGAGAATATCTCTATTGTCGCTCACGGGATATTGCCTATCTTGGCTAGGATTCATAGGCAGGAACGCCTGCCTTTGGTTATCTCGCGCCCACATTCCTATCGGCGGTCGCGAACCGGCGACTCCCGCGTCCTCTACTCGCTTTGTGGTTAGAATTTCAAATTGCCCTGTAGATATGTTTGGATAAACCCAGCCGAATCTCCGGTTGCTTGCCGGAATGCTCATCGGCGCCGTTAATTCGTAGATACTGCCGAGATATCTAAACCGAGTGCCGACTTGAAAAGTGATATTATCTTGTAACTCAGTTTGCTCAGCCCCCGCCGTGCTCAGTGTCGGCGTCCATACCACATTGGGCAAGTCGCCGAGTATCAATGCTGTGAGTCTCTCGTCTCTCGTGTCAATCCTTGAAAATGCCATTTTGCCTCCTTATATCCTCTCTTTTTTTTCGCTCATTGAATCGCTTTTTATTCTCGTAGCGGAACCTTGTGAGCAGTCGGAAATACTCTGTGCTTTCGGGCTCGCATCTTGATAATTTGTCATTTTGCCATTGGTATCTCGCTAATTCTAATTCGACTTCATCATCCTCAGTGCCACCGCCCCGCTTCACCTTTTGCGCGAGCCTATGTATCTTGCGATATAACTCATCCTCTATTGCCTGTCGGACTGTCTGCTTTCGGTCGCGCCGCGCCCAGCCTTTCTTTGCGTTTATGCGCTGTCGTTTTGAATGCTCTACTGAGTCTGTTTTAGCATGTCCTAGTCGCTTTAGTTTCGACATCTCCTTTTTTGAAATTGTTTTTACAGTCATACTATAATGTTATGTTGATACATTTCCATTGTCAACCACTATATTGCGACCCTGTCGTTCAATAACTGCCTCGGCTATTAAATCAGTGTCGACAATGTTTTGAATAATTATTTGCCGTTCGCCTTGTCTCGCCACAATGGCGTCCGCTAGTTGACCTAGCACTGCTGCGTTTAGCGGTATTACCGCCTCTTGGTCGCCCCCCTCACCAACAATGACTCTGCGACCGCCGGCGACAGGCTGTACAATTCCACCCTCTTGCAATGCCGGTGGCGGTGGCGGTGGCGTCGCCGCGACAATGGCTGTTTGGGCGATTCCCGCCGCCGCTACGATTCCCGCTAGGATGAAGCCAAGTGGCGGCAAAACAGCGATTGCTTTAGCGACTCCTTGCGCTGTCTCTATCGCAATCCTTACTATCGAAAACGCCTTCTCGGTTTCGAATTGCTCTACTTCAAGTTGATACCGCTTTATGGCGGTTTGCCTGTCAATCGCCTCTACTTCCCTAGCATAATTCTCTTGAATCCTCATACGTTCGGCTGAAGTAAGGTTCTCATTGGCAAGCAGTTCATCGCGTTCATCCCTTTCCAGATTGATGCGCTCTTGCTGGGCTCGCTCGTATATCTCCAGTTCCCTGTTTTGATAGCCGACTATAGCGTCAAAAAGCCCGGCGGCGGTGTCTAAACTAATCTGAGCGAAACTTACCACTTGCGCGGTCGCCTGTTGGATTCCGGAAATCAAGTCAGCAAAATCCTCTCTCGCGCTTGCTGTCCTAGCGCTTAATTGCTGCAATGTTCTCGCCGCCTGTTCAGCGGCTTCTCGATAGTCGAAAAGCGCCCCTGGTTGCCTTTCTAACTCCGCTCTTGACCGTTCCGCTTCCTCTGTTACTCGTCTGTGCTCATCTCGCAGGTTCGCAAGTCGGTCAGATAATGCTACCAGGTTTGAATTGTCAACTGTTATGTCCTCGGACATCGCTAACTCTAAGATCTGACTACTCAGCAAGTCGATTTGCTCAGTCAATATTTGGCTTTCGCTTATTTCCTCATCCAACAAATTTATTCTTACTCTTTGGGATTCTACTAAGTCGCGCTCGGCTTGCGATGCCTCATTGAATGCGTCCGTCACTCGTTTGTTTGCCGCGATTCGCTCCACTTCAATTGCAAGAGCCGCTTCGTTGGCGGTATTCAATTCCTTTGCCGCCGACGCGTCTGCTCTTGTCGCGTTGATTCTCTCTACAGTAAGTTCTAATTGGTTTTGTAACAGGTTGGTTATTTCCGAATTTAATGCCTCGCCTTGAATCGTCGACGCCAGTACAGCGCTGCTTGGGCTTCAGTCGACAATCCTAGGCTTGTCGTAGCGTTATCTATCGCCTCGCGAGTCCGGTCTACAGTTTGCTCTATTGTTGCGACCCCTAAATTAAATTCTGCATTGATTTCAGATACTGTTCTGCCGAAATCCCGGTATGCGACCGACGCATCGTCTATTGCTTTTGCCGATAATTCGGCTCCCTCACCTAGCAATCCAAATGCATTATTCAACTCCAAGTTCTCGTTCAGTTTCGCCAAGCGCCGACGATAGCGCGACAATTCCTGTGGTCAGCGCCGCGATTCCCGCTATCGCTCCAACTACGGGATTCAGAGACAGCGCTACCAAAGCGGTTCCTACCGCGCCTATCGCTATAACCGCCGCTTGACCCACTGGCTCCAAGTTTTGAAAAGAACTTACGAGACTTCTTATTATACTTACCGTTCTTGTCGCCGCCGGCAAGAATACTTCGCCGATTGAAACTCCTGCATCGGATAGCGCCGATGCCAATCGCCTGCTCTGATTAGCGAAACTATCTTGTGTTCTTACCGCATCTCCGATTGCGTTTTGGGATTGTGAGACAGCTAAGTCATATCGCAGCTGTATCCTTTCTAGGTTAGTTAGCTCATTAAATGTAAGTCCAATGCTCTCTGCATAAGCGCGTTGCTGATTCTCTTGCAATGCCAAACCCAGACTCTTTGCCGCCTCCGCTTCGCCTGTCAATATTGCTGAATAGAGCGCGTTGACCGCTCGCTCAGTACCGCCGGCGGTATTGTTGAATGACGCTTGGTCGGCTGCGAGTCTGGTTATGTTATCGGCAAGTGTTAGCGACGCATCCGACGTTAACCCTAGACCTTGGGCGACGTCGCCAATCTGACCAATATAAGCCTCCGCTTCCTGTCTCGCAATGCCAAATGTGTCCGATAGGTTATTGATAATCGCGTTTGCCTGTGGCAGTTCTCTCGCAAAAACAGTCGCAAATCTAGCGGTCGTCTCCTCAGCCTCGCTCGCTAATTGGACGACTCTCAGAATCCCCCTTCCGACCGCGGCGAGGGCTCCAGACGCCGCCGCGACTCTGAACAAACTGCTTAGTCTGCTAGAGAATCCGCCTACGGCGCGGTCGGCTCCGCGCGAGTTTGTGTTAATATTGTTAAGATTCCCGCTAACATTCCTCAGTTCGCGATTAGCGGCTTGGGCTCCCGATGCTTGAATCCGGATTTCAGCGTTTGCTACAACCGCCATTTTTTCCAGTTAATATCGACAGCGAGTCGTCTGACTATCGCGCCAATAATAGTATCTAGTTTTTGCGCGCTCATACTTTTGACCTGCCGTCTTGTGAATTTAGTATTATGGTAAACTATATGTCTACTCTTTTTGATTACTTGCCTATACCATTTCCCTTGACTTTTATGTGTTTTTATTGGATTCGCCAAAGCAAATTCAATGAGCGCGAGAATCTTTACGCGCCAATAAAAGGCTTCAAGCGCGTTTCTTTTTTTTAGCATAAAGTTTTGAAACCATATCGGCGGCTTTTTCATTCAACGACTTTTCTTTGGGATTGTAAACTTTGAATATTCCTCTACCGCTTTGACCGCCTGCGTAACGGTCTGACTATCAATGTATTCTTGGCTCCAGTTTAGTTCCTTGCCAAGAACCGCGCGAAACTGACCCATAGTTCCTTTCCCGCCTTCTCTACCGCTTGGATTGAATAGTTCCTTTGCAACCTGTTCAATTCTATCGGTCAAGTCTCGCATTGTGAACTCGCTTCTAGTAGTAAGCAACGCGATTGCGAGCCTCTTTTGCTTATGAGTCCAGAGATATTTTATCATTGAAAACGCGGCTACCGGCGTGTCGCCGATAGTCGCTTCAGTTATTTTGAATTCGCGGTTTCCTATTTTAATATGCGTTCTCTATAAATTCAATGATACTTTCGCTGTATAGGTTCTGCGAGACATAACATATAACTGTCCCGCCGTGTTTGCTTGGGCTTCAATCGTTGCTTGCACAGTTAATGTTGTTGTGTCGCTACCGTCGGCTATGTTGATAGCCCCGGAGACTCTGCAGTTTGGATAGCGTAGTTGCAACCTCTCATATTCATCGCCTCGTCGCTCCTCATAATAAAGCGACATATCGAAAGGTTCGCCGCTTTGGCTTCCGGCGGCAAATGCTATTTCGAATCCCGTCCGATGCTGATACGCCGAATAGGTGATTACCGCCCTTACTGTATTTCGCCGGAATTGATGTAAAAACCAAAAAGAAACTGCCGCCGATTTTGTAGATATTGTAATTGCTTGCCGATAGTGGCGATGTCGCTCCCGTCGCTTGTGTGCTTGTTCCTATTGATGTGACGTGATGCGCATCGTCGGTCGCCGATACTGTTAGTTGATATGCCGTGTCTGCTATCGGCGATGATATCGTTTGCGTAAGTTGCGACGCCGTCGCCGCCCCTGCGAACTGAGTAACCGTTCCAATTCCGTTCGCATAAAAAGTTCATAATGTTATACGTCGGATTATTAAGAACCGCCGCGAACGATACGCTGTCGATTCCGCGCTCTGTATAATCTGTCGCGTTGGGATACGTAATTGTATTCTCGGTCGTATTGGGCGACGGTGGAAACGTCCCGACTCCCAATGATTGATTAACCCCCCCTCTAGTTGCTACCGCCACAGCGGCTCCCGTAAACTGGTCTTGTCTCCTTGGCGTGATGCTTAGTGCCATTAAATACCTCCTTTAGTTGTCACTGTAAATATTGCTGTTGTTATTCTACTCTCTGATTCATACTGGATATCGCTCGCTTCAGTCATCCCGATTTCCGCTCTGCTATTATCAATCGCCTGCCTTGCTTGATAAGCGGCTCTTTTTGCGACGTCCGCGGTCTCCTCACCGCAAATTGTCGGTCGAAATTCGCATTGATATACGTCTAATATGATTTCATCATCCCATATTGTTGTTGTCAACGTTATCGCCCAGCCCGAGTTTCCTTTAGGAAAATTGTGAGCGGTCGCATCGTAGCCCGTCGCCTCCTTTATAATGCTTGCGATTGTGTCTATCGTTCCCATTATATCAGCCTCCTCAGTTGCCTACTAATGATAGGCTCCATTTGCGGAACGGTCGCCGCAAGCCCTCTGCGAAAATAGCCCCTGCCAACGAATCCTCTTTTCCCTCTATCCTCTTGCTGTTGCGCATACTCTATTACACTTCCTATGGATATGGTATCTTGCGGAACCGCCGGAACGGTCGGATCGCCATACTTACTGCCCGCGGCTATTACTGCGTTGTTGCCAACGACAGCGGATACGCTTTCCCTGAGTCTCCCTGTGTCTATCGGCGCGCGCTGAACTACGTTGCCGTGAGCCAACGCCGCTATTTCTCTGAGCGCCAACTCTAAAGCCGCGTCGAATGCGTCTATGTATCTAGGTATTCTATTGTCAACCGCCATCGATTTCCCCTATCAAGGTATGTGTCATTGTCGTTTAGAATTGAGTGGATCACATTATACGTTTTACCCAAAAAGACAAAACATTCTACGTCCAGATCTTGCTGTTTTATTATCACCTTCATTGTCTCTTTTTGATTCCTGATTTCGCTAGCAAGAATCTCGGCGGGAACCGGAGCCCCTTCTATAATTATATAGTCACCCATTGATAATTATCATCCTCTCTCTCCCGTCTATTAGTTTCCGATTTAGTCTCCATACCGTTGGCTTTACCGCGATAAATTCCGTCGCGAAGTCGTACGAAAAGCCCGACAATATGATTGACTGTGGCGCTCTGTCGCCGCCAAAGAACAGATAAGGCTGTTGTATGTCAGACTGAGCTACTATATAGTTTCCAAGCAACTGTCGATGTTCGAAATCCGGCTTGACGCCCCCGGTCAGATCCTGCGTATACCAAAACCCATATTCGCTAAGGCTATGTGAGGGCGTCGGCGTTATTGGGATTGGCGTTTCCGCTATCGGTAAAAGCCTTCTCGTAAATCCGCGCCAACGATAAAATGGCGCGACTACTGAATTGGGAAATCCACTGGGATGATAATCCTCATAGTTTACCGACGCCCCGACTCCCGACTTGCTAACCGCGTTTGGAAAACCGCCCCGCTTGTTAATATATTGCATCAATCTAATGAACGGCTCTGTTAGTTCAGTCGGCAATTCTTTGTTTGCAATTTCGTCGTCTTTGAATATCTCGACAAGAACTGCCTGCGCTGACAATGCGAGAGTCGCCCAGTTGTCCGGAAGCGGGATGTAATTTTCAATAGTCGCTTGTGTTATTATTTTATCGTTCCTCTTAGTATCATAAACGCGCGGTCGTCAGCACCTATATTAGTTATAGCGCCATAATTCGCCGCCCCTTTAATTTGTGTAATCGTAGACGCAAGATTGGTTCCGGTCGTCGATGCTGTGTAATCCACTCCATAGATTCCGACGGCGCACGCGCTTCGCAAAACTGTTGTGGTTTTACCCATTCCTGATAGCGCCTCTCGTTGGGTTTCAAGCGGTATGAAGTTCCCTCCATTAATTATGGAAAATGGCATCGCTTGTTGCCGCAATATAACTACCGGGAAAACATCAGCGACGCTTCCAACAGTAGAACTTGCCAGGTTTGACCCTGCGTCATAATACCACACGTCCCCTATAGAGAACGCTCGCCCGCTCGACGGCGCGTTGCCTGTTGCCGCGCGGATTACCTGTTGATTATCTGCGGATATCTTATTAAACGCTACTGAGTTTAACAAGACGTGTCTAAAGTCATACGCTTTGTCGCCCCGCTCGCCTCTAGCCAAGAGAATCCTCTCGTGTGTTATGATTCTATTCGCCGCCGCTGTTTCGGTATGCAAATTCTCTACCGAAGGGGTGTTTGTCTCCGCTATCGCAAAGTTCTTGACTCCTTCTGCAACCGCCATTGCTCGCTCGGTCGCGAGATGCAACGCGTAAGCGGACGCATAGAGTATGAACGCGCTCGTGTCCGAGTCTTGAAGCGCGGGAGTTTGGAATCCGAAATAATCTTGAAAGTCAATCGGTCGCAGTCCAATCGACATTGGAATCCTCTGGTTATAGGTTTCGTTGTTTCCCACAGTCGCCGTTCCTGTAGTCGCATCTGAACCCGCGCCGTCGTAATCGGTGAATGCGACGTTCACCGAAGCCGCGCCGCTAGTTCCGTTTGCGTTCACCTTATTCTGCAATGACTGCGTAGCCATTGCGAGCCCGTTTGTGAAAACCGGCGCTAACCTTTCCGAGAGATCTGCCGCTTCGTTTGCGATCTGACCCGCGGATATCGTGCTTAAATCTATCATAATGCCTCCTGTTAGTTCATGCTCTGAACTTATTATTATATTTATTTATTCTTTGCGTAAATGACAACCCGTCATCTTTGACGCCCTTGTTTGGAATCTCCGGCGCCGCCTTTTTTGCCGCTTCACTTTTTACGGAAGCGATGCCGTCATTATATGCTTTAGCGAGTTCTTTGCCAAACACCTCCGCTTGCTCTGCAGTCATTTCCGGCAATGATATACTCGCGAGATGTGGAGCCTCGCCAATAGCCTTTCTAAACCGTTCTTTTGCCTCGATTTGCTCTCGCTCTTTAGTGAGTCTCGCGACTTCCGCTTTTAACTTGGTTTGCTCTATCTGTCTGTCCAACTCGGCTCGCTCTGAATCAGTTTTTGCCAGATCTCGCGCCTTTTCTAACTCCGATTGTGGTTTGGGGATTTCCGCTATACGTTCCTCTAGCGTCTTTATCCTGTTGTTGCTTTGCTCTAATTCCTGCTTGAATGAATCGCGCTCGGCAATAAGTTTTTTTAACTCGTCTTGTTGTGTGTCGCCGGCGTTCGGTTCCTGCTCTGCAGGCTGTTTATTCTCTATATCGCTCATAGTTAACTCCTTTTAGATTCCATATATTTCTCGTTCCCTATACCACGTGTGGGTTTGTTATTTTCTGCTTTCTTTTTTCTCATTTTTCATGTCGCTTTTTCAATCTCCTTTATTTCCTTTTCAATTCTTTGTAGTTTGATTATTTCTGAACTATCACTGTGTTTAATTCACTTATCATTTATTGCTTGCATATTGAAATTGCAGATATTTCAAATTCTCGCGCTTCACTATTTGATTTCAGTCTTTTAATTTCTTGTTTGCATTGATTTAATTTAACCTCTTTTGCGCGTCTTTGATAATCCCTTTCTCGTTCGTCAATTAATCTATTTCGTTGCTATTCATTGTATTCTACTCGCTACGTACTTCTTTTTCGTATTGAACTAACCTTTTCTTTAGTAACCTATTTTTTTCGTATGTCTGCTTATTTCTCTCATCTCTTACTCTCTTGCTCATCTAGCTCAAGCATCTTTTTCAATTTTATTTTACTCTTTCTAGTTTTATTCATGCTCGATTTTGCTCAAGCTATTTAGCTTTTAATTGTCGATTCCAATTTATTGTTCTCTCGTTCAATTCTTTTCAGCCTTGCATTGTAACTTGCATTCTCCTATTCAAACCATTCATTGTTTTGCATTCTCCTATATGATTCGGTAGCCCTTATTTCTATCTTTAGTTTTTCCCATTCACTAAGTTGCTCTAGTTCATCGCCCAGATCGTCTTGTATTGCGATTTCCGTTCCTTGCTCATATCCTATGTTATTTTGCTGAGCATATCTCTCTATCCTCTCTATATCGCTTGTCATATTATACAATATACATCGATGTGATTTATTGTCAACTAATAATGTCATTAATTCGCTCTCTGGCGTCGCCAATCGTTCCTAGTTCCGGGTTGCCCATTCCCGGTATTGCCAGAATGACTGTGCATCTGCAGTTTATATCTTGCGACGGCTCCCCAAAGGCTCCCGGATATCGCGGTCTATAGATGCCCGCGTTAAAGGTTCCGTCGTCGCTTTCGAATTTTCGATGCAATGCTAAGTGTCTTTCTCTAGTTCTCTCGTCGTTCGCTGTTATCCATTGCCTTCGCAAATTAACGCCTGCCGACTGAAGGTTTCGCTGTTGCAAGGAGAGCCCCGCTTGAAAGTTCCTTTTTAGTTCAGTTCTTACAATCCTAGTAACCGTTCCGTAACTTTCGCTGAGTCTCCTGCCGAATGCCCTAGTCAAGTCAGTTAGCACTGTCTGACTAATCGACTGAACCGACGCGCCTCTTTGCGCAAGGGGAGCCGCGCGTCGAAAGACTCGCTCTATCATTAATCGCCGTTCCTCACTAAGAATTGTTCTTGTACTTACGCTCCGGCTGTCGAATTGATACGCTCCTACTCTCTGGTATCTTACTAATTGGAAATCATTGTTCGCCGGTCTCCTGAATCTTGGTACTTCGACTCCCGCCCTCTGCACTAGCGAATGAGCGGATGCCGAGCCTCTAAGTAATTCGCTCTCGGCGAACCTTCGCGAGACTGAACGCACTGCTCTGAATAGGTTGCGGTGCCTAGCAGAAATAATCTCTCGCAAGGCGGCTACTTTTTCGGCGGCGTTGCCGTTGCGTCGAATAGCTCTATCAAAATCTACCATATAATTTCCGTCGTTAACACGTTCTCGGATTGCTAGTATCGCCTCTCGCGCGGACGCCAATGTATCTGCGTCAAGCGCCAAAAGGATTTGCGACATCGTCGCCATTGTCTAACCCCTGCTCATCTATGATATTTTGCTGTTCTACTTCAGGGTCTAGATTAGCGGCTTGCCAGATCGTACGCTTGCTAGCCCCCGCTAGATTTAGTAATGCTATATTAGCGGTCTGACTCTGTGGTATATTGCGGTCGATATCTATTCTCGGAAACTCGCCAATATTCTCCTTGTTTACCCTTGCCCATATTTCGATGTATCGCTCGACGAAAAGTCGCAACGCCTCTAAAGCCGCGTTTTCGAATTCAGCAATTGTATTCACCATAATTGTCAACCGCATCATCAACGCGGTTCCGCTCGGGTCATTCCCTGCTGTTAATTGCTCATAGTCTGGAATACCTGTCATTTCCTGTAATCCAGAGTTTATCGCTTTCAATATCAAGTCGGCTCCGGCGTTGGCTGTATAGGTTCCTACTTGCTTAATTAATGTTGGGTCGACGCCCTCCAGAATATGTGAACATCGTGTTTATTTAGCGCTTCTAATTCGGAATTAGATATTGAATAAGGTGTCGCCATATAGATATTGTTATTTCTATCGTGCTGTAGCATCCAATTCATTAAAATCCTGTCAATTGCGTCAATCGAATCCTTGATTAAATACAGATATGGCTGTGATTCACTGGTTCGCCTGAGTACTACAAACGGGATTCCCTCATATTCGAAATCGCCTTCCTTATACTCAGTTCCTGCCGAGTCTACTAGCCTTACGGTCTCTCCATAATTATTTACTATGTCTATAAAGTCTAACGGCGTCCGATTATTAATTACCGCGTTTTCGCCAGCGATGATTATCGCGGCTTTGCCATATACTAGAGACTCCTTTACTAGTCGCCGCCAAGAATTGAATATAGCATCCCAGTTTATTTCCTCTGCATATTTAGGTATGTCGCCCTTGAATGAATATCTCTGGTAGCCCGGCGACGCTATGACTCCGGTTATTGTGTCGACATATCTCGATAGTCGCGTGTTTCGGTAAATTTGATTCGCCCTGTCTTTTTGCTTTCGCTCGTTGAATAACTGAGTCGCTTGCCTGTTATTTCCGACAAGATAGTCGCGAACCTCACTATATGCTTGTTGCCTGCTCTTTATTATATTTTTAATCTCGGCAATACTCTTGCCTTCTCCAATCGAACCTAGTTCATACGTCATCTTGATTGCCTCATTCTTTTAAAGATATCACGCGACAGCGCATACCGCAATGCGTCTATGGCGTGATCTGCTTGTCTAACCTCCGGCTTTTCAATAATTTCGCCGCTTGAATCCTGTTGCCACTTATAGTTTCTAAACTCGGCAATAATCTCCGCTAAATGCGGCGCGATGACAATACCTGCTTTGCCGCCGTTCATCTGTCGCAAGTACTGAATTCCTTGCCAAACTGAATTCGCCCATTTTTGAACAAGCCTTCCGGGGCGATGCCCAAACATCCTAGAGCAATGGTCGTTTAACCCTGCGGTCGCTGTTCTATCGGCGCTGTCACAATACACTATAGAATCTCTTTTTTCTAGCGTGCTTATCCATTTCGCTATTTCATTGAATCGCCCGTCGAATTTGTAAAACGCATCAATGATAAAAACCTGTCCGTTAAAAAGCCTACAGTCCAAGCATACCGCGGGCGCGACTCCTCCGCTCCAGTCAACGCCCCGGCGAATGTCTCCTTGCAACGCCTCTTCGGTCGGTTCCGCTACAATTATATTGCCGGCGAATATCGCGTTCGTAGCCGCTTCTCTGGGTTTCCCCATATAAATATGCTCATACAATTCTAAATCATACTTTTTTAACTGATTGGCTTGCTCTATCGCTGTTTTTGATAAGAACTTGTTTTGCTGGTAGTTGGTTTCAATTACGAGCGCGTTATCTGGCGGGTTAGCGATAAACTTTTGATACGTTGCTGTTCGCTTTGTAGAGGGATTGAATGTCGCCCAGATTTCGCTTCCTTGTTTTCGAATGGTTGGCACAAGTATTTCCCAGTATTGACTCTCCACATCGTCCGCTTCCTCTATTAAGCATATATCAACACTTTCAATCCCCTTTATCCTATTTACCAACGAGTTCCGGTCGTTGCCTGGATAGAATCCCGCGTAATTAATTTCGCTTCCATTGGCGTGAGTTATCTGATTCTTATGAACAGTGAAGTCCGATAGTTTATAATTATTAATGATATCTCTAAACAGTGTGTGCATTGACTGTCCAATGCTTTGGAATGTTTTGCGCATTACGATAATTTTGACCGGCGGTTCCCAAGAGTTCGCGACTAGCTTTTCTCCGCTCATTATGGATATCAACGCAATGGCAACAGCCCAAGATTTCCCGCCGCCGCGCCCGCTCCATAGCGCCTTATAGTATGGACCGCGCTCTAGTAACTGAGCGAACCTTACTGGTATCGATAGACTCTTTGTCGCTCCTGTTGATAAGCAGATCTTATTCTCGGTAGACTTTATAGACATTGCGTTATTTTTGACTTGGGATTCCATTTTTTTTACCATTTCTACCAAGGCAGCGCCGCCGATAGTTCTCGTCCTGCCGATGTCTATCATTGCCGAATAGTTTGCGATTGCTTTTCGTTTTATCTCCTCATTCGTCTCGCTGATTACATCGCCTGGAATCTCAGTTGCTAATTCGCTAGCCGCGATTCTCGCTATGTTGATTCCGCTATCCCATAGCGCCTTCAGTTTCTGAGCGTCATCATCGCTAAAGATATTTTGAATCCTGTCATCAATTTTCTGAATTGTGATTGCTTTACTGCCGGGAATCTTGTGAGTTTTGATTATCCTGTTAATTCTCGGTTGTGATAAACTAAGCGCGTCGGCGATTGCTTTTTGCGTATGACCCTCACCATGCATTCGCATTACATCGTCGATTTGCTTTTTGTTTTTTCTCATCAACTATTATCGATATAATAGTATACTGTTATAA
>CBDCPJ010000042.1:0-12960 GCA_965220165.1 Spirochaetia bacterium
CAATTCTAAACGACAATGACACATACCTTATAGGGGAAATCGATGGCGGTTAACAATAGAATACCTAGATACATAGACGCATTCGACGCGGCTTTAGAGTTGGCGCTCAGAGAAATAGCTGCGTTGGCTCACGGCAACGTAGTTCAGCGCGCGCCGATAGACACTGGGCGACTCAGAGAAAGCGTATCTGCTGTCGTCGGAAACAACGCAGTAATAGCCGCGGGCAGTAAGTATGGCGACCCGACCGTTCCCGCGGCGCCGCAAGATACGATATCCATAGGAAGCGTAATAGAGTATGCGCAAGAACAAGAGGATAAAGGCAGGAGGGGATTCGTAGGAAGGGGCTACTTCCAAAGAGGGCTCGCGGCTACAGTTCCACAAATGGAGCCTATACTTAGTAGGCAACTTCGAAGGTTAATATAGTGGAAACGATAGACACAATCGCAAGCATTATAAAAGAGGCGACGGGCTACGATGCGACCGCTCACAATTTTCCGAAAGGAAACTCTGGCTGGGCGATAACGTTGACAACAACAATATGGGACGATGAAATCATATTAGACGTTTATCAATGCGAATTTCGACCGACAATTTGCGGTGAGGAGACCGCGGACGTCGCAAAAAGAGCCGCTTATCAAGCAAGGCAGGCGATTGATAATAGCAGAGCGGAAATCGGGATGACTGAAGCGAGCGATATCCAGTATGAATCAGAGAGTAGAATAAAAACAGCAATATTTACAGTGACAACTAAAGGAGGTATTTAATGGCACTAAGCATCACGCCAAGGAGACAAGACCAGTTTACGGGAGCCGCTGTGGCGGTAGCAACAAGAGGGGGAGTCAACCAATCATTGGGAGTCGGCACGTTCCCGCCGTCGCCGAATACGACCGAGAACACAATTACGTATCCAAACGCGACAGATTATACTGAGCGAGGAATCGACAGCGTATCGTTCGCGGCGGTAATCAACAATCCGACATACAATATTATGAACTTTTTATCGAACGGAATTGGAACGGTTACTCAGTTCGCGGGGGCGGCGACACCGGCGCAACTTACGCAAACGATATCATCGCCGATAGCAGACACGGCATATCAACTAACAGTATCGGCGACCGACGATGCGCATCACGTTACAGAAATCGGGACTGGTATGCTGGCGACGGGACCCACAACGTCACTGGAACCAAGCAATTATAATATCTACAAAATCGGCGGCAGTTTCTTTGTGGTTTTTGAATCAATACCGGCGAATACAGTAAGAGCGGTAATTACCTACTCAGCGTATCAGCATCGGACGGGATTCGAGATTTCCTTTGCAGCAGGAAGTCAGAGCGGCGAACCTTTCGAGATGTCGCTTTATTATGAGGAGCGACGCGGGGATGAATATGAGCGGATGCAACTGAGATATCCAAATTGCAGAGTCTCCGGGGCTATTAACATAGCCGACGGAAGCAATACAACCACACTCACTGTGAACACAACGATTGAAGCCCAAGCAAACACAGCAGGGCAACTTCTTGTTATGTCTCAACAAACATACAGCGAAAGCATCATTGAATTTATAGAGAACGCATATTAAAATAGGAAACCGCGAATTCAAAATAACTGAAGCGACTATCGGCGACACGCCGGTAGCCGCGTTTTCAATGATAAAATATCTCTGGACTCATAAGCAAAAGAGGCTCGCGATTGCCTTGCTTACTGCGAGAAGCGAGTTCACAATGCGAGATCTGACAGAGAGAATAAAACAGGTTGCAAAGGAACTTTTCAATCCAAGCGGTAGAGAAGGCGGGAAAGGAACTATGGGTCAGTTTCGCGCGGTTCTTGGCAAGGAACTAAACTGGAGCCAAGAATATATTGATAGTCAGACCGTTACGCAGGCGGTCAAAGCGGTAGAGGAATATTCGAAAGTTTACAATCCCAAAGAAAAGTCGTTGAATGAAAAAGCCGCCGATATGGTTTCAAAACTTTATGCTAAAAAAAAGAAACGCGCTTGAAGCCTTTTATTGGCGCGTAAAGATTATCGCGCTCATTGAATTTGCTTTGGCGAATCCAATAAAAACACATAAAAGTCAAGGGAAATGGTATAGGCAAGTAATCAAAAAGAGTAGACATATAGTTTACCATAATACTAAATTCACAAGACGGCAGGTCAAAAGTATGAGCGCGCAAAAACTAGATACTATTATTGGCGCGATAGTCAGACGACTCGCTGTCGATATTAACTGGAAAAAATGGCGGTTGTAGCAAACGCTGAGATTCGAATACAGGCATCGGGAGCCCAAGCCGCGAACCGCGAACTGAGGAATGTTAGCGGGAATCTTAACAATATTAACACAAACTCGCGCGGAGCCGACCGCGCTGTAGGCGGATTCTCTAGTAGACTAAGCAGTTTGTTCAGAGTCGCGGCGGCATCTGGAGCGCTCGCCGCGGTAGGCAGGGGGATTTTGAGAGTCGTCCAATTAGCAAGCGAGGCTGAGGAGACTACCGCGAGATTTGCGACTGTTTTTGCGAGAGAACTGCCACAGGCAAACGCGATTATCAATAACCTATCGGACACATTTGGCATTGCGAGACAGGAAGCGGAGGCTTATATTGGTCAGATTGGCGACGTCGCCCAAGGTCTAGGGTTAACGTCGGATGCGTCGCTAACACTTGCCGATAACATAACCAGACTCGCAGCCGACCAAGCGTCATTCAACAATACCGCCGGAGGTACAGAGCGAGCGGTCAACGCGCTCTATTCAGCAATATTGACAGGCGAAGCGGAGGCGGCAAAGAGTCTGGGTTTGGCGTTGCAGGAGAATCAACAACGCGCCTACGCACAGAGCATCGGACTCACATTCAATGAGTTGACGAATTTGGAGCGGATTCAATTACGATATGACTTGGCTGTGTCGCAATCCCAAAACGCAATAGGCGATGCAGTAAGAACACAAGATAGTTTTGCAAACCAGAGCCGGCGATTGGCATCGGCGCTATCTGACGCCGGGGTTTTAATAGGCGAAATATTTTTGCCGGCGGCGACAAGGGCGGTGAGTGGAATAAGAAACCTTGTCAATTCATTCCAAAGTCTAGAGCCGGTAAGCAGAGCGGCGGTAGTAGCGATAGGCGCGATAGGAGCGGCGTTGCTAGCGCTGGCTTTGAATCCAGTAGTAGGGGCGATAGCGGGAGTCGCAGCGCTGACTACAGGAGTCGTCGCGCTAACATCGGCGGCGAGAGAAGTAGAAAGGGAGGCGGCGATTGAAAATGTGCTAGGATTACTAACTAGCGGAGCGCAATTATCAAAAGAAGCGATAAACGAAGCGGAACAAGCATTCAAGGATTTTGGCAATACGATCAGCGAAATTCATTTCCTATCGAATCAAAATATAATATCGGTAGAAGAGTCGATAAAGAGAACTACCGAAGCAATAGAGAATGAAACAAAAAGCCTTGGTTTATCGGCGGAAGCGCAGGCGGTACTGCTTTCGATAACTATGGAGAGATTAAATCTAAGTTCAGAGATTGACGAATTGTTACAAAGTCAATTAGAATCGACGGCACAGAGAATCAACGCAAACAACGCGGACGCAAAAGCCATTGCCGAATTGAATGCCGCAAACGAAGCGGCTCTTGCAATTGAAGTGGAGCGAATCACGGCGAATAAACGAGTAACTGACGCATTCAATGAGGCATCGCAAGCCGAGCGCGACTTAGTAGAATCCCAAAGAGTAAGAATAAATTTGTTAGATGAGGAAATTAGTGAGAGTCAAATATTGACTGAGCAAATAGACTTGCTGAGCAGTCAAATATTAGAGTTGGCAATGTCAGAGGACATAAGCGTTGACAATTCAAACCTAGTCGCCTTATCTGAACGACTTGCGAACTTACGAGATGAGCATAGACGAGTAACAGAGGAAGCGGAGCGGTCAAGAGCGGAATTAGAAAGGCAACCGGGGGCGCTTTTCGACTATCGAGAAGCCGCCGAACAGGCGGCGAGAACATTGCAGCAATTAAGCGCTAGGACAGCAAGCGCGAGAGAGGACTTCGCCGACTTGATTTCCGGCATCCAACAGGCGACCGCCCAAGTGGTAAGTTTCGCTCAGATTAGTTTAGACACCGCCGCCGGGCTTTTTGACGCAATTGTAGGTTATCAAAACAGGGAACTAGAGATATACGAGCGAGCCCAACAAGAGCGCATCAATCTGGAAAGGGATGAACGCGATGAACTGCTTGCCAATGAGAACCTTACTTCAGCCGAACGTATGAGAATTCAAGAGAATTACGCAAGAGAAGTAGAAGCGATTGATAGGCAAACCGCCATAAAGCGGTATCAACTTGAAGTAGAGCAATTCGAAACCGAGAAGGCGTTTTCGATAGTAAGGATAGCAATAGAGACTGCGCAAGGAGTCGCTAAAGCAATAGCGGTTTTGCCGCCACTGGGCTTCATTCTAGCGGGAATCGTAGCGGCGGCGGGCATCGCCCAAACAGCCATTGTCGCGGCGACGCCCCCGCCCCCGCCCCCGGCGTTACAGGAAGGCGGAATCGTCCAACCTGTCGCCGGCGGTCGCAGAGTCATTGTCGGCGAGGGGGGCGACCAAGAGGCGGTGATACCGCTAAACTCGGCTGTGCTAGGGCAATTGGCGGACGCCATTGTGGCGAGACAAGGCGAACGGCAAATAATTATTCAAAACATTGTCGACACTGATTTAATAGCGGAGGCTGTAATCGAGCGACAAGGTAGAAATATAATTGTTGACAATGGAAATGTATCAACATAAGATATAATATGACAGTAAAAACAATTTCAAAAAAAGGGCTGTCGAAACTAAAGCGAGCCGGGCATGCTAAAACAGACCGAGCAGAGCATTCAAAACGCCAGCGCATAAACGCAAAGGCAGGCTGGGCGCGGCGCGACAGAAAGCGGACAGTCCGTCAAAGGATAGAGGATGAGTTATATCGCAAGATACATAGGCTCGCGCAAAAGGTAAAAGGCGGCGCGGGCACTGAGGATGATGAAGTCGAATTAGAACTAGCGAGATACCAATGGCAAAATGACAAATTATCAAGATGCCAGCCGGAAAGCACAGAGTATTTTCGACTGCTCACAAGGTTTCGCTACGAGAATAAAAAGCGATTCAATGAGCGAAAAAAAAGAGAGGATATAAGGAGGCAAAATGGCATTTTCAAGGATTGACACCAGAGACGAGAGACTCACAGCATTGATACTCGGCGACTTGCCCAATGTGGTATGGACGCCGACACTGAGCACGGCAGGGGCTGAGCAAACTGAGTTACAAGATAATATCACTTTTCAAGTCGGCACTCGGTTTAGATATCTAGGCAGTATCTACGAATTAACGGCGCCGATGAGCATTCCGGCAAGCAACGAGAGGTTTGGTTGGGTTTATCCAAACATATCTACAGGTCAATTTGAAATTCTCGACCACAAAGCGAGTAGAGGACGCGGGAGTCGCCGGGTCGCGACCGCCGATAGGAATGTGGGCGAGAGATAATAACAGGCAGGCGTTCTTGCCGATGAATCCGAGTCAAGATAGGCAATATCCAGTGAGCGACAATAGAGATATTCTCGCCGGAAGCGGTAGTACAAGAACAATAATAGTGCAAGATAGAGCAAGGATTTCTTTAGATTTAACGCAAAATCCACTAGGCTTTACTGTAAACGGTGTCATAGGATTTCTAGAAAATGAACTGAGCAAAAACGGAGAGTCGGACATCCTATCGGTGAGCATAGCGAGAAATAATTCGGAAATAGCAACAGCGAATCTTGATAGAGGGATATGGCAAACAACCCCTGAGTTACACGCAACACTAGCTAGGCGCTCTGGCATCACTAAACATATGGGGGCGCGTTGCGATAATATAATGTCGTTTTACAAAGTTAGCGATAGCGAAAAAAGGAAACTAGCATACCAGACAGACAAGGTGTCAAGAGTAGAGTGGACGCCATTTTTGACACAAGGCGGCGCCGAGGAAACTGAATTAGAGGATAGAGTCACTATTCATTCATTTACTCGGTTTTGGCATTGCGGTCATATCTATCAAGTGAGCAAGCCGACAAACATTGAATATGGAAACCACACATATGGTTGGGTTTATGCAAATATAGAGACTGGTAAATTTGAAGTTTCGCCGGTAAAAAAAGTTTACAAGTCCGAGTTTGAAAGTTTGACGACGCCAATAGGAATTTGGGCGCGACATAACGGCAAGCAGGTATTTTTGCCGACAGATATAACCCAAGATAAAGGATACCCAAGATGCGAAGCGAGACATATATTTGTTGGGAACCCAGAATCAATTGTAATTGTAGCGCAAGGCAGAGTCGAGATAACAATAGATGCTAGTAACAGCAAGGTATCAAACGCCCTTGACGTTGCGTTGAACAATTTAGAAAAGAGTTTTGCGATAAACAAGCAGTCGCAATTTGTTGCCGAACGAGTGGCGAGAAGGGGCTCTAACATAGCCATAGAGGCTCTTGACAGGGGAATCTGGCGAGGTAATAACATCCTGATTCCGGAAGGAGTCACAGCAACAATAGGTCAGTTTGTCGCGATAATCTAATGGCAATAATGCTGACAATCGGTCAGTCTGAACCGATAATCATTAATTACTTTATCAACGCCGCGCCGCAAAACGAGCGACCGATTCAGGCGTTTATCATCGGAAATCTTGACTTGGCGATCGCGTCAATCGAAGGGGCGCCCGCCGGGACTCAGACTGACTGACTACGAGATACCAAAGCCACCAGAATTGCCGGAGGTATCTAATCTGGAATTCGAAAGCCGAGTCTATGACGATAATATTAATGAACTCGCGCAGGTTCCGTCGACCAATGAACTAAGAACAGCGAGGCGGTTTGTCATAGAAGTGACTGATGACTATGCAATCGTCTACACATCATTTACGCAGGGGATTCGAGTAGCCAGAGCGACAATCGAATTAGCGACCGCAGGATTGATTTTTGGAGAAAACCAAATAATAAGCAACTGGACTTTGACGCAATCGCTTGAAAACTTTACGCGCTCACCCAGTTCAGTTGCTATTGCATCAAACAATCCGACGGACGTAATAGTAGAGGAGATGCCATTACGACAGAGAGCCGTTTTTACTAATGACGGCGAGTTGCTCTCGGTTGGGTCAATAACAGGTACGTCAATACGTCAAAATACTGTTACGTTTTCATTTGTCGACGATGCATTAGAGAACCGCGCTGAGTTTACCCAAGACGAGACTATATCTGGGCTTATGAGTACAGCCATTCAAGATTTAGCGCAGAGAATCGGAGTATCAGTTGAAATTGAAAGCGACATTACTTTAGGTGAACAGGAAATCAGCATCGATGTTAGAGAGGGCGAGCCGATAATCAGAGCGATTGTCGAATTAGTAAGAGACGCGGGAGTTTTTATGACGCGAACCAGTCATCTAAACTACTTGATAAAATCAAAGTATACACACGGCGACTTATTGCCAAATGACGAGCTCACAAGGATTTCCGAGAGCGAGTTTGCCGACTTTTCGATGACCGGGAGCGCTAGCGGTATCTATGGAAGTATAGAAGTAGAAATGCCCGACAAGACTAAGTTCACAATCGATTTAGAAAATCCGAATTCTAACTTGATATCAAGGTATAAAAGTCCGTTTACTTCACAAGAGACAGCGGAAGCGCAAGCAAGACGCGTTGCTATGGAAGGCGAAGCGATGCAGGCTAGATTCAGGAGTTCAGCAATTCTCTCGCTAGGAGACGTAGCAATTCTAAAGAATATGGGTCGCGACGAAGTAATTCGCATTGATAGAATAACACAGAGAGACAGAGCAATGCCATTTGATTATGAGGGGCGCTGTTGGAGCGCGAGACTAGGTATTGTGCAGGTAATAGGCGAACGAGCGGAATTTACGACTCCTGTGTTACGAAGTAGACTCTTTCGGAACCTTATTAATCAGAGTCTCTATGCGGAATTATTCAATGCATTCGAGAAACGGGACGCTATACGAGGGAAGCGCGGTCAACACAATAACTGAATCAACAGGACAACTTCAGAGAATAGTAGTAATATTGATGAACGACGGCAGAATATTATTACAGAAACGCAGAGCGTTCTATATACGTGCAAACTCAGCCGGAGAGTGAAGGATTAACTTGGTATCCCACATATCGACATTACGAGTCGTTGCCGTTCTTAGTAATGGATTATTCGACAGGACAACCAATAGTAACTAACATAGAGCGGTATTACCGATGACCATAAGAACCCTTGACGACATTGACCAGAATCCCAACCTTGTAATTTTCACTGGCGGTGTGTATAATATAACAGTGGCATTCGAGAATCAGGAAACTGAACAGAGCGCCGTCGACGGAACGATTCACCGGCAGGTAAACTATACAAGGGCGGTCATACAATTCGGAGGCAGCGACGAGAAGGCTTTCGAGCAGACTTGATACAAGCATCGCCATTAATGAACTTCACATTGACGAGTCAAGAATCACAGCGGTTCGCATTGCCGACGCAATTTGAAGCCGCCGGGCGAATAATCGGAGCCGACAGGCATTTTTACCAACTAGAGTTTAACACAAACCCAATAACGATAGGAGGACTCTAGAATGCCAGAGGTAATATCTCCGATTGAAAAGGGTTACGTCGGAACAGAGAGCATTGTAGCGCCGGGCGATATAATAATAGAAGGCGAGACGCTCGTTGAAGCGGTCGCAAGAATCGGAAGCGGCGAGGGCGGGTCTGGCGGGGCGAACGGGCGAACGCCAAGTTTCGCTTTAGAAGCGGACGCCGAGCGGGTTGTGGCAAGAATAGTATCGTGGAGCGCGGGCGCCGGGGCGACTCCGCCAATAGGATACCTGTCGGAAACAGGGATTACACAAGATATATCGCAGGCGGTCAATCTAAAGGGAGCGCGGGGAGCAGACGGTCAGCAGGGTGAGCAGGGTGAACAAGGAGCGCCGGGAGCCGACGGTGAACAAGGTCCGCAAGGAGCGCAACAAGGGAGCAAGGTCCACAAGGTCCACAAGGTCAGCAGGGTCAGCAAGGTCAGCACGGGCAAGTCCGCGGATTAGAACGGTTGGACGCCAATTTTGACAGTAGAAGCCGACGGAAATCGCAGGGTCTTGCGAGTAACGAGTTGGGTAAGCGGCGACCGGAACCGCGCCAAACACAGGATATATAGGCTCAGCAGGAATTGTAGCTACTGCTAGTGAGGCTTCAAATTTTGCAATAGAAGGTAGTGGCGGCGCAACAAGTAATTTTACACCCTCAGAGGAGTCAGAGTTACAGGGAATTGCAAGAAATGTTACCATAACCGGTGAAGATATATTAACAACTACCACATCTGCATTATACTTATCCGCCGACGACTTATCTACATTTCCAGATCCAACAGAACTTAGAGACATTCCACACACTATAATTACCGAAGGCACATACTTTATATATATAGCAACAAGAAGCGCAATGGACCCTGATATTAAGTTCACTGTGTCAAGGAATAATGCGCCGATTTATGAATTCACATACCGGCACGACTTTTCAATTTCAAATACAGACAATGGGTATGCTGTACTTGGCCACGCAGCTGACTCATTCCGAAGATTAAATCTAAGAACAGGCGACGTAATAAGCGCTCAGACGATAAACACAAACACTATAGCTAGGTTTATGAATACTAGTGCTGAGAATATCACAGATATTGTTGAAATATACAGACGAGCCGAGACAACTTCTGAAAGTCAACTTATAGATATTTCTGGCGGCTTAGTTCAGGGTGGAAGAATAACTTCTTTACCTACTGGGTGGAGCAGGAGACGTGAAGATGCTAGCGGTCAAAGCGGCTCTTTGCATAGAGCTATCGGTGTCGCATTCAAATACTTTTCTACACCAACCTGGTCTAGAGGAGTAAGGGTGTCAGAAATAATTACCAAGGAGCAATCTGATGCCATAACAGCGAATACATTGAAGTTAGGAGTTACCGACGGAAATGTTGCTCCTCTTGCTGAGAGATTCGACAGAACTCTTACACTATCGGCGAGTACGTCACTTTCTAGTGGAACTGCAAGAGCTATAATTGGCAGCACACAGTTAAATAACCCTGGAAGTGACTATATAATTTCGGTTCTGTTGGAAGGCGCATCTTATACAGTAGACATAGCATTTGGTCCAGACCCAATAATAGACGTAAGCACTGATCCTGGTAGTATTCTCACTTTATACTTACTCGGAAGTTCAGAATTCTCAGTCGCAGAATGTAGCTGGTTCTGTTGCAGTAGACAAAGTAGCATTGGCTGCAGGTGGATACCGAGTCAGTATTGTTGGAAATTCTCAATTTGACTTTACAGATGGGTGTGTATGTTTGGCTTGAGAAATCTAGTGGCAATCAGATTAACTTTACACTTGACAATATCAACTTAAGAGTATTGCCTAACACATACCAGAATGTCTTGTCAGTATTAGACAACGAAATAGTTGATAGAGGGTTGATAACAAATGATGAGACAACTGATTTATTACACAGCGCTCACGAAGATGCCGTCGACTATGTAGACAATGAAGTTGAAGAATGGGCTAAGACAGGAAATGGAAACCTAAGAATTCCAGCAGATAAGTTCCCACTTGTTGAGAATCAAAGTCAATTTCTAAACAGCTTAGTTCAGCACGATATTCACGATGGTTCATTCGATACCGACGTTGTACTTAGAGGGGCTATATTCGATGTGCCTTATGTAAGTGGAGGCAGAGCTGGTTCATCTAACTGGGATGTAAACCCAAGCTTCCAGACGCAAGGATATTCAGTTATAGGTTCATTAGCGCCTACTATTCTAGACACTCAGAAATCTAGCCCATTAGCAATCGGCAATATTACGAATAGAGCGAATTTGAATACACCCGCTACCCTTTATACGGCAGACGAATAGTAGATGACACTACTGGAGCTACAAGCTCTAGATATTTCGGATTTGCCTTCAAAGTAATTGATGGACAGTTCTGGAATGGAGCGAACCCGTTAACTAATCCCTTTGGCGGCACACCTTTTGGGCTTACTAAAAGTAGACAATCGCGAGATTCTAAGAGCAGATCCTTCAGGAACTTACTTGGAAGCTTTCACAGCGATTTCAGACGCAACTGAATCTCATCAAGTTTACTTATCGCCGATACTTTCAACAGGTCAGATTGCAACTAGTGACGGTAATGGTATCGTTATTGACAATGCAGGAATGACAGGTGTATTCAACTATAACGCAGCAGATAAGGCGTCTCCGAACATAATAACAATCCACGTAGGAATTCCATTTGAAGGCATTGACGTAGAGCATATGAGTATTGGTGAAATTGGAGATACTCTATCAGAGGATAGAACGTTCTCGTTCGCAGGTCATAATGTTAGAATGCGACTTACTTTCGACCGAACTAATGACAGGTTCTCATATCAAGTACTCGGCGGCGGAGGCGGACAAGGAATAGTAATAACTGCCACAGCGCAATCTGCTGAGCACGCTCAAGGAAGTAGCCCTGACTTTCAGAAGACTTCTGCAAGTACCATTGGGAGCAGCCCCAGGTTCGCATACTTTAGTAGGATTCGTTTCTACAGGAACTGATGGAATATTACAAGTAAGATTCTCATTTGATGGCGGACCAACACAGCAGATTATCACGGGAGTTACACCTGTAAGAACAGGAGACTTAGAATTCGGAACGCAAGCAGATACGACTACACTCAACGCGTGGTATTATTCAGAAATGATATGGGAACGCTCTACAGCTTTGGTGGGAGACGAATTGCTTGATGAAATACGCAATCTTAGTAGAGAGTGGGCGTCAAGACCACCAATCTACAATCCATTTGCTGACGAACGAGATGTAGTAATACCTGCTGGAAGGTTAAAGATAGAGGCAGATGACGGCACATTAGCAGACGTCACAGCAGGTCCAATAACTGATGCTATTAACCATTATGTCTATTTAGGAGCGTCGAATATAAATGGCACGCAAAGTGGAGTCACAGGTTCATCCAGCGTTCGGCCAAGTTCAGGAAGCACTATCACCAGTTACTTTGTACGATTTGACGACACATTACCGGGAGTTAATATACCGTCAGAAGCTACGTATAATTCAACAACTGGACAATTAACACTACCAACAGGTCACTGGATAATAACCGCGTCATTGAATGTTGTAACCAACAGAGCGACTAACTCAAGAGTAGCCGCAGCTCTTGGGATATACTTAGAAGACACCGAAAGATACTCCCAATCCATATATATGCGCAATGACCAATTTGGAACAGTCAATTCAGTTTACGAACAATTCCAAGGGAAAGTGTCAGTAACTGGAGCATTAATAATTACGGGAGGCGAGCAGATTACTTGCAGACTTGGTGTAATCCGGCAATCAGCTGGAACAACAAGAATAGACATAAGAGGCGCGCATCTACAGGCATACCAGCAATTGATTTAAAGGAGGAAAATATGAACGCAAGAATAACAAGCGAAGGCGTTGACGAGCCAACAATGGAGGCACGACAGACGATGCCTCTAGATAAGCGAATAACGCTACTGGAGCGGGGCTATGGCTTTATCCAAGAAAAGTTAGACTTATTATTAAAACGGCGCGAAAGCGAAAGTAAGGCGCGTCGAATGGGTGTTGTTAGACAGTGGATAACAATCGGCGCGATTATAGCATTAATAATAGTCAATATCATTAATCCGATGCTTGGCGAGCGAGTAACCGCGGCAATTAATAACGTTCGCGAGACTATCTCGCCGTGAAAGCCGCGAGGACTACATTGATAGCATTGACGGCGTCGGCTGCGCTGATGTTGCTTGGGTATCCGCTAGCGATTCTTGTCGGATTAGTGACAGCGGAAATGTATAGAGAGATAATGCTATCTTGGAGCGCCGGCTATTCGGCGGTTGCAATTACAGTTGGCGCGGGAACGGCGATTAAACGCAAA
>CBDCPJ010000043.1:0-4058 GCA_965220165.1 Spirochaetia bacterium
CCCGATCGAGAACCCTATTCGTCGGCTTCTCAAATAACCGAAGAGGTTCGCGCGAATATGATCTCAGATATGCGACGAGCCCCCGAAGCCATAAAAATCATGCCGGTTCCGGTGCCGAATTTAACACTCGACTTAGCGATTACAGATGCTATGGAACAGGTGGGATTATGGCAAATAATTTTGTTTGGCCTTGCTCGACAGCCATCGTCGGTAGCCGATATGAGACCCGAAGATATTATCTGGGCAGGGTTTGATGTCGATTATATTCGCAATGTTTATCAAAATGGGACCAGGGTTCGCGAAGCGTCGGTATGGTTATCGCCTCTTTGCGAGACCAGCAGCATCATCGATGCCTGCTCTGACAGCGATGGCGACGGTATCCCCGATGCGATCGACGCGCGATTGATTGCCGAAACAGAGAACAAAGAAATCTCCATTTCCACAAGCATTCTCGCTCAAGAGGCGATAGTCGGGAATATCCAGTTAGTGACAGGATTGGACGGGAAAGCGACTTCCTTCGACGAAGGGGAAATACCCGAGCTTATTGTCGAAGCGACAGATAAGAACGGCAATGTCATCCCCATCGACAGCGGCAACAATCCATTCGCGCTCGAGCAACTAGATGATAGCTCGTTTCAGATTATCGTGAGCGATCCCAATAGTTTGGTCGCGCAAGCTTCGTATCGCGTTTCGGTTGTCGCGAGTCTTCCCGGCGGCTCATCGCCATCTGATCGTTCGACGATTGAATATATGGTGCGCGCGCTCCTGGTCAACCTTGAGTCATCAAACGGAACGACGATAGCGGTCAACGAGAATGACGACGGGACGACCGACATCTCCACGATTTCGTTTTCATCGGGATTGGTACCGGCGGATGAAGAGCCATATCTCATTGTGCGAGGCAATAGCGATGGAATATTCTCTATTGACGATCAAGGGACGCTTACCGTTTCCAACTGGGATTACGATCGTTCCGATCCCGGCGATCGTTTGCGACAAGTGATTGTTCAAGGAACCGATGGGGACGGCAATATTGGTAATATTATTATCGCGATATCAGTTTCTAACATAGACGATGAAACACCTGAGTTCATCTCCGTTCCCCAAGGAGTAACCATTGAAAGCGGCATGACGGTATTTTCTATCGATCCGTTGACGATCGAAACGACCGACGATCTCGGCGACGAGATTGAATACTCATTTATCGGCGACGATGGTTCGCCGACAAATACCCTCCATGGTTTTTCCATCGATCACGTTAGCGGCGTCATTTCCGTAGCGACTCCTCCGGCCTATTCTGCGACCGATTTACCGTCCAATAGTCGCCGGCTGACTGCGCAAGCGAGGGATATCTCGCTTAACGCGGTAGGCGAGCTATCCGCCCAATCCGAAATTGTCATAACGATAATACCGGCGGTTGTGCTTACGCTTCGCTCAAGCGCCGAAACATCGTTCTCTATCAATGAGAGCGACGATACGCCGATCGACGTTACCCGCATCGATATTGCCGACGCGGGCGCGGCGCCGGCGGCATTGACTCCTTATATAATACTAAACGGCCATGAAGGGTTTGCCATAGACGACAATGGGCGGGTAACCGCTTCAATTGATTATGAAACGTTAACCGCGACTCAAAAAGCCGAAGGATTATCTATAATTATTCGAGGCGAGGATTCCGAGGGGAATTTCGGAGTTATTGTTCTTACCGTGATGATACGAAACACCGACGACGAAGCGCCGAGGTTCGTTTCGTTTCCCGCAACCGCGACAATAGCCGCCGGGACATCCTCGTTTCAGGACGGCGCCCCGACAATTGAAGCCATCGACGACATCGGCGGTGAGATCGAATATGCCTTTTTAGGCGAAAATGGCGCGCCGACCAATACCATCGATAGCTTTGCCATCGATCCGAGTTCCGGCCGTATTACCGTTCCTGATCCGGCCGCGCTTACCTACTCGCTCACCGACGCCGAATCCAATAGTCGCAGACTAACTGCGCGGGCGACAGATATCTCGCCCGACTCGGTAGGCGATCTATTTGTCGAGGGCGACATCGTCATCGACATAATTCCCAATGTAGACAGCGATAGCGATGGCCTTATTGACATTTCGACGCTGGAGCAACTCGACAATATACGAAACAACCTAGCGGGAACGAGCTATAAGATATCCAAAAATGGCGCGGGCGATGTTGGGGGATGTCCCGACTATCTATGCCGCGGCTATGAGTTGACCAGAAGTCTCGATTTCGCCAACGTCGCGAGCTACGCGTCTGGAAACATAAATACCGCGTGGCGACCAAACAGCGGCAATCCCGATGACGCAACCAATTCCGGCTGGGCTCCCATTGGCGAAACGGCCGCTCGTTTTGCCGCTATATTCGAAGGGAACGGCAATACGATAGCTTCTCTCTATAGTCGCGGCGATGGCGCGATAGGATTATTTGGCGTTACCGACGCTACCGCCGAAATTCGGAACGTCGGGCTTATCAGAGGCGCCGGCTATGGCGGTAATAACAACGACAATATCGGCATCCTGGCTGGTCGGAATAATGGTATGATTATTGCTAGCTATGTTGCTGGAAACGCCAATGGCGGCAATGGAGCAGACGATCGCGTCGGCGCTCTTGTCGGTTGGAACGAGAGCGGAACGGTTATCGCGAGTTACGCCTCTGGAGACGCCGATGGTAACAACGGCGCCGCCGATTATGTCGGCGGGCTTGTTGGTTCGAATGATGGATCGATTATTGCGAGTTACGCAACCGGGGCGGCTAATGGCGGCAATGGCGCCGCCGATTATGTCGGCGGGCTTGTTGGCTCGAATGGCGGAACGATTATCGCGAGCTATGCGATAGGAGCGGCTGATGGCGGTAATGGAGTAGACGATTATGTCGGCGCGCTCGTCGGCGACAACAGCGATACGATTACCGCTAGCTATGGATTTGGAGCCGTTTCAGGCGCGGAGCATTTCGGAGTCGATCGCGCTAATGACGCCGACTCGTCTATCCACAGTCCCGCCGTTCTCGCCGCGGCAAACTCGTCGACTATGCTGGCAAATCTATGGGACGAAGCGGTCTGGCGCTTCGGCGATCATCGCCGCTATCCCGTCATCACATGGATAACCGACTACGATAGCGATACCGGCGCATTCTCCTGCGATCCAGCGATGCTTCCGCCGGCAGCGGCCTGCGATGAGCCGATCCCCGGACAATACGACAGCGATAGAGACGGAACGCAAGATACTGTTCCCGAGGCTCCCGCCGCGCCAAATGTAAGCGCGACCGTTTCTGTGATAACGATCCAATGGGAGCCTGTCCCCGAAGCGACCGCCTATCGCGTCTATCGCAATGCGAAGGCAGGATCTGATACGCTCGGGATAGACTATATCGCTCAGATTGCCGAAGGCGCTCCGCTCTCTTACGACGACTCCGCTCCATTTGTCGGATTCAACTACTACGCTATCTCAGCGATTAACGACGCTGGCGAAGGCGAGCGATCGTCTTCGGAACGCGCCGTTCTAATGGTTATCGACAGCGATAACGATGGTTTCATCGATATCAACACCCTGGAGCAGCTCGACAATGTGCGATACAACCTAGGAGGAACTAGCTATAAAACCTCCGCGACCGCCGAAGGCGTCACGACAGGATGTCCACAAGATATCTGTATCGGTTACGAATTGACGAGAAACCTCGATTTTTCGGACGCTGAGAGCTACGATTCTGGCGAAATAACCGCCGCATGGCTTCCAACCGGCGGTGATCCCGACAACGCGGGCAATTCCGGCTGGTTGCCCATCGGCAGTTCTAGTGATCCTTTTGAAACTACCTTTGAAGGGAATGGCAATACGATAACCGGTCTCTATAGTCGCGGCGTCGGTTCGATAGGGTTATTCGGCGTCACCGGGACAACCGCTAGAATTATCGGTGTTGGAGTTATCAACGGCGCCGTCTACGGCGATAACGTCGGTATGCTTGCTGGCTGGAATGCCGGCGCGATTATAGCAAGTAACGCCGTCGGAACCGCCGATGGCGGCAATGAAGCTACTAACAGCGTTGG
>CBDCPJ010000044.1:0-67490 GCA_965220165.1 Spirochaetia bacterium
CCAGACGCTACGGCAACGAGCGTCAAAAATAACAAAAATCGTTTCATATTATCCTCCTAAGAATAAATTACTTGATCGAAAGCGATGAAGAGCGCGTCACTCATCATCTGATTTTGTAAGCTCTTTCGCGGCATTTCCGATGCGCTTCCACAGACTAGCGCCCAGTTGCTTGGATCTATCGGCAATATCATCAGCCCACTCGCGCGCCTTATCTGTTATCAAATTCGCGATATTTTCGCCAAATGATGTCATAATCTCTTTGAGTTGCGCTAGATCCTCATCATCTAACAGATCATCAACGCGATCGAATGCATCTTGCGCCTTTTTTAGGCTCTCTATATCGGCAGAACGAATTGCCTCATCGATCAAATCGCCCAATTCTTCTATCGCCGCAGCATCCTCGGCATTCAGGCTGTCAACAAACTCGGCCATGGCGTCGCTCCACTCTTGCGGAAGCGGATCGCCCTCTCGCTCTTCCGCCATAACGAGGGAAAGCCCCGCTATCGACAAAATGCAGAATGCCGTCGCAATTTTCGGTATCATTTTGTTTTCGAACGACTACCGGGTTGATTACGCCAAACGCTTATCGCAGTTGAGCGCGTTTATTTTCTCCATCTGTTCTGGCGAAAGCGAAACATCTATCGCCGCAAAGTTATCTTCAATATGCTTCGGATTCTCGGATTTAGGCAAGACCGGCAAATTCTGCAACAGATTCCACGCGATGATCACCTGACTTGGGGATTTTCCAATATCGTCGGCGATCTTTTTAATCACCGGACTGTTAATAGGCTTATCCTTATCCAGTATGTCGCTCCACGAGCCAGTTCCAAGCGGCGAATAGCTTACAATTTCAACGCCTGCCGCTCGGCACTCCGCGCGAAGCTTGACTTGAGAGCGATAGGGATGGAGCTCCACTTGATTGCATGCGGGCGTTACCTCGCATTTCTCCATTAACTCGTTGATCTGCTCTATGCTGAAGTTGGAGACGCCGATTGCTCGTATCTTTTTCTCGGCGTAGAGCTTCTCCATCGCCCTCCATGTCGGGATCTCGTGATCCGCTTTTGGCCAATGGATGAGGTAGAGATCGAGATAATCAAATCCCAACGTTTTTAAGCTTGTGTCAAAAGCCGCCAACGTTTCGTCGTATCCCATGGAGGTCGTCCACACCTTCGAAGTCACAAAAAACTCCGATCTATCAATTCCGCTATTTTTTATCGCAGTTCCCACGTTGCGCTCGTTGCCATAGATGGTCGCGGTGTCGATGTGCCGATATCCGCACTTGATCGCGTGGGTGATGGCGCGAGTTACCGTATCGCTCGTGCTCTGAAATTTTTCAATAGCGGCGGTTCCAAACCCTAATCGAGGCATCTTAACACCATTATTTAATACACTATAACTCATTTCCATGCCATGTACCCTATCACATAATTTCAAAATATTCAACAGATTAAAATTTTTTGGTATAAAATTTTTCGGTAGTATATTGAGACAACGTTTTCTATAATTGTAGGGGGGCGTCCCCCCCTCGCTCCATAGCTCCTCGTCGCTATCGCGCCGACCGCGACCGACTCTTCGGGCTTCGCTAACGCTATGCCCTGCCGGTCGCTGGAGCTATTGCGCTACCCCCCATGCGGGCGTCTAGTATCATGCGTAAAACGTCCAGCGCCATGCCCGCAACGCCCGAATTGTTCTATCGAGTCTATGGGCGTCGCGCTGTTGACTAATAATGCCGCGGCAATTACAATATTTACCGTCGATGATCTTGTAGGAGGGACAATGCGGCTTAAATTGTATCAACAGGCTCTTGCGCGACGGCTTGAGCTATTTCTTGATCATCTGGCCCAAGAAGCCAACTACATGGCGGAGCAACAGGCGCATGACGATGAGATGGTTCGTCTCGCCGCGATGGAGTACGACTTTTCGGAAAAAGCGTGGCGCAGATCGACAAATGCGCATTTCTATCCCACCAAAGACGGGTTGCGGAATCCGTTGCCCGATATCTACCTCAAAGTGCCTACCGGAGGTGGTAAGACATTATTGGCCTGCCACGCGATAGGCTCTATTCAGCGACGCTATCTTAATCGTCAAAGAGGGCTTGTTCTTTGGGTCATGCCGACCAATCAGATATACCGACAGACTGTAGAAAAACTTTCCGACCGCGCGCACCCCTATCGGCGCATGATAGATATCGCAAGCGGCGGGAGAACCTTAATTAGAGAGCGTCTTAAACCTATTCGCCCCGAGGATATTCGCGATAACCTGGTTATTCTTATGCTTATGTTGCCGGCCGCCAATCGCAAAACAAAAGAGAGTCTGCGTATGTTTATGGATGCGGGACAATACGCGTCATTTTTCCCCCCCGACGATCGTTACGATCTGCATAACGATCTATTGCGGGAAATACCCAATTTAGACTATTTTGGGGGACAAAACGGGCTCTTTCCTCGAATAGCGCGATCGTCGCTCGGCAACCTCATTAGAATGTATCGTCCGTTGATGATTGTCGATGAAGGGCAGAAAGCCTATAGTCCAAACGCGCGAGAAACATTGCGCGGCTTTAATCCCATTTTTATGCTGGAACTTTCCGCGACGCCGCCTGCAAAAACCAACGTGTTGGCGACGGTTTCCGGCAAAGACCTTGATCGCGAAGAGATGATCAAACTGGACATACATCTTAGCAATACCACCAACGCGGAATGGAAAGATACGTTGCTTGCCGCGATAGACAAGCGCGAACAGTTGGAGCGGCAAGCCGAAATATTCCGATATCGCAGCGGTCGCTATATTCGTCCCATCGTCCTGATCCAAGTGGAACGCACCGGAAAAGATCAGCGCGAATCGGGGTATCTTCATGCCGAAGAGGCTCGCGAATTTCTTATTGCCCAAAACGGCGTTCGTCCAGATTACGTGGCGATAAAAAGTAGCGAGAAGGATGATATCGAGGGAATCGATCTCCTCTCGGAATCCTGTTCTATACGTTATATTATTACCAAAAGGGCGTTGCAAGAGGGATGGGATTGCTCGTTTGCCTATATCCTCGCAATTTTAACCAATCCATCGTCGCGGACGGCGATGACTCAGCTTGTCGGCAGGATACTGCGTCAACCCGAAGCTCGCAAAACAGGCGTGTCGCTATTGGACGAATGCTATATATTCACTCGGTTCAAATCTGCCGAAGACATTATCGTGACAATACGAAAAGACTTATCAAAAGAGGGGCTGGGCGATTTGGCAAAGCGAATCGTTGCGGAGAACGACGGCAAACCGGTGTTGTATCGTCCGGCAGCGCCCGCCATGCGGCGATCCCATAAGCGCGAAGTGAACAATATCTATCTTCCGCAGTTTATAATGGTCGAAAATGATCGCGTCCGCCCCCTGAACTACGAAGCCGATATTCTCAGCGCTATTGACTGGGAGAGGATATATCCCGATAATTTAGATGCCATTGAGGTAGGCGGCAACAGCGCCACCCGCAATGTTCGAATAGGCCTGTCTGAAGATGCGGTCGAGCGGGGAGTGGGCGTTTCGGCGATCGGAATAGCGGTAGATCCCGTTTTTATGACCCGACAGCTGGTCGACGTTGTGCCGAATGCATGGCGAGCGTATGAAATTAGCGTCGCAATCATTAAGGCTCTCGGAGAGCGTTGCGATTCCGACGCCATCGCCAATAACTTCATCTACATCGTCGAGCAGATCAAGCGGATCCTCGCCGACCAGCGCGCTCGGTCCGCGGAGCAGGCGTTCTGTCGGCTTATCGATCGGCGGGAGCTACGCTTGGCGCTGCTTAAGGGCGATGCCGGGCAACATCTTCCCCGCAGGTTAACGATGAGCGGTAGCGCGCCTGCTCGCAAAACAGGCAAATCGCTGGATGAGACGCTGTTTAAGGACGTCGACTCCGAACAACACAATTGGCGCGGTCGCGACGTCGCCCTCTATCTGGATAGGCAGGGCGAACTGTTGTGGTGGTATCGCAACAAAGCTAGGGTCTGCTATTATATTGAGGGATGGAAAATGCCCCGCGCCTCTACCGAATCCGCCGCGGCGAAATCGGGCGATAACAGAGCGATAGATACCGTCGCCGTGTTCGAGATACAGGGCGATCATCTCTATGGCAACGACGATGTCGACCATAAAAAGTCTGTGTTTCAGCTATGCAACGAGTTTTGCTCGTCGCTTACTCCGCGGTCGCTCGATAACGAGCAACGCAAATGGAGCGAGCTCATCAACGGGCAAAACGATCGTAAATTTCTGTTTCATCCCGTCAACCAGAGGGAATGGGAAAAAATGATCAATGGATTGCTGAATACCGGCGCGCGCGCATAGCGGTACCGTTGCCTGTCGATATCGTTCGGCGTCGGGTTGTGATTGCGGGCGCGCGGTTCGGCTAGCGGTCGAGCGATCGTCGGCGCAGGCGAAGCGCGTTGCTTATAACCGATATCGAACTTAGGCTCATTGCGGCGGCGGCGATGGTAGGATTGAGCAATAGCCCGAAAGCGGGATAGAAGATGCCGGAGGCTACCAGTAACCCCATCATATTATAGAAAAACGCGAAAAAGAGATTTTGGCGCATATTGCCTATTGTCGCGCGGCTTAACCGATAGGCGAGCGGAGCGCCGCGAAGATCGTCGCGCGCGAATGTTATTCCGGCGCTTTCGATGGCGATATCGGTTCCTTTCCCCATCGCGATGCCAACGATCGCGGTTGCAAGCGCGGGGGCGTCGTTAATTCCATCTCCAATCATCGCTGGTCGCCGCCCTTGGAGCATAAGCTTCTTGATCTCGGTCGCCTTTTGATCGGGAAGGACTCCCGCGATTACTGTATCGATATGGAGTTCCGACGCTACCGCCTTGGCGGTCGCCTGATGGTCGCCGGTAAGGATCGCGACCTGCAGGCCTGCGCGTTGGAGCTCTGCGACGGTTTGCGGCGCTTCGTCGCGAATTTGATCGGCTATTCCCAGCAACCCGATAAGAGTCAAGCGACCTGCTTGCTTTTGTTGGCGAGCATCCGGCGGGCGCGCGTTCGTACCGACGGCGACCATACAGACGGTTTGTCCTTGGCTCCGCAATCGGTCGATATCGTCGCGCGCCGCCTCGCTATCGACTCTAAGCAATTCCATCAACGTTGAGTTGCCCAAGGCGACCATACGCCCATCTACGACACCGGTTACCCCCTTCCCGGGGATCGCGGCAAATCCCGATGCCGACAGAATTGCCTGCGCCGGCGGAATGTCGCCCGACGAATTATCCGCGCCTCTTTGCTGGCTCCCCCAGACGCCGCGCTCCTTTGCGCCAGAGAGGATGGCGTCGGCAAGCGGGTGCTCGCTTCCCTGTTCCAGAGCCGCCGCGTAACGAAGAATCTCCTGTTCGCCGAGGGCTCCTGTCGGGATGACTTCTTTGAGCGACGGCTTTCCTTTGGTCAACGTTCCTGTTTTATCAAAGACAACGGTATCCACGGTAGAACATAGTTGGAGCGACTCGGCATTTTTGAACAATATGCCATTCCTAGCCCCGCGGCCCATCGCCACCATCACCGACATTGGCGTCGCAAGCCCTAAAACGCAGGGGCACGCGATAATCAACACCGAAATTGCGTTGAGGATCGCGAACGAGAAGCGCTGTTCGCCGCCCAACAGCGACCAACAGATAAATGTGACGATCGCTATTCCTACCACCGTAGGAGCGAATATTCCAGCGATACGATCGGCCATGCGTTGCATCGGCGCTTTGCTGATCTGGGCGCTTTCCACCGACGATACTATTTTAGCGAGCAACGTCTGATCGCCGACTCGCTCCGCGCGCATAATCAGCGCGCCGGATTTGTTGATCGTCGCCCCGATAATACGATCGCCCTCCATCTTTTCTACCGCGATTGCCTCGCCGCTCATCATCGATTCGTCGATCGCGCCGTTTCCTTCCACAATGATTCCGTCGACAGGGACCTTTTCTCCCGGACGTATACGCAATAGATCGCCTACGGCGACCTGATCCAAAGGGATGACGCGTTCGACGCCATCGTTGTCGATTCGCGTCGCTTCCGGCGGGGATAGATCAAGGAGTTTGCGAATAGCGTTGTTTGCCTTTGCCCTCGCTTTCGCTTCAAGAAACTGTCCCAGGAGGATGAGCGTTACGATAAGCGCCGATGCTTCAAAGTAGACAGGGATCTCTCCATTGTGGCCGCGAAATGACGCAGGAAAAATGTCGGGAAATAATGTTGCCGATACGCTATATAGATAGCCTATCGATACGCCCAGACCGATCAATGTATACATATTGAGGCTATGCCGAATAAGAGATTGAATCGCTCGGCGATAAAAGAGCGCGGCGCCCCATAGACAGACGGGACTGGCCAGGATCATCTCCAATATGACCCGTATACGCCATGGAACAATCATCTCGATTGGATTGCCGGGTATCAGGTGCGCGGCCATTGCTAGAATAAGCAGCGGCGCGGAAAACAGCGCTGATATGCGAAAACGCCGAAGGAGATCGATTTCTTCGGGGTCGGGTTCGTTGGTCGATTGCGAAGGGGAGAGGGCCATCCCGCATTTCGAACAGCTATCGGGTTTATCGCTCCAAATCTCTGGGTGCATGGGACATATATATTTTTTTTCCATTGCTGTGGCAGTATATTTCATTTCTACGGAGCGGTCAATATTGTGCCGTTTGGGCGTTGCGGGCTTTTTTTTAGGCGATTGACAATTGATGAAAAGATGCCCGCAGAGGGGGGTGCCGAAAGACCGCCATTCACTTTGCGGCGACGCATTCTTGCGCGAACAGTCGATAGGCGCGGCGGAGAATTTGCCATTGATGGCGTTGATGGCGGTCTGGAGGCAGGGGGGAGACAACAGAGATGGAGCCGCCGCTCGCGACGAAGATGTCCGACGCGTTCTTCTCGGCGCTCGGGAGCGGGAGGATTCCCCCCTCCCATACAATATTGTATTTCATTTCTACGGAGCGGTCAATATTGTGCCGTTTGGGCGTTGCGGGCTTTTTTTAGGCGATTGACAATTGATGAAGAGATGCCCGCAGAGGGGGGTGCCGAAAGACCGCCATTCACTTTGCGGCGGCGCATTCTTGCGCGAACAGTCGATAGGCGCGGCGGAGAATTTGCCATTGATGGCGTTGATGGCGGGGTGGAGGCATGGGGAGACAACAGAGATGAAGCCGCCTCGTCGCTGGAGCCCGCCCCGCTGGCAGAAGCCGCCTCGTCGCTGGAGCCCGCCCCGCTGGCAGAAGCCGCATCGTCGCTGGAGCCCGCCCCGCTGGCAGAAGCCGCCGTCGCTGGAGCCCGCCCCGCTGGCAGAAGCCGCTTCGTCGCTGGAGCCCGCCCCGCTGGCAGAAGCCGCCTCGTCGCTGGAGCCCGCCCCGCTGGCAGAAGCCGCATCGTCGCTGGAGCCCGCCCCGCCCGCTGGAGCCCGCCCCGCTGGCAGAAGCCGCCTCGTCGCTGGAGCCCGCCCCGCTGGCAGAAGCCGCCTCGTCGCTGGAGCCCGCCCCGCTGGCAGAAGCCGCCTCGTCGCTGGAGCCCGCCCCGGCAGAAGCCGCCTCGTCGCTGGAGCCCGCCCCGCTGGCAGAAGCCGCCTAGTTATTGGAGTCCGTCCCGCTGGCAGAGCTGGAGCCCGCCCCGCTAGCAGAAGCCGCATCGTCGCTGGAGCCCGCCCCGCTGGCAGAAGCCGCATCGTCGCTGGAGCCCGCCCCGCTAGCAGAAGCCGCATCGTCGCTGGAGCCCGCCCCGCTGGCAGAAGCCGCCTCGTCGCTGGAGCCCGCCCCGCTGGCAGAAGCCGCCTCGTCGCTGGAGCCCGCCCCGCTGGCAGAAGCCGCCCCGCTGGCAGAAGCCGCCTCGTCGCTGGAGTCCGCCCCGCTGGCAGAAGCCGCTTCGTCGCTGGAGCCCGCCCCGCTGGCAGAAGCCGCCTCGTCGCTGGAGCCCGCCCCGCTGGCAGAAGCCGCCTCGTCGCTGGAGCCCGCCCCGCTGGCAGAAGCCGCCTCGTCGCTGGAGCCCGCCCCGCTGGCAGAAGCCGCCTCGTCGCTGGAGCCCGCCCCGCTGGCAGAAGCCGCTCGTCGCTGGAGCCCGCCCCGCTGGCAGAAGCTGGAAGCCCGCCCCGCTGGCAGAAGCCGCGCCATCGCCGGAAGCGGCGTCTGTTTCCGTTTCCGATTCGCTCTCCGAGACTATTTGCCGTGCCACCTCCTCTCCGTCTACAAGCAATGTCAATGTCGATCCTATTTTCTCCACATAGGGCATTGTGAATAGTCCGCCAGTGTGATAGATCGAGGCGATTGAGCGCGGTTGCTCGCCTTGATTGGGTATGGAAATTAGCTCTGCGGGAAGGGCGACGGGATATATTGGGAGCACTAGCTCAAAAATGCCAAATAAATGATCGGCAGGGAGGCGAGTGGGGGGACGCATGGTGACAATGACGTTGGTTCCCGCCTGGCTTATCGAACCTCCTCCGGGCGATTGCGACACAATAAGACCGTCGTTTGCGCTTCGTTGTCTGGATGCGGATTCGCTTCTATCCAGAGCCACCGTAAAGGGGATGGAATCGGCTATCAATAGGTCGATGGCTTGGCGATAATCCAAATCGACAAGTTGCGGCATCGTAAATTGGACAATCTCCTCTCCGCGACTTATCACAAGTTGCAACGACACATGGCCAGAGATGAGCGTTTGCGGGGCGGGATTCTGCGCGAGAACCGTTCCCGGAAGCGACTCATCGAATTCATAGACAAGGGTGTCGATGGTAATAAGAGGATTTGGTCCGTTTGCGACGAGGGCTACTTCGTTGCGAACATCGGTAATATTTTTTCCTACCCAGTTGCCGACTCTATCGATGATCGTCCCTCTGCTTATCAATAGATCGATGCGTCGCATCGTTCGCACTACCGCGCCGGCGATGGGTTGTTGCGAAAGCACATGGCCTTTTTCATCGGGATTGTCGGAATAGCGAAGGCGGATAAAGGGAAAGAGGTCGAGCTCTTGTAGCTGGATCAGCGCATCGCTCAGTTCGACGCCGACAACATTGGGAACCTGTATTTCTCTTCGGCTTCGCAACGTAAAAAAGAAGGTAAATCCCGCCGCAAAGAGCGTTAAAATTAACACGAAGGTAAGATTTCGAATCAACGAATAGGTGGACGAAGGGTTGGACGCCATATCTCGAAATTTCTCCCCAATTCTGGAGACTAACGATGCGCGTTTCCCAACGTCTAATTTTGGACCCATAAATATAAACCTCTCAGGTTATCGAAATCGCGACTATCTCGCGCTAACGACCATTGTTTCTTACTATTGGCATAGATCTCATAATGGTATCGCGCTCATATGTTTATGTCTACTATTCGCGCGCGCTATCTCCACGGCGGCTATCGCTCCTTGCAGGCCGCCCTTTAACAGCGCCTTCCAAAACGGGCGGGCCAATATTTGCCCGTCAAACGGCTTCGTTTGCGCAACACGCGCTCCCGTTATACGCTCCGTTATCGAGAGAATATCGGACAAGCTATACCCATTCCAATCTCGTTCGTTCTCGGCGTATGGCGCCGGCATCGCGGCGATGGCGACCTGCTGGTCTTCGAACAATGTCGGCCAGTCGCTTGGCATCGATCTGTATGCGGCTATGTTGCGAGGGTCGGTGAGCGTCAATGCGGAGGGATAGCGTTCCCCCGTTTTGCCAAACAGGAATTCCGCGGTCGCGCCATCGTCTGGACGCAGTTTGATCCAAATTGTTCGCTTCGCTCTATCGACCGCGGCGATAGCATCCTCGCGACGAGGGGCGCTGGCGATAATGGTGGCGCATTTCTCCACATTGTTGCGCGGAAAACGCACCGTATCGCCCGAAGACACGCGGCTAAAATATCCCGTATTTCGGGTAGAGTGTCGATTGCCGATGTGCCGCAGACATTCTCTACGGTTCCGGGGATAGAGATAACGGCGCGCTCGACGCATACATGGTCGCGGGTAGGGGTAAGGTCGCCCGGCGGCTCTCCGATAGCGATACGGATCGCCGCCTTGGTAACATCGACGCCGCTGGCGTAGGGGTATGTCCAGCCAGACATAAAGCCGCCGGAAAGCCTCGCCGCTATCTCGCCCGTCACCGCGCGATCTCCGTCAAGAAATAGGTCGCCCTTCGCCGCCCCGTTATCGATTCCTATCGCGCTGATCGCGGAGATAAACGACTCTGTTAACGCTCGGTATTGTTGGCCGTTCAGACGCGCCGGCATCGTATGCCCCATCTCGACAAAGAACGGCGAAAAGCGAATGTGCCGCTCGGCGACGCCGCAAATGGCAATGTCCCCGCGATAGACCAACGCGTCAAGGCTATATTCTTGCCCCGGTATAAACGCCTCCACAATCGTCTCGCCGCCGGTTGCGAAGGTTGCCGCAACCTCGACGGCCGCCCTCAACTGGTCGGCATCGTCTACGCGCCGAACCCCGCGAGCCCCCATGCTATCGGCAGGCTTTACCACAAGCGGAAAACCAATCGCCTCGGCAGCCTGTAGATCGCGCGGAGCCCGCCTCCTCCCGATTCTTGCGAAACGTGGCGTCGGCAACCCCTTATCATAGAGCGTTCGACGCATCATCGCCTTATTGGTCGCCCGTTTAGCCGCCTCCACATCAATGCCGGGCAACCCCAAATCGGCCGCTATTTGAGCCACGGCAAGCGAAAAATCGGTTCCGGCGGTAAAAACGCCTATAATATGTTCGACCCTGCTTAGACGACAGGCCTCCGAACGCAACATATCGGTTGCCCGCAGATCGATAACGAGCGGCCTATCGGCAAGCTTCAACCCCGGCGCGTCGCCATTCCCATCGGCTACGACCGCGCGCAGTCCCAGTTCTCGAGCCGCGCGAATCGCCGGTATCTGAAGTATTCCCGCGCCCAAAATAAACAGGGCGCCCGAGTAAGAAGCGGACATCGCGTGCTATTCGTTCTGCCCAATCAGATGCAAAAAGCGTTCTTCGGTGATTATCTCGACGCCCAGCTCTCGCGCCTTCCTTATCTTGGCGGTTTTGGCGTCAGGGTTATTGGTGATGAGGTACGAGAGATTCGCGCTTACATCGGTGCGAACCGCGCCTCCCTGTAGGCGAATAAGATCATGCGCCCTCTTGCGGGGCATCGACTTGAGCACCCCGGTAAAACAGAAACTCAAGCCCCGCAACCCCTCTCCATCTCCATCTCCATCTCCATCCGCCTCGTCGATGATCGCCACCTGTCCGATGGCAAGCACCTCATCGATCTCTTTGCCCAGATCTCGGAGCTCTTTCGCTATCTGTCGGGCGGTAACCATCCCGATGCCACCTACCTCGGCCAGGCGTTCGGGTTCCGCCTTCCGCAACGCCCGCAGGTCGCGATAACCGGCGGCGATCAAGCGCTCTATGGTAATCTCGCCGACGCCCTCGATATCGAAGCCCGCGACGAATTTGGCAAGCGACACACTGTCGACAGCCTGCAACGCCTTAATCGCTTTCTTCGCGCTTATCTCGCCGTATCGCTTCATTGATGCGATATCCCCCGTCGTTAGACGATAGAGATCCGCGATAGAGCGAACCAATCCCCGTTCAAAGAGCGTCCCTATCAACGCGTCGCCGAACTCGCGAATATCAAGCGAGCTAATCCATTTGCGAAGCCTATGCAATACTCGCCGCGGGCACCGGGTATTTGGGCAGTAGAGACGAGTATCCCGCGTCAATTCCTCGCCGCATTCCTTGCAATGCGAGGGAATATCGACATGCTTCGCATCCGGCGGATTTTCGATTACGCGCTCTATTTTTGGGATAATCTCCCCTCGCTTGGTTACCGCTACACGCGACCCGATCATGATACCCATCTCTCGCATAACGCTTAGATTAGAGAGGCTCGCTCGTTTGACGGTCGTCCCCGCCAGACTCACAGGCTCGATGATCGCCACCGGCGTATAGATTGCCCCAAATCCGCTCCATTCCACCGAGATCACCCGGCTCGGTTGCTCTTTAGCGACAAATTTAAATGCGATTTGACGATCGGGGCGGGCGAGGCGCATATCGACACGATCGATATCGTCGCCCTTGACAACCAACCCGTCGATATCAAAATCGAGCTCGCCTCGCAGGTGAATTGCCGCCACCTCATTTCGGTAGCGCGCAATCTCCTCGGGCTGGTCGAAGCGCCTCCACTCAATCGTCAAAAAACCAGCTCGTTCAAGCCAGCGAAGCTTGTCGATCTCTCCGGAAAAGAACGCTGGGTTTGAACGATGAAACGCGTCAAAACAATAGAGCATAAGATATTCCGACCCTTTGCAATCTTTGCGGTGAATGATACCGGTGGCGGTATTGCGAGGGTTTTTATATTCGGGATACCGCTGTTGGTGTTGGCTTTTGAGTATAACGATTTCTGCCCGAATCGCCCCGTCGAATTTTGGGTCGATGATTCTGCGAAGGTTTGGTATCCTCGACACCTGGGCGGTAATATCGTCTCCCACCACGCCATCGCCCCTGGAAACCGCGCATTGAAAAACACCGCGGCTGTATTGCAGTTCAGCGCTGACACCGTCCATCTTATGCTGCGCGATCCAGACACGTGTACCCAGCGAACGCGCCCACCGCAAAAAATCATCGTCGCTGACGACCTTTTTCTGGCTGCCTATAAGCATAATATGCGGTCGTTTTTCTCGATCAGGGCTCGAATCGCTTCCAATTTTGCGGAGCAATCGATTATCGGCGTCAATCTCGGCAAGCTCGTCCCAAAGCGCGTCGAATTCGTCGTCGCTGATGACGGGCGTTTTGGTGTAGTAGCAATTTTGGTGGTGAATAATAAGCCGCTCTAATTCGGAGATCCGATCATTTATAGTGGACATTGCAATAATGGGCGATGCCGGATTTGAACCGGCGACCTCCTGCGTGTGAGGCAGGCGCTCTAACCAGCTGAGCTAACCGCCCGATGCGCTACCCAATAAGCGTAGCATTGTACTTTACTGTAGGGGGGGCACGCCCCCCTCGCTCCATAACTCCTCAGCGCCGTTGGCGCTGACCGCGCGCGTCTGTTCGGGCTCCGCTCGCGCTCCGCCCTGCCGCGCTCTGGAGTTATTCCACTACCCCCCATGCGGGAACGCCCCGCACACAAAGGCCCCTTCCCAAAACCCCGCAACGCCCGATGGCGCCGTCAAGACGATCGCATATATCGCGGCTAATTTTCCATCGCTCGCAACATGGCCACTTCGTTTTTCCAGAGAGCGGGTTCAATTGTCTCCAAAATCAGCGGCATATCGTCCAAACGTTTATCTCTCATAAGATGCCTAAATGGTTCGCGGCCGATATGACCCTCTCCTATACTATGATGACGATCGACGCGACTGCGAAGCTCGCATTTCGAATCATTCAGGTGCATGCCCTTAAGGTAGCGAAGTCCTACAATGCGGTCAAATTGTTCCATAGTATCGTTCCAGTCGCGCTCCGAACGGATATCGTACCCCGAAGCAAAGAGATGGCAGGTATCAAGACAGACACCGACGCGACTCTTGTTGTCGACGCGTTCGATGATCGCCGCGATATCCTCGAAACAGTAGCCGACATGCGAGCCTTGCCCGGCGGTATTCTCGATCACCAACGACGCATATTCGGTTTCGCCAAGTATTTGCGTCATCGCCTCCGCGATAAGATCAAAGCATTGCTCTTTTTCAATCATTTTAAGATGTGCGCCAGGGTGGAAATTGACATAGTGAAGCCCCAATTGCTCGGCGCGACGCAATTCGTCGGTCAACCCTTCGATAGATTGATTGCGAGTATTTTCGCGAGGGCATCCTATATTGATAAGATAGCTAGCATGCGGAAGAATATGACGAAGGTCGATATTGGCATCTAAGCAGTTCTTCTTGAATTGCGCGATATGATCGTCTAGCAACGGTTTTGATCGCCATGAGCGTTGATTGCGGGTGAATAACGCGAAAGCGTTCGCGTCAATTTCGCTGGCGTTCTTTGGCGCGTTATGCGGCCCGCCCGCCGCGCTGACATGCGCTCCGATATATTTCATTGTTGCGCCGCGTTGAGAATACGAATAGTGCTCTCTAGCTCCTCTATTTTTTTCTGTTGCGTCGAAATGGTCTCAAGATATTTCGCCTCGTCGACGTCGTTTGATTGTCCCTCGGTGGACGAAGCGACCATATCATCATTTGTCGCCTCTATCTCGGCCAACGCAAAGCTATTTTTGTAGCTCTCTAAATCAAGAGGCATCGACGGGTAGTCTGGCGAAAGCAACAATTTACGCATAATGCGTTCTATCTGGTTTACAGCCAAACTTTCCGTCTCCATCTCGATAAGCTGTTTTTGCTGTCTCACAGACAAAGGCACGACGCTATCTTCAAATACAATACCTATACACTCTAAATTTATACTGAGCATCTTACCGGCCAAATCGCGAATCATGGAGCAAAACGAAATATCGTCTTTGCTGGTGGCGCGGCTGAGCAATAGATATGGGCGCATCGACGTTATATCATCGGCGATCTCCTGCGCAAGATTATTGCTTACGGTTGATATGTTGGAAAGAACCGTAGGGATATTGGGAGTCGATCGGGGAGCGCGATCGCGACTCGCGCGCTCAACGATCGCGCGCGCTCGATGGTCGTCCGAGCATTTTAGAAGAATGAATTTAAAAAGGGCGTTTTTAAGATAATTAAATGTGTTAAGAACGGAAGGTATAGAAGGAGCGGTAACGATAAAGGGAGAGTCGGTGATAAAGAAGAAATCGAGCGAAGTGGCCGAGCAACCGGATCCAAGGTCTAAAATAACATAGTCGGTTTTTAGATCGCGAAAAATAGCGGCAAGCTGTTTCCGCTGACTGATAGATGTATTATAGGCATTGGGAACGAGGACATCTCCCGGAACAAAGCTTAAATTCATGTTGTTTGTCGATGCGATAATCTGTCCAAATTCGTACGATTCGCGATCGGCAAAAAAGTTGCCCAGTCCCGGGAGGTTGTTTTTTAATCCAATATAGCTGTAGAGATTGGCTCCCCCCAAGTCCAGATCGACAAGAATCGTTTTCCTTCCGTTCATGGCCAAAAATGATGAGAGCGTCGCTGCGATAATCGATGTTCCTACGCCGCCTTTGCCGCTTGCGATAGGAATTATTTTTTTTCTTTCAGGACCATTTTTTATCATAATTGTACCATATTTGTATATTGCAATATAATCATATCTATAATACAATGCAAGGTATAAATTAGGAAGCAATGATAATGGAACGTATATTTCATATAGATACTGAATGCTATGTTGTCTACCTTGGGCAGAAAGAGCAAGAAGAAAGGCCTTTTTTGCGGTTAGGTTTTTCGCGACGGCTTCCGGAAAAAATCCATCAATTTATTTCTACTGTGGTGATATCAGATGTATTTACCGGAGATATTTTCGGCGAGAAGAGTCTATTTATCAAAGAAGCTTCCGGATTGCATCGTCCAGCGTATGTAGGAGCGCCCGAAACACTAAAACGGCTCAAAAACTTTTTCGGCTGTTCTGTACTTCCCACCTCAAAATTCGTTCAAGGAAAACCCGAAGATCACAACCATAGCTATGTGCTATTCTATGAAGACGCCAATCTTGCTATTATGCGCGATAATGCCACTCTTCTCAATCTTCGCAATAGACAGAGTTCCGATGGGCACTATATTCAACGATGCAGAAAGATAAAAGATATATTTTCCCGCAATTCGTCCCGTCGATTTGTTACAGATGCTTCGTTGACGGGATTTACCGTCGTAAATAATACGCTCTATATTCTTAAAGGCGGTAAATTTCGGGCATTTGGATTAGAGGCCGATTATTACGCGCGGTTAACCGCGGCGGGATACAACCCCGACGCGATTAGCATGGCGTCCGGGGATCCTCTTGCACTCTTTCGTCTATTATCGCATGCCAAAGAAAATAACTCCAGCCTAACCATATTGGATGACGATATCGATATGGCCGAGAAAATAGCGTCGCTCTTTTTCGGCGAGGAATTTTCCAGAGCCGGAATAGCAATCGAAAAATATGATCGCAACATTGACCGCTCTTTTGGGTTGGTAGAAGCACAAGAAACGCTTTATCGTGTAGCGTTCGATAGGATGCCTCCTTTCGCGATCGATCTTGCGGATCGGCGAATAATTCCCGATGCTTCCGCCGCGCAAGGAGCGATTCCAATAGTTGACGGCGTTTTCTATCAAGTGGGAGATCGTTCCTATATTGGCGGTGTATCCTCTGTCGATCGCTATATTGAGCAGTTTGGAAAATCGTTTCGAACGATGCTCTCCGGCAGCGAAGCTCGATATCTCGAACTCCTTATAAAAGGCGTATCTTCGCTTGCTTATAATAGATTGGCTCAGTCGGCTCAAACGCTTCTTTTAAAAGAAGGCGCGGTTATCGCTTCTACAGGATCGCAGTATATGCGTCTTATGTTTCATAATCTGCGAGGTGTCCTATCGGTGCTTACTCAATGGGAAGGATTGACTCCCAAAAGCAAAAAAACGGCTGACGAATGGGCGGCAAAATTAGCCAGAATAAAGCATGGACCATTGGTCGCGTTGCCCGGGCTTGTCGTCGATTTCCATACAAGCGATTCGGGATATATCTCGTTGTATCGTTTTTCTGGAGAAATATCGAACGACGCTATTGCCGTGTTTCAAGATTCGTCAAATCGCATCTTAGAGACAGAGCATCCCGATCGGAATAGCTGGTTTGAATCTGAACGGGAAAAACTCTACGGTTTAATGGAGTTGCTTGGTCTTGTGAAACATAGAGACTCTATAAGGGCGGCGCGGCAGGCTAAAGCGGATAAGTCGTCTATTAACGATTCGCCCGATGGTCGAAGCAATAATACGACCTCTCGTCCCGCAAATAAAAAGCGGATTGCAGCAGAAAGAGAAGAGGAGGGCGAGTGGTCGCCATCGTGGCGATAGTTGCTGCTGCGGCCGTTCTAGCGGGATTGGCGATCGTCATCTTACCCCGAATTTTCGGCGGCTCGAGCGCCCCATCGCAGAATGAAGATGTCGTGCAGCGCTTGCCCGGGGCCGCCGAATTTATGAGGAACGAAACAACGAGTTCCGATTCGCCTGTCGCCCAGCCAGCCCTTTTACCCGAAGCCGCCCCTTTAATAACTGAGAACTCCAACACCAACGAACAATCCAACGCTATTGACGGTGCGCAGACAGACTCCGGTTCTCCCGGCGAATCTTTTGCCGAGCAATCTTCGGATCAAGGCGATCTATCAGAGAATATGCCGAATGTCGATTCTGTTAGCGATAACCAAATAGCCGCGGCCGCCGCGCGGCCAGAAATATCTGGCGAACGACAAAACGCGGCCGGCGGGCAACAGGACTCAAACGCGCTGAATAACCAAGATGGGCCTATTGCGACAGACGAGCTGTTATCGGCGGTATCGCAAGCGGCATCTTCGCAAGCAGATACGCGTGTCGAACCTCGCGATACCGATATTGGCATTACCGTTACCGTACGCGATATCGTGTTTATGGCAAATACTATCGCGCTCGATAACGGGTATCAAAGAATTGGTATAAGTAGCAACAGGATTGGCGAAAATCCCGACTGGATATTTCCGGGCAACGATTTGGAACTCCCAAGTCGCGACGTGTATGAGGTATTAATAGGAGATACTATTTGGGATATCGCTACCAATTACATAGAAGAGATACTATCCCAGCACTATCGCCAGTATCAATATATTCTTGGGCAACATAACGCCGGCGAAATTAGCGATCGAGAGTATGCGCGACAACTTTCAAATCTTGCCGATGAAAGTGTTAGCGAACAATTTAGCGCTATAGTATTAGGGATATTTGCCGATATAGAGAACTAATGGCTATATTTTTTATAATATGTATAGACACAATCAAAAATATAAATTATCGTATGTTCAGCCTTTTGCATTTATGCGTTTTTTTCATAGTGTAGCAGGTAGAATAATGATGTTATTATCAGGAGGATATTGATATTATGTTAAGCCCAAATGTATTTCACCCGACGAAACCGTCGGCGGTAGGTTCCCGTAACAGCCTCGCTCAACAGAACAGGAACCAGCAAACAGAGGTAAAGCAGGTAGTCCAGGACGAAGTTAATGCAGTACTGAAGGGAATCGAAGCGAAATTGCCGCCCGAAGTGTTGCAACAACTCGATGTTATGGGTGGTATAAAGGAGAAGCTGTACACCTATTTCAACCAGAATTACCAAAATATGTTTAACCGCTATATTACAACAACAGAGGACGAGATGCTTAAAAAAGTTCGAGGTCTCGTGGATCGCGAGGAAGAGCGTATTTTAGCCAAATATACGCCGCAAGAGATCGCCCAGTTGTTAGATAAAATAGGCGGCCCTGATAAATTCAACACAGGCGAGATCGAGAAATCGGTTATCAATATGTATGGTCACTTGCAAGGGCATATTCAGCGCGGCGTATATGATCTTGAGACGGAAACAAATAGTTTGTTGCGTCAGAAGGTCGACACCGGGGCGTTTATTCGAGGCGAGAATGCCTATGCGGTAGTCAAGTGCGCATTTAAGGATAGCGTAGCAAAGCCGCGGACAATTACAGATGTAAAACTATCGGTCAATATATTAGATTCTGAATTGATTAGCCCGATATTTCAATATCAAGCGACAGTCGAATATTTGATAAAAGATCAGATAGCAAGCACAATTATCGATATGATCGAGCGCGAAGTAGAACGATACCAAGTAGACCTTGTCGATGAAGGGAAGGAAGAATTGCGCGATAAAGATATATTGTTTGAAAAAGTGAAGCGCATTCCGTTGCATACAGATGACGATAAGGAAAATGAATCTTCGGTTCGGTATCGATTAATTGCAAAGAACCTGATGGATAAGATTGAAGGCCTCCGCGCCGAAATTGACCCGCGAGAATTTGACCCCCTCAATATCCGCGAAAACATCAAACGATTTGTAGATTTAGAGAATATTCGCAACCGAGGATTTAACACGGCCATCAATTCTATTACCGCGATTCTTGATACTAGCAAATTAGGCTATCAGTATTTGGAGAATCTTAAAAATGCCCGCGAATTGGTCCTCAGAGAATATGAAGAGACAGATCCTTCTCAGCTTCCTGATGAACGTTATCAATTGCGGCTAAAATATTATGATCAAGCTCAAATAATGAAAGAACAGGAAGCCTATGATAGACAGTGCCGCGCTTATAAAGACGAGATTCAATATGCTTACGATGTGGCTACCGCTCTTTACGAAAATAATAAACCCCTTGGTGGCGTGACCGATTTTAATGATTTAGCGCGCAAAATGAAGCGAAAGGTGGCTCGAATTCGCGAGAATAGAGGCGATCAGCTTTATGAAGAGATCGATAAAGTGTGGAATGAGCTGATGAATATCAAAGCAGAAGAGACAGAAGTTGAACGATTGAATCGCACGTATATTTACGAAAAGACATTGTTGCAAAAGATGTTGTTGCGGATAAAGGAAATATCTGAGCAGACATATGGCTTTCGCACACCGCGCGAGCGAGTTTTGCTTGAACAAAGGGTGGCATTTCTACAACGCGATTTTGAGCGATTTAATTATCAGATTAATCCGTATCATATTCAGCCTGGATTGCTTCTCGATGTCGATGTTGTCAGCATCAAGCGAAAGCGATTCATGCTCAACCGTATGGCTAACGTTCTCAATGAATTCCTCTATGGTGTTTCAAAGGGATTCCAAGATGCCGCGTTTGCTACCTTTAAGCGACGACGCTCGACGGTACGATCTGATCTTGAACAGGAATTTGCTACCGATGCAAGTGCATCTTCAGCCAGTTCAGTTGACTATTCCGCTGACAGCAATATGCAATCGGCTTCTTTGTCTGATGTAGCCGCTAATCCATCGAATAATATCTCGGGTTCTATTAATGTAACTCCGGGTGATTCTGACGAATTGCTGGAGCTGTAAGGAATATCTATGTACCATGCGCTTGGCGTTTTAGCCACTCGTAAGGGATTTAATAAGGCTGTTAATCATGTAAAAGCAGTCAATAAAATGGTTCCCGCGGTTGCCCGAGGAGAAAATTTGGCCGATCTAATCTTGTCGCAGACTAGTTCCGGCAAAGTGTCCCAAATGCAAATAATTCCAGTGGTCAATGCCATATTGGTGGAAAAATTTTCCTATATTTCTAAAGTATTGAAGTTTAGCAATACTATAACATATTCTCAGTCTATATCTGATCAATTGCAGAAATGGAATAATGTGCAAGCGGTTATTGTCTATCATGATCCCAATTCAGGGATTACTATTTTTAACCCCAAGCAAGAACAGCATTGGTCTGATATGCAAATTAAACATACCGAATTAACAGTCTGTTATGTCACTACGCTTGCCGAAACTTCACTGGAATTAAAACAAGGAATTATAGATGATCTCGTTGCGGTATTATCGGGGGGCGATGTTGTCCATAAGCCTGAATATACAAAGAAATCCGCCAATATTGCCTCGTCTGGCGCTACTTCTAATTCGGTTACCGCAATACAATCACAGCCAAGCGCACAAAGTGTAAAGAAACGTTCGACACCGCGATATTCGGTGCTAGTGACCAATGAATTATTTCATAATGGCAATGTAGAAGCCTGGAAAAGAATTATTGAGAGCTATAATAATAAATATGAAGGCACCGATGTTATGGTTTGGTACGAGGACGAACGTATTCATGACCTGAACGTTCTGTTTAAATGGGGCAAGGTTAAGCATGGTACTCCAATTGTTTTTAGTGTTGCTGGAGATAGCATAGCGGGCGTTGCAAAATTGCGACGATACCTCTTTGAAGGGGCCAGCCAACGTTACGAGGCTTTTCTGAAAGGTGGAGTGGGTAAAGTATTGCAGCTATTTTGAGGTTATATTGTTTAGATTGAGCATCACGCGAATTATTGGAGAGAATATAATAATATGAAAGGTAAAATATTTCATTTTTCTGCGTCCCATCCTATTGTAGACACTGAGGTTTTTAGTATGTTAGGCACCCGTGGCATAAGGATATCCGATCTCTCTACATTGGAATTTCCCATTGCGCCGGGGTTTATTGTTATTAACAGCTTTCTGAAAGAAATGTCCGAATCACATCCGCCAGATCGAAGAATTTTTGCCGAGCATGTTGCGTCGATAGAAAAGATTATGGGGCACAAATTAGGCGATCCTAACGATCCACTTATGATCAAGGTAGTTGAAAGTCCAATGTTGGAAATGGTGAATACATTGTCCACAGTTCATAATGTTGGTCTATGCGATACTACGGTAGAAGGTTTTGCTAAACGTGTCGGCGAGCAGTTCGCCTATAGAGAATATGCCAATCTTCTGGGACGTATCGCGAAATTGGAAATTAGCAGAGAGATAGAGCAGGAGCGCAAATCGCGTGCCCGGAAGTATATACAGGATCTTGAACAGGCAAGGCATAAAGAAAGCGTCATTGCCGCTATTAGAAAGCACCGAAGCTTTTTCCCAGAGGAATTATATATAGACGTACATGCGACGCTTATGTACGTTGTATCGTTATTTTATAACTTCTTTAAGAGTAGTGAGCATCGTCAGGATTCATGTTTGATGGTGCAATCGATGGTTTTCGGTAATTACGGAGACAGCGGAGGATTTGGACGATTCTTCACCCGTCATCCTTATACTGGCGATCCTCAAGTTTTCGGAGAATATTTTCCTGACGCTTTCAACGAAAATAGTGGAAAATCCATTGCTATCAAAGATATGCCAAGTGATATGTACGATCGTATCGTAAAAATTGGCTATGACGTAGAGAATTTTTTTAAGGAGATACGTCTGGTTCGTTTTACCATTCAAGAGGGTAATCTGTGGATAGTCGATCATATACCAGTAAATGACCAGACTGCTCAGTCGGAAATAAAGACGCTTATCGACCTTATGAAGCGCAATGCTGTCGACTCTAAATATGTGATCAAGCATGTGCATCCCGGTCGTCTTTCCGAGCTCTTGCATCCTGTTCTCGACCCTCAGTCGGTCGCTTCATATCAATTTTTTGAAGGCGGGATATCCGGGGCGGTAGGGGCCGCTATTGGGCAAGTATATTTTAATACCGATCGATTGCTTGCCGCTTACCGTCAAGCCATTCATGAAGATAAGGAGTGCAATTTTATTCTCGCCATGCCATCGACATTTGCGGAAGATGTAAAAGCGATAGAAGTTGGTCAAGGTGTTATAACCGCTGAAGGAGGATATGCTTCTCATGCTCCGGTTGTCGCTCGTAGTCTAGGTAAAGTGGCTATGGTTAATCCGAATATTCGATTCGAAGATAAATGTTTCCAGATAGGGAACGTAAAAGTGCAAGAAGGCGATTACATAACTATAAATGTTCCATATGCCGGCAACCCCAAGCTCTATGTCGGGCGAGGCACTTTGATGAAGCCGACCATAGACGGAAGCGGATTATTAGAAATATTGGATGTCATTCAAAGTCATATTGGAGATTTTGATGTGCGAGCAAATGCTGATCAGCCTAGCGATGCTAGTTTAGCTCTTAAATTTAATGCGAAAGGTATTGGGCTCTGTAGAACTGAGCACATGTTCTTTAAATCTGAGCGTATCAATACTTTTCGATGCATGATAATAGCCGGCAATCAAGAAGCTCGTGTTTCTATTCTTAAAAAGTTGCAGAAATTTCAGGTAGATGATTTTTATCACATATTTAAGACGATGAAGGGGTTGCCAGTTACTATTCGATTGTTGGATGCGCCGCTTCATGAATTCCTTCCCCATAAGGAAGATAGTATGGCGCAATTTATCGAATTTTTTCGGAAACAATTTCCCGACGTCTCACCTAGCGAGATTCGCGCGCGATGCTCTATGTTAGATGAATTTAATCCTATGCTGGGCCATCGCGGCGTTCGCGTTGCAGTGACATATCCAGAGATATATCGAATGCAAATAGAAGCTATTTTTGAGGCGGTCTGTAAGTTGCGGGACGAAGGTATCAATGTTTTGCCAGAGATTATGATTCCAGTTGTTATGTCAGAGCATGAGGTAAAAGCTATGCGTAATGGAAAACGTATAGAGGGCAAAGAGATACATGGAGTAGCGGATCTAGAGAGAGAGTTTCGTGAAAAATGCAATATTAACGAAGCAATTAAATATCGTCTTGGTACTATGATCGAGTTGCCTGCCGCAGCTTTGCAAGCAGATTTGATAGCTCGTTACGCTGATTTTTTTAGCTTTGGCACAAATGACCTTACTCAAACTACGCATGGACTATCTCGGGATGACTTTAACAATTTCTTTACCGACTATAATGAATATGATCTATTGAATGGCAACCCCTTTAAATTGCTTTCTACTCCAGTTAAGGAGATGATTGAGATAGCTACTAACAGAGGACGCTGGGTAAGACCTGGTATTAAATTGGGGTTATGCGGAGAACATGGGGCAGAACCAGTTAATGTCGCATTTGCTATGGATGTGGGATTAGATTATGTTTCCTGCTCAGCCTATGGAATTCCAATTGCGAAACTGGCTATCGCTCAGCACAATATAGCGAAAAACGCTTGACTTGAATGGAATAGCTCGCGCTTGATTATTTTAGCGGGCGGCGACGCTTTTTTAATAGGTTGCGGCGAATATAGGTAAATACGATCGTTCTCAATGCTAGATACAGCGAAGATGTATTCGTCTAGAATAGGTCATATGCTTCTTTGAAACAGAGCAACAATTGCATTTTAATTGCCGCTTCGGCTACCCATTTTGATTGAGGGTATCGCATTAGTACAATTTTCATTTCTTCTTGGGCAGCGATCAACTGCGTGGTATTTAATGTCCGACGATTCTTTGTCGAGAATTCCGTAAATAGTCCATTTTTTATTGATAAGTCAAGCAGACGACTTCCATTGTAGTAATGTCTATATGCAATTGTATTCATATGACTACTATTTGGATCAAAGACTTGACTAAGATGAATTGCATCAGAAAATGATCGCACAAATTGCAACAAATGGACGATTTTGTCATTTGGATTACTATTAGCACTTTTTTCTAAAGAGACAACCGCGGCGGTAATTTTTCGGAGGGTTGTGCGATAATGTATTCGTCCTATTCCATGCGATCTCTGGTGAATATTCTCTAAGCCGTATTGATAATAGGTAAAAATGGCATTCACAGCTTTCTCCATAGCGCTTTGTTGGATACCTCCAATTATCTCCGCGCTGTTGGTAGGAGGAGGATGGGCAACATTTTCTTTGTGAATTGCTGGTTCGGGTCTATTCTCTTTGATATATCGCTCAACCATTTGTTGCGCTTGATTGATAAGATTCATCATTTCATGCGCATGTTTGTAAGGATTCTTATCGGGATGCCATTTTTTTGCTAGATTGCGATATTGCTGATTTAATTCATTAATACTGCAATTTTTTGATAATTGTAGGATATGAAAAGCACCCGTCAACGTCACAAAGATAAGAGTATGCTATTTTTCCACTGATGTCATTATAAAATTATATGTCCATTTCTCCTTTCTCTACGAAACTATAGTATCTGCTTCCGCTAAAGATGATATGATCCAATAATGGGATATTGAGAATTTTACCCGCTCTAATGAGTCCTTTTGTTACTTCTTTATCCTCGTAACTTGGTTTGACATTTCCGCTTGGGTGATTGTGCGCCACAATGACCGCTGCGGCTCGTTTGCTAATTGCATCGCTGAATACTTCTCGCGGATGCACTAATGTTCTATTGACCAAACCTACCGTTACTGTTACGACTCCCATAACTTCATGGGCGCCATTGAGCAACACGCATAGAAAATGCTCTTGCTTACGATCCGCAAATCTTTCTAGAACTGGTATGACGTCACCTGGGGATATAATTTTTGTTTTGCGGGGATACAATATTCGCCTTACCAATTCAAATGCGGCAAGCAATAGCGCGCTTTTTGCGGCGCCCAAGCCCTTGATTTTTTTTAGATCGTCAAGATTTACATCGGCATTTTTCTTATCGAGTAACGATAATACTTTTTCGGCTATGATCTCTACTGGATGCCCGACAATACCGGAACCAAGTAGAATCATGACAAGATCCCGATCTGATAATGTTGATACGCCTCTTTGTATAAGCAACTCTCGCGGACGCATGCCGTAATCTTGTTGTTGCACATATATTCATACTGAAATTATTCACAGTGAGATAAAAAATATCGGACTAAATATATTTTTATGACCAGTCATTTAGACGTATAAGGATTATAGAGGCGTATATGGTTATAATGGAGAAGATACCTTCTATTATATGCTGAACCAGTATTGCTTATAGTATGCGATATTGCCAATAATAGCGATTATTCCTTTTCGGAAGTTGCTATGTGGGGGAGCGTTTATGTGTGATACAGCGGCTATGTAAGGCCGCTGTTCTGTGAGGTACGGCTGTGCGAGGCAGCGATTCTGTGGGGCGCGACCCTGCAAGGTAGCGGCTATGCAGGGTAGCGGCTATGCAAGGTAGCGGACTATGCAAGGTAGTAGCTATGCAAGGTAGCGGCTATGCAAGGTAGCGACTATGCAAGGTAGCTATATGCATAGCGGCTATGCAGGATAGCGCTATGCAAGGTAGCGGCTATGCAAGGTAGTAGCTATGCAAGGTAGCGGCTATGCAAGGTAGCGCTATGCAAGGTAGTAGCTATGCAGGGTAGCGACTATGCAAGATAGCAGCTATGCAGGGTAGCGACTATGTAAGATAGCGGCTATGCAGGGTAGCGACTATGCAGGTAGCGGCTATGCAGGTAGCGGCTATGCAGGGTAGCGGCTATGCAGGTAGCGGCTATGCAGGGTAGCGGCTATGCAGGGTAGCGGCTATGCAGGTAGCGCTATGCAAGGTAGCGGCTATGCAGGGTAGCGGCTATGCAAGGTAGCGGCTATGCAAGGTAGCGGCTATGCAAGGTAGTCGGCTATGCAGGGTAGCGACTATGCAAGGTAGCGGCTATGCAAGGTAGCTATGCAGGGTAGCGGCTATGCAAGGTAGTAGCTATGAATGCAGGGTAGTGCAAGTAGCGGCTATGCAAGGTAGCTATGCAAGCGACTATGCAAGGTAGCGGCTAGTAGCGGCTATGCAAGGTAGTAGCTATGCAAAGTAGTAGCCTATGCAGGGTAGTAGCTATGCAAGGTAGTAGCTATGCAAGGTAGTAGCTATGAAGGTAGTAGCTATGCAAAGTAGCTATAGTAGCAAGGTAGCAGGGTAGCGCTATGCAAGGTAGTAGCTATGCAAGGTAGTAGCTATGCAAGGTAGCGCTCAATGTAAGATAGTGGCTATGTAGGGCAACGGCTATTTGAGGCAGTAATTGTTTAAAGTCTATTTTATCTGGAATAATCTTGGAGCATCAAGTATTATTTGCCTTGACTCGATAAAAAATATTGATATAATATTGTACTGATATTGGTATAATGATTTCTATTCCCCTGTAGCTCAGTTGGTAGAGCGGGTGGCTGTTAACCACCATGTCGTTGGTTCGAGTCCAGCCGGGGGAGCTTCGATAATACTCCGCAAGTGTATGCTTGCGAGAATAACAACGCAATCGACTGGTTCGATTGTCAGGAGGTATTGTTATGGTGGTAATCATGAAGAGTCTGCTTGAAGCGGGGGTTCATTTCGGACATCAAACACGGCGATGGGATCCGCGAATGAAGCCATATATTTTTACCGAACGCAACGGTATTCATGTCATTGATTTACAGAAAACAATTAATTGTACAAAAGAGGCATTTAACGCAGTTCGGCAATGTATCTTAGATAAAAAGTCCGTGCTATTTGTTGGCACAAAAAAACAGGCGCAGGTGACAATAAAGAAGGAAGCGGAATCATGCGAGATGTATTATGTAAATCATCGCTGGCTCGGCGGGACATTGACTAATTTTGCTACAATTAAGAAATCGCTGTTACGCCTGAAAAAATTAGAGAAGATGGAAGTCGACGGCACATATAGCAATCTTACCAAGAAAGAGGTGTCGCTGTTAAATAAGGAACGACAAAACTTAGATAAAAATCTTGGCGGAATCAAAGAAATGAAAGAGATTCCCGGCATGCTGTTTGTGGTAGATACCCGCAAAGAGGCAATCGCAATTGCGGAGGCTCGTCGAGTAGGCATTCCAATTGTCGCTGTGGTCGACACTAATTGCAATCCAAAAATAGTCGATTATCCTATTCCCGGCAATGATGACGCTATTCGCTCGATAGCGCTGTTTACCAGCATAATTTCTAAAGCGGTTAAAGACGCCGACAAAGAAATGGGCTTGGAGGTTATCGGCTCTCTAAGGCAGGAAGCAGAAGAAGATAGTGATATCAATGCAGATTCACATTTGGGCGATATTGGCTTGGTAGATGAAGATAATAGTGTTGATATGTCCCCATTTGCCAATGATGAAGTTGTTCTTCGTAGGGGCATTGCGAACGATTCAGTCATTAAGCCAAAGTATAATTCTCAAGCAAACGAGAAGCGCGTAATTTCGTCCGGCGACTTTGCTAATTCCTCTATAGAAGATGATTCTTCAAAAGGAGAGACACCAGATTCTTCAACACATGAAACTGTTGTCGGCGACAATGTAGGAAGCGACAATATCGTTAGCGGCAGTGCGGTTCGTAGCGATATAAAGAACTCAAACGAAAAAGATAGCGCGCTCGATGAAGATAGTGGAGGAGCGCAGGGTCGTCCTATTGCAGATGAGGCTACCGATTTAAAATCTTCGACTAATCAAGACAATAACAGCGAAAATGGCGGTGAGAACGCGAATAATTAACAATCAAAAATATGAAGCATTGCTATATAAAAACTCTGATAAATCTAAAGCAAATGATAATGCTATAACGGGAGTGAAAGAATAAATGGTTATAAAAGCGGAAGAAGTAAAAAAATTGCGTCAGAAAACTGGCGCGGGAATGATGGATTGTAAAAAAGCTCTAGTCAAAGCAGAAGGCGACTCTCTTCGCGCGGAGCGTTATCTCAAAGAAATGGGCGTGATTGATGCTGCCAACCGTCTGGATAGAGCTACAAATGAAGGACGTATCTTTACCTATGTCGGAGATTCTCGGGCCGGAATATTGGAGATTTCCTGTGAGACTGATTTTGTCGCTCGTAATAAAGAATTTATCTCGTTGGGACAGTCGATGATAAAGCGGTTGGTTGATGAGCAATTGGATGATAACGATCCTTCTCTACAGCAGACGCTTACGAGCGCGATTGGAAATATCAAAGAGAATATGGCGTTAATTCGCTCGCATGTTTTTGAACTTGAGCCGAATCAGGTTATTTCTCATTATGTGCATGGCGATTCTGGCAATATTGGCGTTTTAGTGCTATTAGAGACAGAAGCAAATGATTCTGCTAGCCATGAATCGATTCGAGCTCTGGGATTTGATATCGCGTTGCATGTCGCCGCGTTTAATCCGCAATATCTCAGTGTTCGACATGTTCCCCAGGATTATATCTCCGAGCAACGGGATATTTTTAGAACGCAAGCAAGCAATCTAGGTAAGCCAGAGAAAATTATCGATAACATAATCGAAGGAAAAATAAAGAAGCACCTCTCTGAGATATGTCTATTGGAACAGCCATTTGTTAAAGACGACAAAAAAAAGGTAGTCGATATTTTACAAGAATGTTCGAAATCGTGTGGCTTTGTTGTCCGAGTTCTCGATTATATTTACTTTCGAACGGGTGTGACGCAATAATGTCAAACGATTCTTCTAATGCGCGCATGGATCAAACAATTGAGGTTTTTGAACGGGAACTTAAAACGTTGCGCGCGGGCAGAGCTAACGCGGCAATATTTGATCGTTTGCGAGTGGATTATTATGGCAATCCTACTCCTATCCAGCAAATGGCTACTATTTCAGTCCCAGAGTCGCGATTAGTGGTTATACAGCCATGGGACAAATCAACATTGTCCGCCATTGAAAAGGCGATTTCATCTTCTGATCTATCGCTTAATCCAAAAAACGACGGTAAATTGCTCCGTATTATCATTCCTCCGCTTACCGAAAAACGGCGGCAGGAATATGTGAAAATGGCCAAAGATATGGCTGAAAATGCCAAGGTGTCTATTCGTAATATACGCCGACAAGATCGAGATGCGATCAAAAAGCAACAAAAAGATGGCGAGATTACTCAGGACGATGAACGCGAATCTACACAAAAACTTCAAAAATTAACCGATCGCTATATCAATGCCATTAATGAGTTATTGCAGAATAAAGAGAAAGAGTTAATAACGGTATAATACCGGAAGATGTAACTTGATATATTATAGGGTGTATCGGTTAGATCTATCATTGAATATAACTGGCGATCTCCATAAGAAAGGGAGATTGATTTTCTTTCATTGATAGCGATTATGTGCGGAAACGATATTTGTCATAGTATCCTGTATGAAATTGAAATTAGCGTCTCATAAAGCTTCACTCGCTTCTATGCTTTCACCGGGGGGATTGTTGCCGCGAACTGTCCAGCTTATTTTTTTTGTCGGACTATTATATATTTTGTTATTTGCGCTCCACGGCTATTCTTTTTTATCGTTGCGAATTCTTGTGGTTGTAGGTAGCCTAATTGGAGGCATTGAGCTGAAACGCATTATGGGAATGAATAGCGCGGTAGCGGCGGCTCTTTGCGCGATAGCGATTCCGCTGGGTGTATTGCTTCAGCAGTATCACATTATACCCGATATAACGATTGCCAATATGATCGCGATTGGGCTTCTTGTGATGCTTTTTGTTGCGGCGCTGTCGAAAAGGGAAGAGAAGTTTGACACAATTCGATCGAGGATAACCAACGGGCTATTTGTTCTTTGTTATCCGGGATTATTGGGTTCCTATTTTATATTTATTTCGACGCTTCCGATGGCTCGCGTATTTATCGTAACGTTTATTGTAGTTGTTGCGAGCAATGATATATTTGCATATTTATTTGGCAAGCTGGCGGTATTATTTATCCGCCAAGGCAATATTTTGAGGCCGTTTCCAATCAGCCCCAATAAGACGTTAGCCGGATTTATCGGTGGACTGTTTATCAGCGGCGCGGTCGTTCCATTTATCTTGACAAGATTTGTTAATCCTTTTGATTCATTTCCCGCGGGATATTGTTACGCGCTTGCCTTTTTTACTGCGGTCGCCGCTAATTTAGGCGATTTGGCCGAATCCGCGCTCAAACGATCGGTCAAAATAAAGGATTCGGGGCGGCTAATTATGGGGCGCGGCGGAATCCTTGATTCGATCGACTCGTTTCTTTGTGCGGGGCCGATTTTTTACTGGCTTTCGAGTATATTTTACGTTAGAGTGCTACAATGATTATCAATATCATTATTGGGCTTATAGGGCTTAATATTATAGTATTCTTCCACGAATTGGGCCATCTTATTGCCGCAAAGTCTACCGGAATCGAGGTCGAGGCCTTTTCGATAGGGTGGGGAAAACGTTTGTGGGGGCGGCGATGGAGAGGTACCGATTATCGTATTTCGCTCTTTCCCTTAGGCGGATTCTGTCGTATGAAAGGCGAGCAAGAATTTATGATGCGTCGCGCCGAATCGCATACGCAATCGAAATCGAATGATCAGACAGGCGTGCCCGATGGCGATGACCTTAACCGGCGATCAATCGCTGACGGGCGATCCTATGGGATTGGACAAACAGACGCTCAAGCAAAAGAGACTCAATCGGATCAACGAGGCAGTTTTTACCATGCGTCTCCCTGGAAGCGGATCATTGTTGCTATTTCTGGTCCATTAGCCAATCTCCTTTTTGCTATTTTTGTATTTGCTGTTGTATCGCTTTTTCCCGTTACCTATCAAACATACGAGAATAGAGTCGTTTTGCTTTCGGAATTTTCACCTGGTGAATACCCCGCCGATATAGCCGGAATAGAAAGCGGAGATCGAATCGTTAGCGTGAATGATCAACCGGTAGGAAATTTTCGTCAATTACGCGAATCAATTTTGGATGCATTTGATCGTTCCGCTGAGTTAATCGTAGATCGAAATGGACGAATGCTTGCTTTAATGATCAGGCCGCAAATAAGCGCGGGGGGTGCTCCTCAAATAGGCGTATACCCGTGGATAGATCCTGTTGTAAGAGACATTGAACCGGGATCTTCGGCTGAATTGGCGGGAATGCGTCAAGGCGATCGCATTATATCGATTAATGGAAAACCGATACGCCACTCTATCGATATCGATGTGGCAATACGCGAAGCCGGTGCTGAGGTGCCGATTGTTGTGTCGAGGAATGGCGAGCGTGTCGAGAGGGTAATAGTGCCCGGCACCCAAGAGAGCGGTGAAGTGGCGACTGGGATTATCTATCCTACCGAAAATGGTCGCGTTGAGGCCAACAATTTATTTCAAGCGATAGGAACGGGCGTAAGCGATACAATGCAAGCTATCGTATTGAGCGTTCGTGGAATAGGATTGCTTGTCACTCGACAAGTGGGATTCGGCGATGCCGTCGCCGGGCCAATTAGAATTACTCAAATTGTCGGCGATGTTACCACGAGCGCCAACAATTTCGCATCGGGGATACGAGTATTCTTTACCTTTTTGTGTTTTATCAGTATTGCTTTGGGTATTACCAATTTGCTACCCATCCCCGTATTGGACGGGGGACATATCGCGCTCTATTTAATTGAAGGCGTTTTCGGCAAACCACTTAATCCTATGGTTGTCTATCGCTATCAGCTCATTGGAACCGCTATTGTTTTTATATTGTTAGCGCTTACACTATTCAGCGATATCCGTTTCTTATTTGGCAACTGACAAGAATTCGCAATGGGTTTGGTTGGTTCATTAAAACTATCGGGGTTGCCGGTTGTATTATTGCTGGTTTAGATGGTTCCCCGCGCGCCTGCTTCAAGTTTAAAGAAGAGATGCTTAAATGGATGGAGGTCGATAGGATTTGGATACCATCCGCCAATGATATCTAGATCGATTACGTTGGCTGCCCCTGAATGTCGGAGCGGCATGATTAATCCTCCTGATAGGATCATTTTCTCTGCGCGCCCCAACGTTGTATAGCGCTCTTCTCCCTGTTGCGATAAGGAATTTTTGATTGTCCTGTCGTAATCTTCATCGGAGTATCGAGCATAGTTGAGGTTGCTGTCGCTGGTCCATAAATGCAAGAATGTAAGGGGGTCGGCATAATCGCCAATCCAGCTCTGGAGACCGATAGTATAGTCGTCTTTTTCTAATTCGAGGTAATACTCGCTGTACGGTTCAAATTGTTCAATGCGAACCGTTACGGAGAGATGTTCTTGCCAGCTGTCGCGTATAAGCTCCGCAATAGTAAGATATGTTTCGCTAACAGGTATTTTGATAATGATGTCGTCAAAACCTTCGCCGCGAGGATATCCTTCCGACCGCAACAATCTCAGTGCCTCGTCTACCTCTTGTTGCTGTATACCTTCTTGGGGAGCATACCGGGGTATGTTGGGAATAATTGTGTGAGTTGGCGAAGTGATAATCTCTCTACTGCGAATCTGCTCCCAGGGCAATAGGAGCGCCATGGCTCGACGAACCGGAAGAATATTCCAAGGCCGATGATCGGCGCGGACGTAGAGATATGTTGTAGCGAATAGTCTATTGGTTACGATTGTTTCTGGGATACTAACCTCAGAAGGAATAAAATCGCCGGCTATCCAGTTAACGGAGCCGTTATTAAATAGCTCGGTGTTGCGTTGCGCGTCATCGCTAAATCGAATAGAGAGGCGTTCTATCGCCACCTGTTCGTTGTCCCAATAGTACTTGCTACGCTCTAATTGCATCTCTTTTTCTGTGGATTCAAGAATGAAATAGGGGCCGTTGCCCAATGTAATGTCGATGTCGTTCCATTGGCTATCGTTGATTTTGAGCAGTCGAGGGTGGAGAGGATAAAAGCTATGGTGACACAGCGCGATAAGGAAGTGGGTGGCTGGCTCATCGAGTTCGACGCGAAGAATAGTATTGGTTTCGGCGATTATTCCCACATCTTCGGCCGATCCAAGTCCTTGACGATAATCTTTGGCGCCGTGTATTGGATCAAAAAGAAATGAGTATGGCGCTTCGGTTTTTTGTGCTAGCAGGAGCAACCAGGTTGCTCGGAAATGGTCTGCGGTTACTTGATCGCCATTCCAATATCGCGCGTCTGGACGCAGGAAAAAACGATAGGTTGTTCCTTGGTTGGAGATTTCCCAACGCTCTGCGACGGCCGGAATAGGCTGTAATGTTTTTGGATCATAGCTGACTAATCCTTCATAGATTGCGGTATAGACCTGCGCTTCAAGGGCGCTGGAACTTTTAACGGGATTAAGCATTGGGGCGATCCCCGGCAGAGATAGAGTAAAATGTTCGTCTATAGCCGCGAGTGTTGTAACAGATATTACACCGCATATAACAATTAACGGGATGAGTTTTTTACGCATAGTATATTATACCGGTAATTTATAGTTGCGTCTATCGGTTGCTATTGAGTTTGAGCGATGATTTTGTGCCCGTTTGGGCGTTGCGGGCTAGTTTGGGGGGCGGATATTGAGTAGTGGAAGGGTGGCGGCGCTTTGGAGGGGGGACGCCCGCAGAGGGGGGGAGCGGAATAGCGCATTGTCGCGGAGCGGCAATGCGCTATGAAGCGAGGGGGGAGACAACGAATTCGTATCGTCAATTGTGTTTGGTGACGCGGTCCATTTGATGGATAGGTTCTTATGATCTGTTGTTTCCCCCTCCTGGAATCGATTATATTGATTTCTTCGAAATATTTATGTTGACTCGCGAACGGATATTTATCATACTATTAGTAGGATGGTTTTAGAATAATTGCTAGATTTATAGTTGTTGCGATGGTGGTTGTCGGTATTTTTTTGTTTGGGTGCGAGACTCCGCCTACGGAAGATACAGAATCTGTCGAGGCTGTTACGATCGAAGAGCCTGTCGACGAGGCGGTCGAAGAGGTTGTAGAGCCGTCTGGGACGCCTCCGAATATTGATTTGTCGTTCGCGCTTATCGATGTTTCCAACGATAGTCTGTATTTTGGGCCAATGGATGCGGTGCCCGATAATTTTGCCTATTCCACATTGCGATATCGCGCCGAAATTTCGCTTGCAAGCGATAGGCCGGTTCGCTGGACGTGTCGAATTGTGGACGAGAATGACAATGAACGGCATGCCTGCGTTGTCGACGATGAGTCGCGAGAGGAATTTAAATATATCTGGGATGGACAGGATAATAGCGGGATATTGTTGCCCGATGCGCGATATCGTTTTATTGTTTCCGCTAAAGGTGACGCCGCCGTTTCGGGCGAGGAAAGCTACGAGTTTATTGTCGATACCACTCGGCCGGTAGTAGCCATTGAGAATATTCACCCCGGGCAAGGCAAATCGTATGCGCCTCAATTTCGTTACAATTTTTCGAGCGAACAGATTGCGAGGGCGCGCGTTTCGCTTTCCGGTGTGGAGCTATCAGGCGAATCGCCTGCTTTTCCTTCGTTCGCTCTGGATGCTTCGGATAATATTAGCGGGATCGACCCCGATAGCTGGCGGTTGTATATTTACCAGCCTCTGCGGCCGGGCGTAGCGATTCCTAGCGATAGCGATCTTATATCGGAGTTGAGCCGATGCTCGACCGTCGATCGATGCGTTATCGACGGGGAAATGGATGATTTTTTTGCGGAGGGGCCGATTATATCGGGGGTATATCCTATTGTGGCGACTGTTTCTGATCGAGCGGGCAATGTAAGCTTTGAAGCGGTCAGCGAATTGCGCGTCTCCGGTTTTATATGCGACGATAACGCCGATATTTGCCGAACATCGTTATCTTCTCTGCTGTTTCAATCTAATAGAGCCTCATTTAATGATGAGGGAACGGTTGATAATGCCAGAATTATAAAGGACGTTATTGCCGCTGTCGAGCAATCGCTTGATGGTTACGATATATTGCTTGTTGGGCACGCAAATCCTATTACCTCAAATTTTAGGGTCGAACAGCGGGATAGTTTGCTTCCATTGTCGCTCTGTCGTGCCTATGTGGTGAGGGAAGAATTGCTAAAACGTTTTGGAGACCGTAGCGAAGAGGGCATTATTGCCGTTGGACGAGGCGGAAAGGATCTTGTAACGCAGGATCGATATAACCCTGCGGCCAGTTGGCGCAATAGGCGGGTCGATTTATTGTTCTATCGCAATAAGAGCTATGACGATATGATCCAGCTATTGCTTGATGATTCGGGGGATTTGTTGCAACTATTGCCCTATCGTCTGACCGATGGCTCTGTTATGACGGGTATTCCCGAACTGTGCGCGCAATTGCGGAAAGACGGGATTCAGCGAGTGCGCTCTAATTTCTGGAATCCTATCAAGGATAGGGTATTTGGTCTCATTAGATCAAATTTTCTGTAGCGATCACAGAGACTATTGAGTATCCGAACGGCCGATATGCTCGATATTGTCGCCTATCCCCATAAATCGCTTACGCAAAAAGCCGAACGTGTCGATCGCATTGATGGCAATATTCGCGCGTTATGTCGCGACATGGTTCGTACGCTATCGCGGGCGCAAGGCATTGGACTGGCCGCTCCGCAGGTGGGGATAGGCAAACGTCTGTTTATTGTCAAGCTTCCCGATGAGCGCGCTCGTATTTTTATTAATCCTGTTATTGTTGAATTTTCTGATGAGGTCTGCCCGTATGAAGAGGGGTGCCTCAGTATTCAGGGGATTTATGTGAATGTTTCGCGCCCTAAATATGTGAAGACGACATTTCAGACGAAAGATGGCAAGCAGAAGACTATTGATGCGGACGGCATGCTGGCGCGCGTTATTCAACACGAATATGATCATCTTGACGGCGTGCTATTTTGGGACCGTGTTGGCAAGGCGCTTCGCGATACGATGATGCGAGAATATGCATCCATCCAGCGGCAGGCTGATATATAGCGATTTGCTGAAGGCATTTTCGGGTAATTTTCGCAATTCTCTATGATGAGGGTATTGTTTGCCGGAAGCGATGCTATCGGCTTGCCTAGTCTGCGTGTTCTTACGGAGCATGGCCTCATTCGAGGGGTCTTGACCGCGCCCGACCATCGTAAAAAGCGCAATCCTATCAAGCAGTATGCCAGTAGCAACGCTATTCCCGTTTTGCAGCCGGAGCGTCTTGGCTCCGATGCGAGGAAGCTGGTCAGCGAGCTTGCGCCAAATTGTCTCGTTGTGTTCTCGTATGGGAAGATATTTGGGCCTCGCTTTTTGGCGCTATTTGAATATGGAGGAATTAATATTCATCCTTCATTGTTGCCTCGCTATCGAGGGGCATCGCCAATTCCCTCCGCAATTCTTAACGGCGACGACAAGACCGGTATTACCGTGCAATTGATTGCGAATGAGATGGATGCGGGGGATATTGTTGCGCAAGAGGAGATTTTGCTGGATGGCGACGAAACCTCGCTGTCGGTTGCCGAACGAGTCGCCGATCGCGGGGCGCGTGTTGTATGGGAGACTCTATCGAATTTCCATACGATCATTCCGGTTCCTCAAGATCATAGTCAAGCAACCTATTGTCGCAAGATTGAGAAGAACGATGGAAGGGTGGATTGGCGGAGCGCCGCAATCGACATTGAGCGTATGACACGAGCCTATACTCCGTGGCCGGGGGTGTTTTGCTATGCGCAGGGCGCGAGGATATCATTGCTACAGGTTGTGGCGATTACAGGCGACAATGTGGATGGAGGCGATGTTCGTAAGGGGCCGCCGGGAACTGTGTTGGGCGCGCGCGAGGAGTACGGGATACTGGTGCGGGCAGGAGATGGCATACTGGGCATTCAACGTTTACAGAGAGAATATCGCCAAGCATGCGGTTGGCGCGATTTTTTGCATGGGCAACGGCAATTATTACAGGCTAATTTTGAGTAATCGATTGATTAGAAAGCATTTCCGGCGATTCGGTTGTGCCAAATTGATCAATGTCGCCACGGTATTGTTTGCCATAGAGTTTGTCAAATAGCATGCTTATTTCTTCTGTTGTCAATTGGGTGAATTGCACTCCGTAGTATCTATTTTCGCTATCCGAAAATGTATGTACTATTTTGCATTGTGCATATATTTTATGCGTTTCAAGCGTCAATGTAATAGGCAGATCAATATTGGTATCCAATTGTGATATTTTTTTTGGCAAGCAGAAGAGCATACCCGATCCGCTAATATCGATCATATTGGGGCCATGCTCTGCAATGTCGATTTTGGAGAGTTTGTCAATATATCCGTTGGCATCGAGCGAGTAGGAGAGCGCCTTGGCGAATTGGGCGCAATATTCCAGCACTTTAGCGGGAAAAAGGGCGGCTGAGTTGTCGTTCTTGCAAATGTAGAGATATCCGACCGTGTATTGGCGACATTGTACTGGACAGAGGACGACGGAAGATATTTGTTGATTGGTTAGCTCATTCGTATATATTTGCAAATGGCGATCGATATTGCCTATTTGCAGATCGTTCGCAACATCTTTGATCATTTGTTCAGTGAGCACATTTGGCGATTGAGAGGGCGGGACTTTGGTATATTTGAAGCGATCAACCGGCAATGCTACTATGTTTCCCGAGTGAATCATAATACGTTCGATCATTGATGGTTTATGGTGTTCGCGAAACATAACTATTTTGCCCTCAAATCCGTAAGATTTAATAGTAGTACGGAAAGAGCTTGAAAGCTTGTGGATATCTTTAATGTCAAAGTCGGGGTTAATTGAGGATATATACTTGGGAGTATCATGACCTAGATTGGCGTAGCTTGCGGCGCGTGGGAGCGGCAGATTAATTTTGATATTCTGGTTGGCGAGATTGATACGAACATATATGCCGCTTGGTCTTATTACGCGTTCAAGGGAACGTGAGAGATCGCGATAAAATGCGGTCGGTTTTTCGATGATAATATCCCATGAAGATTGCGCCAATTGCTCCTGCTCTTTGGCAATATAGGTTGAGCAACTTATGGGAGACTCGCGAAATTTGAAATAGAGCGCGACCTTTACTCCGGCGGAGAAGCGATAATGAAGGGTTGATTTTTGTGTCGTTCTTACCTGCGTAAGGGTGAGATGATTTTTTTGATGAGATCGAATGACGCAACGGAGGCGAAGCTTGGAGTAATGCAACGAGAGCTCATGCTGCTTCTCTATCATCTCTCGAATAATAAGGTTGTTTGCTACATCTCCGAACGGTATCAATTCTGAACTACCCCCAAATAATAATCTATTATTATTGGCGCTGGCTGATATGGAATGGATAAATCCAAAATATTAATTTGAATGTCGTCAACATACCAATTGTCGTCTATTCTTATGAGGTATATTTCCCCTTCGCTACGTCCGACATCGCTGATAAATCGAAGGCTGGCATGCGCCGCCTCGCGCGTGATGGCATTGATCGCGCCAATGCGATAGCCTGATATTGGTTGTTCGTTCTCGCTATCCATCGCTATAAGAAGGCGACGTTCTATAAGAAAGAGGGATGAGGGGTTTATTTTATCGCGATCTATCTCGTTATTTATAATTGCCTGTACGAACTCGTCGGTTAATCGGTAGGTTTCGTCTTCGATGCGATCGCGAGGGACTGGTGATTGTAGCTGTCCAATGCGGGCATCATGCGGAAGGATAGCTAGGTTGGGATTCGGCGCTAATGTAGGGAAGGAGACAAATCCTGTAAATTCATCGGAATCTTCGTCCACCTGCTCCAGTTGAATAACGGTATTTGTCGGCACGTTGTCTATTACATCTTCGTTGCCGGGCTGTTGAGCGAATCCGCCGGTAACCGCCCAGAATATAAGTACGAATGATAATAATAACGTGTCATTGCAGAGCCTTGTGAATGTCATCTATATCAATATCTGCATCTTGCGAGTTTTCATCAGTATTGGATCGATCTTTTAACGGCAAATATATTTCGTTGAACTGTTTAGAGAGTCGATAAATGTCGTCTTCTTGGTATATTTCAGGAATATTGACTTCAAGGTTATAGGTCTTTTCAGATAGGCCTCTTCGCATGATATGGATAGGATCGGTGATAGTGATTGCAAAATGGGGACTATAGATAAATAGATATGCCGATACCAGAGAAAGAATGACAATGAAATTGACAATATTATCCCATGAATCGGCGGCATGTATCGCGCGTATATCAACATAAAAGGAAAATGTGCCTGCGTTTATATAGAGATAGTCGTCTGGTCCGAAGTATTTGCGATAGTATTCATCAGAATAGAGCGAATACCGTATCCGTTCTTGTTCAACGATACGCAATATTATGGGGTTATCGGCAAGAGATTGCGCAATATCGTCGTCTGTCATACTCATTGACACGTTTTGTTGAATATCGTTTATGCCAAGATTCTTATAGGTTTCCCGAAGCGACGGGAATGAGACGAATGTGTCGATAACGGTGATAGTTAAGAGCGCGATCACAAATGTTGTTATGGATATGGTGGTAATTCTGGCCACATGGCGTTGTGCCATAAGGGAATCGGCGCTTCTTATTCTGCGAAATATCTTGAGAATTCGAAGTATTCTAAGCACCCTCGCAACACGAATAATTTTGATGACTTTAAGTACCTTTGCGACGTTTCCGAGAGTAAAAATAAGCACATTTCCGGTGACAATGCTGTAGAAAGAAGGTCCGCTATTAAAAAGTAAAAGGGGCACAGAAGTAATACAATCTACCCATCCGCGCTCGTTCATAAAATAGCGCTTAAATCGTCCGCCGGCCCTGGCGTAGAATGCGCGAATCAAGAACTCAATTGTGAATACTAGGTCGAAACCAAAGTCGACAAGCGTGAGGCTACGCCGAAATTCCCAAGACCAGTTATACAGCGCGGCAATATCTTGTAGAAATGCGTTTACCAACACCAAAGCGACGGCAAATATTGAGAAGTAATTTGCTTTTGTCGCTAGCTGCGACGGCTGGCTTTGCTGGAGGGGCTTTACCATCCTCTCTCCGCCGCGATGCTGTATAACTCGTCAATTATCTTGATGTCAAATCCATAGTATTTATAACTGCGTCGAACTATCGTGAGCCAACTACGATCGGGAGTGTTAGCGCCGCGATCAACCTTGATATTTGGGTGATAGTTTTTGCCGCGCGCGGAGAAAATGGCCGTGAGGCGAGAAGTCGCTTCAATAAAACGGTCGGATGTGAATGATATACAGGAGTTGAGCGCGCTTTGCAGGATTGTAACGGGAATAGATTTAAGAATTGCCTGTAAAACCGAAACGGTTTTGTCCAAGTAGTTTTTTTGAAGATGGCCTGTTGTTTCTTCGTAGGTGCTGTCAGTCGATAGAAACGCTATCGCCGGCCGAATCAATAGAATAGTATAGAGCATGTTGATCATCTGTTGCGAGTCTAGAGGAAGTCGTTGCACTTTTGTGAGTTCGAAATGGGTGTAAGAACTGCGAGCGTAGATCAGGTGTATGTAGCGTTCCGGCAATCCAAAATAGACAGCGGTATAGGGAGCTATGAGAGCCGAACGAGTGGTGTTTTTTCGCATGAAGCGACTAATTAACCCTTCTATTTCTTGACGAATTTCCGCAGTATTTACATTGCGACCGCCCAACTCCGAAAGATAAGAGAAATCTATACGTTGCGAAAGTATCTGTTTAATATCAGAAGCTACGGCTACGTTAGTGCGAGATTGTATCTCTTTCTGCAAGAGATCGTATATCTGATTCCATTGCAATTCAGGAAAATAGCTACTGGATGACAATGTTGGCGCGAGCGCTTGCTCGCTTTTACGCAAAAATAGAAGAAGATGCTCCTCTCGCTGAAGCGCATGAAGATTCTGTAACGCTTGATTGGTAAATAGATAGTCAACAAAACTAGACATTTTGCTATTTGTCGTAATGTCCACTAAAACATCCTATCATAAAATATCTATCGACGCAAGATTTGAAAGTATAAATTTATGATTGGGGGCCGATTCTTAATATTGCTATTGTGGATCATCGGGCGATAGGCGTCGCCAGTTTGTCGCGATGGTAACAAACTGGACATATACAATGTTAATTACTATTGTATGGATATGCAACAAAGAGTTCGCAAGACAAAAATTATATGCACATTGGGTCCCGCCAGCAATACTATAGAGTCAATACGGCTTCTTCTTAAAGCGGGAATGAATATCGCTCGGTTCAATTGTTCCCATGGTACCCATGATGGGCATAGGGCGCATATCGAAATGGCCCGTCAAGCGAGCGGAGAGACAGGAATTCCGCTAGCTATAATGTTGGATACAAAAGGGCCAGAGATACGCACTAGGCCGGTAAAAGAAAAAGGGATTTTGAAATTGTTGCCCGATAGCGTTGTAAAGCTTACTGCCGATACTGTCGAATCGACAGAGGAACGTATTGCTATTACCTATGAGCCGTTGCTGAATGTTGTTTCGATCGGCCAGCACATCTATATTGCCGATGGGCTGATCGACATTGAAGTGACAGGCTTTGAAGAGAATAACGCGTTGTGTCGAGTATGTAGCGGCGGTATTATTGAAAGCCGCAAGAATGTGAATATTCCCGGTATAGATTTGGGACTTCCTTCTATAAGCGATAATGATCGAAAGGATATTCTCTTTGGATTGGACATGGAGATTGATTTCATCGCCGCTTCGTTTGTGCGGAAGCCCGAAAATATAGCCGATATTCGCGATATTATCATAGAGCGGAAACAATCGACTAGGATTATCGCTAAGATAGAAAATCATGAAGGGATTGCCAATCTTGAGGAGATAGTCCAAGCGTCCGATGGCGTAATGGTTGCGCGCGGCGATTTGGGAGTGCAACTTGATACAGCTCAAATTCCAATTGTCCAAAAGAGGATTATCGCTATTTGCAATCGACATAACAAGCCAACTATTATAGCCACGCAAATGCTTGATTCAATGATACGCAATCCTCGTCCTACACGCGCCGAGTTGACCGATGTCGCAAATGCTATATTCGACGGCGCCTCCGCTTTGATGCTTTCGGGAGAAACGGCTAACGGGAAGTATCCTGTTCCCGCTGTTACTATGCTTCATAATATTGCTATCGAGGTGGAACCGTCGTCGGAATATCGTGTTCTGCGGCGATACCCCGATCCTTCGGACAATATTGGAGATGCCGTCGCGCGGTCGGCATGTCTTCTTGCCGAACAGGTAGGGGCTTCGGCGATTGTCGCTCCCACATTACGCGGCAATACCCCTCGCATTATCAATCAATTTTTCCCCAACGCTCCAGTTATCGCCGTTACTCCTTCCGAAAGAGTGGCTCGTCATCTCCTGCTTGAGTGGGGAGTCTATTCGGTGCCGATCGATGAAGCGAACGATTCCGAAACGATGGCGCGGCAGGCTATCAGCGCCGCTCTGAAAAGAGGATATATAGCTATTTCCGATACAGTGGTTACTGTTGCCAGAATTCCTATTCAATCGCCCAATCCAGTTAACAGCATTCAAGTTCATTTTATTGCGACCAACGAAGACGAGATGAGTGTTTACGATGGGATATCTTGAATGGTTCTATGATTTTGGGACATACATCGCCAAAGCATTCAAATAGATCCAAGAGATCTGATTTTACGATCCTCTATGAGATCAGTCAAATTTTAGAAGAGAGCCTGGATATAAATAGAATTATCCAGAGGGTTCTTCAGTTTATAGCCGAGCACCTAGGAATGATTAGAGGAGCCATTACGCTACTCGACCGCAATACGGGCGAAATATTGATCGAAGAGGCATATGGATTGTCGTCGCGGCAACGCGAACGAGGTCGCTATAGAGTAGGGGAAGGCATCACAGGAAAAGTTGTCGAAACGGGAGATGCTCGCATTATTCCGTGCGTTTTCCAAGATCCCGCATTTTTGAATAGGACGCGTGCTCGCGAGCAAGATCAAGGCGAAAATATATCATTTATATGCGTTCCTGTGAAACTTAAGAATCAGGTTATTGGCACATTGAGCGTCGACCACATTCTTGGCGATCAATGCGATTTGGAAGAGGACGCGAGGCTATTAACCATCATCGCTTCGCTGAGCGCGCAGGCTATCAGTATCCGCCGCGATATTATGGAGGAAAAACGCCAACTGCAAGCGGAAAATAGTCGCCTCCAGCAACAACTGAGAGATCGCTTTCGGCCTTCCAACATTATTGGCACATCCGCCGCGATGCAGATGACCTATGACATGATCGCCCAAGTCGCTCGTAGTAGCACTACAGTGCTGATCCGCGGCGAAAGCGGCACCGGCAAGGAATTGGCGGCGCAGGCTATTCATTACACGAGCAATCGTTCCAATAAGCAATTTATCAAGGTGAACTGCGCCGCCCTACCAGAGGCGATTATAGAGAGCGAACTTTTTGGACATGAGAAGGGGGCGTTCACCGGTGCGGTAAATATGCGTAAGGGGAGATTTGAGCTGGCGGACGGCGGTTCTATCTTTCTCGATGAGATCGGCGATCTTTCGCCGTTGCTTCAGGTAAAATTGCTACGCATACTGCAAGAACGCGAGTTTGAAAGGGTAGGAAGTAGCTATGCGCAAAAAATAGATGTTCGTGTTATTGCGGCCACCAATCGCAACCTTGAACAGCTTATTCAAAAAGGCGATTTTCGAGAGGATTTGTATTACCGCCTCAACGTTTTTCCCATTCAATTGCCGCCATTACGCGATCGTCGTAGCGATATTATGTTGCTTGCAGACTACTTTATTGACAGATACGCGGCGATTAATAATCTAACTATTCATCGCATTTCCACTCCGGCAATTAATCTATTGACCAACTATCATTGGCCGGGCAATATTCGCGAACTGGAGAATTCTATCGAACGCGCGGTATTATTGAGTAACGATGGAGTAATTCATAGCCACCATCTTCCCCCGAGTCTGCAATCCGCAGAATCTACCAATACCGCGCAATCCGGATCGTTGACCGGAGCGCTCGAAGCGTTTGAAAAGGAGATGATTATCGAAGCGCTCAAATTGGCGCGCGGTAATCGATCGCGAGCGGCGGCATCGCTTCAAATAACCGAGAGGATTATGGGATTAAGAATACAGAAGTATGGTATAGATACAGGCAAATATCGATAGAGACGACGGGATATTTTACGCGAAGGTCGTCGCGATCCGGTGGGTTTGGTATAGAGGATGTCAGTAGGAGACGCGAATCAACGCTTCGTCTTTCTCCGCAAGGTATTTCATAATAACCGCGCCGGTAGCTTTTATATATCGATATCCGCGCCGCGAGTCGTCGTATCGCGTCGCCGATTCCCACCGTTCGTTATCCACTTCTAAGGCTGGTTGACGCGATAGTCCGTGTACTATGATGTAGCTTGTTCTGTTCGCGCTGGCCGAAACTCGCACGATAAAACCCTGCTGCGAGGATTCTACGATTTCGGTTGGCAATGCCGTCCATATCCAGCGCGTCTCGTCTAGCTGAACGGCGCGCGGCCAAAAGAGGTTATTGTTTATCAGCGCGTAGATATCTTCGGGATTGATAGTTCCAGAAACGCCATGCAATCCCGAGGAGCCAAAAAAAATGGAACGAGGCAAAAAACCGTCGTTATCGGCGAAACGCAGACCCGATACAATAAGATTTCGTCCAATAGAAGCAAGGCGGCGATCCTGTTCGGCCATTCCAATTCGTCGCAATAGATCGCCAGCCATAATCGATAACTTCAAATCGACGCGTCCGCTTTTTGTCAGGATGAAGAAGCCGTCTCTTTCGGTATTTTGGGATTCGGCATAATAGGACGGCAGATTATCGATATGGACGAGGCGAGTGATCAATATTGTTTCAATAAGTGGACGGAATCGATCGAAATGGCGTTGCGCGAGCGCATTCGGGATAGTAGGAAGAAGCGTGGCTCGCAACAACCAGATGAGCTGATCGGAGTCGAGAGCAAAGGGATTGATCGTTCTTAATAATTCATCGATGGATTCAATCAACGCGCTGTCATATAGATGGGCATAAAATGATAGCGCGGAGCTATCAAGCATATCGATATCTCCGCTCGCCAGTAGATTGATAGATTGCTCGATGCGTTTCCGTTCATTGGTAAGAAGATCGACGAGATCAGTCCCTATTTCTCCTAAAAAAGGTAGCGATAGCAATGATATATGGCGGCTATTGAGATTCGCAGCGCGTCGCATTGAATTATAGATCTCTTGATAGTCTGCGCCTCCGCCAGCTTCGGCAAGCAACGAGACTACCAAACGTTCGCTAAAGTATTTACTGCCGTTTCTCTGCAACCATTTGCCGCTGGCGCCTTGGTAACGTTTCCGCTGCCATCCTTCGTAGGCGACATCTCTATAGAGCTCCCAGTATTCGGTGTAGCGCTCTTCACTCATAAATCGAGTGTCATTGTCGAACCATGTATCGATCACCCGCAAATCGCTATATCGAAGAAGTTCGTAGCGCGCGGAGCGATCAACGCTATCTAGGCGCATGGCGAGAATGCCCTGTTCGGGATCGACCGTCGATCCTAATGGCATAGATAGCCGATAATCGTTCATTTTTTGCGATACGAGCATACTTCTTGGCGTGTCGTTCTGTTCCCAGCGCGCTTGAGGCGCTATATAGAATGAGATGCGTAGCAACGGAGGAGTCGGGCGATCGGCGCGGGGAGTAATAAGCAGGTCGGCGGGGCGTTGCGGCGGCAGGGTGAATTCCAAGTTGATTCCGCGCTCAAAGCGAACAGCAAAGCCAAAATCGAGACGGCGGTAGTCGATCGGCGTTAGTGGTTCATATATGATGTCTCCGTCGGTGAGGATTATCGGTCTATTGCGATCGAACCGAAAACGGAGCGAGTCGAATACTATTTCGATCGAGGCAAGAGAGCGGGAACTATTCTCATCGTCCGCGGGGCGATATTTTATCTCAGCGACTAATGGGCCAAATCCATCTTGGACCGATTCTTCGCGAGTTGCATGGAGATAGATAAGTCCCGCGATAATTCCAATATGAAAGAGCGGTATAAGGATATATCCAAACGCGGATCTCATCGATATTGCTGGGCATACTCATCAAGGAACAAATTGTAGGCGCGCATCAATGTTTTGGTAATAGGAGGAATTTCGAATTCAATGTCGTCGACGGCCCGCAATGGCATAATTTTGCTTGAAGTGCTGGTCAAAAATAGTCCTTTCCATTGCTTGATATTATCTCTCGGTATTTCGCGCTCTTCTAATTGGTATCCTTGATCGATAATTACACGAGAAACAAGGCGCATAGTTACGCCAAACAGTATTGTATCTAATGGGGGAGTGAAAATTCGTTCGCCGTCGGTGGCGAATATATTGGTGCGAGTGCCTTCGGTAATATGGCCATATCGATTGGTTAGCAGAGCGTCGTATGCCCCGGCTTGGCGCGCTCTGCCGAACATGATGGCGCTTGTCATCATATTGAGCGATTTCGCTTGAGGGAATTGCCGCTCGGCCTCTACCGATATGGCGGTAGCGCCGCGGCTATAATCACTGCGTTTCGGGAACAGCGGATTAAGCGTCATAGCGTAAAATTGCGGCTTTCGAGGAGGAGTTCCCGAGATAAGCAACACCTTGATATTGGCTTCCGCTATTTTATTGCTCTCTACGAGTCGTTTGAGTCGGTTGACGATCATATCCTGCGTCAATTGATGGGATAGATGGACGATTTTTGCCGAATTGAGCAGTCGCTCGGCATGCATTTCAACAAAAAAAATTTTTCCCTGACGCACCTTTAATGTTTCATAGACGCCATAACCATAGACGAAATTGATATCGTCCAGAGAAACTTGAGCCATTTCTATCGGCTTAAGATCGTCATTATGGATAAAGTAGCTACCCACCATTTTTTTATATTGATAAAAATGGTCGATGATGTCAATTCGCAAGACGCTGTTGTAAGCGCGACGAAAATCATCGTCGCATAGTTATTTTGCGGGATGAAAAAGTCTGTATACCTATACAAAACTTTGCGACTTTTTTATAATAACCAAGAATATTTTTTCTGGGAGGGAATTATGAGTATTCTTGCAATTACCATTATCTCGATTGTTGTTTCCGTCATTAATTTCGTTATTTTTTTGCTATTTATAGTTTTTAATAGAAATATTCGCGGTCTTACTAAAGTCAGGCGGTATATAGAAAGTAGGATGGAGCAGGTAGAGCAGTATGTCGAGGATCGTGTTTCGACAGTCAAAGATTATGGAGCGGATCTATCTGCGAATATGGAATCGGGAAACGCTCTTTTGGAAAGGCTGATCGCCGAGCAAAATAATGTGAAAACGAAAAGCAAGGATCTTGAGCAGATTGGTTTGTCTGTGGACGAGTGTGAATCGTTGCTTGAGCGATTGGATACCAACCTTGGACAAACTCGCCAACAGGTTGAAGAGCGTCAAAAACATGACGCTATGATCAAAAAATATTACCAGAAAGTGCAATCGTTGCAGGTTGATCTAGCCAACATGCCTAAAGAAATAGCGCAGGCGCGCGAACAATTTCGTCGACAAAATACCGCTGATCTAGAACGCGTAGCTAACGAGGTAACTTCTTTGTTTCGTCACGAAATCGAGGCGACAGTCAAAGGAGCCGAGCAAGCTGAAAAGTCGACGAAAGAGGCTGCGAAGGCTTTTCAGCTAGAGCTAAGTAAGAATAATAGTCAATACGCTCGAGAATTTGAGGAGAGTATCAAAGCGATGGGACGCAATCACGAACATAACCTAGCGAGGATAAAAGATGAATTAATCGCCGTAATTGCCGGACACGAGAAAAAAATTGCCGTGACAGGCGGTGCGGTTCAAAAGATTATAAAAGCCAATGAGGCTCGCGCGCGAAAGATTGAAAATGAGGGACGAGCTACTGTAGATCGACTAGAACAACTTATTTATTCGGCGAGAGAGGGAAGCGAAAAGATCGCCAGTGGTATTGTCGATTATCGCAACCAATATAAGGAGATAACCGAAAATATTGAGCTTCAGGTGATACAAAGCAAGAATATTTTAGTTGAGGGGGAAAAGAATCTAACCGAGAAGGCGATAGAGCAAATTGGCTGCTATGTAAAAAATATTGAACAGCAATTGGACGGCAAATTAGAGAATCAAATTGAGATGATCCGGGCGGGTTTTGCTAATGAAACGGCGGAAATAGAACAGCGAATCGCCGTTGCCCAAGAGAGCATGAAAGAGGAATGCAGGAAGGGCGAAGCGGTGCGAAACGACCTTGCCGATCATTGGAAAAAGACGGGAGAGGTGCTGGGTAGTATGCAATTGCATCTAGACGAGCGTCTTTCCGAACAAACACGTTCGATGGCCGCCAATATTGATGAGCATATCGATTCTTGTCGTGTTGATTGCGAGAAGAAGATAGGGGAACGCCTTGTTGTTATTGAGAAAAATATAGAGCAATTAGCGAGTTCGTTGACTGATCGTCAGACGGCTCTTTCTAATAGCATAGAAAAACAGACTCGAAATGCGACCGATCATATCGCTGTTCGTTTGGGGGCGATTCAGGGAGATGCGGAGAGCCAATTGAGAAAACGATCGGAAGAGCTGGATAAGCAGGCAGATGATCTGCGTAGCAATGTGTCGCTTGCTATTGAGCAGACAAAACTACAAACGGAACAGGCTCATGAAGAGTATCGCGAGCTACTTGAAGGGATTGAACAAAAACAGTATGAGCAGGCGAAAGATATGATCGATCGTTGCAACGAGCTGTGGAATAAGAAGATCGCCGCTACCGAGCGAAGTGTGGAAGAACGAACGAATAGAATTGCCGATTCCATAGAGAAACGATCTCTCTATTTGTATGGGAAGATTGACGCGGGACAGAATCAGTTCGCCGCCGAGATTGATTTGCAGACCGATCGTTTGCGGAAAACTATCGAGGGACAAATTGTGGTGGTAAATAGGCAGATAGGCGAACAACTTATAGTATCTGAACGCGTCGTTCAAAAAAAAGTCGCGGCGCTCAATAGCGCCGAACAGGAGATAGAACAGCGAATTCAGCGTATGAACAGCACCGTTGAAGAGTATTCGCAAGAGGCGATCGATCGAGTCCAAACTGGGCGCGCGGAAATGTTTGCCGAGATCGATCGACAGTTCGAGCTACTGAAACAAGATATAGACGGGCGTGTCGAAACGTTTGACCATAATATATCGCAAACAGGCCATGAGATGAGCGAGCGGCTTGAGAAATTGGAGCAGGCTTTGCAAGATCATATCGCGGCGTTTGATACGATTGGGCAGGGCATCGAAGAGCAAGCTCGGAAGATGAATGACACCATTGAGGAGCGCTCTCAAGTGATGCTTGAAAAGATAGATAGCGAGCGTGAAGGGATAAATGCTGAAATTGCGCGCCAGATTCTTGCCGCGGATCAAGGAGCAAATGAGCAGATTGCTGAAATGGACAGACAGTTTCAGGAGCGACTCGCCGGATGCGAGCAGAAGTTGCAGAAGGGCGCCGGCGCTTTTGATGAGCAGATTGCTGAAATGGACAGACAGTTTCAGGAGCGACTCGCCGGATGCGAGCAGAAGTTGCAGAAGGGCGCCGGCGCTTTTGATGAGATTGCTGAAATGGACAGACAGTTTCAGGAGCGACTTGCCGGATGCGAGCAGAAGTTGCAGAAGGGCGCCGGCGCTTTTGATGAGCAGATTGCTGAAATGGACAGACAGTTTCAGGAGCGACTTGCCGGATGCGAGCAGAAGTTGCAGAAGGGCGCCGGCGCTTTTGATGAGCAGATTGCTGAAATGGACAGACAGTTTCAGGAGCGACTCGCCGGATGTGAGCAGAAGTTGCAGAAGGACGCCAGCGCTTTTGATGAGCGGGTTGCTGAAATGGACAGTCAGTTTCAGGATCGATTTGCCGGATGTGAGCAGAAGTTGCAGAAGGGCGCCGGCGCTTTTGATGAGCGGGTTGCTGAAATGGACAGTCAGTTTCAGGATCGATTTGCCGAATGTGAGCAGAAGTTGCAGAAGGCGCCAGCGCTTTTGATGAGCGGTTGCTGAAATGGACAGCAGTTTCAGGATCGATTTGCCGAATGGAGCAGAAGTTGCAGAAGAGCGCCGGCGCTTTTTTCAGGATCGATTTGCCGAATGTGAGCAGAAGTTGCAGAAGGGCGCCAGCGCTTTTGATGAGCGGGTTGCTGAAATGGACAGTCAGTTTCAGGATCGATTTGCCGAATGTGAGCAGAAGTTGCAGAAGAGCGCCGGCGCTTTTGATGAGCGGATTGCTGAGGTGGACAGACAGTTTCAGGAGCGACTTGCCGAATGTGAGCAGACATTGCAAGAGAGCGCAGTCGTTTTTGAAAATGTATCGCGGGCGAAGCATGCCGAAATTGACGCCGGTTATCAAAAGCTAGAGATTCGATTGGGGCGACTGAATAGCCAGATTGATGACGACGCGCGGAATATTCGAGAGAGGATAGAAAATGGGCGCGCCGAACTGACTGCCGAAGGTGAGCGAAAAATCGAGCTTCTCAGCGTGACGCTTTATGATAAGATTGGCGCGGTTGATAAGAGTTTGGAAGAGAGAATCGCCGCGCTCGATACCAAAATAGATCGGCAATTCAATGAATTGGAAGAGGGCGCTCAGGGGAAAATCATTGCGATTGATGCCAAAATCGACGAATTTACCGTTGCTATCGAAGAGAGAGTTGAGAAAGGCGCGGCTCTGGGCGATGCAATATCGCAACTGGAAGAGTCGCTGCGCAATTCGTTGAATCGAACAAAAGAGCAATGCGTCGAACAGTTTAGAGATTTTGAATCAAGACATATCGCCGACTATCAAAAGGCGCGCGAACATGGGAAGAAGATAATCGAAGAAATACAGACAAATTTGGATAATTCGCGCCGGCATATAGATGAAATGCGTCAATCGTTGGAGCAGAGCATCACGCAACGCAAGCAATCGATCGAATCAATGCTTCAACAGAGAATAGATACTATCGTCGCTTCGATTGATACCCAGATGGATCAATGGCAGAAAGATTCAAAGCGTCATATTAAGGAACAAGCGCAAAGCATAGAAGATCATTATGAACAGTCGATGAAAACATATAACGAATCGTATCATACTCTTCATAGGGAGTTATTTAGCAAAATTGAGAAACGAAGCGAATCTGTTTCAAAAATGATGAATGAAATAGAGAAGCGACAGCGCTCGTTCGCCGATCATATACATTCATTTGAGAAAGCGGAAAAATTTAAGGATAAATTGCATTCTGATCTAGAGAGCATTCGCAATTACTTGCAAGAGGTAAACGAGGATATCAGCGAAGTGTCCCGCCTGAGTAAGGCGGTGAAAAAAATACGAAAGGAGGTTGATGATAGCAACGAGCGTCTTCGTCAGCTACAATCGGAGCGAGGTCGCATGGACATGTTAGAAAAAAATTATGGACGCGTAATCGCGCTCTCCGATACGGTAGAAAATCGTTTGACCGAGATATCCTCCTATAATGATGAACTTCAAATTATCCAGGCTAAGTTGCGAAGCATTAAGGAAATGGAGCAATCTACCAGCGAATCGCTTATTAGACTTGAGCAACAACGTGAAGTGGCGCAAACCACGACAAAAATCGTGGAGCAAAACTTTCGGACGATAGGAGATATCGAAAAACGGGCAGGCGAGCTTGAGAGGCAGTTGAGCGATGTGCCCGAGCGTGTGCAAAGAATAGTCGAACAGGTATCGGATATCGCCGAGACGGGCGAAGCGGCGCGTATTGCCGCCGAAAAGTCTCGCGATGTTACCGAAATAGTTGACCAACTCGAGAACCGCATTAGTAAGCTGGATATGGATCGCGAGTGGCTTGGTCGAGTGGAGACCAGATTGCAAGATGCGTACGCTGCCATCGATGAGAGACTTAGTCTTCTCCAAGTTGTATTAGATGAGACAGAAGGCCTAAAAAACAGGTTGCCGCAAGAGACTCGCAAACTAGCCAAGAGCATGGCCCTGCGTAAATTTAGTATTTCGCAAATAGCTGATCATCTTAAGATAAGCAAAAGCGAGGTTGAGGTTATACTGGGAAACTCTAATCTCGAACGCTAATGAATAAATTGTCGGAAGCGCGAGTCCCTCGCTTCCGACCATATTTATATATTACTTACCGCTCCTACTCACCATAGCGGTATTTGGCGCGCGGTTTTACTGGCGTGTGAATTTTATTGTTCCCACTACGGCGTTTTCCGCTGTGTTGAATGCTTCCCTGCTATCAATAGGGAATTGTCTTATGATTGTTGTTTCTGCAGGATTGTCAAGTCGAAATTCTGTCCCCCCCTCTGTTCCGGCGTCATATACCACTAAATTCATAGTCACGGAGTTCAGCCAAGATTCAGCAGGATATAGATTGAGATTACTTATTCCCGTAAACCAATCTGGGCTTGGCGCGACCATAGAGATGGCCGATACAAAGCGATACGTCGGAGAAACTCTGATGTTTTTGGATGTTGTTCCTACAGCCGATGTGCCATCAGCCACGACAACATCGCCGAGCGATAATCTCTGTAGACTATTTAGCTCATCGACTAGTCCGCCGGTTTGTCCCGTTTCAGCAACCACTTCGACATTCTTCGACGCAGTTCCGTCTTCTCTCCAAATAGTATATGTGGGAACATGGCTTGCTATAACAAAATCGGTAAAATGAGCGCCATTAGGAAAGTTGACCCCCGGGGATTGATCTGCCGTCCAGTTCATAGTGATTTCAACCTTGTAGGTCACCGCAACTCCATCGGCAAATATGTCAGCGCATCCTATTATTGTAAACGAGCCAGCTATCCATGTCGCTGCTATGATTAGTATAGCCGATAGTTTTGACCCGCGCGCTCTATTTGACGGCGTAGCCGTTTTGGTTGTATGCATAATTTCATCCTCCTCTTAACGACGATAATTTTGTCGATTATTATTGTGCCATTGATCGAAGCTCGGGCCAATTACGATCTCCGAGAAGAATATTTTGATCTCTATCGCGATCCCATCTACGCTTTACTGAGCGCGAGAAATTAAGATAGAGCTTATCATCCACAATGCTAAACGCGTCTGGATCGATGTCTGCGATGGCGTTTCGCGCGACTGCGAATGCGCAGAAACCGCCATATTGCGGCGCGTATCGAGTGGGATCGCTTACAAAAAGATCGCGATTGTTAATACTGTTAAAGTGCCAATCTACGCCTCCCCATCGAGCGCTAATGTCAGATGAGCCAAGCAAAGCGCGGTTTTCGGTATGATACGCCACCGGATCATAGCCGTATATAGCGATAACGCCGCCGCGTCCCGCGTTGAATACATCTTCTGTCTCTTCGGCATGGAGAGAACCAGTCGTTCCCATTGCCGTAGTTATCGCAAATACCAAAGCGATGATAAATGAAAAACGATATAAACGAGCATTGTATAAAATCATTCTAAAATATAGTGACTATTGTTGTACTCAGTCAAGTGTAAAATGCGAGAACGGGTATCGATTGGTCATCTATTGTGCCCGTTGGGCGTTGCGGGCGGTTTTTTTGGGCGATTTGCAATTTGGGGAGCGGTGCCCGCAGAGGGGGGGAGCGGAATAGCGCAGGGGCGCGCCCAGTGGAGCGCGAGTGGAACTGGATAAGCGTGCCCCGGTCAGCGCTATGGAGCGAGGGGGGAGACAGCGAAAAGGGGGCGGCTACGCGTTTGGCGGGCTGTGTGACGGAGGCGGCGAGGCATCGCGTGATCGGCGCTACTCCCCCTCAACCAACGGGGCGTAGAACTATGGACGAGCTCGTTTTTCTCGGGGCGGATGCGTCGGATGGGTTAGCTTGTTACGACGAAGCTGTCCGCGAACTGTTTGCCTAAATTGGGCGATTGCTGTATCCAGCGGAGAAATTTAGACGCCTCGTTTCGATTGAAAAAGGGGCCGAAACGCAGGCGATAGTAGGTATTTTTGGGCGTCTTTTCGATCGCGAGGACGCTGTCGATATGGTGGGAGCGCAGTGTCGCTTGGGCATTGCGGGCGCGGGTCAAATCGGTGGAGGCAAGCAGCTGAATCCATTGTTTGGGACGCCGCAACGCTACGATGGATTGGCTTTGCGTCGGTTGATTGGACAGGTGTCGATTGAGAGATGGGGCATTGCGACGAACCGTGTTGGATGCCGCGGATTTTTGCGGCGAGACGGCGGGTGGTCGCGAAGTCGTTGCGGCGCGCTGGGTGCCAGTTTCGCGAGAGGCGCCGGCTATTGTCGAGGGCGGAAGGTTCTCGGCGCGTTGCTGAAATGAGGCGACGCCGCTTGGGATTCCGTTTGGGGGAGGCGCGGGTAGGCCTGGGGTTGCCGGAAACTGGTCGCCGCGGCGAACGATGTCGCTTGACGCGCTGTCATCTTGGTTGCTGGAGACGATACTGAACGAGGGGGTCGACTGTGAGGGTTGCGTCGGGTTGCCGTAGATAATTGCTATTCGGTCTTCGGGATCGTTCTTCAACGGGGTATCGTCTGGGGTTGTTTGAACCAAGTCTGCCAAATCGCTCCCGTTTCTAAGATATTCTATGGGGTCGAATATCTCGGACTCCTCGTCGATTTGCGATGGTTGGAGGGCGAGATCGCCGTCGGGGCGGGGATAGAATACCCAGAGACCCAATCCCAGTATAACCGCAATGAAGATGCCGGCTACCAAAATCGGCGGGATCGATTGTACAAATCTATTCATAGCAACGAAGATATCTTTTTTTCTAACCGTTTGATCGATCCGCTGTTTCTCACAATATGTATATCGGCCTGTTTTGCCAAATGTTTATGATTGCTTGAATATTTATGGAGGTCATATTCATTGGTTGTGGGGATTCCGAGGGCGCGTTGTTGCCAGAGAATTGGTACGAGTAGCCTCAATTTGGGCTTTCCGCGTCGCAACGCGCGAGCGCAACGAAGGATGGTAGAGGCTTGTAACCAGATTATGCGATTGCATAGTCTATCGAGCCCCATCGTGAAGAGGAGCGCCGCGTTGATCGCAATGTTGTCGTCGTCGGCGGATGCTATGAGGTGCGTTATTTTGGAGATCATAGCGGGGTGAAGGATGCGTTCTAAGTTATTTTTTGCGGTCGCGTCGCGGAACACCTTGTTTCCCAGCAAATTTCTGTCTATCGACCCATTGTCGCGCGCGATTTCTTTTCCGAATGCCTCTATAATTTCGCGGCGTTTATCCTCTAATACTGTGTGTCCGACGCGATCGACGTCGATAATTTGCCACCCTAGTCGACGGAAAAAATTTGCGGCCATATCTTTGCCCGCGCAGAATTTGCCGCCAATTCCTACTATCACTGTGGATTATCGCGTTTTTTGGAGCGTCTTACGGTATCGGCGCGATTGCGGCGGGCAAGGCGATCACAGCTCCCCCCAGTTTGCGCCGGACTTCAGGTCGACCATCAGCGGGATTTTTAACTGGGCGGCAACGCTCATCTCTTCGCGGAGCACCTTTTTGGTTATCTCGGTCTCTTTAATAGGGCATTCTAAAATAATCTCGTCGTGCACCTGCAGGATCATAGCGCTTTGTAGCTTCATCGTTCGCAACCGTTTGTCTATGCGCAACATCGCCAGCTTCATAATATCCGCGGCGCTCCCTTGAATGGGAGTGTTGATCGCTATTCGTTCGGATGCCGCTTGGATATTGCGGTTTCGGTTGTTGATATTGGGCAACGAGCGCCGACGAGACAATATTGTGCGTGCCTCGCCATCTTTTTTTGCCGCTTGCAACGTATCGGAGATAAACGATTTGATCATCGGGTAGGTGGCAAAATAGGTTTCTAGGAACTGTTGCGCCTCCGCGATCGGCATCGCTAAATCTCTGGATAGGCGAAATGCCGACATTCCATAGACGACTCCGAAATTGATCGCCTTGGCAATTCTTCGTTGCCGATCATCGACCATATCTGGCTCTACGCCAAATATCAACGAACCGGTCTGGCGGTGCACGTCGCGATGCTCCGCAAAGGCCGCGCATAGGCCAGAATCTCCCGAAAGGTGGGCGAGCACGACGAGCTCTATCTGTGAATAGTCCGCGCTGACAAATACATGGCCGGGGGCTGGAACAAATGCCGCGCGAATCTGCCGCCCCTCGTCGTTCCGTATAGGGATGTTCTGCAAATTGGGGTCTTGGCTCGATATTCTTCCTGTGGCGGTTCCGGTAAGATTGTAGTTGGTGTGGATGCGGTTTGTCATTGGATTGACCATTTTTTGCAACGCGTCGATATAGGTCGATTGCAGTTTAGTCAACAGACGATATCGTAAAATACGCTCCGGCACGGGATGGGTGTAGGCTAATTCCGTCAACACTTTGCTGTCGGTAGAGTAGCCGGTTTTCGTTTTGCGTTTTCTGCTGAGACCGAGGTTGTTAAAGAGTATCTCTTGCAGCTGTTTTGGCGAATCGATATTAAACTCTCTGCCGCATAGACGATAGATCTCTTGCCGTAACAGCTCTATTTCGCGGCGAAATTCGACGCCGCTGAGGTTCAGACGTTTTTGATCGAGGCTAACGCCTTGGATCTCCATCGCCGCTAAGATAGGAATAAGCGGCATTTCGATATCGCGCAACAAATGAGTTAGCTCTTTGGTATCCAACAAGGGACGAAAATAGTTGGCGAGGCGCAACGCTATGTCAGCATCTTCGGCCGCGTAGTCGGTCGCCCTATCCAGGGGGACGGCTTCAAAGGAGGGCTGCTTTTCGCCCCGCTTTTTTGGCGGAAAGAGGTCGGCAAAATGGATAGTCTCGTAGTTCAGGTGTCGCAACGCGAGCGCGTCTATATTGTAGCCCAGCGCGTTGCTATCCAGAAGCCAGGCCGCGACCATTGTGTCGAATAGCCTATTTTTTATTGTAATGCCCCATCGATAGAGGACCTTGTAGTCGTATTTGATATTCTGTCCGATAAGCTCATATGAGGAATTGCTCAACAGCTGAGCAAGCGCGGCTTTTGTCTCGTCCTGATCCAATATCGGCCCGTCTGGCCCGCGGAGCGGTATATAGTAGGCACTGTCGGGACTATATGAGATCGAGAAGCCTATAGGATCGGCGCGCATAGGGTCGATATTGTCGGTTTCGCAGTCGAAGGCGAATGATCCGACCTTCGACGCCTCGTTGACAAGCCTTGCGAGAGATTCGATCGTATCGACACGGTGGTATCGTTGCTTTCTAATGGTATGATTTTCGGGGTGTTCGAAGCTAGCCGCATCGCTCGCGTTGTCCAGCCGCCCGTCGCCGTTGCGGTCGCCGGCGCGCCTGTCGCTGTCTCCGTCGTCGCCGCGCAGCGCCATAAGGTCTTTGCGCAGCGACATCATCCCCTGCTGTATCAAAAGCGATTCTGCCGCCTGATAATTGAGCCGCTCGGGCAACATGAGATCTTCGATAGCGATACCCACCTCTACATCTTCGCGCAACGCGATAAGCGATCGGCTTAGATAGGCGAGCTCGCGCCCCCGCTCCAGTTTTGTCTTCATCGCCTTTTTCTCGACAGCGTCGATATTGTCGTAGATGGCGTCGAGCGTATCGAATTGCTCCAACAACGCGACCGCGCTTTTGGGGCCGATCCCCGCGACACCCGGGACATTGTCGCTCGAGTCGCCGATCAATGACAAATAGTCCAACACCTGATCGGGACGCACTGATAGCTTATCGCGCACATCCTCCGCCCACATCTCTCGTAGTCCGCCGGTTTCGGGGCGGAGCACGGCGACGTTCTCTCCGACAATTTGCAGAAGATCCTTATCCCCGCTGACGACATAGCAACGGCGATTTGTCCGCGCGCAGATCGCGGCGTATGTCGCGATAACATCGTCGGCCTCGAATCGGTCTTTGCCGACAAATGGAATGCCGAGCGACGATATAATATCTTTGATCGCTGGAATCTGTTCTATTAAGTCATCGGGCGTTTTGTCGCGGTTTTTTTTATAGTCGGGATACCGTTCATGACGAAATGTGGGAACGGTCGAATCGAGAGCCATAGCAAGATAGCGAGGGTTCCATTCCTTGAACAGGGCAATGATCGCGCGCAACACTCCAAAAATGGCGGAAACATTTTTGCCTTTGCTATTGCGAAGGGGATTGCGTATAAACGCGAAGTAGGAGCGAAAGATAATCCCAAAAGTATCCAGGATAAACAGGGCTGGCGGCGAGTCAGTGGTGTTGGAAAGCGAGTGGTTCCGGTCAGGCATGGGTATCTATCAACCGTTGCTCCGAATGTTCTCGTTGAAAGAAGCTCTGTCCATCGCGTTTTGTCACAAGCGAAAGCTTCTTCTGTGTCGCCGCTAACTCGGCGGCCAGCAGTCGCCTATTCTCATGTTGCAACGCTATCGCCCGATCAAAAAAATCCCTGATTGCCGCTTTATGCGCATAATCCGCCGCGCCGTTTGCGACGCCGACGGAGGCGCCGTTATCCCGCCATCCTCGGCAACAGCGCGCTATGCTTGCCAAGCTCGCCCGCGCCTCTACCATCTCTTCGATAGAGCGTTCTAAATCGTCTATCCTGCGATTGACGATGGCATCCCGCTGCAATTCAGTCAGACGAATGTAGCGCTCCAATTCTGCGCGATAGCGATCAAGCAACGCGGCGGAGAAATGATTGGGCATAGCGCCAGGTTTACCCCGATATATTGATACCTGTTTCCGGCGTAAAGGTCGTCGATTGCTCTGCATTATCGGCGATTTGATCCCAAGCCGAACGAAGATTCTCAATTAACGGAACGATCTCGTCGAGGTATTTGCGATCCTTATTCAGATTCGCCTCCATAAGCGCGTTGCAAAAGAATGAATAGAGATTAAAAAGATTGCGAGCTATTTCGCCGCCCTCTTCTATATTCAACGACGCCATTAATTCCGACATCACATCATGCGCCTTGGTAATCGCATCATTTACCAAGTCGTACGATCTAATCCCTCCATCGATGCTGTCGCGCGCGATATCTATCTGACGCAACGCCTCGTCATAGAGCATCACAACAATTTTTCCGCGGGTTGCCGTAACGACGCGAGCGCGTCGATAGGCATTATTTATATTGTTATCCATACGTTACCTATAGTATCTCTCATTTTTTCATTCATTACCAGTATTTTTTGATATGATTAGCGGGCATTGTTTATCAGTTCGGAAACCGATACGATGCGATATCCTCTCTGGGTCAATCTATTGATAAGAAGGTCGAGGCGCTGAAAAAGATAATCGTCTCGTCCTCCGTATGGCGTATCCTCTCTGGGAATACCGATGCGCATCGAAATGATCGAGCCCGGACGTTTCTTTTCGATAATACGCTCGACAATTCTATTGCTCGGCATATAGACATCCCCCAGCAGACTTGAACCGCGGCGCGGCACCCAATCGCCGCTGTCTACGTCGCGTCCTATATAGGTATAATCGATTTTTTTCGACGCCGCTAAAATATTGGAATTTACCAAATAGTAGGGAGCATGCCATATAAGCGACAGCTCGCGACCGGTATTCGCAAAGAATAGGTCTTCGTTTCTTGCCAGACCTTGCTGCACAAATTCCTCGTCAATAAGATAGTTAGTGTCCGTCATATCGAAGTGGGCAAAAAAGAGCGACCCCACCTCATGACCCGCATCTGCTATCGCCTTCGATTCCGCGGGGTTGCGGGTGATAAAGTTGCCGCTTAGGAAAAACGTGGCGCGAATATTATGAATATGCAACGTATTGAGTATCTGCGACAATCCCTCGGCAGAATCGGCGGCATTAAAAACAAACGCCACTTCGCGCTGACGGATTCTGCTCCCATGCGAAAAGTTATCAAAGTCTATAGGCTCCTCATGCTGGGGATATTGCTCATACTCCTGCGTCGGCGGCGCGAAGAGAGGATTGGTGTCTACTCCTTGGATATTTCGCACCATAATCGCGTTGTGATATCGACCGGTGGGCAACGGTTGCGAGTAGACGCGGAAGTTTGCCGATATTGTCTTGCGCTCCGGCGGCGCTATCGTGGATTCGTCAAGCGATTTTGCCTCCACCCACCCATTGGCGACGCTTTCGTAATCATAATATTCCCCGCCTACAATGGCGTAGGGCATCCCTATTTCCGTACGAAAGCCGTACTCCTCCGCCTGCGAAAGGGCGATCAGCATATCCCGCTTGCCATTTGGGATATTCCATCGCTCAATGATCTTCGCGCCGGCGATAATAATGCTTGTATCGCTTTCCCAGATCGCATGGAGCGGCTTGCTATGAGGGATCGTCTGTTTTACCTCCCATGTCTCGTAGTCGCGAAGCGTAACCTGTTCAGGATGGAGCGCCGCGACAAGTTCCTCGTTAGGAGAGAGCCGCACATCGATAATATCATTCTCCGCGCGAATTGTAAGCTCGCTACCCGCGTCGTTTCTAACGCGCAAACGATACACCTTGTTATCGATCTCCGTTCCCCTCAGCGTGCTGGTAAGAATGGTGATTTGATCCGTTTGCGACCACACGACTCGCTGTATTGTTGTATTAGCCGGAAGCAAGAGGTAGGGCAATTCAAGAGCGGCGTCGTCGGCCACATCGTCCTCGCTGAGAAGGTAGAGAAAAATGCTTCGCGAACCCTTTCGAAGCAACAATTTATCCGCGCCGGGAGAGATCCAAAATTTGTCGAAATTGGGATCGAAATGGAATGGGATTTTCCCGGCTATTCGCCCCACTCCCAGAATATCTGCGTATATATTGCGACTAAAGAGCTCAGACGGCCTAACCTGATAGACAAGCGATCCGGAAATATAATGAAGCCGCCCCTGATCGCTCCACTGGATATTATTTGTTCGCCCCTCTCCAAGCAATCTTAGAGGCTCGGCGATCACGCGATTCTCCTCGAGTTGCGCCACCGAAAAGTAGAAGAGGCTTCCCTCCTTCATGTAGACAAAATAGGTAGACTGCGGCGACCAGATAACCGGCGGCCCTTGAAGCGAGATGCCAACCTCTTCGGCGACGATCACCCGCCGTCCGGTAGCGAGATCGTGCAACACCAAATCCCCGTAGGCGACGCTCCGAGGGATAAAATAGATAATGTAGCGGGCGTCGGGCGAACTGCTTACCGGCTCGATCTTTCCCACAGCGATTTGTTGTCCTCGCGCGAACGAAGGATAGCCACGAATAGCGGTGATTCGACGCAATGATTCGTCGCTTCGAAAGACGCCAAATCTATTCTGAATCTGCAATTGACGAGTCTGCGTAAGAAATGTGATCTCCTCTGGAAAGAAGGTAAGTTGCTGAAATATATGCTGCCCATCGCTGGAAAGATTTGCGTGGAACAGGGTCGAATAGGTGCTATATTGCGGCACAGTCACCACCGAACTAAAAAGCAACTCCCCGTTATTAGAGAGCGACAGTCGATTCTCGTCAAAACGTATGGCGTCCAATTCGACTCGCGCCCTCGTCTCGGCGGGCGACGACACGGCTACAATCAACATAAAAAGCGGAAATAGAAGAGAAAGCGATAATATTCGGTTCACAATCATTATTTCGGCCGAATCGCAAGCAAGTTTAATTGCTTTATTAAAAGAATATCGGTATCTAGGAGGGGGCGGCCGCCCCCTAGCTCCAGCTCGCCCGCCCCGCAAAGCGGGGCGCCGTTGGGCTAATTGCCTGCCAAAGCCAGGCAATTACGGGCTCGTTCCACTCCGCCCGCCGCCCAACTGGCGATCTTCCGCTACCCCCACTGAACGTTATCTAAACAGTGCGCTCTAGTTACAATTGGCGATTTTTTTCAAATATTCTTGAAAAATATATTGCAACAGTTAAATATAAACGATATGATAACATCGTGAAAGCAATAATTAATAGAATTTTCGTAAGGGTGTTTCTAATGGCACTAGTATTGATAGTTGTCAGCGGGCACCTCTATTCCTTTGTGAGTATCGACTCTTTTGTAGATATTGGCGATCCGGATAGCGATTATACCGTATCCGAATCGGCGTGCGCGGAAATACTAGATTGCGACCGTCCTTTTTTGGGCTACAACGCAATCGCGGTAGGCGGACATACCTATAGCAACGAGCGTAAACTGGTAGAGTATTTACGCGATTCGATCGCGCCATTCGATCTTGCTGGAAATGCTCGGTTGCTCTACCAAGAAGGCAACGAGCACTTAGAATCTGCAATTGCGTCGCATAATGACGATGAATATCGTCAGGCCGCCGCAAGATATGTCGACGCGGCTCGAAGCGTTGTCTCGGATATAGCTCGTCAAGCGATGGGCGGCATTGTTAGCTCGATGCGGCTGGCTGTCGATCATAAGGCGGACCGAATGGCCGCTGCTATTTTTCGATGGGGCGACGAACGCGTCGATTATCTTATGGAAGTTGTCGAAGAAGCGGACGCGCTGGCCGCTGATGCTATTCGCCGCGGTTCTCGTATGATGCGGAGCGGTGTTTCTGATGAAGATCTTAAATTTTCCCTAGACGCCATCGAATCGTTGATTGCGATGTATTCCCACTCCTATAGACTTGCCGTCGACGCGCAAAATGCCTATCAAATCGCCGGTGAAGTCGCGGCGGCGTTGCAACTCAACGCTTCTCATAATGCCCGAGATCGCGAAATTCTGTTGGCTCGCTATATGGCCCTTGTCATCGACCAATATGGGCTCGCCGGATTTTCGCGCGTAAATAGCCGGGCAGCCCGAACATCTTTTGATCGCGCTATGGAGGTCATGGGGCTTGGCGACGAGCAGGCGGCGGCGGATTACTATCGTCAATCGATAGAACACTATGGCATTGTTATTAACACCGCGGTCGAACGTCTTGTGAGCGCCGAAGAGCAAAACGTTCGGCGAGCATATCATATCGCCGACAGAGCTGGAGCCAAAGAATATGATCCCACATCCTATGAAAGAGCCAATGAATATGTCAGTCGGGCGATAAAAAGCAGAAACAGAGCCACCTCGATAGCGGGTCAAGCTATTGAAGCCGCGTTGTCTGTTAAAGATGAGCGACGCGATATTACCGATAATGAGCTTGCGTTGGCATTGAAAGTTCTTGATAAGATAGGTTCCAGCTATACCGACGCCTTCTATTTTGCCGACAAAGCAAAAGATAGATATCGCATCGCTCGCAATACATCCCGCGAAATTGCTCAGGATAAACATGGCAAACCTTCCCCGGCGCAATTGACTCGCCGGCTATATGAAAGCGAATTGGCGGAATACGGCATGGATATTATGAGAGAGTCGGGATTAGATATATACGCGCCGGAGCTTTTTGCCGAAGCGCGAGACTTCTTTGCCCAAGGAAATAGCGCCGGCGATATTGATACGGCGGTCGAAGCATATCAAGAAGCTATCGTTCGACTTGCCTTTGCCGCTAACGAAGCGATAAATACGATCGCTTCTCAAAAAAGAGCGGATGTATTGCACGCGATGGGCTACGCCAATAGCGAAGGCGCTCCTCAAAAGAGCGCTCGATTATATAATTTAGCCAACGGGATTGTCGAACGAGCGCTTAAAAACTACGATGAGGTAATCGCTATGGCATTGAGCGCAAGAGACGAAGGGCTGTCTTTTATTGGCAAGCCATTTACTCGTCAGCAAAGCGACTATCTTGCGAAAGCAGTCTCTGAAATTCAGGAACAATATAAACAGGTGTTTAGTTTAGCCAACCAAGCCGAGGCCACGTATATAAAATCGGGCGAATCGGCCGCGTCATTGTCTGGAACACAACCCACAGGACAGAGAGGCGATGATGCGATGAGGGCGGTTCAAGATGCGCTTGACGCTTTACAAAGAGCGGAGCAGATGTTTGACGAGCTTCAAAAAAGGAGAGAACAATAATGATTCGAAGAATAGCTTGCCTGTCGGCGATCGCGCTTATTTTGATAGGCTCGGTATCGTCTCAAGATACTACTGGCGAAGATCTATTGCGGCAGTCGAGGGAATATGCCGATCTAGCCGAGCAGGCGTTAGAGAATGAGGATTTCGACGAGGCGATTCGACTATCAGATCTGTCGAAAGATGCGAGCCAAATGGCGATAGACTATGTAAACAATGAAACCAATCGATTTATTGCCACCGACCTTCGAACGCAGGCCGAACAACGTATTCGTTTGGCGCAACTTATGGACGACGAGGGCAGCCAAGATGTGTTGGATATCGCTAACGATTTTTTCCTTGATGGCGTCAACCATTTTAACCAGGGAGATTACCTTGTGAGTCAAAGCGCTTTTCGCGGCGCCCTATCGGTATTGGAGGGAATTTCGATCGCGTTTGACGCGCCTCTTCCTCAATATTACACCGTTCGGTATATCCCCGGGCGCACTGACTCTCTTAGCAGAATTGCGGGATATGATTTTGTCTATGGCGACGCAAAACAATGGCCGCATATTTTTGCCGCAAACGTAGCCAAACTTAAAGATCCTCTCAATCCAGATCTTATCCTTCCCGGACAGGTATTTATTATTCCCAGTCTATATGGCGAAGAGCGTAGCGGCACTTGGAAACCGTAGAGCGTAGTAGCGCGCTGTACGGCGAACTTGTTTTTAATAAGATACGCTTCACGTGGAATTTGACCTCGTTGTAGTTGGCGGCGGTCATGCCGGTATTGAGGCATCCCTTGCGGCAGCCCGTCTTGGTTGCCGCACACTTTTAATTACGCAAAATCTCGACACAATCGGCAAGCTGTCATGCAATCCCGCAATAGGCGGGCTAGCAAAAGGCAATATGGTGCGCGAAATAGACGCCCTTGGCGGCGAAATGGGGCGGCTTATCGACAAAACTATGATTCAATTTCGCGTATTGAATAGAAGCCGCGGTCCGGCCGTTCAGGCTCCCCGCGCTCAAGCGGATAAACTTGCCTACCAAACCGCCGCAAAACGCGTTTTGGAGCTTCAGGAAAATCTCTCGCTATTCCAAGATATCGTGGTCGACCTTATGTTCTCTTCTGACGAGCAGTCTATCGTTGGGGTAATTACCGAACGAGGCAATAGAATATCGTCACGGAAGGTTGTGGTTACCACAGGCACGTTTCTTAACGGTAGGGTCTATATAGGCGAATTTACTCGCTCCGCGGGGCGCTTGGGCGAACCGGCCGCGCATCATTTGGACATCGCGCTGAGAAAATGCGGATTCCGAATGGGCAAACTCAAGACGGGAACTCCCGCGAGGGTGCAACGCTCTTCGCTTGATTTTGGGCGCATGACGCCGCAGTTTGGCGACGATGATATTGTCCCATTCTCATTTGCCAAGACTAAAATAGACAGAAGGCAATTGCCCTGTTTTCTTACCGAAACAAATAGCAAAACACATGCGGTGATCCAATCTAATATCGCCCGTTCTCCCCTCTATAGCGGAAAAATTATCGGCAACGGTCCTCGCTATTGCCCCTCAATTGAGGATAAGGTGGTAAAATTTCCCGACCGCGACAATCATCATATATTTGTCGAACCCGAAGGAGCCAACACCGAAGAGATGTATCTCAATGGTATATCGTCGTCATTGCCGGAAGAGATACAGGCAGAGTTTATTCATACGATAGCCGGATTGGAAAAAGCCGTTATTATGCGTCCCGGCTATGCGGTTGAATACGACTATATCGATCCCTCTCAGCTGATGCCCACGCTTGAAGCCAAACACATTCAAGGACTCTATATCGCCGGCCAGACAAATGGCTCCTCGGGATATGAAGAAGCGGCAGGACAAGGACTGATGGCCGGCATCAACGCCGCGTTATCGATACAGGGACGCTCGCCGATTATTCTCTCTCGTTCAGAGGCCTATATCGGCGTTATGATTGACGACTTAGTAACGCTAGGCACCGCGGAACCATATCGTATGTTTACCTCTCGCGCGGAACATCGATTGGCGTTGCGTCAAGATTCATGCGATAGTCGGCTATTTGAGCGAGGATATGACATTGGACTGCATTCGGAAAAACGGTACGAGCAGTTTCGAGAAAAATATGACGCAATTGAAGAAATTAAGTCGCTGTTGCGCTCGAGTCGACTCAAATCATTTCGCTCCGATGGCTCGCAAAGCAATAAGTTTCGCGAATATGTCGGCAAATCATTCTATCATCTTCTTAAAACGCCAGAGATAGGTATGGTCGATATATGCGCCATTGATAGCCGTTTTTCCTATCCCAAGCAGTGGCTTCGCCAAGTCGAGCTCGACATAAAATATGAAGGATATGTAGATCGGCAAATTCGTCAAACAAATAAATTGAGACGAATGGAGGAAATGAAAATACCCGAGCGTTTCGATTACAATAATGCTCTCGGCATTTCCAACGAAGCGCGAGAAAAGCTACAATATATTCAACCTGTATCGATAGGACAAGCTTCTCGTATTTCAGGCATTCGGAGATCGGATATCGCGTTGCTGATTATGCATGTAAATCGAGCGCGTATGTAGAACGTACGAAAAGCAATCTCGCAATTGAAAAAAATCTCAATTGAGGGAACAAATTGCCATTTCTGCCGACAAAATAATACGATGGGTTCGTATGCAGTCTTTTAATTTCGATGAATTCGATAAATAACACAATGATAGGATGACTATAAAAAATAATAAAATGGTAAGATTGCTTTTATGATTGCTACAATAATTAATGTGAGGATATTGAGTGCCTCAGCGCTCTTTATCGCTTTGTCCCTTATTTCCCAGTCGATGTTCGCCCAAGAACGAATGTCGATCTCTGTTGATCAGGCGGTAGAGATAGCGTTGGATAATAACCTGAGCATAAAGGTAGAGGAGGTTAACCTCGAAAATAAGCGCATCACTCGCGACAATTCGTTTAACGTTTTCTATCCTTCAATTAGCGCAGGCACAACTATGAGCCTCCTGAATACCGCGCAGTCAATTCCCACGGAGGGCGAACCAAATAATATAACGATTCCGGGCGGCTCCTCCCTATCGATACCTACCGCAGGTGATCCGCGCGATTTAATTGGCTCATTAAATATTAATATCGCCGCCCAGCTTAATTTTTCTTTTCAATTGATCAGCGCGTTCCAATTTACGATTACCGATTACGATCGAGGCGTCATAACGTTGGAACAGGCGCGTATCGCGATAGAACGCGATGTTCGTAAGGCATTTTACAATCTTCTTCTTATGCAAATTAGCCTAGAGAATACGAAAGAATCGGTCAATTTAGCCGAGGAGCGCTATGAGCAAGCGAGTCTCAATTTTCGCAATGGATTGGTGGACGAATTCACTATGCTTAGCGCGCAGGTCGCGTGGGAGAATACGAAGCCTCTTGTATCGGAGCTTGAGGTTGCGATAAAGAACGCGCGGCGTCAATTTCTCTTTCTCCTTGGGCTTAATAGCGAAATTGATATTATCCTCGAAGGCGAGCTAAGCGACGCGGTTCCTCAATATACGCTGGATACACAGAGAATTGTATTGGAAATGTTGGACAATTCTCCAGAATTACAGGGGTTGCGGCTTGCCGCCAAACTGCAACAGATTCAAACGGAATTAACGTTTGAACAGTTTTTACCGACGATCTCGTTTGGCTATCAGTTGACGCCTTCGTTTGATATCTATGGCGATACCGATAAGACTACCGGAGGAATAGAATATGACGATATAAGAGGGGCGTTTGCAATTACGATCACTCAGCCTCTTGACTTTTTTCTTCCCGGGTCTCGTATGTTTTCGACACTAGAAACGCAATCCAAC
>CBDCPJ010000045.1:0-45560 GCA_965220165.1 Spirochaetia bacterium
ACAGTAATGCCGGAAAAAACAGGGAACACGTGACCGACCCATTCCCTAATTTCCTGTTCCACAAAGTCCAACAAGTCGCCTGGTATATTTTCCACATATTCCTCATAGAGGGTCTGTGATAAATTATCGCCAGTTCCGACCGCATGCCATACCAGCCATTCCGGTGTTATTGCTTGGTCGTCTTTTAGTCCAAGTTTGGTTTTTTCAATTGTCATTTTTTTGTTTCCTTTTTTAATACACAGTTCCGCCGTGCCGGTTGCAGGCAACCGCCTGCGTTTACATCAAAAAGTCAATACATCAAAAGTCAAACGCTACCGGCGGGATTTAACGGCATCCGGAATCCCGGCGGATAAATACTTGACCCATCCACATTTTTGGGCAGTACCGACCATTTGGGATGCCAGCCGTTCCTGTCCACCTGCAAATGATAGCGGCATACTTTTTCCCCATTGACTTCCTCTACTATGCGGACACCATAAGGGTCGCCAAGTATTTTGCACAGTTCCGTTGCTATCTTTTGCATAAAACAAAAATTATCGCTTTTGCGGTCCCTTGCTTCGTCAATAAATTTTGTCGCCATTTTTGCGTACGGATTATTTTGTATCTCCGTCCAGTTAACGGAAATTGCTTCGTCAAGTTCCTCCGCAGCATAATTTTTTCCCCCAACTCCCAGCCAGTACTGTTTTACTTTTTGCATTGTTTTACTCCATTGTTGTACACGGTAACGCCGTGCGCGCCGGACGGCAACCGCCGCCCATTTATAAGTATAGCGCAACGCCATCCCGTTCCGCCATTTTTGTTACTTCAAAGAATAAACAAAAAAATGCGGTGATTTTTTGATTGACTGATTGCTGTTTATTGACTGACCGACTTCCTGTATTTATTTTTTTATTGACTTTACTTCCGCTTTTTTGATTGAGTTTTTTGTTGCGGAAAATTGAGCGTACGGAAACAAGCAGGGTCAATTTCCATAAGGTCAATTAACGCAGGGTCAATTTAGGCAAGGTCAATTTTAGTAAGGTCAAAAAAATCCCCCCGCAAAAATGCAGGGGGAAATGGGAAGTCAATTTTTACAAATTAACCAACGGGATTACGACAACTTCCGGCGCGAAAGTTCCGTTTTCATCCCGGCGTTTATTCCAAAGTTCCCGCGCCTTATCCAATTCAGTGCAAGCACCAAAATGGGAGTCGTATACCGTCACCGGTCCCGCCGCGTGATTTTCCTCATCCGTTTGGCTGGGGGTTTGGAATAAATCAGCATCGGTAAGTGCAGCAATCCGGTTGTTGTGCATATCAATGACGCCAATGATATATCCTGTAAGTTCCAGTTTGCGCGGTTTTGCCGCAAGCGTTTCCGGATCTACGATATACTTCCGCAGGGCTGCAGTGACAGCAAGGCGGGTCGTGTCCTTTTGCGCCCGTTCCAAATCCGCAACCATATCGGAAATGGATTTATTGACTACCTCAGAGGATTTTTCTTCAATCAATCTTCGGGCGGCGTCCTCAATTATTGAGTGCAGGTCATAATCAGAAAATGCTTCAGAAAGAGCCCTTTTTATTGCATCGCTAAATAATGCAGCAATTGCCGCCGCGTGTTTGTCCGGCGCGGTACCGGTTTTTGTTTGGTGTTCCATTATGGTCTCCTTTTGGTTTTGTTAAAATTATTTTGCGCCTTCCAATAACTTTTTAGCCCGATCCTTTGAGCCATCGTTACGCTCAACAGCAGCAGCGCGTTTTGCAAGTATCCCGTAATTAGGAATCTCGTTACTCCCGCATTGCTTTATGTCGTGTTTAGCAAAGTCAATCCGGCATGCCGATATTTTGGTTGGTGCCTTAACATCGTTCCGTATAGGCATAACCAATGCACAGGCGCCGGTGTATTGTCCGACTATAACAAAGCATTGTATCGTGTCCTGATAATAGAGCAGGGCGGTTACATCTTGGGACGCAATAAAATCCAAAGCATCGGCAAAATACCGTACATTGACTGTAAAACTGCATTCCTTGCCAAGTTGCACCCAAGCCGCCTCGTCATTCTTGACTTGGTAAATAGCCATATTATCCCGCGCCTTATTTAATTTCTTGTACGCCTTTTGGTACGCCTTTTGGTCGCTGTGGACACCGCGAATGGTTTCTTTTAATTGCGCGTCCAGCATAATACGATCCTCGCGCATTGCCTTGCCGACTGCTTTTGCTGCTTTGGAAATAGCAGCCATCTGGTCGCTATCCAAAGCAAAAGTCGCTGTTGATTTAGTCGGCATAACGCTGGTGACAGCGGGACCGTTTTTGGGCTCTTTGATGAAAATATAACTGCCATCCGCTTTCTTTTCTTTCGGTCGGAATTGGTGGCTGTAGTTATGGAAGGTTGATGACACCATACTTTCCTTTAACTCTGCGAGTGCCGTTCCTTTGATTGGGAGCATGTGCAGGGAATGTCCGTTGGTTGCATATAACGCGCCCAAGTCATCCCGTATATGCAAATACTTCAAATTAGCCCTATGCGTACGGTCTATGGGTATGGATTTCATCAAATGTGAAATTGCGGTATGCACAGCCAATCGCTCATCCGTCTCCGCTTTCCGTTCCGCCGCTCTTAACTTCGGGCAGCAAATAGCCCATTCCAGATCGGTGCTGCTAACTGACAGCCGATTTTTTTCTTGTTGTTTTATGTTTGACATTTTTGTCTCCTTTTGGTTGTTAAATAAAAATTGAGTAATACACCAATCCGCCGCCTGCAAAAAATCCCAATATGGTCCCCAGCGGACACAGCGGGATGATAAATGCAGGCGGTCTTTCCTCGCCATTGTCGCAAGCAGAAAGTATTTCGCGGAAGTGATCTATGAGTTCCGGGGAACGGGCAAAAGCAGTCGTGCTACCGACCATTATCCCGCCCAATATCCCGGCAAATAGCACCAGACAATATTGTCCCAGTCCGAATATAATTGCAAGTGCAAAGATACTTATTGCGCCGATTATACCCATAGCGGTTTTATCGTTCCCCCGCACGGAGAAAAAGAATAACGCTATTACTGCTGCGGACGCTATGGCGACATAAACGCCGCTGGTGATAAAATTAGCAGCGTTCACGATTCGTCACCATCATCGTAATGTCCCGCAAGTGTAGCAATAAGGTTATCGTAGTTGCCGCTTTTGGCTTCTGTAATGACCTCATCAATTTCCCCGCGTTCCCATCCGGCGTCCCTTGCATCGCGCCGGAACTTTCCCATCAGTGCATAGGCGTTGCCGTCGCACCCTACAAGTGTACCGTTGATTTTGTTTTTCATTTTACTGCTCCTTTTTTTGTTAATTGATCCAAAGCATATTGGTATCCCGGTGCGTCTTTTGACACCGGGAATCCGCGTTGCTTAATCCGCTCGTCAATCGGAAGCCGTTGGCAAACAGCGCATAGGTGGTGCCAGTACGATTCTTCACCGCAGTGCTGGCAGGTGGCTTTTTGTTCGTCCATTTCCATCTCCTATTAACACACGGTCCCTCCGTGCCGGTGTGCAGCCCAACGCTGCATATATGTAGTTTACCGCGCCGCCGCTTTGTTGCGCCAAAAATGTTACTTCGGCAAGCAAAACTATATGTCTAACATCGCGCCCGTTTCCGTGTAGTTATACACCAATAACTCAACACGCGCATTATCGCCCTTATGTCCCATAGCAGTCGTTCGCGTATTTATTGATTTTACTTCCCATCCGTTTTCCACGATTGCTTTTTCCAATAGAGGAATGCGGTAGTGTGATAGAACGAAACTTGCTTTTGTTTTTGATAAGAATTGCAGCAGTGTGGAAAATTGATCCTCGCTATATCCGCTGTAATGTCCTTGGTACGATTCCACATAAGGCGGGTCAATATAAAACAAAGCATCAGCATAATCGTATTTTTGTAATACGGAGACGGCATCGCGACACAAAACCCAAGCATCGTGCAGCGCAGCAAGTTTAACAGGCAACGCATCAATATGCGTTTGTAATACGCGTTCGTGTCGGCGCTCAACGATGTTTTTGGTTACGATACGGAACGAGGAATCGAAACTCCCGCCGAACGAAGTCCTTGATAAATAAAATACCGCCCACGCTTTCTCAATATCATCAGCAACAACAACGCCTTTCCAAATCTCACGGGCGCGGTTATAAAATGATTCGCACACAATACCACGCTCGCGGGTCAAAGCAACAAGCAACTCGCGCTTTGCAGGATTTTGTCCGCATTGATAAAAGCAGGCAATCAATTCATTTTTGTCATTCAAAACAAAACGCTTTCCCATAACGCTATCGACGATTGCGAAGAACACGGCAGCGCCACCAGCAAAGGGTTCGACATAAGTCGTCCATTTGTGCGGAGATGATTTTAAGAGTTTCGTTATGTGCGGCGCGAGTTTTTGTTTACCGCCATAGTAAGAAATCGGAGTTTTCATTTCTCCGTCTCCGCTTTCCTCGCCGCTAACCTTTCCGGGTATTCATCACGCCATTTTTGCGGTAACTGACTGTCTGGATGTTGCTTTAAGAAATCCTTTATGTCATCAACAATTTCATCGAATGTCGCGTGCTCCGATGGAATTTCTCCGTAGCAGTCATTATAGTAATCGCAGACATCTCCATAAGTACCGCAATGCAGCGTTTTGTTTATAGCCCGCTCCATCTTACTCCGCAAATTCTTCTCGTTAATCCGCCTTTCATTACGGCAATCCAATTTAACAATCCACGCTTCCCGCAATGCAGCCAATATGCCACGCAACTCCGCCTTAAACTCACACTCGCTTCCCTGGTACAATCCCTCAGCATCGCCAAACTTTTCATCCAACTCTTCGATTGCTTTGAATGCGTATTCCTTGTCTTGCTGCTTGCACGACCAATACCCTATTATGTTTTTGTGTTCACGGACAGGATACCCCCGCCCAATAACAGCAGGCAAATTAAAACCCTCTCGGTCAAAATGATATATTTGTTTCATAATCTAAAATCTCCAAAATCCTTTAACGGAAAAGCAATATACTTCCTCAAAACCCGCTTTCCAAATCTTTGCGGACTGTTTTTGTCATACTTTACCGCCGCCGGACTTTGCGATAGCGTATTGTACCAAGAGAAATTCCATTGCGTATTTGCAAAAACACGCTCCCGCAAATTTATGTTGTCGGATATAAGTATCTCATTCTTTTCACGGACAGCAATACCCAAGTCACTCAATTTCTTAATGGCATCAATATCGCCATCCTCAATCAATGCCGCCTGCACCAAATCGCCAATGTTTACCTCGCTCTCTCCAAAGCGGAACTTTAACGAAACTAACCTGTTAATAATTTGCACATCGTCGCTTTGCGACGACTGAAAAATGCCGTCCCCTTTTTCCCAAGATATATTTTCCACTATTTTTCGTGCAGTATTTTCTGTAATGCGAGGGTCAGGATATAAAACGCAATACCGCGCCGCCAACAGCGTTCCATAAGTATCACCATCCCGCCGCGAGTTGTTTAAGTAATTAGCGACAATGGGCGCGAAAACATTATAAGCCGCAATAATATCCCGTGCGCGTAAAAATACACGCATAATAAACGCACGGGAAAACTCAGCATTAATCGTTGATGACATTTCACGATCCAAATCCTTAAATTCCTCTGGCGTAAGCGCATTCCGCTCTAATTTCAGATGAATGAATCTGGATAAGTCCGCGCTTTGGTATACGCCGTAATTTATTGATGAGAACAGGAACGAGGAACGCGCTTGATAAGTTGTATATCCCTCGCCGCCGGATTTTCCTTTTATAATGCTAGCACCATCGTTGGAGAACGACTGCCGCGCCAAGTCAATAATACGCTGCATATTGTTAATATCGTCCTTGCTTTGCGTCTCAGCCTCGTCCATAATCACCGGCAACGAATCCTTTCCCAATATATTACGCAGTCCCGGTTCCGTCGTCTTGGAAGTTGCATAAATCGCAAACGCGCCTAACGATGCTTTTATTACATTATCCATAATCCAAGTTTTACCCGTCCCCTGTCCCCCCGTTATCCAACAATGCGGACGGTAACGCAATGCGCCGCATATCACCGCAGTAGCCAGCCATCCCAACAAAAACCCGCCCATATCTGCTGATGTCCATCCCAAACGGTCAATCAGTTCCGAGAATTTGGCAATACCGGCATCAGATAAAGGCGACGATGATTTGTGGGATATAGGTTTAGCCATCGTGTAAATAGCACCGCGCCTGTTTTGCCTTGCAATATCCGTCTCCACCATATCACTTCCGACTATCTTATTTCCCAACGACAGCGCAATACCATCACGGTCAATATTCACGCCACGACCACGCTCCAAAGAGGCATCAAAATATCCCGCCTTTTCGCATTCCCGTATTAATTCATTAGCAGCAGACTCGGAAAACTTTTTGCCATAAGCGTCCTCCCATTCATCAATACTCGTCCAAACCAACAATTTGCGGATAATGCTATTCGTTTCCCGTCGCACCGAATCTATTAAGCATTGTCTTGGAACCCAAAAATAAAAGTTGGAATCATCATATCCCAAACCCTTCGGAAAGTTATCCGCCGCCGCGTCCGGTAGCGGCGCTCCACCACCGCCCGCGCCGTCCGCTTTGCGTAAAATGTCGCCGCCGTCCATCCCATCCGCCAAAGCATCAGCAGCATCATATCCCTTGCAATAATCACCATCCAAATTTATAACCCGTATATCAGCAGCAACGCCGTCCAGCATATCAGCAATGACCTTCATCGCTTCCCGTCCCTCGTCATCGTTATCCGCCCACAAATAAACCGTTTTGCCTTTGCAGGCGGACGATTCTGCAAAACGGGTCATTCTTGCCGCCTTGCTACCGCCTTGCCAAGTTATTGCTACCGCCTTGCCGGTAAAAAGAATGTTTGCTGCGTTTGCCGCCTTTTCGCCCTCAACAATAACAACCGGATTTGCATCCCTTGCCGCCGGTAAATTAAAAGGCAATCTATATTTAGCAGGCGGGGCTTGCCAGACATATCCCTTGTCCTTGTCCTTAATCAAAGGGCGGAATTCTTTTTTACCATTTTTCTCAAAACGGAAAACTTTCGCATAAATGGCGCCGCTCGCCCGTTTGTAATCATAGACCTCAACCGGGGCGCCCAATGCCGGATGTGATGTTGGTGCCTTGTCGCAAAATGCCTGCAAAGTAACTTCCGGCTTTTTTGCGACCACCACCGACTTATTAGGCGTTGGATTTTCGCCGTAATGTTTTGACAGAGTTATTACATTCCCTTTCGCGCCGCACGATTGACAGTAATAAACGGACTTGGCATCGTTAATGCAAAGCGATGGTGTTTTGTCCGGCGTATGCCAAAGGCAATTCGTCTTATATTCGCCGCCCGATGATTTAACAAGTTTGCAGCCGTGCCGCGCGAAAATTTGGGAAAGCAACTCAGTCACTTGATAAACACCAATATATTAGAATGTGTTTTTGTGAGTTTCTTATTTCCCAATAAAAATACTCTTTCCGCCCGTTGTGGTGCGCTTCCTAATGGTTGGATATAAATTGCCTCGTTATAATAATTCCACCCGGCATCAGTAAAAGCCCGGATAGTATCCGGAACAAAACCAATCAAATGGTTGGTTTTTTTGTCCCTGAACTCGCCGACAACAAAAACAGCAAACGCGCCCTTTTTTGCACTCCAATATGCCAATCGTATAGCACTGCGGTACCGTTCCAAGAATCGGTTGTAACCCATATTGGAAATGTCATCTTCTTGGTTTGAGTACACTTCCAAATTTCCGTACGGCGGACACGAAAGCATCAAATTAAAATCCTCCGGAATGTCCGTTAAAGTATCCTCCATATCCCCAATGGTGGAATCCCCGTGTATCCATTTGGGAACAATGCCGCCGTTTGGGAACGCAAAATTTTCCGCCGCCTTGATATTGACTGCTACCTGCTCCGCACGGACATCAATTCCCACGTACCGCCGACCATAATATCCGCTTATTAATCCACGCACGGAACCTCCCGCGAATGGATCGTAAATAGTATCGCCCAGACCGGAAAACCATCCTATTAAGATTTGACACAAATACGGGTCAAAAACTGAAACATCCGTCCGCGTAATAACATATCCATTCTTATCACGCATGTCCACGCCGTCCATACATTTATCAATTCCTTCCCGCCCATCGTCACGCCCAATACCATACTCGTGCCACGCCCGCTTTTTTCCAAACCACTCAGGCGTATTTGCACGCAATACAGTCAAAGGCGGTTCCCCATAACGGTCCCGCAGCGGTGATGTTTCCGTTACATCAATACCGCCAAACATATTATGTTGCTCTATCCTCACATTAACTCCTTTCCGCAGCCCAACGCCGCGCACCACAATTAAAACATATTTCCGCAAACATTATCCCATCTTTTCGCATCGGCGCTCGTTAATATAATCAATCGCCTGTTTGACTTCCCAAGCAACCAACGCTATCCCGCCTGCTGCATTGACTGCATTTATAAAATTCAATTGCAAGGCGGTAGGTTTGTCATTTTTACTGCGCTTCAATTCAATAGCAGTAAACACGCCGTGCGCTTGTCCATCACGCTCAATAACAGTCCATCCAATCAAATCCGCCGATCCTTGTATAAGTCCGTGACGGATAAAACGCGTTCCGCTTCGGTACGCGCCCGTAGCATTTGTAAATAGGCGACAATACGGCGGCAATGCCATAAGTATCTTTTCCCGCAATTCCCGCTGTATCATAACCGCCCTATACCCTTACCCTTGCCGGACGGAAATAAACGCCGTGAACGCGCTGTGGTGGCGTTATTTTGCGCCACCATCCCGGCGTTTGCAGCGTTAATTCCACACTTGTTTACTTGTATCGCGCGGCGCTACCTTAAACGGTTTTGCGCCCGCGACTTGACAACATGCGCCCAGCATTTTATTTCCCATCCCGTTATCGCCCCAAAAAATAACATTATGGCATTCTTCCAAAAATTTACTCATTTCTGTAACTTGCTTTTGCAATTTTTTGCAAGTCGGATTATAAACAAAGCAAGTATATTGCCATAGCAGCAATGCAGCGACAGGGGCAATTTTTGCACGTTCCGATATGCGCGGACTTCCGCAACGCGGTCCCTGCTGGAACATAATATCCGCCTTTTCCTTCATCCGCTCCGCCAGTTCCAGCGGCTTGTTATCAGTCGGACGGCAATACGCGATTGCCTCTTTTAATGTGCGGTAGCCAATAAGGTCCCCAGATTCATGTTTTTCATCTATAAAGAAAGCGTCCAGCGGATCTATGAACGATTTTTCCCACCTTGTATAAAGTCGCGCTAATTGCTTTGCTATTTTAACGAACTCAGATAAACGTTCCCTTCCTTCCTCGTTTTTCCGTTCCCATTCCAAATGCTTTAACGATTTGTGCATAATGGTGCAGGTATGCTTGCCCCAATTGTCCAAATCAATTTTGGCGCAATTTGCTGTATTATGCGTGTATTGCCATCCCTTAATTAGATTAACATCCCAACCTTCACACATTTTTATCATTTCCGCATGGGCGAGATCTAACATTTTACTAAAGTACGCATCTCGCGCCTCCTGCCGTTCCCGTGTCTTTTGCAGTTCCGCGTGAGATATTCCTTCCCATACCCTACGGGGAAAAAACTTTTGCTCGCCTTTTTTGTTTTGCATTGTCATTTTTCCATCTCCTATTAACACACGGTCCCTCCGTGCCGGTGTGCAGCCCAACGCTGCATATATGTAGTTTACCGCGCCGCCGCTTTGTTGCGCCAAAAATGTTACTTCGGCGAATGCACTGCATTCCGTCTCCTTATCTTCTGCAATGCACGATACCTATGCTCCGCCCAACCGCGTTTATATCCATAACGCAACTCCAACTGCTTCAATTGTCCCAACTCCGAATTCAATGGTGTCCGCACCGGTTTAATGACGCCCTTCGGAATGTCCGCCTCGACAAAATCAACATCCTTAATAACTTTCACGCCGCGCACTATTGATATTTCCTGCAAGTTCGCGCCGCACTCTTTGCATTTTTTCGCCTGCTGAGGATTTACCGCATAACACGCCTTACACCGCCTTATAGATATACTTTTTGCTTTGTTCCGTTTTTTACGCCCCTGCAAATCCCAAATGCGTTTATCAAATGGATGACCGTGCCGCAGCACATTTCCGACCATATCAATTACTATCGCCTTTCCGCCGCCGGATTTTGGACGCAACGCCCTACCGATTTGCTGCAAATATACAGTCAAAGAAGAAGTCGCCCGCGCCAACATAACGCCGTCCGTGTCCGGAACATCAAAACCCTCGCTTATTAAGTCACACGAAGTCAATACATTAATCTCGCCGGATTTGTACCGCGCAATTGCGGAAGCGACCCTCGTTATATGCATTTTGCCGTGTACCGCAAGGGCGGGAATTCCCTCGTCCTGCATAGTAGCAGCCATACGCTCAGCATCGGCAATAGAATAACAAAACGCAATGGCGCGTTTGCCGTCCAAATAATCCCGGTATACTTTCACCGAATCGCCCAAACGGGTCAAACTATTAGCCGCAGCAGTTTTCTCGCTCGCAGTAAATTCCTTTGCGCGATAAACCGCCTGCAATTCATCGTGCATACCGGACGGCATCAATATCCGCACATCCGATAAGTAACCAGCAGACATCAATTCATAAGCGCCGTGTCCCTCAACCAATTCATCGAACATCAAATCCAATCCCCTGCCATCCAAACGCTCAGGCGTAGCAGATACGCCCAAAATAAATCGTGTTCCGTTACTAAGCAATCCATTCATTATTTCCACATAGGATTTTGATGATGAATGGTGTGCCTCGTCAATAATAACAATATCCGGGCGTTTTCCGGCGGGGCGGTATCCTTGTATTGTTGATACTACCACTGCTGCATTTCCGTTCCTTGATGCGTATATGTCCGATTTCGTCAAGGCGGCAATAGTTTGTTCGACCAAATGCCGCCGGTGCATAAGAATGGCTACACGCATTCCGCGCTGCATTAATGCCTTTGCTATGTACGAGAAAATAACAGTTTTACCGCCGCCGGTTGGAAGCGTATACAGAATCCTGTTATTTCTCTTAAAAGCGTCCCTTATTTTGTCGACATCCTTGCGCTGATAATCTCGCAACTCAATCATTTTTTGCCTCTCTATACATTGCTTTTTGTTGCCGCGATATATCACGGCAAGAAACGCAGTACGCTTTGTTGTCAGTCGGACTGTTACAAAGAAAGCATTTTCCGATTACTTTCGCATTTGTATAATTCGCCCTGTTCCTATCCCGCTGCAACCGCAAATGCCGATCGCAATATACAAACTTGCCGCCGCCGTCCTTATCCATAGCAGGCAACGGACATATCCGGCAAATGCCTATGGCGGCGCGACGGGCGTTGTCTGCTTTCCGCCATTCCTTCCAATGCAAAGCATTACACTCAGCACAACGCTTTGCACGACCCTTTCCAAGATAATACTCATTACATACAACGCATTTCCTCGGATACGCGTTGTATTCGGTGCGACGGCGATAAATCACTCTATTTTTCCTTTCCCGACTTCCATAATAAGTACCGTCTGTCCCCCAGCAACCAACGGATTAACAACATCCTCAATAAATATGTCACGCATTCCGGCGTCCAAAACCTCAACGCCATCAAATATAACAATAGAAGAATTGGTCGCAATCGTCACCATCGCCGCAAAAACAGCATCAACCAAATACTTCTCTCCAGTACTACACCGGGAAATCGGTATCCCGCAAAAATTAACATTCCCGTCCAAATCAATACAATTGCCGAATGTATCCACTACCGCTGCAAGTAATGAGTTTATTTTTCCTATGACACCACGCATAGCGATTTTCCTTATCCCTTGCGGTTTGGCACCATCCAATAAACGCGCGTTAACTGCTATCTTGTTATGTTCCTGCCGTGCATTAATAGCAATCTGTATCGCCGCAACTTTGTCGCGCTGCTTAATAACCTCTTCCTCGCTAACGCCATCCACCAGATTTTCCAAATCCGCCTTATGCCGTTCCAAACGCGCCGCCGCATTTTCCGATCTTTGATATAACTGCGTTGCTTGCGTTAAATCATCTTGCGCCGCAACGCAAGCGGAATTGGATTTAATCAATCGACTATTATTCCGTTTATACTCTTTCCGCCAAGTATCGAGCATTTTCTCCGCGCCTTCCCTGCTTGTGTGTCCGTCAAAAGCGCCAAGTTTTCCATCAAGTAAAACCAAGTCCGTTCCGCAATTGGGGCAACTCAAAGTCGGATTTTTCGCGGCTTTTTCCATACGGTCTAAAATAGCATCGACTTTATCAAACTCCGCCTGTGCAGTTGTATTTTCCCACGCCGCCCGTGCGCATTTGTCATCCGCCGCCGCCCGCGCCTTCTTTCGTGCAGGCAACAGTTCTGCCTCTTTGGAATCATCAGCAATCAACTTACCCAACGCTTCCCTCGTGACACTGCCTTTGCGGAGATTTTCCTTCATCTTTTCCAAAACGGAAGTTTCACGGGAAACCGCCGCCAATAAATCATCGTAATCGGGCGATACGGTTCCGTCAATTGATAGCGGTACCCACGATGCCGCTTTAACGCCACCATAGGCATCGCCCGTTAACCGAGACCATATTTGCTTTCCTGCTTTTGTATCAACCGCCAAATCTTTTTCCAATTCATCGAAATACGCCGCGCCGAATTTTTCAACACGCGCATTAAAGAGGTCAATATACATTTGGGAGTTTTCGCCTGCGAAGAATTCTTGCACAGCGGAATTGTAATCCGGCGCCATTAATTCCGAGCAAACGCGCAAAACTTCCACTTGCGACATTTGCGACAAACGCATTAAACCAACGGCGGCGGCGTGACATTCCCATCCCGCCATGCTAATTCCCGCCGTTTTGCTGTCCAATACGCCCAACACTGCCTTTCCGGCGGATACGCTTATACGCATACCCTTGCTATCTGCACCGGCGGCGTTATACGGCGCAAATTTGTTCCTTTGTATTTGCGAAAGTTTTAACCATTCCTGCGGACAAAATGCATAAGCAATCGCAGCCGCCAATGTGCTTTTGCCCTCGCCATTCAATGCGGATATTGTGTTCACCGCGCTATCCTCAAATTCTTTATCGAACTTGCGGAACTTTCCAAAGTTTTTAATTTCTATTTTCATTTTTTTGCTCCTTTTTCCGTGCTACAAGTTCCAATAACTCTACCCGCGCACTATCATAATTTGACTTTGATTTGCTATATGAATCTTCCCAAGCCAGCGCATTATCGTACGCATACAATGCATCACGCGTAGCGACGAACGCCACCCAAGCCGAGTCCATAACTGCCCGAGCTTTTTGGTGTGTTTCATCGTCCCACGCGCCCGCGACTGCTTGCATTGCTTTTGTCCACGCATCGTAATCATCGCCCATCCGTTCCTTTGCTTTCCTTCGCAATTCCTGCAATACAATTAATTCTGCTTTATCGATCATTTTCCATCTCCTTTGCTATTTTTTCCTCAACGGCGTTATATGTCTCACCCGCCGCAATCCATTTTTTCCTCGTCTCCGCGTTGGTGTTTTCACCGAATTCCTTCCACGCTGCAAGGTACGCTGCTTCCGCCCGTTCAAGCTCGTTATTCATTTTATTGCTCCTTTTTTTGTTAATTGATTACAGATCCACCGCAGGCATTTTTTCAATAGCAGCGTTCCGCTTTTGCACAAAGGCGTGATAATTTTTAATTGCCTTTTCCATATCGCGGCGGCGGCAATTAAATACTTTCAACGCTTTTTCCATATCATCATTAAGGCGTATGGAATCCTTCACGGCAGTTTCACACGCGCCACAAGCATCTGCATCGTCTTCCATATCCACATCTTCAGACAAATAGTTGCTATCGCAAACTATATGATCCCCTTCCGCTGCACCAATTACTTTGCCCCTTGCGACGACCAAGCCATCCCATGCATCTTCCAAGGCGCCGCGGATGTGCAATGCCTGCGCCTCCAGTGTTTCCGGTTTATTTTGTTTTGTCATTTTTCCGTCTCCTTGTTATACGCAGTTCCGCCGCGCCGGTGTGCAGCCCAACGCCGCATATATCCATTATACACGGTCCCGCCGCCGGCGCGCCATTTTTGTTAGTTCAGCGAATGCACAAAAAAACAAACATTACTCATCATTGACATCAATATGCTCCGGATTATTGCTGCCGCTATCTCCAATCCCATAATCACCATCGGAAGTATTTTCCTCAACAACTTCCGCCGGTTCCACCAAATCTCCGGTTGCAGCAATGTCGCCATCGTCCCATTGCGTAGCAGCGCCGCCCTCGTTTACGAACGACAGCGGAAGGCGTTTATACAAACGCTTTACCGCGATATTGCGGTACCACTCATCATCCCACTTCCCGCCCTGCGTATAATCAGGTCGGCTCCAATTTTTCTTAATTTCCTCAACGCCGATCATCTCAACAATAACTTGTCCGCTTGCAGTTTTCGCCGCCGCTATGACCCCTATTGTATCCGCCATTACGAATGGATTTGCCCGCAGTTTGATTGTAGGCATTACATTAGACATAGGATCGTATTCAACCAAATCGCCCTCTTTTATAACAACGCAATGGAACTCGGAAATGTTTTTGTCGTTGTTGATTATGCGGCGCACGCCTTCTGCTTGCACGACCAAAGTCAATTCCTTACATCCTTTCCGTTTGTTAAATCGCGGGATTATGACTGCCTCTTTTCCGTCCAACAAAACGCCCCGCTTTGCGACGCTTATAAGGATGGGCGTCAATTCTCCGATTGAGAACTCGCCGCTGAATACTTGTGAATGCGTTACGGCTAACGACAAAAATGCCGAGTTAACGCGTTCCCGCATATTTGGATTTCCGGCATAATGCCGCATAACGCTTGCAGCGCGTCTTTCGTACTGATCGCGAAAGTTTGCTGCAATAAGTTTGTTGTCTTGGTTTTTCATTTTACTGCTCCTTGTTGTCGTGATTAAAAATAATACAATTCTCTTTCATATTAGCAAACGAATCTGGACATACGGAGGTACCGAACATATCACAGTACTTCGCGCTGCACGTCGATGAATAAGGATTTGCCAAAGTCCGCAATATGCCGTGACAATAAACGCCCTCAACATCTCCAATTATACGGGACAAAATCGCCTGCGCAGATTTAACAGCGACTTCCGCCTTATACTCTTTAACAATGGCTTTGTGAGACGAACGGGGACATATTATATGCGCCGCCGCCAACCGCTTATAACTTTCACTGCCGGGATATGCCAACATTAAATACGCGCCCAATTGCGCTGGAACATCCGACATCCGCATTCCCGTCTTGTAATCAAATATCCATCCGCCCGATTCCAAGTCCGCGCTTCCTTGCAAATAAAAATTATGCGTTCCTGTTTTTTTGATACTACCCCGCAAATGTCGCTCAATATGCGCGTCCGGACGGATGGCGCCGCGTTTATGCATTTCGTCCCAAATCCCGTTAACGCAAAATTTGAGTTGCAGAATTGCCTCGTCCATACCGGCAGTCGTTCTGTCGTACCGTACGATTTTTCCGTCCGCTGCTTTACGCAAAACATCCATCCCTAAGTCACGGGTAAAATCAGTTTTCCCGTCCCTTGTCCAACGGGCGATTATATCGTGCGCTGCGGTACCGAATGCCGTTGCTATATTGGTACACGGATTATTATCGCCGCGCACCGGTTCCGCTACCTCTTGCATAATGCGGGATATGGCGCGACGGGGGCAATCAGCATAACGCGATAATCTCGATGCTCGGATATAGACGTCAATCATTTGATTTCCCTTGCGTGTGCCTCGCAGCACAACGGCGCATGCAAATCTCCGACTTCCGCACAATGCGGACATCCCTTAATTTCCTCTGCAATGGCGGGGGGCGTCATATCGTCATTAGCACAATAATCGCACATCCATAAAAGCGAACCGTCTAACTTTTTCATAAGTCGTGCAGTTTTGTTTCTGGAAGTCGCAAACATTCCGCCGCACGAATCGCAATCCTTTTGTTTCGGCGGAATTTCCGGGTATTTGTAATTGTGGTCTATCATTGCCGTATCTCCATTTGCGAAACAAACTCAGCCAACGCCCATTTTGTATCAAAGAATTTCCATCTCTGTTCCTCAGTAGTAAGGGCGGTACCGGGATTATATGCGTAAAACAATTTTCCCTCATCGATTGCCTTTTTAACAATAGCGTATTGCGGCAAGGATTTGGGTATCTCGCAAATCACACAACTGCACGTACCAACGGATTTTATGTTTGACGCGACATTGTTATCGTAGTACCGGATTATGTCCGTCACGCTTTTTGCAAGTAACTTCTTTATAGTTAATGCTCGTTTCATTTCCTATCCCTCTCTTTGACGGCAATTTCCACAATTTCTCCTTTGATTATATGCCCCAAATCCCGAGCAGCAACAATAAATCTGTCGCTGAGTTCCCGAGATTCTGATTTTGTTATCCGCCCTGCACAAATCATTTGATTATTTGTTCCATATCCCCTTATGCGCTTGCATATTGAGTCGGTGTATTCATCGATAATGGCTTCCATATCGCTTATTGCTGCGGCACATGCAGCGCCGGCGATTTTCTTTTTTTGTTCGTTTTTCATTTTACTTCTCCTTATAAACACAGCCCAACGCCGTGCATAACTATATTAAAACACAGTTCCAATCCCGGCGCGCCAAATTTGTTATATCGGCGAATGCAAAAAAAACTCCCGCCGAAGCGGGAGTAGCGGTGGTCGCCGCTTTGCACGAAAAGACAATCGCTCTACAATGGAGATAATTGTTAAAAGCGCGATTACTTTCCGATTTCCATCATTCTTTTTGTTGCTCCCGCAATCGTTTGCGCAAATCGTAACATTGTGCATCCCGCACGGAAGTCGTCCCGGCAAGGATATTCTTCCCCGCCAAAGCAACCCATCCCGTATTGACGAGATGGACAGGAATATCAATGACCCGACCGACTGCACTCGCAGCGAAAGTTGCCGCTTTTGCCGTCCCCAGATCCTTGTCGCGCTGGTCGCAAAATGCAGCTGCTTTTTCGATGCCTTGTTCCAAAGCAATCGAATTCGGCGTCACGGTAAGATCGGCGGTTGTCCCACTCAATCCACCACAAGCCGTCAATATCGGTATTGCGATTATTGTCAATAATACTGCCATCAGTTTTTTCATTTTATTGCTCCTTTTTTGTTGATTAATAAAACATAAGATTCTCGGACAGGATTCGAACCCGTGCCTCGCGGTTAAGCCCCGCGCGTTGTAACCACTAAACTACCGAGAATGTAACCATTATGGATAAGTCCAAAACCTTGCACAATCGCGCGCCGGATTTGGATGCGCGACATCAATATGTAAAACTCTTTTTGTTGCGTTATCCGAAACGCCGATGCCTTTTATCAATCCGCCTTCAAGTATTGAGTTGCCGAATATGTTAGACAAAAAACTGACCTGCTTTGTCTCTGTTTTCGGCATACGCACATCAACCGCCGCGCCAATCCAATGCGACCCACCGATCCCGGATTTTTGTATTTTCGGAATCTCTATTTTGTGATATTTACAGCGTATCCCGCTCGTTATAACAATCGGTTCGCCGTGTATAATCCGCAAATCATCAAGCGTCAAAATAAGGCGCTCATCCACATAAGCGACTATTGCCTCGTCCGACTGCGCTTGGCAATCAGGGTGCCCGCATTTACAGCGGAATTCTGTCGGCGTAAAGTTTTTACCGTTCCATTTTTTCATATTGGTATTATACTACTTCTCGCCGGATTTTGCAAATGATTTTTTCCATCGTGAATTCAGCAATTCTTTTTGCGCCAAATTTGATGATGGCGCCGCTTTGATTATTTTCCGTGCAGCAATATCGTTCTCGTCAAAACGAACTATACTTCGCGGACAGCAAGGGCGCTTTTTTGTTTTGCTGGGTATTTTCATTACAAAGGAAATGTTATCTCAGTCCGCGCGCCATCGGCAGTGACGGTTGCGCGGAGTATTACATCGTCGCCGCCAACAGCAAGGAATTCTATGATAGATCCATCTTCCATTAAACGCGTCCGCCCTGCTATGACTGCTGATATTATTTGTAATGCACGGGACGCAGTTATATCGCCGTTTATTACTTTCGCCCAAACGCCATTCTTTATTTCATCGACTGTCGGCGCATTATCGGTATTCGTGAAAAAGGCGCTGGGGGGCGATAAGGCATTAATAGCATTTCCAATTTCCTCAGTTGTCGGTGCGCGGGGCGAATGTGTAAAGAATTCAGCAGGGGGCATCAATGCACGGACAGCAGCGGCAATGTCGCCGGCACTAGGTACGGTCAAAGCATCAGCAACAGCAACGGCGTTTTCTCCGGCGGTCGGTACAGACAAAGCAGCGGAGACAGCAGCAGCATTTTGTTCGGCAGTCGGTACAGCCAAAGCGGCGGAAACGGCATCGGCATTTTCAGCGGAAGTCGGTACAGCCAAAGCGGATATTTGCGCCGACTGCGCTGTTAACAATCCCTCTGTTGATATATTAGCGGTGGTAATGCCCCGTGCGGTTACAGGTATATCAATTCCCAAATATGTCGCGCCGGTGCGGACTCGTGCATAATAATTGCGGGCGCCTGTAAATGTAAAACGCCAGACAAGGGAACTGTCGCTTTCGTCAATAGCATTAACATTCGCAAGCATATCATCCTCGGTTCCGAAAATCTTCCACTCATCAACATTTTCCGTGAATTCAATTGCCGAATCTCCTCTTGCATCAATAATAACGCCGTCTATTTCTGCGCCGTTGGAAAGATCAACAACCGCGCCGCCTGTTGTCGTTATATTTCCAACAAAAACCGATGCCTTAATTACAAGGACGCGCTGCACAATACCCCGTTCATTACGAGTAAAAGAAAATGCCTGCGCTGCGTTTCCTTTAATCTCAACACCCAAACCATTCTCAACAACCGTAATCAAATCGCCCGTCCTCGCAATAGGCATTTCCGTCTCGCCGCCATAGTTATCCGTGATATACTTCTTAACAGCATCGTAAAACTTCTGCGGAGTATCAATCTCAGTATAAGCAGCAACAACAGCAGAATCAGTTTCCGTAATCGTGGCGTCCGGGAACATTACAAAATTGACATTCCCCACCCCCGCCCCCTTACACTGCACGGACAACGATGCCGGCAACAAATCATAACGCCAAGCCAAAACATCAAAAATATCCCGCACATCCCCAAACTTACTCCGGCGGTCAATAATAGGCAAGCCGTTAACCTCAGTACCAACAGCCGCATAAATAGCCGTAACAACCTCAATATCCAACATCCCATCGGAACCAGTCAAATCAGTAACAATTTTATCAGCAGTATCATCGCTAAAAGAAGTATTCAATCTCGCGCCGTTATCGTAATCGCTAACATAAATGCGTACGCCATCCAACGCCGCGCCACTTCCCAACGCCGCATTTATAGATAATTGTTTCGTTATGCGGACATAACCACTCCGCCGCGCATTGTTACCCTCAGGCGGACGCAACCAAGCAACGCACCGCACCGCACTACCAGCAACCGCATTCCGCAAATCCGCCCTAACGCCGTCCAATAATCCAAACTCATTCCTCGCGCCAAACGCCGCAAAGTCCTCAATCAATATGGTTCCCGTGAAAGCGGAAAAGCCCTCGGTGGGACCATAAGCCAATACCGCGTAAGAGTTCCTTCCCGTCTGCGCTTGATCTGCATTTATGACTTCCAAACCACGCAATCCGCCTGCAGGATTATTGTATATCAATACCGGCGAATCAATAACCCGCAATCCGTTTATCGTCGCTTGACTTCCCCTTATCCGCAATTGCCTTGACTTACTCCCTATGAGTACCGCGTTGCGAGTATTTATAGTGCCAGCAGCATCAATATTAACAGTCCCCAAGCATTTGATAGCCGCCCCACGCCATTCTAAATGTCCACCACTCCTTACATTAACGCTGAATGTCGAGAACCCGTTGCCAGCCGAGCCAGATAAAAATATAGCAACGCCGGAACTCTGTCGCTGAAAACTATCATCAAAGTTATCAGTATCAATCCCGCAATTTAACCGACCATCCACTTGCACGACGCCACCACCCCGCGCCCCGCCATTCAAATATAAAATAGCGGTCTCAGGGTCAATAGTCAATATAGCATTTGCCGCAATAACAATCCGCCCTACCGATATTACTCGTCGCCCCGGTGTTCCATCAACCGCACCGGCGGTACAATCAGCAAGATTTTCCGTGCCAGTGACAGTCAAAACTCCGCTTGCAAGATTAAAAGGCATTATCCGGTGCAGCAATCCTCGCAAATCGGAACAGTGCATTCCAAATTTCCGGCAAGGTCATAACAAGCATTAAAACCGCCACACTCGTCCACCGACATTGCCTTGCCGCATTTTCCGCATTCCCAAATGTCATCACCCATATCCATAATCAAAAAATATCAATTACATCAATATACCGAGCAATCTCTAATGTCTGGTTGTTATCCGTATTAACGCGCACACGCAATAAATACCGGACATCAGTCCGTCCGCCTGCTATCCCAACAACGACCTTCTTATTAACAGCATCGACTTCCGTCTGGTAAATAGTCGGCGCATCAGTACTGCTATCAGCAACAGTCGTCTCAACAACAGCAGCAGCGCCCGGTATAGCATTAAAAGCAGTCGTCCCCGCCCGTGCGGAAAAATCAACATCAACCAAAATGCGCTCGTTCTTCGTCTTAAGGATAGCGGAAATCATATTTTACTCCCAAAAATGGTGACTATATTTGCGCCGGACTGCACGGCGGCGGGAATTCCCGTTAAACGCATTATCGCGGCGCTGGAACGCCCTGGAACGCTTGCAGCAGTTATGGATATACGGCGGGGCGCAATAACGCTTATAATGCCGCCCAATGCGCGCCGGACTTCCAAACGCCGCCAATAACGCGTTATGAATTGCCTTGTCGCAAAAAACCGTGTACCGAACATATTTATTTTGTCTCCAAATACCGCTGATATTGATTTTCCATTTTTTCCGCCCATATAGCCATATTTTTGCTTTTATATGAACTCCATCCAAACAATCGGACGCCCCAATATGCCGCCGCCCGCTTCCACTTCGGCGCTGTGACTGAGTTATATTTATCAAGGCAATGCCGGTATAAACAATCCGCAATATATCGCGGGCGCTTCGGTTTGCATTTAAATATATCATTATACAAATCAACGACCTTAGGTAGCGGTTTTCCATACCGGTACAAGTAATCGTGTTTGACGCCCTGTCCGGCAAGTTGCTGCGGACTTATAACCGACTGCATAAATCCCGGCACGGAGTTTCCATCGTGCCAAAATCCTTCGGGTATAACAAACTCGACACATACTTGCCAACTGCCAATGCGAAACCATTCCCTTACCTCAATCCGTTCCATAACACGGAGAGGAAGTCGTCTGTCAATAGCAAATCGCGGGAACGGTTTACTCATAGTTATCCCTGTACCGCCGCCAATTTCATCGTCTCAAACCGCTGTATGCTCGGGTCGTCCAACATAACGGGATTATCAACAAGCCGCTCGCGGTCGTGCTTTCCGTGATATTTTATATTGACGACAAAATCCTTGCCGCGCCCTGCTATTGCGCGAATATCATAATCATAAACAAGATAATCATCGTGATCGTATATCTTGTCGTCGATTTGTATTTTGTATTTCTTTTTCATTTTTCCATTTCCTTTTTCGCGGATTTGTTTAATCTATTTAACCGCTCGCCCCACAAAACGCAGACGCGGTCAATCATTTCATCGCGCTTTTGGGTTTGCCGAATAAAATCCAATTCCGCCTGCAAATCTTTTGCGAGTTTATGACATTGCCTTTGGATTAAATAAATGCTGAACGCGCCGCCCGCAAATATCAAAACCCAAACCATCAATATCCAAGACACTTCAATCATTTTCCTGCTCCTTTTTCGTTTTCGCTTCCAAAACTTTTTCATCCCAACAATCCCGGCATATACCGGCGAGACCTTTCGCAAACATTTCCGTTATGAATTTTACCTCGCCGCATTTGCGACAAGGGCGCGGCAATGTTCCGTGCGCAATGGGATATTTATTCATCGCCGCCTGCTTGCGCCTGCAAAATATAATACCGCCAATCTTCATAATCCTTTTCCGCCTCAGCGTCACGCAAAACAGTCCCGGGTTGCAATTCAGCGTCCGCCCGTCCCTCAGTTTTCCGCAAAGCAGCAATACCAATCGCCGTCCGCACACCTGCAAGAATGTCGTCAATGTGTTCCGCTTTACCCATCATTCCGCTCTTGATTTCGCTTTATCCGCGCTTCCTCTTCCCTCGCATCATCCTTTTGTTTTAATTGATATTGATATTCGCCCCACAAAATATCCACCCGTCCGAACTTATTGGCGCGATTTTGTTGTATATCTACAAAAGTATCCCACCATAAATAGATTTTATCGAATACATAGAGAACGTATTTTATCGCCACGCCGAAAAGTATAATCACGCAACATACGACAAATGCGAGAAATGCGTACTGCAATACCGTCACAAACAACTCATAAGGCACCCTTGCCGCCAAAGCCAATTCGTCAATCATTTTCCGTCTCCTTTTTTCGCAAACCTTTCTCGGTTTCGCTCGCGCCGTTTGTTTAGCCTATATTGGTACTCTCCCCACAAAATAGCAACATTGTCTAACATCTGCTCTCGGTGTTTTTTTAAATCAACAAACGAACCAATGCCGTAAATCGCTTTCTCAATCACCCAAATCGCGTACGAGATAACAATCAAAACAAGGGCAGCAACGGAAGTCCAAACAAACACAACAAACGCCCACCGCATTATCTCCAAAAACAATTCATCCGTCATTTTCCTGCTCCTTCCAAATGCGCCAACAGCGTCTCATAAGTCCAATTCGTTCCTTGGATGTGATTTATTTCCGCATAACCGCGCGCCGCGTCTTCTGTGGAGAATGGCACATCGTCCATATCAAATTCATATTTTGCTCGTTGCATCATTCCGCCGCCTTGATGTGGTCGCTGTGATAACGGGTGCTGTTATACCACTCCTGATAAACTTCCTCATCCATTCCCCGCGCAATATCCAGCAGCCGATTTGCACGAGTTCTCATAATGTCTTGCGCCCGTACCGGTATAAACGGCGAATCTGAATCAAGGTGTATATCCTTGTGGATATTGATTAATTCCCGTGCTATTGCTTTTGCGTCCATTTTCGTCTCCTTTATTAAAACGGCACATCGTCCATATCACCATCATTTCCTTGCGGTGCCGTCGCGCCGTTATTGCCACCACCGCCTGCATTGCCTTGCTTTTCGCCCTGCGGCAAGAACGAGAACGAGCGCCCTTTGACTTTCGCCATAATCCGCTCAACGCCATCCCTGTCCGTATACTTCTCGTACATCATCTGACCGCTTACAAATAGCATTTGACCCTTGCTTACATACTTCTTAATAACTTCCGCCTGCGCGCCCCAAAAAGTTATGCGATGCCATTGTGTAGCTTCCTTTTTATCGCCGGTGCTTTTATCCTTCCATTTTTCCGTTGTCGCCAGCGAAAATGTGCAAACCGTACTGCCGCCGACTTCCCGTGTCTCCGGATCAGTTCCCAGCCGTCCAATTAAGTTTATTTGATTAAGCATTTCTTTTTTTCCTTTCGTTCTTCCGTGCTTTGCGCCGCCGCGCGTCCCGTTTCTTTACCGAAACCATTTTTCCCACTTGGGAAATATGGTCTGTAATCCATTTATCCTTCAACATTCGCCGCCGCTTTTTCCGCCCGTATTTTTTTGAGGTATTCCGCTACCGGCAATCCGTCCGTGCAATCTGGAAATGCGCCCCGCAAATCCGATAAACGCGGCGCGTCGGGATTTGCCGCCATTTTAGCATCGCGCTCGGCATTGCAGGCAGCAATCCATTTTTCCCGCGCCTTGTAACATTCCACCACCGCCCGCTCCGCCTTTTCCGCCGCCGCCGCCCGCTCACACCCTTTCGCGCAAAAATCAAGCCACGCCTCTTCGCGTTCCGCCGCCAGTCGTTTCAATTCATCAGCCATCTTATATCTCCTTAAAATGTGCGGCGAGGCAATATTATTTTTTTGTAATTAAAAAAATCCCGCCGCATAATAATTGTAGCACACATTACTTATCCCGCAGTTCCTTTATGTCCCTTTTTATTTCGTCGAACTGCCTATAAGTTTTCTCAAAATCCCGTTGGTTGCCTTTGTCGTGTTCCGTCAGCAATCCCTTCATCTCCTCGCGAAATGCAGCAAGCATACTTTTGACATTATCAATTATACGATCTTCCGTGTGCCGCAAATCATCCTTCAATACCTTCGCCCATCCGCCATTCGCATTTGCAGGCGTTTTCTCGCCCCGCCCCCGCGCCCATACGCTCCCTATAACCGTCACAACGAACGCAATCAACATCAATAAAAAATTGATGTCCGTATTTTCCAAAAAGGAAATTAACCTGTCGCCAAAAGTCAATTCAATATCCATAACTACCTCTTATCAGCAATTATAGCAGGGGTATATTCCGGCTTTTCCAAATCGTTTAACTCAGTAATATCGGAAGCGGCGGAAATAGCAAGGGCGTGTTCCGCAGCACGGGCATCAACGCCAGCAGCAGCATCTTCCAATTGATCGAATAACGCTTGCAATTCCGGCGATTTTGGCGACGGCGACAATTCCAAACAAATCTCCTTCAATATACGCAAACAGGCGGAAAAGTTTGCCGCTTTCTCGTCCCTAGCAATACCGGCATTATTAGCAATCGCCTTTTCCTTTGCGATATTAAAAGTAGCATCGTTGATCGGTAACCATAACTCCATCAACGATGCGGATTTTTTCGCCGCCTGCAATCCGCACGGTAACTTCCCGCGCCTCAACATCGTCCATATTAAAAGGCACATGACCATCTTCCGCCGTGTCCGAGAAAGACGGCTTTACATAACCATTATCATCGGTAGCAAAATAAACAATCAATGTAAATATCCTATTTGCATAGTAATCGTAATAGACCGTGGAAGCGGGCGCCATCTACGAGTACTGCTATCAACGTCCTCTTTAAAATACGCCATCCCTGCTGAAACGCGCACCGATGAATTATAAAGCGTTATGGTTACGCCCTGCGTCGAATAATTATCAGTTCCAGCAATTCCTTCGTCATGAAACGACCCAGATATACTCGTTATCCTCGCCCAAAGCGGATACCCGCTCACACTCTCAATTCTCTCCGCAAATCCCGCCCTATGGAACGCGCCGCCTGCATTATAAGCATTCGTCATCGTAAAAGTCCGCGTCACAACCGAATAATTCAAAGCGCCACCATCTCCGCCTGCACCCAAAATTGCCATCGGATTATCGCGCAAACTGCGTACGGTGCTCTCGGTCAATATGTCGCCGGACTCCACCGCGTTATTCTGAACTCTGTTATATGAAGGCATCGCTATTTATTATACCACTTATACTTAAAACTCAGAATCATAATCATCGTCGCTGTCATCGTCATCACCGGCGCCGCACATATAATCCGCCGCCTGTTGCAATAACCAAAGATCGTACAAGTCCATAACATTATCTCCTAAAAAATGCAGGGGCAGGAAACAAGCGACAATGCAAAAGCGCCTTTTTTGCCCCCACATAAAAATTATACCGCGCCGCGTTCCAAGTTGCGCCAAAAATGTTACTTCGGAAAAAGGCGGGGCATTTTTCGCGCCTGAGGGATTATTATCCCATCTCGCTACTTTGCCCCATATATCGCCGGTTTGTCATTAAAACACCAATGGCAAATGGTCTCGTTATTTTCGTACCAGAGTTCCGCGCAACCGCAATACCAACTACCATCATCCCGCACCAACCGGAATTCCTCAAGTGACGAAAAATCGTTTTTTGTTTTCGCTTTTCGCATTGCCGCAAAGTATCTTTTAGAATACTGGGAACCGTCATCCGGTTGCTCCTCAATGACAAATCCATTCGTCAATTTTATGACATTGCCATCCCGCTTAACGATTATATCGTTTTGTTTTTTCATTTTTTCCGCTCCTATAAGCGAAAGGGAATGAGTTGTATAGGCATCCCATTCCCTAATTGTTTGCCCGCGTCCTATACCGCTTACAAAACATTATAACATGCAACGCACAAGGCGCGCCAAAAATGTTACTTCGGAAATTACAATATAACATCAGTACCGCCTATGCGCGAAACGCCGATTCTGAAATAAACCGTATCCGCACTTCCATAGACGGTACGCCGTCCATATATCCGTTTGGTCACCATATCCGCAGCCGTCTCAATCCTCATAACACGCGCAAGATACTCAACAGGATAACCATCAGCACCACAATGCCGCCGTGTCAATATCCGCAAATTGTCCCCCAACTCAATATCGTCGACCTCAACATTAACATCCAAAACAATCTCGCCCGCATTCTCACTACCACTGCGCAAATACCTGCTCGCCGCTACACGCGCAATAGTGCCATTCGCCCACCGGGAATACAATCTCATCGTCTTTCGCTCACCACGCGCAAAATCCGACTCTAAATGACTGTCCCTTTCCAAAACCAATAATTTGTAATTACTATCATCGCTGCTGGTATCAGCAAAAGAAACGGGTTCGCAAAATATCAAAACATCGGAAATTGCCTCGCGGGGCAAATCAGTCGATTTCGCAGAATCTCGAATAATATCATCGTCGTCTAAAAGTTTGCGCGTTCCTTCCGGTCCCAAATTGACCTCTAACCCTACAATACTCCGCGCCTTAATCAAAGCCCGCGACATATTGATGTCGCCTGCTGCACTATCGCACCAGATATTAAATACACACGATTGCTGAATGTTCTCAATCAATTTGTCCACGCCCGTTGGTTTGGCGACAATTGATGTAACATTAAATCCCAACAGCAAAGGATCGGAAGTCGCTTGCGCATCAGGGCGGAGCTCAAACTCGCCAAAAGATTCGTCATCTATTTCCGCCTCGCCAATATCCGCAAAGTTAGTCAATAAATCCCGCACGACTTGCAAGCAGTTGCGCGAAGTGACGACATAACACTGCTGCACAGTATCGCCGTTCTCGTGTGATGATATTTCACTCCCGCCTGTCCCCCTTACGACCCTTATGTACCGCTTCCCGTTTGCCGTCCATATAAAATCTAAATCCATAATCTCACGCCCTATGGAAATCTTTGATGTCCCTGCGGGAAATGTTTGCGTTCCGCCGCCAGAGACCTCAAAAGTCGTCCATCCGTTAGGCAAGGCAAATTCGTCCCATTCATTATCATCGGGGCGCTCGCTATGGACATCATTCTTTAATATAACATCGGACGGTACAGGGCACTGTGCGCCATCCTCGGCACGGATTTTAATTCCATCAGTTAACTCAAAAATAGCAGTCCCATTATCGTAACTAGCGCGGTCAATAAATAGGCGGTGTACGGTGTGCCAGTCCACAACGCCGTCCCGCCAAACGCCCAGCAGCACATTTGCGCGGCGCCTATTAAAATGCGTATTCCGCGCAAACAGGCGCGCCATCCAAGCGGAACGGGGGCGCGATGTATCAATAATGCGGTGTGCGATATAGGGATCGTCCCTTGGGGTATCAGCAAAATAGTTGTCGCTAATGCGTATAACCATCCGCTCGCGTTCCCACATTTTATAATCGTATTTTAATGCAGGGGCGCGGTGCGAGAAACCGCCGCGCCGTTGTATTGCTGAGTACCATCCATCCAAGACGACATCTTCGGAAATGAATGAATATCCATTAGAGTCGCCCAAAGCATAGTTTTGCCTGTCTTGGCAAGTATTGAATGTGTTGTAACAGGCGGCATAATAATTATTTTTTGTGCCGAAAAGTCCGAGCGTGTGCTGTACGCCCATTGCGCCGATTAATGTAAAACTCGTATTCGCAAAACCCAACGGCGACAAATCAACTCTGTATAAATTGTGGTCTTCGCCTGCGGTATACAAATTTCCGTCGAACGAGGCAATTCCTTGCATTCTTGATGTTATTTGGCATAATCCATCACCAAAAAGAGTTAGATTATTATCAAATCTGAATATACAACTTAACGCGCTATTTGATACATGACCAACTCCATATAGCGTTCCGTTGTGCGAGGCAAGTCCTAATATCACATCATAAGCACCCCCACTTCGGAAAGCAAAAAGATTTCCGTGCAAAGTCGCAACGCCGTCCGCCGTATTGATACTATACAATCCCTGAGTACCTCTCACCGAACTCGTTCCATACAAAACGCCATTATGGGACGCCAAACTATTTATCCTGACCCCCAAAGCCCCAACCGCACCGATCCTCGTCGCCTGTCCCGTCGCTATGTTTATGCTGAAGAACGAATTATTACGGGCATCGACAGCATACATCACGCCGTTATGGTACGCTAATCCCTCAGGCAACTGAATGCCATTCAACGGACCGATTAAAGTCGCCGCGCCCGTCGCTACATTAACGCGATATAACTCGTCATCAACACTCGAGACCGCATATAAAACATCGTTAACGCCAGCCGTACAAGGATTTTGTGCGTAACTACGACTGCACCTGTCCAAAAATATCCGCAGACCTATGACCGGAGTTCCGTTTTGCATTTTTTGATTTTAACATAAATGCGGGGTTATAACGGTATCCCGTCATCGTCGCAAACCACATCGCAAACTTCCCACTCCTCGCGAAAATCCGCCGCCGATACCAAACCAACAGCTCCATTCCGAATGCATATCCAATCACCCGGATTATATGTAAACATACATCCGCCATTTTGTATATCGGGATCAGTACGAATAAGCAAATCAACATCGCTATCGCTTGCCGCGTCACAAGGGGGCGGTTGTTTACATCCGCACCACGAACCGCGCACTACCGTTTTCACGACATCGCCGACTGTGCTGAAATCCTTTGGGTCTCCTGTCCACTGAAAGCAAAATGCCTGCACATCTTCCGTCCGCTTCCGGCAATTTTTCCAATTGTTATAGTCAGTCATTTTTATATCTCCTTGTAAAAAACGCAGCGATGATTTTTTTTTGGGATATGGAGAGAGATTAAAGCAAAACCACCGCTGCAACTATATTAAAACACGGTCCCGCCAGTTCCGTGCAAAAATGTCCGCTCTATGAATAGGAAAAATATCCCTTAAGCACAATATCGCAATCAATCCGGCGGGGACTGCTATAACGGAAATTATGCACCCTTTCCGCCCATCCCCATAAAACCGGATCAGCAGGGCGGTCAATACTCCACTGGAACAAAAATGGCTCGCGCTGCATACGCCGCAACAATGCCTTCAATTCCACCAAAGCATTTCCATCATTTCCATCGACATCAAAATGTCGCACAGGGATAGTCGTCTCAAAGGGCTCGCGTACCGTATAACGCGATACCGGAAATCCATTATTGGAAAATCGTATATCATCCCGCACCGGCTGCACAATAGGCGGACGCCATCCGCGTGGATAAAAACATTCAATCTGTTTGTAATTGCCGACGTACAACAATCCAAGCGACGAATCCGTTGTCCGATCTATCCCTATATGGAACAGTCCGTTTACAAATGCTGCAATGGCGCGCGGTACAATCGCATTTCCGCACGGGCATTCAATCGGCGCATCGCCTGAGTATCCGACTGAAAATCCCGTCTCACCGATGTTAACCAAACCGACTGCAAATGTCGCGCCGCTTATGGCTAAACTAATGCCTGATTTGACTGCTACGCTTATGCTTTGGTCTGCACTATCATCCAAAGTACCAATCGTCTCCGCCCGTCCATCAGTCCAAGCAGTAAATAATTCGTCTCTGCGTTGGGCGCCCGTCTTGCCAGCAACTACACCGGTACCGAAGTCCGTTAATTGATAAGTATCCTTGTTAAAATAATCGTTGAATAATATCCGTGCTGTTGCCATTATGTCACCACTCCTCTTATTTCAACTCCATCGCCAATAGCCGCATTAATTTCCTTGATTATCTCTCGCAATCCGTCCGTGCCAATTAAAGCGCCGCGTTCGACGGTTATGTTTATATTTCTGGGGGCGCGCTGTTCTTCGGGCGTTTCGTCAAGAAAATTCGTGCGCGTCGCACCACTTCCGCCACCGCCACCACTGCCGCCACCGCCGACTGAACCTATACCTGCTATGGTACTCGCCGCGATAGCCGCCAAACTCAAACCGCCCAACACTTTTATCCTTGCCGCCTCTATATCAGCGGCGCCCGGCGGCAAAGCACCACGCGCAATCCATATCGCTTTTTGCACTCCGACAAAAACCTGCGCTGCTGCATGTGCCTTTTCCGCCAAGAATAATAACTTTAATAGAGCTTTTTTCTTTTTTCCGAAATTGGATGTTATGTTGATTAAGGCATCATAAACCTTAAGATTATGTTCCTTCCGCTTTATGTCCTCTCTCTCAGCGGCGCGCGCCTCGTCCTCAGCAACCCGCTTCCTTTTCGCCGCCGCGTCCTCGTGTAATAAATTCAATCTTTCCAAATGCAACCGCTCTTCCTCTTCCTTTCGCAAACGCCGCTCTTGCTCGTCCAATTCTTCCGCGTCCAAAGCCAGCAGTTTGTTTTGGTGCCGCAACTCTTCCTCAGCAATACGCGCCTCTTGATTAATAGCCAATATCTCGCGCTCGCGCTCAAACTGATTCTGCACCTCGTCCGCCCGTAACAATGCCAAATCCCGAATTATCTGCAATGACTCTGATGCTTGGTCGCGTTCTATTTGTAAAGCACGCGCCGCCTTGTTTCGTTTGTCCTCTAATTCCCTCTCCGCAAAATCTTTCTCCGCAGCAAATACCTCTTGCTTATATCTCGCCACCGCCGCCGCGTCCGCCTCAGCAGCAGCACTATCAATACCAGACAACGCCGTTTTGTCATCGCCAACTTTCGACTTTTCCCGCTCAACCTGCTCGGCAATCAAAACACGATCACGGCGCAACTGCTCTTCCGCCGCCGCCTTGCGACGCTCCAACCTGTCCTCAATCCCTTTAATCGTAACATCCGTCAAACGATTCTCAAACCGCTTCCGCAAAGCCACCAAGTATTCTTGAGTTTTTGTTTCCGCCGTGACTGTAATCCCTGATTCTGATAGCGTTTCGTTTTCGCCATCATCACTCTTTTTGACAGCCCTTTTCGCGCCAACTAACCAATTCCTCGCATTCTTCAATTCTTCGCTTATTTGCTTCAATCTGAGGACGGTGTTATTAAATCTCCGCGTCTCGTCCTCAGTAGCAATGCCGTGCCTGTCCAACTTGATATACTCATCCCGCAGAGAAATCAATTCCGCCCTTTCTGCCTCAAGCGCATCGACCTTTTTTTGCGCATCAGCAACAATGTCCGTCTCACGCGCAAAATAATCATAAGCCGCCTGCAATCCACGATAAGTCAATTCGAAAGCCAACGCTGCAGGCACTACCCTAAGCAACGCAATCCGCAACAAATTCACCGCACCCGCCGCCGCACCAGCACCGGCGCCCAACAATACAAATGCGCTATGCGTTTTCGCAATTCCCTGCACCAAAGCGCCACCAGCCAGATACAATCCAACCCGCCCGATAATATCAAACAACACCTCAAATGCCTCAGTCGCATTATCAACATTCGCGGAGAGTTTCCTCCCCGCGCTGTCCATCAAACGAGCAATCTCCGCAAATGTTCCTTGACTTTTCTCAATCTCAGCAACCCACTCAGTAATGCCGGTTGCTAATACTTGATAACCCTGCGATAAAGTCGGATCAATCTTCCCAAATTGACTCTCAATCCATCCCTCAACGGACTGGAACGCATCAATAATTACTTTCGCAGTCAATTCGCCCTGTCGCCCCATCTCGCGCAACTCGCCTGTCGTCTTTCCCAAAGCACGCCGTAAAACTTGCGTTACACCCGGCAAGTTTTCTAATACCGACCGCAACTCATCGCCCTGCAAACGATTTGATGCTAAACCCTGCGCTAACTGAATAACGCCCGCATTTGCTTCCGCTGCGTTGGAACCCGAGATCTGTACCGCCTTGCCGACCAACTCCGTAACACGCAATAACTCGCCCTGCGAATATCCCAAGTTGTCCACACTCCGCGCTAACCTCGCATAAAAGTTAGCAGTTGCAAAAACCGAAGTCCGCGTTCGCTGAGCGACATCAAATAACTTCTCCTGCACATCAATTAACTGCTCTGTCGAACCCGTAACCAGCCGCAATTGGTTTGACATCTCGCGCAACGAGTTATGCGTCCGCACTATGTTATGTGCTGATATACTCGCCAAAAATGCTATACCTAATCCGCGCAATGAATGACTTAATTGACCGACAGCGGCGTTGGTCGCCAGCGTGCGCGTACGCATATGATTTAATTGCCGTCTTGTTTCGGAAACGCCTTTCGTTAACGACTGTGTATTGGCGGTCAATACTAACCGATGCGTCAATTTGTTTGTCGCCATAACTTACTCCTTATGCTCCGCTTCCCAAGCCCGCTCAATATAATACAACTCTATAAAAGCATTCGACTGTTCCAGCCATCCCCCGCTTTGCGGCAATATGTTTTTTTCGTTAAACAAAGCAACCGCCGCTAACGCCGAACGCGCCATCGTGTACTCTATACTATGTGATAGCCGACGGGGACATTCGCCGATTGGATAACGCAGTTTGCCGGTGCTGTCTTCCCAAATCTTATTACAACGCTCACCACAACCATCGCACCTCGCAAGCCGCGCGTCAAGACAGACCTCTATTTTTTTTTGTCGTCCTCGCCAATGTTGGACATCTTTATTACTTGCGCGACCGCCTTATCCACATATCCCAAAGTCGCGTTTTCTAAAAATATCAATCCATCGCCGCCCAACTCATTCCCATCATCACCACATATACCGCCAAAGGCGCGTATAGTCACACCAGCAACATACTCAAACTTGGAAGCAATATCGCCCTTATCCATCATCTGCAGCGTCTCGACGCCCGTCATACAACGCGCCTCTACCCACACGCCCTCGCCCAAGTCCAAGCGTTTGTATATTTTTGTCGAAGGGATCATATTAAGCCGCCGGATCGAAATCTATGGAAAACTCATCATTGCCATCAGTCCGCGCCAACTGGAACTTTAATTCCTGCGTTCTAATGCCATTCCTGTCGCCGTCCGACTGTTCCACCAAACGCGCCTTCGGCATATTAATTACAATCCGATTTCCGCCCTCGCCCAAAGCAACCTCAATATGAAAATCTTGGTTGTCGCGCTGGAACGAATGCCAAACCTCATTAACTTGCTCGGGATTTATTGTAATCATAGGATTGCGATCAGTCAATACCGGACGCGCATATCCCTCACTATCCGCTATATCGCGGTTTTGCGATACCGACAAACCCCAATCCAAACTAACCGCCTCAATAGGAGTATTCTCGACCAAATTCGCGTTGTTGCCAGTCGCGCGGCGTACAGTCACCATCGCACCACGCGCAACAATAGGAACTGTATCCATAATGGTATCGTCCGGTACAGCAATAGGATTACCCGCAACCTCGCTGCCGCCCCATATCCGCCCCATCAAATTCGCTTCCAACTTCACAACCTCGCCTGCGGTAGCGGACAAAGACAAGGAACTCGTAGCGCAATCAAACATCCGGCGGCGCAACCCGTCTTGATCGAACAACAACTGCATATAATGCGGATCAGAATTAAGCGCGTATGTCTGCAAAATCCCGCGCCGCTCGTCGCCCGACGAAGACGAATCATAATCGCCCTCTTCGTAATCGCCCAATTCCAATTCGCCAATGGGAACTTTCCGCATTCCCGCCGCCAATAAAACATTCGCAATAGCAGGCGGGATCAAATCAATATCGTTACTAGCCCGCACCAAAGCCGCACGGACATCCATCATAAACTTGACATTACCCGCCATCCCTGCATATATGTCGCCAGCGCGTCCCAAGTTTCCGCCATAACCGGTACGCTCAACCATCCCGCCCTCGTACGTGTATTCCATATCGTACGCATAAGCAAAATCACTTCCCAACGGTTCCGCCAAGTCCGGAACGCCCCCAGACAACAAAGTCGCCCTCGTCCCCAAGTTACCGTTCGCCGGTTGTTGCTTCAAAAACAATTTTTCTTTTTTAATAAGTTTCGGCATAATGCCCTCCTGTTTCGTAAAGTATACTACATTTCCAAAAAATCAACAAATTTATTTCCTCGCAGCGCCAATGATTTTATTCAATCTATAATTCATTTCCCGGTGTAATGCCTTGTCAATCTGCCGGTGAGGATCAGAGACAATACGCCACCAACCGACCTTAAATATCTGCGCGACATTGACGAAGAAATGTTTTATCTGTCCGGCGCGCCTTATAAGCAAACGCTTGCCTATAATGAATGTCCTTATATTAGCAGACGTTCTCCGCCGCAACGCTCGTTTAATCGCAAAAGGCGCATCACTCCTCGCTCTCTTGCCTTTCGGATAACGCGGTTCGCCAATTCGGTGTAAAGCGTGGTCGCGCGTCACCATCCAAAATACGCCTCTGAAACCTTTTATGCTTACACCAGACAAATGCCGCAAGAATTTCTGCTTAAAGTTAGATTCTTTCGCCGCCCTGCGTACCGTTTCGGCACGCATACGCTTCAATTCCCGCCTCATAACCCGCCGCACACCTGCTTTGAATTCCCTTGCTGGTAAACGAGATTCCCACACCTTCATAGCGCGGATGGAACGCTTATCAAATAAACCTCTATATCCGCCATTACATCTCCCGCACCCAGTACGACCAATGCATTTCTACAACATTAATCCCAAACTCACTCTCAAAGCCGTCCAATGAATTTTCCACATTTATGCGGGATAAATAAGCATCGAAAAATCCTTCGACTTTGTCATCGCCTTGTGCGTAAAAATCACCCGGCATTCCTTCTCTGGAATTCAATTCATTCCGTATCGCCAACTCCAAAGCAGTCGCCCTATCATAACGCCGCCCCGCAACAACAACGCCATCATTCTCCTGCGTTATTATTTTTATGATTATGCGGATTTCCTTCTCCTTTACGCCGCTGCCAATCTCGCCACGACTTCCCTCATAATCAATGTCGCCCAACTCTATGACGACTTTTCCTTTGGCGCCAATTTTGCCAATAGCAATCGGGGCGTATAAAACATTACCCGCATCGCCGAGATATTCGGCTGTCCCCAAAATAAAGCGCAACCGCCGCCGCAAGAATTTTCCAATTTTATTAGCATCGTTCATAAATTACGCCTCAGCCAATATCAATCCGAGAAATCCGTTGCCGTCGTCACGGACGCTTGTTATGACATAATCATCACCGCCCACAACCACAGGCGCGCCCGTCGCTACATCCCGCTCAGCAATAGTCGCAACTAATTGATGCCTGTCAATACCATCATAACCGGCATCATACTCGCGGTTAACATAAGCGCGTACCGCCACACCATCGACGGTTATTTCCTCGCCGATAACATCGTCAGACAAAATGTCCGCAATATCAACGGCGGGAAACGATGCCATTTATTCCTTCTTGCTCTTTCTGCCGCCTGCGGAAGCAATTGCCTCGCCAAGCAGCTCGGCAGTTATAGGCGTGTGCGACAACTGCATAGATGTGCGTTGTGCCGCTTCCCGCCCCGCAATCGCGCCCGGAATGTCCGCCTCAATAATCTCAATGAGTTTATCAGAAACGCACTCCGTTATAAGCCCGAGCGTCGCCAGATAACGGGCATCGCGCCTATTCGCATTAAACTTCTCGCCGCGTGAAATTGTCTTGCCATTGACAACAAAATCGCCGAACAATGCGGTGCACTCATAAGTTCCGAGATTATCGCCCGTGTTGCCTTTTCCATCACGGTAAAACTTTTTGAGTTTTTCCGCATCATACCGAGGCAACGGTGCTCCGGCATCGCTGAGCGCATTCTGGTAACCTGCGCATTCGCGCCGTTTCAGATCTTCCAATGTAGCCGTTGATTTACTCATTTTTTTGCTCCTGTTTTGTGATTAAAAAATCCGCCTTCCGCCATTATACTGACGAAAGGGCAAACGATACCGGATGACGAACAGCGACATCAATATCAATCCAAGCACGCAGCACTGTGCCGCCGCTGGCAACATTGGTAGCCGTATCACGCGACAACTCAAACATTCCCCAAGTCCCCAAAAGCACTTCGGAAAATATACCGAACAAAAGGCGCGTACCCAAAACATTATCCGTCTTGCAATACACATTATATCCGTTCAGCATATTGTCATCGCCCATCATAAAGACAGGAAATGTCGTTCCAACTTTCGGAGTCGTGCGGAATTGCGCTTTCCGGGACGGTTGCATAAACCACACCGGACTGCCAATCGGCAGCGCATTGTCAATCGCGAGTTGAGTTTCGAAGTCCACAACTTCCGCCCAAGTAAGCGGGTCGGAACCTGTCGCCGCGCTACCGCTACGATCTGCTATGCTAATGCTGTTAATGCCTGTCGTGTTGCGAATGCCTGTCGGATTATTAGCAGCACCACTGCCATTAATAACAGCATTATCAATCAACAAAGCAGCACTGCGCACCAAGTCCTGCATAGCAATCGCCTCAATGCTCGGATTTCCAAGTTTCCGCAGCATACGAGAAAACGCTATGCCGGAACTTGCCGTCTTGACGGAGAGTTCGATGTCGTCAAATGTCGGATCGGAAGTTCCCGTATCCGCGTCCAACGCCTTAAATGTAAATCCGCCGCTGGTGATTTGACGAGGGATCGTGAGAGTTTGGAAATTCATTCCCTCAATAACCCGCACACCCGCCTGCAACACCATCGCCATATCCCGCAGATTCGGAATAAACAAATCCGGGCGATATACATCTCCGATTATGTGGTCACCGGTGGAAGCCGCAGTCGTATCAAGATCGTGCTGATGCGGAACCACTCCCGCCCGTTGCTGAATCTCATACGGGATAGCAATGACCGGAACCGCGCTGCCGTTAACTTCCCGAGTATCCGGATCGTCGTCTGGACGCGCCAATTTGCGAATGGCACGGGAACATTCCAACTCAAAGCCGATGTCCTTTTCCTTCGCCTCGCCATCCATCAAATACGAAATTGCTTTCGCAAGAGAAAACCGGCGCAATTCTTTGGGCGACAAATCCAACTTACTATGCGGATTTGCCGAAGCCGGATCGGTTTTGGATAACTCTTCCAACCGCTCTACGATTTGGTTCGACAGTTCGGAAGCAGACATACCCTTGTCCTCGGCGTCACGCCGCATTTTTGCGAGTTCGCCATCAGGAATGCGATTATGTCGCCGTCCAAGTTCGACGACAGAGTCGAGGTTTTGCAAATACTTGCGATAATCCTCAACAGCAGAAGCCGCGCTATCTTTTCCGTGTTGCGCCATTTGTTCCTCGGTTATTACCACCGATGCGGGTTTTGTTTCTTCGGGCATTTCATCCACTCCTTTTTTGTTAATGAGCTTCCGCTCTGTTAAACCAAATTGATGTCGTATCCCAACTTCGTCATTCATAGGGATGGAGACAATAGAAATTTCCATCGGAGTCCACTTTTTCGCAACGCAATGCGTTACTTCCGGCTCGCCCGTTTTGTGCTCTTCCTCAATACACTCCTGCACATCAATATCAAAACCAACGGATATTTTGGATAGCGTCCCCTCGTCCACCATCTTCTTTACTTCCATCGCATGCGCATTTGACGAAAAACGCACCTTTGCATGTCCCGTTGTCCCATCCGTCCAAGCGTCCAATACAACGCCAATAGGCGCCCGATGGTCGTGCGCCCACAATAAAGGCGCTTTGTTTTTCATACGGTCGAAGTTGATTGAATTCTTGTCGTGCTGCAAAGTCATATCATAATGCCAGTCACCCCACGAGAAAATCCGCAGGCGCGAGTTGTTGGAAAAAGTCAAGGTGTATTCCATCCTCTCCTTTTCGCCGTCCGCGCCATCCAAAAGCCCCCGCGTTTGCTCGGGCGTTATTGCGCCGCAAAGAAACGCCCTCGCCATACGGCGTTCGACTTCTTCCTTTACTCGCTGCTTGTCGGGCATATCCGTCATTAAAACATATTTTTATTAAAAATGCAACTCTTTCTCATTCTTTTTTCTTTTTTTCTTCGTCGTTATTTTTCGCCCGATCTGACCGTCCGCCATCGACGACAGTCCCATCCTCGCCGTGATCGTGCGTAGCAATATCGCCATACAAATCCATCTCTTCCTGTATCTCAGCAAGTATCTTTTCGGGATCGTCGCCAAGTTTCTCAATCTCTCGGCGGCGGGATGATATGCCGGAAAGTAATCTTATTTTCGCTGCGGTTGCTGATTTGACCTCATCGGCGGGAGAGAATTGGCGCCCCACCCAATCACAACTCGCAATCTCATCAACTTGGCTCGCAGCAATCCGCCGCCCATCAAATTTTATGTCGCCGCGCAACGAAACCCAATTCAACCAATCCTCGTGCCACCAACGACAAAAACTATCCGCAAACCATTCCTGCTCCCTGCGAAATCTATCCTTTTCATCGTGCAGCATTAATTGACCTGCTGAATAGTTTATGTCGCCCCAGTTCCCAAAAAATATCGGTTGGTTAACATCCAAACCAGTCGCTATTTTTCCTTCCATCGTATTCATAAACTTATCGAACATTTCGTGCGGATAGGAAGGATCAAAAGTTTGCATTTGCATTCCGTTTTCCAAAACAGTCGGAGTTTCACCCGTCATATCAATGACCGGAGTTTTCTCGCTATCGCCATCACCATCCTCAACATCGTCGCCAGTATAAGCGCCGCCGGTTTCGGGATTTGAGGCAAATGCCATATGTTTTGCCGCGCCCTGCCGTGCAGCAGTCATAGCAGTATTAACATAACGCACCATATCCTCAGCAGTAATCATAGCGGAATGTATCCAAGTATAACCACGCACCTGCTCCGGATAATCCTTCTTAAACAAATGCAATATATCATCCGCCGGTATACGCAAAACCTCGCCCTCGTAATATGTAAATATATTCGTCGGTTTTGACGATGAGGGATTTCCCTTAAAGTAAAATGCCAACGGGCGATAATCCGCATCAACCTCAATCCCGCAAATTATCCGATTCCCATTCGTCGAATATCCCTGCTGTCCGGTGTATTGTGTAAAAATCCGCGAGGCATCTATCAATCGCAATTGATAACCAGTCGGATTATTCCTCGCACGTACGCGCTGTATAAATGCCTCGCCATCACGGATGATACTGGTAACGACCAATTCCTCAAACTCTCCTCTGGATAATCCGCCGCAAGTGGAGAAGTTCCTGCGACGGGACTGCTCGGATAATAATTCCGTGTGCGACATATTCTCAGTCCCGCGGGGTTTATAAAGCATTCCTCGGGGATGTATTATGCTCCGTCGTGCCTTCGCAATAAATCCCGCAATCATATCGTTATTGCGGTGCATATCCCTCGCCCGCGCCCGCAAGACATCGACGGCATAATACAAAATACTGTTTATCGTCTCTGAATCATCGCGCACCCATCCCGCCCGCAATCCGCTCCATTCCGCGCCCTTAAATCCCTGGTACGAACCGTTTTCACGCGTACGCTGGGACCGTATCCCGCCGCTATGTTTTGCGGACGGCTTTTTCTCGGGCGGATTTTGCTTTTCCCAAAACTTCCAATTCATAATATCACCCTCGCCACTGCGGGATTTTCCGCGTATTTCTCGTCGCCTGGTTTAGCAACATAACATAATGCTTGCGCATCGCTTTTAGACGACCCAGATCAGTAAGGACATATTTCGCATTATTGATTTCCACTTCTCGCTTGGATCTGGAAACCAAATCAGCAACATTTTTGTCGATGGCATCTATAATTTCGGAGTATTTCGTTCGATCGCTCATTCGCGTATTTTATCACTTAATTGCGAAAATGTTAATCATCGTTGATTATTTTTATTTTTTTCTTGTTGGATTTGGCAGCGCCTTTCTTCTGCTGCGCGATTTTTTCCTCAATAACATTCCAATCAACATTTAAGAATTTGAGCGCTGCGTATGCATAAACCGCGCAATCTAACGCCTCATTCCTATCCCGCTCTTTGACCCAACGATGCCTTGCAAATCCGTGTACATACTTTTTCTCCAAACTTTCTGCTGTGAGTTGCAAATAATACTCATTCTTTACCATATCGCCGGACTTCCACTTAATCGGCGTGTTCCACAATCCATCACTGATTTTTTGATATATCGTCGATTTACAAGTATCGACCCCCGTGTGATAAAGCGGGACTGGACGCGGCAGCGACTTCCGGCGCGCCGGTGTAGAGGATAAACGGATAATAGGTTTCTCATATCCCGCATATCCCTTAATAGCCAACATATTCATATAACCAGACAAATTAACATTCATCACAAAACGATAAACCTCAGTCGTGTGTTTGCCGCCAGAATCAATTGCCATAGCAGCAATTCTCAATTCCCGCCCGTCCGCCGTCTTAATCCGTATTTTATTCAATTGCGTCCATATCCCACGCCAAAACTTCGGCTGTGTCAAATCACCCTCTATTTTAATAAAATCCAACGCATACGGAACTTCACCGCGCCCCCATCCATATAAATACACCTCAACCCGTTTCCACTGCACATCAATTCCCGCAGTGACAACTAAAACCTCTCGCGGCGCATCCGCACCATAATCCATCTGTCGCGCATTCTTTAAGTTCAATGTCGGACGGTGCCTATAATGCTCGAATGTCTCCGCCAGAATGGTATTCGTAAATACTTGCCGTTTATGCTCGTCCTCAATACTTTCCTCGAATTTTTCGACACACTTAGACCAAGGCATCCATCCATATGGCGAATATAATGCGGACAAATGAAATCCGATATATTCAGGGCGTCCCTTGGTAGTCGCCCGCCACTCTCCCGCCGCCATAATATCATCCTTACAATCCTCTGCATAATGCTGCTTGCATTTGGGACATTCCATACGCGCCGATGATGGATCGCCCTTTTCCCACCGCATACAACTCCACTCAAATAAATGCATTTCCGCACAATGCGGACACGGCACATAATATCGCCGGTTATCTGTCAATTTCATTTTCGCCGCAATACGACTGCTATCCGCCAATAATGGAGTTCCGGTAAAAAGTATTTTCGATTGCCATCCATAAATAGCCGTGCGGTTTTCCAACAACTCAACAGGATCGCCCTCTCCCTCAATAACAATAGGATAAGCATCAACCTCGTCCGCTATAACATAACGCGCCGACATCATCCGTAACGAAGGCGCGGATTTGGCAGTCACCAATAATAACTCGCCGCCTTTGAATGAACGAGAATCTATCGTCCCCCGCCGCATACCACTCTCCTTCATATAATCAGATAAACAATTCTCAATCATAGGCATAACCCGCTGCTTGCTGACTGTTTTATACAATTTCTCAGTCGGCAAGGCGATAATGGTATTCGCCGGACACTGCGATATGATATATCCCAAAAAGTTATAACCCGCCTCACTCCCGCCAATCTGAACGCCCTTCTGTAAACACACCATCCTATAAGGCGCGTCCTCGGATAACGAATCCATTATGTCCACCAAATACGGCGTCTTGGTATTTTCCCACCTCGTTATACCACCAGCCATCAAACGATACTTTACCGCCCATTCCGATACACGCATACTTACGCGCTTATTTATCGTCCTCAAGAATGACGATAAACAATTCTCTACTTGGATACTCATAATCAATTCTCCGTCCGGCGCCGGCGCGCCCTGTGACGCTGACTTGCTGTCTGCTGCAACCGCTTCTCCGCAATAGCAGTTATATCAATCCGCTTTATGTCATCAATAGCGCCGTTAATCTCATCCCGCAAAATCTTCCTTACAACAGCAGCATCAGTAGTACGCGCCAAACGCGATGCCAACCTGTCCGGCAATACATTCAATCGGTGCGTTACGCCAGCGCCCAAATCTCCGAACGACTCTTCCACCGCAACAACCTCAACCAACGACATCTGCCGCTCCTTACGATCCATCTCTAACATCTGCTGTCGAGTTTCCTCTTGCCGCATACGCGACAACTTTATCCGGCGCTCAATCTCGCCCTCAGATAAACTATCATCCGTATCAGGATCAGCCCCCACCGGAACCGGCAACTGCTCTTTTTTCTTATAACCCATAAAGCGCATTATACATTATCAATCCGAATTCCGAACAATAAATATAACTCATCCAATATCCAATGTTGCGCCCCGTGTTGCGCCATTCTACGCGGCGCAACAAGTTTTACGAAAATACCAAATCAAAAATATAGCGTAAAATAAACACTTTACGCATATTCGCGCATCGGTGTGTTGCGCCGTGTTGCGCCGGCGCAACACGCATTTTTTCCCGTAGTTATAGGATTTTTGCCCCTGTTCCTTCTTCTTTCTTTATGTAGCATAAATATAAATATACGTACGCGTACGCGCATGCACGCGCATGCACGCGTACACACACGAATACATCCCTGCGGCGCAACGGCGCAACAGCGAGGCATAAACTTCCATTTTTTCCCGCCAACATTGACTTCTCGGTGTGTTGCGCCCGTGTTGCACCGTGTTGCACCACCGACAAACCCCCATCCCCCGACATAAAAAGCGTGCGGCTTGGCGCTTCCGCCCCCCGCCCATGTGCTTGGCAGGACCCGCAAACAAAAATCATCTATCTTGTGATAGCAGCAAGCAAATCCGCATTTGTTTGTAATAATACCAAATACCGCTGCAGTTATGCATATACTTTGTTATGCCGCAAATATATGCCTATATCACGCTGTTTTTGGGCGTTACGGCGTTTATATTATTTTATAATGGTATAATACATTTATATTATTTTATGGTGCTTATATGGCGTTATACAGCGGCATTTAATTTATAATGCGGTGGTGGTGTTGCGACGGGCGGGATTTGTTAAATCACGGGCGGGATTTGTATAGCAGTGCCGGCGGACGGGGCGGGCGCGCCGGCGGCGGTGCGGGGCGCCATTGCGGGGCGTATAGCGTGCCGGGCGGGATTATGCCACGGCACGGGCGGGCGGGCGGAAAATGCGTTTATGGTACGCGTTCCAGGCGGTTTATTTTATGCGCGGTATAGCAGCATAAGGCGCGGCGACGGGCGGGGACGGCGCAAAAAAAATCCCGGCGGGATATGCCGGGATTTGTATAGCAGTGCCAGCGGATTATTTATAATAATGCGGATTTTGCACGGATTCCAAATATGCAGCAATTTTTTCATTTTTTACTTTATAGCGCGCGGTTTCCAGTGGAGTATAGTTATACGCATGGCACCGTGCAGTTAAATCCGCACCGGCGGCAACAAGTAATTTAACCATTTTTAAATCTCCCTCCGCCGCCGTATGTATAGCAGTTTCCGTACCGCCATCCGGGTCCACCGTGTTAACATCCGCCCCTGCAATTATTAATATTGCAGCCATTACATAATTTTCATCCTGCACCGCTGCCCATAAATAAGTGCCATGATCATTATCATAATGGTTAAGGTTTTCCACATCCACATCCAGCCGCCGCAAAAATTCCCGTGCAAAATCCGCCGGGAGTCCGGTGCCGTCCGTATATTTATTTTCCGGTTGCGGTGCGTCCGGATTTGTCGCAAACCGCAAATAAAATAATTTTGTTATAACAGTGTCCGCTGCAGTCCGCCGTGCCAGCCAGCCGTATAAATGGCAATACCGCATTATGTCCGCCGGTACATCACCGTCCCCTGCATCCGGCGCGCCGGAACGTCCCCAGCCCCCAAAAATGCCGGTTTATACCATTAACAAAAAATTGCGCCATCTCCATTATATTTTTGTCGCCGCGCGCGGCGGTATAAATATCCAATTCCGGCGGCGTTGCGGGTACAAATGGAAATTGCATATTAATTAAATCCGCCCGCAAATTATTTAATGCGGTGCGGATTTGTTCCGCCGGATTAACTACATCCGCAAATTGCCATAACGGATTATCACCGGACACGGCGCCCCAGTCCCCGCTGTCACTAAAATCCATCTCCAAGTTGTCCCAAAAATCCAGCCCCTCCGGACGGGAATTTATTTTATTATTATGCATTGTTTTACTCCAGTTAACACACGGTCCCGCCGTGCCGGTTGCAGGCACCACGCCTGCATATTTATTATACCGCGCCGCCGCCGCGCGGTGCCAATTATCGCGGCGATATTTTTCCGGCGTTGTTTTAATGCCACGGCACGGGCGCAAAAAAATCCCCCGCAAATGCGGGGGATTTGGTGGACGGCATTGTTATTAAAATTGTTGTAGTAGTGCATATATCACAAACAACAAAATAATAACTGCTGCCAGTTCCGGGCGCATTATTTTGCAGCCGCGTTAACTGCTGCAAACGCGGCGACAATTACACCGCGCATTTGCCGCGCGGTTTGCACGGTTTTTCCGCTTTTCCGCAATTCCCAATTTCCGCCATTGTATTGCACGGAAAACCCGGACGGCAACAAACTGTTTACCAGTGCCGCGCGGATGGTGGGTTTTATAGCGTTGCGGATTCCCGGTTTTGCGCCTTTTACCGCCGCGCGCGCCCAATCCGGCGCGTTGTCCGCTGCAGTCACGGCGTAAACAAAAGGCGCGGCGGCGGTGCCGTTTGCGCCTTCCGGTTGCGGTTTTACTTTGGAGAAGATAATTCCAATCCCGTCCCCGTGCTGTCCGCCGTGTTTAACCTCCCGGTCCGCGTTTGGTATGTACAGTGCTGCATAAGTACGCAGCGCCGTATCCAAGGCGGGGGACATGTTAATACGGGACGGCGTTTTTGCTACCGGTTTGTCCGCTTTTTTTGCGGCGTTTTGTTTCACCGCCGCCGCTTTTTTTGCAGTGGTGGTTTTTTCCGCCGTTTTGTTTTTTTTGTCCGCCGGTTTGTTGCCAGCAGTTTTTTGCGCGTTTACCGCCGCGCGCGGTTTGTTTGTTTTTTGCATTGTTACTGTTTCCATTGTTAATACACGGTAACGCCGTGCGCGTTGGAAGGCAACCGCCTCCCATTTATAAGTATACTACACCCGGCGCGACATCGCGCCGTTTTATTTAATTTATTTTCCGCCGTGTTGTTTTTTTGTACTAGCGCGCACGGGATTATATCCCGCTGCAAATTGTCGCATCACGGGCGGGGCGTATTAAATCATCGCGCCGTTTTGCGGTGCCGGGCGGATTCCGCGCAAAACTTCCGGCGGCGGTAAAACTATGTTGCGACAAATCCCGGCGCGGTCGCGACGGCGCAAACTTTTCCGCCGCCCCGCAACGCCGCGCCCCCAAGTCCGCCCGTACGGTTTTGTGTGCGGTCAATTTTGGTACGGTCAAATTTGCGTACGGTCAAATAAAAAAAGTCCCCGCAACCGCGGGGACTTTAAGGTCGGAAAAATTAAAGCATTTCCCCGGATTTTGCGGACAGCGCATTAATTAACATTGCCGACTTAACTTGCATTAAAAGGCAATTTTTAATGTCATTGGACTCCCGCAAAATTTGACTTTCCTGTATAAAATTCACCGCGTCTATGCTGTCATGCATTTCCTT
>CBDCPJ010000046.1:0-56451 GCA_965220165.1 Spirochaetia bacterium
AACGCGTTGGTATCGCTATCGTAGCCAGTTATCCAGGTGACGACGGGATAGAGCTGATTGTCGCCAAAGCTCCAGACTGTTTCGTTCCACAGGTTTGCCGGCGTGATCGACGAGGTTGCCGCGGTAAGCGCCGCGGGGCTGTGGATCGACGGGTTAGCGTCGTCGGAGCGATCGGCGCCGCGGGTCTCTTCGCCCATAACGGTTCCAAAGCCGTAGCTTGCGACAAGCGTTCCGCTGTTAATGCCGACTAGACCGCCGACTAGATCGGCAACGCCTTCGCCGCCGTCGGCATCTCCGATCGCGTAGCTGGCGATAATCATTCCGTTGTTGTTCCACCCCACCAATCCGCCGACTCGGTCGAGATTGCCGGAGCCATCATCGACATCTCCGGTCGCGTAGCTCGCGATAATATTGCCGCTACTGCTGCCAATCAGCCCGCCGACCGTGTCGCCGCCGTCGCCGTCGTTGACGGTTGCGGTCGCGTAGCTCGCGATAATATCGCCGCTACTGTTGCCAATTAGCCCGCCGACCGTGTCGCTGCCGTCGCCGCCATTGACCTCTCCGATCGCGTAGCTGGCGATAATCGTTCCGCCTTCGTTTATGCCGGCCAGAAGACCAATATCGTCGGATCCGTCCCCGCCATAGATTACGCCGTCTATGATTCCGACATTGCGAATAGCGGCGCCCTCGTCAATTCTTCCGAATAGTCCCCGATCGCCATCGCCGCGGCTATAGAGATTCGCTATTGTGTTGCCGTTGCCCTCGAATATGGCGGTAAATTCGGATTCGAAGACGCCGATGGGTTCCCAGCCGCTATTGGTCGCATCATCCGGGTTTTCCTGATTTGGTCGCCAATCGTTATTCACCTCGCCGCTCGCGTAGCTTGCGGATTCGGCAAAATCGAGGCTCCTCGTCAATTCGTAGCCGTCGCATCCATCGGGCGTCGGGCATCCTATGGTCGAGCCGGTGTCGCTTTCGGAGACCTTGTAGCTGGTTCCCGTAGGTTGTAGCGTATGTTGTCGAGGTCTTCCAGATTATTAATATCGATAAGACCGTCGCCGTCGCCATCGACAACACGAAGCACCTCGATGACAATATCGTCGTCGACGGTTAGCATGCCGACGGCACCGTCCGAAATGTCTGTCGCTCTGATGGTCAGCATGCGGCTATTGGCGGCGAGATCGGCAACGTCGTAGACGGGCGCGGTCGTCACAGTAATGGTTCCCGTATCGGAAGCGATAGCAAAGTCCTGCGTTGTATTGGTCGTCGTTCCATCGGTTTGCAGAAAGGCATACTCGATCTCGGTACCTAGGTCGTCGGTCGCGTTGATTACCAGATCGCCGCCTTGGAAAACGGTAGCGCCCGAAGCAATCGACGCGGTCGTCGGAAACGAGACAAATTCAGGCGTCTCGTCGTCGATATTGGTTATCGTTATCGTAAGAACGATGACGCCTCTATCGCCCGCGGAATCTTCTGCCTGAACAATCAGCGATAGCCCGTTTTCGCGCTGGGTCGGAAGCAACGCCTCGTAGTCGACGCTCGCGGTTATCATGCCGTTTCCGTCTATCGCAATGCCGGACGGCGGGGATAAAATAGTATACGGATCCGTTGTCGCCGGCATTAGCGCGGTGTCGACAAACGAAATTGTGGTTGCGGCGATGGACGAATCGTCGCTCTCGTTTATAGTGAATGCGGTTCCGGCGCTCGATGCCAGTTCGATCGAACTTTCGGGCAGAATCACAATTGTTATATCGACCGTCGCGACCAGATCGCCGATCGCTCCGGGCGAACTATCGCGAGCTTGGATGGTCAGCGCATGCGACTATTCGCCGCGGGGTCTGCCGTGTTGTAGGCGGGCGCGGTCGTCACAGTAATGGTTCCCGTATCGGAGGCGATGGAAAAGCCGCCGATTGTGTCGGTCGTCGTTCCATCGGTTTGCAAAAAAGCGTACTCGATCTCGGTACCTAGGTCGTCGCTCGCCTGAATTGTTGGCGGCCCAACGAGAAACTGCGTAGATCCGCTTTCGACCGTGATCAGTTCGGGAATTTCGCCAAAAATCGGCGCCTCGTCGTCGATATTGGCGATCGCGATGGAAATAGCGACCGATCCGGTTCTTCCGTCCGGCGCGCTGGCTTGGATCACAAGATCAAAGCCGGTATCCGCCTCGTAGTCGATGGCCGCGTCGGCGGGCAGGATAAGGTCGTCGCCCATTATGGCAAATGGATGCCCGTCTGGCGTCGCGGCGATGGAATAGGTCGCATTTTCGATTGGCGTTGTGTCGCCCGGCGCGGTCGTTTGGAGGCTGGCGACTATCGCCTGGGCGCCGCCCGCGCGTTCCGGTATGGCCGCGATTGGCTGAACGCCCGCCATATCAGGGTCGCCGTCGGCGCTGATGACAAGCTCCGACGGCGTGGCGCTGACAACAGCGCTTCGTTCGCTGCTTCCCGCGCTGTTGCTCGCGGCGATCGCGTAGCGGTAGGTTGTTCCGTTGGTTAGTCCGCTGTCGACATAGTCGATAGTCGCTCCCGAGCCGGCCGCGACGGTCGCGTGGGCATCGTCGCCCGGTTCCTCATCGCCAACGCCGCGGTATATATCGTAAGTGGTCGCGCCGGCCGATTCGTTCCAGGTCAGCGTTATCTGGCCGTCGCCGAGAGTCGCCGCAACCCCTGCGGGAACCGCGGGGACTGTCGCTCCGGTTCCATTTCCGTTTCCGGTTCCGGTTTCCGTTTCCGCCGCCATTGCCGTTGCCATCCCCGGGCGGGGCGGGCTCAGGCGGACAGCCTATCGCGACGACGGCAATCGCCAATATTCCGATTATTTTTACGATCGCGCAGACCATTGGCGCGGAAAATCTATGATTCATATATGCTCCCTTTTATTATAAAAAATACACACACTAATTATAGTATGATATCAATAAATAGTCAAGGAGAATTGAGAGAATTTGGCTATTTTTTATTAAAAGCTCCTATTGAGCAGCGATCTCGATGAGGGGGGATATGCCTCTATAGCGAGCGCCGCGACGAAATTGGCGAGCGATCCAAAACGAGCGCGATCGCCCGCAGTCGTTGCCTCCCCCCTACCTCCAGCGCTTCGCGCTTCCGGCTACCCCCCTCTGCGGGCCGCGCCCATCCAATTGGCTATCGCCCCGCCGCATGCCCGCAACGCCCGAATAGGCACACAATACCCTTGCGCGTCCACAAAATGCGCGCCGCCCCTTCCATTGGGCGACCAATGCCCCGCGGCCACAGCTTTGCCGCGCGGACGAGCCGCCGCTCCCACTGGGCGACCGAGCCCGCCGACAGCCGCCGCCCGTCAGGCCGGCGACGCGTTTGATTTGGGCGGATTTGGGCGTTGCGGGAAATTTGCGGGGGGGGATTTCCAATGGCGGGGCGCTCCCGCTGAGGGGGGAGCGGAAGCCATTAGCGACGCGGCGGGCGGAGCGCGAGCGGAGCCCGCAGCCTCCGCGATGCGGAGGCTAGCGTCTGCGGCGCCGATAGGCGAATGGCTGGAGCGAGGGGGGAGGCTTCCCCCCTCATAGCGCTGAAGCCGGCTACCTGCCCTGACCCGGCAATAGAGTCGTCCCGCAGGTAATCGCTACGCCGCCGGGAAGCGTCGCGGGGAACATGTCGCAGTCGTAATCGGCGCCTGCTCCGTCGTAGTCGGCGTAGCGGAGGGCGGGCGGTTGAGTCGAGGAACCGAAGTCCCAGACGTTCAGTGTTTCGTTTGCGACGTCGTTCCACTCCTCGCCGGCATTGGCCAAAGTTATCGCATTGGCATTTTGCGCGGTAATGGGAGGCTCGCCGACCGTGTTAGCGTTTCCGCGAAGCGCTTCGCCAAATCCGAAGCTGGCGGTTACTTCGCCGTTGTTGTAGCCTGCAAATTTGCCAACCTCTTCGTTATTGCCTTTTCCGCCATCAGCGTCTCCGGTCGAATAGCTGGCGATAATTGCTCCCTCGTCTTCATTTCTGCCGACAAGCCCTCCTACATTGTCGCCGTCTCCAAGTCCGCCCATGGCGTCTCCGGTCGCGTAGCTGGCAAGAATTCTTCCGAACGAATCATTTCTGCCGACCAGCCCTCCTACATTGTCTTTTTCTCCATCGCCGCCATTGACTTGTCCAATAGCGTAGCTCGCGATAATCTCGCCTGAGTTGTATCCAACCAGTCCGCCAAGATCGACAGAGACGCTGCCGTTGCCATCAGCTGTTCCGGTCGCGTGGCTCGCGATAATCTCGCCTAAGTTGTATCCAACCAGTCCGCCAGCATATTCGATGACGCCAGAACCGGTATTAGCATCTCCTGTCGCATAGCTGTCGGTAATCCTTCCGAAGTTGGCCCCGATCAGTCCGCCAACAAAGTCGCCGTCTCCAGCGCCGCCATCAGAATCTCCGGTCGCGTAGCTCGAGATAATGTCGCCGGCGTTTCTTCCAACAAAACCGCCAACATAGTCGATGATTCCAGGCCCGCCATTAGCATTTACGGCCGCGTAGCTACCGATAATCGTTCCGAAGTTGGCCCCGACCAGTCCACCAACCGTGTCGCCTATTGCCTCGCTGTTGGCGCCGTTTCCAGGTCCGCCATCGGCGTATCCGATCGCGTAGCAACCGGTAATCGTTCCGCCATAGCTAATTCCCGCCAAAAGGCCAATATTGCCAGATCTATTTCTGCTTCTGCCGTAGACTAAGCCATTTATGACTGCGGTATTGCGAATGGAGGCATATTTGCCAATTATGCCAAATAGACCTTCATTGCTATCTCCCTGACTATAGAGATTTATTATCGCATTGCCGTTTCCTTCGAATGTGGCGTTAAAGTGTTCGATAATCGATCCTATTGGAAACCAACCGCGGTTGGACGCCGATTTGGGATCGACGCCGCGAGGTCGCCAGTCGATATTTATGCTGTATGATTCGTAGCTTGCAGCATTTGCAAAGTCGAGGTTCTTCGTCAATTCGTAGCCGTTGCACCCTAAAGTCGGGCATCCTGATGAGAAACCGTCATCGTTTTTGGAGGTTTTGTAACTGGTCCCCAATAGGTTGTATCGTATGTTGTTAAGCTGTTCAAGAGTCGAAATTTCGATAAGACCGTCGCCATCGGCGTCTACGATGAAAATCGTCTCGATGACGATATCGCCGTCGACTGTTCGATCGCCTGTCGCTTCGAGAGACCTGTCTGAAGCTCTAACGGTCAGTATTCTTCTATTGGCGGCAAGATCGTCCACATGGTAGATTGCGGCTGTCGTCGCGGAGATGACTCCTGTAGTGTGGTCGATGGCAAAGTCCATTGTTGTGTCGGTTGTTGTTCCGTCGGTGTTCAAGAAAGCGTACCCAATCTCGTCGCCCAGATCGTCTATCGCTTTGATGATCGGAGCTTCTCCGCGGAACTTGGCAGTGCCCGAAATAATCTCCGCGGTATCTGGGAACGAGACAAATTCCGGCGCCTCGTCGTCAATATTGGCTACCGTAATAGCAATGCCCAGCGAACCTATAATTTCTCCCGAATCAACGGCTTGGATGGTTAGATTAAAACTGGCGTCTGATTCGTAGTCGATGGTCGCGTCGGCGGGCAGGATAAGGTCTTCGCCCAGTATGGAAAATGGATGCCCGTCTGGCGTCGCGGCGATGGAATAGGTTGCATTTTCGATTGGCGTTGTGTCGCCGGACGCGGCGGTCTTTTGGAGGCTGGCGACTATCGCCTGGGCGCCGCCCGCGCGTTCCGGTATGGCCGCGATTGGCTGAACGCCCGCCATATCAGGGTCGCCGTCGGCGCTGACAACGACGCTTCGTTCGCTGCTTCCCGCGCGTTCCGGTATGGCCGCGATTGGCTGAACGCCCGCCATATCAGGGTCGCCATCGGCGTCTACGATGAAAATCGTCTCGATGACGATATCGCCGTCGACTGTTCGATCGCCTGTCGCTTCGAGAGACCTGTCTGAAGCTCTAACGGTCAGTATTCTTCTATTGGCGGCAAGATCGTCCACATGGTAGATTGCGGCTGTCGTCGCGGAGATGACTCCTGTAGTGTGGTCGATGGCAAAGTCCATTGTTGTGTCGGTTGTTGTTCCGTCGGTGTTCAAGAAAGCGTACCCAATCTCGTCGCCCAGATCGTCTATCGCTTTGATGATCGGAGCTTCTCCGCGGAACTTGGCAGTGCCCGAAATAATCTCCGCGGTATCTGGGAACGAGACAAATTCCGGCGCCTCGTCGTCAATATTGGCTACCGTAATAGCAATGCCCAGCGAACCTATAATTTCTCCCGAATCAACGGCTTGGATGGTTAGATTAAAACTGGCGTCTGATTCGTAGTCGATGGCCGCGTCGGCGGGCAGGATAAGGTCGTCGCCCATTATGGCAAATGGATGCCCGTCTGGCGTCGTGGCGATGGAATAGGTTGCATTTTCGATTGGCGTTGTGTCGCCGGACGCGGCGGTCGTTTGGAGGCTGGCGACTATCGCCTGGGCGCCGCCCGCGCGTTCCGGTATGGCCGCGATTGGCTGAACGCCCGCCATATCAGGGTCGCCGTCGGCGCTGATCACAAGCTCCGACGGCGTGGCGCTGACAACGGCGCTTCGTTCGCTGCTTCCCGCGCTGTTGCTCGCGGCGATCGCGTAGCGGTAGGTTGTTCCGTTGGTTAGTCCGCTGTCGACATAGTCAACGGTCGCTTCCGAATCGGCCGCGACGGTCGCGTAGACGCTATCGCCCGGCTCATATTCGCCAACGCTTCGGTATATATTGTAGGTTGTAGCCAAGTTCGATTTCCTCCAGCTAATCGTTATTTGGCGATATCCCGGTATTGCGACAATACCCCCGGGAATTGCGGGAATCGATTGAATGTCCGTTTCGTTCCCCAGCGATTCAATGTCCGTTTCGTTCCCCAGCGATTCGGACTCGACTTGGCATCCTATAGCGATGCTGACAATTGCCGCTATGCCAATCATTGTTGCCGCCGCGCCAAGTATTGACGCGGAAAATATGTTTTTCATAATACCCTCCTCTATGCCGCAGTGCGATGCGGCGCAAATTGATATATGAGTAATCAATATACTCATAGGGTATTACCAATAGAGATCGAAGTAATTGAGAAAAAATTATTTTTATTTTTTATTTATGGAAATAGAGTATTTTGGGCTACTACAATAGCGGTTTAAACGAGGGGGGAATCGCGTCATACCCGAGCGTCGCGATCCACCGCTCGATGACACCAGAGCGCGAGCCATCGACCGTAGTCGTTGCCTCCCCCCTACCTCCAGCGCTTCGCGCTTCCGGCTACCCCCCTCTGCGGGCGACTACCAGACAATTGGCAATCGCCCCGAAGGCATGCCCGCAACGCCCGGCAATTCAATATACCTACGCATGCCGATCGCTCCCGAGAACAACGTCCGCCTATGGGCGACCCGCTCTACCCAGTATGAACGCGTCTATTAGGTGGCGCTATCGTCGCTCGTCGCGCCTGCCGTTTCATCAACGGCTGGAGCGCCAACGCCTGCGGGCGAATCGTCGCTCGTCGCGCCTGCCGTCTCATCAACGGCTGGAGCGCCAATGCCTGCGGGCGAATCGTCGCTCGTCGCGCCTGCCGTCTCAACAACGGCTGGAGCGCCAATGCCTGCGGGCGAATCGTCGCTCGTCGCGCCTGCCGTTTCAACAACGCCTGCCAATGCCTGCGGGCAAATCGTCGCTCGTCGCGCCTGCCGTCTAGCGGTATCACCAGAAGTGCTCGCCTCCGGAATGACGCTAAGAATCTCGCTCCGCTCGCTGGTTCCTTTGCTGTTCTTAGCGACTATCGCGTAGCGGTAGGTCTTTCCGGCAACTAACCCGTTATCGACATAATCGACGGTCGTTCCAGAGCCGGCCGGAATGGTCGCGTAGACATCATCGCCCGGGACATCCGGGGCAACTGAGCGATATATATCGTAGGTTGTCGCTCCGCTCGATTGATCCCAGACAATCTGTATCTGCTTATTTCTACTTATCTGACTTATTGGCTCATTTCTATTTATTGGCTCATTTCTATTTATTGGCTCATTTCTATTTATTGGCTATTTCTACTTATCGGCTTATTTCTACTTATCGGCCTATCTCCCTTTATCTGCTCATTCCTGTGGGCCGAAACAAGCCCCATAGGAGTCGCAAGAATTGGATATCCGTTTCCATCTCCTGGGGAGTTAACTGGTGCCGGGCAACCAATTACGCTTATGGCAATGGCCAATAAGGCGGCTCCCTTTAAAATTGCGCCAACAGTTGGCGTTGAAAATATAGTATTCTTCATAATCCCTCCTAATCTACCAATGTAAATAAGATTAACATAATCTAAATTCTAGTAAAGTATCGGTATAGAGTCAAGAAAAAATTGAAAAAAATATTTTATTTTCGCGCGATTGGTTGATCGGGCGGCGCGGGCGTTTTACGGGGGGATTTTCTAATGGAGGAAACGGCGCCCGCGCGATTTGCGGGGGGATCGGGCGTTGCGGGAAATTTGCGGGGGGATTTACGATGGCGGGGAGCTCCCGCTGAGGGGGGAGCGCAATAGCGCAGGGGCGAGCCCAGCGGAGCGCGAGCGGAGCTGGATCAGCGCGCCCCGATCAGCGCTATGGAGCGCGGGGGGAGACTTCCCCCTATTTATAATTTTTTCATTGACAAAAAACCTTGCGATTAAAATAAATAATGGTACTATTTCGTAATGACAAAATTGGAGGCTATTGTCGCAAATAGGCGGCGCGAGATCGAAACGATTGGCTATTCGCAAGGGGCGCAGATTCCCGCGCGGCGAGAGGTTCCGGTCGTTCCCTTCGCGTCGCATCCCGCGTTAATATGCGAAATAAAGCGGCGGTCGCCTTCGCGGGGGGAGCTGGCTCCGAAAATCGACGCTGTCGAGCAGGCCGGAGTCTACCGTTCGCTTGGGGCGGGGCATCTCTCTGTGCTTACCGAACGAGATTATTTCGGCGGGTCGCTCGATGATCTTATGGCGATTAAGCGCGCCTATCCCGATTTGGCTCTGCTTCGCAAAGATTTTCTCCTCGAGCCGGAAGATATCCGCGTCTCTTGGCGCGCCGGAGCCGACGCCGCGTTGCTAATCGCTTCTATCCTGTCGCCCGATCGTTTGGAGGCGATGGCGCAAGAGGCCGAAAGCCTTGGAATGCAGGCGCTGGTCGAAACGCATAGCGTCGAGGAAATAGCGATGGCGCGGCGATTTCGTCCTTCGCTTGTCGGAATCAACTGCCGAGATCTACAGACTTTCAATGTCGACCCGCTGTTGCCGATCGCGCTTCGAGAACGCGTCGATTGGGGGGCTCGCGTCATCTTTGAGTCGGGGATTTCGATGCCCGAGCATATCTGGCTGGCTCGCGAGAATCAATTCGACGGCGCGCTGGTCGGGGAGGCGGTTATGCGCGACCCTCAAGCAATCGCGGGGTTGCTTGCCGCATTTGACCGCGATAGCGGGTCGCGGAGGCTCGGCTTTTGGAGGTTTGTCGCAAGGCAGGCGCGTCGTCCGCTGGTAAAAATATGCGGCATAACCCATCGAGCAGACGCGTTGCTCGCTTCGAAGGCGGGCGCCGATATGTTGGGCTTCGTCTTTGCGCCCTCCCCTCGACAGGTTCGCGCTTCTTTATTAGAGGAGCTTCGCGATCTTCCGACGCCAAAAATCGCGGTAGTAACGGCGGATCGGGAGGTCGATCGATCGGTTCGATCGTTGCTGCGCGATGGGCTTATAGACGCGATTCAGTTTCATGGCAACGAATCCCCAGATCAATGCGCTGCGATGGCGTTTCCCTACTACAAAGCGATACGCGTTAAAGATACGGGCGATCTCGATCGCGTCGGCGACTACCATTGCCCGAGGGTGTTGTTGGACGCCTATCATCCCAGACTGTCGGGGGGGACGGGGAAAAAGATCGACGACGATCTTATCGATAGAGCCTGTCGCAGTTTTCCGCTCTGGATCGCCGGTGGCATCTCTCCCGATAACATTGCGGAGATGGCGACGAAATTCCGCCCCGAGCTGGTCGATCTCTCTAGTCGCATCGAAAATAGCGAGGGGCGCAAAGATCGCGACAAAATCGCGCGCTTCTTCGAGGAGCTAAACCGTGTCAGAACATAGGCGAGACGGCGATGTTTCGCCTTTTGATTCATCGACATCGCGGCGCGGATTTTTCGACCATTTCGGCGGCCGCTACGTCGCGGAAACGCTGTGGAAACCGCTGGAAGATCTCAAACGGGCATTTGCCGAAGCCTGGAGCGATGAGCGGTTTCGCCGACAGATCGACGAATATGGGCGGCGCTATACGGGGAGGCCGACTCCGCTGTTGCGCGCGGAGAATGCCACCAAGTCGCTCGGCGGGGCGCAGATCTACATTAAATTAGAGGGGCTTGCCAACACCGGCGCGCACAAAATAAATAACGCCATCGGGCAGGCGCTTCTTGCAAAACGCATGGGAAAGCGAGAGGTGATAGCCGAGACCGGCGCCGGGCAACATGGCGTGGCGACGGCGGCGATTTGCGCCGCTCTGGGGTTGCGATGCAGAATCTATATGGGCGCCGAAGATATGGCAAGGCAGTCTCCCAATGTAATTCGCATGCGCCTATTCGGCGCCGAGGTTCGATCTGTTTCCGATGGCTCAAAGACGCTCAAAGACGCGATCAACGAAGCGTTGCGGGATTGGGCGGAAAATCATGCGACCGCGCATTATCTTCTTGGCTCCGCGCTTGGCCCAGAGCCCTACCCCGATATAGTACGAGAGATGCAGAGCGTTATCGGGCAAGAGACGCGCCGACAATTCGACGAGTTGGGCGAGCGTCCCGATCTCCTGATCGCCTGCGTTGGGGGCGGCTCAAACGCGTTGGGCTTTTTTAGCCCCTATCTCCAAGAGCGCGAGCCAGCGTTGATTGGCGTTGAGGCGGGAGGGCGCGGCGATAGGCTGGGCGATCACGCGGCGCGAATGAGCGGCGACGGCGCTGGCGAGAGCATCGCGCATGGGTATAAAAGCCTTTTCTTGCTCGATAGCGACGGGCAAATCGCGCCGACCTATTCTATATCGGCGGGACTCGATTATCCCGGAATAGGGCCGCAACTGGCGGCGCTCGGGCGTTCGGGGCGGGTTCGCTTTGAGCGATCGTCGGACGACGAGGCGCTTGAGGCGTTGCGGTTTATGGCGGAGCGCGAGGGGCTGCTATTCGCGCTAGAATCGGCGCACGCGGCCGCCGTCGCGATGCGATTGGCTCCTATGATGCGCCGCGATGCAATACTGGCGATCAATATGTCGGGGCGAGGCGACAAAGACCTTTTCATCGTCGCGCCATATAGCGATCGATCCGAGTGGCGGGCGTTCTTGCAGAGCGAGGTCGAGCGGCTTGATGCTGAGGCGGAGAGCGATGACGATAGGTAGGCGGGCGCCGTCTGGCGCGCCAATGATGGCGCACCTAGTTTGCGGCTATCCCTCCGTCTCCACATCGATAGAGATCGCCAAAGCGTTGCTAGCGGGCGGCGCCGCCGCGATCGAGATACAGTTCCCCTTTTCCGATCCTTTGGCGGACGGCCCGACGATACAGCGCGCAAACAGCGAAGCGCTTCGAAACGGCTGCTCGCTTAAGCATTGCTTTGAAGCGACTGCCGCGATTCGGCGGCATACCGCCGCGCCGCTCTACATTATGGTCTACGCCGCGTTGCCCTATCGCTACGGCATCGAGGCATTTGTTTTAAGAGCCGCCGAGAGCGGGGCTAGCGGGATGATCGTTCCCGACTTGCCGTTCGACTGCGACGAGGGGCTCTACCGCTCGTGCCGTCGCTCGGGCATCGAAATGGTAATCGTAACAACGGTCGACACCGACGCTTCACGCTTGCGAAAGATAGCCGAACACCCGTCCCGGCGCGTCTATGTGTCGCTTCGAAGCGGCATAACCGGTCGACGATCGGCAATCGAAGAGAAACAACGAGCGATATTCCGTCAACTGCGGACGGCGGGAAAAAAGACGATTGCCGGATTTGGGATACGAGAACAAGCGCAACTTCGCGCGTTGCGATCGATCGCCGATATGGCCGTTGTGGGAAGCTATTTTACCAATATTATGCATCGATACGCCGCAGACACCGAAGAGCTTACGAAAAGGATCGAACAGGCGGCGAGGGAGTTGGCGCAATAACCTCCGCTCCGTTTCGCTAGCCGTGTCGCGAAACTATGCTATATTGCCTCGGCTATCCATTGTTGACAACATCGAGCAGTATCTTGCGATTTGCCGATTCAAGCATGGCGTACCGCGCGACGGAGGCAAGATAGCTGGCGGGATCGCCGACATCGAGACGAAGACCTGACGCGGGGCAATGGATCACGCGCTCCTCGTCCATCAATCGCTGGAGCGCCTCGATATGGAAATATTCGCCCGTTTTGCCGGCGTCCTTATGGCGTCGCCATCCTTCGACTAAATATTCAAAGAACTGAGGCTGGTAGAGATAGCGACCTATCGAGACATATTTGCTCGGCGCCGTTCCTATCGGAGGCTTCTCCACAATCGATGAGACGGATCGTCCGTCGGCTCGAAGCGTAACAACCCCATAGCGATGAAGCTCGGCGAGATCGGCGCGGGTAGCCAGCACATTGAGACCGGTCGATCGCCACGCGTCGATAAGTTGGCGGCTCAAGGGCGGCGAGCCGATGTGAAGGTCGTCGGGATAGGCCGCCACCGCGATATCGTCGCCGACAAACTGGGCAGCCAGCATAAGCGCGTGGCCTGACCCAAGAGTCTGGGTCTGCTGGACAAAGGTTATGTTGGCGACAGGCGGAATCAGCGACCGAGACGCCGCCAGATCGCCGCGCCGTTTTGCGACCGCCTCTAAATCGGGGCGATGTTCAAAATAGCTCTGCAATGATGGCTTGCTTGGAGAGGTAATCACAAGAATATCGTCTATTCCGGAATCGACAAACTCGTCGACGATAAAATCGATAATTGGACGACAGCCAATCGGCAACATCTCTTTTGGAACGCTTTTGGTAATCGGCCAAAAACGGCTTCCATACCCCGCGGCGACGATAATTCCCTTCATTTTCTATAAACATTAGCATATTGATAGAATACTGTAAACGGCATAGTATACCATAATGTCAAATTATTTAGAATCGCTCTCTTCTTCTCGCCTAGTCGGCGCAATACCGAAAAAAGCCGCAAAATTATTGTCGTTCTCGTCATTGTGCCTATCGTTCGCTCTCTGCGGATGCCTTATGACGCAACATATTAATTTAGCGCTCGACAATTCTGGGCAATTGGAGATGACGATCAAACTGGACGACGCGCTGCTGGAATACTTAGCAGACCTCTACGGAGTCGAAGAGCGGAGCATTCGATCGATAGGAATATTTGAGCTGGACAGGATCGAAAATGCTTTGGATATCGATGTGGGGCTCAACACCATCGACATATCGCTTCCGACCGACAATATGTTGGAAATGCGACTCAATTTTATGCCTGTCGACGCCGTTCGCTTGCTCGACGAAATAAATATGGTCGCCATAACCGTCTCAGACGAAACGACCACCCTAGACCTCTCTATAACCCGAGAAAACATATCTCGCTTGCTATCGATCACCGCATTTGGCGGAACGCTGGCAAGCGATGTACTCTTTCCTATCGAAAACTCGATGAGCGAAGAGGAATATGTCGACTATCTTGGCTGGGCATTAGAGGAATATATCGATCCCGCAAACTTGAATATGGCGATAGAATCGTCCGCAATCTCAATCGAAGCAACCCTTCCGGGCAAAATATCGGCGATGGAAAACGGCTCGAAAGACGGACAAACCGCGATATTTCGCATCCCGCTTATCGCGATTATTGCCAGCAATCAACCACTTCGCTACTCGGTATCCTTCATCCCGGACGCAGAGCGGCCAGCCGACGCAGATCAGCCAATCGACGCCCAGCAATAGCCCTGCGACCCATCTTTTCCCGTTGCTCCTACAGCGGAATCTTCAACGAAATAGTCGCGGTATGCTCGATGAGCGAAAAGGGATCGGCTTCGAACTCCTCGATCTCCCGCTCGAGCTCGCTATCGGCAAGATTGAGCGGCCGCCGCAACGCGATGCCGCTAGAGATCGACAGCCATCCAATATCAACAGCAACACGAAGCGACGCCTCGATAGCGGGATCGGGAAGAGACAGCGAGGCGGCGATATCGACGGAGAACCAATCGACCAAGAATTCCGCGGACGATTTGATGCGATGCCTGACGTCTTGCCTATCGCTCTTCTCCGAAAGATCGAAATATAATCGATACTCTACATCGACATTGAACCAATCGATATCGACTTCGCCCATCGCGGCCGCCTCAAGAATACTCTGACTCGCCTCCTCTTCATGGATTGGCGCATCGAAAAACGCGCTCCACTCGACCATCGCAGCGGTCGCAAACCATTCTCGCTCAAACCAAATGGCCAATTCCGTATCTAATTCGCCTTCGCCAAAAGATTCGATGACTCCAAAACGATCGACATTGTCCCACCGCTCGGCCCAATCGACGGCCGCGTCGATACGAAGAAACTGTAGAGGAATAAGATCGATATCCGCCGACAATCGCCATTTATAGTTATCTGCGCGACTCTTGATGTCAAAATAGCCCCAATCGCCCCATCCTCCAAGGACGACCGCGTCTATCCATTCGTTCCGCAGCCAAATCCTAGCAAGGGTGGCAATAGCGGGGATCGTTCTCTCCCCAACCATTATAAAAGCCACCGACGAGATATCTATTGTCGCCTCCTCTAAATTTGGGCGCCATGCCAATCGCGCGGCAAAATGCGAAAGGCGCCCCCCCGGATAGAAAGACCCGTCGTTATACCAACCGCTATAGTTAAAAAGAGGCGGCGCGTAGACTGTGTCGCCAATCAAATCTACGGAGATAGACGACGCCGGCTGAAGCGAAACAGAGGCCAGAAGAACGGTCGAATCGTATTCTATACCATTACTGGAGCCTGCCAGACGATCCCCGTCATTACCTAGCTCCTCCTCAACACGATAGAGGCCGACGGTCACTTCGGGAAATGGCCGAACAAAGAGCCCAAAACGGCCATCGAATTCCAATGCGCTGTCCAATTTTATCGCCGTCGCTCCTGTCCAGGCTGTCGATCTAGCTCTGTAACCCAAAGGGCTTTGCAACGCAAGCCACAACCCTCCAGAATCAATCGGACCAACAATAACATCTTCCAAATCAACACCGCCCCAAATAATAGGAACGTCGTCACTCATAAAATAGACCTCTCCGGCAAGCAGCAACCTACTCGCCGCGCCGTCGATAATAACTCTATTGCCAAATTCATCAAAATCGTATATGCTCAAACGATACGAAATCTCGTTAGAAAAGAGCGTCGTTGCGACGCAAATCAATAAAAACGGCACGATGCCGGCACATTTCCCCATTCATATGCCTTTTACTGCGCAAACAGGCCTTTTGCTTGAAAAAATACCGCCGGGAAAACTTTCCCCAGCGATCCATAGCGCCGATCGGCGCGAGTTCCACTGCGCTCCATCTCCGCGGACGACGCTCATCCAGCTCATTCAATCGAAGATAGCGCGCTGTTTTCCAATAATCTTCTTGCCAAACAAATAATTCGCTTGACTATCCATAAAAAAGTAACTAAATTTTCTACGCCGTAAAAATTATTTTATTTTATTATGATTTGGGGATAATATTTGGTTATGAATAGCAATCTTCTCTTGACGCGTATCGCACCGATCCTAAGAATAGTCGTCATACTGACTATTGGCATCTTAGTAGGATGCGTAGTCGAGGCACCTGATCCCGGAGGCGGAGACGGAAATGGCGATGGCAACGGAAATGGCGATGGCAACGGAAATGGAGGCGGAGACATCGTTATGATTATCGCCGACTTCGACATTGACACGGAAGGCGTCCAAGAGATCATGCCTATCCCCGAACAATCCGCGATATCCAGCGAACTTGTTATCGCGCGCCTGCAAGCAGTCCAAACAAATAACGATCAATCTGGAAGTCAACCGCTCGACAATTTTACCTATTCAATCGTTTCGACCAACCAACACCCTTTCAGAATATCTGGAGATCAACTTATCCTTCCTCTAAACGCAACGATCGACTTCGAAACCAATGAGAGCTTCAGCCTGACCATACAGGGACGCAACAGCGATGATTTATCCGGAACCCTCGCTATCGAAATACCTATCGAAAACGTCGACGATGAAGCGCCAGTATTCGACCCAGTCCCTTCCAGAATATTTGTCGCGGATGGGACGCAGTCTTTTATTGGCACCGATCGATTTGCCGTCGCCTCTACCGACGACGTTGGCGACGAAATCGCATACGCGTTCCTGAATGCCGACAACTCTACAAGCACCACAGCCGATGACTTTGCCATCGACAGCTCCACCGGAGAAATAACCGTAGCAAACGCCCCAACATACTCTACCGCCGCCGCGGAAAATATACGCGCGTTGACCATACAGGCGCTCGATACATCGCCCGAAGCGACTGGCAACCTCGCCAGCCAAATTGAGCTAGTTATTATGATAACGCCCGAAAACTTGCTCAACCTATCAAGCAGCGGAGGATCATCATTTGCGATAGACGAAAGCGACGACATGCAAGTGGTTATCACTACCATCAGCATCGAAGGCGAAGGAATCACGCCAGCGATGGTTGACCCCTATACAATACTGGGTGGCCATAACGGCTTTGCGATAGACAACGACGGGCAGTTGACCGCAATGATAGACTACGATTCGTTATCCGACGCGCAACGGTCCGGATTTATGCTAATTATTCAAGGAATGAGTAGCGACGGAATGACCGGCTTCGTCGCGCTCACTGTTACGGTACAAAACATCGATGACGAACCGCCAACCTTCGTCTCATTTCCCGACAGGATATCTATCGTCGGCGGATCGCAATCGTTTCGTTTAGGCGAGCCGACAATTGTCGCTAACGACGATCTCGGCGACGAGATAGGCTACGCATTTCTCAATTCCAATGGAACAACAACCGATACAATTAACGGCTTTTCCATCGGCTACGCGACCGGCGTCATCTCGGCTCAGTCGGCCGCTACCTACTCAGACAGCGATCCAATTGCTAATATACGCGTCCTGACCATTCAGTTAAAAGATAGGTCGCAAGAAGCGGTAGGAACGCTTACTGCCGAACGGATGATTACTATTGAGATAACGCCGCTCATCGTAGATAGCGACAGCGACGGTCTCATCGACATCAATACGATTTGGCAGCTCAACAATATACGATACAATTTACGAGGAGATTCCTATAGAACTTCTGAAAACGACCCCGGCACATCGTCCAGATGCCCGGCGGGAGGATGCAACGGCTACGAACTTATGCGTTCCCTCGATTTCAATGACGCCATAAACAACGACTGGCGACCCAACAATAACGACCCAAATATGGCGAGCAATCCCGGTTGGGTGCCCATCGGCGATCTATCCGATCATTTTTCCGCCATATTTGAAGGAAATGACAATACGATCACTGGCATCTATAGTCGCGGCAATGACGTCATTGGGCTATTTGGCGCCACCGCATCCAACGCCGAAATACGAAACCTCGGAATTATCGACAGCGCTATTTATGGGGGAGACAATACCATCTCTGCCGGCGCTTTGGTCGGTTCTAACAGAGGGACTATCGAAGCAAGCCACGCAACCGGAGACGCATATGGCGCCGATAGATTCATCGGTAATTTCATCGGCGCTAGTATGACTAGTATCGGCGTGTTAGTCGGCAAAAACAGCGGCGTAATTAGAGAAAGCTATGCCGAAGGAAACGTGTATGGCGCCGATAACCTCGACATGAATATCGGCGTGTTAGCCGGCGAAAACAGCGGCTTAATTAGAGAAAGTTACGCTGAAGGAAATGCGTATGGCGGCTTTGGCAGGGCGAGCGATATCGGCGGACTGGTCGGATATAATAACCAAGGAACTATCATCGCAAGCTACTCTACAGCAAGCGCTAATGGCGGCACTGGCAACGCCTACAGAATCGGCTCGCTGGTCGGCGATAATAGTGGGTTTATTGTCGGAACCTACGCAACCGGAGATGCGCATGGCGGCGATGAAATCGGCAATAAGTTCCAATACGCTATCGGCGCGCTCGTCGGTGTTAATCGCCCAAGCGGAGTGGTTGCCGGCAGCTACGCAACTGGAAACGCGAATGGCGGCGCCAGCTCCATAAGCGATATCGGCGGGCTGGTCGGCATAAATGATAGAGGAACCATCGCCCATAGCTACGCAACTGGAGCCGCAGATGGCGGCGCGTGGGCAAGCAACGATACCGGCGGGCTGGTCGGCGAAAATGGAGGAACAATTGCCGCAAGCTACGCGATAGGAGACGCAACGGGAGCAAATGCCGATGTCGGATCGCTGATCGGCGTCGACAATGGGAATACCTTCGTAAGCTACGGATTCGGCGCCGTTATGGGCGCGAAGACTGTTGGCAGGGCTCGATCCGCCGATGCCAACCCTGCGGTCTACAGCCCAGCCGTTCTCACCGCTGAAAACGCGTCGATTATGCAGATAACCCAATGGGACACATCGATCTGGTATTTCGGAGACAATCGGCTCTATCCTGTCATCGCCTGGTTTTCCGGCTACAATCAAATATCGAGAACCTTCACCTGCGATCAAACGCTCTTGCCCGAGGGAGCAGTGTGCGGAATGCCCGTCGGAACACCCTTCTTAGTCCAACACGACAGCGATGACGACGGAATGCAAGATATGGTTCCCGCGGCGCCGACGACGCCGCCAACCAGCCCCGAGTCGACCGTTTCCACCATAACGATAGAATGGTCAGCCATTGCCGACCCCGGAATAACCGCTTATCGCCTCTACCGCAACGCCATCGAAGGCGGCACTACGCTCGACTATCGACCAATCACCACGGTCGTTGCCGGCGATCCGCTAACCTACACCGACAACGCTCCCCTCGACGGCGAGAACTATTACGCCGTCTCCGCGGTGAACGCCGCCGGCGAAGGGGCGCGGTCGCCATCGGTAAACGTTATGCGTGTCGCCGACAGCGACAGCAACGGGCTCATCGGGATCGCGACGCTGGAAGAGCTAAACAATATACGATATAACCTGACAGGAACCAGCTATAAGACATCCGCAAGCGACGAAGACGAGGGCGATACAAGCGGATGCCCCACTGCGGGATGCGACGGCTACGAACTGACGCGAAGCCTCGACTTTGCCGAAGCCGCAAGCTACGCGGCGGGCGCCATAAACAACAAATGGATCCCCAACATCGCCGACCCCGCCATGGCAACCAACGCAGGCTGGACGCCCATCGGCTCCTGCAAAAAAGACACCGCCGATACCGGCTCCGATCGATGCGGAGATGCCGACGATACGCCATTTGTCGCGATATTTGAAGGCAACGGCAATACCATAGCCAACCTCTACACCCGCGGCGCAGGCGGAGTGGGGCTGTTCGGTCTTACCGGCGCCGCCGCCGAGATTCGAAACGTCGGACTGATTGGCAACAACAGCTACGGCGCCGATGACGTTAACGACTTTGTTGGCGGGCTGGTTGGCGGTAATAGCGGCGAAATTATCGCGAGCTATGCCACTACTGGAGACGTCGATGGCGGTACTGGAAGCGACAGTGTCGGCGGGCTGGTTGGCGCCAATAGCGGCGAGATTATCGCGAGCTACGTGATCGGAGTCGTTGATGGCGGTACTGGAAGCGACAGTGTCGGCGGACTGGTTGGCGCCAGTAGCGGCAATATTATCGCCAGCTATGCCACCGGAGACGGCATTGGCGGATATAACGCCGGCGGGCTGATTGGCGATAATACCGGCACTATTACCGCTAGCTATGCCACCAATGATGTTAATGGCGATGATCTCGCCGGAACTATCGGCGCGCTCGTCGCCGCCAATACCGGAACTATTACCGCCAGCTATGGCTTCGGCACCGTTACAGGCATGGGAACCACTAATATGCACGGAGCGCCGCCCGGCGGAATAACCAACGCGACCGCCCTCACCTTGGCCAACGCCGGCGCGCAGTGGAATGCCGCCGCAAACGACACGATGAACGCCTGGGATTTTGGCACCGGATCGCAAACGCCAGCCCTCCGCTTCGCCGACTACGACGGAACGGACACTGACTACGACTGCGACATGTTCCCCGCGACGCTCCCGGGCGGCGCGACGCTTACCTGCGGGACGACGTTGATACCAAGACAAGACAGGTAGTCCGATAGCCCCACTGTCGGAAGCGGCCCGATTAGGCGTGGCGGCGCGCAGATTGCGAGCGTGCGGAGGCATAAAGCCAGCGCGTCAAAGGGGGGGAAGTCTCCCCCCTCGCTCCATAGCGCTGATCGGGACGCGCTGATCCAGTTTCGCTCGCGCTCCACTGGGCGCGCCCCTGCGCTATTACGCTACCCCCCTCCGCGGGCAACGCCCTCCAAATTGAAAATCGCCCACCAAAAACGCCCGCGACGCCCAATAGCCCGATATAGAACACTGCCGCCGCGATAGACGTGCCGATCCTATTTACTGAAAAATATGGCGCGCCGCCGAATGGTCGGCTATAGGCTACAGCCGATTATGCGCAACGTATAAGGTTATTCTTGGTATAAGGTTATTCTTGATAGCGGGCTATCAAGCTGGAGCAATTTAATCCCCCAAAACCAAACGAGTTTTTAATTAAAATATCGACAGAATGATCTACCGCATGATTGGCGCATATATCGATCCGTCCGTCCATCTCGGGGTCGATATTATCGATGTTGATACTTGGATGCAATCGCCCGGCGTTCATTTGCAAAACCGCGCCGATCGTCTCTACAATTGGAGAGGCAAAACAGGTATGACCAAGCATCGATTTCGGCGCGTTTACCTTGAGCCTGTGAACGTTCGAGCCAAATACGCTCTCTATCGCCCGAAACTCCTCTAGGTCGCCCAAATGGGTGCCGGTCGCATGGCAACTAATATAATCCACTCGACTCTTATCGATGCCGGCGGCCATCAAAAGATCGTTCATTAATTTCGCCTGCGCCTTGGCGCTGGGCTGCGGAAGATGGTCGGCATTGGCATTGGCTTTTGACTCCTAATACCTCACCATAAATATGGGACGCCTCGAGCTTTGGCGCTTTCCAACTCCTCCAATAGGATCGCCCCCCGCGCCATGCGAGTAGACAAATCCGTCGCGATCGCTGTCGAATGGACGCGGACGCTTTCTCGGGATGGTCTTGATAGTAGGGTTTAACGACCGTAGCGTTAATGCATTCCGAGGCGTAGAGATCGAGCGGGCCTAAAATCAAATGGCGGGACCCGACTGTCAACGCCTGCTGATAATATCCCGAGACAATATCGCGAAATCCATTGCGTATAGAGAGATTTCCGCTCGCGCAGGCGCCTCCTACCATCAGCGCCCGGGCCGCGAATTTGCAATATCTCGGAAACAAGTCCCACAGTGCCCACTATCCGGCGACTGAAATCCCGATTGCTCGGGAAATTGCGCGTTGGGATTGCGCTCTAGATTAATCGCATGATTATAATGGTAGCATGAATTTAAATTATGACCCGCTACGATAAGCGGAATCTCGTCACGGTTAATGGTTTTGTCTCCAAAAAGCTTGGCGTCTTTCCAGGCGCCGCATGCCACAAGAATGCCCATTTGAGAAGAAAATGTCGTTTTACGAAGCAGCGAAACCACTTTATTATATTTATCGAGAGAAAAATCATCTCTATATTTGGCAAATCCGCCAAAGACATCGTAATCTCCTAGGTCTCCGCCCACTTTGCATTGGAGCTCGGACACATCGCGCGTCTTCCAACGGACGATCCCCGAACGTCCGGCAAGAAGGTTATCGATATAGGCGGAGAGCGTATCTCCAAGCGGGTTAATTGTCGCCATTCCGGTAATGACGACGCGACGATTGGCCATTGCTATATCTCTTTCAGAAGACGCAACGCTTCGGCTGGGTGATTTTCGGCGTCTATATCCTTAATTATTGCGCGAACCACTCCATCGCTGTCAATTATAATCGTGGAACGAATCACCCCCTGGCGACCGTCTCCCCTTATCGCCCCAGGCGCCAATCGCCTTGGTAAATTGATGACCCGGATCGCAGAGCAATCGGAACGGCAAGTTATATTTTTGACGAAACGCGCGGTGCGACTCGTCGCCATCGGCCGATATGCCGAATACCTTCGCTCCCGCGTCTAGGATTTTTTGATGGAGATCGCGAAAGCCCATCGATTCTGCGGAGCATCCGGGCGTGTCGTCCTTAGGATAGATATAGAGCACAGCCGCTCCCCCCCGAAGATCGCTCCATTGTAACAAAACATTGTCTTGGTCATAGAGCGTAGGTCCGTCAATTTTCTCGCCTACCTGTATCATATCGCTAATGTATCAAGATTCTCCATTGATGTCAAATCTTATTTGCAACCAATAGATCCAATAGATTCGATAACGCCCTACCTCTATCGCTTGCGCCGGGGGTAGCGCAAGCGCTCCAGTCGGGCGGCGGGCGGAGCGCGAGTGAGCCCGCAATTGCAGGCTCGGCCTGCAATTAGCCCGACGGGATCGTCATTCTCGAAGAGAATGACGATCGGACGCTGGAGCGTAGGGGGGTAGCCCCCTCATATTTTTATTATTTTCTGTTGCCAAAATAATATTAATGATTAGAATTACAATCATTAGAGTTGAAATGAATTATACTATGAATAGATTTATATATATAGGACTTGTTTTTTTAGTTGCGATCGTGGCTACAGGATCGCTTTTTGCCGGCGGATCGTCCGAGCAAATGGAAGAAGATGGCCCAGATATGATGATGAAAGGGCCTATTGTGGTAGCGTCTAAGGTTGACACCGAAGGCGGATTGTTAGGGCATATGATCGTCGCGCTGTTAGTGGAGAACGGTTTTGAGGTTGAAGATAGGGTACAGTTTGGCACGACCGATGTCATTCGAACCGCTATTATGAACGGAGAGATCGATATCTATCCCGAATATACTGGCAATGGCCAGTTTTTCTATCCTCAAGCCGCCGATGACAGTGTGTGGAAGAATCCTAGCTCCGGCTACGAGACCGTGAAGAGGCTGGATAAAGAGAGCCATGATCTTGAATGGCTTACGCCGGCGCCCGCGAACAACACTTGGGCTATCGCCATACGACAAGATTTGGCGCAGGCTGAAGGGTTGCGAACGTTACAGGATATGGGCGAATATATTAGCCGCGGGGGAACGTTCAAACTTGCCGCATCGGAAGAGTTTGTCACTCGTCCCGACGCGTTGCCATCATTCCAGGCGACCTATAACTTTGAGCTATCCAACGATCAGCTGCTCACTTTTTCCGGCGGAAATACCGCGCTGACCGAAAAGGCCGCGGGCGACCAGACCGACGGAGTAAACGCCGCTATGGCTTATGGCACCGATGGACAGCTCGCCGCGTTTGGGCTAACGGTAATGGTCGATAATTTAGAGGTGCAACCTGTATACGAACCAGCTCCGCTGGTGCGAGGCGCGGTTTTGGAGCAATATCCGGAAATCGCCGAGATTTTTGAACCGGTGTTCCTCTCGCTCGATCTCGCCAAACTGCAGGCGTTAAATAGCTCAATAGCGGTCGATGGATTGCAAAGTTCCGAAGTCGCTCGAAACTATCTCATTGAAAACGGTTTTATTGAATCGTAAGACCGCTTATTTAATTATCGCGCTATGATTCGCGCCGAACGCGTTTACGCCGACGAGGCAACAGAAGCGTTTTGGACGCCTTGATGAATACCAAGCGATACTATTCGCCGCGATAATCGGTATTATCGCGTTGTCGCTTCCCGTTGTCGTCGCAAAAGCAAATCGCGTCGACTCGGGAGTGGCGCGAACCATCGCGGAGATAGCGTATGCTCCGCTGTTGGCGCCGATTATCGTAGCGATGCTATCGCCCGCGCTGTTGGCATTGTTCGGCGGCATGGCGCAGGCAATTCGCCGGCGTTGCATCGTCCTATGCGGGGTATCGCTATTCGCGCTCTACCTTCTCTATCTGGGCTACGCCGCGTCTGCGCTTACGCCGCAAGACGCGACGAGCGCGCGGGTATCTCCAAGCTGGGGATTTTGGCTTATCGCGATAAGCGGATATATCTACATTGACACGCCGCTGCGCAAACTACGCGCGAGGCCATGGACAAAAACAATTATCTGGCTCATTCCATTCGGGATCGTCGTCTTCTTAATAGCAAACGGCAATTATAGCGATTTGGCGATCATACTGGAATATTCCAATAGACGCGACCGTTTTGCGCAAGAGCTTATCGGACACATTTCGCTATCCTTCGCCGCCGTATTGACCGCGACAATCATCGGCGTTCCTCTTGGCACGCTTGCCTGGAAAAATATCACCTTCGAAAAGCCTATTTTTGTCGCGGTCAACGGGATACAGACCATTCCCAGTTTAGCGCTGTTTGGGCTTTTGATCGCGCCGCTGGCCGCGTTGAGTCAACAGTTTCCTTTTCTCCGTTCAATTGGTATTCGGGGAATTGGGGCGGCTCCGGCCTTTATCGCGCTGTCGCTCTACGCGCTGTTGCCTATTGCGCGCAATACCTATGTAAGTTTGGCCTCTATCTCCGAATCGGTTATCGATGCCGGACGCGGGGTTGGGATGCGTCGCGTCGATATGTTGCGATATATCGAGATTCCATTGGCCGCGCCAATTACACTCAGCGGCATTCGAATATCGGCGGCGCAGGCGATAGGAAATACAACGATCGCCGCGCTGATCGGGGCAAGAGGTTTGGGCAATTTTGTGTTTCAAGGATTGGGGCAGGCCGCCCCCGATCTCATTATTTTAGGCGTCGCTCCAATTGTTATATTGGCACTATTGACCGATCGAGTGATGGCATGGATCATCAACTATCTTACTCCGCGCGGTTTGCGCCATAAAATGTCGGCGCGATAATGAATTGTAAAAATATAAGGAGAATCGTATGAGCAACCAAACAATGATCGAATTTATCGATGTATCGAAGCGATATGGCGAGAAAGAGGCGGTTACAAATCTCTCTTTTCGCGTAAATTCCGGCGAGATTTGCGTTTTGATCGGGGCGTCTGGATGCGGTAAAACCACTTCGTTGCGTATGATCAACCGATTGATTGATCGAAGCGGCGGCGAAATATTGGTCGACGGGCGATCTATCGACGACCATACGCCGGAAACGTTGCGCCGCGGCATTGGGTATGCCATTCAAAACGTGGGATTGCTTCCCCATATGCATGTTACCGATAATATATCGATCGTGCCGCGTCTTCTTAAATGGAGCAAAAAAGATCGCGCCAAACGGTCCGACGAATTGTTAGAGCTTGTAGGGCTTGATCCTGGCGACTATCGACATAAATATCCTCGCCAGCTCTCTGGCGGCGAGGCGCAACGAATAGGGGTAGCCCGCGCGCTGGCGGCCGATCCCGATATCCTGCTGATGGACGAACCGTTTGGAGCGGTCGATCCATTGCGCCGCGAGACATTGCAGACCGAGTTCCTATCGCTCCAATCGCGCCTTCGTAAAACCGTTATTTTCGTTACGCACGATCTTGACGAAGCTATTCGGTTGGCCGATCGCATCCTGCTGATGCGCGATGGAACACTCTGGCAGTACGATAGCCCCGAGAATATTTTGGCCCATCCGGTAGACTCCTTTGTCCGCGATTTTCTGGGAGAAGATCGCGCGCTCAAACGCCTATCCTGTTTCTCTGTGGAAGAATATATGCGACCGGCCACTACCATATCGAAACAGCAACTCGTCGAAGAATCCTCATTTGCGTTGCGCAAAAAAATAAATGGAAACACCCCGTGGATTACCGACTCGGATAATAGATTGCTGGGACTTGGCCAGTGGAATCAAGACTCTATGAATTTGGTCGAGTTTGACCATGCGAAGCTGGGAATAGGTTCGAAAGCGACGCTTAAGGAGGCGTTGTCATGTATTTTAGGACATGGGCTTCTTTCGTTGCCGGTAGTCAACCAGCATAACAATATCATCGGCGAGATTAGGCTGAAAGAGATCGAAAAGGTTAATCAAAGTATCATGCTATGACAGAAACGCCGCGCGCTAAAAAACTTGTCGCCAATATCGCCTTTACGATTGCGATGGCGCTGTTTCTTTGGGTCGTATATTCGGAATCCATTCTTGAGGGGCTATTGCGAATTCTATTCCCCAACGCCGTTCAATATTCATACGATCGAACCACGCTCTTCAATCTTTTATTGCAGCATGTCGCTCTTGTGGTCTCTTCGTCGGTAGCCGCCTCTATCGTCGGCATCGCGATGGGGCTATTCGTCACAAGCAGAACGGGGCATGAGTTTCTGCCGTTCGCGCGAGCGATTAGCTCGTTGGCGCAGACCTTTCCTCCCAGCGCCGTATTGGCTCTTATCGCGCCGCTTATAGGTTTTGGATTTGAGCCCACCTTTGTGGCGCTATTCATTTTTAGCATTCTCCCAGTGATCAACAATACCATCGCGGGCATTGAAAGCATTCCTCAAAACCTTTTAGAGGTTTCTCGGGGCGTCGGTATGACAGGAACGCAAGTAACATTTCTATCGAAGCTTCCGCTGGCGGCGCGCGTTATCGTAACGGGGATACGCTCTTCGGTTGTGATCAATATTGGCACGGCGACCGTAGGCGCGGTTATCGGAGCCGGCGGGTTGGGTGTCATTATTATCGCCGGCCTTGTCCGCAACAATCCCGTTTTTGTGTTTTCCGGCGCGCTGGTCACAACGATATTCGCGTTGCTCAGCGATAGCCTATTGGGGCGGTTGGAGCGACTATTTTTCTCTTTTCGCGATAATAAACGATCGAAAGATTGATATAATCGGCAGTTTCGCCTTGACGCAATCCATATGTATCGCTATAATCGATAAATGGATACTAATAAAAATAGCGCCATGAAGTTCTTGCGTCCGCATTTTATTATATTGGCGTTGATAGCTATTTTGGTAGTTGTGGGAATAATTACCAGCATTTTCGTTGTAGATCAGACAGAAGAGGCGATCATTACTTTTTTAGGCCGATATAATCGTATAGCACCTCCAGGATTGCATTTCAAAATTCCGTTTGGGCTGGAACGCAACTACAATGTCCCTACTCAAGTGGTGCAAAACATGGCATTTGGGTTTCGAGTCGAGCAGGCTGGCATATCGACCATTTTCTCCGATGTCGACTATCCCGAAGAGTCAATCATGCTAACCGGCGATCTTAACATCGCCGATGTCGAGTGGGTTATCCAATATCGAATCGTCGATCCCCGTTCGTGGTTATTCAATGTCGAAAATCGCCATAAGACGATCCGCGATATATCGCAATCGGTTATCAATCGTCTCGTTGGCGATCGAGCGATTCTTGATATTATTGGCAGCGAACGGACAAACATTGAACTGCGGGGTCGAGAAGATATGAATATGGCACTCAAATCATATGGGTTGGGTATTAATATAACCCAAGTGCGCTTGCAAAATATCGTGCCGCCGGTAGGAAGGGTGCAAGATGCCTTTGAGGATGTAAACAAGGCTTTTCAAGAGCTCAATCGATTGATCAACGAGGGGCGCGAGCAATACAACATCGAAATTCCTAGGGCGCGCGGCGAGGCTGAGGCGCTGATACGAGTTGCCGAAGGGTATAACGCGCAACGAGTGAATCGGGCTACGGGGGATGTCGCGCGATTTAAATCGGTGCTTCTCGAATATCAAAGAAGTCCGGAAATTACTCGAACTCGTCTCTATTACGAGACAATAGAAGAGCTATTCGAAAAAGATAGCAATATTGAATTGATCGACCGCAACTTGGAAAATTTTCTGCCAATCCGCAATCTCGCGACAGGGGCAATAGGAGCTCAGCAATGAACCGTTTTTTAATTAGCCTTATTATTGTAGCAATTTTTATCATTATATTTTTCCTTCTTGGTCCTTTTTTTGTTATACAGGAGGGAGAACAGGCTGTAGTTACCCGTTTTGGAGAGATAATTCGCTCAATTCCCGAAGCGGGATTGAAGTTTAAAACGCCGCTCATCGATGTGGTTACCATCTATCCAAAACGTATTCTCTCTTGGGATGGCGAATCGCGCCTTGTTCCAACAAAGGAGAATCAGTTCATCTGGGTCGATACCACGGCTCGCTGGAGGATAATTGATCCAGAATTATTTTACGCTTCGGTCAACACATTAGAGGCCGCCTATTCTCGATTAGACGATGTAATTGAGAGCTCTGTCCGCACTATTATCGCCCAAAACTTATTGCAAGAGGCGGTGCGCGATTCGAATGTAATCAACGAAATTCAGCGCGGCACGGATATTGAAGCCGCCGATGTCCCGACCGATACCTCTGGTTCGCTTGGAGAATTAGCGCAGGCCGGCCTTCAAGAGCTTAGCTCGCTTATTACCGACACGGTAGAGCAAGAGGATATTCTCACCGGACGACAAGAGCTATCCACTCGTATGCTAGACCGCGCGGATGATGTAACTCCCGATTTCGGGATTGAGCTCATTGATATTGTTATTCGCCAGATTCGCTATTCGGATGATTTGACCACCAGCGTCTACGACCGCATGGTCTCTGAACGCAACCGAATCGCGCAGGCCTATCGATCGTATGGCGAGGGTCGTAAAAAGGAAATATTGGGACAATTGGAACGGGAGAAGAATATCATTCTTTCCGAAGCGTTCGCTCTGGCGGAAGAGATTCGCGGCCAGGCTGATGCCGAAGCGGCTAGCATCTACACGGAAGCATACAGTCAAGACGTTTCGTTTTTCGAATTTTGGCGAGCGATCGAATCCTATCGAAAATCTCTGCCTACGCTTCGAAAAATTTTCACCACCGATCTTGAATACTTCGACTTCCTCTACAACGAGCAAGGCACGACCAACTAAATTCATTTGCGGAGAGAATACGTGAGCGATGAGGTATCGCGGCCGCTATTTCTCTCCGCCCTGATTCCAGAAGCCACCGCGCGCGCTAGCGGCGCTCCGCGCGCCGACGGCGATCCGAACGGTGAAGGCGTTGGCAATATAGACCCGCTCATACGCTCAATTGTCATTGATTCTCGCCATGCCGCGCCACACAGCCTCTTTTTCGCTTTGCCGGGCGAATATACCGATGGATTTCGCTACGTTGAACAAGCGGCAACTCGCGGCGCAGTCGCGGCAGTGTGCTCATCAAAATATCGTCGAGAGGCGAGACAGCTGGAAGAGGCATGGAGGCTAAAAGCGCGACAGACGGAGATTTCGACGCGAGGGAGTCGGCGCGATGAGGCGGTTTTCTCTAATGAGGCGGCTCTCTCTTTGGAACGCGCAAGGATCATCGCTCTTGACGATCCGCGGAAAGCCTTGTCAAAGGCAAGCGCGTTGCTGTACGGCGAGCCTTCTCGCAGTCTTACTGTCATCGGCGTTACCGGGACAGACGGCAAAAGCACATCGGTCGCATTTATTTCGCGTCTATTAACCGCCCTTGGAGAAAAGACCGGCTATATCTCTACGGCGGCCAGCAGCTATGGGGACAAGGAGACGCAGAATAGCGCCCATCTCTCTACGCCGGAAGCGCCCTATCTTCATGCCGCCCTTCGCCGCATGGTCGACCGCCAATGTCGTTACGCCGCGATAGAATCAACATCGCATGCATTATCGAAACGATCAAAACGCCTTGACGACGTCGACTTTGACGCAGCCCTTTTTACCAATCTTACCCATGAGCATCTCGATTTCCACGGGAGTTTTCGTCAGTATCGCGACGATAAGGCCAATCTATTTCGCTCATTGGACACAGGCAACATGGCGATACTCAACGCCGACGATAGCAACGCCTCCTATTTCGCTTCCCAAACCGCCGCCAAAATACTCTATTATGGATTAGAGCGACATGACCATCTTCATTTGGGAGCGATCGATATTGAGATGCGCCTCGATAGGTGCCTATTCACGCTGCTGATCGACAGCGAGCCATCGGAAATGAGACTCTCCGCGCCGTTCGGAGGGCGATTCAATCTATCCAACGCCCTCGGCGCGATGGCTTTGACGCATGCGATAACTGGGCGACCCTATAGCGAAATCGCTCGACATCTTCATACGCTACGTCTCCCGGTAGGAAGGTTGCAGATCATCAGCATGCCGCCGAGGATATCGTGGTATCTCATCGTCGACTATGCGCATACTCCGGGCGCTTTCACACAACTGCTTCCCTTTGTTCGCGACCACACACAAAACAGGGTAATCGCGCTATTTGGCTCCGCGGGAGAGCGCGACCTTGATAAGCGCGCTATGCTGGGGGCTATCGCCGCGCGGTATGCCGATGTTATCATACTGTGCGACGAAGATCCCCGATCGGAAGAGAGCCGGCATATCTTACTGCCTATCGCGCAGGCCGCTCGACAAATCGACGCGCGTTTTAAGCGGGATGATCATCTCGCCATTATACCCGATCGACACAAAGCGATCCGCAAGGCGATCGGCGAAGCGTCCGACGGAGACACCGTTTTGCTTTTGGGAAAGGGACACGAAAAAACCATCGACTATGGCGATCGCTCCAAGCCATGGGATGAGGTTGCGGTGGCTCAAGAACTTGTTGAGGAGCATATATCCAACCGACATTCTATCGAATATGATCGCCCTGTAGAAAATCGATAGGCCATGCTTGCAAATGTTGATCGCGCCGCGCGCTATTTTCCCGTCTTTCTACGTTGTATAGCTCTTGTAGTAATACTTTTCGCGATATCGTCGAGAGCGAGCACGCAGGAGGACGAAGATCGTCTGGCGGATGACGATGGGAATCGTCTGCTCGCCTATATGGAACAAATTGAACAGCTTCGTCCGAATGCGGAAGGGAATGTCGGGGAACGCGACACATTGGATTTTATCGCCAGCGATCTAGATGAATTAGGGCATCGATCGGTTCGCTCCAACTTTGATAGTTTTCTCTATGGGCACTCTTTCTCTCAAAGTCTAACGGTAACAATCCCCGGAAAACATAGCGATTCGCTCATCATAGTCGCGCGGTTAAACGCGGACAATGAATCGTCTCACCGCCCCGAGCTCAATCTCGCTCTTCTTATGTTGCTCGCCTATCGCTATCGAGAAGAGGTTCCAGAGCTATCGCTCAGGCTTATATTTCTTGGCGGAGACAACAATCAACAACGAATAGGAAGCACCTATATCGCGCAAAACTATTTTTCTTCCGCGCGATCCGCTCTGTTATTTTTCAATTTACGCGTGGCTTTGCCAGAAACGATATTGGATATTGGCAAAGGCGAAAATCAATCGCCGACATGGCTCCTGCGCGCCATACAATCGGCGGCGCGACAACAGAACGTAACTATGGTGTTGCCGCCCTTAGAAAGCCAGTTGGCGCTCCTTAATCTAACACGAGGCACGGATTCGGTCATCGCTCCATACCTCGAAGCGAATATACCGGCGCTAGGATTTGCGTCTCCCTACGCGAACGATTTCGTCATCAGCCGGAAAAACGCCACCGCGGCGCAATTCGGATCGAGCTATATCGATATGATCGACGATTTTATGAAGACCCACAGCTCGGGCCTGCCTGATCGCTGGGAACGTCACCATATCGCTTTAGGACCTATTATTTTAGGAGAGACTGCCTATATTATCATTCTATTGGCTGTTATCGGGTTGTCGGGCTACTATATTTTTTCCCACACAAAATCGATATTCCATTATTGGCGTCATTTTCTTCGCAGAATTTGGGTGCTTCCTTTGCTGATCTTGCTGTTGGTCATCGTGTTGTTTATAGGACGCCTGCCGATTTCGCTGATCGCCCAGATAAGAAATATCCCCGATATCTGGCAAATTACTCCCAACTGGTCGCTTGCGCTTATGCTAGGAACAGCGTTATTCGCTTTTGGAATCATATATTTCATATTTAATACGTTGCTGTTTAGGCATCGGCGTCAATTCTATTCCCGCGCCGCTATCGTCGTCGCGCTCATCGCATTGTTAGTAACAACCGCAATTTCATTATCCTATAGCTATATATTTTTATGGAACTATTGTTGCGCAATAATCTTCTCGCTTCTGAAACGCAACAGCCTTCGCTTGGGGGCGCTATCGATATCTCTGATTCCATTTTTTGTTTTCATGGGAAGGATAATAGAGAATGGAAGTCTGCAAGCGATCGAAGCGTTATTCTCATCCGATCTATCGACGATCGCCATCATCGCCGTCTGCCTTTTGCCAAATATACTGATGGCATTGAGGCTTCGTTACGCCGTCCAGAGAATACGGAAACATTCGCGTGATCTCGCCGTCTCGATTTTCGTCGTCACAACGCTCGCGCTCGCGGCAATACCATATATTGCTATGCTACTTTCTTCTCTATTTAGCGAGCTTCGCCCTCAAGAAGTCGCGATTCGCGAAACGATCGCTTATGATAGCCGAAATATCGTCATCAGTAGCATCGCGCCATTGCGAGACCTCTCATTCTATTTGGGAGATACGCAGTACGAACTTGCTACCAACCAGATAACTCATACCATCAATCTTCGCGAGAAAGAGCCTCCCAAAACAGAGATAACAATTCGCGAAAACGCGTTTTTATCTCGAAGAACCATCTCTATGAATATCTCTCCGCGTATACGAGCCAATAGAATAGAGGCGTCGCTATCATCTGATGATCCTCTGCTTATATTCGAAAGCTCATTTCAGTTTCGCCTATCCGACGACCGTCTTTCGGCGGACTTTCTTATAGGAATAAATCCTCCTACCCCTCTTCCATTGGTCGTAACCATCCCAGATACCCAACAAACGACAATGACTATCACCGTCTATATCGATCAATTGGACAAACCGCTTCGCGTCGTTGACAAAAATTTTAAGCTTGTTCCCGAAGAGGTATCGATAAGCGTCGTTAACTTGTGATAGTATAGTTTTCACAATGATTACTGTTAATAAACACTACGAAAAATTAGAAGCGAGCTATCTTTTTAGCAAAATTAGTCGCTATGTTGCTGAATATCAAGAAAAACATCCCCATCGTCGGCTCATCCGACTTGGTATCGGAGACGCTACGCAGGCCCTTCCTCCCGCGGTCGTTTCCGCATTTCATCGGGCGGTGGAGGAACTGGGCGATGATGCGACATTTCGCGGCTATGGTCCTGAACAGGGCTATCAATTTCTTCGCGAGGCGATCGCTCGGCATGATTTTATCGATCGAAACGCGCCGATCGTCGCTGATGAGATCTTTATCAGCGACGGCGCGAAATGCGATAGCGCCAATTTTCAAGAGCTCTTCGATATCGATACGAAAATAGCGGTGACCGATCCTGTGTACCCCGTCTATGTCGATTCAAATGTTATGGCCGGAAGAACTGGCAAATGGAATGGATCGGGCTACGACGGTATCGTCTACCTGCCGGCGACGCCCGAAAACCATTTTGTCTCTACTCCTCCCGACGCTCCCGCGGATATTGCCTATCTCTGTTTTCCCAATAACCCGACCGGAGCGACAATTGACCGCGCGGAATTAACGCGATGGGTAGACTGGGCGCGCGAGAACCGGGCGCTCATCATCTACGACGCGGCATACTGCGCTTTTATTCGCGATCCGTCGCTTCCTCAATCGATTTACGAAATAGCGGGGGCGACCGAAGTTGCGGTCGAACTGCGTAGCTTCTCTAAAACAGCGGGTTTTACCGGCACGCGTTGCGCCTATACCGTGGTGCCAAAAAAGTGCCGCGCTTGGTCGCATTCAGGCGAGATTGTATCGTTGCATCAACTATGGATGCGGCGTTGCTCAACAAAATTCAACGGCGTCTCTTATCCCGCGCAACGCGCGGCCGAGGCGGTCTATTCATCGGAAGGACGACGGCAAGTCGCGGAGCTTACCGATTATTATCTGGAAAACGCAAAGCTTATCGGGGCCGCGCTCGACGACATCGGGTATCGCTACAGCGGAGGCACCCATTCGCCCTACCTCTGGGTCGACATTAACGGCGAGTCGTCATGGGATTTTTTTCATCGCCTCCTTGAGCTAACTGGCGTCATATCAACTCCGGGGAGCGGTTTTGGAAGCCAAGGAGAGGGATTTATACGCCTCAGCGCGTTTAATCATCGAGACGAGGTACAAGAGGCCATTCGTCGCTTTCGAGAGCGCCTGTAGAGCGCGACGCCTACGTAAAAAACGCGCGATGGATCGCTCTGACTGCTTCGTCGCCCTCGCTCTGTTTAACCACAAGCGAGATATTCATCTCGGTCGACCCTTGCGCGATAGCCAATATATTGATATTGGCGTCGCCCAGGGCGCCAAAGAGTTTGCCGGCGATCCCCGGCATTCCTCGCATATTGCCGCCGACAAGGGCGATCACCTCTATATCGAAATTGATGTGCGGGATATCGATGCGTCGCGTTTCTATCTCGCGGCTAAATTGCCGTTTTAACAATGGGATCGCGCGCCGCGCGTCTCCGTTGGAACATACTAAACATATCGAATGCTCCGAAGATGCCTGCGATATCATCACAATGTTGGCGTCGGCGTCGGCTATCGCTTGATAGACTTGGGCGGCAATTCCCTTCATGCCAACCATACCGATTCCTTCGATCGTAACCATAGCGAGTTCTTTAATTGAGGCGATACCCGTAACAGATAGCCCCGATGATCTATTTGAAATTATTGTGCCCGGCATTTCGGGAGCAAGCGTATTTTTAATTATCGTTGGAATTTCCTTTTCAATAACCGGTCCCATAGCGCTGGGGTGAATTACGGTGGCTCCAAAATAGGAAAGCTCCATAGTCTCTCTAAAACTGATATGTGGCAAAACAAACGCGTCTGAAACCACAGAAGGATCGGCGCTGAGCACTCCGTCGACATCTGTCCATATCTCTACGGAATCCGCGTCCAGAGCCGCTCCGAGGATCGTTGCGGTGTAGTCTGACCCGTTACGTCCCAGCGTTGTGCTAATACCGTCCATTGTTGAGGCGATAAATCCGGGAAGCACCGCGGGCTCTCCCTCGACAAGAGGTAATCGTACGAGGCGCATATTGGTTTCGTCAAAATCGACCGCGGCCCTTCCATGGTATTGATCGGTGATTATGAACTCGCGGCTGTCGACGCAACGCGCCGGAATGCCCTGCTCTTGGAGCCCCGCGGTTATTAACAGGGCGCTGAGCCGTTCGCCGAATCCGGTAATATAATCCAGCATACGCATCGAGCATTCTCTGGTGAGCTCCACTCCGTGCGATATTTCCGACAATTCGTCGATCAGCCGCTCAACGACGGGTTGATCCTTTTTGCCGCGCGTCGGCGCCAGCTCGGCAAGCGCTTGAATATGCAACGACGCTATTTTTTCTATCGCGTTGCCTCGATCGATGGCGCGCTCGGCCGCGCCGCTCGCAAGTTGGATAAGGCTATCGGTTACTCCTTTCATTGCGGAGACAACCACAACGAGGCGGCCTTCATTGATACGGTCTTTGGTGATCGCAATTGCGGCGCCAATTGTCGACGCATTCGCCAAAGAACTTCCGCCAAATTTTATTACTTTCATTGGATAGATTGTGTTATAATGAGTAACATTTTGCAATAAATAATATTTGAGTAGTATGATAGCGATAGATAAATGATACTAAATAAAAAGGAAATGGCTCCACAATAATAGTTGCCAATGGCGATATATACTATTGAAGGGGGCTGTCCGCTCAGCGGGGTAATTACGGCAAGCGGCAATAAAAATGCGGCGTTGCCCTGCCTTGCGGCAACATTGCTCACCGATGAAGAGGTGATACTGCGCAATATCGCAAATATTGAAGATACGCGGCGTATGATGAATATTCTTGTATCGCTGGGCTCGACTGTCGAGCCGCTGGACGAGAATAACACCTATAGGATTAAGACAGCCAATATAACGACGCACCGTATCCCGTCCGAGGAGGCCAGCGCGATACGCGCGTCAATACTTTTTGCCGGGCCGCTACTCGCCCGAATTCATCGCGTGACGCTTCCTCCGCCCGGCGGCGATGTGATCGGGCGCCGTCGATTGGATACGCATTTTCTTATGATGCAGGCACTCGGCGCTTCCGTCAAAATCGATTCCCAATTTACGATATCGGTCAAACGGCTTATCGGCGCCTCCATTTTTCTTGACGAGTCATCCGTAACGGCGACCGAAAACGCTATTATGATGGCGGTGTTGGCGGAGGGCAATACGGTTATAGAAAATGCCGCTTCGGAACCGCATATCCAAGACCTATGCAATATGCTGAATTTGATGGGGGCCAAAATCACCGGAATTGGTTCTAATATTGTCGCTATAACTGGCGTCAAAAAGCTCCATGGCGCCGAATTTCGCATCGGCCCGGATTATATGGAAATTGGATCGCTCATCGGGCTTGCCGCCGCGACAAAAAGCGAAATAACCATTCAAGATATCGCGCCGAACCAGTTAAAAATGATGGAAATCGTCTACGGGCGTTTGGGGATACACTGGGAGACTAGCGGCTCGCATCTTTATGTGCCAAAGAGGCAGAAGCTTCGCATAGTTCCGGATTTGGGCGGCGCGATTCCTAAGGTCGACGATGCGCCGTGGCCCGGTTTTCCGGCGGATCTTATTAGTATCGTTCTTGTTGTGGCGACCCAGACCCAGGGGGCGTTGCTGGTGCATGAAAAAATGTTCGAATCGCGCATGTTTTTTGTGGATAAGCTTATTGGGATGGGCGCGCAGATTGTGCTGTGCGATCCGCATCGCGCAGTTGTCAGCGGGCCTACCAATTTAACGGGTTCCGATCTCATTTCGCCGGATGTGCGAGCGGGTATGGCTATGCTGATAGCGGCGCTCTGCGCTAATGGGAAGAGCGTTATGCGCAATATCTATCAAATTGAGCGCGGGTACGAGAATCTTGCCCGGCGGTTGTCGGCGCTCGGCGCTGATATTCGCCGCGTGGCTGATTATGAGTAGCATTTTGGGTGGCAATTGCGCGGGTCGGAGCGTTGTTTTTCTGGAGGTCGGGCGTCGCGGGCCTTTTGCTGGAGGCTTTTCGATGGCGGGGCGGCGCCTGCGGTGGGGGTAGCGGAGTAGCGCGGGGGCGCGCCCAGTGGAGCGCGAGCGAAACTGGATCAGCGCGACACCGATCAGCGCTACGGAGCGCAGGGGGAGACTTCCCCCTCCTGTAAGAAAATGTTTCGTTCTTATTGAGGAGTTTGGGGGGGGCGTACTCCATCGAGGATCATAATTTCGACATTGGAGCTTGCCGCCACCGCAGATCCGTCGCCGGTTGGCGCTCTCGCGGTGACGGTAATAAGAAAGAGCGTGTCTTCGTCGACTGTATCGGAGCTTAATGTTTCTTGGACGATAAGATTGCCATTCGAAATGGCAAGCCATTCGTTCGCTTCGATGCGCGTGATGGACAGCAACAGGTCGTCGGTAGCGTTTGCTATGGTATATTCTATGTTGTCGTATCCTACAAAGGAGAACGGTCCCAAGACGGCGCCGGGTTCGTCGCCTTCATAGGCTTGAAAGAATATGTTGGCGGGCGGGAGCAGCAACGGGCACCCGATCAACGACAATGATGCGAGGAGCGCGGTGAATAGCGCCGTCATCGCGCCGATAGATGGATGATGTTTCATTGGGCCGCGGAGGGGCGAGCGCCGGGGCGCAACGTGATCGCCAGCCGCGCGTCTCCCGTCGTGTTGCCGGCGGATGCCATAACGTCCACGCGATAAGGGATAGGTCCATTCACTTCCCGCTTTTGGATTTCGCTGAGCGCGGCTATGATCTGCAACATTCCATTTGAAACCCCAAAATGATCGTTGATGGCGATGACAAAGGGGCCTCCATTCAGCCGCGGCGGTAGACCGCTAGGGTTTGCGGCGCGGAATTCGTATTGTATCGCGGCGACGGGATGGGTTGCGACAAAGGCGAAGGCGCCTAGCGAATCGCCCGTGACGTCGTCCGCATACCAATCAAATTCGAGGGTGTCGGGGGGCTCTAAAACGGGTCGGAGTATCATGGTAATGTCTGTCGTGGTTTCGACCTTCATATCGCCGACATTCGATTGCAACGAGGCTATCAGATTGTATTCAATGTCCCGCGTGATAAGCATTTGCTGACCAACCGACAGCGCCTGTTTGACACCGATTGTTCCGTTGGCGATCGTAAGGTGGTTATTGGGGACGATAACGGTGTCCCCGCTCTCTAAACTTTCCGGCAGACCGCTTACCGTATTATGGGCAAACGAAACGGCAACGTCGTTGGTGGTGCCCGCCACAAAAAACTCGCCCAGAATGGCTCCGGGCGAGGCGTTCACCGGCCACTCAAAGGAGCGATCGGGCGGGATGGCCAGCTCTTGACAACCGGTTATCGAAGATAGCGCCAATAGCGCGATGCCGCAATGGTTACGCAACGAGCGTTGCCGATTTCTATCTGCCAACTTATCTAGATAATTACGACTGAGGACGAGACCCTGCCTTGATGGTTATTGTGATGGTCACCATTTCAACCACGAGTCCTGACGTAGCTGTTACAGTAACGGTCAATTCTGTGTCTTTATTGAGCTCGGCAGAGGCATCGCCGATGACCTCTCTTACCTTCAATTTTCCATCTTCAATCTCAAGGTCTGTGTTGGCATTGGGAGCTAGCCCGGCCAGAGATCCAATAAATGCGGCCACGTCGGCATTGGCAAGAGTATATTTGATATCGTCCGCTCCGGTAAAAGCAAAATCCCCCAGCACCGTTCCTCTTTGATCGTTTACATACCAGTCAAAACTGCGTTCGTCCGGCGGTGGCGGCGTGAGCGCAGGAAATATGTCGCACCCGCTCATCGCGATGAGCGCCGCAATTGCAAATATACCGCTTGTTCTTAGTAATTTATGCATGGAATATTCCTCCTTGTTCATGCAAGTATGTCCTCTCTAAAGATATAGCGCATATTGCCAATTATAACAATATAATTTGCGCGGCGACGCTTGGAGAGGGGTAAAAAAAATACCCGCATATGCATGCGGGTATTTTTAGCTAAAGGCTAATCGGTCTTATTACGGCCGAGCCGCCGACTTTAAGGTAAGCGCAACGTCCGCAGTTGATGAAACAGCGGCATCGCCCTCTCCAACAGTAGCAGTTACCGTAATGGTATATACACTACCGTCTACAGCTTGCGTAGTCGAAGGCCCGAGTACCCGTCGCCACAAGCTTTCCCGCCGGTATTGGCGTATTAACCACAAGGTCTCCACTTGTTTCAATCACAAGGCTAGTCTTGGGAATAACACCAACTGAAACAGCACTACCTGCAGCAACGTCAAATGTGTAAGCAACAGTAGCCTCCTCATCTCCCATAACCGTAAACGCAACCGAACCCAGCTTTTGACCTTTCGCATCAGCCTGATGCCAATCAAAAGCCTTCGTAGTGGGAGCCGTTAACGTAACCTCAGGGCACCCTGCCAATGCAGCGACCATTATTACTGTCCCTGCAACCATCAAAAAAGAAATTAATTTCTTATACACGATATTTTCCTCCTTATCGTATAAAATTGTATTTTCATCATCCAATTCAAATAACTATAAACTGCCATTATCTAATGTTTAATTAGTATAATAATAGTTCGTCACAAATGCAAGTAAAAAAAAACATTTTTTTACTTTTTTTATTTTTTTACCCTTCTCTCTATTGTGTCCTGTTCTATGCATTTTCTATTCGGCTACCACCTCCAATCGATAGTCGCCGGTTCCGGCATATCCTATTACGACTATTCTAATATGTGTATTATATTCGTCGCCGGCAAGACTTAGCGAAAAATCGGGGTATTCAGGGCCGGACTGTCTACTTAATACTCTGACACTATTGTCACCATAGACTAAAATATCAATATCTTCAAGCTCATTATTTTGTCCGATAGGATTGACACGTATCCTATAGTCACCCGGCGGGATTGCCATCGAATATAGGTCTTTATCATGCTTCCAATTAATTGTGCCGTCGGTTTGTCCTAGCGACGCAGAACATCCTGGCGCCTTGCCCAAGCAGTCGTCTGGGACTTCTGTAACACTAAGGGTATATGGGACGGGGAACGGTCCTATATATTCCCTATAGTTTCCCGAATCTGGAGTCAATCCGCGCTCCCGATCAATAAGATGCACATATACATAATAGGGATGCTCGCTGCTTGGGCCTTCGTTGACAAATACCATATCGTTGATCGGTGGAAACGCCAGACGAGAATGTAGGCCAACATAGGAGTTATATAAAACAAATCTTCCATGCACTTCGACATGCATCAAGGCAGATTCGTAGCCCGCTGCCGGTTCGGCAACAACACGATATGCTCTATCCGGCAATAAACCATTGAGCAGGGAATAATCTCTTTCGTCAAGGGCGTCGATTTGATGATCTTTGGTATCGCCTACAGATATTTCGCAATACCCATAATTGCCCGCTGTGTGCACATAGTCGGGACATTTGTCACTTTCTTGCGCCTTTATCGTATAGCTGCCGTCTGGAATATTGAGAGTCTCAATAGTCACATAATATATCCCGTCTAACGGCGGGGTCCAGTAGAATGTCTCGACCTGGTCGTTCACTGGAGGAAGAAGCCTGTGCCGAACCAGTCCGTCGTCCCATCTAGCAAACTCAAGATCATAATAATTCGATCGCCATCCTGTGGCATCTTGAACAAGATGCATCATAATACTCGCGTCTTCTGGTATGTTTGACGCTCCGGTTAGTTCAAAATCAAAACGATGTACTAGCGGACTAGCTACCGCAATTTTAAGCCAATCATTATCGCCTGCTCCGTCTATCGTCTCATGGAACTTTAGGTCGAGATCAACTTCATACGGCGATACGGTAAGCAAGCAATCGGTAGTCTTTGAATCGTCGCAATCGCCCTCGTTCAATGTGCTAAAAGGATCTACTGAAGTGATAAATATACGATAGTTTTCGAAAATTCCCATTCCGTCTACCGATAGATAGTAGGTGCCCAAAGATAGGTCAGCCGCATATTGATTGATTGCTTCGCTCGATCCGCCAGTCATTTCCGCCCCGAATTCGTCTAGCAATTTGAGGCTCAAAAGAATATTTGGATTGCTTGCGGCCACATAGATGCTGTACTCTCCTCCGTTGGTTATTTCCCATTGATAGAGATCGACATCGCCCGCTTCCGTGACGCCATATTGATATGATGCTGTGTTATGCGTATAGGACGCTAAGCCACCGTCGCCTAGCGATACGATAACGCAATCGACTGTGGCGATAGCATCAGAGCAGTCGGGATAGCGGATGACGATCAATTCGATCTCAGCCTTGTCGCGTAAAACGCCACTTTCATTATTTATCGCAACGACAACCAAGCGGTATATTAATGTCGCGGTATCGACAAGACTACTGCGTAATACGTAGATTTGACCGGTTGTTGAGTTAATTGAGAAAATATTTCCGTCATCATTGCCTTCCTCGTCAATAAACTCATAAGAAATAGGGCCGTCTGCGCTCGCCATTACCTGCGCGGCATTGATCGTGGCGACACTGGAAGGAACGGCTTCAAGGTCGATGCGAGCATGATACCGTCCGTCCGCGGCAAGGCCTGTAAACGTTGGCACAACATCGATTTGATCAGTAACATATATCGTAAGGGACTTTGCCGTTGTCTCTCCGTTAACGTCGCTTACTCCAATGGAGAGTTGATATCCTCTTTGAGCGCCAATCTGCGGAGCAACCTCGTAATCTAGCGGGGCTCTGGTTGTTATTTCGCCATCTAAGTCAATATCGAAAAGATTGCTATCGTTGCCTGATAGAATACTAAAGGTGATAACACCGCCTCCGGGATCGCTCGCTCTAACATTATCGGATGATAAGACGACTCCTGTCGCGCTATTTTCAACAACAGATACAGAAGGCGGTATAATAATCGACGGCGCGGCGTTTTTAACCGTAATTTCAAAGAATTCGACATTCGAAGCTTCCCCATTACCGTCAACCGCGCGAACTCCTAGGCGATATTGCCGCGTCGCTGCGTTGTCATAGCTCAGCGTGCCATTGATTTCAATCGCCCCGCTCGCGCTATCGATAACGAAAAGACTTCCCGAATAATCGACAAATTCATAGGTTATCGAACCTCCGGCGGGGTCGCTTGCGGTTATTTTTGTCGCGTCAATAACAACGCCGCTGGTTCCTTCGACGAGATCTATCGGATTGGCATTCTGCGCCAATAGAGTCGGCGCTACATTATTCACGATTATCGATATCTCTTGCTCGGCGCTTAACGACGCGTCTGCTTGATTTGTAGCGATAATTGTCGCGCTATATTCGCTCTGTGTATCGTAATTAAGCGGAGTCGCAAGTCGCAGTTGGCCAGATGTCGGATCAATCTCTAGCCCCTCTAGCCCAGAGGGAATGGGAGCTTTGATGCTATATTGCAATACAGTTCCCGCGCCACTCGAGAGCGCTTGCACGGGCGCTCCAAAATCTCCTGTTGCCCCTTCGTCGACTCGAAATTGATAATCCGCTGTGGCAAAATAGACATCGCCTACTTGGTTTACTCGAATCGTTACCTCTTGGGTACTAGAACGAATAGAATCTTGGCCGGCAATGGCGGGATCGGTGTCAGTCGCCGTAACCATCAGGATTATGGGTTCTGGTGTGTAGGGAATTCCTGCCGCCGCCGCTGTTGCTTCGCTAATCCTCAATTGCCCCGTGGCGCTATCAATGTCAATATGCTGGCTCGGAGAACCGTCGGAGAGTAAGACGCTATACTCAAGCGTGCCTTGTTCCGCTACGCGGCCATCGATTGGCAAATCGTCCGTCGCTACTATCGGGCCGGGGATGACACCGGTATGTCCCTCGATGACAAAACGCTCATAGGAATTTCTAGGCGGAAATATGGGAGGCTCGTCGTTACTATTTTCAATCGTTATAGCCAGTACATGCAAGGCAAAAAGTCCCCCGACATCAGTTGCGACTATGGTAAGCCGATGTCCTCGATCGCCCCCGGGGGAAATTTCTAGAGCAGTTTCATAGTCCAAAGATCCAGCGACTGTTATCTCGCCAGTCGCATTGTCGATGGCAAATATCGAGTCGCCATTGCCTTTATCGATGGCATAATTCAGAACGCCCCCTGCGGGATCGCTCGCTGTTATCTCTGTTGGCGATACAATGGAGCCAAGAAAGTTCTCCCTAAGCGATAGCGATGACGGCATCGTCAACGAGGGAGCCCCATTCTCTACAAAAATAACTACTTCCTCGGTATTTGAAGCCGCTCCCGCCTGATCAAGCGCGCGAATTTTAATTCGATAGCCTCGTCTGCCGACCAATTCTGGGGACCGGTCGTAATCGATACTCCCATTGATCGATAGCGCTCCTGTTGTTGTGTTAATTGTAAAAACAGACTCCGAATTGCGATCCGAATTGCCAGAAACAATCTCGAATTCAACCGTTCCGCCCGCAGGATCGCTCGCGCTCGATTTATCGGCGGCAAACGCGACGCCTGTCGAGCCCTCATCGAGAATTGCCGGCAGGGTTTTATCGATAGATAACGTAGGAGCCTGGTTGGATACAACAACAACGATTTCTTGATCGTCGGTAGGCCTCGTGTCACCAAATACGCTCCTTATCCAGGTCGCCGCAGAAACTCGCGCCGTAAAACGATATCCGCGAATATCATCCTCGGATTCGCGCGTTCCCGATATAGTCGGCGCGGTTTCGTAATCCAAAGGCGCAGTCGCCCGGAGCTGTCCGCTCGCGCTATCAATCTCGATGCCGGCGGGAATAGGAGCTACCAAGATATATTCCCCGACGCTGATTCCCGCAACAGATCTTGCCCTTATAGGCTCGCCAATCTCGCCAATCGCGCCTTCCGCGATATGCCGCTCGTAATTTCCCGTAACAAAGTTGATTGGCGTTGCCGAGTTAACTTTTATCGTTACCACTATGCTGTTAGAATTGATTAATAATTTATCGGCAATGGCGGGATCGGTATCTTGTACAGTAACCACAAGAGTAATAGAGGCATCTGCGGCGGGCAGGCCTCCCGCTGCCACTGTTGCTTCGCTGATCCCCAATTGCCCTGTAACGCTATCGATGACAATATGCTGGCTCGGAGAACCGTCGGAGAGTAAGACGCTATACTCAAGCGTGCCTTGTTCCGTGGCGCGATCAGCGACTGGCAAATCGTCTATCGCAGTTATTGGGCCGGGAATTAGCCCGGTAAATCCTTCGGTAACGGTACGCACATACGATGAGGCTCTAGGAAATTGCGGCACCTCGTCATTGACATTGGAGACCTCTACCATAATGGCAATTTCCCAAGGATCTTCGGTATCGGCATTAGAATCGGGATCGGGATCGGGATCGGGATCGGGAGCGTCCTCTCTGACAACAAGGTTATGCGCTCTTTCCGCTATATTTTCGTAATCGAGCGATGCTGATAACACTAACCCTGTATCAGATAATCTAAAATAATCGCTGGGCGACCCATCGTCATTCTCTAAAATAAAGTCATTGTCGCTTTCGGGGAAAGGAATAGAAAGAACGAGATCGTCAACCGCGGTATCTTCGGGAATGTTGGCTCCGAACGGCGTGTTAATAGTAATTGTGGCGCCTATAGAAGTGGCATTGCCACTGATTACACAAATACGGAAGCTATAAACGCTGTTTGGCTCTAAACCGTCTATCTCAATTTGATCAGAGGTATCAGACATAGAACCTGTTACTTCTGTCCCTGAGGAGCAATTTTCTGGAGGCGTGTAGCCCTTTTGATACCGAATCTGCATATTCAGACTGTTGATATCAACACCACTCGGCAGTTGCCAGCGAAGCGTGGCAGTTGAAACAGATATTTTGATTGCCTGCAACTGCTCGATATTTTCTATATTCGCCGACCCGCTCTGTCCCGGCTGTTCATCGTCGTTATTACCGATAAGGCTGTCGACTATATCGCATCCAACAATTGCTATAGAAGTAAATGCAATCAATAACGATCTTGACGCCCACCAAGCTATTTTACTATTCACCGAACCTCCATGTATCATATAACAATACCTTCTTATTCATAAATATAGAAATAATAAAACTACTGTCAAGATAAATTTAACGGGGAACCATACTTTTTTTTGCTGATCCTATTATCTTTACACCCATCGCGATAGCAAACATCGTCCCTGCCGCGACCGAGATCCCCCCCGATATTACCGTATCTTCGAATCCAATAAGCGGCGGAAAATATATCGCTAATAGGTACCCTCCTATAGCGGACAGCATCGCGATAACCACGCTCGCCACAATCATATTCCTCAGTCGATTCGTCAACAGATAGGCGGTAGCGGGAGGAACGATGAGCATGGCGATCACCAAAATGCTCCCCACCATCTCGAAAACCGTAACTACGGTAACCGCGGTTTGAATCATGAGAATATGATGAATAATCTTGGGACGAATTCCGAGCGATTGGGCCAAACCGGGGTCAAATGAGACAATGTTCATCTCTTTATACAGCAACAGCGTAATTCCGCAATTAAACGCCAATAGAGCCAGTAGTCGCGGGATGACGCGAGGAACAACAAATTCTCCTATCGTAAAATAATCAAGGGGGGCAAGTTCTAACGCGCCGTATAACACGCAGCTTGGATCGAGATCGACAGCGTCGGCTCCTCGCGTCAACGCAACCAATCCTATTGCGAAAAAAATAGAAAAAACGGCGCCTAAACTGGCATTCGCCTCTACTCGTCCCTTGCTTCGTATCCATTCGGTAAGAAGATTCATGAATATTGTTACCGCTATCGCGCCGACAAACAGCGCGGCGCTCGCTCGCGTTTGGGTAATAATAAATGCGATGGCAATCCCAGGAAGCACCGCATGGCTTATCGCGTCTCCCATAAGACTCATGCGACGCAACATAAGAAAATTGCCGGGGATCGCGCACGATACGGCGCTCAAAATTCCTATGACAATAATCCAAACATCGAGTCGAAATGGAGTCATCGCGTCGTTTTTCCCTTTTGTATCGATGGATAGACCACATTATAAATATGTCTATTAAAAAGCTGCGGTTTGCTGATCGTCAATGTAGCAATGAGTTCGGCGACAACATCAGGGGCAAGATGCAGTTCCACCTCAGGCTCGTCTCGTTGTTGCATACCTTGCGCCTGTTCCGGATAGCGTCGCGTAAAAAGATGCTGGAGCTCGTGGCTGCGCGCGGCGCATATCGCTACCCGCAACCCGCTCCAGGTCAGCTGATAGGTATCGCTGTCCACCTTTCGCAACAACAACCGGAATCGCGCTATCGCCAAAAAAAACAGCGCTTGCGCGGCTCCCCAATGAGTGCGTTGTATTAGCCACGCTCGATCGATATAGGGAAGAGCTTGCTCAATGCCATCGCGATCGCCCTTTTTAATTGCGTCGAACAGCGAAAAATCAAAACGATATTGCGTAGCGAGAAGCAGTTGATGCATCTGTAGGTCGATAGCGCGGCGCGTATCTCGAACGCCGTTGCGCAGTATACCCTCTTCTTTGCCAAAGATTAGCCCTATAACAAATATGCCGCCGGCCACAAGCACAATAATCGCGCCCGCCGGGAGTTTTGGCAAACTGGCGCTAATAATCGCGCCGAAAAATCCGCTGATTACGCCAAATATCGCCGAGAGCGTCAGCATAGGCGCGATTCGTTTGCTCCAAAAACGCGCCGCGGTCGCCGGCAAGATAAGCAACGCGATCATCAAAATAAGTCCCACCGCTTGCAGTCCTACAATGGTAATTGCGACGACCAAAACCAGCATAATTCCGTCTAAAGTAGCGACGGGATAGCCCACGGCCGCCGCATATTCCTGATTGAAACAGAGCAACGAAAACTCTTTCGACAACGCAAGCGCGGCAATCACTACGATCAACGAGGCTGCCGCGATCAACTGCGCGTCGGCGGCAATCAACGACGCCGTTTTTCCATAGATAAAGCCCTCTAGTCCTGCGGCATGTCCGGAGCGCATCTTTTGAATAAGCCCAAGCAATACCACTCCGAGTCCAAAAAAAACACTGATCACAATGCCAATGGCGGCGTCCTCTTTTAATTTGCTGAATTTGCGGATTGCCAACAGACACCCCATACCGGTCAGCGCGCTCATTACGGCGCCCAAAAGAAGCAACGGCAATAGCTTTCCCGTCCCAAAAAGGAAATTGCCGACAAAATAGGCCACGCATATCCCCGGAAGGGCGGCATGGCTCACCGCGTCGCTTACCAACGCGCGACGCCGCAATAATAGAAAAACCCCTATCACTCCGCATGCCATGCCCAGCAATGTAACCCCAATAACCACCACTCGGGTGTTGTAATCTTGTAGCGAGATAATCGCCTTCGCCTGTTCAAGCCAGTCGATCATCGCGCTCTACTGCGTCCCGTCTACCAGACCGTATGCCTGTTGATCATCGTCCATAAGCGCTAGCCTGCCTCCGTATGTCTGTTGCAAGTTATCGGCGGTAAATACCTCGGAGGTGGGCCCATCGGCGATAATGGTAGTGTTGACCATCACCAACCAGTCAAAATAGTCCGCCACAGTGCGAAGATCGTGATGAACCACAAATATATTTTTGTTCTCTCTCCGCAGTCGCGAGAGCAAATCTACGATCACGCGCTCGGTTTTTGCGTCTACTCCCACAAATGGTTCGTCTAAAAAATAGATCTCCGCATTTTGCACAAGGGCTCGCGCCAAGAAAATACGTTGCTGTTGCCCGCCGGAAAGACGGCTTATTTGTCGATCGGCAAATTCCCGCATACCGACCTGGTCAAGCGTCTCCAGAGCCTGTTGACGATGTCTTGCCCGCACCGGCCTGCACCAACCAATAGTCCTGTAGAGCCCCATAGTTACTAAATCGAGCGCGGTGATTGGATAATGCCAGTCGACGCTCTCTCGTTGAGGAATATAGGCAACCAATCGCCGTTGCTTATAATATGGACGGCCATAAATACGGATCGTACCTGCCGATTTGGGCGTAATATCGAGTATGGCGCGGAGCAACGTGCTCTTCCCCGCTCCGTTTGGCCCTATAATTCCCGTCATAGTTCCGGATGGAACCGCCAAGTGCGCATCCCAGATAGCCGGCTTTTTATTGTAACAGACCGTAAGGTCTTGAAGCTCCAAAGCCATATTTCCATTGCGTTCGAATTCCAATGTTTGCATCATCTACTCCTTATCGATCAACATACCGTTCATCCCTCTAATTGGAGCCGATCCCCCAAGCGCGTTGGCGATAACGGTCGCGTTGTGATCGATCATCCCAATATAGGTGCCTCTATAGGTACCCGCCGTTCCCATCGCGTCGGAGAATATGCTCCCGCCTACTTCCACGCGATGACCGCGCGCCTGCGCCCCTTCGATCAGCGCGCGAACATTTTTATCAGATACCGACGTTTCCACAAAAACTGAGGCGATATCGCGTTCGACCAGCAGATCGACAATACGCCGCAAATCGCTTAGTCCCGCTTCGCTCGCCGTGCTAATCCCTTGAATGCCATACACATCGATATCATAGGCTCGTCCAAAATAGTTAAACGCGTCATGCGCCGTAATTAACGCCCTCCGTCCTTCAGGAATCGTCGCGATTACCGAACGCGCATACTCATCCAATTCGTTCAGACGTAACCTATAGCGATTTGCATTTTCTCGGTAGAACATCGCATTGTCATCATCGACCTCGACCATAGCTTCGGCGACCGCCTTGGTCGCCAGCCCCCACGCCGAAACATCCATCCAGACATGGGGATCGGGATTTTCGCCGCCATAGTTGTCGGGATAGTAGAGATAGGATGAATCGATCAATGTAGTAACGGCAAAAATTGGTTTTGTGTCGGATATATCGTCCAGAAGATCGCTCAAACGGCCCTCCAGCAAAAGTCCCACATAGAAAATGACATCGGCGGACAAAAGCTGTTGCACATCGCCTCGGGTGGGCGCGTAGAGATGGGGATCGACGCCCTCTCCGATAAGCCCGACAACCTCGGCGCGATCGCCGACCACGGCGCGAACGATGTCCGCAACCATAGCGACCGTTACGACAATACGAATTGTATGATTATCTTCGGTCTCGCGATTCGATCGCGCGACGATAGATTGATTGGCGAATGCTGCAATTAAAAGCAATACAAATAATACTCGCATAATCATAGTATTATTATAATAATAATTTTGATTGATATCAATATTATTTTTGATAGGTCATCAATAATATTTATATTAGTAATAATATTTATTTTGTATAATCAAAATAAATGACAGAGACAAACTATTTTGCCATTCGCCTATTGCTCATCATGCCATAACGATGCTAATATAGAGATATGATAGGAATTACCTCATATATCGTTATAGCTTATGGTTAATCGATCGAAAGTACAGACATTCTCCGATGTATTCAGCGATCAAAAAGTTGCGTTGCTTATCGATTGCGACAATGTAGAGCCCGACGTAATCCAGCAAGTGCTCGACGAAGCCGCGAAATATGGCATCGCTACCATACGACGAGCCTATGGAGACTGGAGCAAAAACAATATGAAAGCATGGCAGAATAAGTTACAAGAGCTTGCCCTCTCGCCAATTCAGCAATTTCGGCAAAAGAATAAAAAATCGACCGATATCGCGTTGGTAATTGACGCGATGGATATTCTCCATGAAGGAAGAGTCAATGGCTTTTGCCTCTATTTTGGCGATAGCGATTACATTCGGCTCGTCGAACGAATTCGCGAACACGGCCTATTCGCCATAGGATTTAGCCGCAAAAAATCGACCGCAATTGGATTGGTGCAAGCATGCGACCGATTTGTCTATACCGATAACCTTATGCGGCAAGACCTCGTCGACGACAAAAAGCGAAAGACCCGTTCCCAAGAAGAGAATCGCTCCCAGCAGGATAGCGTTAATTCTGAAGAGGCCATCGCGCTTATCATTCGCGCGCTTGCCAATGTGCCGGGCGAATCCGAATGGGTGTCGCTGAGCGAGCTCGGCAATTCATTACGCGCCATCGATCCCAGTTTCGACTCTCGCACCTACGGCTACGCGAAGCTCAGCACATTGCTCCGCTCTTTCGGCTCTGAATTCAAAACAGAGAAGATGGAGAGAAATATCTTCATAGCCCGCTAGCAAACAAGCAGGATGGCAGGTAGCAGTTTTGGCAATTTATTCCGCATCACCACATTCGGCGAATCCCACGGCGGAGCCGTCGGCGTTATTGTTGACGGTGTAACTCCCGGGCTCGAAATTTCGGCAGAGGATGTCCAACGCCAACTCGATCGCCGCAAACCCGGCCAATCATCGATATCGACGCCGCGCGCCGAACCGGACAAGGTCGCCATAGTATCAGGCCTGTTCGAAGGCGAGACCACCGGAACGCCGGTGATGATGATCCTCTATAACCGCGACGCCGACCCTTCGGCCTACAACGAAATACGCTCCCTATTCCGTCCCGGACACGCCGACTATACTTATCTAAAAAAATATGGCCGCCGAGACTGGCGTGGAAGCGGACGGGCATCGGGCCGAGAGACGGCGGGCCGAGTCGCGGCAGGCGCTATCGCCCGCAAATCGCTGGAGCGTCGCGGCGTATCGATCCTCGCCTACACCTGGAAGGCGGCGGGCATAACCTGCGCATCCTTCGATCCCGACGCGATAGAGCGCAACCCGCTTCGAGCATGCGACATGGACGCCGCGCGCGCAATGAATGACAAAATAATGATGCTCAAAGATGAACAGGACAGCGCCGGAGGCATTGTGGAATGCCGCGTCAATGGCGCCGCGATCGGACTTGGAGAGCCGGTCTTTGATAAATTAGACGCCGAATTGGCACACGCTATGCTATCAATCGGCGCGATCAAAGGCATCGAGTTTGGCGCGGGTTTTCGCGTCGCCGATCTCCGCGGAAGCGAACACAACGACGAAATGGGTCAAGATGGCTTTACAAGCAACAACGCTGGAGGCATCATCGGCGGAATTAGCACCGGCGAAGAGATCATCTTTCGCGTCGCGGTAAAACCCACCTCATCCATAGCAAAACCGCAAAAAACCGTCGACCTATCGGGAAAACCTCGCGTCATACGCACAGAGGGGCGACACGACACCTGTATTTGCCCCCGAATTGTTCCGGTGGTCGAGGCGATGGCTTGCGTCACGCTCGAAGACCACTACAAGCGCCACCACGCGTTGCTTGCCTGAAAAATCCCCGCGGGGGGGCGTCCTCGGCCGGTTCGAAGCCGCCTACTCTTCAGGATCGAATTCGTCTTTTTCGGCGCCACACATCGGGCATGTCCAATCTTCGGGAAGATCGTCGAATTCTGTGCCCGGGCTAATATCCCCGTCGGGGTCGCCCTCGGCAGGGTCGTAAATATAGCCGCAAACTTGACAAACATATGTTTTCATGCGCTTTTACCTCTCGGAAATTATATCGGTCTACAAACCGTGCCGACAGGATTCCACAATCCCCCGCCTTATGTCAAGCAATATTTTATCCCGCAAGAATAATCGGAGGGAGGGGGATGCGCTTCAATCGGCGCGATACCGCCTCCCATTGATAAGCGAGAAGACACCAGAAAAAGCGCCCCGTTCGCGTTGTCTCCCCCCTCGCTTCAGCCCGCCCGCAACGCCTAAATACATTACGCTCGCGCTTCACGGGCCAGAGATGGCGGGCGGTCTTCCGCTCCCCCCCTCTGCGGGCATCGCCCCCTCAAATGGAAAACGCCCCACCCAGGGCCCGCAACGCCCAACCCGCCGGTATCGGCAGAAACAGCCGCGCGCTAATCACCGTTCGATGATTGGGATGGTATACTTTTTTATGCCCTCGCCGCTATATTCCTTTTTTAGATCGGCGATGCGCGCGCTTAATCGCTCTTCAAGCTCCAAAGAGCAGTAGATAATAAGCATAAAATTCTCTTCTGGCCAAACACCGTCTCCCAATCGGGGGCCGCTGTTTCCTGATCCATGCGCGGTAGGAATAAGCGTATACGACTTATCAAGACCAACCTCTTTCACAATTCCAATGAGATCGGACATAATTGATTGATTCGCAATTATCTCCACTCGGCAGTCGCTCGTTGCCATTATCGATCAACGCCCCCGTTATTTTTTTCTTTGCGCTTCTGCTCGGCGCGAAGAGCATTCGCTTGACGCCGTTGCTCTCGCTTGTCGCGACGATCGGCGACGCGCGCTAATCGTCGCTCTTGCGCGCGATGGAATATAAAATAGACAACGGGAACGATAAACAGCGTCATAAACGCGCTCACGCTGAGCCCGCCGACAACCGATTTTGCGATGGGTTGCACCAACGTCGAATTATCTCCGCTATAGAGCGCGACCGGCAAAAGACCGCAGATGGTGGTAATGTTGGTCATTAAAATAGGTCGCAGTCGGTTGACGCCCGCTTCAAGACAGGCATCCATAATCGGCTTTCCTCGTCTGCGCAATATATTGGTATAATCTACCAGCACGATGCCGTTATTTACCACGATACCGCTCAGCATAATAATTCCAACGATTCCCAATAAACTAAGAACATCATTGGTAAGATAATGAATGAGAACCACTCCGATAATAACCAAAGGAATAGATAAAAAGATAATAAAGGGATCCCTCAACGACTCGAATTGAGAGGCCATAACCCCAAAAACCAATATAACCGCGATAACCATAACAAACATAAACTGCTGCAATATTCCGCTCTGCGCTTCCGCATCGCCGCCATAAGATATGACAAGTTCATCGCCCGCGACGATATTCTCATCGATAAGCGCTCTCGCCACCTCCGCCGCGTTATCATATACACGCCCTGTCTCATCGATGCCGCGGTCAGCGGTTATATGAATAGCCCGCTTTTGGTTCTCTCGCTCAATGGTCGATGGACCGGTGGCATAGTCCAAATGGGCAAAATTGGCAACCGGTATACGCTGTCCCAATCTATTGGGCACATAGATATTCTCTAAATCCACAATTTGGTCGCGATTGCGCTCGTCGCCAATAACGACGATATCATATTCTTTTCCCGCCGTTCGATAGCGAGACGCCGTAATCCCGTTGACGCTGGCGCGAAGCTCTTGGCCAACCGCGGAAATATTAAGCCCTAGCGTATTCAGGCGATTTCGATCCATCACCACCCGAACTTGCGGACGCCCCAATTCGCTATCCACAACCGGTTCAGCTATCTCTGGGGCGTCATCCAGCATATCGCGGATCTGTTGCGACGTATTGATAGCCAAATTATAATCATCTGAATTGATAATGATATCGATAGGAGGAGGGGTAAATCCTCCGCGCCTCCCCCCTTGGCTACTCCCAAACGACATAACCGCGCCGGGAACAGTATCGAAATGCCGGCGCAATTTTTGCCGCACGGTATTCGCATCGTCTATTCGTCGCGAAAACTCAGGCAAAATAATATCCAGGGAGCCGCTATGGGAACGACCAACGCCGCCGAAATCGCCCGATCCCCCTACCTCTAGCACAATATTGTCGAAGCCTTGCACCTCCTCAAGTACAATCTTCTCCATTTGGCGAAGCACCTCGTATGTCTCATCCAATTCTGTTCCCGCCGGCATCTCTACCGATAGAGAGACAATATCCTGCCCCTGCGGCGGGAAAGGAATAAACCCAATGGAAGGAATAAGCAACACGCTTCCGATCAGCGCGCCGATCGCCACAAGTATTGTAAGCCAACGAAATCGCAACGAGAATCGTAACATCGCCCCATATACTCGGTTCAATCCTCTAAAAAATCCCTCTAAAAACCTGCGTTTTTTGGCATTTGCAGAACTGCGTCTTTTAAGTAGCAGCGCCGATAGGGTTGGCACTAAGAATATCGCCGAAATGAGCGAAGTGGTTAGCGATATGATGACCGTAAATGCCAATTCGGAAAAAAATTCTCCATAGACCTCAAGACGCGATCGAAATGCGAGAATAGGAGCAAACACGCATATAGTAGTAAGCGTAGAAGAGAGCACCGCGGAGAGCATTTCTCGCGTCCCCAGCAACGCGGCGGTTTTCGGCTTTGCGCCTTTCTCGAGATAGCGGTAGATATTTTCCAAGATGACAATTGAATTGTCCACCAACATACCGATGCCTAACGCCAATCCCGTAAGCGTCATAATATTGAGCGTGAGATTGGTGAAATACATGATCATCAGCGTCGTCACCACCGAAATGGGGATGCTTGTGCCGATAATAAAGGTAACCAGTCCGTCTCGCAGAAAAATCAGCAACACTAAAATTGCCAATATCGCGCCTCCCAACGCCGCCTGCGATACCTGCGAAATGGTATTGCGGATAAGCGTGGTGCTATCGGAAAGCACCGATACCTCTGTGCCGATCGGCAACGCTACGTTGATCGCATCAAGCGAATCGCGAACAATATTGACCACCTGCACAGAATTAGATCCGCTCTGCTTTTGAAGAGTGATTGTCACTGCCGGTTGCCCGTTGACATATTTTATGCTGTCGCTATCGGCATAGGTATCGGTAACATCGGCAATATCCCGAATCAAAATGGCCGCCGCCGGAACTCCGACCTGCCCGCCGCGATAGGTAATCACTGTATTGCGAATATCGTCGAGAGACGAAAACTCGCCAAACGCCTCTATAAGATAGTCAATCCCGCTCTGCTGGATATTGCCAATTGAAATATCGCTGTTTTGCATGCCGATAGCGTTGCTAATCTCCGATAACGTCAAACCATATGCCTCTAGGCGATTGAGCGGCACAGAAACCTCAATAATTCGCTCTCTCCCTCCGGTAATAGCGGCCTGCGCCACCCCGGCAATCTGCTCTAATCTCGGTTGAACCGTATCCTCCGCCAATACCCTAAGCTCTTCGGGGCTACGTTTGCCAGAAAGAATAAGGTCCATTACGGGAACCTGCGAAGGATCAAATTTAAAAATCTGAGGCGCGGTGGCTTCTGTTGGAAGAATGCCTCGTATGACCTCTATTTGATCGCGCACATCGTTGGCAGCGTCATCAATATCCACGCCCCAGTTAAACTCGAGCGACACCTGCGCAAGCCCCTCAAAAGAGCTGGAGTAAATATTTTTAACATGGCTGACATTGCTAAAAACACGTTCCATAGGTTTGCTGACAAGCTCCTCTACCTCTTCGGGCCCAGCGCCTACATAGAAAGAGGAGACAAAGAGAAAGGGAGGATTAACATCGGGAAGGAGGTCGACGGCGAGCCCGGCAAAGCTATAGGCTCCTACGCCCAATATAAGAACAAAGACCACAATGACCGTTACCGGTCGATTCACTACAGCCTTAATAAAATTGTTCATTATTGAATACTATCTTCTCCCGTAAGAGGTTCGGATGTTTCCACCACGCGAACAAGAGTCCCGTCTTCCAGCAATGTCTGTCCTTTGTAGACCACTTGTTCCCCGGCGGCAAGGCCAGAGATCACTTCGGCTTTGTCATCGATGGTAATACCGACAGAGACCAACCGTTGCTCTACGGTATTGTCTTCTTGTATAATAAACACATAGTTATTCCCAAATCGTTCGACAATTGCCTGCGCCGGCAATTTTACAAGATCGGTCTTCGTCTCGGTAATCAGGCGGAGATCGGCATACATACCCGGCTTGATACGGCTATCGGGTTGATCAAAATCCAACTCTATCTCCAATGTTCTGTTTAATGGATTAACGACCGGACTTAATTCCACCACCCTCGCAGAGAACGATTGCCCCGGCCATGCATCAAACTGCGCCAACGCCTTGCGCCCCAACGCGACCTTGGAAATAAAACGTTCCGCGATAGCGGTGCGAATAATCAATGTATCGGTACGAGAAACCTCGACAATTGGAACAGAAGGAGCGACCGTATCGCCCACCGAAACATCGATACGTGTAACGACACCCCGAATTGGACTATAGACTGGACTGGCGGCAAAATTTTGTCCGGGACGCGATGGATCGATTTCGGCAATGATTTGCGAAGGATCTATTAATTGACCCAAATCGACATAGAGACGGGAAACTTTGCCCGCCGTATCGGCAAAAACATTGACTTGGGTGTCGGCCTCGACATCTCCGCTCAGATGAATATAGTCGTTTAGCTCGCCGCTTACGGCCATGACCGCGCTAACCGCTATCGACTGAACGGCCGGTTTTTCCGCCCGAAAATACGGCGCTCCGTTATCCTGCCCATTTTGCTCATTGTTGCGATTACAGCTCGCAAAAATAACAAGAATGAGCATACCGGCCGCCACATAGACGGAACGACGCATAGCTACCATGTGGCCAGATCGTATGCCATGAGCCAATCTACAGCGCATATTGTTGTAATTCCTCCACCTCTATCCCAAGGAGAGCGGCGACGTCAATAATCGTGCTGATAGCGACAAATTGCTCTCTATAAAGCGAAAGGCGAGCGTTGTTGAGCTCCCTTTCCGCATCGCGAACCTCCAGCAATTCCCTGACTCCGGCGTTATATCCCGCTTGAGCCAAATCAAATGCCCTCTGCGCCAAATCCACATTGAGCGCTCGGGTATCTATAACGGCGAATTGACGC
>CBDCPJ010000047.1:0-61943 GCA_965220165.1 Spirochaetia bacterium
CTCGTCCACTTGCGCCGTATCGATAGCGGCTTCCTGAAGGCGCCAAACCTGCCAGCCTGTCAATAGAGCTTATCGCCGCTACCAGTTTCGGCGAATACCACTGTGCCGGCCACCAGTCGCCCGTTTTGATTTTTGCCGCCGGCCACATGACACAGTTGCCCCAGTTGCGCATGTCGCCTGATTCGATGGCGTCTGCAAGGTCTGTAACCTCCGCTACGTATCGCGGCATGCGAGCTAGGCTGATAAAGCGAGTCGGCGCGCCGCCATCGGTTGAGCGCCGAGCGATAAGGATCGATCTATGGATGTCGGTAGGGACCGAAAAGGTCATGTTGTCGGGATCATGCGATGTTATGATCATATCGATATGAAAGCGAGCGGCGATATATTTCCGTTCTCCTTGAGCATTATTCGAAGTGACTGCGGGTATGGGAATGATTTTTGCCACCGTTCCGTTCCGCCCGACCAGGCGATCAGCCAACTGGGTAAAAAATGGTTCGATGGATATCCTGGACAGCGCCAGATAATCATCGGTCGATTGGTTTCTAATATTGTTGGCGAGGGTTTTCAGTCGGTCATTCATCGCCGTTACCACTTCCGGCGAGAATTGCTGCTTCAGTTTTTGGGTGTTGGCAAACGGCGGGTTCATAAGAACCACATCAAACTCCGTCGGAATTGTCAGGGCGGTTTTTGTTTCGTCGGCTACCGAGCTTGCGGCAACAGGGGGTATCATGCCATCAAGACGGAGTTGCCGATCCGGCTCGTTGCTCGCCTGATCAAGCTGGTCAAAAAGTTCCAACGAGCCGTGGCGGACGTTGCCGATATCTGGGTTTTCCGCTCCATGCGCCATGCCATATTCAAGCGTGTAGAGGTTCATTTTGTCGTAGGCGATGTTCGGCGTGCCCAGCGTGAGGTTGCAGGCGGCAAGTTGCGTCGCTTGGGTGGTAATGTCAAATCCGTAGATCGATTGTTCCACCAACGCCTTATGCAACTCGGACAGCTCCTCGCGCGATAGGGTGGTTCGCGCCGCATTCGCGCGGGCTTTGATGGTGTTGAGTCCCGCCATCAGCAGAGTTCCGGTGCCACAGCAAGGGTCGATGATTCGCAGTTGTTTGATCTGTTTTGGGTTATTCCAGTCGATCATATCGCCCGATATCGCCAATCGCGCCAACAGCATGGCGGAGAGATTTTTGGTGTAAAATGCGCCTTGGCTGGCGACTTTGTCCAAAATGCGGTGGTAGAGCGGCCCGGCTTGGTCGTATCCCAGATCGTTTAGGCTCTCCGAATTCTCTACCGCGCAGTTTGTCAGGATGTAAATGGCTTCTTGCAACCGCGCCTTATTGGTATCCTGAAGATGGATCATGAGATCGAGCGCGCGGGCAAAAATGGGGCGGTAATCCTTTCGGAGAATGGCTCTCCAATCCTCGATGAGTGGAGGTATCACCTCCATTTTGCTTCCCATCGCCTCCAGCGCGTGCAACTTGCCCAAGTGTCCGCTATGCTCCATTCGTTTGTGCATCAAGCAGGCGTTGCCAATAATGAGCGCCGCGGTACTGGCGGCCTCTTGGAGTTTCTTCTCTCGATCCGTATCGTTGAGGCTCTCCAGCAGTTCCGGAGTCGCGCCCAGTCGAGTGGCAAGCATTGCGTCGACTCGCTCCTCGCGGAATATGCGGGCCGCTTTTTGCACCGCGGAAATTATATCGGCGACTCGTTTGTCGCCCAATCCCGAATGTTTTGCCAGATGCGCGTAGATGCTATCTTTACGGAATTGCAGCGCTAGCTGGGCTTGGGCATCGGCGGCATCCCGTTCCTGATTTTCAGCGACGTATTGATCGTCTTCTTGCGCCGGGCGGAGCCTATCGACGAAATCAAAAAGCATCCGATCTTTAAGTTCGCTGATCAATGTTTCATCGTGCGATTGCAACGCCCGAAGCACTTTACCCACTATTTGAAAGCGAGGCGAGCGAAGCTCGAGCGCCTCGGTAATGCTTTCCCCTTCCCTCAACGAAAACGGCGCGATGATATAGCCTAGCTTCTTATTTTTGTCTTTTCCTTTGCGCATAACGCGTCCAATGGATTGGATAATATCGACCTCGCTACTCCGCGGATCAAGGAATGCGACGCTATTGAGGTCGGGCACATCGACCCCTTCGCTAAATAGGCGACAGTTGCAGATTACTCTAACGACATATTCAGTTTCTGCGGCGTTGAGTTTTTGTATTTCTTGATACCGCTCGGATGCCGAACTTTTCGCGTCCAGATGAATGGTTTCAATAGCGAACGGATCATTTAGAGCCCGCTCCCGATTGTTTTCGCGATAGCCGCGCAACCAGTTTTTGACCACATTCGATTGCAATACCTCCGCCAGCCATTTCGATCGCCGTATCGTATTGGCGTATGCCAAGGTGCGCGACAGTTTTGTGGGGATGTCATCTGTTTTTTCGCTCTGAACCCACCCATTCAGCGCCATGGCGATAACGAGCGCCGATACATATTCCTGGATATCCGGAGTGGCTCCGCGTTCCGCGATATCGTCGCCAATTTGCTCTAGAGCGCTTCTCATTCCGGCATCCAGAAGTTCTTCGCGCAATCCAAGGCAGATTACCCGAACGTCGCAGAGCATGCCAGCATCAACAGCTTTCCTGAACGGAAGGTGGTAGAATTTGCGTCCGTAGACAGTCGAATCGCTCATGTCGGTTATTGTAATGTCGGGAGTCTTGTTTTTGCGATTTTGCTTTGCCTGATCTCCATAGATTCGTGGAGTGGCGGTCATATAGAGCCGCTTGGCGCAACGCGCTTGATTGTCGTCATGAATGAGCTGAAATGCTCGTCGCTCTGATTTGTTGTGTTGGATACCGCTTGTGCGATGCGCTTCGTCGGCAATTGCCAAATCAAAGGCGGGCGCTGCATAGGCATGTTGCGCCTCGATGACCTTGTCGAGCGATTGGTAGGTGCTAAATACCGCCAATATGCCGCCCTTTTCCGCCGCCTTACGCATTTCGTCGGCGATGGTGCGCGGATTGGTAGTAACATCGAAGGAGAGCTCTTGGATAGAGAGGTCCTCGGATATGTTTTTTACTGTTTTGTCGGAGCAGACGGCGACGCATCGCAGTGGGCGAGTGGTGTGCCGAAGCCACTCCTTGCGCGACTGGGCGACTAAGGCGATGCTGGGGGCGATAAAGAGAATTGAGCCGTTGGTTGGGATAATGCGTTCCGCGATGCGAAGCGATGTAAAGGTTTTTCCGGTGCCACACGCCATAATCAACTGCCCTCGGTCGGCGTTTTCAAAACCTTTCACCACCGCTTCGATGGCCTTTTTCTGGAGCGGGAGGGGTTGCAATGGCTTGACATTCTCGCGTTTTAAAGGGGTATCGTGGTATTTGTAAAAACTAATATAGTGTATATTTGTTTTGGCCAGCATCTGTTTGACGATATCGGTGATGGGGAGGGTGACTATCAGCCAACGTTTATTAAACGCTTCATTTTGACTTCCCGAGAGAAATTTCTGCACGTCGGATTTGCTGACATGATTTTTTTCTGCGTAGCACTTGCATTGGATCGCTACCGTATCTCCGCTATTCAGCTTGGCTATTCTATCAACGCCGATATCCCTTCCATCAAGCCCATATTTCGCGCGTTCCGGCCAGTTATCGGGTTTCCAGATATCTCGCACCTCTAGATCGGGTTCGTTTTTTGCCACCAGCGAAAATAGCTCCTCAAATGCGAGCCCTTTGGCAGTATCGGGCATATTGCGCTGGATGAATTCCAGAGCCTCGCCCGCGGTGGCGCATTCTTTCCAGCTTTCTTTTTTCATATAGCTTAGAATATTTATATTCCGATAAATTTCAAGGTGGCGATTTTGCTGGATCACTCGCCGCAAAAAAACGGCGCCGAAAGCCTCCGACGCCGACAGCAATGCAAAGGAGATTATTCGATCGCGATACCGCGCGTTAGCCGGTGGTTACTTCGATAACCCGCGGCTTTGTCTCTTCCTTCTTGGGAATGCTCAAGGTCAAGAGACCGTCCTTAAACGTCGCCGTTATTCCATCGCGATCCACATGATCTGGAAGCGTGAATTGCCGTTCAAACGAAGCGAAGCGTCGCTCTCGAAGCGAGTAATTCTCCTTTCGCTCGTCGCGCTCTCCCTCCTGCTTCGCCGAGATAGTCAGCGTTCCCGCGTCCGCGTTGATCGACACATCCTTCTCGCCGACACCCGGGAGCTCCGCCTCTAACACATAGGCCTCATTGGTCTCTCGAATGTCAACCGCGGGAAGCCTCCGATCGTTTTTCGCCCATTCCGGCGCGCAACAATCAAGCCACTGATTCCAGTCATCCGACAACAACCCTCTCCGACCTCTAAATGATGGTACAATATGAAACATAACATATCCTCCTTGCGCGTCCTGCGCGCGTTTGTTTTATACATTATGTATAGCACAAAGCGCGCCAACTTTTTTGGTCGCCCCAATAGGCAATCTTGGAAATCGAGCGATGCGAAATGGGTCAAATTACCCCCAATCGCGATAGCCGACGCGATTCTGGGGTATTTCGCCCCATTTGTGAAATTTCGATGGGGCAATACATGCTGACCGGGGCGCGCTGATCCAGTTCCGCTCGCGCTCCACTGGGCTCGCCCCTGCGCTATTGCGCTCCCCCCACAGCGGGCGCCTCTCTCCCAATCGCGAGAACCGCCCCGCCACAGCCCGCAACCCAACGCCCCCGTCGGTCGCCAACCACCCCGCATGGCTCGCGCGCCGCTTGGGGTGGCGGCTATTTACGGGGTCTGCGTGGCATTGATGGTAGGCTCCATCGCCAACAGCTCGCGCCACTCGTCGGTCATTACCGGATCGACGCCCAGCGCCGCGGCGACGGCGTGATCCAGCTCGCGGCGTACCGGGTCTTGGTGCGCGGCGGAGAGGCGGAGGAGCTCTGCGCGCCGTAGCCGATCAAAGAGGGCGGTAAGCGGCCGAAGGTCGACGCGTTCGTTGGGTAGCAACAGGGATCTTAGGCTTTCGATTGCATGGTCTGGATAGGTAAGTGTTTTGGCGCGACGATTAAGAAGTTGCAAAATGCCAAAGGTAGAATTGAGAAAGCAGGTGTAGGCCTTGGCGACCTTTGGCGGAATGGCTGTGGCGTTGTCGATGGGGATAAAGGCGTTGCCAATGGCCGGTTGTTTGCTGAATATGGCGACTACCCGGCAACTGGTCACCTTAGTTCTGCATCCGACGAGCACATGGCCCGCATTTGCCAGCGCTTTTTCGGCTCTGTGTTTCTTTTTGGGCTTGGCGGTCGCCCAAGTGTCCGGCGGCGAATCCATACACCTATGGATCTTTTTGGAGATAGAGCAATAAGAATTGCGATCGCCGCTGTCATTACCCTCTTTTACCTGGTAGTTAAAGGCAGTCTTTAAGAGCTCGTCCACTTACGCCGTATCGATAGCGGCTTCCTGAAGGCGCCAAACCTGCCAGTCTGTCAATAGAGCTTATCGCCGCTACCAGTTCCGGCGAATACCACTGTGCCGGCCACCAGTCGCCCGTTTTGATTTTTGCCGCCGGCCACATGACACAGTTGCCCCAGTTGCGCATGTCGCCTGATTCGATGGCGTCTGCAAGGTCTGTAACCTCCGCTACGTCTCGCGGCATGCGAGCTAGGCTGATAAAGCGAGTCGGCGCGCCGCCATCGGTTGAGCGCCGAGCGATAAGGATCGATCTATGGGTGTCGGTAGGGGCCGAAAAGGTCATGTTTTCGGGATCATGCGATGTTATGATCATATCGATATGAAAGCGAGCGGCGATATATTTCCGTTCTCCTTGAGCATTATTCGAAGTGACTGCGGGTATGGGAATGATTTTTGCCACCGTTCCGTTCCGCCCGACCAGGCGATCAGCCAACTGGGTAAAAAATGGTTCGATGGACCTCCTGGACAGCGCCAGATAATCATCGGTCGATTGGTTTCTAATATTGTTGGCGAGGGTTTTCAGTCGGTCATTCATCGCCGTTACCACTTCCGGCGAGAATTGCCGCTTCAGTTTTGAGGTGTTGGCAAACGGCGGGTTCATAAGAACCACATCAAACTCCGTCGGAATTGTCAGGGCGGTTTTTGTTTCGTCGGCTACCGAGCTTGCGGCAACAGGGGGTATCATGCCATCAAGACGGAGTTGCCGATCCGGCTCGTTGCTCGCCTGATCAAGCTGGTCAAAAAGTTCCAACGAGCCGTGGCGGACGTTGCCGATATCTGGGTTTTCCGCTCCATGCGCCATGCCATATTCAAGCGTGTAGAGGTTCATTTTGTCGTAGGCGATGTTCGGCGCGCCCAGCGTGAGGTTGCAGGCGGCAAGTTGCGTCGCTTGGGTGGTAATGTCAAATCCGTAGATCGATTGTTCCACCAACGCCTTATGCAACTCGGACAGCTCCTCGCGCGATAGGGTGGTTCGCGCCGCATTCGCGCGGGCTTTGATGGTGTTGAGTCCCGCCATCAGCAGAGTTCCGGTGCCACAGCAAGGGTCGATGATTCGCAGTTGTTTGATCTGTTTTGGGTTATTCCAGTCGATCATATCGCCCGATATCGCCAATCGCGCCAACAGCATGGCGGAGAGATTTTTGGTGTAAAATGCGCCTTGGCTGGCGACTTTGTCCAAAATGCGGTGGTAGAGCGGCCCGGCTTGGTCGTATCCCAGATCGTTTAGGCTCTCCGAATTCTCTACCGCGCAGTTTGTCAGGATGTAAATGGCTTCTTGCAACCGCGCCTTATTGGTATCCTGAAGATGGATCATGAGATCGAGCGCGCAGGCAAAAATGGGGCGGTAATCCTTTCGGAGAATGGCTCTCCAATCCTCGATGAGTGGAGGTATCACCTCCCTTTTGCTTTCCATCGCCTCCAGCGCGGGCAACTTGCCCAAGTGTTCGCTATGCTCCATTCGTTTGTGCATCAAGCAGGCGTTGCCAATAATGAGCGCCGCGGTACTGGCGGCCTCTTGGAGTTTCTTCTCTCGCTCCGTATCGTTGAGGCTCTCCAGCAGTTCCGGAGTCGCGCCCAGTCGAGTGGCAAGCATTGCGTCGACTCGCTCCTCGCGGAATATGCGGGCCGCTCTTTGCACCGCGGAGCTAATTATATCGGCGACTCGTTTGTCGCCCAATCCCGAATTTTTTGCCAGATGCGCGTAGATGCTATCTTTACGGAATTGCAGCGCTAGCTGGGCTTGGGCATCGGCGGCATCCCGTTCCTGATTTTCAGCGACGTATTGATCGTCTTCTTGCGCCGGGCGGAGCCTATCGACGAAATCAAAAAGCATCCGATCTTTAAGTTCGCTGAACAATGTTTCATCGTGCGATTGCAACGCCAGAAGCACTTTACCCAGTATTTGAAAGCGAGGCGAGCGAAGATCGAGCGCCTCGGTAATGCTTTCCCCTTCCCTCAACGAAAACGGCGCGATGATATAGCCTAGCTTCTTATTTTTGTCTTTTCCTTTGCGCATAACGCGTCCAATGGATTGGATAATATCGACCTCGCTACTCCGCGGATCAAGGAATGCGACGCTATTGAGGTCGGGCACATCGACCCCTTCGCTAAATAGGCGACAGTTGCAGATTACTCTAACGACAGATTCAGTTTCTGCGGCGTTGAGTTTTTGTATTTCTTGATATCGCTCGGATGCCGAACTTTTCGCGTCCAGATGAATGGTTTCAATAGCGAACGGCTCATTTAGAGCCCGCTCCCGATTGTTTTCGCGATAGTCGCGCAACCAGTTTTTGACCACATTCGATTGCAATACCTCCGCCAGCCATTTCGATCGCCATATCTTATTGGCGTATGCCAAGGTGCGCGACAGTTTTGTGGGGATGTCATCTGTTTTTTCGCTCTGAACCCACCCATTCAGCGCCATGGCGATAACGAGCGCCGATACATATTCCTGGATATCCGGAGTGGCTCTGCGTTTCGCGATATCGTCGCCAATTTGCTCTAGAGCGCTTCTCATTCCGGCATCCAGAAGTTCTTCGCGCAATCCAAGGCAGATTACCCGAACGTCGCAGAGCATGCCAGCATCAACAGCTTTCCTGAACGGAAGGTGGTAGAATTTGCTTCCGTAGACAGTCGGATCGCTCATGTCGGTTATTATAATGTCGGGAGTCTTGTTTTTGCGATTTTGCTTTGCCTGATATTCATAGATTCGTGGAGTGGCGGTCATATAGAGCCGCTTGGCGCAACGCGCTTGATTGTCGTCATGAATGAGCTGAAATGCTCGTGTCTCTGATTTGTTGTGTTGGATACCGCTTGTGCGATGCGCTTCGTCGGCAATTGCCAAATCAAAGGCGGGCGCTGCATAGTCATGTTGCGCCTCGATGACCTTGTCGAGCGATTGGTAGGTGCTAAATACCGCCAATATGCCGCCCTTTTCCGCCGCCTTACGCATTTCTTCGGCGATGGTGAGCGGATCGGTAGTAACATCGAAGGAGAGCTCTTGGATAGAGAGGTCCTCGGATATGTTTTTTACTGTTTTGTCGGAGCAGACGGCGACGCATCGCAGTGGGCGAGTGGTGTGCCGAAGCCACTCCTTGCGCGACTGGGCGACTAAGGCGATGCTGGGGGCGATAAAGAGAATTGAGCCGTTGGTTGGGATAATGCGTTCCGCGATGCGAAGCGATGTAAAGGTTTTTCCGGTGCCACACGCCATAATCAACTGCCCTCGGTCGGCGTTTTCAAAACCTTTCACCACCGCTTCGATGGCCTTTTTCTGGAGCGGGAGGGGTTGCAATGGCTTGACATTCTCGCGTTTTAAAGGGGTATCGTGGTATCTGTAAAAATCAATAAGGTGTATATCTGTTTCGGCCAGCATCTGTTTGACGATATCGGTGATGGGGAGGGTGACTACCAGCCAACGTTGATTAAACGCTTTATTTTGACTTCCCGAGAGAAATTTCTGCACGTCGGATTTGCTGACACGATTTTTTTCTGCGTAGCACTTGCATTGGATCGCTACCGTATCTCCGTTATTCAGCTTGGCTATTCTATCAACGCCGATATCCCTTCCATCAAGCCCATATTTCGCGCGTTCCGGCCAGTTACCGGGTTTCCAGATATCTCGCACCTCTAGATCGGGTTCGTTTTTTGCCACCAGCGAAAATAGCTCCTCAAATGCGAGCCCTTTGGCAGTATCGGTCATATTGCGCTGGATGAATTCCAGAGCCTCGCCCGCGGTGGCGCATTCTTTCCAGCTTTCTTTGCCGCTCATTCTTAGTCGAGTCGCTTCATTTTTCATATAGCTACAGAATATTTATATTCCGATAAATTTCAAGGTGGCGATGTTGCTGGATCACTCGCCGCAAAAAAACGGCGCCGAAGGCCCTGGAGCCTCCGACGCCGACAGCAATGCAAAGGAGATTATTCGATCGCGATACCGCGCGTTAGCCGGTGGTTACTTCGATAACCCGCGGCTTTGTCTCTTCCTTAACCACCCCGCATGGCTCGCGCGCCGCTTGGGGTGGCGGTTGGTTCGGCGGGGTTTGGTGTCGCATGGATGGGTGGCGGGCGTCGCGGGCCTGATTTGGGGCGCTGGTCAATGGGGGAGCGACGCCCGCGGAGGGGGGTGGCCGCAAGACCGCCCGCGTCCGCCTGTGGAGCGCGAGCGGAACAGGATTGAGGACGCGGAAAAAGCGGGCTGGAGGCAGGGGGGAGGCAACAGTTGGCGGGGCGGCGACTGGCGGCGGGCTACTCGCCGATCGAGGAGGTGTGTCATCGCCGGCGGGGCGATTCCCCCCTTCTTGCGGCTTCGGATATTGGGGAGCGGCTATTTACGGGGTAAAGCTATTCATTATTTCCTTAATATCATCTAGGTTCGCCGAGATCCATTCATGGTTATTGGGAAATATATTGTGGATATGCGCCTCTAGTTCTCTAAAATACGGAGTTAGCACCTTATATTCCATGGTATACGACCGGTACGGATCGCTTGTCTGGTATGAATCGAGTCGCGCCTTCCAATTCTTGGCGATTCCCACCTTATAGTCGCCCGGATAGCTCGGATTGGAGATAACATAGACATATTTTTGCTCTCTATAATCGATACCGAGGTCGGTTCTTTGTGGCGGCGATACCAAACAGGTGATAGCGGGAAAATCTCCTCGATATTGAAGAAGCGAATTGGGATTATTCCATACCTCATCTTTTAGCCGTTTCTGTACCAACTCGTGTGCTTTAACGGATATGTCGACGCCGATCCATTTTCTATTGAGTAATTCCGCCGCTACGCACGTAGTAGCGCATCCGCAAAAGGGGTCGAGTACTATATCGCCCTCGTTGCTGCTTGCCTGTATAATCCTTTCTAATAATGCGATGGGTTTTTGTGTAGGATACCCTGTTCGTTCTTTGCTAATAGTTTGCCCCAATGAATGAATATCAACCCACCAACTAGGTATAGGTCTACCTTTTGACTCATCTAGGTAAGAAATACCACCAGGGTACTTCTTATATACCCGTTCTGTATCTTTTTCGATATAAGTAAATTTTGCTTTTGCGCGTTCGTTAATTGGAGAATATGGACGATGAAATATACCTTTGTCTACAGACTTGCCATAGTAAAGAATAATATCATGTTTCCTATGGAATCCAAGTTTTGGTCCTTTACCTCCAGGTGGATAGCCCCATACAACTTCATTCCTAAAATTCTTTTCTCCAAAGACACAATCCATTACTATTTTGAGGTAATGAGACATAGTAGGATCGCAATGCAAGTAAATGCTTCCTGTATCTTTAAGAATTCGGCGCGTCTCAATAAGTCGAATAGCCATATACGCAAGGTAGCAATAGTTATACGAAGAGCTCCCCTCTATGCTTTTTACCGCGGTTAGTAAATTATAAATCTTGTCTTGATCTTCTTTGATTGTTTGCAACCAGTCGTCTTTAACATCTTCCTGTTGAAATATATCGCTGAAGCTCGCTCCTTCCGCGCTACTGCCGATCGGCGCGGTAAATTGCTTTTTCTTGTTAAATGGCGGATCAAGGTAGATTAAATCAATAGAATTACTATTTATTCCCTGTAATATTTCTAGATTGTCATGGCAAAATATTGTTCTATTTGCTACCTTCTCTTGCATAACTACAATTTGTACATTATTGCCTATTTTTATTAAAGTTACAATACAAACGATTTATCTGTATTTTCTAAATCGATGACGCGTTGGGTCTAAGCGGCTATTTACGGGGTAAAGCTATTCATTATTTCCTTAATATCATCTAGGTTCGCCGAGATCCATTCATGGTTATTGGGAAATATATTGTGGATATGCGCCTCTAGTTCTCTAAAATACGGAGTTAGCACCTTATATTCCATGGTATACGACCGGTACGGATCGCTTGTCTGGTATGAATCGAGTCGCGCCTTCCAATTCTTGGCGATTCCCACCTTATAGTCGCCCGGATAGCTCGGATTGGAGATAACATAGACATATTTTTGCTCTCTATAATCGATACCGAGGTCGGTTCTTTGTGGCGGCGATACCAAACAGGTGATAGCGGGAAAATCTCCTCGATATTGAAGAAGCGAATTGGGATTATTCCATACCTCATCTTTTAGCCGTTTCTGTACCAACTCGTGTGCTTTAACGGATATGTCGATGCCGATCCATTTTCTATTGAGTAATTCCGCCGCTACGCACGTAGTAGCGCATCCGCAAAAGGGGTCGAGTACTATATCGCCCTCGTTGCTGCTTGCCTGTATAATCCTTTCTAATAATGCGATGGGTTTTTGTGTAGGATACCCTGTTCGTTCTTTTGAAGCTTATTAATTATGGGCAAATAAAACCAATCTCTAGGAGGAACTCCTTTTTTTATATATTGTCGATAAGTAAGATTAGGGTACATTTTTTCATGTTTTGGAGATAGTCCATCCGCTTTATCAACCGGACTCCCCGCTTCTGCTTTTCCCCTTATCTGATACTTTCCTTTTTCATCTTCATATTTAAATTTTTTTATTGTTGCTTCGCTGTAGGGTTCAACAATGCTTTGCCAATTGAAAAATATATAATCGGTTTTAGAATAAAATAGTAATATATCATGTTTTTTGTTATAGCTATTCTTTTGTGCTTCTCTTTCTTTGTAGCCCCATACAACTTCATTCCTAAAATTCTTTTCTCCAAAGATACAATCCATTACTATTTTGAGGTAATGAGACATAGTAGGATCGCAATGCAAGTAAATGCTTCCTGTATCTTTAAGAATTCGGCGCGTCTCAATAAGTCGAATAGCCATATACGCAAGGTAGCAATAGTTATACGAAGAGTTCCCCTCTATGCTTTTTACCGCGGTTAGTAAATTATAAATCTTGTCTTGATCTTCTTTGATAGTATCCAACCATTCGTTTTTGACATCTTCTTTACGAAATATATCGCTGAAGCTCGCTCCTTCCGCGCTACTGCCGATCGGCGCGGTAAATTGCTTTTTCTTGTTAAATGGCGGATCAAGGTAGATTAAATCAATAGAATTACTATTAATTCCCTGTAATACTTCTAGATTGTCATGGCAAAATATTGTTCTATTTGCTACCTTCTCTTGCATAACTACAATTTGTACATTATTGCCTATTTTTATTAAAGTTACAATACAAACGATTTATCTGTATTTTCTAAATCGATGACGCGTTGGGTCTAATGGGAACGGGATTGAGGACGCGGAAAAAGCGGGCTGGAGGCAGGGGGGAGGCAACAGTTGGCGGGGCGGCTATACTTGATTGATGATATTTCGCATGATGCTTGCGCGACGATGCCAGTTTCTCTGGGTTTTGACGCGGAGGTCGAGCGAAATGGGGTAGGGGAAGATCGATTTGAGGATGCGAAGGCTCGCTTTACGGATCGCGCCGAGTTTCTGTCCGCCTTTGCCCACAACTATTCCTTGAAGCGATGAGCGTCCCACATAGATGATTGCGCGCGCCATGAGCCGTTCTTGTATCCAGTTGAGGTCGACGATCGAGACATAAACCGCATATGGCGCCTCTTCTTTTAGGCGATGGATGGTCTGTTCGCGGATGATTTCTGCGATGCGGAATGCTACGGGTTGATCGGTGTAGATGTCGTCGGGGTAATACTGCGGGCCTGTCGGCGACAATTCGAATAGTCGGTCGGCGAGTGATGAGACGCCTGTCGATCTAAGCGCGGAGGTTTCGATGATGTCTGCGAGCGGTGGTGTTGCGAGTCGTCGGCGTATGGTGTCAACTGTTTGCAGGGGCGGCGATAGGTCGATTTTGTTCAGCGCGGCGACTACCGGTATCGATAGCGAAGCGAGCATATGTGTGGTGGCCTGTTCTTCGGCGCCTTCTTTGCGGCTGCTGTCGACGATGTAGAGCGCCAGATCGATGTCGTCGAGTGTTTGCTCCACGATGCTCGCGAGTCGTTGGTTAAATGTGTGTTCGGAGCGGTGGTAGCCCGGCGTGTCGAGCAGCACAAGTTGTCCTCGGCTATCGGTTACAATGCCCCGAACGCGGTCGCGGGTTGTCTGCGGGGAGCGCGCGGTGATAGAGACTTTCTGTCCGCACAGCGCGTTGACCATTGTCGATTTTCCGCAGGACGGGCGGCCTATGAGGGCGATAAATGCCGATTTGCTGGTGTGTTCCGAGGGTTGCTCGTTACGTAGGAGCGCCTCGTTGTTGGGCGATTGTTCATTCATTGGTATTGTCTAGAGCGGTGTCGCCGGCATATTCGGTATTATCGACGAGCAACACAAATTCGCCGCGTATGGTTTTTGGGGCGAAATGATCGATGATTTTTTCTGGGGTTCCTTCGATGATCTCTTCATAGTATTTGGTGAGTTCGCGTCCAATTATGACGCGGCAATTGGGGGCGCGAAGCGATAGTTCGCCAAGGAGCGCGGCGATGCGATGCGGCGATTCAAATAGGTAGAACGGGCTGTCTCCCTGAAGAAGGTATTCCAGACGACGGCGTCTTCTAACGGGGCGTCCGGGGAGAAAGCCTTGCGCTATCCAGTGTCCCGATCGACACCCCGCAACGCTGGCCAACGCGGTGATGGCCGATGCTCCGGGTATCGGGATTACGCGGTGTCCCGCTTCGCGTGTCATTTGCGCGAGCAATGCGCCGGGGTCGCCGATGGCTGGCGTTCCCGCGTCGGTAAGGTAGGCGACTGGCCGCTTGGCGGCAAGATCGTCGATGATAGATTGGACGCTGCCTCGCTCGTTTTCGGCGCGAACGCTGCGGAGCGGGCTTTTGGGATGGATGTTATAGCGAGAGAGCAGTTTGCGTGTTTTGCGGGTATCCTCGCAGTAAATTCGCGATGCCGATCGCAACACTTCCAAAGCGCGCACGGTGATATCGCCTAGATTGCCGATCGGGGTGGCGATGACATGGAGCGCAATGTCGATGTCGCGTTCTATGGTGGTAGCGCCGGAATCTTGTCCTGGTTCATTATCGTGCGAGTCGGTAATCGCTCGGTGCGAATTATGGGACGAGCGGGGCTTAGTCCGAGAAGATGCCATTCAAAATGTGTCGAGTTACGGCGTAGAGCGGCGGGACGCCTTCCGTCGCGCTTAATCGCGCGGAGAGATTCTCGGTATGTTGTAGCGGAAGGTCTGATGTATAGTAGAGAAAGCGGGCATTGACAGAATCATTGATGAGCTTGAGGTCTTTTGCTTCGACTACGGGATAATAGTAGTACGATCCCTCCATCTCCATGCCTACGCATCCCCACGTATGATGGTAGAAGTTAAGCATCTGCGGATTTTGCAGGAGTGTGCCGTCGACGGTAAGCATTGGGCCTATATGAATCTTCTGCTCGGGCAACAGCGCTTTGAGGTTGTCGATGGATGATTCGTTAAATTCCTGTATTGGGCAGAAATGTTCGGTGCGCTGGGTTATAAATGATGTTGGATACATCACATCGCCTCGATTGCCAATGAGCGCTCCCGCCTTGCCGAGACAATTGATGCTTGCGATGCTGTTGCCAAACAGCATAATAAGATTGCGAATGATATGTTCGGCCTGTTCGCCGAAGGCGTAATCGATGTTGAGGAGTATGGCGTCAAAGTCTGAAGGGATTGCGATGAGCGACGGATCGCATTCGGTTTGTTTATGTTGCTTTAGGTCGATAAGTTGTACTTGAATACCTGTCGAAGCGGTCTCGTTAAGATGCACGATACCATTTTCCTTTTCGCATCGAGCGATATTTTCCGCCTCTTCGGGGTGGCTGCGCAAAAACTGGTTGCTCACCGCATAGAGGCAGTCATGGGGATTGTGCCAATGTTCTTCTATAAATGGATGATGAGTTTCTCGCATCCAGTCCCATATTCGTTTACCGGTATTTCCAAACCATGGGTTCAAACAGTTAATTACGGAATGAACATTGCTGCTAATAATATGCACTTTTGTCGAAGGGCGGAGAGCCGAGGGATGCCGTCCGGTTAATCGTTTGGTCTCTTCGGCGATCTGCGCCGTCCAAATGTCGGTTCGGCTGCTGTTATAATTACGTCGTTGCCGCCGTATATCAATAGAGAACATTTCTCTATGGCAAGCGATATGATAGAGGCGCCGCATATAGTCTTTTGGCCAGATGGCGCGCAGTTTTTCGAGTTCTTCCGAACCAATGGGAAGCTTGGGTATATCATCAGAGTCGGATTCGTTATCTTTGATAGCGGTGTCGCGTCGCCTATCCTGGCGGTCGAGGTAATTTTTGATCGACTCTAAGTAGTTGGATTGCGTGAGGAGCTGACGAAATTTACGCGCTTCTATCGAATAGAGGCAGAGGCATGAGATAAAGTCGGTGAGATCGGTGAAGCCCGGACGCATTAACACAAGGTTTTTTCCCGGAATGGTCTCCCATACATGCCTTCGGCGAGATTGCACCGCTATTTTGTCAAAAAGAAGGTCGGGGTGCGCGGCGTTGCTCGCCAATTCATCTACCACCAAAAATGCGAATGTTGTCGTTACGCTTTCTGGCAGGCGGCGAACCGCGTAGTTGAGGGCGTCAAAGTCGATGCGAACGGGATCGTTCGCAAATCGATGCAACGCCGGTTCAAGGGATAGATAGAGCGGGAGGATTGCGTCTATATTGATATAGCCGCGATCTACGCTCCGTTTTAATTTAATTGTAAATCGTTCAAAGGCGTCAAAGATGCCATGTCTATCGCGAAGAATGTCGCCCAACGCATGGGCGAAGGCGGGGGCTATAGAGAGAAGGCGCAGGAAATAATCGCCGGGTATGACAAGGCATGCAGTTGGTTCAATGGCCCGTATCGCATATGTTCGCGGTTCGTTGAATAGCGCGCTGCGTTCGCCGAAATAGTGGCCATGAATAATAACGTTTCCGGGCTTCGCCCTTCTTTCCTCAGGGTCGTACGCTTCTACCGCTCCGCTGGCAATTACAAATAGGTCGCATCCGGTATCGCGCTGGTGAAGGATTATTTCTTTAGCCCTGTATTCGCGAAGTTCGGCATGGTCAAGCAACTCGGTTTTTTGACTATACGAGAGAAAACGGAATGGCACGACACGCTCTAACAGCTCTATTTGCCAATGGAGATCATACATTGACGCCATTATATCATAATGATGCAATGGGGGTCAATAGCTATATTCGCGTCTTGATATGAATGCGACTCTATGATATGGAGACGGATATATTTGTACTTGACTCGATCGACGCATATAATATATCGTTTACATAGGTAAATATGTATGGAGGATGTTTTTTATGGCTAATACTAATATTCGCAACATTGCCATTATAGGGCATGGAGGTGTGGGAAAAACATCGCTTGCTGAGCATCTTTTATTTGCTGGCGGCGCTATTAAGCGGGCCGAAACGGTAGAGAGCGGAAAGACTACAAGCGATTTTACTCCCGAAGAGATCGATCATAAAATATCTATCCACTTGTCTGCGTTGCATATTCGTCGGGGCGATTATACGATCAACATATTGGATACGCCCGGTTCGCCCGACTTTATTGGAGAGGTCTCATCGTCGTTGCGGGCCGTCGAGTCTGCTGTTATGACTATCAATGGAAGGGTTGGCATTCAGATAGAGACGATTAAATTGTGGCGGCGCCTGAACGCTCGAAAGATGCCGCGTCTTATATTTGTCAATCGTTGCGACGAGGAGCATATCAGCGCCGAGTCTCTTGTCGCCGATTTGTCTGATCGATTCTCTCAACGATTTACAGCGGTTACATTGCCAATGGGCGACCCGTATAGCGGAACAATTGATCTTATTAGCGGGCGGGGATATAAGATAGACGATGGTCAAGAGCGCGAGGTCGAACTTGGCGACGCGGAAAAAGCGATCGCGGAAAAAGGGAGGAAGACGCTTGCAGAGGTTGCCGCCGAGACTTCGGAAGAGTTGCTTGAGCATTATATGGAGCATGAGACGCTGAACGATGAAGATATTCTTCGCGGGCTAACGCAGTCATATAGGGATGGCGCGTTTGTTCCGGTCTTTTTTGGTTCGGCGTTGCGGGATAGCGGGTTGCTATCGTTGCTCAATTTTATCGAATCGTCGGCTCCCGGCGCGATCGGCGCGAAGGATACGCTCTCCGATGAAAGCGAGATCGTTATCGGGGGGGACGATCATCTTACCGCGTTCTGTTTCAAAACGATGATCGACCAATATGCCGGACAGCTTTCGTATATTAAGGTGATCAACGGAGTCGTCACTCCGGATACCGAGATTTTTAATCCTCGGAGCGGCGATAAGACTCGATGCGGCAAGATCTTTTTCGTGAACGGGGGGCGACTGGATGGGGTCAATAAATTAGAGGCGGGCGATATCGGAGCGCTGGCAAAAGTCTCCAATACGCACACCAACGATACGCTGTGCGATAGCCACCACCCTAGGACACTGTTTCCTTTGCGATTGCCTCATCCTATCTACTCGGTTGTGCTCAATGCTTCCGATCGCAAACAGGAGGATAAATTGGGCGAAGCGTTGCATCGCATTTTAGAAGAGGATTTGACGCTTGCCATCGCCTATAATGCAGAGACCAAAGAGACGGTGCTTTCTGGTATGGGCGAGTTTCATATTAACGTCGTTTTGGATAAGATACGCTCGCAACAGAAGATTGATATAACGACGCAGACGCCGAAGGTTGCTTATCGAGAGACGATCAGCAAACCGGCTGAGGCTACCTATCGGCATAAAAAGCAGTCTGGCGGGCATGGGCAATTTGGCGAGGTCTCAATTAAAATTCGACCGCTTACCAATGGAGAGACCTATCATTTCGAGAATATGATACGAGGCATGGCAGTCTCTAAAGGGTATGTTCCGGGGATTGAAAAGGGACTCCACGAAGCGATGGAAGCGGGCGTGATCGCCGGGTATCCTGTCGCGCATATCGGTATCCAGTTGGTCGACGGCAAGGAACACTCGGTCGATTCTTCTGAAATGGCGTTCAAACTGGCCGCGAAAGGCGCGTTGATCGAAGCGATGTCTAAAGCGGGGGCGGTTTTGTTAGAGCCTATTATGTCGCTTGAGGCGATCATTGAGGAGCAATATCTTGGCGATGTGCTTTCTGATCTCAATGCAAAACGAGGAAGGATTATCGGGCAAGAGCCTATTAAGGGCGGGTTTATTTCTATTAAAGCGCAGGCGCCGCAGTCGGAACTGCTTCGCTATGCGATCGATCTAAAGTCAATTACATCGGGAACCGGGAGTTTCGAGATGGAGATGAGCCACTACAGCAAAATTTCCGGACGCATTGCCGATGAGGTTCTTAAAGCTGCTAAACAGGAGGAATAGTATGCCTACATATGATTACCAATGTAATAAATGCAATTATACGTTTGAACAATTTCAATCTTTTTCTGATGATTCGTTAAAGATTTGTCCTCAATGCAATGCCGATTCGTTGCGGCGTCTTATTAGCGCCGGAACGGGGATTATCTTTAAGGGGAGCGGATTCTATGTTACCGATTCTCGAAGCGCCGCTTCCGGCAAGAAATCGAGCGTCGGGAATAAGTCGAATCAAAGCGGGGCGGCGGATCAGGCTTCCAATACGTCCCAGCCTTCCAGCGCAGAGGGTAAGAAGGATCCCCCAGTGAATAAGAGCGACGGCAAAAATGCGGGCTTGAATTCAGGGGCGCCCGTATCGAGCGGCGGCAAGGCGTCTTCATAGCCATTTACGGCGAGATAGGCGCGCGCTTGCGACGTGGTGATGGCTGCGTGATCTACCGCGAGGCGTCTTTTCGTGTGTTTCGCCGTCTGATGAAGTAATGCAGGTCATTGATCGCCTTTTGTTGACTGCTGGTCAGTCGACGACAGAGGTGTTGTTTACTACAGATTCTCTGGCCGATATCGTCGCGAGCGAATACAATGGCGGTGCCTCTTCTTTGCTGTTGGTTGCCGATGAAGTTCTTGCGGGGCAGTTGGCGATGGGAGCGCGCAATGACGATTCCGTCGGCGGCCAAGAAGAGATCGCGCTTATTCCTTCCGGCGAAACGAGCAAACACTGGAAAATTGTCGCTCAGATTCTCGATCTCGCGATGGAGCGGGGTCTCGATCGACATAGTCTGATTGTCTCGATCGGCGGCGGCGTGGTCAGCGATGTGACGACCTTCGCGGCTTCGATCTATCTTCGCGGCATTGCGGCGCATATTATTCCCACTACGTTGCTTTCGATGGTGGACGCGGCGTTTGGCGGCAAAACGGGCATCAATTGGAAGGGATTCAAGAATATTATAGGTTCGTTCTATCCCGCTAAGCGGCTGATTATTACGGATAAAGTTCTGCAGGCCCTTCCGCAACGCCATTTTACCAGCGGTATCTCGGAAGCTATCAAAAGCGCGTTGCTGGGCGATGTCGACCTTTTTGGGCTGTTGCGATTGCGTCGCGATAAGGTGATGGCCAGGGACTCCTCGACGCTGTTTGAAATTATCCGACGCTCTCTGCGTATCAAGGCTAGGATAGTCGCGGATGACTACCTCGAGTCGGGACGACGCGCGTTGCTGAATCTTGGCCACACCTTTGCGCATGCGTTGGAGGCGATTATGGCGTCGACTAATGATTGGACCCACGGAGAGGCGGTCGCATGGGGCATAGTCCAATCGATGCGTCTGGGCGTTCGTCTTGAGATTACTGATCGCGCCTATGCCAAGACGGTTATCGCTACGCTGAAGCAGTACGGTTTTCGTATAGCGATTCCCGATCTTGATGTGGAGGACCTGCTGGAGGCGATGGCGAAGGATAAAAAACGACACAATGCCATGCTTCGCTTTGTGCTTCAACGTCAGCTTGGCGATACGATTGTCGAATCAGTGCCCTCCGATGTTGTGGCGCAATCGTTATATGCTGGGTTAGAGGCAGAGGAATAGGGCTTTAGTCGCTGGTGGCGTTGTCAGATCGCGTGTCGATCCTGCCGGCGTTTTCGACGTCTTTGGAGGTCGCGTGCCGCAAGGTCGGCCGCTATTGTGCCCGATAGCGTTACAAGGGGCATTCCTCCGCCGGGATGAGCGCTGCCTCCGCAGAAATAGAGGTACGGATAACGCGTCGATCGGTTGGGATGTCGCCCGAATGCCGCGGCGATAGAGTTTGAAGCTATTCCATAGAGATTGCCGTTGGCGTTTCCGCTTTCTTTCGCGATGGTTCGCGGCGTGATAATATGCTCTACTTCGATATGTCTCTCGACCGAGAAGCGCAAGTGGCTCGAGAGCGTGTCGATAATATGGGCGCGCATTTTCATTGCGATGCTCTTCCAATTCTGTCCGCAGTCGATCGGCGCATTGATCAGTACAAACCAGTTTTCGCAGTTTGCGGGTGCGTCTTTCGGCGTTGTTAGCGATCCGTTATGCAGGTAGATGGTGGGGTTTGTTGGGCATTGGCGGCGTGTGAAGATGGCGTCAAACTCTTCTTGGTAGTTGTCTGAAAAAAAGATATTGTGTTCGCTGAGCTCTGGCGAGCCTCCGCGAATTCCCCAGCAGAATACCAACGCCGATGACGATGGTGTTGCGAGCCGGCGATACCGGCGGAGTTCAGGCGCATGTTCGTCTCGTAGCAGGCGATATGTTGTTTCGATATCTAGGTTCGAGATCACCGCGTCATATGCCTCGCCGTTGATATGCGCCGTTGCGTTCGCGCGCGTCCCCATTTCTATCGATACTGCGGGCTCATTGTAACGTATCGTTACTCCAAGTTTTTCGGCTAACGAGACGAACGCGCGCGGTATGTCGTATATGCCGCCTTGAATCGCATAGCACCCTCCGTCTAGCTCTACGTGAGCGATAAGGTTAAAAGTTGCCGGAGCTAAGTAGGGACTTGAGCCATTATAGGTTGCGTAGCGCGAAAACAATTGGCGAATTTTTTCGGTGCGAATTATGGATTCGATGGAGGTTCGCATAGAGCGAAAAGGATCGAGTCTCCATACTTGTAAGAGCGAACGCCAAAATTTCGGCGAACGATAGGTTCGTATGTCTTGCAGGCTGTGATTAAGAAAGAGATCGCCTGCCACGTTATAAATGCGGCCGCAATAGTCTAGAAAAGAGCGGAGCGCGTCGGGAGATTCTCCGGTAGCATTGGCGGCTCCGGCTATAAATTCTTCTTTGTTCGATGCCGCTTTGAATACGACGCCGTCGCTCCATCTATAGGAGCAGTGTATATCAAGGGGTTTTAGCGTTACCGCGCGATCGAAATTGCTGTTGGCGGAAGCGAAGAGCTTTCGGAATATCCATGGCATAGTGACCAACGATGGGCCGGTGTCAAAACGATACCCGCGAAGGTTGAGTGTCGACGCCTTGCCTCCCGCGATCGATCGCCGCTCGTATAGGGTGACGTTATAGCCTTCGCAGGCCATTCGTATCGCCGCGGATAGCCCTCCAAGGCCGGCTCCTAAAATGGCTATTCTTTGATCCACGACCGTTGACGATAGAGGGGCTTTGACAATGTAAGGTTGCTAACGATCGAGCGCGGCGATTGCTATTACGCGCCGCATTGTTCGTCTATGCATATGCTTTGAATGGCGGTAAGCTCTTCTGGAATCTCTGGGATATCGATGGTAATCTGTTGCATTGTCGCATTTTTTACTCCGCCTCCATCTAACCGAGCTTCGTAGGAGCGAATCTCGTTGTCCCATTCAATATGTATCGCTTCGAGCATAAGCGAATTATTTTTTTGCAGGCGATAGAGCAGTTGAAACGGAAGATCGCCTCGAGTAAAACGGTTATAGGCCTGTTCGGCGTCTTGATCGATACCCGATGGCAAATTGATGCTTACCTCCCCCGCAAATGGAGAGGTGCTAAAACTATTTGTCCATGAAAGGCATGCTGAAAATATACTGTTTTCCGAGTCATATTTCGGCACGCCGTCAATGTTAATTGGCGTTAGCACCGGGCTCCCTATTGTTGATGGTATCGCGTCCGCTATAAGATTGGTAAGTTTGAAATTAGCCAATAGATCTTGGCTATAATTATTTCGCATGTCGACGAGTTGGCTAAACTCATTTTTTTGAACCTCGACTTGTACAGCGAAATCGGCTTCTAGCAATTCGCGACGTTCGGAAAACTGTTTGCTATTTTCGAATACACTTTTCGATGCGTCTTGAAACTCCAAAGGTTCGGGTTTCGGAACAAATGGGACAAAAAGTTGTTGATGTCGTTTATCCACAATATAATTGGTTAGAAGATCGACGGGATCGCTATCGCTTCTTTCTACTGCTTCATCGGTATCCCAGTAGCTAATTGTTCCTATGCTGCTCCCTGAAAGTAGACGGAGATTGCCATCCGTAGTCGCTGTCGACCAAATCCAACCGGGGTCGACATGAAAAATCTTGATCAATTGACCCGTCTGGATATCCCAATAGCGCAATGTTCCGTCATTCGCTCCCGAGAGGGCTCGAGTTTCATCGTTTAGAAAGCTCACCAGACGAACCGGGCTAACATGTCCTTCCATAACAAAAACTGCGTTGGGCTTTTGCAGGTCCCAAAAACGCATCGTGTTATCCTCGCTCCCCGAGAGAATATATCGCCCGTCTTTCGAGAACGACAACGCGTCGATAGCCTTGTTGTGAGCGGCTATTCGATGCAAAATCGCGCGAGTGCGAATATCCCATACAATTGCCGTCCCGTTTGCGTCGCCGGATACGAGGTATTTCCCATTGGGGTTTATCGCCAATGATCGTACGGTTGCGTCGTGTCCTTCAATGATCGCCCGCGTATCTCCCGTTTCCAGGTCCCAATGATATATTTTTCCGTTCTGACTACCGCTATAGGCTGTTTTCCCGTCGGGAGCGAATATGCCGCTATAGAAGCCCGAGGAGGAATCGGTGGCGTCTCGTTTTGCGCGGAAAGTTCGAAGCAGTCGAGCGTTTTCAAGGTCCCAATATCGAGCTATTCCTTCGGCTGTGCCGGTAAGAGCCCAGTATCCGTCGTCGGATATAACGGCGCTGTAGACTCGCTCATTCTCTCCGTTTTTCGCGGATAATACGTGAATAGGCTCTCCTGTGATCATATCCCAATAACGAGTAACTCCATCATCGCTGGCGCTCAAAGATCTCTGCCCATTGTTAGATATATCGAGGGCAACAATTGGATCGCCATGGCCAAACATCTCTTTTTCCATAGCGCCGGTTGCTAAATTCCAGTAATGCAACGCGTTATTCTCTCCTCCAGATAATGCGTAGAGCCCATCTGGGCTAATATCGACCGACCATATCCAGTCTTCTCCATCCTCCCGTTCATCCGTGAGTATGCGTTCCGGAGCGCCAGTCGTTAGATTCCAATAGATCGCCTCTCCATCGCTTCCTCCCGATAGCGCGAAGCGATTGTCGGGAGAGAATGAGAGCGAGAGCACATCGCTTGTGTGGCTCTTGAAGCTATTGACCAACTCTCCGCTGTCTGTTATCCAATATCCAATGGTTCCGTCGCTATTGCCAGATAGGGTGTATTTTCCGTCGTTTGACAGAATTAGCGAAGTGACGGCATTTCCTTTTTCTGTAGAGGGCAACGTAGAGCTACGTAGCATTTCACCCGTTTCCATATCCCAGTAACGAAGCATACCGTCGCTACTTCCCGAGACAGCGACTCTATCGTCTGGCGTGATATCGATAGCGTAAATGGCAGGGGGGGGAGCTTCTGTTGCGGTAAGAGGCTCGTCGGTGTGCGGATGAACCACGATTTTACGAATGGTGTCTCCAGTTCTTAGGCTCCAGTAGCGTATTGTTCCGTCGTTGCCGACCGAAATAGCGCGCCACCCATTTCCGGCGAAGACTACCTGGTTGATATGGCTACTATGACCCAACATCGAGCGAATGAGCTTTCCTGTTTCTAGATTCCAGTAGCGGATTGTGCGATCGGCTCCTCCTGAAAGCGCTCTCTTGCCATCTGGAGATATTGCTACCGATATTACAGCGGCTCCATGTCCTGTCATAACTCGCACTATTCTCTCGTTTTCCAAATCCCAGTATCGAACCGTTCCGTCAATTCCTCCCGAAAGCGCATGCGATCCATTGTTCGAGATGGCTACCGAGTAGATATCTCCCTCGTGCATCATCGTTTTACAACGGCTGGAGATAGCAAAAGTGTCGTCATCGTTGAGATATGGGGTCGAGCGAATACATCCTTTACTCAAAACAAGAGATTCTGTTATTTTGCTTGGGACATGTTCGCCGATATTGATGTTTGCTATTCTCTCCTTTTCTGATTTGTTCAGGATACCGGTAGCATCGCATGCCCAATTGTGCGATGGGCGCGCTATTCTATCGAGCGGTATTATCGAAACGCGATTGGCGGGCGGCAATAGGAAACGGCGCATGTTCATATCGCGAAGCCGTTGCAATGCGTTTTCTGGCAATAATTGGGGAGTTTGAGAAGGTTGACTCGGAGATTCTGATTCTGGAGAACCTCCACTATATGTAAAGGGCACAGGAAATATAAGCAATAATATAACTGCCAATTCAAATAAAGTTACAGGCTTTCTCATAGATAAAGTATCGTATAAAAAACTGGGTAGATAAAATTATTCTGTTATGGTCTACGGAGAACAATTAATTGTTCTGGGTTTTCTATTTATATGGAGTTCCAAAAGGACCAAGTAATACATTTGACTATACCATTGAGATATAGTAGATTATTTGATATGAAAATTGTTATAATTCGCAGGATTTTCTTGTGGTTTTTTCTCTCTGCCGCTTTAGTTATTTCGCTTTTAGCTTGTGTTACTGTGCAACAGGCTAACGGAGAGAGCGGCGCTATCGAGGACGAAGCGATAGCGGCGGAGAATGAATCGGAAAGTAACGCCAATACTTCCGAAGGGAAAAATGATACGACGTCAGTTATTGTAGAGCGCCCCAGGCCAGATCGGCGTGATATTACCACAATAGATCAAACGAGCATTCCGTACCGGATCGATGGTTTGAATTATAATACGAGCAAGGAAGAAAAAATTGCGGCGATACAGACTAAATTGGATAGACTTAATATTGACGCGAGAATAGGCGGGGTTCGCAATGCGTTACAACGCAATGTGCGACAAACTATTTTTGAGGATGATTTTGGATTCCTCGGGGTGATATTTTTCGATCAAGATGAAGCGATCGATAATTTTTCGATCTATGCTGGTCAGGATCAGGTTTTCTATAGCGAAACATATAAATCGGACTCGATCCAAAGAGTATTTTACCGTCCCGATATATTTACTATTTCTTTGGCTGAATTATTTGAAGAAGGGCGATTAACCCATAGGCAATTTTTTGATGTAGACGGTAACTTAACCGCTCGGGATATTTATAATCGTTTTGAGAACTGCTTCGATTGTCTGGCTGTTAGCGAACGGTATGATCCTGTTTCGGGAATCCTCGTTAGCTCTTTACATTATAGCGAAATGGATCCATGGAACGCCGAACAGGAGAGGATATATGCTCCAAATGGAGAAGAGGTTGCGCAGGTGAAAAATTTTAGGGAGGACGGAACGTTATCGACTAAAATCGATTTTTTCATCAGCACCAATCAGCCTTCGATAGTGGAACAGTATACCGACGATGGTATGCGTTTAGCGCAACGGGTCAAATTCAACCAAGAGCCATACTATCGCAATCAAATTGAATTATTTGATGATCAAGGAGAGCAAAGATCGCTTATTCGGCTTGACGAAAACGGCGATGTTATATTCTAATTAGTTATATTCTAATTAGAAGAGATGCCCCATACGATTTTTCTTAGTTTCTAGATAGGTTTGGTTGTGATTGGATGGGGGTATCTTCAATGGTATACGGTTGACTACGGTAATGCCCGCCGATTGCAGTTGCTCAATTTTATCGGGATTATTGCTAATTAAAGAGACCGACGCGATACCAAGTAGCGAGACTATTTCGGAGGCGACGCGATAGTTTCGCAAATCTGCTGGATATCCAAGATATTGATTCGCCTCTATGGTATCTAATCCCAGCTCTTGGAGTTGATATGCCCGTAGTTTATTCAGCAATCCTATGCCGCGTCCCTCCTGACGAAGATATACGATCGCGCCGGCCGGTTGTTTCGCGATATATCGCATAGCGGCCTCCAATTGTTTGCGGCAGTCGCATCGCAACGATGTCCAAACATCGCCAGTATGGCACTCGGAATGAATCCTGACAGGACAGGCCTCCTGTCCCGCAACATTGCCCCGCAGAAGCACGGTGTGTGCTTTGTTGGCGATACCATCGTGAACACCGCATAGAATAAAATCGCCGTATGTGGTAGGAAGATCTACCCGTACGACGATTTGTACTTTTCCTGGTTGCTGTTCTTTTTCCGATACGAAATCTGGTTCGCGCTTTAACTTTGCGGAAAGCGTTGATGCGTTATCATTCGCCATATAAGTTGCTCCCTGAAGCTGTGACAAAATCGGTCATAGCGTTTCTTCAATGTCATAGCGGTTCTTCAATACGGAGGGGTAGACCATTAACCTCCCCATAGTTGTCTTAGTCGAGCATCGCGTCCACAAGCGAATCGGTAAAATCTATATCGACCGGGGTTCTTTTTATAGTAATCTTGGTGATACTCCTCGGCAGGATAAAAGACATCGAATTCAAGCAATTCAGTTACAATAGGACTATCAAATCGTTCCGAATGTTCGAGTTCGTTTTTTGTCTCTTCGGCCACCTGCTTTTGAGCGTCGCTATGGTAGAATATAGCCGTTCGATATGAGCTTCCTTTATCGCAAAACTGTCCTCGATCATCAAGAGGATCGACATTAACCCAGAAAACATCAACAAGCTCTCTATAGCTGATAATATCATCGTCATACTCTATCTGTATGACCTCTTTATGCCCGGTTTCTTCATATGTAACTTCGCGATAGGTGGGATTAGTCGTCGTTCCGCCACTATACCCGCTTGTGGTCGAGATCACTCCGTCGAGCTTGTCAAATGGGGGCTCCATGCACCAAAAACATCCCCCGGCAAATGTCGCTTTAGCGACTTCTGCGTTAAGCAGTTCTGGCGTTAGTAGTGTCGCGGCTATAAATAGCCAGGTCATCAGTAAACCATATCTTTTCATAATTTTTATCCTCCTCTCAAGTTATAAATTTATTGGCTCGAGGCGGTAAATCACGCCGCGTCGTTCATCTGTGATAATCCAAAGGTATCCCTCTTTGTCTTGGACGACATCTCGAATGCGTCCCGCTTCATTTTCCAATAAAATTTCTTGCTCCACAATTTTTTGACCGGATAACGCAAGACGTCGTAGCTGTTTACCAGCCAATGCGGCGACAAAGAGATCTCCCCGCCATTCGGGGAAAAGCGTTCCGTCGTAAAAACTTATTCCCGACGGAGCGATAGACGGCGTCCAATAGATCTTTGGTTGTTCCATTCCAGCCTGCTCGAATCCAATGCCGATCGGTCTATTCCCAAAGTATTCTTTTCCATATGTAATGACTGGCCACCCGTAGTTCAAGCCGGTTTCCACTAGGTTGATTTCGTCGCCGCCTCTTGGACCATGTTCGCTTATCCATATTTCGTCTGTTCCGGGGCGCAGAGCGATACCTTGCGGATTGCGATGTCCGTATGTATAGACCTCAGCCGCGCCGCCCCCATTGAAAAATGGATTATCGCTTAATGGTTTGCCGTCAATATCGATGCGCAAAACAGAGCCGGCATGATCGTCGAGGTTTTGCGCTCGGTCTCGTTCGCCTCGGTCGCCCACTGTTACAAGCAGACTGCCATCGTCGAGGAATAATAATCTTGAGCCAAAGTGGTAATTGGCAACGGAAAAGCGATTGATGAGAAAGATAGTCCGCAAATTTGACAGAGTGTCGTTTTCTTGGAGTTCTGCCCGAGATATCGCCGTGCCATGCGAGCCATTTACGCTTACCGAATGGCTCATAAAAATAAGCCGCGTCTCCTCGAATTGTGGATGCGAGGTTACATCGAGAAGCCCGCCTTGCCCGCGGTTAAATACCTCTGGAGGGTTGCCGATAGCATGCAATTCTCCTGTTTGATCAAGGCGATAGAGCTCTCCTCCGCGCGCTGTTATCAACGCGTCTCCTGTGGGGAGAAACGCGATGCTCCAAGGATTGCGTATACCTCCGGCGATCTCCTCGAGAGCAAAAGCATGATGGTTAGATCGATATATAGTGTCTTTTTTTGCCGACGCTTCAAGCGGGGCGCAACAGATAAATAGGATAACGGCGGCGAAAGTAGAGATGACGCGATACATTGGGCGACAGGTAGAAAATAGGGCGGCAATAGAGTCTCGAATAGGCATGGGAGCTATTTGAGTATCTGTGTATCGATCAAACCGGTTATTCTATTCGTCCCCAAGGAACGACGACATCGATTGAATCCGCCAACCTGTCTAAGTCATCATTATCGTGGTATATTACTTCAGCTGAGCGCATTGAGATATTGCCGCTATTGTCGCGATTAAATATATACGCATCATGTTCGGGAGCCGCGATGCTATTTACGTTGCCTCCTTTGCTGTCGCGCATTTCGACTTCGCCGTTGCAGACACATATATATGTGTTATTGCCGTCTAAGACATTGGCAAAGAATGATGTTCCTCGCACTCCGCCTACCGCTGTCGGCGTCCGAAGACGAAACTGAGCAGAATCGCCGCTTCCTATGGACGATAAGCTATCCAACACGGCGGCAAATGTTCCCCGTCTAAGATTGACATCGCGGACAACGCCGTTAATGTTCAATATGGCGACGGTATTCGCCCCAAGTGTAAAGACATTGCGTCTTGCAAACGAGATTTCCACTTGCGCATTCGGCCCAGTCTGCACCCGGGCTCCGATAGGCACAACCTGTCCAAAATCGGCGGCCTTTCCATTGATGGTGACGTCGCCTTCCAAATATTCGACAATTCCTTCCGCCCGTACGCTGAGACCTGCCGCAGGCAATGCTAGAATCAACATAAGCCCAATCATAAAGATAATTCCGCGCGCGATTTTTCTATACGTAAACATATGGATAATATAGCGCGCTATACTTCGAAAGTAAACTACGCATTACATTTTTTCTAGATAACATTTGTCGAGTATTATTGGTCGAGTATTGAAAAATTATCCCGGCGGCCAGTGCATTTTACGCCCGCCGATAATATGGGCATGGAGATATTCTACTGTCTGTTGTCCAAATGCGCCGCTATTGAAAACGACTCGATATCCATTATCTTCCAACCCCATTTGCTTGGCGACGATCGCGATGTCTCGCATAAACATACCGGCGTACATTGGATCGACGTCGGCTAAATTAGCTATTCGAGCCATGCGCTTTTTTGGAATGACGAGTATGTGCGCCGGAGCTATAGGATTGATATCTCGAAACGCTAACGAATATTCGCTTTCATAGACTATATCAGCACTAATCTCTCTGCGAAGAATTTTATCAAAGATAGTTTGTTCCACTATATAAAATTACTAACACAATTAGATAATTTATACAACTTGCTAGTCTTAAAAATAACATGCTACAGTGATATTGACAATTAGCCAAATTAATGGTTAAATGCGCATAGCATATGATAATGCTCATCATCATAATTGTTGGGGGGAAAGTGTACAGTGGATCATAGATATTTAGGTAGTAGCGGGTTATTAGTCAGCGAGCTCTGTTTAGGAGCGATGACATTTGGACGAGAGCTGAACGAACAAGATAGCCACAAAATGCTAGATGCTTTTTGGGATGCCGGCGGGTTTTTTATCGATACAGCCGATGTTTATACGGCGGGTAAAAGCGAAGAGATAGTCGGTTCGTGGTTAAAGAATAAACCTCGGGACGAAGCGGTAATTGCGACTAAAGTGAGATTTATGATTAGCAATCGGTATAACGATGTAGGATTGAGCCGCAAGCATATCTACGCAAGTGTTGAAAACAGCTTAAAACGATTAGGCACCGATTATATCGACCTCTATCAGCTCCATTGTTGGGATGCCGGAACTCCTTTAGAAGAGACGTTATCAACGCTCGATAGTCTTGTGCAACAAGGAAAAGTTCGCTATGTTGGCGTTAGCAATTATAATGCCCATCAAATTCAAAAGGCCATCGATTTATCGCGAGCGCATAGGTGGATATCATTTGTGAGCCTGCAGCCTCTTTATAATTTGTTAGACCGCGCAATTGAATTTGAAATTACCACCGTCTGCAAGAACGAAGGATTGGGAATATTGCCATGGAGTCCGCTTCGCGGCGGGTGGCTCAGCGGCAAATTCACTCGAGGCATGCATTCGCCTCCGTCAGATACGCGAATTGCGCGAGCTTCGGCGGAAGATTGGTCGGAAAAGTGGGACAATTACGACAATGAACGAACATGGCGAATACTTGACGCGCTGATGGAAGCCGCTAAAGAGCTTGATAAGTCGCCAGCGCAGGTGGCGATCAACTGGTTAAAAGATCGTCCGGGGGTAACCGCGCCGATCATTGGTGCCCGTAAATATGATCAACTGAAGGATAATTTGGGAAGCGTTGGTTGGAAATTGCCCGATCATATAGAGCAACAGCTTACTAAAGTCAGCGAAATGCCGCTCCATTACCCATACGACTTTATTGATATGGGCAATATAACCTATCCGCAGAATCTGCGTTTATAGTCCAGCGGGTTGCTGTTGGTTGCTTGCTATCGAATAAGATGGCAAATACAAGCGAATATCCAATATAGCGGTAGGCTTGCTACGGAATTGGTATAACTTCCGCTATGTTTTTTATGGTGTCTATAAATTATAGCGAAGAATAATGGCATGAGACTAAAAAAAATATTCTATAGTAGATTGTAACTATGCCAAGCTTAGAGGCTTTGGACAAGTTCCATCAATCGCTTTCCAAATTAGCCGACGAACTGTCCATTACATCTGAAAATGGCGAAAAGATAGAGATCCCTCCAGTCTCCGCGTTGGATCATATAACGAGATTCTACGACGAAATAAAAAAAAGCGAAAAGCAACAATATCAATCAGAAGATTTGCCATCGGGCGATCCTAAATCAAAGTCTTCTGGATCGAAAAGCGCTGATCCTTCCGACGAATCAGCCAATTTGGCGCAGGACAACCTTGACGAAATAGAAGCATTGCCCCCAGAAGCATATCGTATCGGCGGCGATGATAATATTGAAGAGATCTTGTCCGCCATAGGAATGCGAGACGGACAAGGTCCCAAATTGTCTGACGATGCGAACGAAATGCTTCCAGAAGCTTCTCCTTTTGATTTAGAAGGTGTTCAAGAATTAACCGCAGCGATAGAAGATGAGTCCGCGACAGTGAGCGAATTCGCAATATCGGATGAGGAATTTGAGGATTTGCGCGCTGCGATCGTCGCGTTGCCGTTCAACATAAAAATTGCGGTAGAAGAGATACTTGCCGAACAGAATGTCGACGAAAAAAAGATCAAATCGCTTATCAGAGCTCTGATACGCGGAGCAAGCCCTGTGGGGATCGCTTCGCGAGCGGGCAGAATACTCTCTCGCGATTTGCGAGTCCCTCCAGGGTATTATAGATCGGCGGCGGATAATAAAGACGCAAAGCCATCGGCATGGTTTCAATTCAGGCAAGAAACACTTCCAAAAATATTATTGACAGCTCTGGTTGTATCTACTACGTTTCTTATTTCGTTTGTTGGTTGGAGTTTTGTCTACCGCCCAATTCGCGCCCATCTAATCTATGAGCAAGCGCTGGATCAGCTCCGCGATGAACAGTACAGCGCGGCAAACCTGTTATTCACCCGCGCCGTTCGATTCTATGCTGTTAAAAGTCGCTTCCATCAATTTGCCGAAGAGTTTATCAATCGTGATCTCTATGGGCTTGCGGCGGAGAAATACGAGCAATTGCTCGTTGAATTCGCTTATGACGAAATGGGGATAATCGTCTATTCTCATTTAGAGGCGGATATTCGCGGCAATTATGGCAATGCGGTAGAGATACTGAGACGCCCAGAGGATACCGCATATAATACCTATGATATCATGCTTCGATTAGGAGATGTCTTTATGAACTGGGGCGACTATGATTCCTCGTTCTACGAGGATGCCCGCAGAACATACGCATTCGCTCTACAACAATTTGGAGATCGCGATCTATCGCTTATACGGATGATGTACTACTTTATGAGGATTAATAATGACGATGAAGTCGACTATATTCGTTCATGGTTTCATAATGACTCCAATGCCGACATTGATCCCTATATTTATGCCGAGTTAGCGGGATATCTTATTGATCGCGGAGAACTGGAAGGCATTGAAACGATATTATCTCGGTCTCTGCAAGAAAACAACGAGTTACCCGAAGCCTACTACCACTTGGCGCGGTTCTATCGTGAAGTCGGCAATTTGATTGATGAAGAGCAGGCGCTTTCAATTAGCGCGGCGCTGTTGCAAGAGTTTCCTCGTCTCGATCGTCGCCGATCCACTATGCTTATCGACATCAATAGACGTTTGGGCAGAGATAAATACGAAGAGGACGATATAATTGCCGCCGAACGGTATTACAATCAAGCTATCGATTTATTTGAGCAATATCTTCAAGCGGGCGAAGTAAATCGGCGAGCCTTTTTTGGAAGCATTTACGCCGAATTAGGCGATCTATTCTATTACGCCGCTCGCGACTATTCTCGCGCCGCTGTGTTATACGATCTCGCGGAACAGCATCTTTATCGCGACATGGGAATGGATTATCGGCAAGGAATTATACGATATCGTTCTGGAAGGTACGAGGATGCTGTATTGGAGTTTGCCGCCGCCGGAACGGGGCAAGAAAAAAATCTTCTCTACTCTCGCGCAAACGCGCTCTATCAATTGGAGAGTTATTCGTCGGCTGCCGGATACTATAGCGAGTTGCTGGAAATTCTTCAGCGGGAACGATCATTTATTCGCGAACTTAATCTTATCGATAATATAGAACATCAAGCGCTGATTGAATATATGATCAAGGTAAATAATAATCTAGGCGTTTCGCTGGTTCGTATCGGCGAAAGACAACGAGATCCCGCTCAGCGCTCGCAAGGATTGGTCTATTTAATTCAAGCGAATGAAATGTCGGTGAATTATCAGCGAGATCCCGATACTCTGGCGAGGCCGCCAACTTACAATCTCGCCTTCATTAATACTCGAGGAGTACTCTACGATGAAAGCGGCATTGAGCCAATTATATTTAACGACGTTCCCGAGGATTTAGCGACCAAACGTTTTTAGGATCGACTCTTATGTGTTGCCGGCTTATACATCCATCCGTTTCGATCTTCGATAGCGCCATACTGTATGCCTTTTAGCGTGTTTCGCAACGTTACGGTAAGTTCGCCCGGCTGGCCGTTGTTAAACATCTTGGTACGCTCGTTATGAGTAATTGATTCGAAGTAGGAAATGCCTGCGGCGGTGCCCGTAACAAAAACCTCTTTGGCGTGCTCTAGCGCTTCATCTATTGTAATCGGGCGTTCTTCGACAGTAATACCCATTTTTTTAGCCAGTATTATGACGCTATCTCTATTGATCCCAGGCAAAATACGATCTTCTAATATAGGCGTAACCAAGACTCCGTTATCTAATAAGAGAAAAATGTTGCAAGATGAGCACTCTTCGATATATTTTTGATGTTGCGCATCGAGAAAAATGGCTTCCATATATCCTAGTTGTTGCGCTTCGTATTTCGCCAAAATTGGTATTACATAGTTTGCGGTACATTTATATCCTCCAGTTCCATTTGCGGTCGCGCGGATGCGCTTTGTCGTAATTGCGCAAGATTTGCGGTTGGGATCAAAGTAATGACTCACTGGAGTGGCTATCACAATAACCCATGGATGAGCAGATAGATTAAGGCCAATGCCCGGTTCTGCGTAGCTGAATGGACGAATGTATATGGAATGACCGTCGACAAATCCCGAATTTTCCCATTGCGGGTCATACTTGGGGAAAAATCCGCAGTCATAGTTTCGATTTACCACTCCGCAGACCATATCTAGAAATAGATCCTCTGGAAGCGGCCGCATGTGCAATCCTGTCATAGAGCGATGCATACGACTCGCGTTTGCATGAGGACGAAATAACGAAAGCGTTCCGTCGGGCTGAGGAAAGGCTTTTAGTCCTTCAAAACAGCCAAATCCATATTGTGTGGTATAATTCACTAATGGAAGAAAAGGGTCTTGATTTCGTTCATTAGCAATCATAGAGTACTCTGCGTGAGGCAAACGAGCTTCATCCTCGGCGCTGGTGTGAGATTTTTCAATATAAAACGGATTCTCCCATCGGTCATTTTTATCGACGGAAGAACGACACATCCATGGATAGAGCAATAATTTAAACGCATCGGACATTTACGGTACCACCTTGACAAATGATAAAAACATATATATTTATAATAAGTTATCCTATCATAGTCAAAGACTTATGACAATTTATTATAAAAAAATGTGAACGAAAATGTTTGCTCTGCGACATAATTAGAAGTATGAAATACATGAATATAGAAAAGATGACGCTATCGATGATGGTTATGCTGTTTTGTTTCGGCGCGACCCGTATGTACGCTTTTCCTTCTATGGAGAGGCAATTTGTCGAGCGACATGGTCTTTCTGAAGAGCAGATTGGGGAAATAAGCGAAATATATTATGAGATGCGAACACGTGAAAATGAGCTGAACGGCTTTATCGAACAGCATCGGCAAGATATTGCTCAACTGCTATTAGCGATAGAGCCTGATATGGATCATATTCGCGAATCAATGTTTGAAGAAATCCATTTCGAGGTAGAGGCTCGTTTCAATCGTATCGCTGCCGAAGTCGCTGTGCGTAAAATCATAGGGGATGATGTATGGAGCGACATCATTCGCCATAGAGACCAAGAGAAGAACTATAGTTGGTGGGATAAATGGAGAAATGGCATAAGACGAGGCGATTTACAGAGCGACCATCCGAGGAGAAGGGATAGTAGATGGCTCTCTTGGGACAAGGATTAGATTCTATTACCGATGCCGCGACCCTCTCTGACGAGGATTTGGTTATTCGTTTCCTTAACGAGAAGCGCGATTCTTTTTTTATAACCCTAGTAGACCGCTATATTCCATTGCTCAGACGTATGCTGTACACGCTATTTGCCGGAGCTCGCGAGCACATGGAAGACGCCGAACAAGAAATACTGGCGTCGCTGTATGTAGCGATTCCTCGCTTTCGATTCAAGTGTAAATTTTCAACATATTTCTATCGTTTTAGTCGCAATACTGCCATATCAAGTCTTCGTAAAATTGTTAGCGAGCGACGACGAAGCGAAATGTTGCAACGCTCCGAACCCGAACCGCCCGAATCTAATGAAGAAGAGATCTACAGAAAGCAAATTATGGATGATGTAATGGCTATATTGGATACATTGCCTGCCCATGAGCGGGAAATTATATATATGAGGGAGTTCGAGCAACTCTCTTTGGATGCAATTGCTAAAACTTTGAGCTGTCCTGTAGGAACAATAAAATCTAGACTCTATCGAGTGAAGGCTAAAATAAGGGAGAAATTGGAGAAAAAAGGATATGATGGAAAAAAGTAAATTTGCCGAAGGCTCCGCGTTCAATCGATTTAACAGATTGCCGAGCGTAGATACCGCATTCGAAATATCGAGAGAGCGCATTAAAGAGATTGCGGATGAATCGCCAAAAGTCAATTATAGAAGAGTGTTTGACCGCGCTCAAACGCTACAAATGCAATCAGAAAATTCGATTACGCGTAATTTCCGCCTTTTTGTTGGAAAACGTCGCGGGGCATTATCCGCGCTTGTCGCAGTCGTAGCTGCCGTCGCTATTCTATTTACAGTGTTTGCCCTATTTCCAAACGACACAAACTATACGGTAGACCGTGCGATCGAGAGCAATATCGCCGAGGTATTTAGTGGTTCGTTTGACGAATATAGTTCAATAGCGGTAGGCTATATGGATGCCTCTCAATGATCATACTCGCGAGATATTGTTCTATGCTTTGTTGCCTTCCGGAAATATAGCGTCTCTCCTAGGAGGCTTCAAAAATAAGCTATTTCGTTGGGTAGGAAACCCGTCTGCGAAGGCTTTTCCGGCGTTAATTCCGCTGGTGAGAGTCGCAGAATCTATGCCGCGGCATAGGATCATTCAAATAAAATGTCCATTTTCCGCTAAAATAGCGTTGGGCGACTACGTTATGCATAGAAAGCATCTCTATGTGTCAGTAAACAGTCGTTCTGTCCACGATCTGTCGCGGTTGCGGCAATCGCTGTCGACAATCCAAAACGACGATTCGTTGCCATTTCCATGCCGTGACGGCTTTTATCTAGGCGAATTGAACGATCCATTCAATGATTCTCCCGCTTACTCGTCGATCGATATTACCGCGCGTCTCGGACAGCCCATAAGCGTTACGATGCGCGCCGTACAACTTGTCTGCATACGCGCAAAGATAGATAACGGCGATCAATGGTGGAATTCGCTAGAGTGGCATATCGAGAGAGAGACGTGGATCAAGTGCGGAGTTGGGTGACAATTGATTGATGATAAATAAGAGCGACTAAATATTCAAAAGCCCTTTTAACACAGAGGAAGTCTGTTGCCAGAGATCATTTTGTCGGGCCTGCGGGAGAAAAGTGGCTTGGATGCCGTTTCGAATAAGTGTGATTATCTCGTGAAAAGAAAAAATATTATTGGACATAAGCAATTCGTATTCATGGTTAAGCTCGGAGTCAAAAATAGCGGGATCATCGGTGTTAATTGTAACGGCGATACCGGCGTCGAAAAATTTACGCATAGGATGTTCTTGCAATGTTCGGGCATATTTTTTGGTGATCAAATTACTGGTAGGACATATTTCAAGCGGTATTTCGCGCTCTTGCAGTGTTTTGATAAGATTTTCATCTTCTATCGAGCTTATTCCGTGCCCTATCCTTTCCGCATGAAGCATATTAATGGTATCCCATACCGATTTAGGCCCAACATCCTCTCCAGCATGCGCGACAACATGATATCCATTATCGATAGCTCGCTCAAATATGTCGACAAAATCCTGTGCGGTTCCCTTCTGCTCCGCCCCGCCAAGGCCAATTCCAATAATTGCGTCGCATGGATTCTTCAGCAACAGATCAAGATTGCGCTTTGCGTTATCCACGCCAAAGCTCCGTGAAACATCGAGAATAAACGCCGTTTCAATTCCGGCGCTCGCCAACCGTTTTTTCCCCTTTGACAACTGTTCTAAAATATCGACAAAGGGGATCCCGTTCTGCATAAATCTGGTAGGGGAAAAGAATATTTCGGAATAGACGATATTGTTTCTTTTGAAATATTTAATTGCGTCATTGAACAGGTATTCCATATCATAATCATTCACAAAGCATGCTTGAACGACATTAATGAACACATCGACAAAATGATTGAGATCATGCACCGCGAAGGTCTGTCTTAATTCATCTTTTGTGGAAAATTTGAACTTAAGATTATTTTTTCTGCCCAATTCCCAGATAGAGTCAGTGCCGGCAATACCCTCCAAATGAATGTGTATTTCTGTTTTGGGCAATAAATTTACTACCTCAATAGCATTGTCCAGTGTTAGCTTCTTTTCCGTAGTCATTTCCATATGCAAAGTTTCCAATTGATTTACGTCACTAATTACCTTATCCTATAACAATCTAATGAATAAATTTATATTTATAAGATGTCGCAAATAATTGTTTTTGCCAATCAAAAGGGCGGAGTAGGGAAAACTACTACTGTTGCTAGCTTAGGAGCGTTTTTATCCGAAATGGGCAAGCGGACTTTATTGGTCGATTTCGATCCGCAGAGCAACCTGAGCAGCGCGTTTGGACACACAAAAGTGTCGCAAGGGATATACGAAGTATTGATACAAAACAAGAGTTGCGAGGACGTCATAATGCCAACGGCAGTATCAAATCTCTCTATAATTCCGTCCACAATAGACCTAGCGGGAGCTTCTGTTGAACTTATCGCAGAGGAAGATCGCAATTTATTTCTCAAAAAAGCGCTGATCGCCGTAGAAAAAGAGTATGATTATATCTTGATAGATTGTCCGCCCTCTTTGGGCATCCTTACCATCAATGGATTAACCGCCGCAGCCCGAGTAATTATTCCGTTGCAATGCGAATATTTCGCGCTAGAGGGCCTAACGCAACTACTTTCAAGCATCGACTCGGTCCAAAGCGATTCCAACAAAGACTTGATCGTTATGGGTATTGCATTTACCATGTACGATAAGCGAATTCGATTGGCAAAAGATATTGTAAAAGAGGTGGTTGATTATTTTGGCGAACTGGTATTTCGCACGATTATTCCAAGAAATGTGAGATTATCTGAGGCGCCATCGCATGGGATGCCGATAAGTTTGTACGCTCCCGAATGCGCCGGCGCGAAAAGCTACAAATCTCTTGCGGAAGAAATGGCTGGGCGTTCCTAATATATGGCTAAAAAAAGATTAGGGCGCGGAATCGACGCGCTATTGCAAGGTAGGCCGTCGTCCGAGAACGATGGACAGCCAAAAGTCTTGTCCATCCCATTAGAACAAATAATCCCAAACCCAGAACAACCGCGCAAAACATTTGAACGCCAATCCCTTATCGATCTCAGCAATTCGATGGCAGAGAAGGGAGTAATTCAACCCATTCTTGTCGATTCGCTCGCCGATGGACGCTACATAATTATTGCCGGAGAGCGCCGCTACCGCGCGGCAAAACTCGCCAATCTTCCCGCTATTCCAGCAATAAAACGAATCACCAGCTCAGAAGAACGTCTCGAGCTCGCGCTGATCGAAAATATACAGCGCGAAGACCTCTCCCCTATAGAAGAAGCGAAGGCGCTCCGAATGCTTATGGATAATTTCAACCTTACGCAAGAGCAACTATCAATCCGCGTGGGAATCAACCGCTCGACGATCGCCAATACGATAAGATTGCTCAATCTCCCCTCCGCGATACGCGATCTTGTCGATTCCGGAAAGATTGCCGCAGGGCATGCGCGAGCGGTGCTTATGGTAAAAGATCAGAAACAACAAATCGCATTTGCGCGGCGCATCGAACAAGAAAAAATATCGGTGCGCGACGCCGAGCGAATTGCGTCGAAGTTAAAATCGGCCCCGCGGAGACAGATTCCCGCCGCCCCCGATGATTCGTATGATACTGTGGATGATATATCGGATAATAACAACTCGTCGGGAGATATTGATGAATTGGCACGACAAATATTAACAATATTGGGAACCAAAGTGAACGTTCGAGGAGATACTCAAAAAGGAGTCATAGAAATAAGCTATTATTCCTTGGAAGATCTCGAAAGAATAGCAGACATAATTATATCTCCGCATATCGATAGTTAATAGGTTGTATGATGAGCGCTACGAAACGATCTCAAACCAAAACGGTATGGCAACACATTCTTTCATTTTTTCAGATAGAAAGTGCCGAAGAAAGAATAAAACGAAACGCGATGAAGCATATCGCTAACAGGTTGCAAAACAACTCTTCGCGGTATTTTAATCGTCGAACAGGGATGATGTTGCCAAAATTCGCGGAAGAGCTTCTTAGCTACTATAGACTTCTGCTTGTAGACCAGCAACGTCTATCGAACGCCTACAAATCTAAGGTGCTTCAGCAGTCAATAGTCTATACATTTCTTCCGCAAGAATGTGTAGATTTGCTAGAACAGCTAGCGCAGGAAGGCGAGCATTACGATGAGCGCGCCATGTCGCAAACAACAGAAGCTCTAGAAAGATTGCGACGCCAGATCGCCAAGCTTCCCGCAAATTTATACCATCGCATCGACAGTTTCTACAATATGATCTGTATGGTTCTTGATGTTATGCATTTCAATTATCAAAAACTTCTCCGTTCATTTGATTCGACATTTAGCATAGGGAATATGTTGAATGTTCCGCGATTCTCACCGACAGCGGGAGATAGAATCATCGATCAGTTAGAGGATCTATTGGTCATCGCAAAATATGATGTCGATCTTAAATACATTGAACCTATCAGCGAAATCATTCGTCAATATTTTGGCGAGACTGCTCTAAGTAAAGAGTCTTTGCGAAAAGTATTGATAGAGCTGAAAAGACTGAGTGTCCATATCCATGATATCGTAGCATATCTATCGGGGAACGCCGACTATCGTAGCCCTCGAGTAAATGCCGCCCAGCCGATCGCGCGACCCATGCTAGAAAGTATGCAAGGAGTGATTGCGAGCAAGGTTCGCGAAGCGTCAAAACGACTAGAAAAAGAGAGGAAACGTAGAAAAATTGTCGACAGCCTGTATGGTCGGAACGTTGAGCTAGGCAAGCAGTTGCCAAATTATCACTCGGCCAATTCGCGATTTCCCGAAGAGTTTCCAGTATTTTCCCATAGCGAAATGTGCGAGCATTATCTTTTGTTCTGCGCGACATATTTTGATGACATGCGAGATTTTATACAGCGCATTTTTGTTCTCAAGGCGGAATGGTACGATGGAAAACGGGTGAGGAGCGTTTCTAATGCGTTGGATGGAATCACTCGCTCAATAGAATCCCTGCGCGATCTCGACGAACAGTTTGCCCCCGAAGGAGAAATAGGGAAAATATTCTCAAAGATACTGAGACGGCTAGAGACCAACGAAGAGGTGGGCGAGCGCTACTACAAAAAAGCGATGATCGATATCGACAACCGCGTAGTAGTTATTTTGCGGGCTGGACAGAAGAGTATCGACGCGCTTGCTCACGAGCTCCAATTGCTATTGGAAGATTTGCGAGCCAATGAACCCCAATTACTGATCAATTGGGAGCAACTTGTTAGTATTGCCAATAATAAATTAGAAGTAAAAATGAAATCCATAATCACAAAACTAACCAATTGCTCGCGCCTAGTTAATCTTATGAGTGATGCGTTGAGTTAATCACATCATCGCGTAGCATAGCCAGCAATTACAAAACGCCCTCAAGCCGCAGCAATCGCTGTTTTATCGTGCGTCCGCGATCTCCAAGCCTCCTTACAGCGTAGTTCCCCACAACTCCGGTTATCGGAAGCACTCGATGGCAAGGAATAACAATAGTAATAGGATTAGACCCCACGGCATTGCCCACGGCGCGCGCGGCTAACGGCCTCCCGATACGCCGAGCGATAGCCGAATAGGAGCTACTTTCGCCGTACGGAATCATCGTCAGCTGGTTCCATACGCTCCGCTGAAAATCGCTACCCCGTAAAACCAACCGCAACGAAAATGCGGAACGCGTCCCAGCAAAATATTCCGCAAATTGCCGCTCGACATCGCATATTTGCCGAGCAGCAGCCCATCGCATATCGTTAAAATCGCCAAACGAATCGTCGGTAATCTCACCATGCGCGATGCGATAAATGCTCCCGCTCTCGCCAAGGATAACCGCCAGCGTCCCCACCGGCGTCTTGATAGCGGCACGCAAATAGCGCCTCTCAGTCGACTCTGTTGTCATACAAAAACTGTGTTGTCATACAAAAATCATGCGCCGCAACCGCATCCGCAACTCCAGTCGCATCCGCATCCCGCGCTGAAAGAGGCTATAGGCTAGGAAAGTCGGCAAACATCTCTTGGCATCGTTTCGCCAACGCCTTGTGATTCGGCGCGCCATTCAGAGAATCTTCGCTCTCGATAGCGATCGACATTGCCGCGCAACCGCACTGCGCGCTCTCAACATTGGGAACCCCCTTCAGAAGCCCAAAAACGAAACCCGCGACAAATACATCGTAATAATCTCGGTAATTTACGATATTCGTAGAACGCGAAACATTAAATCGCCTCAACCCGTTATTATCCAAGACGATCGCCTCTTGCGCGTCGAGCATAATAATAGACTCTATAGTATCCCGTATCAATTCAGATATATTGGATATGCCCAAAGCATATTTAAACTGCATCTCGCACGATCGATTGAGCACAATGAATTTACACCCCCGACACAATTGAAGAATCTGCCGAGCGGAGCAAGCCTGGATATAGTTCTGGACATTCCAGACAATTGGAACATTATGGCTGTGGAAATATTGGACAATCTTGGAATCGATAAGCATATCGGTAAAAGAGAGCGTTACTAGTTGTATCTGGTCAATTATCTCGTCAAATCTCTGGGTGTTGAACGTTCGCGCGATCGAAGCGCCGGGATAAAAATAACGAGCCACTTCGCCCGCTTGGCCGCAAAAATTGATGAGCATCGCGCTTACCGATTTGTTATTAGAATCAATAAAATCGGTCGGCAACCCCTTCTGGACTATCAAATCCAAACATTCGCGAGCAATTGCGTCATTACCCAACGTCGCTACCGGAAAAGCATTTATCCGTAAACGCTTCAAACTCGCCGAAATATTGATTATCGAGCTACCAGCCGCAATATTTTTTGTGTCCAAAGGCTCTAACATAAGCCCCACCTCGCTTCCAATAGGAACATTGTGAATTGGCACACCTACAACACCGCCGGCTTCGCCCAGCACGAGAACACGATTAGTTAAATACATACCCTCTATAATATATACTTTACATCATAATGCAAAGACATGGATAAAATAAGGTGGGGGGATGCCCCCCTCGTTCCATCGAGCGTCTGCTTCGCAGACCGCCTTTGCCTGATCGGGCTCCGCTAGCGCTCTGCCCTGGCAAAGGCTCGCTCGATTACACTACCCCCCGTGCGGGCGCCGATTCCCATTCGGAAAAAACCCGTCCCAATGCGCCCGCAACGCCCAATGCGATATTCTATAAATCTTCCAGTAATAATGAAAACTATTTTAATTTTTCGCGATTCTTTCTTGACTAATTTTCAATTACTATTAAATTTATAATATATAAAATCTTTAGGAGGATTTGCAAATGATTAGAAGTAGAAAAGGAGGGATAGTGTTAGCAATTGTAGCGGTAACTACTGCGTTATTGCTAATTGCGTGTCCCGAGCCCAGTACGGGTAACAGCGCTCCGGCGTTCTCGAGTACCACCCAGACAATCAGAACCGACAATACTGCGGCGGGATCAACAGTGGGAACTGCGACTGCCGCGACGGATGCCGACAGCGGCGACACATTGACCTATAAGTTAAGTGGTACCGATGCCAGTAACTTTGCGATTTCGAGTGCTCGAGTAATTACCGTAGCAACGGGAAAAACGCTGGTTCCTGGGGAGAGCTATACGGTAACGGTAACAGCAAATGACGGCACGGCAGATAGTAGCAACACGCTCACTATTACCATTACCGTTACCAGCGGAACTGGCGGTGCTAACACTGCTCCAACCTTTGGTAGCACCCTCACCCAGGACAATCTCCACCGCCAATATTATGGCGGAAGAAACAGTGGGAACTGCGAATGCCGCGACGGATGCCGACAGCGGCGACACATTGGCCTATACGTTAGGCGGTACCGATGCCAGTAATTTCTCGATCGATGCGAGCACTCGAGTAATTACCGTAGCAACGGGAGCAACGCTGACGGTTGGGCAGAGCTATGAGGTAACGGTAACAGCAAATGACGGCACGGCAGATAGTAGCAACATGCTCACTATTACCATTGACCGTTACCGCTAACACTGCTCCAACCTTTGGTAGCACCCTCACCCAGACAATCTCCACCGCCAATACTATGGCGGGAGAAACAGTGGGAACTGCGAATGCCGCGACGGATGAAAACAGCGGCGACGAATTGACCTATAGTTAGGCGGTACCGATGCCATGAATTTCTCGATCGATGCGAGCACTCGAGTAATTACCGTAGCAGCGGAAACAACGCTGACTGTTGGGCAGAGCTATGAGGTAACGGTAACAGCAAATGACGGCACGGCAAATAGTAGCGACATGCTCACTATTACCATTGACGTTACCAGCGGAACTGGCGGAACTAACACTGCTCCAACCTTTGGTAGCACCCTCACCCAGACAATCACCACCGCCAATACTGTGGTGGGAGAAACAGTGGGAACTGCGACTGCCGCGACGGATGCCGAAAGCGACACATTGACCTATACGTTAGGCGGTACCGATGCCGGTAGATTTGCGATTTCGAATGAGCGAGTAATTACCGTAGCAACGGCGCTGACTGCTGGGAGCTATGAAGTAACGGTAACAGCAAATGACGGCACGGAAAATAGTAGCGACATGCTCACTATTACCATTACCGTTACCGGTTCGACAGTTAGCGGGCGCGTAGCGATAGGAGCGGTGATCGAAGACGCTATGGTAACCGCGCTCTGCGGTACAACTGCAACCGCGGCAGAGACCAACTCTGATGGTGTGTATAATATACCGCTTGACGATCTAGATAATGATGATTGCGATGACGTTGTTCGAGTGCAAGCGGAATTTAATGTCAACGGCGTAAGCCGCACGCTCTATTCTCTGTCAACTGTTGCTGAAGATTCTGACGGGGATATTGTAGCGAATGTAACTCCGCAGAGCGATGTATTGTTGCGAGGAGCCCTAGCCAAAGTGTTCGATGAAGGCACTTTGGGTAATATTGTTGAGAGTTCGTCCGATCTATTCGAAGCGGGGTTTGAACTAGAAAACATTCCCGATACCTCCGCGGAAAGTCTCGGCGTGGAGTTTGATAAAAGCAAAGCGGCCTTTATCGCTATACTCGAGCAAGTAGTGGAGCAAGCAGGGGATGGGACGACTGCCGATATTTTTAATGACGACTATGATAAGCAAAGCGATGACATTGTCGAAACCTATCGATTCTCCGTAGCCTTAGAGGGAGACGATTTAAGCATTGATTTGGGAGTATATAACGCCGCAGGCACTTCTTCAGATAGCCTTGACTTTGGGACCAGTTTTTTTGATGCGTTCTACTCCGATAGCTATGACACCATCGAAGATTTTGATATCGACTTTGACGATCTTGATTTCGGAGGAGGAACCAGCGCTGCTATCGGTTTTAATGCCGATTTTTATACCGCAGCGGACAGTGCTCTGGACGCCCTAGATTCTAGCAGGTATTACCCCTCTGATGAGCGATGACCTATTTGAAGAAGGCGGAGAAATTGAGTTCGGTAGCGAAGGAGGCGCAGGCGATAGAATCATCCCGATATTATCCGATGCTATTGGAAATGATATGGAGGATACAAACGCAGATGTGGAGATCTATGTTGTAGGATTCGAAAATGGCATTGGGCTGAGCACTTCTCAAGATGTTGACCATGAAATGTTTGACTTTGCAGCATTGGAAGCCGCCGCCGACGAAACTACTCCAGATGCTACAGATATGGCGGTCTTTGGCGACGGTGAGACTAATGACGGCGCGTTCGGCACTCCCGATTATCATAGTTTTTCGCCTACGGGCAGCGGCGATATGTCCATTGGAATCGCAGGAGAGAGTCTATTCGATCTAACCGGTAGCGAAACGAGCGGCGACTATAATCTTGTCTTTAGCTATAAAGGTGCAACTGGCACTGAGGCGGAGTTCTTTTTTGTAGATGCGAATGGTATCAAATGCACATTTGTCCCAGACTCATTTGTTTTCGACGATACATGGCAAACAGTATCTGTTGATATTTCTGCAACACCCGCTATAGGCGCGGAGGTGGAGTTAGAGAACGGCCTTACCATATCATGCGAGAATATTTCCGGTTCGACATCCAGTGTAATAAGAGTGGACCTATCTCGTATTAGAACGATATTTGGCGTAACGCTTATCGCCGGGGAAGCGATAGATATAGACGAGGTAATATTGTTTGCCGAGGGCGAAGAAGACGATCAAGTCTATGCCGTAACGCTTTTGACCTATTGGCCAGCAACGCCCGATCTAGGACAACCGCAAGACTTCCGGTCCTATTGCAGGAACAGATCCTCCCGGAGGACGCTTTTTCACGCATCCATTCTTTGTAACCCATAATTCCGACTACACTATGTGGGAAGCAGGGGCGCAGGCTTCTCTTGCAATGGAACAACTCGCGGAAACAGGCATGTACGACTTTCTTATGAGTGAAGCCGAATCTCGTGCCAGCGATTATGCTGTTGGCGACGCAATTGCGCCGATTGGCTCTGCTACGGTGTATATCTCTGCGGACGAAGGCGGCAGTTTATTATCGTTTGCATCGATGGTCGCCCCAAGCCCCGACTGGTTTATTGGAGAAAACAGCATCGAGTTGTATGATGACACGGATGGTTGGATCGATACGATTGTCAGTGACGCAACTGTAAGGGTCCAGGCATACGACGCTGGTAGCGAAAGCGGTGACACGTTTGAATTTGGCGATGAACGCAGCGATACCCCATGAATAATATCGGACCTATTGAGGTCGCCGGCGGTGATGGTGATATAGGCATAAATCTGGACGATAAAGAAATCGCTAAGATTCTCATCTATCGCGCCGGAGAGTAATTTTTCGCACATGCGCTCATATATAAATTAGAGCGTTGGATGTGTTGAACCGTTATAGGCGACCCAGCTTTGGGTCGCCTTTTTTATGTCGGTATATTTTTTTGCTATCTGGCGAGGCGACCCACCGACACACGCAGACGGCCGCCCAGATCCTTAGCCTGTGTTTCAATGTCATAGCCATTGGCTGCCAGCGCTATCGTTATTTTTTCAGCTTGGCTGTCCGCGGCTTCAATCAGTAAATAGCCGCCGATTCGCAACGCCTTCCGCGCCTGAACAATAAGCCTGTAGATAATTTGTAGGCCGTCTATCCCGCCATCTAAAGCCATAAGCGGCTCGCTTCCCTGTTTCGAGACCATCGTTAGCGCGTCTTTTCGAACAACGTAGGGAGGATTAGCGACAATCATATCGATGTTGCGCAATGTCGGCAGAATATCAGCCCGTTTCAAGGGGATCGCGCTGCCCTTCTTTTTAGGTAAGAGGAGACGGATATTTCGACGAGCAACCCGCAGGGCGCCAATCGACAAATCCGAAGCTGAAATAGCGACGGCCGGTCTGGCAATCGCCAACGCAAGAGCGATCGCGCCGCTTCCGGTAAATGCGTCATGGATTTCTGTAATTGGCTCTCTATCGATAATATTTAATGCCGCCGAGACTAACGTTTCGCTATCGGGGCGCGGAATTAGCGTTCGCCGATCAACAAATAGCCGTTGCTCATAAAAGTCCTTTTTTTTAAGCAAATAGGCCACCGGCCAGCCCGCCGCGCGGCGGCGTATCATGTGCCAATAGCGTCTGCGCAACGACGCGGAAACCGGCTCGTCTAATGCGGCATAGAATGTCGCCGCCCCTATTTCTAAGCAGTGGCACAGCAATAGCTGCGCGTCCAAATAGGGAGTATCGTCCTCCGCAAGCGATTGACGCAGTCTATCGGCGGCGGCTACCAGAAGAGATCGACGATCAACCGCTCTCTTCAATGGAAATATGCAACGCGCCGATCACCTCGTCTAAATCGCCATCGATAATTCGGTCTAGGTGATAGAGCGTTAGGTTAATTCGATGATCGGTTACCCTATTTTGAGGAAAATTGTAGGTGCGTATACGCTCTGACCGATCTCCGCTCCCGATCTGACTCCTCCGCGCCGAATCACGATCTTCGCGTCGTTTTTTTTCTTCCAGCTCATACAGGCGAGAACGAAGCACAACCATCGCCTTATCTCTATTTTTATGCTGCGACTTTTCGTCTTGACAGGTAACCACCAGTCCGCTTGGAATATGCGTTATGCGTACCGCCGAGTCGGTTGTGTTGACGCTCTGTCCGCCCGGCCCCGACGATCGGAACACATCGATTCGCAAATCTTCGGCCTGTATATTGACATCGGTGGTATCGGCTTCGGGCAAAACAGCCACAGTTACTGCGGAGGTGTGGATACGCCCGTTTGATTCCGTTATTGGAATACGTTGCACTCGATGCACGCCGCTCTCGTGCTTGAACAGCCCAAAGGTCGACTCTCCGGTTATCTTAAGAATAACCTCTCTAAATCCGCCGCCAACAGAGCTCATCGAGAGAATCGCAATTTTGTTTTTTGTTCGTTCGGCATACCGCACATACATGCGATAGAGATCGGCGACAAATAATCCGGCCTCCTCGCCGCCCGTTCCCGCGCGAATCTCGATGATAGCGTTCCTGTCGTCGTTTGGATCGCGAGGCTTTAGCAACTGTTTTAATTGATGCTCATGCTCTTCAATTGCCGTTTTTTGCGCCGCGATCTCCTCTTCGATTAACCGCAACAGTTCTTGGTCGTTCTCTGCGCGATGGAGGTCTTGGGCGTCTTTTAGATCCTCCATCGCCTTATGATAGGCCTGATCAGTCTGTAATATCTTGAAAATATGGGCGTTTTCGCGCATCAACTCGCGATGAGCGCCTCGATCGCGGTAGATCTTTGGATCTTCGACCATCGCTTCGATCTCTTTAAGGCGCCGCCGCAGGTTATCGCGGTCAATAAGCGCGTCTATAGAAGACACAAGGGGGATGCTATAGCATATGGCTCTTAATGTCAATATTATCTATCCGTTGACAACAGGCATATTCTAATGATAGCGTAATAAAATGAGTAACAGCAATCGAGAAGAGGCATTTGTCGGCATTGGACAACTGCCTGCTTATATTGACGCCGCGAGTCCATTCTCGCCTGACTGGATAAGCGATATCAGGCGATCGGGATATCAAGCATTTCAACGCCATCGATGGCCTACCCGAAGTGACGAGGAATGGAGCCGCACAACGCTCTCTACCTATGATTTTGATAGCTATAAATATAGCGCCGTCGTTGTCGATACCAACGTGCCCTATTTTACGAAAAACGGCAACGTAAAGGGCAAAGGGGTGATTGGCGGCGCGGTTGCCGACGACGCGATTGCCAGCGGCGCGGTGGTTGGCGGCGAGACCGCGGAATCTATTATGGAGCAACAGTCTATTCAATCGAACGAAAAAGAATATGGAGCCCATATCAAATTTGAAGACGGGCGATGCGCAAGCCATTTTATGAGCAAAGATATAGGCAAGCAAGGTGTGGTATGCTGTCCATTGACCGGATACATTGCCGACACGCCGCTTTCCGCTAGTCAGGCAAAGCGCGTTATCGACACGTTGCATGCGGAGGCCAAAGCGAGCGACGACCGCATGGTATCGTGGCACTACTCGTTGATTACCCATGGCGTCATATGCTATATTCCCGCGGGCATATCGGTCGATAAGCCCATTCTTATAGAGTTTGATGAGGCGGGGGACGGTCGTGTGTCCGCGCCGCATGTCATTGTCATCCTAGAGAGAGAGGCAAATGCCCATGTTATTGTTAAGGTAGCGAGCAGGGACGAGGGCGAACTCATTTGCTTAGATGGGTATAGTTTCCATGTCGACGATGCCGCCCGTCTCGATTTTACAATGGTGAATACGCTGAACCTAGAATCGAGCAGCTTCTCGTATGGTTCCGCGACGGTCATGCGGGACGCCTATTTTCGGCACAGCGTCAATATGTTTGGCACTATGCTCGCTAAGCAGCGTTGCAATGTGCGATTGGAAGGCGCCGGCTCCGATGTGGAGTTGGACGGCATCTATTTTGCCGATCAAGATCGCCATTTCGATATGCGAACGGTTCAGCGGCACTTAGCGCCAAATGCGTTGAGTCGAACATGCTATCGCGGCGTCGCCAAAGACGAGGCGCATACTGTCTATCAAGGGCTCATCGAGGTTGCCTCTCCCGCTTATGGGACAGACGCCTATTTAACCAATAATAACCTGTTACTCAGCGATTCGTGTCGTTCCGATTCCATTCCCAGTTTGAATATCAAAACGGATGATGTGCGGTGTAGCCATGGCTCTACCACTGGAAAAATTGATCCCATGCATCAATTTTATCTTGAGAGTCGAGGTTATTCTGCCGAAGAAGCCGAGTCGCTATTAGTTCAAGGGTTCTTCGCCAAATTAATAGAGCGAAATCCATCGTCGATCCATTCGCAACTGCGGCGATTGGTGAGCGAACGTTTAACCAATAATTCGTATCAACAATAGTCCTCTCGTAAAGAGGGCGAAGGTTGTAGCGCCTTCCGTTGTCCCCGCCTATCGGGTCAGCGTCGCGCCGATGATGGAGCGAACCGATCGCCACTATCGCTATTTTATGCGATGCGTAACGAGGCATGCGTTGCTCTATACCGAGATGATTACCACCGGCGCGATTATATACGGCGATCGCCCTCGCCATCTCGATTTTGATCCCTTTGAGCGCCCTATCGCGTTGCAAATCGGCGGCGATGACCCGCAACAATGCGCCGAAGCGGTGGCAATCGCCGAAGAGTGGCGCTACGACGAGTATAACCTTAATGTGGGATGCCCGAGCGAGCGAGTGAGGCAAGGCGCGTTTGGCGCCTGTCTTATGGCCCGCCCGCATCATGTGGCCGATATTGTACGCGCGATGAAACGTCGCACACGACGGCCGGTTACGGTAAAACATCGTATCGGCATCGACCGGTATGATCGATACGAGGATATGCTCAATTTCGCGCGAATAGTGGCAGAGGCCGGTGCCGATCGTCTGATTGTTCACGCGCGTATCGCAAAACTGCATGGCTTTTCGCCAAAGCAGAACAGGAATATCCCTCCATTGCGCTATGCCGATGTCCATCGACTAAAAAGAGATATGGGCGACATTCCTATCGAGATTAACGGAGGCATCGTCGATCATCGCGCCATAGCGGAGCATTTGCGATATGTCGACGGGGTAATGATTGGTCGCGCGGCATACAGCAATCCGTGGCTTTTTGCCGATGTCGACCAACGCTATTTCGGCGCCGCCGAGCCGAGCGCGGTTCGCGATCAGGTGGTCCAGAAGATGGATGAATACCTTTCTCGCCAATCGTCTCGGGGATACCGTCATACCCGCCGACATCTCTTCGGGCTTTTCTACAACCAGCGAAATGGGCGCTATTGGCGCCGCCTATTGAGCGATCCCGCCTCGCGCTCTCTGTCTTTGGGCCAAATAGTCGAGGGCATGCAATATGATTGATAAATCATTCTATTTTCCGGGCGAATTGAGGCGGCGATCGTTTGGTCGCCTATTGGATATTGGGTGCGGCGACGGGTCGACGCTCTATGATATTCTGTCAATTTGCCGCAATTTTGATAGATGCGACGCCATCGATCCTGAAGAAGAGGCAATTTCAGACGCTTGCGCGCGCTTTGAGAGGCATCCCGATAGAGGAAAAATATCGTTCCACCATGGGCCATTGCTCGATGCGCCGCTATTAGACGGCTCGTTTGATACTATTCTTATGATAGATGTTTTGCATCATTTCGCCGATCCTGTCGTCGCGTTGGATCGCGCCTATCGACTGCTTGCTCGGGAGGGATTGCTGGTGGTTGTCGAGATGCGACGGGATCACTTGAGCGATGAAGAGGCGAATGGACGGGATATCCATGGGCTCAAGGCGAATATTGATAGGCAATGCGGGGTGACGCATAACGATCTCTATTCTCGGGCGGAGATCATGTCTTTTGTCGCCGATCTTCCGCTCCGCGATTTGCGAAGCTGTTCGTTTTGCTCTCCTTTAGAGTGGGGATCGAAGGCGGCGACGCGGGTCGATTGTATCAGCGGCTATGTCGCGGGTATTGCCGCTATCGACGCCGACACTCGGCGACATGCCCAGCAAGAGCTGGCCGCCATTGCCGAGCGCGTCGTCGCAAGGGGCTTTCGCATGCCTCCGCGGACTGTTATGTGGGGACGCCGCGAATAGCGCGGGAATTGGGGGTATTATTGTGCCCGTTGGGCGTTGCGGGCCTTTGGTGGGCGATTTTCGTTGTTGCGGGGGAGCGCCCGCAGAGGGGGTAGCGGAATAGCGCAAGCGGCGACCAGCGCGGAGCGTGAGCGGAGCGCGAAGAGGGAGCGGCGGTTGCCGCGAGGCGGCAATGCGCTATGGAGCGAGGGGGAGACTTCCCCCTTTGGTCGCGGTGTTGTTTCGTTTGTGATATGCGGCGGCGCTCTTGACAGGGCAATTTAATCTATCTATAACAGATAATATGAAACGCGCGGAGTGGCGGTCTTTTTTTAAGATGTTGCTGGTGTTGGCGATCCCTATCGTGCTGCAGGATATTCTTTTGTCGGCGCTGAATCTTATCGATACGGTGATGATTGGGCGTGTCGGGAGCTTGCGGCTGAGCGCGGTGTCGTTGTGCAATCAATATTATTTTGTGTTTCTCCTTTTTTGCTACGGGCTTGGAAGCGGCGCGATGATTATGATGTCGCAGTTTTGGGGCAAGGGCGATAAGGATGGGATGCGGAGTGCTATGGGGCTGCTGTTGCTCTTGGTGATTGCCGGCGGGGCGCTGTTTTCCGCTATGGCTTCGTTATTTCCGCGCGAGATTATTCGGTTGTTCACCGCCGATGTCGATGTGATCAATTATGGCGAGCGCTATTTTCGTGTTGTTAGTCCAAGTTATATATTTACCGGGGTTTCTATCGCCTACTCGATGGGATTGCGGAGCGCCGGCAACACGCGGCCGCCTTTTTATACGGCGGGCATCGCGTTGGCGATCAATATTTTCCTCAACTGGGTGTTCATCTTTGGGAATCTTGGGTTCGCGGCTATGGGCGTTTCTGGGGCGGCGCTTGCCACGCTGATCGCCCGAGGGATCGAAATGGTGGCGATTGTCGGGTGGATTTATCTCCGCCGGTATCCCGCCGCGGTGCGTCTGGGCGATGTGAGGCGTTGGACGCGGCCGTTTAGAAAGCGGTTGCTGTCGCTAGCGTTGCCGGTAATGACGCATGAGATTGTCTGGGCGATCGGATTTTCGGTCTATAAGATGGTATATGCCCGTATGGGGACCGATATTTTGTCGGCGCACGCGATTGTCGAGCCTATTTTTCGGTTGTCATTTGTTTTTATTATCGGGTCGTCAAACGCCGGCGCGGTTATTATCGGCAATGCCATCGGCAAAAAGAGGCTCGATTTGGCACAGGAGTATGGGATGGCGTTTTTGCCGCTCGGGGCTGCGCAGGGGATTGTTATTGGCATTATTATCGCGGTGATGTCCGGTTTTGTTGTCAGTTTTTATAATGTCGGTTCTGAAATCCAGGATTTAGCGCGGCGATCGTTGCTGGCGCTTATATTGGCTATGCCGTTTAAAGGGAGCGTTCTGCATATTGTGGTCGCCGTTCTTAGGGGCGGCGGGGATAATAGGTACAATATGATCATCGATCTTGTATCTACCTATTTTGTGGGTGTTCCGTTAGCCATAGTGGGCGGGCTGGTTTTGAAGCTTTCATTGCCGTCGATCTATCTCTTGCTGACTTGTGTCGATCTCGTCATTCTTGCGGCGACTATAGGAAGGATACGTTCTCGCCGTTGGATTCACGAGGTCACCCATTTTTCATAAGCGCAGCGCGGCTTACCCGGCGCTGGGGATGTAGTCGACCGATAGGGAGTCGAGTCGGCGGTGGATGCTCTGGAGCGAGTTCCCCTTTTTGTATTGATGGCGTATGAAGCGATGCCAAAATCCGATGGGGGTGGTTGTCTGCTTGAGGTGAAGGTCGATTTCTTCAACGATGTCCTTGCGAATTTCGATTGTGTCGGCCCATTGACGCATTTGCACGACCATTCCTTGCGCGCAGTCAAACATTTTTGCGTATGCCGCCACTTGGAGCCGGTAGTGCCACGGCGCTTTTTTTAACGGGGTGTTGCCTTGGCGGATTTTCCAGTCGACTACGGTTCGAATGCCGTTGATCATACAGATGCAGTCGGCGGTTCCCGCAAAAAGAGCGAGGTAATGCCCCATTTTCTCGACTTCAGTGGTGTTGCTCGCGATTTTTCCGGCTTCGCTGCAAAAATCGCGATAGGGGGGCGCCGCGATGGGCTGGCCGAGAAGGTAGTTGCCGATGCAGGCATGCACTTCTGTGCCATATACCATTGCTCTATTTTGGTATCTGTTGCCATTGCTGCCTCTGATGCATTCGGTTACCGACGGGAGTATCGATCCGTTGAGGGTGTATTTGTGACTTGCGGGGTCGAAATGAAGGAGAGCCATTGTAGATTAAGGATATTGTAGCATGAATGTGGCGAAGGGGGAAGGGGGTATCGCGATGAAGATGGGCGATTGTATTTTTGCTCCGGGAGCAATGTGGGGTAGTGTGCAAATAAATGGCTCTTTACACGTATCTTTTGCCTTGCGCAATATAGATTCTTTCAAGGCGCATACGAAGTGCTTGGTTAAAACCTGCCAAGTATGACTTTGTCAACCCGAAAAATTAAACCACGAACACAGATGTTAACCAAAAGCCTACTAATCCTTGACAGTAAAATAACGGCGATCAGTGTTATTGCTTTTATATAGTTCCCTGATTATCAGGTTTGTATAGCATTGATGTTATGTCGATTATTGTAAACATCAACCTGTGTTCCGAGTGTGAATAGATCAAATAACGCGCCGAACCCCGCCACGCCAACAGTAAAAAACCATAAAATTCCTGTCCCAATTTTACCAATATAAAACCGATGAAACCCTAATACCCCTAATTTTAAATAAAATAGATAAAAAAACCGAGCAACCATAATAGATATGCAACTCCTTTACTCTTCATAAACATCCTCCTATTAGATGCCCGCTACTAACGAGCAAGATATTTGCTACAACATGCAGGCTGGAAGTAACGGGCAAAATTTCCAATGAGGGAATCTTGCTCTTTTCAACTGTAATCCAGCCATTATCATGTTGTAGCAATTACATATCTAGCATATTAAGAGAAGAAATTATAGACATAATTGATGATATCCCAATGTATAAGAATCTCTATGCCCATAATTATGAAAAATCAACTCTAATAACAGAAGAAAAATTCTATAATCAGATCATAGTTCCCAAAATTATCATTATTACATTGTATATAGTTCTCTTAATTTATCTTAATAAGTGTATTGTCATTACTTATCAATAAGAATTTAAAATTTCCATAATATAAGTTATTAGGTGAAAAAGACTGAGGTTGCCCACTAAATGTATACTCAGCTTTATTTTCTATACGCAATGTTATGTTACCTTCAAATAAAGTGTTACTGAAACTGAGATCATGATATTCATTAAAAGTAAATGACACTTTGAATTCCCAACTATGAAATTTTATATCTTTAAAAGGTCGTGCGTTCGCTTGTTTGATAGTATAGATGTTATTTATTTCGAATATATCAACATCCCCAATGCCATCCCATTGCTCACCATTACTAAATATAAAACCTAATGCGACTTGTTTATACGACTTTTTCAGTGTTCTCTGTTTCTTTTTCAGTGTTCTCTGTTTCATTTATGATTATATTTTACCATGTTATCTACTGCTGGTAGGCATATTTAATCGAATACGCAAAGCATTTTTAGAAACACCTACAGTATTAGCCAATTCTTCAAAATTGAGGAAGGGTACATCCCTCTCTTTAAGTTTTTCTTTTAATTTTTTTCTTATTTCTTTTATTGGCACAAGAATATCCGCAGCCAATTTAAATGATTTTCTAGTAGAGTTATTATTAGATTTAGAACCATCCATAACTATAGTCTATCCTATCCTCAAACCATTATGTTTACATAATATCACAAAACCATTCTCGTGTCAAGTCCATTATCTAATTTTAAATAAAATAGATAAGATGAATCGCACACACAACATGAATAATTTAATAGCGATAAATGCTAAAACAATAAATTTTATAGCTTGATATATCCAATCGAATAATGTAATTATTCCGAACCCTGTCCACTCAAATAATGTAATAGGACGATAGTATCATTCTATCACATTTACCTCCGCCTTTTGCAAAGAATGATACATTTGGTTGAAAATATAAAAGATATAAAAAATCTTCTGTTATTATAATACATTCAGAATTGCAAATAGATCTATTTGAAGAGTAATGATCTCAAATATATGAATTTGATTGTTATCCTATTTTATATAGTTCCCAAAACTAAAACCCATTTTAAATCTTCTATTCGTTTTACCTTTCTACCAGAAGTATCTAACTCATCAAAACCTACATAATCTATCTAGGGTTCACTCGTATATAATTCCTCAAACTATGTTGTGGATTAGCGATTTTGCCCCGTCAGCAATGTGGAGCCGCAAGCGATCGCCGAACCATCGGCGATATCGGGGAATATAGCGCAATAGTCTATGCCGCTGTTTCCGTCGTAATCGGCATAGCGGAGCGCGGGCGGTTGCGTTTCGTCGCCAAAGTCCCAGGCGTTCAGGGTATTCTGTTCGGCGCTGCTCCATTCGTCGCCGGCGTTTTCGGCGGTTAATAATAATACGGCGGCTACCGGCGGGGTTCCGTCTGGGCCGTCGATGTTCCGTCTCGACAGGCTTCCAAACCCGTAGCTAGCAATCAATTGGCCGTTTCGAAAGCCTATTAATTTGCCGGCAATATCCATCGTCCCTCCTCCTCCATCGGCATTGCCGGTTGCGTAGCTGGCAATCACCAAGCCGCCATTTCCGCCGACTAGTCCTCCGACATGGTCGAATAGCCCGTCTCCTCCCTGCGCGTTGACAGTGGAATAGCTGGCAATAATAGCGCCGGGGTTGCTGTCCTGAATCGTGGCGAGCGCATTGCGGCCGACCAGTCCGCCGACAGCGTTCATAACTCCGGATACCCCATTGGCGTCGCCGCCCACCGTGTAACTGGCAATAATCTGGCTATCAGCGCGGTTGACACCTACTAGTCCTCCAATAGACTCGACGCTCTTCGAGCTGCCGTGTACTCTGACGTTAACGGCGTAGCTGGCGATAATTGTTCCGTTGTTTATTCCAGCCAGTCCGCCGACGGCATCGCTGCCGTAGATGTCGCCTTCGACTATTCCTATGTTGCGGATGACGGCTTCGCTGTCTATTGCGCCGAATAATCCCCCATTATACGCGCTCCGCGAGTAGAGATTGGCGATTGTAAAGCCGCGTCCATCAAAAATAGCGGAGAAAAACTGGTCATCCTCGTCTCCGCAGATCAATCCCGAACTATCCGCGTCGGTATTGCAATTTCCTATCGGTTCCCAGCCGGAATTTGCGGCTGCGGCGGGATCGCCTCCATCGGGGCGCAACGCGGCATCGATAACGCCGTCGGTGTAACTGCCTGTGTCCTCAAAGTCTAAACTACCCGTCAATTCATAGCCGTTGCATCTTCCTTCTGGGCAACCGCTCGCATTCCCCGTATCAGTGGCGCCTGTTTTATAGCTTGCTCCTTCAAGGTCGTATCGCATGTTGTTGAGCTCTTCTAACGTGCCAATTTCGATGAGTCCGTTATTATCGTCGTCGACGGGAGGTATTGGAGTGGCGTCAATGATGGATTGATTACCTTCGCCAACGCGATTTGTCGCCGAAACGGCGTAACGGTACGATGTCCCATTGACAACGGAGGTGTCGGTATAAGAGGTCGTCGGCGCGTTGATTGTGGCGATAGGCGTTGCATTGGGGGCTTTTGGCGGTAGGGATCGGAAAATATTATAGGTTTCCGCGGTCTCAACGGTATCCCACGTTATAGTTACTTCATTATCGTTTATGATGGCTCTAACATTGGCGGGAGCTACCGGAGCGGTCAACATTGGAGTGGCCGATATTGGAGCGCTTCTTGCGCTTTCCCCGGCGATATTTCTCGACGAGATTGCATATTGATAGGTGGTATCGTTAACAACATTGGTATCGGTATAGGTGGTTGAAGTGATAAAGTTGTGGATAAGATTGAAGTTCTCAACGGAGTCTGTCGGCGAGCCTCGGTAGATTTGATAGACATCGGCGCCGTTCGCCGCGTCCCAATTCAAAGTTACGGTATTATGCCCTACTGTCGCGACTATATTTACGGGGCTCTCTGGCGTCGCGGTAGGATTCGCGGCAGGAGTCGCGGCAGGAGTCGCGGATACTTCGGCTCGGCGCATGCTTTCGCCGGCGGCGTTTACGGCCGAAATTGCGTAATGATACTGGATGCCATTTTGCAGGCCTATATTGTTGTAAGAGGTCGCGGGAGCATTCACCGATGCGATTGGGGCGGCGCCGAGGTTGTCCGCCGAGCGTCCGCGGTAGATATTGTAGCTGGAAGCTCCCGCCACGGCATTCCACATGAGCGTTATTTGGGTGTCGCCCACAAGGGTAGTTACATTGGTCGGCGCGGAGTCCGGCGACTTGTTGGTATCGCCGTTATCGCCATCATTGGTATCGCCGTTATCGACATTATCTGGCGGATCGATATCGCAGGCTATCAGCAAGGAAAGAAGAGAAAGAGCGATTATCGAAACGATGAATAGGATAGGAGGGTTGCTATGATGTATGGCGAGGGATGGCGTTTTTATACTGAAGCCTTGGCAAGCGATACCGATTTTTGCACCGCGGCGCTGAGATCGTCGACAACTTCGAATCCGGCCTGCTGAAGGATAGCGCGACCCGCCTCTTCATTTGTGCCAATAAGGCGGATAACGATAGGAATAGTGATATCGATTTTGTCAAACGCAAGCGTGATGCCTTTTGCGATGTCGTCGCAACGAGTGATTCCGCCAAAGATATTGATTAATATCACGGAGACGTTGGGATTGTTGGTGATAATTCGAAGCGCATGGAAGACTTTTTGAGGATTGGAGCTTCCACCCACATCAAGAAAGTTAGCCGCTTCGCCATCAAATAGTTTAATAAGATCCATCGTCGCCATAGCCAGACCAGCTCCGTTTACTATGCAACCGATGGTCCCCTCCATACTTACAAAGCTAAGCTCATGCGCTTTTGCGTCGATTTCGTCGGCGGAATATTCTTCGGAGTTTTTTAGTTTTTCCAACTCCGAGCGACGATAGAGCGCGTTATCATCAAAATTTATTTTCGCGTCTAGCGCGAGCAACGTTTCGTCGTCAACAATCGCGTAGGGGTTTATTTCGATCAGCGAGCAATCAAGGTCGCTGGTTAGCGCGTAGAGCTTGATCGCCGTATCGACTGCTTGTCTGCAGAGCGCCTCGTCGGGAAAGAACCGAGTAAAAAACTGATTGAGCTCCTGTTTCTGTAGCCCGTTTATCGGATCGATCTTTAGGCGAGCAATTGCATCCGGGCGCTCTACGGCCAGCTGTTCTATGTCGACGCCTCCCTCCGCGCTGATAAGAAGCACCATTTGTCGGCTGCCGCGATCGAGCGTGATACCCAGATAGTATTCCTGTTGTATTTCGACGGCGTGGGACAACAGCAATTTTTTTACCGGAAATCCTTTGATAGTCAAGCCGAATATTTTTTTGGCGGCCTCTATCGCCTCGTCCGCGCTGTTTGCCAAGAGCACCCCTCCCGCTTTTCCTCGCCCGCCAGCGAGCACTTGCGCCTTCAGCACAATGGGAAATTCAAGGGATTCAACAGCCGCAACTACGTCGGAGACGTTTTCGACTACTTTTTGCCGCTGGATGGGGATATTGTAGCGCGCGAATAACTCTTTTGCCTGATATTCATGTATCTTCATAGCGATATCTCGGTATTCAGCTATTTTTTTCGGGCTTTGGGGGCTCGGCGGTCGATTCCCCGCGCGCTTCGCGATACTTTTTAATTGCTCTTTTGGTCATATTAATCATTTTAGTAACTTTTATCTCTCTTGGACACACTCGTGTGCATTCAAAATGATTTTCGCATGCCCATACGCCATCAGCCGTGTCTAATCGATCGACGCGCGTATCCAATCCAGTGTCTCTGCTATCGAAAACAAATCGCGAAGCCTGCACGATAGCCGCGGGCCCAAGGAAACGAGGGTTTTTCTCTAGGACTGGGCAAGCGGAGTAGCATGCCGAACAATTTATACATTTAGTGGCGTCGTCAAAGATCGCGCGCTGTTTTTGAGATTGGATACGCTCTTTTTCGCCGGGTTTCTCTTTTGGCGAAAGGTATGGAGAGACTGAGCGATATTTCTCAAAAAAGGGCTCATGATCTACCATAAGATCGCGTTGAACGGGAAGATGGCGCAATGGCTCTATGTTGATGACATCATTTTCATTCTCCGCGACATCGCGAAGCAATGTTTTACAGGCCAATCGTTCAACGCCATTGATGCGCATCGCGTCAGAGCCGCATACCCCATGCGCGCAACTGCGTCGAAACGTCAATGTTCCATCGTGATTTTTGGCTATATCAATCAATAGATCGAGAATGCGATCGGTCGGCTCTGCGACCGTATGAAATTTTTCGGTATAGGGAGCGTCATTTTTCTCGGGATTGAATCTGCGAATAGCAAGCGTAACCTTCATACCGCTATTCAACACTGTTATGTCGATTATGTCAACTTGCTACGTTGAATTTTATTGTGTTTTCATATAAAATGAGTACTCATTATATTAGACTAAATAAAAAATAGAAAAATCAAATCTTTTGTAGCAATCTGTAATTAATTACATGGCTTTCAATCTTTCAAATGCTAGAATTGAAAACTTGTAATTATTAGTATGAGCAAATAATGATTATTGTAGTGAAAATGAATATGTTAATCTCAATTATCGCTCGACCTTCAAGGCTAAATAGTCTATATTGATAACATAATGCTATATCGCAAGTTGCTAACTATGATTTCAAGCGTCAGAGCCAATTTGAAAAAATTGCTAGGCGTTAAAATAATTAGCGATGGCACTAAATCTAATAATGGCATCGGCAACTCAGATTATCTATATTCACAAATGCGATGATTGATAATCAGCAATATTGCTTGAATTAATTTAGATAATAAGGCAATATAATAGTAGATGAGTAGAGTAGCGATAAACTCCTTAATAGTAGCCGCAAGCCTATATATATATAGGCAAGCCATCTCTTATAGTCTCATCTACACTCTCATTACCACAATTGCAAAGAAAATAATAAAATATTTTGATATATCGCTTGACTCACTATGTATGTTAATATATGTTAACATACATAGTGAGTATTGCAATGACAGAGATAAGCAAATTTGCCAACACAACTGGCGGATTAGAGTTAGAGGTCTTCAAGGGTAAGGCTATGGATGCCTTGAATAGTATGACGTTAAATGATTTGACTATAGATGAATTAAGAAAAGTGTATAGCCAAGCGGTCATTGATAAGTTAGCCGATGAGTTTTCAAGGTTAGCGTATGCTAAGAATGTAGACTGGTCAGCGGTTATAGACAAATGGCTATCGACTTATAATAGCGACAGCACAAAGCGGATTTACAAACATAGTATCGTTAATTGGGAAAAATGGCTTGCCAGAAAAGGCATAAATCCTGTGTTAGCAAAGTCGGAGCACGCCGACATTTACGCCGCTGAGTGTAGAGAGCAACGCAAAACCGCTACAGCCAATATGTATATAAACTCGGTCTCTAGTTGCTATGCGACACTCTCCAAATGGGGTTATATACCAGCAAATCCGTTTATCAAGGTAAGAAGAGCCAAACAGACTATAATTTCTAAGTCATTACCGCTAATCCCAGAAAGACAGGCTGGCAACACTAAAATAGATATCGCCATCTCATTCATAATCGAAACGGGTTGCCGAGTAGGCATATTTAGGACATTGAAAGTAGCGGCAAGCGGCGAATGGTCGGGAATGAGCAAAGGCGTAATGCATAGCGGCAATGTCAGCAGAGCACTTGCGGGTCGTATCCGCAAAGTATTACCCGAATTAAACAACATAAAATCGCCGACCATGGCTATCTATATGAGACGCAAACTGGGCTATGGAGCACACCAATTACGCCATCGTTTCGCCGTTAACTTGTATAAATCGACT
>CBDCPJ010000048.1:0-75659 GCA_965220165.1 Spirochaetia bacterium
GAGCGTTTTCTTCATTCAACGAGGCGGCCATATCCACGACATGCTCGTTGGCGCCTCCATGCAGACGTCCAAAGAGCGCTCCGATAGCGGCGGACAGCGCGCAGTAGACGGGAGATAATGTAGAGGCTACGACTCGGGCTGTAAATGTAGAGGCATTAAGACTATGCTCGGCATGAAGCAATAGACATGTGTCCATAATTTTCCCTTGCGACGCTTTTGGAGCTTCGCCGTGTAGCATATAGAGAAAATTCGCTCCATGCGAAAGATCGTCGCGCGGCGCTATATATTCTTGCTGGGAACATAGACGATGGTAGGCCGCGACAATAGTTGGCACTTGCGCGACATGATACGCGATGAGGCGATAATCGAGGGCCTCATCGTTATCGACATTGCTTTCTCTGTCAACATTAAGCACGGGAAGTATGGACTGGAGCATCTCCATTGGGTGGCGATCGCGAGGGAAATTACGAATAAACTGGAGCGTTTCGGGGGATAATGCCCGTTGAGAACGAATAACGTTCACAAATTCCCGTCGCTGGTTTTGCCTCGGCAATTCGCCATAAAGCAAAAGATATGTCGCTTCTTCAAAATCGACATGCCGCGTTAGATCAAAAATCGAGTAACCACGATAATAGAGGTTGCCGCCAGGCCCATCTATACTGCAGATAGACGATTCGGTCGCGACTACCCCCTCTAAGCCTCCGACAAACTGTGGTTGATCATTCATATTCTCTCCTTATTTTACGTTATCTTTTTTCAAACTTATGAATAGCCCTACCGTCAATTCCCAATGCCGCCTCTCGCACGGCTTCAGAAAGAGTGGGATGGGCATGACAAATGCGCGCTACATCCTCCGCGGAGCCTCGGTATTCCATAACGGCGACTATCTCTGCGATGAGAATGGACGCCCACGGACCAACAATATGCGCTCCCAGCAGCTCGTCACTTTCCGAATCGGTGTATATTCTAACCATTCCATGCGGCTCGCCCATAGAAATGGCGCGTCCGTTGGCGGCAAATGGAAAAGAAGCCGCCTTATAATTCCTACCGTCGCCTATTAGTCGCTCTTCAGTCAAACCTACAGAGGCAACCTCTGGACTAGTATAGACAACATTGGGAATTGCGCGATAGCTAACATGGCCGGCTCGCCCCGCAATAATTTCAGCTAACGCTATGCCCTCTTCCTCGGCTTTATGCGCGAGCATCGGCCCCGCGATAACATCTCCGATAGCATATATCGAAGAAATAGAACTGCGATATAGGCTATCTACTTTGATGCGCCCTTTCTCAAGCGATATTACGCCCGCAGCATTAAGATTTAAGTGTTCATTATACGCTACGCGACCAACAGCCACCAAAATTTTATCTACGCTTATTGTTTTGCTTTGCTCTTTGCCATTAGCGGAATAGGCAATAGTTACCAGCGCCTTGTCGTCAACTATTCGCGCTTCTACCACTCTCGTAGAAAGTCGAATATCCAAACCCTGCTTTTTCAATAATGAGCGCGCTGTTTTAGCGATATGGGCATCAAAACCCGGCAGAATTTCGGGCATCATCTCCACCACTGTAACCGAGCTTCCAAGACGAGACCAGACGCTCCCCAGCTCGAGCCCGATGGCGCCGGCTCCTATCACAAGCATCGATGAAGGGACAACATCCAATTCAAGCGCGTCGGTTGAATCTAATATAATACGATGATCGATGGCGATGTCCGGTAGCTCGCGCGGCACGCTACCTGTAGCGATAACGATATTGCGAGCCTCGATCGTTTCTATTGAATGATCCGATTTGGTTACCATCAAGCTATTTGCCGACTGAAAAGCGGCGCTTCCGACATACCGCGTTACGCCATTGGCAGACACAAGGTTATCGACGCCATTGACTAGTTTGGCAACCACCTTTCTTTTGCGCTGTTGCATAACTCCAATATCTATAGTCGCGTCTGATATCGATATGCCATGCGAAGCGGCGCTTTGTCTTATTTTATAATAGAACTCCGAAGAATCGAGAAGAGCTTTAGAAGGTATACATCCTATATTGAGACATGTGCCCCCCAGTGATTGCCTCTCATCGATCAATGCGGCATTTAATCCAAGTTGAGCGGCACGGATCGCGACAACATAGCCTGCCGGGCCTCCGCCGATAATTGCGATATCGCGCATCTATCTACTCGCTAACTCAACCCTAACATAATACGCGTTGGATGCTCTATGGAGTTTTTTATGGCAGACAGTAATCCAACAGCTTCACGACCGTCCAATATTCGATGGTCATAGGTAAGCGCCACATACATCATTGGGCGAGCTACGATTTTATCATTGAATACTATTGGACGTTTTTTAATCGTATGCATACCCAAAATAGCGCTCTGCGGGGGATTGGGAATAGGTGTAGATAGAAGCGAGCCAAAAATACCTCCGTTTGTAATTGTAAATGTGCCCCCAGTTAGATCGTCCGGCATAATTTTCTTATCTCGCGCGCGTGTCGCAAAATCGACAATCGCGCCCTCTATCTGCGAGAAATTCATCGCTTCGGCATGACGAATAACCGGCACCATTAGCCCGCGCGGACTAGAAAGCGCCACCCCAATGTGGCAACAATCATTGTAGACTATCTCATCTCCATCTATATGGGCGTTTGCGAGAGGATACTTGGCAAGAGCTTGGCACACCGCTTTAACAAAGAACGACATAAATCCAAGTTTAACGCCGTGAGATTCAGCGAACTCATCGCGGTATTGCTGCCTTATCGCCATCGTCTCGCCCATGTCTATCTCGTTAAACGTAGTAAGATGGGCCGAATGCTGTTTAGAACTAACCAAGTTGTCGGCAATACGTCTACGCAATAGACTCATTTTTTCGCGGCGTTGCGAGTCGCCGGCGCCTGACTGGGTTGATTGCGTCGGCGTTACAGAAACGCCTGATTGTGTCGATTGCGATGGTTGTGAGCCGCCGGAACTTAACTGGGTCAATTGCGATGGATGCGGGTCGCCTGCGCCTGGCTGGCTCGATTGCGACGATTGCGAGTCGCCGGCGCTCGACTGGGTCGATTGCGTCGGCGTGGGAGCAACGGATGAGCGAGCGGGCTCCGATTCCTTTGGAGAAGACGAAGCATTGTCGCCAGCGGACGCATCGCTTTGCGAGCGGACGTCGGCCGCAGAGTCGCGCTGAGAAACAACGGCATTGAGGGCGTCTCCCTTGGTTATGCGTCCATCTTTTCCGCTACCCTCAATTGCTTTAACATCCAGTTTGTGCTCTTGAACTATGCGGCGAACCGAAGGAGAAAGCGTTTCGTCATCATTTAACGCCTCTTCTTCATCGCTGTCATTCCTCTGCTCCAACGCAATAATTGGCTTATTATCATCTGAATCATCTGAATTATCTGATTCAATCGCCTCTAAAACGCCGACAACATCTCCGATTTTGACATCGCTCTCTGCTGCGACCCGAATATCAACAACGCCCGTTTCTGGAGATGGCACCTCTAGAGACGCCTTATCGGTTTCCAACTCAAAAAGCGGTTCGCCCTTTTGAACTATTGTTCCGTGTTCAACCAACCATCTAGCTAATATTCCCTCTGAGACAGATTCGCCAGCCGATGGAATAACTATTTCAATTCTTTTCATGACCTATTTTGCTTCGCCGTATACGCTCTATTTGCTACTTGCCGTGAATATTCCGCCCCAATTATCGGGCACGCCTTCCGTTGCCAATAATTTGCAACGTTTTACAAATTTAACAGATGGAGCGTCTTTATTATTGCGAAGCCTATATGCTTCTCGGAATTCCTTTATTGCGTTGACCCACTCCGCGCGAAGGTAATATTCAAACCCCATCTCATAGTGCGCTATCCACTTATATTTATCTTCATTGTCGCCGGATCGAGCCGCCAACAGTTCATATACCTCTTCAGATTCGGTTTTGCCATATAATCGCACTCTATCCAATTTACGACAAATCATTATGTCTTTGACATGCTCATACGTTTCTTTGCCTATCATTATATTGGTTCCATATTGCTTATTTAAGGATTCCAATCGACTAGCCACATTAACAGGATCGCCGAGCACGGTATAGTCCATTCGCCGATCCCCGCCGAAATTTCCGACAAGCACTTTGCCGGAATTAATGCCGATACGACAATAGAGCATTTGGTTACCTCGCAACTGAGCATTTCCGCGCAATTTATAAAGGTGACGTTGGCACCGAAGCGCGGCGCGACAAGCGCGTTCATGGTGATCTTGCTGCGGCAACGGCGCCCCCCAAAAGGCCATGATCGCATCGCCTATATACTTATCAATGACGCCACCCTCTCTAGCGATGAGATCAGAAAGCCCGCTGAAATATTCCATTAGATACTGCGCCAACTTGGTGCCTAAGATTTCGGACAATCGGGTAAATCGCGCAATATCGCTAAAAAATATTGTCATATCTCTATATTCGCCGCCTAAACGAGCCTCTTGCCCCTGCAAGATAAGCAACTGAACAAGCTCGGTCGGAACATATTTTCGGAATGAAGCCAAGCCATTGGTCATTCGGTTCATAGAGTCGCTTAATGAGTATATCTCTCTGATAGGGCTATGGGGCAATTCAACTTGCTCCAAATCCAACGTTTTGATGTATCTGGCCTGTTCCGCGATTTTCCCCACCGGAACGACAATGGCGCGTTTGGTGAATAGCAGTATCCCTACCAAAAATACGACAGTGACAATAATTACGCCGAGCGCAAGAAAAAGTGTGGTGAGGCGAATATCACCTAAGAAATCGCGAGTTGGAATAACAATGCCAACAAACCAATCAAGCGCGCTGGTAATTTCATTCCCTTGCAGTGGGGATAGAGAGACAAGATAATCTTGATCCGCCGCGCTATGGGAGAGATGTACCTGGCTACCGATTTCAGATGTTTCCATTCTTTGCGCTTCAATTGCGTCGGCCGCGATCTGCAGAGAACGGTGGGATGTATCCGAGAGGTTTGTAAGACTAAGCCCGCCTTCGTTGTTGATATAAGTCAATTCGGCAGTATCTCGGAATGCTACTAGCCGCTGTTCACTATCGACAATAAAGGCGACGCCATTATCCGATATATTGAGATCGCGAATAAAATTCGAAATGCTACTCAACTCCATAGCTATACTTACCACTCCAATCAATTCGCCGTCAGGAGAAACAAGCCTTCTAGCGACATTGATACCGGGATTTCTGCTCGCGCTGAATATATATACGCTGGTAACAATATCTTGGTCTGTGCCAAGGGCGTTTCGGTACCATCCTCGTTGAGTCGCGTTATATGTTGTTGTATTTTGCTGGGATGACACGAGCGTAGGTGGATCGTTATCGGATAGATTATATGTCCTAACGATCTCTCTGGTCTCTTGATTGGTCGGCGACCAGTCTCGTTCATAAAAATGTATTTGATTATCGCTACCGCGTTGCGCCCCAAAAAAATCCCCATCAGACCAACCAAAACTAATCCAAGAGAAATCCTGGTGATTCCAGAGAAGCGATATGTACATATCTTCTCGTTGCCGCTTGTCAAAGATATCGACTACACCCGAACTGAAGAAATCGCTAACGGAATTTTGCAGTGTAATCGCGCGAGCAAATAAGCTTTCCGTTTCCGCCGCAACACTTTCGATGATCTCTCCGCTAATCTGATCCACCAAATCTTTGCTTTTATTGCTAGAAAATACCACCCATGGCACTTGAGTGGTCGCCGCGACAACTCCGGCCGTTATAATAATAATACCGGTAATACTAACTTGAAGGCTAACTAGAAATTTATGGAACTTATATTTCATTTTTCTCATTTTTATCTACCGTAATGATATCGCCTCTCCATTAAAGCGGGCCAACCGACCATCCGAACCATAAACAACGCTCGCCAACTCAAAAAAACTAAAAGGAACCTTTAGGCCAATTTCACGAGTCTTCATAAAGTTGATTGAAACATCAGGAGGAGAAACGATTCCCACTTTTAATTCTCCCGCTTCAATTTCGCCGCGCAAAATATCGATAGCGTATAAGACAGCAACATGCGCGTTACTTTCGAAGCTAACGCCAATAGACATGGCGGCGCTGTCGCTTCCCTCTTTTACTACATCGCTGACTACACTGAGCACAGGAACAATTCCTGAATGTTTGTTGATTGTCGCTATTTCTCGAAATACCGATGTGCTGCCGGTAATCCAAAAAATACTGTCGTCAAGCTCCGGATCGACGGTTTTCATGGTTATCAACGCTTGGGGAATCTTTGCGCTTAATTCCTCCCGCGCGTTGGATTGATCTTCCACAACCACTTCGACAAGCTGTATGCCTCGACGAACAGCCATATCATAGAGAGGAATAACTTGAGTGTCTACGGCGCTTTTATTATTGCGAGCATACATAACACCTATATTTTTGAGGTTGGGTTTGAGCTCATACATATACGCCGTCTGCACATCCAACGGTATATTAAGAGAGGTAAACGCCATATTGGAGCCGCTACCCTGGTCGTAATCGCTAATTTGGCCAAGCATAACAGGGTCCTTAGAGGTAACGGAAACCACCGGAATGGAGACAAGTTCAAGATTACCATAGACAAATTCGGTAGACACAGAGCCCATCGTAAACATGAGATCGTAATCGCCCATCTCTTCAAGAATAGCAAATCCTTGACGATCGTCTCCTTCGAAATTTTCGGCGGTTATTTGGGCGTTTACATATTGGTTATACAATACAGAAGTTATTCGCTCCATAGCAGTGTCATAGGCGGATGACCTTTTGGGAAATAACACAAAAATACTATACGCCTCTTCATTTTCGTAATCTCTAAGCTGAGTAAGCCGAAACATCGATGGCAAATTGCTATCATACTCCATTTTCCAATTTTCCGCGGTTGTCTGAGCAAGCGTAAACCAAGATGGTTGCTCCACAAATTCTGATCCGGAATTCTGAGCATATATCCCCGGCATGGAGAAACAAAATCCAGCAATTACAATTATAAGATAACAGACTAATTTAACCATAGCACACCCCCAATCATTCTATATTTCTTGCTATTTTTTTGCGATGGAATACCGCAAAACAGATTCCAAAAATAATTGCAACTATTCCCACATATCCCAAATTACCAATAAATAGAGAATCGACTTCTCCATTGCCCAATGAGAAAAGAGCTCCGCCAATGGCAATAGGACCAATCACATGACCTATGCGCTCTAGAAACCGGTATAACGAAGATACAGTAGCCTTGCCATATAGATTAGATACGCGGGTATTAGCTATATGTGTGATGATGGGAGCATGAATAAATCCATGCGATAATCCGGTCATAAACATACCGGCAATAATAAAAATAGTCGCGCCTATAATACCGAGATTGATAAACCCGCTAACCGCAATAAGAACTATACCTATTCCACTGCCAATGGAGCCGCATGACAAGATGAGCGCTGTATTGCCTATTCTATCGGTTATCTTTGCAACCCACCGACTTGCCAGCAACACCCCTCCCACATAAAACATAAGAATTTGAGCGATATCTTCTTTTAAATATTGTTGTTGCTCCAAAATAATGGGCAAAATAAAGAACATCGCTCCTGTCAAAATAGCTTTCGCAACAATACCAACTAAGAATATTGTGCGAAGAAATTCGCCATCTCTCATCGTTGCGATAATCGTATGGCTAAATTTGCGGCGATGAACTAATTCTTGATGATTGGCCAAATCACGTTTGCCTCCTTTTGGCATGCGCATCCAGATATACAAAAATAATAGCAACGCTATGCCAGCGGCAAGAAAAAATATCCTCGTCTGCCCTATAGAAACAACTAATAGTCCTCCTATAGTACTCCCGGCAATAATACCCCCATTGTACCCATAGACAATAATAGTGAAATTTTCGGTGGTAGAACTGCTATCTGAATTATGAAGTATGTGTGATTGAGTCGCTATGAATATGATGCCCTGTCCTAATCCCGCTAAAATACGAACGCCGTAGAGCAAATAAATATTGGAAACTAGCGCGAGAAGTATCATCGAGAGCATGTATAATAATGCCCCCGCGATAAGCAGTCGACGAACTCCGCCCCTATGTTGGGCGTATCTTCCTGCGGGCACCAGTATCAACGCGTAAGCAGCAAAGTAACAGGTGAATATAGCAGCAACCGCCGATCCTGATTCTAACCCGGAACTGGTAGATATACCCTGTAAATACTGCGGCAGAAATGAAGCAAGCAACCCCTCCATGAAATTGGCCAGAAAAAAGACGGGATAGATAAGGCCAATTATCTTGGAAGAATCAGCGCTAACTAATCGGCCGCTGCGATCTGTATCTATTGTGTAGAGTATTCTAAGAAGCAACCACGCTACAAATACCGTCGCCAGAAATAGCACAACGAAATTTTTTATATTCCGCAAAAGCTGTGTATAGACTGTTTGTCGCGGAATACCGACACCGATACGCAAGACAGTTTGTTCGCCTCTATCTGATAAATCAAGCATATAGTTAAAATCTCGTGTCGGAGCGACAAATTTATCGCCGACAAAATCACTATCGGTATGAATTCTTATAGCATTGCGTTCGACTAACGTAATGTAGCTTATCTCTTCGTTGACCGCTTGATATTCTAGCAACATAGTGTCTATACCCTCAAAATCGTCAAGCGAAAGTCCTAAACCGAGCGCGGCGTTTATACGATTGGCTAGATAATCGGATAACGCTTCGGCGCGCCGCTGAATGCCGTCTGAATAGATTTGCACCAACACAAGAAGCACTATAATCGATAAGATTACAAATGTGGTTCCAAATAACATGTTGACCTTAACATGCCCTATTCGTAGATGAGAATTTTTACTGGGCGCGAATTGGAGCAATACAATATATACCATTGGAAATAACGCAAGCAGTATCCCCAACGAGACAAAAACAGTGATGAAATAGGATTCAACCTGTTCGCGCACCAATGCGATAGGAAGAAGAATCTGAAGATAGCCTACCCGGTCAAAGCGATCATTCAAATAGTATCGCACTTGATAAAATGTATCGTTAGTATAAACAGCGTAGTCCTCGTTGCTGGAAAATTGATCACTCAAAACAAAAAGCTCGTCTTTGGCGCTCTCTAGCAAATCATTATGGGCTTGCTGATTATTAAAAAAAATAGCTTCGTTTCGTAAATCGACAACTCGAACTGACGCAATATCAGGTGTGGCATTTATTATAGGGGCGGTTAACGTCTGGAAGCCAATAATTTGACCAAGAGGCACCCCGGCTGAAAGTCTGCTCTCCAATTCCTGTCCAATAAGCTCGGCATTGGCAGCAAGATTAGCTAATTGCAAATCGGTATAGACACGCAATCCATCGCTATAACCAACATAAATAAGAATAAGAAGAGCTCCAGCGATAACAAAAACTAACAGAATGAGCTGCTTGATAATCGCGATCCATTCTGATCGCGACTTGGGCTTTGGTTTATGAATCGATAAGCGAAAGGACATGCGCCGCACCACTCCTCTGAGTGCTAAATAACGAATCGAGCTTGGTTGCCAATAGGCTAAGAATAAGATCGTCATACGACATATCGCGCGCCGCTAATCCCATACCCACCAGACTAACGATTCCGTCGCGCAACTTTGCTAAGTCGGGTTTTGGATTTGCCTCTAGCACAAAAAGATTGCCATATTCATCGGCTCGAACGTCGAGTCGTATTAGCATAGAAAGATCGAGATCAAGATAGACATTTTGAGCAAGGGTATGCAATTGTTTGATCATAGAAATATCACGAGCCACAGAAGAATCGAGAATGCGGGCTCGTTTATTTGTTATCGGGCGTTTATCCATCGACACAAACATTCGTTCGCCCTCTCCATAAATTCGTTCTATTTCTGAAAAAACAAACGGGCCTTGCGTGCGAATATACTGACCATCTCTATGAATAATTCTGCCGCATACGCTGACACAAAACTCTCTGCCGCCAATAAATCGTTCAATAAGAACATTATTGCGGGTAGCTTCGTAAACCTCCGAAACATACTTGGGAAGCATTTCCATATCCTCGACGATATTTACATAGAGAGACGCTCGTCCGCTAATAGGCTTTACCACAAAGGGGCCCCGATATATTCCAAATGCTCGCTGGAAGCGGAAATTGGTTTCCGGGCGCAATGCGCCGCGCGAGTGGTCCCATACCATAAACGGAGCTGTGGGAATACCCAACCCTTCCATTTCGCGTTTAAAACAATGTTTGTTGTCCAATAGCGTAACTAGCAGAGGATTATGTCCAATATATGGCAATCCCAACATCTCTAACAGTGACGGAGCATGCGATAGCGGGTTATAGCCCTGCATGCCGCCGGTATTGAGCCAGACAAGGTCTATTTTCTCTTCTACCAATCTTTTGGGAGCTTCCATATCATCTGGGATAGTCGTAACATGATCAAAACCGTTTTCCCGAAGGGTTTGAGCGATATCCTCGGCTACGCTTTCATAACTCTTCCACGGGCGAGTATTTGGCGTTACGTAGATAGCCGCGCCTTCCTTTTCTTTATTTCCGCCGTACATTACAGCCAATTTTATTTTTGGTTTAAGCGCGTCAATGTAGGAGCCCAGTTCGCGAAACGAATAATTTGATCTCATAATAAATTACATCGGCACAAGATACGTATAAATAAAACTATACAGAATAGTCTATCGGTTGCTTTATTGGCTATATCGACTCGCGAGAAAATACCTGTGAGTGAAACGCAACCTTTATATCGCCAAATGCACTTTTTATAATCTCCTCCTTTTCAGCAACATGCTGTTGATATGAACCAATTGCGGGGCTGGGAGTGGCCGCTCTAGAGAAACATCGACATGTCCGTCCGCTCGACCATAGCAATTCATCCAATAACGTGTGGATGAATTGCCACGCGCCTCGATTCTTCGATTCTTCTTGACACCATATCACTGAAGATTCTACCGTATACTTGGACAGTATGGCTTTAATAGAGTCTTTAGGAAATGGATAGAGTTGCTCTATCCTGACGATTGCGACATTATCGATATTGTGTTTTTCCCGATATTCAAGAAGGTCGTAATATATTTTGCCGCTACATAACAATAGTCGAACAATATTTTCGCCCGGCAACGTATCGTCTATAACCATTCTAAATCGCCCGTCAGAAAACTCATCGCGGGAGGAGACACATCGGCTATGACGCAACAGACTTTTCGGCGTCATAACTATAAGCGGTTTACGGAAACTCTGTTTCATCTGTTTACGAAGAAGATGAAAATATTGGGCGGGAGTAGTTGGGTTGACAACTTGCATATTCTCTTCGGCACAGAGTTGGAGAAATCGTTCTAAATGCGCGCTAGAATGTTCCGGACCTTGTCCCTCATATCCATGAGGAAGCAAGAGCGTAAGACCGCTGAACCGCTCCCATTTTGATTCCGCCGCGGCGATGAATTGATCGATAATTACCTGCGCGCCGTTAACAAAATCGCCAAATTGGGCCTCCCACATCACCAAAATATTGGGTTGCGCGAGGGAATAGCCATAGTCGAACCCCAGGACCGAAAATTCAGACAGCGGGCTATCGTAGACCGAAAACCATGCCTGATCTTTGGAGAGATTAAGGAATGGACAGTATTGACGAGGAATGGTCGCGGTAGGATCCCACCAAATAGCATGGCGCTGAGAAAAGGTTGCTCGCGAGCAATCTTCGCCGCTCAGGCGAATGGCATATCGCTCTAATAAGAGCGATCCAAATGCGAGGCTTTCGGCAAACGCCCAGTCGATATTATTGCCGGAGTCAATCTGTTTGCGCCGGCTGTCGAGAATACGCTTGAGCTTGGCATGGACATTGAGATCATCAGGGATTGCAAGAAGGCTATCTGCTATGGCTCGCAATTTTTCAGGCGGAACGCTGGTATCGACAACCTCGAACGAATAATTTCGACTCTTGCCGGCCCAATCGCCATCGGTCAACGCGTCTGAAACGGGAACATGAGGCGCTTGCTTGGCTTTTTGCAACTCTTCATTGAGAACGTTGATGTAGCAATCTCGAAACACAGCTTGATCCGATTGGGAATAGATTCCTTCGCTGTCCAGTCTTTTCCCATAGAGCGCGCGGACGCCGGGATGTTCTTTGATTCGCGCGTACATAATAGGATGCGTAAATGAGGGCTCGTCGGCTTCGTTATGGCCCAGCTTTCGAAAACAGATAATATCGACAACCACATCGTGGCCAAACTTTTGCCGATAACGCATCGCCAGATCGGTCGCGCGAACGACGGACTCGGGGTCGTCGCCATTGGCGTGAAAAATGGGAATCGACATCGACTTGGCAATATCGGTTACAAATGGCGTCGACCGAGAATCTCGCGAAGCGGTCGTGAAGCCAATCTGATTATTCACGATAATATGCACGGTACCGCCAGTTCGATATCCATGCAACTGCGATAGGTTAAATGTTTCGATTACTACGCCTTGCCCGGCGAATGCGGCGTCGCCATGGATAAGAACCGGCATAACTTTTTTACGATTTCGATCGTTTCGTCTCCGTTGAATCCCGCGGCATTTACCTTCCACAACGGGACCTACGGCCTCTAGATGGCTTGGGTTGGCGACAAGGCTGATATGGATCTTCTGCCCGCTCGATGCCGTTACATCAAAACTATGGCCAAGGTGGTATTTTACATCTCCGCTCCCGCCATAGGTATGCGCTTGGTAGTTATCGATGAAGTGGGCGAATGTGTCCACCGCGGGCTTGCGAAGCGCGTTGGTAAAAACATTGAGGCGACCCCGATGGGCCATACCGAGCACAATCTCTTGAAGATGATTATCCGCGGCGTTATCGATAAGATAGCGTAGCGAGGGGATGAGGGCTTCGCCCCCTTCGAGAGAAAATCGTTTCTGCCCGATAAAGTTGGAATGGATAAATACCTCAAGCTCTTCGGCTTTGATAAGATCTTTTTGAAAGCGTATCTTTTGACTGTTGTTCCAATCCCTCGCGCAACGAGGATCCTCAATTTTCGTCGTAAGCCAGTTGCGAATCGAGCGATTCTGGATATGCTGAAATTCTATCCCCAATGTTGAGCAATAGACAGAGCGAAGCTTTGCAGTGAGATCGCGAAGCGACATGCGAGACGGTTCAAAATGACCACCGGTATAGAACTCGGTATCCATATCACTCTCTGAAAGCCCAAAACTTTCGATGCGAGAAAGATCATGCAAATGCCCTTCGACTATAGCGCGGAGATAGCGAAGACCCGGCGTAGAGTAGTCACCCAGCGGATTGAGATTCGCATAGAGATAGCCGGAATTTCTATAGGCTCGAATGAGGCGGTTGACAAGTTCCTGCTTATTGCTGGTTTGGTTGCTGATAACGTCGTCTGGATCGTCGAGCCCGTCGGGGTAATCAGACGCGTCGAGAGACGGCAGGCGCTCGGACGCGCCTAAAGCTTCGTTCGCGGTATGCCCCGTATCGGTCGATCGATAAGAAGTCGCCAGTCCGTCGGTCGGAAAAGGGGAATTCGCGTCATTGCGTTGCTCTTTAACAGAGCTCTCGACAAGGGATCCAAAGAAAATTTTCCATTGATCGGGAACATGCTCTGGGTCTTGTCGCCATTTTTGATATAATTGCTCGACAAAGGATAGATTGTCTTGTGAAATATTCGGCGAAGACATATTTGGCAGACTATCTTAGACGGCTACGCATGAGATCGGGAATTTCGTCCGGACGATCCGCAACCTCGACATTGGCATCGCGAAATGCGGCTATTTTGCTCTCCGAGGTTCCTTTGCCGCCCGATATAATCGCGCCGGCATGCCCCATTCGCTTTCCGGGAGGAGCCGCTCGTCCAGAAATGAAGGCAACCACAGGTTTAGTCATCGATTGGGAGATGAATCGAGCCGCGATTTCTTCGTCCTCGCCCCCAATTTCGCCAATTACAACGACTCCTTCCGTTGCGGGATCGCGCTGAAAGAGCTCTAATATTTCGATAAATCGCGAGCCTATAACGGGGTCGCCGCCAATGCCAACACAGGTGGATTGCCCCATCCCCCGCTGAGTAAGATTATGCACAATTTCGTAGGTTAGCGTTCCGCTGCGCGATATGACGCCAATCGACCCGGGCTTGTGGATGCGCGCGGGCATAATACCAATTTTACATTGCCCTGGGGAGATCAATCCAGGGCAATTCGGCCCAATGATACGAATATCGGATTTTTCCGCTTGACGGATCGCCCGTATCATATCAAGAACGGGAATGCCTTCGGTTATGCAGACAATCAAGGGAATGGATGCGTCGATCGCCTCTTGCAACGCCGCTGTCGCAAAAGCGGCCGGAACAAAAATGACAGTCGCGTCTATAGCATGCGCCTGTTTGGCGTCCATAATAGAATTGTAGACAGGAATTCGGTCTACGACTTTTCCGCCTTTGCCTGGCGTTACTCCGGCAACTATGCGCACGCCGTCTTTAACCATCGAGCGAGTGTGGAACGATCCGTCCCGACCAGTGATACCTTGCACTATCACTCGAGTCGAACTGTCAATCAATATACTCATGGAACTATGCTATAATATTTTTATTTTATTCGCAAGACCAAATTAACGCGCTAACTCTAATTTATATGTCATTATAGCATAGCGCGTCTATTATAGATGATACCGATATAATGTCGATGCCCATATCGCTCGCTAGCCTGCGAAGCTTGGAGCGGTTTGCCATTGTGCCGTCGTCGTCGAGTATCTCGCAGATAACCCCTACCGGAGGAAGATTGGCCATCTCGGCAAGCGAGACCGCCGCTTCGGTGTGACCATGGCGCTCGTTCAGGCCGCCGTCGGCAGAGACAATTGGGAAAATATGCCCGGGGCGAGCAAAGTCCGAAGGCCGCGACGATTGATCGGAAAGCCGCAGAATTGTCGCCGCTCGATCATAGGTCGATATGCCGGTTGTAGTGCCTTCAATCGCGTCTATGCTAACGGTAAAATTGGTGCCGTGCAGCGCGTTGTTGCGCGGGGCTTGGGCATGAAGATGGAGCCGGCTCGCGATGGAAGATGCGATGGGACAACATATTAACCCTCGGCCGCTGGTCGCCATAATATTGATCGCGTCCGGCGTCGCCTTTACCCCGGCGATATAGAAATCGCCTTCGTTTTCTCGCTCCTCGTTATCGACGATGATAAGCATTCGACCGCGCGCGACCTGTTCCACGGCTTCGGCGCAATTAATCATTGTGTCGCGTCCCCGATCGTCGCAATAGCTTTGCGACATATCGCCCGATAATATCCACTTCGACATTGACTTTGCCGCCCTCTTTCCAATCGATAAGAATTGTATGAAGGCAGGTGTGGGGAATGAGGCTGAAGGTGGCGAGACGCTCGTCGATCGCCGCGACGGTCAGGCTGACTCCGTCTAACGCGCATGAACCTTCGCGAACGATATAGTGGGTAAGGTCTTCGGGGACTTCTATTACGGCGATTTGGCCCTTGCCTCGCCGCTTGAGTCGGGCTATCGTTCCTATGCCGTCCACATGCCCTTGGACAATATGTCCATCGAGCCGTTTTCCCATTACCATCGATCGTTCGAGATTGACTCGGTCGTTGACTTGCCAGCCGCGTACCGTCGTTTTGTCTAATGTCGGTCCTACCGCTTGCGTTTTGAACGATGTTTCGTCGCAACTTATCACGGTTTGACAGAGTCCATTGATCGAAATGGAGTCGCCGATACGCAACTGGCGAGCAATGTCTCTCGCTTCGATGGTAAGAACGATCGAGTCTTTCGACGATACTCGACGCTCGACAATAGCGCCGATGGTTTCGATAATTCCAGTGAACATTTATGTTCTCCTTATCTTGTTATATTCTCTTTTCTGTTATGGTTGTCGCCACTGTATTTGACAGATTATGGCGGGCGGGAGAGTCGCTCGCGTCGCAATAGGAGCGCTCGCCTTGGGATCGACGAGATCGAAGAGCCGAGGCGAATGGGCCAAATGTGGCGGCGATGTCGCGGTAGCCAGAAACGCTTATATCGGGGCCGATGGATCGCCAGCTCGTCAGCTCGAGACGAAGAGCGTCTTCGATGCGCTCTACCCCTATATTTTCTAGAGACCCGCGCGTCCCGCCAATGAGTATGGGGGCGAGAAATGCCGTCAATTTATCCCAGAGGCCGCGTCCGATAATATTGGTATGGAGCGCGCGTCCTCCCTCTACCAGTATCGATGATATGCCTCGGTCGGCGCATACCTTCAACATAGCAGCGAAATCGAGACGGCCGTCTTCCTCGGGAAGCTGGATGGGGATGACGCCCTTTTGCGCGAGGCGCTCGGCGCGGCGCGTAAGATCGTCGCCAAATAGCGACGAGGGGTTGGCGCGATAGCATACCAGACGTTCCGCGCCGTTTTCGATGAATATGTCGCTGTCGGGAGAGACGGAGAGGTCGCTGTCGAGCAGGATGCGAATTGGATCGCGCCCCTTCGCGCCTCGCGCCGTGAGCCGCGGGTTGTCGCGGCGGGCTGTCGTCGACGCGACGACAATCGCGTCGTAGCGATCCCGCAGGAGGTGGACGAATCGCCGCGATTCGGGCGAGGTGATCCATCGGGAACTACCGTCCGGCGCCGCGATCTGGCCGTCAATCGACTGCGCCCATTTGAGATGGACAAAGGGGAGCCCGCTGGTGATTCGTCGGATATAGACTTCGTTCAATAGCGCGAACTCTTTGCTATAGTCGATATAGGTCGTCGAAACGCCCGCTTGGTTCAGGGCTGTAAGCCCGTCGCCATTGACGCGGGGGTTGGGATCGATAGCGCCCGCCACAACGCGAACGATGCCGGCGGCGATAATCGCGGGAACGCATGGTCGCGTATGTTTGTCGGGGGATGAGTGACAGCAAGGCTCCAACGTACAGTAGAGCGTAGCGCCTTCCGCGGAGCCGCCAACATTCGCGAGCGCGTCTATCTCGGCATGCGGCGTCCCCGATCCGCGGTGATACCCCTCGCCTATGACTTTGCCGTCTCGGACGAGAACGGCGCCCACCTGCGGGTTTCCGCCGAGAATTGGGCCGCTCGCTTTGGCAAGGCGAATCGCGCGGCGCATCATCCTATCGTCGATCATTGTCGTCTATAATATCGCAACATCGCCCGCCGCGCAACCGAAATTATTTGTTTCCGCCGCAGAATTTCGGGAGGATTTTCGTCTTGTCTGTCTGGCCATTGGGCGTCGCGGGCCTTCCGGGGGCGGGGGCGCGCCGGATGGCGGGCGCGCGCGGCTCTCGCGATTTTCGGGGCGGCGCCCGCGGAGGGGGGTGCCGTAAGACCGCCCGCAGGAGCCTGTGAAGCGCGAGCGAAACAGATAAGCGTATGCGGAATAGCGGGCTTACGGCAGGGGGGAGGCAACGAACCTCGGGACGTAGCCGCTATCGAAGCCTGTTGTACGATTGGGGGATATTATTTGGTATGCGGAACGCATCCCCCCTCTCTTTAATATTGTATTATATTTATTGGGGCGTTTTTGCTATGCCAATAGTCGATCAAGGAGCGAGGATAGTTCGTTGTAGCGCGAGAAGGTTATGTCGGCTTCGCTGTTCGTTCGCTTTTTTGTGGCGATGTGCGCCGTCCGAAAGCCAACCGCTTTCGCGCCGAGGATGTCGTAGGAATAGCTGTTGCCAACATAGAGAATGCGATCGGGCGGTTGCTCCAACGCCGTTGCCAGCGCCCTGAATGGTTCGGGGCGGGGTTTTAGATACCCTACCCGCTCGCTTTCTATTTTGCAGTTCCATATATCGCTGATCCTATAGATTGCCAGTTTATTGGCGAGCGGGAAATCTGAGAGGATGCCGATTGGCGTTTTTTGAGCCCGAAGTCGCTCCAAAAGCTCTCGCGCGCCGGGATAGAGCGGAACGCGGCGGAGTATGAGCTCCCATTCCCCGTAGATGTAGCGTTCGATCATTCTATGCGCTTCGTCCTTTGCTATTCCGAGTCGTTCCGCCATCAGCGTTTTCTGCAACGCGAAAAAGTCGTCTATGCGCTCGATCCTTCGGAGCTCCAGCCGAGTCTGTCGATAGAATGTCATAAAGCGAAGGTTGCGAAGAAAAAATGCGGCGGATCGAAGACGCATCGCGCGTTCTGGATAGAGCGTTCCGTCTAAATCGAACGCGACCGCGCGGATGGAGCCGTCGGAGATTGTGGCGTTGCTTGTCATCATAGCGGCCTATATAAAGATGGGGGGCGCGAATCGTTCGTTTGGAGAGACGGCCGAGAGATGGATGTTTTGCCCGGCGTATCGATTCGACAGGGAGTCGAGCGAGCTTTCAACATTTCGTTCCATAACCACAACGCGAAATTGATCGCGCTCGTCGAAATAGGGAAACAACACCACGAGGTGAAAATGCTGGCGCAACGCGGGAGAGTCTCCGAATTCGCGGTTGATCGAGGCGATATAGAATGTCCCCGCCCGTTTCGACGCGAGGAGATAGAGTATCGCCGAGAGATTGTCGACCGAGTATCCCACATCTTCGAAATATTCAAAAAAGGGAAGGTTGTCTACGTCGTTTTCTTGATAATCGGGCATGTAGCCGGGGCGGGCGGCTCTTAGAAGCTCGTTGCTTGTGTTGCGAGCCCAGTCCAGCCCAAAATAGGGGTCGCGATCGTCTTCGCGCGGGAGGCTCCAGTCATGTCCGCGTTGGTCGAAGCGCTTTTGCTTGAGTCTGTCGATAGATAGGTATTGCCCTGTTAACGGACGATAGAAGCCGTCGGCAATCCATTTGACAAATCCCGAGCAGTTAAACCCCGGAAGCCCGTTTTGAAGGCGCAATGTCTCGATAAATACCAACTTGCCGTTTTCGTCCATCGCGCCGTCGTCCGCGTCGGGCAATGTGGGCAATAGCGGTCTGACGCGGTCTATGACGCCAATAAGATCGCTATATCGCGAATGGTCGATAGGAGCAAGAATCGTTTCCCAATCGACAAGTCCCGAGCTTATCGTCAAAAGATCGGAGAGCGGAGCGGTCGATAGGTCGCGAAGCCGCTTGGGGATCAGCGCTTTTCGATAGAGCGCGATGCCTTCCACCACCACGTCCATACTGCTGAACGCGCCGTTTGGAGCTATCGATATGTATGTTTTGCCTCCTGAGCGGAGAAATATTTTAATATGTTCGAGCGATCCATCGCGTCGATTGCGTCTTATTATATAGCTCCCCGCGTTATCGATCGCCGCGCGCCCGTTGTCGACATTGATAAATAGAAGGTAGAGGTTGCGATCGTTCCAGTGCGTCTTCACCTGCACAACAGATTCCGAGAGCGTTTGGCGATAGTAGGCGGGGCGCGTCCGCTCCAGCTCGATCAGCGGCGCTTCGATGGTGTCTCGAAGCGTCGCGCGCGTCTCCCAGTTTTCGGGAGGGGTTGCCCAATCGCCTATCCTGCGAGGAAGGAGGTCCAAAGCCATCGCGTCGATCCCGAAAAGAATCGGCGCAAGGAGCGATACGGCAATCGCCCATCGTTGTATCGAGAAGAGTCTCATTGCTTTATAGGTCGGCATATTCGCGCGAAAATTCAATAGGTTATCTCCGCCGCGCGGTAGGCGATACAGGACGCGGAATTGATCATGTGGTTGACAGAGAATGATTGATATCATATCATAGTTCTCTATGAACCATATAGCTATAGATACCGATGGTGGCATAGACGATATTATCGCCATTATGGCGGCGATGGCCTGTCCCGATGCCGCAATTATCGGAATAACGACGGTTGCCGGCAACGTTTCTCTGAGGCAGGCAAATGAAAATATCACGCGGTTGCTCAACTGGTTGGGGGAATCGTCGACGCCTACCTACCAAGGCGCTACCCGCTCGCTGCTTGGGGGTCAGGTCGACGCGCGATATATCCACGGCGAGAACGGCATGGGCAATGTCGTATTGCCATTTGGCGGACTGGTGCGAATCGATCGTCATGCGCCCGAAGCAATTCGCGGCTATGGCGAATATGGCAAAAAAATAACCATTGTGGCGTTGGGTCCGCTAACCAATATAGCAATTTCGCTGTTGCTCTACCCCTCGATCGTCAATCATATCGAGCGAATTGTGGTTATGGGCGGATCGTTTGGCGCGGGAAATATCACCCCCGCCGCTGAGTTTAACTGTTTTTTCGATCCCGAAGCGTTCGCTATTGTATTGCAACATGCCGATAGAATCGCCGTCGATATTGTTCCGTGGGATGTCTGTCTTCAATCCGGAGGGGTGGATATTGAGGATATCCGCAAGCGCTTGGACGCGGAAAAGCGGGTAAACAAAATGACGCTGGAGATGTTGGATTTTTTCTACGATACGACCCATAACCTGGACGATGGGGCGACCGTCAACAAAAAGCAGGTCTGTTTGGCCGATGTCATCGCTATGAACTTCGCGCTGAACGGAGGCGGAGAGAGCGAGCATGCTATGGTTTCGGTGTCGCTGGAGAGCGGCGAAACGAGAGGGAAAACCTCGGAGGGCTCGGGGTATCCGGCGCGTATCGTTCGCAATGTCGATCGCGAGGAAGTGTTGAAAACAATAGGATTGTTGAATACGCTCGAATAGCATGATTGTCTCATCTGCTGGCGATATTCCTAAGGAGTATACTAAACTATGGCCGCGACTGTAATTCTTGGAATGCAATGGGGCGACGAGGGGAAAGGCAAGATTGTCGACTGGTTGGCGGAACAGTTCGATTGGATCGCGCGCTTTCAGGGCGGCAATAACGCGGGGCATACCATTGTTGTCGCGGGAGAAAAATATGTGCTACGCCAGTTGCCCTCCAGCGTTTTGCGCGATCGCCCGACCGCGGTTATCGGCAACGGCGTTGTATTGAACGCTCCGGAGGCGCTCAAGGAAATTGAGCTATTGACCGCCTCGCTGAAGGTGAAGGACATACCGTTGCTCATCAGCCGGAACGCGCATCTTATTATGCCCTATCATATTATAATGGACCGCCTGCGCGATCGAGCGCGGAAGGGCGCCGCGATTGGAACCACGGGAATGGGAATCGGCCCGTGCTATTCCGATAAGGCAAATCGAATAGGCATTCGATTTGGCGATCTCTTCGATCGCGAACGACTGCGGGCTCTTATCGATAGGAATGTCTCTCTCTACAATCGCTTATTTGAAAGAATCTACGACGAAAAGAGGATATCGAGCGAGGAGATCGCCGAGCAATATTGGCATTGCGCGAAGCGGTTGCGACGATACGCGGCCGACACGTCGGCAACGTTGATCGCCGCGCTTCGGCGAAATGAGGAATTGTTGCTTGAGGGCGCGCAGGGAACCTACCTTGATATAGACCATGGGACCTATCCATTTGTCACATCGTCGAACGCCACAGTTGGCGGCGCGATTTCCGGCTCGGGCGTCGCGCCTCGTTATATCGAAAGGACGCTAGGTATCGCCAAGGCATACACCACTCGAGTGGGGGGCGGCCCGTTCGCGACCGAACTCGACGACGACGACGGAGCGCATCTCGCGACGAGGGGGAATGAATTTGGCTCGGCGACGAGTCGCCCGCGGCGTTGCGGTTGGCTCGATATTCCGCAGGTCGAATACGCCATCCAACTTAATGGCGTTTCGGAGGTGGCCCTTACCAAATTGGATGTGCTCAGCGGAATGGAACGCGTGCAAATATGCGTCGACCATACAGAGGGCGCAAACGGCGCGAGCGAGCCTGTCTACGAAACGATGCCGGGATGGAGCGAAGATATTTCAAACGCGACTCGCGTTTCCGCGTTGCCGGACGCCTGTCGACGCTATCTAGACAGGATAGGCGATCTATTGAGCGCGCCGATAACCATCATTTCGGTGGGGCCGGAGCGCGGACAGACCATACTGTCGAAGGAGTAACCCGCTATCGCGTTCGATCGCTATCGTTTGCCGCTTGCCGATCGCTATAGCAGCGACGAAATGCTCGCCATCTTTTCTCCGCAACGCAAATATCGACTATGGCGAGCGCTCTGGATAGCTTTGGCCGAGGCGCAACGAGAACTGGGAGTTGCCGCCGTCTCGGACGCGCAGATCGACGCGCTCAAAGCGCAGATCGACACGATCGATTTTGAGCGCGCGCGGCATTTTGAGCGAATCACGCGCCACGAGGTTATGGCGCATCTCCACGCATTTGCCGAGCAGGCGCCGATCGCGCGTTCCATCCTCCATCTCGGCGCGACCAGCGCGTATGTAATGGATAACGGCGATCTCATTCAGTTGCGAGACGCGCTTCGGCTGATCATCGCGCGAGTCGCGCTTGTTTTGCGTCGACTGCGCGATTTCTGCGAACGCTATAAGGCGACACCTACGCTTGGATATACGCATTTTCAGCCTGCCCAGCCGACTACGGTGGGAAGGCGAGCGGCGCTATGGGCGCAGTCGTTGCTCTTCGATCTTGAACATCTTGAACGTCTCGAGAAGGGGCTTCTGTTGCTTGGCGCGAAAGGGGCGACCGGAAGTCAGGCAAGCTATCGCGATTTGGGGCTCGACTATGCGACCGCCACGCGGTTAGACAAGCTGGTGGCGAAGAAAATGGGGTTTCCCGGCGTCTACCCGCTGTCGACGCAGACCTACGATAGAAAAATCGACAGCTTCGCGATGAACACGCTTCGCGGAATCGCCGAGAGCGCCCATAAAGCGACAAACGACATACGATTGCTAAGCGGGCTGGGCGAGCTTCGCGAGAAAATGGGCGATAGGCAGGTGGGCTCATCGGCGATGGCCTACAAACGCAATCCCATCTCCAGCGAACGTATCGCTTCGCTTGCCAAATTCTGCATCGCGCTGACGGGGAGCGCCTCGTTGGTGGCCGCGACCCAATGGTTGGAGCGCAGCCTCGACGACTCGGCGACTCGGCGACTGCACATTCCGCAGACATTCTTGGCTGTCGACGGAATATTGCTCCTCTACCATTCGACAATCGAAGGGCTTGCGGTCGATGAACGGGTCATCTCCGAGAGGATGAGCGCAGAAGCGCCGATGTTGGCAGCCGAGGCCATCTTAATGCTTGCCGTCTCGCGCGGGGGAGATCGTCAGACGCTGCACGAACAGCTGAGACGGCTGACTCGGGAGATCCAGCGCGATGGATTGCCCAACAGCGCGTTTATTGATCGCGTCGCCGAACGCCCCGAGTTTGGTATTGATCGCGACACAATCGCCGCGGCGATGGCGCCCGATCGATTGACAGGCTTCTCGTTGGAGCAAACGGAGCATTTTTTAGCCGCCTTCCTCGAGCCGAAACTGCGTAAATATCGCTCGATCGCCGAACGCCCCGCGCATATCGAGCTGTGAATCAAGAAGACAAATCGAACGATTTTGTGCCGCTATTCGTCCCCGACATTCGTCGCGACGATATGGAGGCTGTAATCTCTTGCATGATAGACGACGAACTGGACGCGGGCAAAAAGACGGTCGCGCTGGTTAAAAAAATGGCGAAAGCATTGCGGCTTGCCGGCGGAGTCGCGTTGCGAGACTGTGTCTGCGCGGCAAACGTCGCCCTGGAGCTATGCGGCGTTCGGGCGGGAGATTCGGTCGCCCTATCCCCGCTCGCTCCCGCCATCTACGCCGACATACTGCGACGTTCTAATATGACGCCGCGCTATATAGATGTCGACATAGAGCGAGGGCTCCCGACGCATTCGGACGAGGCGCTCGCGTCGCTCCGAGGAAGCGGCGCGATCATACTCGACTCGACGCTGGGGCAACTAAATGATGCGACCGCTTGGCGCGCGGCGGGCGTTCCGATTATCGTCGACCTTTCGAGCGCGCTGGGCGCCGAGTACGACGGCCGCCCCGCGGCAGAGGGGTGCGACTACGCGTTGATCGGGCTGGAGCGCGACCACATCATTACCGGCGGCGGCGGCGCGGTATTGCTGGCGAGCGATAACGACGCCGCCGAAACGTTGCGGCGACGATGCGCGTCTCATTATATACAGCTATCGCAAATGAACGCGGCGCTTGCGATGCGCCAACTGACCTTTCTTCGCCATTTTGTCCACATCAGGCAAAAAATTGGTCTCTCCTATTACGAATCGCTGAACGAGACTGATTATGAATGCCTGCTCCCTCGCAATAGAGGGCTATTTTTCTCGTTCCCGCTACGCATCGACGGCGGCAAAAAAGAGATTATAGCCCATGCTCGGCGCGTCGGCGTAGCATGCGAGGCCGCCTATCAAGAGAGTATTATCAATAGCCCCGAGCTATCGCCCTCGGAAGATGAGCTTGCGCGACTGCCCAACGCAAAGAAGATGGCGATTACTACGCTGTTATTTCCCCTCTATCCCGCCCTTATCGACTCGAACATCGCATTGGTTAAAGACACGCTGGCCTCTCTTCCATAACATAGACAACCTCATATCGCCCGCCCCGATTGGCTCGCCTCCTCGCTATCAATTTCGTCGGCTCTATCGCGCGACATCCACAACCCGGTCGCGGGATTGGAGACATAGAAGACCGTCTCGCCATCGTCTAGGCGATTATAGCCCTCCCGCAGTCTATCGGGTCGATAGCGCCCGACAGACGCCGCAAGATCGGCATAGCGGTAGCCAACACGCTCTACAGCGCCGCGAGAAATTCTATCGGAACAGTAGACAACAGAAAAACGACCCTCCGGAGCGCCGTGAGCAAGATGCGCGGCAACCGCGAGATTGGAGCGAAGATCGGGGTTTTTAGAGACAGCCGCGGCGATCTCGTCAAAGCTGTGGTAGCCGTGGCGAGCGATAAGTCTATCGACCGTTTCGCTCTCGCCGTATCGTTCCAGCCCCGGCGCGATGATAATGAGCTCCCCCCCATCGGCCATAGCCATGCGAAGGCGGTAGACAGCCTTATTGGCCAGCCACATTGTTGTGTATTGACGAGGATCGAGAAATACCACCGCCTTATCGATGGGAGAACGCGTCACAAAAATATTAAGCTGGCGAGAGAGCGTCGCGGCGCCGCGAAAACAGCGATCATCGCCTCCTATAAAAAGGCCGGCGATGACGGAGCGGCCATTCACGGTATGCGCTACCGTAAGAATATAGAGAATCGGCGGAGGAACGTCGAGACTGGCGATGGCCGTCGATACCAGCAAGCGCGCCGGAGTCTCTATTCGCCCCATCGTCTGTTCGATACCGCCCGCGGCGGAGAGGTAGTGGCTTCGATCGATAGATTCGGCGCCGCCGGTTCCTATAAATATATTTTTGGTATAGTTAGACATCCCAAATACCTCGTGCGGCGCCACCTGCCCTATAGAAATAATGGTATCGATCGCGCGATCGCAGAGACGACGATTGATCTGAAGCGGCCACGTCGCGCCGGGCAGTCCGGGAGCAACCGCTTCGACCTTATCGGAAGAGAGCTCTACAAGCGTTTTGCTGTCATTGCGACAGTCGTGCCGAAGGAATAGGTCGATAGGAATGTCATGGAACATCTCCCTTATCTGCTCGGTCGTCATCGGTCGATGGGTGCCGAGCGCCGGCATAATTGCTCCAATCGCGCGGGGATAGCGACGCCAAATCCAGTAGGCGATATCGCCGGATCGCGAATGAAGTCGCGTTATGTCGGGAGGCACAAGAACAGCGCGTCGCATCCCCCTGCGATCCAGCGCTTCGGCGATAACGTCGCGTATGCGAGAATCGCTGATCCCGCCGCGGTCGATTGCTTCGTAATAGGGCATAGTGTTGCTATGGGAATCAGTAGAAGGGATAGGGAACGATTTGATCGAGATTGATCGCCGTCTTCGCGGTGGCAATATAGTCGCCATTGTCAACGATAAGGCGCGGCGGCTCTAACAGCAACAGCGACCCGCTCGCGGCGTATGGGCGATTGCGGGTAACGACTCGAAGACGGGAACGTATCGCCTCCTTGATCGCGCGCTGATAGGCGATATTCCGCGCCCCGATGCCATCGATATAGGGAGCGCGCCCGCTTCCCGAAGACTGCGCGGGAAGAGCGCCGCGCCACGCGTAGAGGCGGTCAATTTGCCATTGTTCGGGAAAGTAGTCGAATCGCGCGTAGAGAACCTGACGCTCCTCTCGCGCCTCGCGAACCCGCAATCGAGGGTCTCCGGAAGCGATCGAAGCGATCGGGGCAAGCGAGAACCGATCGGATATACCGCGATGGGGATCCGCGGGGGTATATTCCCAGCGATATCCATAGAGGAGCCCGGAGAAAATATCGCCCGCCTCCGCCGCCAACAACCGCATAAAGCGCTCCTCATCGGTCGCCCCGACAATATCTTGGGCAGCCAGGCTGTCGATGGGCATCCAAAATTGCCCCGAAAGAATGGAGGGCGCGTTGCGTTGCCTGGGACGAGCAAATACCGCGCTCGGAAGCGACAATAAAATAGCGAACCCTACGGCAGCAAGGGCGCGTCGGTATGTGGCGACCATCTATTCCTATTGTCGACCGATCGATGGAAAGATATAAGACGAAGCGTTAGCGGCGCAAATGGTCGCGAAAAATGCGGATCGCATCTAATCCCAACCGAAAATAGAAGTAGAGATAGGCAAAGAGGAATCCCGCGAGATGGGTAATATGGGCTACATTGCCGCCGCGCCCGCTCACTTGCGAAAGAATTTCTATGACCGCGTAGCCAATCACCAGCCATGGCGCTCGAACGGGAATAAACCCTAAAATATAGATCATCGCGTGGGGCCTCAGCGCCGCAAAGGCAAACAGAACCCCAAATACCGCCCCCGACGCGCCGAGGAGCACGGTATTTATCGACCCAAAAATAATATAAAAGATAAACGAGGCGATGCCGCTGAACGTACCAACCACAAGATAGAAACAGAGAAACTCGTAGCTGCCCAAAATTCGCTCGGTTTGCGTCCCGAAAAAAAAGAGCGCAAGCATATTGAAAAAAATATGGGAGAGATTAGCGTGCAGAAACATATAGGTAACAAATTGCCATATCGCGCCTCGAGATATAATAGCGGCCGGTTGCAACGCGAGCGCGCCGAGAGATGCCGGAATGATGTGAATAAGAAGATAGATCAGAAGGTTGGCGCCGATAATAAACAAAATAATATTGTATTGCCGATATGGAAAACGAGCGCGGTATTGCTGATATGGAAAACGAAGGCGCAAAAAATTTGGCATAAATGCATCGTACCACAATTGGACAAGGGAATCAACAAATTGGCGATATATCGGCATGCCCTTTCTTATAATGAGGGGGGAAGTCTCCCCCCACGCTCCGTAGCGCTGATCGGGGCGCGCTATTCCAGTTCCGCTCGCGCTCCACTGGGCTCGCCCCGGCGCTACTGCGCTACCCCCCTCAGCGGGAGCTCCCCGCCGTCGCAAGGTCCCCCGCAAATTTCCCGCAACGCCCAATCTCCCGCAAATCGCTCGGGCGCCGCCCCGTCAATTGACATTATGGGCCGACATCGTTACGTTATTCGACTATGAGTGGAGATTCCCGAAACGATGGCTATCCCTTCGCCGAAATTGAACGGAAATGGCAGAAATACTGGCGCGACCACAAAACATTCCACGTAGAGGAAGACGAAAACGTCCCGCCCGAAAAACGAAAATATGTGCTGGATATGTTCCCCTATCCATCCGCGGCCGGTCTGCATGTTGGCCATCCCGAAGGATATACCGCAACCGATATCTATTGTCGGTATCTCCGCATGAACGGCTACGCCGTGTTGCATCCAATGGGATTTGACAGCTTTGGGCTTCCCGCCGAAAACTACGCAATCAAAACCGGACGCCACCCTCGCGATATTACCGAGGAAAATATCGCCACATTTAGACGTCAGATACAATCATTGGGATTAAGTTACGACTGGGATCGCGAGGTCTCTACCCATACGCCCCAATATTTCCGCTGGACGCAATGGATATTTCTTCAGCTCCACAAACAGGGTCTGGCCTATCAAGCAAGCGCGCCGGTCTGGTATTGCCCCGCTTTGGGAACGGTATTGGCCAACGAAGAGGTGTTGCAGACCGAGGATGGTCCTCGTTCCAGCATCGGCGAACATCCGGTGGATCGCGTCCCTCTAAAACAGTGGCTCCTTCGCATCACCGCATATGCCGATCGTTTGTTAGAGGGGCTCGATAGACTCGACTGGCCAGAGTCGATAAAGGCGATGCAACGCAACTGGATAGGAAAGAGCGTCGGCGCGACAATACGCTTTCCCCTGTCGTATAGCGCGGCAAACGACGCGACGCGCGAGCCATCGGAAGCGCTGACGGTCGAGGTCTACACGACGCGCCCGGACACGCTGTTTGGCGCGACCTATGTGATATTGGCGCCGGAGCACCGATTGCTCGAAAAAATATGCTCGCCCGATCGTCGGGAGCGCGTTCGCGCCTATGTCGAGAAGGCTCGCGGCAAATCCGATCTTCAACGCTCCGACCTCAATCGAGAGAAGACCGGCGTATTTACCGGCGCCTACGCGATCAATCCCGCCAATAACGAGAAGTTACCGATCTGGACGGCCGACTATGTCCTTATTTCCTACGGCGCGGGAGCAATTATGGCAGTGCCCGCTCACGATCAGCGCGACTTTGAATTCGCCATCCGCTATCGCCTTCCTATTCGATCCATCTACGCGGTAACCGACGAATCTGGAAACCAATCGCTTCCTCCCCTCCCCTATACTGGCGACGGCGTTATGATCAATTCGGGAGAATTTACCGGGCTATCCGCCGCCGACGGCAAAAAGAAGATAACGGCCTGGCTAGAACGGGAGGGAATTGGCGAAGCGGCGACTCGCTACAAAATGCGCGACTGGATCTTCTCGCGTCAGCGCTACTGGGGCGAGCCCATCCCCTTGGTTCACGGACCCGATGGAACGGTCGCGCCGCTCGATGAGGAGGATTTGCCGCTATGCCTTCCAGAAACAACAAACTACACCCCCGCCGCAAACGCCGAATCGCCGCTGGCGGCCGCTTCGGACTGGGTTTCGACGGAATTTCCCGATGGTTCGGGAACGATGGGAAAACGAGAAACGAATACTATGCCGCAATGGGCCGGCTCATGCTGGTATTATTTGCGCTATATCGACCCCCACAATACAAGCGAGCTTGCCAGCCGCAAGAAAATCGACTATTGGATGCCAGTCGACCTCTATGTCGGCGGGGCGGAGCATGCGGTGTTGCATCTTCTCTACGCGCGTTTTTGGCATAAGGCGCTCTACGATATCGGCGTCGTCTCTGATGACGAGCCATTTGCTCGGCTTGTCAATCAAGGAATGATTTTGGGAGAAAATGGCGTAAAAATGTCGAAATCGCTTGGCAATGTTGTCAATCCCGACGACATGGTACGGCAATACGGCGCCGATTCGTTGCGGCTCTACGAAATGTTTATGGGGCCGCTGAGAATGCAAAAGCCCTGGTCTACCCGAGGATTGGTTGGGATATATCGTTTTCTCAATAGGGTGTGGCGGGTAGGAACGCGAGAATTGACCAACGAACAGCCTCCTCTGGCAACGCTAAAGATACTCCATAAGACAATCAAACGCGTCACGGAAGATACCGAGGAATTGCGATTTAATACGGCGATCGCGCAAATGATGACCTTTGTAAATGAATGCTATTCGTCGGAATTGCTCTACCGCGATATATGGGAACCGTTTACGTTGCTTATATCGCCCTACGCGCCGCACTTAGGCGAAGAGATGTGGCGACGGATGGGACACACGTCGTCTTTGGCGTACGAGCCGTGGCCGCGGTGGGACGAGGCGATGATAGCCGACGATACCGTTACCATTGTCGCGCAGGTAAATGGCAAAATACGAGCGCGTTTTGCCGTGGAATCCGGCGCTGATCGCGCGAAATTAGAGGAGTTGGCCTACCGAGAAGAGGCGATACAACGACGCATCGAGGGACGCGAAGTGGTCAAATGCGTCGTTGTGCCGGACAAACTGGTCAATATTGTTACGCGATAACGCGAGCGCCCGCGGCTGCGCGGGCAACGCGATTAGAACGCGGCGCGGAGCGCCTGTTCGACATCCTCGGCAATATCCTCTATGTCCTCTATTCCCACGCTGAGCCTGATAAGTTCGGGAGCGATTCCTCCCGCTTTTTGTTGCTCATCGCTTAATTGAGAATGGGTCGTCGTTGCGGGATGTATCGCCAAGCTTTTTGCGTCTCCGACATTTGCCAGATGCGAAAATAGCTGCAGCGATTCGATAAATTTGCTCCCCGCGGCTTTACCGCCTTTGATGCCAAAAATAACAACAGATCCACCCTTCCCGTTCAGGTATTTTTTGCTTTTCTCGGGATCGTCCAACAGAGGATAGCGCACCCACTCGACCCGTTCATGCGAGCGAAGCCGCTTCGCAAGCTCTAATGAATTCTCGCAATGTCGCTGCATGCGCAACGGAAGCGTCTCGATGCCTTGCAGGAAATTCCAGGCGTTATCGGGGCTAAGGCATGCGCCGAGATTGCGAAGCGGAACCACGCGCATTCGAAGAATAAATGCTATGGGAGCCAACGCCTCGGGCAGATCGTACGCCCAACGCACTCCTCCGTAACTTGTTTCGGGTTCGATGAAATTGGGAAACATATCGCTTTTCCAATTGAACTTGCCCGAGTCGACCACAACTCCGCCTATTCCAATTCCGTGCCCTCCAAACCACTTGGTAAGCGAGTAGAGAACAATATCGGCCCCATGTTCAATAGGACGTTGCAGATAGGGTGTCGTAAATGTCCCATCCACCACCAACGGAATGCCGCGCGCGTGGGCTATCTTGGCTATCGCCTCTATATCGGCGACGCGCAACGCCGGATTGCTCACCGTTTCGCAAAAGAGCATTTTGACGCGCGGCGTGATCGCTCGCTCGAAATTCTGAGGGTCGCGAGCGTCGACAAATGTCGTCTTAATTCCCAAATGAGGCAGTATATCGTTAAGTTGCGTATAACTTCCTCCATATATATCGTTGGCGCTGACAACCTCGTCTCCGTTACGACAGATATTAACAATGGTATAAAATAACCCCGACGTGCCGGAACTGAGCGCGAGCGATGCCGCGCCGCCGTCTAAACCGGCCACTCGTTCCTCTAGAACGGCTTGAGTGGGATTCATTATACGTGTGTAAATGTTTCCCAGCTCCTTCAGCGCGAATAGATTGGCCGCATGCTCGGTATCTTTAAATTGATACGCGGTGGTGCGGTATAACGGAACAGCCCGAGACAGCGTTACCGGATCGGGTTGCGTTCCTCCATGAAGACAAATTGTATCAAATCTCATTATTTCCTCCTAAATATTATTATTATTTTCACGCAATAAATTTTCAATGCATATATTTCCATGTTCATTACCTGCGCATTTGATGCGGGAGCAGGCTCCCCGATTGGCCGGTCGTCGATCCGTCGGGATTGCCGCAGACCAACGACTCGCCAGAAGGAAGAGCGCCGGGGAACATATCGCAATTATAGTCGGTTCCGGCGCCGTCGTAGTCGGCATATCGAATACCTGGAGCCTCGCTGTCGGATCCAAAATCCCACGCGCCAAGGTTAACCGAAGGATTCCCCGCTTGGTTCCAGCCAGGTATCGCCGCGCCGCTTCCGCCCGAACCCGGAGCGAGCATCATACGCGCTCCAGCAATGCCACCGGTTATAGGCAGGGTGGTATCATCGTTGTGAACGAGATAATCTGGACCATCTCGCCTCGCTCGATCCGTCGCGCTAACCGGTTCTGCTCCCCCAAGACGTTCGCCGAATCCATAGCTGGTATTTTGGCTCATCAGGCTATTGGTAGCGCTACCCACTATTCTTCCAAGGAGATCGTTGGCGCCGTCGCCGCCGGCAACAGACCCCGTTGTATAGCTGACATAGAGAAGGTTATCGGTTCCAACGCTTTCCCCGATGAGTCCGCCAACCATATCCCCCACAGCTCCGTCTGACACCGTCAGCGCATCGATGTCCTCGCCATGCGTGGCGATAGCCGCGTACACCCCGCTGTCGCCCGGCGCGTGCGCGTAGCTATTTCGTATTTCTGCCCCATCGACATATCCCACAAGCCCGCCGACACTATCGGCCCCCCCGCCTCCAAACGCCCTTCCAACAGCGTAGCTCGCAGTTATCGATCCGTCATTGATAATATATCCGACAAGCAATCCTATGTAATCGATACCTCCGCCGCCCATAACTCGGCCGGTGTCCTGGAGTGAAGTCGCATCGCTTGTAACATAGCTTGTTATGATTTTTCCGCCGCTATTCCAGCCAACCAGCCCTCCAATAAAATCGCTACCGTCGTTCCCGGTAATATTGTAGTTGATAACGCCAGTAGAACGAATAGTCGCGCCGCTTTCAATGGAGCCAAATAGTCCGAGTCTTGTCAGGTTATCAGGGCTCTGGATAGAGAGATTTCGAATGGCAAAACCATTGCCTTCAAACAGAGAATTAAATGAGCCGTTTTGATTGCCAATTGGGCGCCACTCGACATTCTCAAGATCGATATCGTTGAGTAGCTCGTAGCCTCTGCATCCGCCGCCAAGATTTGGACACAATCCATTGAGATTATATCGCGCATTCTGAAGCTCGAATCTATTGGTTATATCGATAAGACCGTCGTTATCGCCATCTTTGATAATATCATTTACCGGACTGGCTATTAGCTCCGCAAATGCGCCGGCGCCAATGCCATTAACGCCATGCGCTGTATAGGTAACGTCGCGGCCCACCATAATAGCGACCGTATCGTTATAGACAATAGAATTGCCAGTTAAATTCTCCGCTATAGATTCGCCATCGCGGCGAATTTCATAAGTTGCTTCGCTTGATAGATTTGCCAAGGTCAGTTGGGCGAAGTATTGGAAACCTGCTCCGATGCTATACTCAATCTCAATAGTCGGAGCGGCTGGCGTCGGGTCGGCATTTCCATCGCCGTCGAGATCATATTGTCCGGGAATAGGGTCGCCGCACATTTGGCCATCGGGAAGTAAATTCGAATCGCACCCTAATGCGTCCGAAGTTATCCATCGCACGACGGGATAGTGTAGTTCAGAGCCAAAATCCCAAATACTGGTATCCCATCTATTGCCCGCTATCGTAGAAGAGTTATCGATAGTCAGTTGGCGTGGAAAGGAGATAATCTGTCTGGAAGCGTCGTCGGAAAATCCCACTCCATCTTCTCTATTAGCGGCAGTCCATGCTCCGTCAATTTCGCCAAAGCCATAACTGGCAGTTACCATCGCATCAGACGCGGTATTAAATCCTATCAATAAACCGATGCGATCGACTGTATTGATATTGCCATCGAGCGTACCGACAGCATAGCTGCTACGAACTTCGGCGCCGTTTGAGCCGACGAGACCGCCAATATATTTGGTTCTCGCGGCGCCATCAATCTCGAAAACGGCATAGCTTGATCTAATAACGCTGGAGCCATCATTACTACCAACCAATCCCCCTACGTCATAATGCGAGAAATTGCTTCCAGGCGATCTTATATTGCTATCGGCGTAACTCGCGATAATTTGGGAGCCTCCTCCATTAAATCCTACCAATCCGCCAATGTTATCGTCAATGCGAGAGAGATCTCTCATGCGCCCTACCAATTTTGCCTTGGAAAAACTGGAAATAATTCGCGCCTGCATGCCGTTGCTGCGTCCCACTAGTCCGCCCGCGGAAACCGTTACTTGGGGGTTCGTAAGATCAGTATCATTCAGCGCCACCATGCTTTCGCTCCCGTCTGTCATCGCAACAACGCCGCTGGCAATAATTACGCCATTTGCGCTTCTCCCTGCTACCAATCCAGCATTAGGCTCGCCTCCGCCGCTCATAGGCAAAACGGTTACCACGCCGCTAACTTCGACGGCATAGATAGTTTGAGATCTCAGTATACCCGCGAGTCCGCCGACATTTTTATTGCTGGATATATTAACATCCTCTAATACAACATTGCCAATGGTAATAGGCCTGTCGCTTTTAATATCGCCAAATAACCCTGCCGGCTCATGATTGCCATCCGCTGATATATAGAGATTGGAGATAGTATACCCATTCCCGTTAAAATCCGCGGCAAATGGCATTGCGGCGGGTCCAATCGGCGTCCATCCCGCGCCTCCGAGAAGCCAATCGCTGTTAGTCATGCCCATCTCGTAACTATTGGGGTCAGTAAAATCAAGGTCGCGCATAAGTTCATAGCCGCGACATACACCATCTGGGCAACCGGAACTGATGGGCTGGCTGGAAGAATCCATTTGATAACCGCTGCCGGTTGGATTATGTCGCATATTATCCAGCTGTTCCAAGTATTCAATATCAATAAGTCCATCGCGATCGGAGTCGATCAGTATCTCTGTTACTGTGATTTCGAATGGATTGGTATCGGCTTTTATTTTTCCAGAAGCTCCCACCGATGTATCGGTCGCGCGAACAGTAAGCCTACGCGCGTTGTCGCCGGGCGTCGCCGCCGAAAACACAGGCGCGGTATGAACGGTGATGAGGCCGGTATCGGCATGGATGGCGAAATCGTCGAAAAGCGACAGCCTCGCCGCGTTTGGTTCCACGATGGCGCCCGTAGTAATATCGACAAAGGCGTAGGTGATCTCGGCGTCGTTGCCCAACGCCCCGTCCGCGCTGTCGGTCGCGTTGATCTCTACGGTTTTGTTGAATACTGTAGCGCGATCCTTGACTGTAATATCGCGCGGAATAGCGTCGAATACCGGCGCTTCGTCGTCGAGGTTGGTCACCATCACATTGATGGTAATGCTGGCGCTTTGTCCGGCGATACTTCCTTCGACGTCGACGGTAATATTGATTCCGTTCATTTGCTCCGATTCGGTGAGGTTGTCATAATCCGCATTGGCAGTTATCGCTCCGGTCGCATCAACCATAAAATCGGAGCGGGAGCCTTGAATCGTATAGGGATCGACCGCCGCGGGCGTTACCCCCGGCGTATCTATCATAATAACGGTAACCGCGATCGGCGTTTCGTCGCTCTCGTCAATCGTTATCATATTTCCGAGCTTGTGACGCTGGGCGGCTCCACCGCAATCTACCGATGATTGAATAGTGGGCGGCTCCACCGCAATCTCAATTTCCGCTCTGGCGGTGGTTGCTCCTGTGCCCAACGCCCCGTCCGCGCTGTCGGTCGCGACGATCGTGACGGGCGATCGGCTCGGCCTGAATAGTAAGCGTACGCGCAGTATTGTCGCGTCATAATCCACATTGGCAGTTATCGCTCCGGTCGCATCAACCATAAAATCGGAGCGGGAGCCTTGAATCGTATAGGGATCGACCGCCGCGGGCGTTACCCCCGGCGTATCTATCATAATAACGGTAACCGCGATCGGCGTTTCGTCGCTCTCGGCAATCGTTATCATATTTCCGGCTTGTGAGCTTACCGTGATTACGCTGGGCGGCTCCACCGAAATCTCAATTTCCGCTCTGGCGGTGGTTGCTCCTGTCGCCGCGCTCGATGTATCGGTGGCCTGAATAGTAAGCGTACGCGCATTGTCGGGCGTCGCTGCCGAAAACACAGGCGCGGTATGAACGGTGATGAGGCCGGTATCGGCATGGATGGCAAAATCGTCGAATATCGACAGCCTCGCCGCGTTTGGTTCCACGATGGCGCCCGTAGTAATATCGACAAAGGCGTAGGTGATCTCGGCGTCGTTGCCCAACGCCCCGTCCGCGCTGTCGGTCGCGTTGATCTCTACGGTTTTGTTGAATACTGTAGCGCGATCCTTGACTGTAATATCGCGCGGAATAGCGTCGAATACCGGCGCTTCGTCGTCGAGGTTGGTCACCATCACATTGATGGTAATGCTGGCGCTTTGTCCGGCAGTACTTCCTTTGACGTCGACGGTAATATTGATTCCGTTCATTTGCTCCGATTCGGTGAGGTTGTCATAATCCACATTGGCAGTTATCGCTCCGGTCGCATCAACCATAAAATCGGAGCGGGAGCCTTGAATCGTATAGGGATCGACCGCCGCGGGCGTTACTCCCGGCGTATCTATCATAATAACGGTAACCGCGATCGGCGTTTCGTCGCTCTCGGCAATCGTTATCATATTTCCGGCTTGTGAGCTTACCGTGATTACGCTGGGCGGCTCCACCGCAATCTCAATTTCCGCTCTGGCGGTGGTTGCTCCTGTCGCTCCGCTCGATGTATCGGTGGCCTGAATAGTAAGCGTACGCGTATTTTCCGATGCCGTCAGAGAATAGTCGGGAGCGTCGGCGACGGTGATGAGGCCGGTATCGGCATGGATGGCGAAGTCGTCGAAAAGCGACAGCCTCGCCGCGTTTGGTTCCACGATAGCGCCCGTAGTATCGACAAAGGCGTAGGTGATCTCGGCGTCGTTGCCCAACGCCCCGTCCGCGCTGTCGGCCGCGACGATCGTGACGGGCGAGCTCAGATCGCTCGTTCCCGCTATTACGGTAATGTTTTCGGGAGGCGGAAGAATTACGGGAGCTTCGTCGTCGAGATTGGTCACCATCACATTGATGGTAATGCTGGCGCTTTGTCCGGCAGTACTTCCTTTGACGTCGACGGTAATATTGATTCCGTTCATTTGCTCCGATTCGGTGAGGTTGTCATAATCCACATTGGCAGTTATCGCTCCGTTCGCATCAACCATAAAATCGGAGCGGGAGCCTTGAATCGTATAGGGATCGACCGCCGCGGGCGTTACCCCCGGCGTATCTATCATAATAACGGTAACCGCGATCGGCGTTTCGTCGCTCTCGTCGATCGTTATCATATTTCCGGCTTGTGAACGTACCATGATTGAATTGGGCGGCCCCACCGCAATCTCAATTTCCGCTCTGGCGGTGGTTGCTCCTGTCGCTCGCGCTCGATGTATCGGCGGCCTGAATAGTAAGCGTACGCGTATTTTCCGATGCCGTCAGAGAATAGTCGGGAGCGTCGGCGACGGTGATGAGGCCGGTATCGGCATGGATAGCGAAGTCGTCGAAAAGCGACAGCCTCGCCGCGTTTGGTTCCACGATAGCGCCCGTAGTATCGACAAAGGCGTAGGTGATCTCGGCGTCGTTGCCCAACGCCCCGTCCGCGCTGTCGGCCGCGACGATCGTGACGGGCGAGCTCAGATCGCTCGTTCCCGCTATTACGGTAATGTTTTCGGGAGGCGGAAGAATTACGGGAGCTTCGTCGTCGAGATTGGTCACCATCACATTGATGGTAATGCTGGCGCTTTGTCCGGCAGTACTTCCTTCGACGTCGACGGTAATATTGATTCCGTTCATTTGCTCCGATTCGGTGAGGTTGTCATAATCCACATTGGCAGTTATCGCTCCGTTCGCATCAACCATAAAATCGGAGCGGGAGCCTTGAATCGTATAGGGATCGACCGCCGCGGGCGTTACTCCCGGCGTATCTATCATAATAACGGTAACCGCGATCGGCGTTTCGTCGCTCTCGGCAATCGTTATCATATTTCCGGCTTGTGAACGTACCATGATTGAATTGGGCGGCTCCACCGCAATCTCAATTTCCGCTCTGGCGGTGGTTGCTCCTGTCGCTCCGCTCGATGTATCGGTGGCCTGAATAGTAAGCGTACGCGCATTGTCGCCGGGCGTCGCTGCCGAAAACACAGGCGCGGTATGAACGGTGATGAGGCCGGTATCGGCATGGATGGCGAAGTCGTCGAAAAGCGACAGCCTCGCCGCGTTTGGTTCCACGATGGCGCCCGTAGTATCGACAAAGGCATAAGATATCTCGGCGCCGAGGTCGTCGTTCGCGACGATCGTGACGGGCGAGCTCAGATCGCTCGTTCCCGCTATTACGGTAATGTTTTCGGGAGGCGGAAGAATTACGGGAGCTTCGTCGTCGAGATTGGTCACCGGAATGGTCATCATTATATCGGCGGTCGTTCCGTTGGAAGCCGCGCCCCGAATAGTAAGCGCATAGCTAGCAATTTGTTCGTAATCAAGAGGAGCGCCCTCAGGAAGCACGACGTTCGCGCTTGCAATAGCAAACGGACTATCCGCGGGGACGGTAATAACATATGCGACATCATCTACGAGATCGCCGCTGTCTGCATTTGCGGCGCTCAGCGAGGCGATCTCGATTTCCGGGCCGCCATCTCGCTCTGGTATAGAGGCCGGAGATGATCCGTCGCCCATATACGCGGCGGAGATTTCGATCGCGGGCAGGCTACCGCCGCCATTGCCGTTTCCATTGCCAGATCCGTCGCCAGATCCACCGACAGACCCGTCTATCGGGGGGGACATCTCGGGCGGACATCCTATCAGCGCGGCTACCGAAATAAAAATTGCGCCTATTGCGCGCCATCGCGTCAATGTATCTAATCGCATTCGCTCTATTATTCGCTCCCATTTATATACAGTAAATAAATACCAACCTCTATTGTGGACACCATAAATATATGGCGATATGGCCAATTTGTCAATGTAATACGACTATTGCGCCAATAGAGATAAAACGCGAAGGGCGCTTGCAAAATGCGCGCATTAGCTATAATCTATTACTTGGTGTTGTTTTCAATATAACCATTGGCGCAAATTTAGTACACCAAAAATGGAGATAGCATGAAAAAATTTATTTTACTATTTCGCGGAGAGTATCGCGAAGATACTACATCTCAGGAAGATTGGGCAAAGATGATGCAGGCATGGCAAGAATGGTACGCAAAGCTGAAAAAAGAAAATATCTTGGTTGATCCCGGGCATCCGCTGGCTAGAGGCGGTCGCATCGTAACCCAAGAAGATATTCGCGCCGGCGAGGTAAAAAGCGGGTCGGAGTTTATCGGCATGCTTATGATAATTCAGGCGGAGACCATAGACCGCGCCGCAGAAATCGCGCAGGGATCGCCATCGATCGCAGATTCGACCATCGAAGTACGCGAAGCGATGCCCCTACCGGGATGATCGATGCCTCCTCCCTTCCATTGGGAGGCGCAATGCTAGCGCGCGCGTCGCGATAGATCGGACGGCTCGCTTAATATAGAACCTGATGACGCGAATGCTTACGTATTCGCGTCATCATTAGACGCCGCTTGCGAATTGCCATGTTTGCGCGCCATAGCGAATCCGAATGCGGTGAGGAGCATAAGACCTACCGCAACATAGAGCGGGATGAAAACCGCCGCCCAACTCCAATTAATTATAGCGAGCGCCTTAAGTACCGTAAATATCACCGAAACGTTTACTATGCCCATTATCCCGGTAAAGGCAGTAACTATGGTTTGATCGCGACCATGTAACAACACGAGAACGATTCCCGCTAAAATGGCATGAGAAATTAGCGACCAAAAGGGCGCGGATACCGCCCACCAACTCCACCCGATAACATTCGTCAAACGCAATAGTATGAAGACCACTCCGACAGCTAGGCTGATAAATAGCGAATTGCGCAACTGGTCGCTTTGTTTCTTGCTGTGTTCCGACATTTTTTCCTCCCTTTATACTTTTAACATATACCGACAGGAATATGATACATAATCAGCGGCGCTTTGCAATAGAGAAAACCTGAATGTTCGGCGGGCTTGATTTTCTTATACGTAAATCTTTGCGATTCGTCTATAATACCCATATTTATATACTGAGGGAGTGCTATTATATCAATATATCTATATATTAATACGATGAACGAGGCGCTATCACTTCTTTTTTTGGCCGTCATGGGAACAATGGCGGGTTTTATCAATATATTGGCGGGCGGCGGTTCTCTGGTCGCCATCGCGGGATTGCTCTGGATCGGGGTCCCCTCGACGGAGGCAAACGCGATCAATCGCTTTGCCGTCGCCGCGCAAGGAGCGACGGCTGTGTTGCGCTTTCATCGGCATGGCGAAGTGGAGTGGCGCGAGGCAAGGATTGTTACTCCGTGGGTGATTATCGGCTCTGTTGTCGGGTCGCTTTCCGTTATCAACATTTCCGAGCGCGTGTTCGACTTTGCGCTGAGCGCGATTGTCGCTCTGGTCGTTATTATGATATTTATCCCGTCGGAGTTCTGGAGGCGAGAGACGAAGCGCTCCATTAGCTATTGGCTACAGGCGCCGGCATTTTTCGCCTTGGGCGTCTACGCCGGATTTGTTCAGGCCGGCTTTGGGTTGCTAGCGATGCCTACGATTATGCTCCTGCGCGGCCGCGCCATCGCGCGGGCCAACGCGTTGAAATCGATTATGCTGTTTTCGACGGCGCTCATTTCGTGCGTCATTTTCGCGGCAAATGGCTCTATCGATTGGCGATACAGCATCGCGCTGGCCTGCGGCGGAACGCTCGGCGCCTCGTTGGCCGTCCGGGTGTCGTTGCGGCACGGCGCCAAGTCGTTGCGATGGGCGCTGGCGCTGGTGGCGTTGCTCACGATGATACGGCTTATCGGGCTTCCCTTCTTATCGGGGGCATAGACGCGATCGGGTGTCGCATGGAGGGGGCGTCGGGCGTTGCGGGCCTATTTTGAGGGGTTTTCCATTTGGCGATTCGGCGCCCGCATGGGGGGTAGCGAAAGACGACAAGCGGAGCGGAGAGCGGAGCGCTAGCGTAGCTCTGTCTCGCCGAGCTTGGTCGGCGAGCCGCGAACGCGGTGGCCTCCGAAGCGCTGAGCGAAGGAGGCCATGGCGGCTGGAGCGCAGGGGGGGGCTCCCCCCTCCTAGAAGGTTTCGCGCTCGTTTAGGCGGCTTTGGCTCTGCGGCTTTTCGCTACGCTCCATACGACGAACGCGGCGACAGCGACCGCGGCCAGCGCCGGAATCCAGTCGCCAAAACGGGTGTAGAGGGTTGTTTCGTCTGAACGGGAGAGGTCGACGATGGGGATGATGTAGCCCTCGCGATAGTGGGGAAGTTGCTCTCGCAAACGGCCGTAGGCGTCTATGCTGACGGTGTGCCCCGACGTGGTCGCCCTGACCATCGGCCTGCGATTTTCGACCGAGCGAAAGAGCGCCGCGACCATATGCTGGCGCGCCTCGACCGCCGTCAACGACCAGTAGTCATTGGAGAGATTGACGATAAGATCGGCGCCGTTGAGGATAAAACGGCGGGAGATCGACGGGAAGGTGTCTTCGAAGCATATCGGCGTGGCAAAACTAAATTTGGGGTGGCGAAAAATGGTTGCCTCGTCGCCCGGCTCCCAGAAGTGGACGCCGTATCGCTCTAATATGCCGTAGATCCACGGCGCCAATCGTTTATAGGGGAAGTATTCCGTGAATGGGACGAGCTTTTGCTTGTGGTAGGTCGCTTGCCGTTCGCCGCTGTCCGAAAAGAGAATCGCGGCGTTGTAGTCGGAGCGAATGGTTTCGCCGCTTTTGGGATCGGTGTTGATGAAATAGTCGTCGTTGCCGGTAATCAGTGGCGTTTCGATGGTGGGCAACCACTCCAATAGTCGGGCGGTGAGCCGCGCGTTTGATCCGCTGGCGGGATCGACGGCGCTCCAACGGCGAATGTTGGGAATAAAGGCGGTCTCTGGCCAGACGACCAGGTCGACAGGGTCGCCGCGCGCCTCATTCAGCGCCTCCTCTGTGAGCCGCGTCAACGTCTCAAATGTTTTGGCGTAGTTGTGCCTGCGAGGATCGGAATTTTGCTGGATAGCGGCTATTCGCGAGGAGGTTTGGGGGCGGCCGGCCGCTGATTTGCCGGCGGCGAGAACGATCGCGCCGGCGGCGGACGCGAGGATGGGCGTCGCTATCGCGAGGGCGCCGATCGCGACGATGATGGGGCGAGAGCGAGGGCTCGCTATCGAGGCCTCTAGCGTTTCGGCGATCGCGGCGTTGATGGCGATGACGACCGCTCCTACCAGCCAGACACCTCCCAGCGCGGCGAGCTGAATGAATGGCGTGTTGGCGTATTGGCTGTGCCCAAGGAGTCCCCAGGGGAAAGCGAGAAAGCCCACAGAGCGAGAGTACTCGTAGAGCGTCCAGCAACTTGTTGCGCAGGCGATAGATAGCAGACGGGCGGCTATTTGCTTGCGGACGGTTCTATGACCTGCGACGCGGGCGGGACTTTTGTAAGAGATGGCGGGCGATGCGGCGGTTCGTTGGCATGCCGTTGTATAGAGGGGCTGAAATATCGCGAAAAAGATCGCGCCGATGAGCGTGTTGACGATCGATACGAAATGCAGGCTTATCAGGCTAAAGGTCGCCAGCCAATAGAATGCGGCGAGATTAAAAAAGAGCGTGTAGACGACGCCGCAGAATATTCCGTAGCTGTAGGAGCTTCGGCGCAATACCAACAGAAGAGGAACCAGCGCGATAAATCCCAGCGGGCCGATGCCTTCGAGATTGGCAAACGATGGGATCGATAGCGCATGCGAGAACGCCGACGCTCCGACCAACGCCAATGACCAGCTGGCGATATTTTTTCGTCGGCCTAATAGGTATATCGCGGCATGGAGCGCGACGTAGGGGAAGAGGCGGACCCAGGCGCGAAGGCGTTCGCCGGTGGTGTCGATCGCCTGTCGGACATCTCCGTCGGTGGCCAGAAAACGCTGGAAGTAGTCGAAATTGGCGTTTCGCGCGTAGATGTAGGTGAAGAGAAAGAAAAAGAGCGAGAGCGCCAGAAGCGCTTCTTGCATGCGATAGAGCCTGCGCGTCCACGCCGCATGCCGGCAGCGACGCGCGATAAGCGACGCGGTCGACCAGATCGCGGTGGATAGCGATAGGACCCAGAAGGCGATGGGGATGTTTTGCGCGCGCTCCACCGATAGCGGGCCGAATGCAAGCGAGAGCGACGATAGGGCGATTATCGCCCATGAACAGACAATGGGTAGTTTAAATTTGGCGGATGGCGACACTATACCTGTGTTTTTCGACCGTTTCTAGAAACTATATTCTCTATTGAGCTCGTCGGCGCGCCGGGCGGCGCGAAAAACGGCGTCCATCACCGCATGATCGAAGCCGCCGGATGAGAGGGCGGCGAGTCCTTCGATGGTGGTGCCTGCCGGCGATGATACGCGAGTGATAAGCTCGGTCGGACTTTTTCCGGCGGCGTTTTGCTCTTTGAGAAGAGCGGCGGCGGCCTGCAGAGTCTCTGTCGCGATGGCAATCGCCTGTTTATAGGGCATTCCGCAACGGACGCCGCCCATCGCCAACGCGTGCGCGAATTGAAACACAAAGGCGATGGCCGAGCCCGACACCCCTATCAGCGCGCCAAAGAGCGGTTCGGGTAGATGATAGACCGAGCCGACGGAGCCTAGCAACGTTTCGATGTCGTCGCGCGTGTCACGAATGCTCCGCTGGCGGTCGGATGCTCCAAGCGATTCGAAGAACGATTCGCTGTAGCAGACGCCGATGCTTGCCTTCCCTACGCTTACCGCTAAATTGGGCATGCAACGCGCGGCCAGCTTTTTCTCGTCTGTAATCGAAAGAAGCCTTTCCAGCGGAATGCCCGCCATTATCGAAACCAATCCTCCGGAAACGGAAATGCCGAGCTCCCCAATCGCGCGTTCAAACTGCGGGTAGGCCTGCGGTTTCAGCGCGAGGATCACTATGTCGCTGTTCGTCAGCGCGTCGGGAAGCCCCGCGTCGCTTTCAATGACGGAAAAGCCGGCCTCCTTTGCGAGCGTCTGTCGCGACTGGCTTGTATCGCTCACGGCGATAGCGATTTCGGGATAGCGTATATGGATGCCTCGCGCCAACGCCTCGCCCATCGCGCCGTATCCAATGATAGCGATTTTATTGCGCTTGGGGGGCTTCGCCGTCACGCCGTCGCTCATCCCGCTATTCTGTCGGCGATGGCCTGCCCCATTTCCATGGTCGACAGCAGGCGGCAACCGGGCGAGTGAATATCGGCGGTTCGGTTGCCTTGAGCCACCGTCTCGCCCACGGCGCCAAAGATTGCGTCGTAGATATCGGCGCGTCCAAAGCTATACTGGAATAGCAACGCAAGCGATAGAATCTGGGCGATTGGATTGGCGACGCCCTTTCCGGCTATGTCGGGAGCGCTGCCGCCCGCCGGCTCGTAGAGGCCAAACGAGCCCTCGTTCGCTAGCGAGCTTATTGACGCAGATGGAAGCATGCCAAGCGATCCGGTGATCATCGCGGCTTCGTCGGAGATAATATCGCCGAATAGATTGCCGCAGAGCGCCACATCGAACTGCCCCGGATTGGCGACAAGCTGCATTGCGGCATTATCCACATAGAGATGCCGAAGCTCGACATCGGGATACTCTTTGGCCACCTCCTCGACCGTTTCGCGCCAGAGCATCATCGAAAAGAGCACGTTCGCCTTATCGATCGAGGTAACTATCTTTCGCCTGTAGCGAGCGGCTTCGAAGGCGACGCGCGCGATCCGCGCTATTTCGTCGCGGGTATACTCCATCATATCATAGGCGCGATCGCCTTCGCGCCCCTTCTTCGAAGAGAAGTAGATGCCTCCCGTCAATTCCCGCACCACCAAAATATCGATCCCCTTCTCTTCTGCGGAGATGCGCTCATTTTTTAGGGGAGAGGCGTCGGCGAGTTGCGGAAAGATAATGGCGGGGCGAAGATTCGCGAATAGCCCAAAGATTTTTCGGAGCGGCAACAGGGCGGCGCGTTCGGGTTGCTGTTCGGGGGGTAGACGCTCCCACTGCGGACCGCCGACCGATCCAAAGAGGATCGCGTCGGCCTGGCGGCAGGTCTCCACTGTCTGGGGGGGCAGCGCCGCTCCATGACGATCGATGGCGACACCGCCCACATCCGCGTAGAGACGCTCTATGCGAAGATTGTGGCGACGTTCCGCCGCCGATAACGTCAATTCGGCGGCGCGCATTACCTCAGGGCCGATCCCGTCCCCCGATAGTATCGCTATTTTTTTCGCCGCCATGTCCTATTGCTCTCTACTCTTAGGAAATAGCGTTACCGACACATAGTTCGAAAGATCGAGATAGCGCCGCGCGGCCTCCTCTATATCTTCGCGATCGATATTGGCAAGTTCTTCCGGAAAGTCGAGAATTCTTCCGATCTCATAATCGCCCAACAATGACTGCATGATCGTTCGCAGCCAATATTCGTTTTCCGATAGCCCTGTTTGGTGCTCGTTGAGCATTATTTCGCGAGCCCGATCGAGATAATCTTGTTCGAGCCCCTCTTGTTGAACATTATCGATGATGGCAAAAATATCCTCCCTCAGCTCTTCGATACGTTCGGGATCGGCGCCAAACTCTATCGCGAAGCGATAGCGCTCCACCGGCAGACGATCTGTAATCGCATAGACGCCAACGCCATATGATCCCCCTCTCTCCTCGCGTATTTGCTCGTTCAAAATGATGCGAAACACTCTATTCAATAGCTCCAAGCGAAGCGTCTCTTGGGGCGACCAGTCGATCGACCCATGAAAGCTTATGATCGTGGAGCTCTGTTCCTCTATCCCGGCGTAGACACGCTCATCGTACGTCCTATCGGCATAGTTAATTTGTAGATCGCGAGGCTCTTCGCTAGTGGGAAGCGAGGGCAACGAAGCAAGATAGCGCTCGACAAGCGGGCGAAAATCGTCTGGGGAGATGTCGCCGACAAATGCGAAAACAAAGTCGTCGGCATCGGCGAAACGCTCCCTATAACCCTCTACAACCTTATCCAGTTCGATCTTGTCGATATCCTCGACCTGTTGCGGCTTGAAGCGCGGATGGTTGCCAAAATAAATTTCGGTATGACGATCGTGAATAACCGCTTGGGGATCGCGATCTCGATTGGCAAAAAACTCGCGTACCAAGCTTATGTAGTTGTTATAGGTTACTTCGTCGCTATTGGGGGCAACGAAAGTAAGATAGAGAAGTTGCATGAACGTCTCTATATCGGTGGACGACCCTCTCCCTTCAAAGAATTCCGAGAAAAACCCTATTATTGGACGCACGTCGACATCTTTGTCGGATAGAATACTCTGTAGTTGAGCGCCGCTAAAACCGCCAAATCCCATCTGCGAGACGATATCCGACGCCAACTGAAGCGAACGCCAGTTATCGTCGTCGGAGACCGATACGCCTCCCCAGCTATGCGCGCTAAAGCTAATGCGATCCTTGGAGAAATCGGTTTGCTTAAATAGCACCCGCGCGCCGTTAGATAGCGTCCATGTCAAAATATCCAATTCATCGTCGCGGCTCTCAGAGACGATCTTTCCGGGTTCGGGGAGTTCGGCGATAAGCGGCCTATCTTCTATCTCCTCTTGATAGGCGGCGATTGGTCGCTCCATTGCCTCTGTAAATATTGATCGTATTTGCTCTTCGTCCGGCAAAGGGGTCTCGTCGCCCTCCGGCGCGCTAATCCATAGCGTAGAACCGTCAAAATCGGCGGCAATTGCGGCGACTCGCCCTATATCCGATCGATCTATTTCGCCGAGTAGTTCTTTAACAAGCTCAAGCTCATATTCGATGCTGGGACTTGCGACGGAATATAGAAAATGCAAGTTGTAGTCCTGACTATAGGCATCCGATTGTTTGGTATCGCGCATGCGATAGGCGGTTTCATATCGGTTGACCAACGCGTTGACCGCTATTTCGAACTCCCGTTCGCCGACGCCATACTCCGCGATTCGCCTAATTTCGGTTACCGTAGCATCGATCATCGCATCGATCCTATCGGTATTTCCCAGCATATCGAGAAAGAAATAGCGGGTTTCCTGCGTTAAATTGGCAAATGTCCCAAACGATTGGAAAAAGGGAGCCGATTCGGTTTCGCGCAGACGATCGAGGCGCATACTCAATATTATTTGATAGAGCTCCTCTATTATCGATTGCCGGTAGTCCGCTCGAGTAATAAGCTTGAAATCGGGAGCGCGATTCCATAACGACACCGTGGTATTGATCGCCTCTGGATCATAGGAGAAGCCGATACGCGTCCCGTCGTGCTCGGGCACTGTTCTATCGATCTCCGGGGCGGGGGTCGACGGATTGGGGATAGGAGCAAAGTAGCGCGTAATAAGCGCCTCCATATCGTCGACATTAAAGTCTCCCACCGCGATTACCGCCATCCTGTCGGGGCGATACCATTCGCGATAGATGTCTCGCAACGTGTCATGCTCGAACGTTTCTATCACATCGGGTTCGCCGATAGGCAATCGATCGGCAAAACGAGAGCCCTTGAACATTACCGCAAGATGCTCGGTAATAGCGCGGCTATAGGCGCCGAGAGAAAGTCTCCACTCTTCAAGCACCACGCCGCGTTCCAGTTCGATCTCTTCCGCGGTAAATAGCGCCTGATGCGCCCATTGCTCCAGCACTTCGACGCCGAGCTCCAATAGATCGTCTTTGTCATCTTTGTCGGTGGGGACATTGAGAAAATAGACGGTCTCTTCAAATCCCGTATAGGCGTTAATATGCTTGCCAAATCCTACGCCGTTCCTTTCCAACAGTTTTTGAAGCTCGTTGCCGGGATATTTGGCCGTCCCGTTAAAAAGCATATGTTCCGCGAAATGCGCCAGCCCGAGCTGATCCTCGCGCTCGTAGACCGATCCCACTCTGACCGCCAGCATAAGTTCGGCGCGGGCGGGCGGCGTTTTGTTGTCGCGAATATAGTAGGTAAGCCCATTGTCCAGAACGCCGAGTCGGGTATCCGAATCAAACGGCAGCGCCTCGTCCGACGAAATTTGGGTCACCTCGCGCGTCGCCATGCCGGCAAGGAGGCTTGCGGCGGCGACCATCGCGACCATAACGAACAGAGAGCGAAGCGCGCCCTTGATACGGCGCGACAACCGCGCCGCGGGCGATAGAATAGTTCGCGCCATCATACCGCAGGCTCCTCGACATCGAACCATTTGCCGTCTCGCGCCGAAGCGAGCGTCGCGTCCATCGCCGCTTGGTTGTTGATCGCGTCCGAAGCGGGGATGGGAAGAGGGGCGCCGTCGCGAATAGCGGCATTGAACATTTCCCACTCGATCCCATATTGATCCGCGACAGGAATCTCGATAACGCGCTCGCCGACGCCGTTTCGAACCAGCAGGCGCATAGGAACATCGGCATGGGCGTTGAACGGCAACAATACCTCGAGCATCCCGTCCGACCCAAACACCCGAACCGACTGCGCGGGGAATGTTCGTATAGAGACGGTAAATTGCGCGCGGGCGTCGTCAAAGTCAAGCAACCCCGATGTGATAAGATCGACGCCGTTGGGTTGGCGTTCGACATATCCATGCGCCCGTTTTGGCTCTTGCCCAAGCAGAAACCGCGCGCTCGATATCGCGTAGCACCCGATATCGGCCATCGCGCCGCCGCCCATCGCAATTTGGTTGCGTATATTTTCGGCGTCGGCATTGTTAAAGGAGAAGATCGTCTGGATTATCTGCGGTTTTCCTATCGCCTGAGTCATAATGAGATCTCGCGCTCGCTTCCATTGGGGATGCAGGCGATACATAAATGCCTCCATCAGCAGCACACCTTTGCTGTTGGCATACTCTATCGCGGCAACGGTGTCTTCTCGGCTCATGCAGAGCGGCTTTTCGCATAGAATATGTTTGCCTCGGTCGGCCGCCTTGCGAATCCATTCCAAATGCATGGTATTAGGCAGAGGAATAAATACCGCTTCAACCTCTCGATCATCCAACACCTCCTGATAACTGCCATACGCTTTTGTAAATCCCATCATCGCCGCCGCGGATCGAGCTCGTTCGATAGATCGCGAGCCAACCGCCCAAAATTCCACGCTATCGCTGTCGCGACCCGGAACATACATCCTTTTAATAGTATGAGCGGCAACACCGATCACACCCCATTTAACTGAGTTCATAGCCATGAATATAGTCTATTCCGACAAAATAGTATAGATACAAATGAGAATATCTTTATGAGAATATCTATTGGGAGGGGGGGCGACCCCCCTGCGCTCCAGAACGCCCGCGCCGCTCGCGGGCGTTCTTGCGCTACCCCCCGCGCGGGAGCGTCTATCGATATGGAAAGCGCCCCTATTTTTCCCGCGACGCCCGATTGCCTATTGACTATCCTGCCGAACAATGCCATAATGCCCAATGGATTGTGACGTGACCCGCCTATTGTCGGCGCTTTTGCGGCGCGATGGCGTTATTTTCGACTTAGACGGCGTTATCATGGTTACCGACGAGATGCACTACCGCGCATGGAAACAGCTCTCCGACGACGAGGGATGGGATTTTAACCACGAAGTTAACCATAAACTTCGCGGCGTATCGCGCCTCAAATCGCTGGACATCATTTTAGAGCATAACGGCATATCCTTCTCTGACAAGGAGAAGATCGAGTTTGCGGAGCGAAAAAACGACTATTACCGCGCAATGTTGCGCAATATATCGGACGACGATATGATGCCGGGCGCGCGCGCGTTTATACAGTCGTTGCGCAGAAAAGGCATGCCGATGGCCATCGCGTCGGGGAGTCGCAACGCCGAGTTTGCCATAGAGCGACTCAATCTTGCGCCGCTGTTCGACGCAATCGTAAGCGGCAACGACGATCAACCGCCAAAGCCCGATCCATCCGTTTTTATCTTGGCCGCGCAGAGGATGAACGCGGAAGGCAAGCGGTGCGCCGTTTTTGAAGATGCCTCCGCGGGAATCGAGGCCGCTCGCGCCGGGGGGATGCTTTCGATCGGGGTCGGAGACGCCGAACGTTTGCCAAACGCCGATTTTATCGTCGCCAATTTTATTCCGCTCCATCGCGAATTGGGGCTATTCGAAAATCAGGCGCCGGGCGACCGAAAATAGCTTAGAACGATACGCCGGCGACAAGCATAATATTGGCGTAGGGCGTACATTCGCCATAAATAGCCTCCTTTTTTCTATAATACGGTTTTTTGCGCTCGCTGTTCAGCGTTTTTGCGACAATAGAACGAATAGTCGATGGGGTATGGCGATTTGGGCGTCGCGGGCCTTGCGGGGGCGCGATTTACAATGCGGGGGGCGGCGCCCGCGGAGGGGGGTAGCGCAATAGCGCAGGGGCGCGCCCAGCGGAGCGCGAGCGGAGCTGGATAAGCGAGCCCCGGTCAGCGCTATGGAGCGTGGGGGGAGACTTCCCCCCTTTGCTTCGCATTGGCGGGTCGCTCTATCGCCATTGATAGATTTGAGAGCATTCTTGACAAGAGTGTGGATATATGGTATCGTTATAAAAAATTTTTTACTGGAGTGTACATATGAAATATGTTTATTTTTTTGGAGATGGCAAGGCTGAAGGTTCTGCGGGAATGCGGGATTTGCTGGGGGGCAAGGGCGCGAATCTTGCCGAGATGACCAATCTGAACGTACCTGTGCCGCCGGGGTTTACCCTTTCGACCGATGTGTGCGAATATTATTACGAGCACGGGAAGAGCTATCCCGACTCGCTTCGCGGCGAAGTGGACGACCATTTGGCGCGGCTGGAGAAAATGATGGGCAAGCGGCTTGGAGACGCCGATGATCCTCTGTTGGTATCGGTGCGATCCGGCGCCGCCATTTCGATGCCGGGGATGATGGATACGGTGCTCAACTTGGGGCTGAACGATAAGGCTGTCGAGGGGCTGGCCAAGCGATCGGGCAACGAGCGTTTCGCGTGGGACTCGTATCGTCGATTTATCAATATGTTTGGCGATGTAGTCAAAGGCATCGAGCATAGCGACTTCGAGGCGCAACTTGATAGCGTCAAGCGCGAACGCGGCGTCGAGCTGGATACCGATCTTGACGCGGGCGATCTTCGCAAGGTGGTCGATCGCTACAAAGAGATCTACAAAAAACATACGAAGAGCGATTTTCCTCAAAATCCAAAGGACCAGTTGTGGGAGGCGATCAATGCCGTTTTTGGTTCATGGAATAGCCAGCGCGCGATCAAATATCGCCAGCTCAACTCAATTAAGGGGCTTAAGGGCACGGCGGTCAACGCGCAGTCGATGGTTTTCGGCAATTTTGGCGACGATTCGGGAACGGGCGTCTGTTTCTCTCGAGACCCCTCCACCGGCGAAAAGATGTTCTATGGCGAATATCTTATCAACGCGCAGGGCGAGGATGTTGTCGCGGGCATACGAACTCCTCTTCCCATTTCGACGCTCGAAAAACAGTCCCCGTCGATCTATGGTCAACTGGTCGATGTAAAGGATCGTTTGGAGCGCCATTACAAGGATATGCAGGATATGGAGTTTACCATTCAGCAGGGCAATCTCTTTCTTCTTCAGACGCGAAACGGAAAGCGAACGGGCGTTGCCGCCGTGCGTATCGCGACAGAGATGGAAAAAGAGGGGATGATCAATCGGCGCGAGGCGATCCAACGGGTAACGCCCGATCTCCTTGATCAGATTTTCCATCCTATGATCGATCCCAGCGCGATGAAGCAGGCAAAGCCGCTTACCAAAGGGCTCAACGCTTCTCCGGGCGCCGCGTGCGGGCAGATTGTCTTTACCGCCGACGCCGCCGAGGATTGGGTCGAAAATAAAAAGAGAAAGGTCATCCTGGTGCGCAAAGAGACGTCGCCCGAGGATATTGGCGGTATGCATGTCGCCGAGGGCATTTTGACTTCGACGGGGGGAATGACCAGCCACGCGGCCGTCGTCGCGCGAGGGATGGGGACGCCCTGTATCGCCGGAGCGAAAGAGGTTGTTATCGGAAGCGACTCGATGTCTATCGGCGACGAAACATTCTCTGAAGGCGATGTCATCACCGTTGACGGAAGCAGCGGCAATATCTACAAGGGGGCGCTGAAACTGATCGCGCCCGATATATCGGGCGATGTGGGACGATTTTTAAGCTGGACGGATACATTCCGCAAGGAGTCTTCTCGCGAGGGGATCGCCGAAAAGGGGTTTGTCATCCGCGCCAACGCCGATACTCCCGAGGATGCCCGAAAAGCTCGAGAGCTTGGCGCCGAGGGTATCGGGCTCTGCCGAACGGAGCATATGTTTTTTGAAGAGAGCCGAATACGGGCTTTCCGCGAGATGATTGTCGCAAAAGATCAGGAATCTCGCAAGGCCGCGTTGGATAAACTGTTGCCGTTGCAAAAGAGCGATTTTGTCGGCATTTTTACGGCGATGGAGGGATTGCCGGTAACAATACGTTTGCTGGATCCTCCGCTCCATGAATTTGTTCCTTCCAAAGATAAAGACATCGAGGAGCTGGCCGCAATTGGCAATATTACCACCGCGGCGCTTCGCGCGAAAATCGAATCGTTGCATGAGTTTAATCCTATGTTGGGGCATCGGGGTTGCCGATTGGGCATTACCTATCCAGAAATCTACGATATGCAGGTTGAGGCTATCGCGCTCGCGGCATGCGAAGTGGCTAAAAAGGGCATTACCGTCATTCCGGAGATTATGATCCCTCTGGTCGGCGCCGTAAAAGAGCTCGAAACGATGCGAGATAACGCGGCCGCCGTTGTCGAGAGGATAGAACGAGAACAGGGCGTCAAAACCAACTGCTTGATCGGCACGATGATCGAGATACCGCGAGCGGCGCTGATCGCCGACAAAATCGCGCGGCATGCCGATTTCTTTTCGTTTGGAACCAACGATCTAACCCAGATGACGTTTGGGTATTCGCGCGACGATGTTGGATCGTTTTTGCCATTTTATGTCGAACAGGGGATATTGGAACATGATCCCTTTGCGGTGCTGGATCAAGAGGGCGTTGGCCAGTTGGTGCGATTGGGCGTTCAGCGCGGTCGCGAAACAAACGGGCGCCTGAAGGTGGGCATCTGCGGCGAACATGGCGGCGATCCGGAATCGGTCGCATTTTGCTATCGCGTGGGAATGAACTATGTTTCGTGCTCGCCCTATCGCGTGCCTATCGCTCGGCTCGCCGCGGCGCAGGTCGCATTGCGGCGTTAATAGACGTCGCGAGCGCGAGATACCGGAGCCAGGCTCCCGATCCAATCGGGGCGTCTGGCTTTTTTTATTCTACAGGAGCGCTGTCTTTAGAATAGTCGACGCTGGAGTCAAAAACATAGCCAATGCACTTTTCAAGCGTCTCGACGGCGCGCCAGTCGATCGCCGTTCGCTTGCCTCGAGATGGGTTGGGCGCGAAGCAATGGCGATATCCCAATTCTCGGGCCGCTTTGATGCGCTGACGGAGATGAGGAACGGGAAGCGCCTCGCCGGCTAGGCTCACCTCTCCGGTTACAACCGCGTCGTGTCTCATTGGCGTGTCGTTGCGCGCCGAGTAGAGCGCGTGCGCCAGTGGAAGGTCTACGCCGACTTCATCGATGCGTATGCCGCCGGCGACATTTACATATATATCCTGATCGGCAAAAGGAACATTCATATGTCTCTCCATTACCGCGGCAAGACGGGCGATTCGTCTGGCGTCGATACGGTCGGAGAATACTCGCGATATGCCTCCTTTGGCCGGAACGGTAAGCGCCTGAATCTCGACGAGAAAGACGCGCGATCCTTCGTAGATGGGGGCGACCGCTATGCCTGACGGGACATATCCCGAGCGCTGGGTTAAGAATAGGGTGTGGGGATTTTCGACCGGCTTGAGTCCCGTAGAGCCCATCTCGAAGAGCCCTATCTCGTCGACAGATCCCGAGCGATTTTTGATCGCGCGGAGAAAACGGACATCGCTTCCCGATTGCTCAAAATAGAGCACGGTATCGACCATGTGCTCTATCGATTTTGGGCCGGCGATGGAGCCCTCCTTAGTGACATGCGCGATAAAAAAAATGCAGGCGTTGTTATGCCGCGCCCATTCGATAAGTTCCCCGCTACAATAGCGCGCCTGATTAGGGAGCCCCGCCACGCTGCCGAGTTCGGTGTGGGCGAGCGTTTGAATTGAGTCGATAATAACCAGAGCGGGTTTCATACGCTCTAAATTGGTCATAATGTCGCCGAGTACCGACGAGCAGAGAATATACATGTCGGTATCGCCATATCCCAGTCGCTCGGCGCGCGATTTAATCTGGCGCGGCGACTCTTCTCCGCTAACATAGAGGGAGTCTTTGCCCTTTGCGGCCGCGGCGACCTGAAGCATGAGGGTCGACTTGCCTATACCCGGCTCTCCTCCAAGGAGAACCGAGCTTCCAGAAACCATGCCGCCTCCTAGCACTCGATCCAACTCGCCGGACCCCGTTGGACGGCGGGGATGCATGTCGAGACGGATCTCGCTAATCGATATGGGATGCAGGTTGGGCGGACGATATCGCCCCGAGGTTTTGCGCGCGGCCTCGGCGAGGGTATTCCACGCGCCGCACGACGGGCATTGTCCGCCCCATTTAGCGGTTTCGTTGCCGCATTTTTCGCAACGATATAGCGCCGTTGGTTTGGCCGGCATTGCTATGCAATTCCTATCATATCGATATCAATTGATCGCCCTCGCTCGGATGACCCCATCGATATTACGCAATCGCTCCAATAGCGGCGGGTCAAATTTCTTGTCCGCGTCGATAATATTGTAGGCGATATTATCGCGATGGCGATTGGTAAGATCATGAATGTTGATATTTTCTTGAGCCAGTATCGCGGCAATCTTTCCAATCATCGTAGGGACATTTTTATTGACGACGGCAAGTCGGCCGGCGCACTCTGCCGGACGCTCGATGGCGCATTCGGGGAAATTGACTGAGTTGGATATGTTGCCCGTCTCGAGATAATCCCGCAACTGCCGAGCCGCCATCAGCGCGCAGTTTCGCTCCGCTTCTGGTGTAGAGGCTCCAAGATGGGGAATGCATAGGACTTTGTCGTTGCCAAGCCATGCTTTGTCGGGAAAGTCGGTAACATATCGCGATATCGAACCGGTATCGATGGCCTGCATAAGCGCCTTCTGATCGGCAATTTCTGGACGGGAAAAATTGAGAATACGCATGCCTATCTTTGCCGACTGAAGCATCTTAGATGAAATAAGTTTTTCGGTCTTTTTATTATATGGTATGTGAAGCGTTAGATAATCGGCGATTCGCATCATTTTATTGATCTCGTTGCTGCGTTCCACCGCGCGAGAGAGTCTCCATGCCGAATCTACCGATATAAAGGGGTCGTAACCAATGACGCGCATGCCGAGATTGACCGCGACGTTGGCGACCATCACGCCGATTGATCCCAATCCTATGACGCCCAATGTCTTTCCGGCGATTTCCGGGCCGGCAAATTGCGATTTGCAACGTTCGGTCTCTTGCTTGATTGTGTCGCTATCCAATTCTTGGTCGAGGGTGTCCACCCAATGTATTCCCTCGTAGATGGCTCGCGAAGAGAGCAAAAGACCGGCGATAACAAGCTCTTTTACGCTATTGGCATTGGCGGCCGGCGTGTTGAACACTGGAATTCCTCGCAACGAACATTCCGCCACGGGAATGTTGTTCACCCCGATGCCCGCTCTGGCGATGGCTAAAATATTGTCTCCGAATGAGACGCTATGAAGGTCTTTGCTCCGCAACAAAATGGCCTGCGAACTATCGATATCGGCGCCTACGCGGTAGCCCGCGAGACGCAAAAACTCCAGTCCAGACGGATCGATATTATTGAGCGCCGCTATTTGTTTCATGTATATCTCCTAATATTAGTCCCAATTCCGTAAGCTGTTCGTCCGATATGGTCGCCGGGGCCTCGTCTATGAGCGATATTCCCTGCGAATTTTTGGGGAATGCGATCACCTCGCGTATGCTCTCTTCTTGGGCCATAATCATTACCAGGCGATCAAGCCCTATGGCGATCCCGCCATGCGGCGGCGCCCCATACCGCAACGCGTTCAGTAAAAATCCAAATCGTCGCTCCGCTTGCGAACGCGAGATGCCGACAACGGCAAAGAGACGGCGTTGTAGTTCGGGGTCGTGGATACGAATGGAGCCCGATCCAAGTTCGTATCCGTTGCACACAAGATCGTACGATTCGCCGATCGCTCGCCCCGGATCGCTCTCGATAGATTCAATCCATTTTTTTTGGGGCATAGTGAATAGATGGTGCGCGGGTTCCCAGCGACGCTCGTCTTCATTATATTCAAAGAGCGGAAAATCGGTAATCCATGCAAACGCCCGCTTATCTTTGGAAGCGAGTCCCAAACGCTCTCCCAACAGGCTTCTTGTCGCGCCTAATGCTTGGGAACACAGCAACCAATCATCCGCGACAAATAAGAGCAGATCGCCTGGCTGGGCCGCAAGAGAATCGACGATTTCCGCGGCTTGCGGCGCGAGAAATTTGGCGATTCCCCCCTCTAAATTGCATGGCGTTGCGTCGTCGCCGCCGGTTGAGGGGCATACTTTGCACCAGGCCAATCCTTTGGCGCCATAGCGCTTTGCGTGGTCTTCCAACTCTGCGATTTGTTTGCGAGAATAGCCCCCGCATCCTTTCGCGACCAGCGCCTTTACGCTCTTGTTCGCTTCGATAGCCGAGCGAAAAAGATTAAAGGAGCTGTTTCGCGCCCATGGCGAGCAATCTTGGAGCGGCATTTCGAAACGCAGGTCTGGTTTGTCGCTTCCATAGCGATCGATCGCGTCGTGGTAGGTCAATCGAGGAAATGTATCGGGCAGACGCTCGCCGAGGCAGGCAGAAAATATGCGCCCAAGCATTTTTTCCATGTGTCGATAGATTTGGTCTGGCGTCGCAAAGCTCATCTCCAGATCAATCTGGCTAAATTCCAGTTGACGATCGCCGCGCGTATCTTCGTCTCGATAGCATCTCGCGATTTGGTAATAGCGATCCGCGCCGGCGACCATAAGAAGCTGTTTGAAGAGTTGCGGCGATTGGGGCAACGCGTAGAAACGTCCGCGATGCAGTCGAGAGGGCACGACGCAATCTCGAGCGCCTTCGGGTGTAGAGCGAATCAACGTAGGCGTCTCTATCTCTAAGAAGCCGGCCTCGTTTAAATAGGCGCGCGTCTGCTGGGCAACTTTATGGCGCATGACGATTTTGCGAAGCATGCTGAATGAACGAAGATCAAGGAAACGAAATTGTTGCCGCAACTCGTCTCGAGCGTCGCTTCGTTCGGCGATCATAAAGGGCAATGTTTCGCACGAAGAGAGAATTTCGATATTCTCGGCCAATACCTCTATGGCGCCTGTCGAGAGATCAGAATTGGCCATCGATTGCGGCCGCAGGGATACCGCGCCAAAAACCGCGATACATGACTCCATCTTTATCTTTCCGACAATATTCCGCAATTCGGACGACTCGGGAGGGATGACCACTTGCGTGATACCATATCGATCGCGAAGATCGATAAATTGCACTCCTCCATGGTCGCGCGCGCGATGGACCCATCCGGCAAGCGTTACCGACATGCCCTCGCATTGTTCGTTTAATTCTCCGCACGTATGACTGCGTTCAACAAAAATCATAGTCGCAGTCTATTACAATACACCGAAATATTCAAGCGGCATGGCATTGCGCGAACGGGGCGCCGTATAGGCGCCCCTTGCGTATGGCCGAGTTCGACTATTTCTTGAGATTCGCGTTGTCTTTTTCCGCGGACATGTCATACCCCTTCCCAGTCGACGCGACCCATGCCAGAGAAGATTGGTTATTGCTGGCGGCAGCGACGAAATTGGCTATATTCATCGGCGAGTTTGCCTGTTCCGAATCTGACGAACATGCTATTATCGGAAAACAGGAGAGCCCAACCAAAAGCAGTAGAAGAGCTATATACCAAATCCTATCGTTACGATTATTATTTTTGAATTCGTCGCCGCGATTGTCGGCATTACTATTATTAATTGGAGCATAATATTTACCCATAGATCCTCCAATGTATCACCAGTAAGATAGTCGAGACATTGGCTATGGCTACGCGCCGCGCTTTTGCCTCGTCTTATTATACCTATAGATATAATACCATTCGCGAAAATATCATTATTTATTTCTATTTTGAATCGAGCGAAAAAATGGGAGCGCGCGATCGTCGACACGCCCTCCCATTTTATTTACCGCAAATATAATTACCTATTAAAATCTTGACCGGGGACTACCGCGCCGCATGTCGCTCCAGCGGGGAGCAGCGTCGCGTCGCATGCAGATACGCCCGTTGTATCGTTGTATCCGGTAACCCACTTTACCCTTGGGTTATGCTCGGCAGAAAAGTCCCACGCCGCTGTATCCCATCTATTGGCAGCATTTGTGGAGGAATTCTCCGCGGTTATCTGTGACGCGGCGGTAATTGTATTGGTCGCATCGGTAGAGTAATATGGTCCGGCTACGTTGTTGTTCCTCACCATTCCAAAGCCATAGCTGGCGATAACCTCATCGGTGGGAATCGTAGGACCGTCTTCATAGGCTCTGTAGCCCAAAAACAGGCTTTCTCTTAGTTCTCCGGGGCGGGGAGACGATACCACCGTCCCTTCATTGTTGGTAATCGCGTAACTGGCAATAACTCGCGATGTGGTATCGCCTACCAACCCACCGCTAAGACTGGTGATTCGCCCAAATTCTCCCGTCAGAGAGCTTCGAGCGTATGTGGCGACAATAGTGCCCATATTCCGTCCAACCAATCCCCCGATATTATCGGACGGGCCGCCGCCGCCGTTGAGATTGGCGCCCGCGTAGCTAGCTATAATGGTTCCATTATAGTTCCAACCAGCCAATCCTCCGACGTTATCGTGGTTATCGGCGCCCGCGAGAATATTAATTGTTCCGTGCGCATAGCTGGAAGCGATAAGACCGCGCAGATTCGTGCCCGCCAATCCTCCCAATCTATTGGCCTCATCCGCGCCGCCTCGTATCATAATATTGCCGGTAGCGGTTGTGGAGACGCTGCATCCAATTATCTTGCCTTCGATATTGACGCCCACAAGAGCGCCGACATGATCCTGCTCGCCTCCGCCTCCGCCAAAGTCGCCATCCATAATGCCGACGCCGATGACGTCTCCGCTATTGCGACCCGCCAACGCGCCAACATAATCAAAATCGCCGCCGCTTCCATATAACCGAGGCATTGCAAAATTGAGTTCGCGGATTTCGGCTCCGGGACCAATTAGGCCAAAAAGACCCACCGCGTCTGGTCCCCGCGAGTAGAGATTGCGAATGGTGTTTCCGTTCCCATGGAACTCGCCGACAAACGCGCTATCGTCGCTATCGCCGCAACGATAGGAATAGCGATCGCCGTCATCTTCGTTGCAACTGCCAATCGGCGCCCATCCGGAGTTTGTCGCGCCTGTATTGGCTGCCCAGATCGCCATATTGGCAACATTGGCATAACTTGCGGTCATCATTGAAGTCGAGATCCGCCATAAGCTCATAGCCGCGGCATCCTCCGCCCTGACTCGGACAACCGGACGCGTCGCCAGCGTCGCTATCGCTTGTCTTATAGCTGGTGCCTGCCATGTTGTAACGTATGTTGTTGAGTTGCTCTAATGTCCCTATATCGATAAGTCCGTCGCCATCGCTATCAACATCGCCTGCGGCGGAACCGGACGCCGATCCCGAGCTTCCGCTAACGTTGCTCAATTCGCGAAGGTTTTCAGAGGAAGATAATGAGTCTGATAGCTCATTTGGGGTTGGGGCTATGTCGTTGCATCCAATAACATATAGCAACAGCGCGGTCGCGCAAAACAACAATCCGCATCGCGCCAAAAGGCGCGCTATAGCGTCGCGACTCTTAATTGCCGATATAATACTATTCATTTTATACATAATACCTCTCCATACATAATATGACATTAATATAGTCATTATATCCATTGTTGGCAATTGGTATCGCAATTATTTTTTCATCGGAATTGTATCGACGCGCTCGCAGTATTGCCCTATTGCCGTTAATAGGGTACCATGTTTCTTCTTATGAATACTATACTCAGCGCTCTCTATCGACCTATATCGGCATGCCCATTGCCCGAGTATCATGCCGAAGGACGTTATTTCGAGCACATACAGAGCGGATGTCTTGTCTACCATGTCGCCTGTCCCGATCGCGAAAATCTATTCGCGTTCTGTTTTAAGACGCCTTCAAACGATTCAAGCGGGGTCGCGCATATTATGGAGCACAGCGTATTATGCGGCTCGGAACGCTTCCCGCTCAAAGAGCCATTTGTCGACCTGCTCAAAAGTAGCGCGAAAACCTTCCTGAACGCCATCACATTTCCCGACAAAACGATCTACCCCGCCGCAAGCGCCGTTCCCGCGGATCTATTCAATATTATGGAAGTCTATGGCGACGCCGTATTTTCTCCCCTTCTACGCGCGACTTCGTTCCGCCAAGAGGGGCATCGACTTATGTTCTCTCCTAACAATACGCTGACGCGAAGCGGCATAGTCTACAATGAAATGAAGGGCGCCTACTCGACCTGCGAATCTATCGTCGGCGCATGGAATATACGCGGACTATTTTCGGATACTCCATACCAATACGAAGCGGGGGGGCTACCCGAAGAGATTGCGCGCTTAACCTACGACCGTTTTAGGCAATTCCACCGCGATCACTATTATCCGGCAAACTGCCGCATTTTTCTCTATGGCGACATTCCCACCGACCGCTATCTTGAATTTATCGATCGGCAGTTTCTTGGCAAATTCTCCCGCCGCGCTCCGGCAGGAGAGATCATCCTTCAGCGCGGCTGGAGCAAGCCGCGCCGCATAACGCGACGCTATCCAACTATGGGCGCCCCTTCCAACCGCGCGACCACCGTCTCGATAAGCTGGCTATTGCATAGCGTCGAAGAAATAGACAAAGCAATGGCTATCGAGATATTGGACGAACTCCTTATGGGGCATTCCGGTTCGCCGCTTCGCAAAGCGATCGCCGAATCTCCGCTTGTCGAAGATATCTCTCCAGTTAGCGGAGCGGAGCTCGATTTGCGACAGGCGATGTTTACCATAGCGGTAAGAGGCGTTCGCGAAGGAGACGAAGAGCGAGTCGAGACGTTCATCCTCGATCAACTGGCGCGTTTCGCGCGCGAGGGATTTGCGGATGACCTTGTCGCCGCGGCTCTGCAGGTTACCCAGTTCGATCAGCAGGAGATTCGCTCCCTATTTGGGTTGGCGCTCGCTCAACGCGCATTTCGCGGCTGGCTCCACGGCGCCGCTCCAGAACAGACGCTCGCAATCGCCGACGCATTAGAGCGCGTCTGCGCCGCTATTCAACGCGATAGCAATTTTTTTCCCGCCATAATCAAAGAAGCTTTTCTGGATAACCCGCACCGGCTCACGGTAATCGCGAGACCCGATTCCAATTATGGTCGCCATATCGAGACCGAAGACGCGAATAAATTGGCGGAGATCGAGAATAGCCTCCCCCCTAGCGAACGCAACCGCATCGACCAAGAGGAAACTGAATTGCGGCAATTCCAGCATGCCGCGGACGACCCGACAATACACGTCCCCCGTCTCTCCCTTGCCGATATGCCCAAAACAATAACCGAATTTAGCGCGAAAGAGCATACTATCGCTTCGAACGCGCCGCTCCTTCATCATCCATGCGCCGCAAATGGGATTGTCTATCTTACCCTATCGTTCGATCTGGGAATGATGCCCTCCGAATATCTTATGGCCATGCCGCTTTGGTGCGCCTCGTTGGTCGAAGTAGGCGCGGATACGCTCTCTTACGAGGCGCTTGCCCGCAAATTGGCCCTATGTAGCGGAGATTTCTCTCTTTCCCTTACGGCCAACCTCCCATTGGGAGCGGATAGACCTCGCCCGCTTATGATCGCGCAGATAAGCTGTTTGGAGCGACATGTCGACGAAGCGATCGATCTTATAGGATCGATCTTCACTTCGGCCAACCTGGAAAATCATCGACGTATCGGCGACATCGCGATAGAATCTCGCAACGAAATGGCCGGGGCTATCTTTCCTGGCGGCAACCGCTTTGCCATGCTTCGATCCTCCGCGATATCGTCGGCTACCTACCGCCTCAAAGAGGCTTGGCAAGGTATCGATCAATTCCTCTGGCTCAATAACCTTAATATGGAGGACGAAGCCGCATTGAAGCAATTGAGCCAAACAATGCGTCAAATCCATAATCACGCCGTCTTTCGCGGAGCGCTTCGTTTCGGGATCGCCTGTTCCGACGAGGCATTTCCCGCGGCGCGCGACGCCCTCGAACGTCTGGTAGATAGACTAGAGCCTCGCCCCCGCCTCTCGACCGACGCGACAACAATCGTCGACGAAACGGCGAATCCCTATATTGGCAATCAATTCATCGCCTCATCGTCGCCGGTTAATTATATCGGGGTATCGATGGCGGGCGACGGAATCGATAAACCAACCTACGCCGCGAATATGCTTATCGGTCACCTTCTTCGCACCGGAGCGCTCTGGGAAACCGTGCGTATGAAGGGCGGCGCCTACGGAGCGACGGCTGTTGTCGATGGGTTGACCGGTCAATTTTGCATGCTCTCCTATCGCGATCCCAACACCGCGGCGACTATAGACGCATTTCGACAGGCATTGGATAGTTTTGTCTCTATCGATCCTGAGGAACTTGAACAGGCGCAAATCGCCCTGATCGCAAAAGAGAACAAACCCTTTTCTCCATCCTCCCGAGGCGCTCTGCTTATCAATCGCTGGCTATTTCGCATCGATAACGCGCTCCGTCAACGCGTTCTAACCAACATTCGCGATATCGCCCCAGGCGATCTTCGCGAAGCCGCGCAAAATCTCGCAACCTCATTTGACGACGCGTCGATATGCCTGCTTGGCAGAAACGAGGCGATCGACGAAATGAAACGAAAATATGAGAATATTCCCCATCAAACGATCGCTTTGCCCCTATAAATGGTCAACATATCGCGCGACTAACCGAAATGGAACCACAAAAACCCTACTCTAATATACGACGCGCGCCCTTGCTGATCATGTCGCTCGGCGGCTCGCTCTTGGCGCCGGATGATATAGACGCGGAATTTATCTACGCATGGCGCGACCTACTGGTCTCGCTGTTGGCAAGCTCGCGACAGAAAATGATCGTCGTTACGGGCGGCGGCGGCGTCGCGCGGCGATATCAGCGGGCATATAAGACCGTCTTAGGCAAAATGAACACAGAACGAGAAGTCATAAATGAGCTATCCGACGAAATAGGAATCGCCGCGACCCGTTTGAACGCTACGCTTGTCAAAGCATGTCTGGGTTCTGCTTGCTTGAACGATCTTATTACCGACCCGGAAAAGGCGGCGATGCCAACCGGCGCGATCTCCGTGGCGGGAGGCTGGAAAGCGGGCTTCTCTACCGACGCCGTCGCGGTGGAGTTGGCAAGGCGCTTTTCGTGCGATACGGTAATCAATCTCTCAAATACCGACTACATTTATAGCGCCGATCCTCGCGTCGACAAAAACGCCAAGCCGCTGGAGCAGATAAGCTGGAGAGAGATGCGCCGCCTCGTGGGAAATGAATGGCTTCCGGGCGCGCACCTTCCGTTTGATCCTATCGCTACCCAGCGGGCTATGGAGCTTCAGCTCACCGTTATCGTGGCAGGCCGCAATCTTAACACGCTTGCCAAAATAGTTCGCGGCGAGCGATTTGCGGGCACAATCATTTCGCCTTCGTAGCGCGCCCTTACTTTCCCCGTTATCGGCTACCGTTCGCTATCTCCTCAATTACGCCGCGTTGCGATTGAGTAAGCGCAATCTCGCTCCGCGCGATATTGATCAGCGCGGGAATGGCGATCTCCGCGTCAATAGGAGAAGATATCGCCGAAAGGGCTTGATTGATCATTCCCTTCTCGATAAAATAATTGATTATTATCGCGCGTTGTCGCGGGCTGGACCGATCATCGATCAGGCGATCGGCATTATCGATGGCGGCGGCAAATCGATCTGCTTGATTGGGATCGCTCAAATAATCATATATCCACTCAATCCCTTCAAGATCGCCCGCCGCAAAACGACTTTCGACATACTCAAAGAGCTCGCCGCTCTTATATCGCCATTCAAGCTCGCTTTGCAGAAAGCTTTTGAGCGCGGGGTCGACAATGATATCGATCGCCTCGTCGGCCAGCGAAGGTTGATCGATAGCGATGAAACTCCGCGCGATGACGCCAATCGGCTCGTCGCCAACAGCATCTTCGCCAACGGGCGACCGCAATTCGCGAGCCGTTTCGATAGCCTGCCGCGCATAACGAAGCGTAGATTCGGTATCGCCTATATGATAATAGCGTTTGGCGATATTCGCCGATATCTCCATAAATATCGCTCGGTTGTCGACGGCGTTTGCGGCGACGATGGCATGGTTCAGGATGGCGCCGCTCTGGTCGTTATCGATACCGGCGTATAGCGTTGAGATGCCGATCGCCGTCTCTGCCCGCAGGACTGGGTCGTAGAAGATAAGCGCGCGCAGGATATATTGATCGAGCAACGCGCTGTAGCTATACGAAGAATCGCCAAAACGTCGCGTTGTATATTCATCTTCTTGAAGTATCTCTAAACAGAGCGCCATCGCGCGCAGAATATAGCGGCTTATCACTCGATCGTCTTCTATCGATTCGAGGCGCGTTTCAAAGGCGTCAAACGCAATGAATGAGCGTTCAATTTCGCCAAGCGAAGTCCAGTCCCTCGCCAACGAGAGGCTTGCGTCGGCCAAATCAGCCGCGGAGAGAAGCTCCGGCCGCGCCAGCGATGAGAGATAGTCCAACAGCAAACGCGCGCTATCGCTCTCGCCTCGCTCGATCATCGTCTCCGTAATCATCCCTATATATCGCGCTTGCCGCCCGTACTCTTCGGCTCTCAGCGCGATGGCGGCGGCGGCTCCAATGGGGGTATTCGGCGGCGCGATGGCTTCGATGTCGTCAAACGGCTCGATCGTCGGGATGCTCCGGCATCCCATAACAGTTGCGACGATGGCCAACGCCCCGTAGATCAATCGCGAGACGGCGGTGTATCGTGTCGCCCTCCCCGCTTTTGCGATAGCCATAGGTTACTGAGTCGAGTCGCGTTCGCTTTGGTATGGGCATAATGCGCGAAGCGGGCAAATAGCGCAATGCGGCTTGCGCGCGACACAACAGAGACGCCCATGCAAATTAGCCGACATAGTAAATGGGTAGCGCTGTTCGGCCGGAAGGAGCCGTTCAATCTCGTACTCGATTTTCTCGGGATTCTTGCTCTCGGTAAGGCACAATCGCCGCATCACCCTTCCAAAATGGGTATCGACAATGATGGCCGGCTTATGATAGACCGCGCCGAGGACAACATTGGCCGATTTTCGCCCTACGCCAGGCAACGTAAGAAGCTCCTCCATAGTATCGGGAATGACATCGTTGTATTTTTCATTGATAAGTCGCGCCGTCTCTCTAATGTTGCGCGCCTTAACCCGAAAAAACCCCACCGACCGCACCAGTTCGATAACCTCCTCTAACGGAGTCGCTGCCAACGTCGCGGCGTCAGGGCAACGTTTGAAGAGATTCGGCATTAACGCGTTGACCTGACGATCGGTAGTCTGCGCCGATAGTATCACCGCGATAAGCAACTGAAACGGGCTATAGACCGTTAAAAACGGCTTGATGTCGGGGTATTCCGTCTGTAACAGGGCGGCGATATAGCGGGCGCGTTGCAGGCGATCGGTATGGTGTTCGCCGGCAAACGAGCCTCCCGAATTGCGAGCGGCGGTCATACTACCCGCGCTGTTATCGATTGAACTATTGCGCCCCAGATAACGCTAACCCCTCGATCGCCCGGAGATTCGCCTTGATCTGTAGGTTTGACGTTCCATCGACCATGCCCATCGAGACGGCGCGGGATCATCCCCGCCGATAAAATGTCCGCCTCGACATCTCCAGAGCCTGCAGAACGCGATCGCCACCCCCTTCGCGAGGCCAAATCGACGAATGACGGCGATGGCGTAGCTGGAACAGGTGGGAGTATAGATGCAACTGGAGGGAAGCAACGGCGATATAAGAAGCTGATAGCAACGCAACGGCGCGGTCGCGATAGCCCGCCAATAATAGACAATTGCGCCATTCGCCCGTCGCTCGGCATAATAAGACATATATCGCTACCGCTCCCCGCTTGCGCCATCGACCGGAGCAAACGAGGTGAAGGGACGCGCGATGATCTCGCCGATGGTGAGCCGCTCTTGGATACCGTGGAGATTGCCCAGCAGGAGCGGACAGCCAACGTCGCAAAATTCCACCAAAACCTGCAGGCAAATCCCGCAAGGAGGCGTAAACGGCGGCTCGCTATCTGTAACCACCACGATAAGCTCGAGTCGCGGCGCGCCAATCTGAGAAACCATCGCTGTCAACGCGGCCCGCTCGGCGCATATTGTCGCCCCAAAGCTGGCATTTTCCACATTGCATCCGCCAAATATATGGCTATTTCCCTTTGCCTTTAATGCCGCGCCGACCGCAAAACGAGAATATGGAGAATAGGAACGCAAGCGCGCCTGAAGCGCGATATTGTAGGCATGCCGTTCTATCATAGAACATATGTAGCATATTGAGAATCAATAGGCAAGATATCGGGCAACAATCGGCTCAACTGCTGCCAATCCCTTGCGGGACAGTCCACCCTATGACTGCAAATTGGGCTGCGCGGGATTCTGCGCGAGTTGCGGGAGATCGGGCGTTGCGGGAAATTTGCGGGGGGCTGTACAATGGCGGGGAGCTCCCGCAGAGGGGGGGAGCGCAATAGCGCAGGGGCGAGCCCAGTGAAGCGCGAGCGAAACTGGAATAGCGCGCCCCGGCCAGCGCTATGGAGCGAGGGGGGAGACTTCCCCCCTCATATAACGGGCTGGCGGCTATTTTCCTTGTATATTTACCTATTCTGCTATTTTATATATTTTTGCGAAATGATCACAAACGAAAACGAATTTGATCAATTGCTTGCCCAACTGCGCAAAGAATCAGATTCCAATCAGGAGAGCGGCGCGCGATTTGAAACCCTTATGTGTCAGGCGTTGCCGCTATTGGATGTTCGCGGGTCTCGGTATCGAAGCGCGATGCGATGGACGGATTGGTATCACACTATGAAAAGCGGCGACAACATCGGCGCGATGACGCAAGAATCTCCAGAGAGGGAGTACTCCGCGCGCGCGACGGGGCAGGATACCGGAATAGACCTGGTCGCGGAGATTGCCGAGGAGTATGGCGGCGGCTACTGCGCGGTGCAATGCAAGTGTTACAACCAAGAGCACCCTATCGACAAGAAGTCTATCGATAGTTTTATTTCCGATTCGGGGCGATCGATCAAGGTGGGGTCGAAATATATCAATTTTAGCGAGCGATTGATTATTACCACCAGCGACAACTGGACCAAAAACGCCGATGTCGCCATTGAGGGGCAAAATCCTAGTATTACGCGGCTGGGGCTCAGCGAACTTCGCCATAACAATATACGATGGATGGATTTCGAAAAGCGATCTCTTCGGGTAACTCCAAGCGATACAAAGCCATTTCGTCACCAAAAACAGGCGATTGGCGCCGCGCTTGCGGCATTTCAAAGCGGCGAAACGCGCGGGAAACTTATTATGGCATGCGGTACCGGCAAGACCTATACTGCGCTGAAAATTGCCGAAGGATATGCGGGACTTGGAGGACGCGTATTATTTTTGACACCTTCAATATCGCTATTATCGCAATCTATCGGAGGTTTTTTTGCCGATCGAGCTATACCTCATCTTTATTTGGCGGTATGTTCCGACTCCCGCGCCGGAAGGGCTACGTCTACTAGTATATCCTCCGTCGATATTCCCAGCCCGCCGACAACGAAACCAGAGAAAATCGCGCAATTTATCGATGATTTCAATACTGGGAAACAAGATTCTATGTTGGCGATTTTTTCAACCTATCAATCGTTAGCGGCGGTTGGCGAAGCGCAAAAAATATTGATGCGCAGGTATGGCGATAGCGGGCGCGCGATTTTTGATCTTATCATTTGCGACGAAGCGCATCGCACGGTGGGCGCGTCAACATTTATCGACAGGGAAATGATGGAACCGGAGCGTCAAGAGGCGCATTTTACCAAAGCGCATAGCGACGAAAATGTCGCTGGACGGCGGCGGCTCTATATGACCGCGACCCCGCGCGTCTACGCTCCGCGGGTTAAAACTCGGGCGGCGGAGATTGGCGCCGCGATCTACTCGATGGATGACGAAGATATCTATGGAAAGGAGATTTTTCGCTATTCATTTAGCCAAGCCGTTACGGACAATATGCTTTCGGATTATCATGTGCATATTCTCTGTATGAAGAGCGCCAAGGTATCGCTCGATGAAATCAGCGCCGGCGACGCGGTAAAAATGGCCGGTTGCTGGAAAGCGATTCATCGCCCCCCCGCTCCCATCGATCAGAATAGATCTCCTATGAAACGGGTGGTGGCATTTTGCGCGCGCATCGCTACGTCAAAACATCTTAAAGAGATGTTGCCGCGCATAGCCCGCGAAGCCGCGATTCGAAACAAGCCTAAAGATCGTAGCAATACGCGCCTAAGGATTGAACATGTCGACGGCGCGATGAACGCGTTGGAGCGCTCGAGTCGTCTTGATTGGCTGCGCGGCGAACCGGACCCGGGAACATGCCGCATCCTTACCAACGCGCGGTGCTTAAGCGAAGGAATCGATGTTCCATCGCTTGACGGTATTATCTTTTATGACAGAAGAAAGTCGCATATCGATATTGTGCAGGCGGTGGGAAGAGTAATGCGCAAGGCGAAGGACAAGCGTGTTGGCAATATCATTTTACCGGTGGCGCTTCCCGACGGCGCGGACCCCGACACATTTTTGAAAAAAGACGCCGCCTATACTCATATATGGCAGGTGCTCTCCGCGCTGCGTTCGCATGACGAACGATTCGAGGAAGCGATCAATAAGATGGAGTTTAACCAAAAACTTCCGTCAAATGTTACGCTCGATATCGTATCGCATGACGCGGAGGACGAGGAACTTAGCGCTGTCGAGAGGCAGCTTGACCTTGCGTATCCTCTCTCAAAATGGATAGACGCGCTGATTCCCCGTTTTATCGAGCGTTGCGGCGATCGACTCTATTGGAGCCGTTGGGCAAAGGATGTGTCCGATATCGCAAAAACAATTATCGCGCTCATTGGCGATCATATACAGAAGGATAGTTCGTTTAACAAGGCCTTTGAACAATTTACGCAAGGGCTTCGCAAAACAATCAACGACCTTATTACCAAAGAGCAGGCGATGCAGGCGATCGCGCAACATATTATCACCAAACCGGTGTTTGACGCGCTCTTTAAGGGCTATGAATTTAGCCGTCATAACGCGATCTCGTTAAGTATGGACGATATTACGAACGAGTTGCGGGAACGGGGAATCGACAACGAGACAAAGACTTTGGAGGTATTTTATCGCGATGTGGCAAAGCGCGCCGAGAATATCGATACGCTTGCCGGCAAACAGAATATTATGGAGCGCCTCTACAATGAATTCTTTCAAGAGGCATTTCAACGAGAGGCGCAACAGGCGGGGATTGTCTATACTCCGGTAGAGATTGTCGATTTTATTAATCATAGCGTCGACTGGTTGCTCAAGAGAAGATTTTGGCGTGGGATTGACCGATCGAAAGGTGCATATTCTAGACCCATTTACCGGAACAGGGCGATTTATTGTTCAGTTGCTCTCTTCCGATTTAATCGACAAACGCGACATGGAGCGCAAATATCGCGAGGAGATTCATGTCAACGAAAAACTGCTCCTCCCCTACTACATCGCCAATGTCAATATCGAGCAGACCTATCATTCCCGTATGGGGGGCGACTATATTCCGTTTACCAACGGCGTGCTGTGCGATACCTTTCATATCGCCGAGCGGAATGACGAAGGGGAGCTAGCATTTATGAAACGCAATAGGGATCGAGCCGAGGCGCAAAAATCTCTCCCTATACGAGTGATTATCTCTAATCCGCCCTACTCTATCGGCCAAAGAAAGCGCTAATGATAACGCGCAGAATCCGTCCCCTGGCTATTATCCCACATTGGATAGCAACCTTAGCAAGACATTTGAGGCGGATTCGACGGCAAAACTTCATCGGGCGATCTTCGATAGCTATGTTCGCGCGATGCGGTGGGCGCTCGATCGAATCCCCGCCGGCGCGGGGGGAGTCGTTGGCTTTATTACCAATAACGGCTTTCTGCGAGGCCGTTCGATGGATGGCATACGAAAGAGTTTAGCGCGTGAAACGTCGTCGATCTACCTCTTGGATCTTCGAGGCAATAGCCGAAGGCCTGGCGAATTTGCAAAGCAGGAGGGAGGTGGCGTATTTAACGACGGAAGGAGCGGCGGAAGCCGGACGGGAGCGGTGGTTGTCTTGATGGTAAAGCGATCCGATCATAGCGGCAATGGCAAGATCTACTATCATGATATCGGCGACTATCTCGATCGCGATGAAAAGCTTGCCTTGCTCCGCCAGTGGAAATCAGGCAGCGCGATCGCATGGAAAACAATCGCGCCGTCCAAAGAGGGCGATTGGCTAGACCATCGCGACCCCCAATTTAACACATTGCTGCCGATGGGCGATCGCAAGCTATCTCAAGCAACAAGAAAAAGGCTCAAAAAATCGAGCAATAGCGGCCTTGGCTATGACAATCATACCGATACGCCCAAAAAGCATGCGATTTTTGCCGCCTATCAGATGGGGTGCGCGACAAATCGAGACGCATGGTGCTACAATTTTTCCCGCGATCGGCTTGAAGAGGCGATGAAACGTATGATTGGCACCTACAATGACGAGCTTTGGAGATATCAAAAGCGCGTGGCGGCTATGGGCGCGGATGCGATCAAGGATGTCGCATCGTTGTTGACTGCCGATAAAAGACGCATCGCTTGGTCGAGAGGTCTGCGAGGCGCTATAAAGAGGGGAAAGAGCGCTTGTTATGATAGATCGCATATTCGCGTCGCGACCTATCGACCGCTCTGCGCCAAATATCTCTATAACGATCCGCAATTTGTCGAAGTAAAAAACGCCATGTTTAGAGCGGACGAACCCAATCCGGCGATATGCGTTAGCGGCAACGGAGCGGATATTTTTTCTGCATGGGCGACTTCGAATATTCCAGATCTTAACCTATTGGCCGCCGGCGCGCAATGCTTCCCCTACTATCTCTATACGCCGAACGGCAGGATAACGAATATTTTGCCGAATGCGGTAGATCGCATGCGGCAGGCTATCCGCGATAAATCAATCGGCCCCAAAGATATGTTTCATTATATCTATGCCATATTACATCATCCCACCTATCGCGAACATTTCGCCGGCAATTTGAGGTACTCGTTGCCACATATCCCGTTTGCCCCCGATGCCGCCGCATTTATCGATATTGGCAGGCGTTTGATGCATATGCATATTCATTACGAAGAGACTCCGCGGCGCGCCCTTCTCAGACTATCTTCGCAGGGCACAGAACAGAGCGAGTTGACGCTGCGGGGCTCCGACAAAATGCCCAGCGAGATGCTTATGGTCAAAAAAATGAAATTTGGCAAAAATGGTCGCGTCACCGACAAAAGCGTATTGCGCTATAATCAATCGCTCGCATTCAAAATACCCCCCGAAGCGCATGAGTACAAAATCAACGGGAGATCGCTGTTAGAATGGGTGATGGCTACCTATCAGATAAAGATAGACAAGGATTCCGGCATCGAGCAAGACCCTAACGAGCTGTCGAAAGAGCGAAACGAACCCGACTATATTCTTGCGATGGTAGAGCGGGCGGTCTCTATAGGAATAGAGACCGCTCGACTTATCAAAGCGCTTCCCGACGATCTGGGAATCGATAAGACATAGGAGGGGGGAATCGCGCCGGGCATCCGAGGAGCGCCGCGCCCTATCAGTCGACGCGGCCAGGTCGCGAGCAATCGCCCGCAACGCCCGCAACGCCCGCAAGGCTCGACATAGCCATGCGGGCGCCGGTTATGGTTATGGAGAGCGGCGGCGCCGCCTGCCGCTACCTGCCCTGTCCCGGTATCAGCGTCGTTCCGCAGACAATCGCCGTTCCGTCGGGGAGCGTGTCGGGGAACATTTCGCAACTGTAGTCGGTTCCCTCGCCGTCGTAGTCGGCGTAGTAGAGGGCGGGCGCCTGCGCGGCGTCGCCAAAATCCCAGGCGTTCAGCGTGTCATCCGCGGCGTTATTCCACTTGGCGCCGGCGGTACCCAAGGTTAGGTCGTTGGGAGTGGGAACGCTAGCAGGAGGATTTCCGAATTCGTTGCGCAATCCGTTTAGCCCTTCGCCGAACCCGTAGCTCTCGTCAATAATTCCTCTTGTTCTTAGGCCAACTAGAACGCCAACATTTTCGCCGTTTCCAGAAACGCTATCGGCGTTCCCAGTCGCGTAGCTGGCGGTTATCGCTCCGTTTTCGATCCATCCAACCAACCCGCCGACCTTTTCGTTTCCCTCAGTGTTGCCTGTGGCGGATCCAGTCGCATAGCTCGCAATAATATTGCCGCTATTGTTGCCAACCAACCCGCCGATCTTGTTGTTTCTGCCGCCGTCGTCGTAGGTCGCTACGCCCGCGTAGCTCGCGATAATCGTTCCATCGATTCCATTTTCGCCGACTAGCCCGCCGACAGTGTCTTGACCGCTGCCGGAACTGGCAGACCCGTTCGCATAGCTCGCGATAATCGTTCCGCTAGAGTTCCGTCCGACCAGTCCGCCAACATCGTCACCGATTCCGGCGCCGCCGCCGACTGTCGCGATCGCGTGGCTGGCGATAATTATTCCGCCTTCGTTTACACTGACCAGTCCGCCAACATTGTCTTCGCCATCGCCGCCATCGGCTTTCCCGGTAGCGTAGCTCGCGGCAACTGTTCCGCCCTTGTTTATGCCGACCAAAAGGGCGATATCGCCGTCTCCAGCGTCGCCATAGATGGCGCCGTCTATAATTCCGACATTGCGAATAATCGCGTTTTCGCCAATTCTTCCGAATAGTCCCCGCTCGCCAGAGCCGCGGCTATAGAGATTCGCTATTGTATTGCCGTTCCCTTCAAATGTTGTGTCGAGGGTTTGGGGATTGGCGGCGAGGGTTTGGGGATTGGCGGCGATAGGCACCCATCCGGCATTGGCCGCAGTTTCAGGATCGCCGCCGATAGGCAGCCAATCGTTGTTTACCAATACGTCGGGATAGCTTACGGGGGCGGCAGAATTGAGGTTTTGCTCGTTGCTTACCAATACTTCGGGATAGCTTGCGGGGTCGGCAAAATCGAGGTTTCGCGTTAGTTCGTAGCCTTTGCAAACTCCGGAAGGGCATCCCAAAGTGTTTTCCGAGCCGTCCGCGGCGGTCTTGTAGCTGGTTCCCGCCAGATTGTATCGTATATTGTCGAGTCGCTCCAGCGTCGAGATATCGATGAGACCGTCGTTATCGCTGTCGATAGTAAGAACCAATTCGATGACAATGTCGCGTTCGACGAATTGTTCGCCGCTCGCTCCGGGCGATGTGTCGGTCGCGCGGATAGTAAGCGTACGCATATCCGCGGCGTTCCCCGCGTACACAGACGCGGTCGTCACGGTAATAACGCCGGTTTGCGCATGGATCGCAAAGTCGCCAAAGATAGACAGCCCCGACCCGTTCGGCGCTACGGCAACGCCCGATCCGTCGACAAAGGCGTAGGTTATCTCGTCGCCAAGATCGTCGGTCGCGTCAATGTCTACGGGCTCGCTGAGCGCCGTTGTTCTCGCTTCGACGGTTACGCCCGTCGGGATGGCGCCGAATACCGGCGCTTCGTCGTCGATGTTGGCAAGGGTTATATCGATAGCGAGAGTACCGACGTTACCGTCCTCATCTGTTCCTTGAACAATCACCGATCGCAAACGATCGGCAGGAGGGGAGATATCGTAATCCCAGTTGGAGACGGTAAGCGCTCCGTTATCGTCTATGGAGAATATGCCATCGCTATTGCCTCTGAGGATTTGGTATGGACTATCCTCCGCGGGAAGCCGTCTCCCCGCGAACGAGATATCAGTAAGTTCGACCGTCCCGTCGTCGTTCTCGTCAATCGATATGGCAAATCCATTTGACGATACCATAAAGCTCGCCCGCGCGAATAGTTGATATTCAATCGTTTCTTGATTCGAAGCCGCGGAGCCGCCGAACAACGCCGAAGAGATCGCGACGCGATAGGTGTAGAATAGCCCCAAATTGTCTGGCGCGCTGACGATAACCTGAAATGTTTCGTTATCGACACGTTCAAGCGCGAATGGGTTGTTTTCGTTTTCGATAGCAATAGGCTGACCGAGCGCGTCAGTCGCTTCGACGGTTAGTTCGGGCGCTTCACCCTCGCCAAAGGCAATCGCTTGGCTATCCAATCCCTCCACAAACTGAATGTCTGAGATTACCGCTTTGTTCGCGGGAATAGTTGTGGTAATGGTAAGCGCTCTGTTTTCCGGGAAGGCGACTATGCGCGAATCAACCGTGTCGGGAATGCCGTCGCCATCGCTGTCTAAGCATGCGTCGATCGAATTGTCGGACGCGCAGAGCGGCTCAAGCCATATCGACGCTTCCAGAACGCGTGTCCCATTTTGATAGGCGCGGTTCACATAATCGACATCAAGCCCCGCCCAGACGATATCCTCGGGTTGCAGATCGGCCACCGACGATGGTTGCCGCGAGAGGCCAAATACCGCTATCTGCCATAGCCCCACCTGCTCCATAACTTCGGTGATTTCTAAATCCAGCGCCGCGCTGGGAACGGGAACCGACACAATCGTTATCGATTCGGGGGAGCGTTGCATGTCGGAGAGCATTTTGGCGCGAACGGCGGCAGTGATCTGCGAAACCGATCTATAGGGTTGCCGATCGGGAGGTAGCGAATCGCGAATCGATATCGCTCCGTAGGCGAGCGCTACAACCATCGGGTTGCCAAAGCGTTCTTGGGAATATGCCAGACGATTATCGGGCACGTCGATGTTGCCTAATCCCTCTAATTCGGAGGATAGACGAAAGAGTCCTCCTTCTAATTGCAATGTTTGAGCCTCTCGTTCGCTTTGAGCGAGCACCGAACATCCTGCCGCGGCAATAATCGCAAACAGCGAGATACCGGCGGTTATCAACCAATTTACATTCTTTCGCGTCATATCGTTAGTCTCCCTTGTATTCATATATGTAATACCATCTCACTATATAATCTATTATAATATCAAAAAATAATAAATCCAGTAAAAAATAAATAATTATACTCTATATATGGAATATCTTTGAAATAGGGCTACAGGATAGACGGGATAACAATATCGTTGGGCGGCGCGGGGCGGTATGTCAGGCGATTGTCGAGCGCGAGAGCGTTGGCCGGCGCGATTTGCGGGAGATCGGGCGTTGCGGGCCTTTGCGGAGGGCTGTACAATGGCGGGGAGCTCCCGCAGAGGGGGGAATCGCGCCGGACATCCGAGGAGCGCCCCGCCCTTCTAGTCGACGCGGCCAGAGCGCGAGCGATCGCCCGCAGTCGTTGCCTCCCCCCTACCTCCAGCCCGAGCGCCAGCGCTCGGGCTTCCGGCTACCCCCCTCTGCGGGCGACCGCCGCGCAATTGAGGGTCGCCCCGAAGGCATGCCCGCAACGCCCGCAAGGCTCGAAATAGCCATGCGGGCGCCGGTTATGGAGAGCGGCGCCGCTTGCCGGGCTACCTGCCTTGCCCCGGTATCAGCGTCGTTCCGCACACAATCGGCGTTCCGTCGGGGAGCGTGTCGGGGAACATGTCGCAGTCGTAATCAGTTCCCGCGCCATCGTAGTCGGCAAAGCGGAGAGCGGGTGTTTGTGTCGCGCTGCCAAAATCCCAGGCGTTCAGCGTGTCGCTTGCGGCGGCATTCCACCACGCGCCGGCGTTGGTCGCGGTGAGGGCGGTCACGCCTGCGGGAGGCGCGCCGTGTGTGCGGTGGCGTCCACTGCCCGTTACAGCGCCGAAGCCGTAGCTGGCGGTAAAATGGAAACTATTCGCGCCGACGAGCGCGCCGATACTACCGGAGACATTATTGCCATTAACATCTCCGGTGGCATAGCTGGCGATGATATTGCCACCGTTATGCCAGCCAACCAGCCCGCCAGCAGAGCCGCCATTGGCGCTTCCGGTGGCGTAGCTCGCGATAATCTCGCCGTAATTCAAGCCAACCAGTCCGCCGACACTGTCGTAGGAGCCAACACCGCCATCGGCGTCTCCA
>CBDCPJ010000049.1:0-83781 GCA_965220165.1 Spirochaetia bacterium
GCCGAAATCCGGCTCGAAGATTTTTTCCCTACCCAGCAATATGATGTCTACATTCTCCCAGGCGGCGACCAAGGAGCCTCAAATCTAGCTCGATCGAAGCGATTGCTCGATCTATTGCAAAAACATGCGGAGGCCGATCGATTGATCGCCGCTATCTGCGCCGCCCCGATTGTAGTGCTGGGGGCTCATTCATTGCTGAAAGGTCGTTCGTTTACCTGCTATCCCGGATACGAGCGCCGACAGCACGACGGAACGTTCTTGCCCGAACGCGTAGTCTGCGAAAAAGGACTCATCACCGGCCAATCGGCGGGAAGCGCCGCGGAATTCAGCATCTCGATTATCGAGGCATTGCTTGGAAAAGACTCCGCGCTCGAAATATTCAATCAAATAATACAGCGAGGCACTCTATAATGAAAATAGTACTATTAGGCCCTCCGGGCGTAGGCAAAGGAACGATGGCGGTACGCTTGGCAGACCATCTCAATATTCCTCACATATCGGCGGGGGATCTATTTCGTCGGCATATCGGCGATAAAACAGAATTGGGCGTCAAAGCGGCAGAAATCATAGCATCAGGTTCTCTGGTGCCAGACGCATTGACGATCGAAATGATGAATAACCGGCTCTCTGAACCCGATATCGGTAACGGCTATATTTTGGATGGATACCCTCGCACCATAGCGCAAGCGGAAGCGCTGGAGTCGCTGAGCCCCACCGAGGTTGTCATCTATTTTACCGCGGACGAAGACACCATTGTCGCTCGCCTATCTGGCAGAAGAGTGCACAGCCCTTCGGGAAGAATATACCATGTTCTATTCAATCCTCCGCGCGTTCCAGATCGTGACGATGAAACCGGAGAAGCGCTATCAATTAGACCAGACGACCAAGAAGACGCTATTCGCCACCGGCTTTCAGTCTATACAAAGCAAACTGCCCCGCTCGCCGAATTCTACCGCCCAAAGCTTCTTGAAGTCGACGCGATGGCAAAACCAGACGAGGTATTCCAGCGACTGTTGCAAGCGCTCACAAACCGTTAAAATAGACCGCGCGGCATTGGCGGTTATATGCTATAATTTGAATATTGCCGCCGCTTCTGCCTGCTTTTGACAATATCGGCAACGTTGCGAGAAAGCACAGAAAAAATGGCGTCTCGAAGCTCGTCCCACAAAAACCCAAACTCGTCTTCGGCATATTGACGCGAAACGATCGCCAACTGATTTCCCTCCACCGCCTTGAGCACATCGTACACGGTCAAATTTTCCGGCAATTTCATCAACGCGTAACCTCCGCCAACTCCTCTCGTACTCTTTACCACGCCGGCTCGTCGCAATAACGCCATAATCTGCGCAAGATATTGCTGGGGAATATTCTGCACGCTTGCGATAGTGCTAATATGCGGCAAAGGGTTGGCATTGGCATGCTCGGCCAAATAGACAACCGCGGTTAACGCGTAGACACTTTTTAATGAGATCACCGAGTATGATACAGCCCCAAAATGCGAAAGCTATCGGTCTGTTCTCGCAATTCATCCAAGGCTTCAAAAAAACGATCGGGAGGGTCTGGTATATCGATATCGACATAAAACATATAGCGCCACGGTTTTCCCATGATTGGACGAGATTCTATCTTGGTAAGGTTCAGGCGATGATCGGCAAGAATCCGCATCCCTTTTAAAAGCGCTCCGGAACGATCGGGAACGGCAAAAACGACGGCTCCTTTGGTCGGAAGTTCGATCTTCGCATGCTCGGAACGCGCCAATATAACAAATCGCGTATAGTTGTTAGGATTGGTCTCTATGCCCTCGCGCAATATCTTTAGCCCATAGATAGCGCACGATTCCGCGCCGGCGATCGCCGCGTTGCCCAGATCGCCCAACTTATCGATATGTTCCACCGATCCCGCCGTATCATAGTACGGCATGCGTATCCATTCAGGATGTGTGTCAAGAAACTTCGCGCATTGCAATAATCCTTGCGGATGAGAAAATACATGGGTAATCGAATCAATAGACGCTTCCTGTAGTCCAATCAAACTGTGGACAATGCGTATTTTTATCTCTCCGCATATATTGACATCGGGATATTGCAGAAAGAGATCGTAATTCTCGTGCACCGAACCCGCTAGCGAATTTTCAAGAGGAACAATGCCATATTGATACTTCCCTCGCAATACCGATTCAAACACATCGGAAAAACTATCATGCTCGACAGCGTCGACCTCGTCGGATTGAAAAAAGCGACGCACCGCCGTCTCGCTATATGCCCCCCGCTTGCCTTGAAACGCCACAGAAAACCGCGAAGACGCCTCGCCGACGGGACGCATGCCAAAAAACTCGGGGCGACTGTCGGACATTCGCGGCAATCGCACCAGCTCTTTTTGAACCGCCGGCATCAATGCCTCAATATCGCGCATAAGCCGCTCAAACTGTTGGGGATACAAACTCTGCGCCCCATCGGATAAAGCCTGCGACGGATCGCAATGCGTCTCTACGATGATGCCGTCAGCTCCGGCGGCTACCGCGGCAAGCGCTCCCGCGGAGACATGATCGCGAATGCCGATCGCATGGCTCGGATCGACCAACACAGGAAGATGGGTAAGCTCTTTAAGCACCGGAATAGACGAAATATCAAGCGAGAACCGCGTATGCGGTTCAAACGTCCGTATGCCGCGCTCGCAAAGTATCACGTGCCGAGCATCATGCGCCAACAAATATTCAGCCGCCATCAACCATTCCTCAATAGTGGCCGCAGGACCGCGCTTCAGCATAACGACCCCACCGGCCGCCCCCACTTTTTTGAGCAACTCAAAATTCTGCATATTTCGCGCGCCTATCTGAAACACATCGACATATTCGCGCATCAAATCGACATGATCGCCCGATACGATCTCGCTGACCACAGGCAACCCAACCATATCGCCCGCCTCTTTAAGATACCGCAACCCGCTCTCGCCAAGCCCCTGAAAAGAATAGGGAGACGTCCTCGGCTTAAACGCCCCGCCTCGCAACATAACCGCCCCCGCGTCCCTCGCCACTCGAGCGATCTCGCAGATCTGCTCGCGGCTTTCGACCGAGCACGGCCCCGTGATAACCACTATACGGGCACCCCCTATTTTCACATTGCCGACCGTGACAATTGTGTCCATCGACTGCGTCTCTCGCGACGCCAGTTTATACGGCTTGCTTACCGGTATAACCTGCTCCACCTCGGGCAACGCGGCGATATCGCCCATTGTGAGGCGCGAATCTCCGGCGACGCCCAGAATAATGCCCTCTTCGCTCTCAATCGCGCGTATCTTCAAACCGTGAGATTTCAGAATCATTGTCACCCGTTCGGCGTCGCGCTTTTCCATCAACGGCTTAAGAATTACTACCATCGCTCATCCTCGCTCGCTATCTTCATCGCTTCCATCGCCGTCGAATCGCCCCAACGCCGCCACGCTCGCCATCTTACGTTCCGCGTAATCTCGAAAATCCGCAATCAACCGCTGGCGATAATCGCTAATGCGTTGCACATATACTTTGGTGCTCTCAGGAATACGATCGTCGCGAACGCGACTCCATCCGGCATTGTAGATAGCCATCGCGGTCAAATAATCGTTTTTAGCGACTCGGAGGCAATATCGAAGATGCCTCATCGCATGCATCGCGTTTATGTCGGGCACGAAAAAATCTTTGTTCGATAGGTGCGGAAAGCTCTTTGAATTTAACTGAAAAAGCCCGCGGTCAACCGATGAATTGGAATTGACAAATTGAACACTGGGACGGAATCCGCTCTCAACAGCCGCGACAGATATCGCCAACGAAAGCGGAATCTCTTCGACCTCGGCATAGTAGAGAATAGGCGACACAAGCTCCGCAGCCCGATTTCGACTTACGCGCGCCTGTCGTTCCACTACGGAAAACAGAAACTCGGGAACAAATTCATGGGTTGCGTCGCTTCGATAGAATGCCGAAATCGGCCTTTGGTGGAGCAATTTACTCTCAAACTCCTCAAGGCTGTAGCCGCTAATCGCAGAGGCGATGGCCGAACGTTTCAGCCAAACGTCGTACTCATTGGGATGTTCGACACGCCGCTCAAAAGCGACCTCGCTGCCGAACAGCGCGACAAAAGCGGCAGAACAACAAAGAGCGCGGAAAACCATTATCTCCCCAACTTAATGACAATGCCCTGCCCGGTAACATTGTAGATAAAATGACGGTCGAATTGCGCATACTCCTCGTTGCCCAGTTTGGTTACCCCTTCGCATCCCCAAAAACCGTAATCGTCAAAAACCACCGCGCCGCCAACGGCAAGTCGAGGCCAGACCCATTCCATCGCATCGGCCGCCGATTGATAGACATCGACATCGATATGACAAAAACAGAATCTCCTATCGCCTATTTTCGCTCCGGTATCATCGGGAAATACACCCTCCAATATAGTCCAATCGCTAAGATTGAGCGTTCGAAACGTATCGGCGACATCGCCGGGACACGCGTCGGCATGCTCGCCGCCCTTATAATAGGTATCGTGTATTCCCGCCTTTACCACTCCCCGAAATGTGTCGGCAAGATAGGTATGCGCAGAACCCGCGGCTCGCTCGGCCCGCTCGCAAAGCAACGCGCCGCTTCCGCCTCTCCAAGCGCCGACCTCAAGAACGTCGCCGCCCAACAAAAGACAGCTGCCGACCAGACGCCACAGCGTATATCCTCGCATCTTATCCAGCTTCGTCGAAGCAACGATAGTATCCCAAATGACACCAAATTCCTCGTCGCTATCCCACGGGCAATAATTTGCCACCGGCGCGATATCTCCATACCCGCGAGGCAATCGCGCGCGGACAGCATCCGCTCCTCCCATATAGTGTGTTTTATATACTCGCGTAGAGAACCGCTCGCCTAACGCAACGCGCGGCGAATAGCGTTAAGATAACTACGAGGGCTGCCGCTCGCGACGGTGGGACGAAATAGCTCTTCGTTATCAGCGCCGAGAATCACCACAGTCGGAAACCCCGTTACGCCATATTGGACAGCCAACTCGCGATTATAGACGCGGTCTTCGTCGCTCTGCGTCAGCACCCGCGCCGGAGTTCGAGGAAAATCAATGAGAACGGGAATCAAATTGTCGTCAAGGTAGTCGCGAAATACTTTCCGAACAAGAATATCGCGCTCAAAACGCATACAATGCGGGCACCAGTCGCTTCCGGCAAAATAGAGAAACACAAACTTATCTTGCTCCTCAGCCGCGGCAAACCCCTTCGCCAAATTAGTCTCCCAATTATAGAAATATTTCGTCTCGGGAGCGGCCTCCTCAGCGGCAGGCGCCTCATCAACAGTAGCCTCGGGAGCAACAGAATCCGCAGTCGAAGCGTCTTGCCCAACCAGCGTTCCAACAATCGAAAATACCAGTAGAATTAATATCGATAATCTCATACCGAAAAAATATCTATCCACCGGTAAAAAGTCAACCCAAAATCAGCCCCAACGCAGTATTGACTCGCCATCTGAAATTGGATAGTGTAATCCTGTGAGATTGAATGGCGCTATCGTTGGCAACAGCCTCGCTGAGCTAGGACTCTCCTTGCTTGTGTTGCTCGTGGGCATCGCCGCGCTCGAATGCGTCGTCTACATCGTCGCGAAAAAAATACTAAAAAAGCGCGCGATCGTCGCAATGCTCCTCGCTCCAGCCTTCGTAGGATTGCTCGCGCTCATCGTCTATCCCATCATCTACGAATTTCGACTCGCCTTTAGCGACATGAGCCTCAGCACCTTTCGCAACCCCTCATTTGGCATTTCGCATGCCATAGACAACCTTACGCGACTATTCACCAGACCGGTGCTCCAGCAAACGCTATTCTATCCTATCTTGCTCCGCACCATCCTCTGGACGTCCATTCAAGTTGTTTTTCATGTAACGCTTGGTATGGGGCTCGCGTTGTTGCTCAACACAAACATACGCTTCAAAACACTCTACAAAGGGCTTCTGATTATACCATGGGCGATCCCCGATATTATCTCCGTGCTTGCTTGGCGCGGGGAATACCACTTCGAATATGGATTTGTCAACATTATGCTTACCCGCTTGGGCTTCGAAGCAATCAATTGGAAAGCCGACCCTCTTTGGAATTTCACGGCGATGAATATCACCAATATATGGCTGGGCATACCGTTTATGATGGTGATATGCCTTGGAGGATTGCAAAGCATCTCCCGCGAATATTACGAAGCCGCCGAAATAGACGGCGCGCGAGGAAGACAAAAGTTTTTTTCTATCACCTTGCCGCTTATGAAACCCATCATCACCCCGGCAGTTATTCTGGGCATTATCTGGACATTTAACAACTTCAACGTCCCCTATTTCATCAACCAATTTGAATTGGAAAGCTCCGATATTCTGGTAACCGCGCTCTTTCGCGCGGCATTTGAATATAACCAATATGGATTCGCCGCGATGTTCGCCCTTGTCATCTTCCTCATCCTATTTGGCATCAGCCTAATCTACTTCCGCGTCACCGGCGCGCTGCGAGACATCCGTTAATGATAGCCAACAAGAAAAAACTGGCGCGAACGGCGCTGATCCACCTTACCCTCATTATCGCATCGATCATCGCAATCTACCCCGTTGTGCGCGTAATCACCGTCTCGATACGCCCCGGCGACCGACTGCTCTCCACCTCGCTTCAAGTCATCCCCGACGACGCCAACCTATCAAATTACGGCGAACTCCTCGTCGAAAAAGACTTCCTGCTCTGGGTATGGAACAGCCTGCTGATTACGCTATCCGCCTCATTCATCGGCGTCTCGTTGGCGGCCACCTCTGCCTACGCCTTCTCTCGCTGGCGCTTCCGCGGACGAAACGCGGCGCTCGCATTCCTGCTCGCCACCCAAATGATCCCCGCCGCGATGCTTATCCTCCCCATCTACATCCTGGCGGCGCGTCTGGGAATGATTAACACGCTGCGAGGCATTATTTTAGCCTCTTCAATTAGCTCTATCCCCTTTAGCATCTGGATTCTCAAAGGCTATTACGACACCGTCCCCTATTCGCTCGAAGAAGCGGCAATGATCGACGGCGCGCCGCAAATATACGCGTTTTGGCGTATCATCATCCCCATGTCGACCCCCGCGCTCTCCATCACCTTCCTATTCAATTTCATCACCGCTTGGAAAGACTTCCTGCTCGCCCGCGTCATGTTGCAACGCGTCGAACTCTTCACATGGCCGCTCGGCCTCCGCTCCCTGCAAGATCAGTTCCGCACCGAATGGGGCGTATTCGCCGCCGCATCAGTATTGGTAGGCGTTCCAGTAGTCATACTCTTCATCTACTCCTCAAAATACCTAGTATCGGGACTCACGCTAGGATCGGTAAAAGAATAACGCAATGACACCCCCAAACATAGCAACCAACGTCGCCCTCATAGAAAGCGACGTCGTCAAACGATTCATCCGCTACGCCCGCATCGACACCACATCCAACCGCCACCAAACCCACCAAATCCCAAGCACAGAAAACCAGCGCGACCTACTGCGATTGCTCAATAGCGAACTACGCGAAATAGGAATCACCGACATAACAGAAACACCGCACGGCTTCCTCATCGCCCGCATCCCCGCCAGCCCATTCGCCAGCAAAACAGCGCCAACAATCGCCCTGCTCACCCATGTAGACACCACCGACGACTTCATCGGCAAAGGCGTACAACCGCAAACGCACCCCAAATGGAACGGAAAACCAATCGCGCTCAACGAACACTACACCCTTGACCCAAAAGAATACCCCGAAATGCTTCGATATCGCGGCCAAACAATCATCACCGCCAACGGCGACACCCTGCTCGGCGCCGACGACAAAGCGGGCGTCGCCGAAGTAATGACCGCCGCCGCCTACCTAACAGCCCACCCAGAAATCCCGCGCGGCCCAGTAGAACTCATCTTCTGCCCCGACGAAGAAAACGGCATCGGCATCCGTAGCTTCCCCTACGACATAGTAAAAGCGCGCTACGCTTACACCATCGACGGCGGAGAAGAAGGCTCAATAGAAACAGAATGCTTCAACGCCTATAAAGTCCGCGTAAAAATCGAAGGCAACCCCACGCACCCCGGAACAGCGCGCGGCAAAATGATCAACCCGCTTACCATAGCGGCAAAACTGCTCACCATGCTCCCGCAAAACGAAAGCCCCGAAGCCGCCGACGGCCGCGACGGCTTCTACTGCCCGCAAGACATAAACGGCAACCTCATCGGCGTATCGCTCTCCATGCTTATTCGCGACTACGACATCGAAATAACGCGCCGCCGAATGGACGCCATCGACCAATGCGCTCTCGCCCTCGAACACCTCTACCCCGGCTCCCGCATCTCCGTAACCCGCCACAAACAATACCTCAACATGCGCTCCGCCATCGACCAAAACCCCTGTGTGGCGCAATACGCGCTCGACGCAATCCGCCAAACCGGCATCGAACCCACAACACTCTCGATCCGCGGCGGCACAGACGGCGCGCAAATCACCGAAAAAGGCATCCCCGCCCCCAACATATTCACCGGAGCGCACAACATGCACAGCCGCTACGAATGGATCGCGCAACCCGCAATGACCCGCGCCGTACAAACCATCATCCACCTCATCGCCAAATGGAGCCACCACCAAGAACCAGAACCAGCGCAAAAACCATCACCCGCCCCCCGCGGCAATGAATAACCCCGAAAACCGCCCCAAACCCAAAAACGCCACCCTCCCCAAAAACCCCACCCTCCGCGACCGCGTCCGCTCCTTCCCAACAACCCCAGGCGTCTACCAAATGAAAGACAAAAAAGGAACCATCATCTACATCGGCAAAGCAAAAAACCTCCGCTCCCGCCTGCTCTCCTACTTCTCCCGCGACATAGAAACAAAAACCGCCGCCTTAATGGAACGTGTAATCCGCATCGAATACATCCTCACCAACAACGAATACGACGCGCTGATGCTAGAAAGCACCCTCATCAAACATTGGCGCCCCCACTACAACTTCAACCTCAAAGACGACAAAAGCTACCCCGTAATACGCATGACCAAAGAACAGTACCCCCGCGTATTCAAAACCCACCGCCAACCAAAAGACGGCTCAAAATACTGGGGCCCCTACACACGCGGCGGCGACCTCGTCAAAACGCTCGAAATCATCGAAAGCATCTACCCGCTTCGCCGATGCCGCGGCCCGATAAAAAAACGCGAACACCCCTGCCTCTACTTCCACATCGGCCGATGCTCCGCCCCCTGCGCCGGCAAAATCGACCGCAGCGATTACCTAAAAAACATCGCCGGCATCCGCTCGCTCCTCAACGGCAACACCAAAACCATCGAACGCGACCTCCGCAACCGCATCCAAGTCGCCAGCCAATCGATGCAGTTCGAACGCGCCGCCACCCTCCGCGACACCCTCCGCGGCCTCGGACAAATACGCCAAGACCAAACCGTCATCGACTTCGACCCCGCGGCCCGCGACTACATCGGCTACGCCCAGCAAGACCAAGTAGGCCTCATCAACCTCTTCAGCGCCCGCGACGGCCGCCTGCTCAACACCAAAACATTCCACGCCGACATGCTCGGCACCCCGCAAGAAAACATCGAGCGATTTATCGCGCAGTACTACGAAAACAGCGACACCGCCCCCAGCAGCATCTACCTCCCGCTACCCATAAACCGCGAAACCATCAAACGCTACCTCAACGTCAAATTGGGACGCTCGATAGCCATATCCGCCCCGCTCGACGACGAACAATCGGCGCCCGAAACGCCCCATCGCGCCCGCGCCGCCGCGCCCAGAAAACGCCACGCATCGCTCATCCGCATGGCGATAGAAAACGCAAAATACCAGCTCCAACTGCACCTCGACGAGCACGGCAACCACTCCGCTCTGGTCGAACTTCGCAAAGCATTGCAGTTAGACCGCCTCCCGCTCCACATCGAAGGCTTCGACATAGCGCATGTCGACGGCAAACACACCATTGCGGCGATGGTCTTCTTCCGGCAAGGCATCCCCCAACGCTCGCAATATCGCCAATACCGCATCCGCACGCTCGACGGCCGCATCGACGATTTCGAGGCGCTTCGAGAAGCGGTGGCTCGTCGTTACACGCGGCAGATCAACGAAAAGCGTCCATTGCCCGATCTATTGCTTATCGACGGCGGACTCGGGCAAGTCAACGCGGCGCAAGACATCCTTCACAGCCTTGACCTGCATACCATTACGGTTATCAGTATCGCAAAACGCAACGAGACGCTCTTCTTTCCAAATAAGCCGACTCCATTGGCGTTGCCCCGAAAGTCCAGGGGGTTGCGTCTACTCCAGTATGTCCGCGACGAGTCGCATCGTTTTGCCACCATGCGGCGTTCGCAATCGCAAGAGCGCGAGTTGCGTCTCAACCTCCTCACCTCGATCCCAGGCATCGGCCCCAAACGCGCGCAGTCGTTGATCCAATTTGCCGGATCTCTCGATGGCATAGCCGAAACCCCGCCCGAAAAGCTCTCCGCCGCCTGCTCCATCCCGCTCGCGGTGGCAAAAGCGGCAATAGCCAAAGCAAAATCAGAATAGCATATTGGGGGGGGAATCGCCCCGCCCCCCCGCGCCCCGCATCAATCGACGAGCAAAATCCCCTCGGCGGCCGCCCCGTATCGCGTTGTCTCCCCCCTCGCTCCATAGCGTCCCCGAGCCGACCAAGCTCGGCTCGGAGCCACTATTCCGCTACCCCCCTCTGCGGGCGCCGCCCCCGCCCGCCCCATCTCTCCCGCAATTGGCCCGCAACGCCCAACATAATTCCCAAAAATTTGCATGCCCCCTATTGAAAAAAACAGCCCGCCATGATAAAATAATTCTCTAAATATGGGACCAAAAGAAAATATGGAACCAAAAGAACGAATTCTCGGGCTCGACTTAGGAAAAGCGTCGATTGGATGGGCGTTGGTCGAATTCGAAAAAAATGAATCACAGCGTTCCGGCGCAATAATCGCATGCGGCGCCCGAACATTTCAGGCCGCCGACATCGGCAAAGCCGATACAGCGACCGAATCGCCCAACACCCCCCGCCGCGAAGCTCGCGGCGCGCGCAGATTACTGCGTCGCAAAGCTCGCCGCATGGCTCGTATCCGCAACCTGATCATCGATAGCGGCATCCTGCCCGCCGATCGCTACCGCGCAGCCAATGGCAAATTGGATATAGACGTCGCGTTTACCAACCTCCACAACCGCATCGCCAACCAATCCACCCCATGGCAACTGCGGAGCGAAGCACTCGATCGTAGACTCGATCCGGAATCATGGGCAATCGTCCTATTGCACCTCGCAAAACGCCGAGGCTTCAAATCAAATAGCAAACGCGATCTCGCCGACGCCAAAGGCAAAGAACACGGTACGAAAGAGGGGCTAAAAACCACAAGAGAACTCTCGCAAAAGTACCGCACCGCTGGCGAAATGGCCTATAAATCGGAGGAATTCAAGCATGCCAAGCGCAACAAACAGGGAAACTACAACCGCTCAATCGAACGGGACCTGCTCCACAAAGAAATAAACACCCTCTTTGAACAGCAAAAAACATTCGGCAATCCCCATGCGGACGACTCGCTTCGCGACCAATACCTCGAATTATGGAGCGCGCAACGCCACTACGACCAAGGCAATGTAAAAAGCATGATAGGCCGATGCACGCTAGAACCCACACAACCACGCGCGCCAAGACGGGGATGGAGCCACGAACGCTTTATGCTTCTGCAAAAAATCAACAACCTACGCATATTAGACCCATTCGGGGGGCAAGTAACCCTCAGCGCAGACGAACGGCGACAGCTTATCGACCATATCTACGCCGCAAGCAAAACCCCCAGCTCAAAAATAACCTATAAATCGATACGCAAATTATTAAACCTATCCACAGAGAAAAAATTCAACGGAATCAAATATAACATCGACTTTGTAGCGTTGCAAAAACAAGAACAGGGCGAAAAAATCAAAGACCCGGAAAGCGAACTATTTGCTTCGCTCCCAGGATGGAGCGCGTTGCGCAAAGCGATAGAAGATCTCCCCGACGGCGATTCCCAATGGCAAAGCCTCTCAAACAACCACACTCTCCTCGACTATATCGCCGAAACAATGACCTACCACAAAGACGACGCCAAGATAACTCAGCTACTCAAAGAAAAGGGTATCGACGCGCATGTCATAGACACGATCACCTACGTAACCGCCTTCACAAAAGTCGGACACCTTTCTCGCAAAGCGTTGCAAAAAATAATTCCCCATCTCGAACAGGGCCATAGCTATGACAAAGCATGCGAACATGCCGGCTATGATTTTCAGCCAAAATCATCGGGCAAGCGCTCCACAAAACTTCCTATGATCCCCCCAGACGAAGTCCTAAACCCTGTCGTTAGAAGAGTGCTTACCCAAGCAAGAAAGCTTATCAACGCCATCGTCGCCAAATATGGCCCGCCCCACCTTGTAAATATCGAGCTCCTTCGTGATGTTGCCGCTTCTGACGAAAGAAAAAAAGAAATTATTAAGGGGCAAAAACATTATCAAAAAAACAAAGAGTTCGCCCGCGATGATTTTAGAAAACTCTTTGATAGAGAACCAAAAGAATCGGAATTGACAAAATTTAGATTCGCAAAAGAGCAAAATTTCACCTGCCCCTATTCTGGCGTACCATTCGATACTCGTCGTATAATAAATGATCCTACCTATACCGAGATCGACCATATCCTTCCATACAGCCGCTCGCTGGACGACAGTCAAAACAACAAGGTGCTCTGCTTGACCGATGAAAACCGCAACAAAGGCAATAAAACCCCCTACGAATATTTCGGCGCCGATAACGCGCGTTGGCAAGCGTTCCTAAATCGCAACAGCTCCTATCGACAAACAAAAAAAGATAAGCTCACTCGCATAAGCTTTACCGAAGAAGAAGCGAACGAATACCGTCAACGTATAGTAGAACGTCCCGAAAGCAAATATATCGCCAGCTTTCTTGCCCAATTTATCAAAGACAATCTTCTATTCGCCAAAAGCGACCATAAACGGCTCGTGCAAACACGCAACGGATTGCTTACCGCATTGTTGCGAAACTGCTGGGGAGTAGGAGACAAAAAAATACGCGCGGAAAGCGACACCCATCACGCGCTCGACGCCGTTATTATCGCCTGCGCCACAGAATTTATGATGCAAAACATCGGCGACTATTCCAAACAGCAAGAACTATTGTGGAAAGACGCCAAACCAGGATCACACTACTATGTAAGCGCCGACACCCATACCGGACAAGACAAAGCGATATTCCAGCGCCATCGTTCGCACAAATGGCGATTTCCCCTTCCCTGGCAAACGTTCCGAAATGATCTCCTCGAAGCGCTCGACCATGTCTTTGTCTCTCGCCCGCCAAAAGAAAAAATCAGCGGGCAGGCGCACGAAGAAACCATCATGGCAAAAGTAAGCGAATCGCTTGTCCGCAAACGCATCCCCCTAACCAGCATAACCAAAAGCTCAAACAAAAGCCCAAACATTAGAAAAACTCATTCACAAAGATGGCGTCAACAAAAAGCTCTACAATGCGTTGCAATCACGACTGCAAAACCATAACGGCAACGCGGCAAAAGCATTCCAAGAACCACTGCCCCACCCCGAACATCCCCGCTCCATCTGCCGCTCCATCACCATCCAAGACACAGAAAGCGGCGTCCCAATACGCAAAGGCATCGCCGCCCGCGGTAATATGATCCGCGTCGACATATTCCGCCGCCAAGAAAAATACTACGCCATACCAATCTATCCCTACCATAGATTCGTAACTCGTTGCCATAGGCTCGACGATCCTCCCCTTAGATTCAAAAATCGCCGCCGTAGACCCGATGATCCTCTGCCCAATAAAGCCGTAGTAGGAGGCAAACCCGAAGATGAGTGGCTGGTTATCGACGATAGATACTTCTGCTTTAGCCTCGTCATTGACGATCTAATATGCGTTCAAAAAAAGAATGAAAAACCATTCTTTGGCTACTACAAAGGCTTCCATCGATCTAGAGCTTCGATAACCATCCGCGCTCACGATAAAAACGCGGCGGAACATCTAAAAGATTCGCAGGGCAAAAAATTTACCGATAAAGAACTCGCCGCTAAAAAAATACAGATCACCGCCGGTATCCAGAATCTCATACGTTTCGAAAAATACCACGTCGATCTATTGGGCGAGCGCCACAAAATCAAGCAAAAAATACGTCTCGGCATAGCCCCCCCTCGCGCCAATTCAAAACGCTCCCAACGCCCCAAAGAGCGCTAAGAGATATACTACATAGCTACAGTAGCATGTTATATATATTATAGAAGTATTCACTACAAAAAAAAGCCCGTCGCTTGTTTATAGCGACGAGCAAATACTAATCTAACAGGAGCAATTATTATTATTATATAATAGCACAAAGCGCTGGTCGTGTCAAGCTACCAAATGAGTTTTTCAGCAATAATATTTCGAAACGCTTCGCACGGCGGAAACGGCGCGCCGAGATCGATCTTCACCTTAGTTGTAAAATTAAACGGGCTGACAATGTCTACGTCTTGCGGGATATGCGGGAGTATCTTACTCCGCTGGTGCCGCTTGCTACCGGCATATGGGTATGGCGGCTCAAGAACCCTTTTAGCATATTATCGCTCTTGTGTCAGTATTCACTACAAAAAAAGCCCGTCGCTTGTTTATAGCGACGAGCCACCATTAATCTAACAGGAGCAATTATTATTATTATATAATAGCACAAATCGCTGGTCGTGTCAAGCTACCAAATGAATATACGCATTGCCTATGCCAACAAGAGTATGTTTCGGGCGGAATAGCGGAAACGGCGCGCCGAGATCGATCTTCACCTTAGTTGACGTTCCCCTGCGTCTATTCTAAAATCAAATATGAGCGATGAGCTGTTATAGTTGACGTTCCCCTGCGTCTATTCTAAAATATGCTCAGGGAAATAACCATAGGATATGAACGTTATAGTTGACGTTCCCCTGCGTCTATTCTAAAATAAAGGATTGGACATGCGTAATGTAAGGTTGCTCTATGGTTATAGTTGACGTTCCCCTGCGTCTATTCTAAAATTAGGCAAAAACCGCATCGCGCGGTAGTCAATCGGGTTATAGTTGACGTTCCCCTGCGTCTATTCTAAAATACGGGAAGTTTAGGCTCTTGATGACGATTGCAGTTATAGTTGACGTTCCCCTGCGTCTATTCTAAAATGCAAACGATCCTCGTCACGCCAGCGCATAGTAGTCCAGGTTATAGTTGACGTTCCCCTGCGTCTATTCTAAAATGCAATTTCTAATCGGCAGCCAGATAAAACTTGTGTTATAGTTGACGTTCCCCTGCGTCTATTCTAAAATGACCGCTTCGCCGGAGACAATGCGTCTAGTTGTGTTATAGTTGACGTTCCCCTGCGTCTATTCTAAAAATTCAAACATGCTCTGCTATGGAACGCCGCATGTTATAGTTGACGTTCCCCTGCGTCTATTCTAAAATCTACAGTCATTATCATGCATTGATTGCAACGGCATGCAAATTCGTTATAGTTGACGTTCCCCTGCGTCTATTCTAAAATTAACGAGCGACCATTTTTTTAGCAGCGTCAATGATGTTATAGTTGACGTTCCCCTGCGTCTATTCTAAAATAAAATGCAATTGTGCAGCATTTCTGTTATAGTTGACGTTCCCCTGCGTCTATTCTAAAATTGCGGATTAAAAAACTCACATGCCACGAAGTTATAGTTGACGTTCCCCTGCGTCTATTCTAAAATACACAGGTAACCGCGTAAGCCAACTCAGTACGTTATAGTTGACGTTCCCCTGCGTCTATTCTAAAAATCGTGTACAGCCGCCGTTCTGGAATACCAAGTTATAGTTGACGTTCCCCTGCGTCTATTCTAAAATGCCGTATAATTAGGAACAAGGAAATTTCGACGTTATAGTTGACGTTCCCCTGCGTCTATTCTAAAATCGCGACGGAATCGCCAGTGTTGACGAGTCTATTGTTATAGTTGACGTTCCCCTGCGTCTATTCTAAAATTGAATAGACACCGTCGAACGCGGGATTCTTTAAAGTTATAGTTGACGTTCCCCTGCGTCTATTCTAAAATGCGAACATCTACACAGTTATAGTTGACGTTCCCCTGCGTCTATTCTAAAATTGCGTAATTCTCTTGAAATTCGCTATGTTATAGTTGACGTTCCCCTGCGTCTATTCTAAAATAGACAAAACGAAACTCACTATAAGCCTACAATGGTCGGTTATAGTTGACGTTCCCCTGCGTCTATTCTAAAATGACTAAGTAGAGATATCGCTAACGGGGTTATAGTTGACGTTCCCCTGCGTCTATTCTAAAATCTGTCGATTGGCCAATAGTGACAAGCTTACTTAGTTATAGTTGACGTTCCCCTGCGTCTATTCTAAAATTGCATATAATCAGATAATGACTTGCTGCGTTATAGTTGACGTTCCCCTGCGTCTATTCTAAAATTATGAATAATAAGTTTAGAGCGAACTAACAGTTATAGTTGACGTTCCCCTGCGTCTATTCTAAAATTCGAAATGACGATTTTCGCAGTAAAGTATTTGTCATGTTATAGTTGACGTTCCCCTGCGTCTATTCTAAAATTTACGTCTGGTCCGATGAGCGATTTTTGAGTTATAGTTGACGTTCCCCTGCGTCTATTCTAAAATAGTGCGTTCAGTTTCGCGAAGGTTCGCCGAGTTATAGTTGACGTTCCCCTGCGTCTATTCTAAAATAAAGGCTATTTCAGCGGTGGCTTGTGGTTATAGTTGACGTTCCCCTGCGTCTATTCTAAAATAAATCGGCAGTCCCTAAAATGCAACTATTGTTATAGTTGACGTTCCCCTGCGTCTATTCTAAAATGGCAATTCTCGATAAGAGAATGACGTTATAGTTGACGTTCCCCTGCGTCTATTCTAAAATGCCAGAATCGTATGACGCGGACGCCGAGCCTGTTATAGTTGACGTTCCCCTGCGTCTATTCTAAAATGAACTGAATCCACGATCGGCTATCATCATTGCAAAAAGTAGTTATAGTTGACGTTCCCCTGCGTCTATTCTAAAATGGGACGACAACGTTCCCCTGCGGTTGTAATAGCGCTATCTCCATAAAGACGTTATAGTTGACGTTCCCCTGCGTCTATTCTAAAATGATCGAGAACGCTAACGAGTTGATGTCTATTCTAAAATTGTGCCTGCCGAGAATAATTACTCGCAACGGTTATAGTTGACGTTCCCCTGCGTCTATTCTAAAATCGGTCGCCGATATCTTGACAGTCGCGTGTTTCAGGAGTTGACGTTCCCCTGCGTCTATTCTAAAATCATTATTGCCACAACGTATTTGGCAATCAGTTATAGTTGACGTTCCCCTGCGTCTATTCTAAAATATCGAAGGGAACGTTCCCCTGCGTCTATTCTAAAATCGCATAAGCAAGGTTATTGCAAGATGCGTTATAGTTGACGTTCCCCTGCGTCTATTCTAAAATGACGTAGCGACATCATCACTCAGTGTTATAGTTGACGTTCCCCTCTCTACTTTTGCCTGCATAGATCTGTTATAGTTGACGTTCCCCTGCGTCTATTCTAAAATAGTGCTTCTGGAATGCCTTATTTGATAGGCAATACAGAGTGATTTATGTCGAAAAAAGGACAGAAAAACGCTCTGCTGAGTGTGAATTTTGTAGTTTTTTTTTGACTTTATCATAATTATGGGATAACCGTAGCGGAGAGTTATTGAAACTATAATAAACCTATGATGGCAGAGCGGCTTAGCCGTTGCGCCTATGGTGTAAAGCGCTGTTCTCCAGAGAGTGGGTCGTATAGATCGCTTTCTGGAGAGCATCTTCTTTTTTTTTTGATTATTGGCAAAATTTATATTGCCTATCGCAATAATCCATGCTATATATACTGAAGTATATTTTAGAATAGACGCAGGGGAAATGTCGTCGAAACTATAATAAATCGTAGGCGTAGCGGCTTGCCGCTATGCCTACGGTGTAAAGCTCTGTTCTTCAGATAGCGTATCCGAAAGGTCGCTATCTGAAGGACATCTTCTTTTCTTCTTACTAGACAGCGCAAAACTTCGTCGCTGTATATTCGACATGCCATATTGGGCGATCGCGGCGCGATGCGCTGGTGTGGGATATCCTTTATGGCCGGCAAAACAATAGCGAGGTTCTATCGCATCATACGCGATCATCCATCGATCTCGCGCCGTCTTGGCTAAGATCGACGCCGCTTGTATCTCCGGAACTTTGCTATCGCCGCCTATAATCGCTGCTCCTCCAATCGGCAAGTCCGGTAGTCGATTGCCGTCTACCAGAACCCAATTGACGCGATACCCTTGCGCGTCGCCTCCATACGCTCGCCACACATGGATCATCGCGTCTTGTCTGTGGATAAACGCGCGGTCGTCTGGCGCGATACCGTCTGGCTGCCAAGGGTGTTCATTGTGTCGCGCGTCTGTATGGGATATCGGCAACAGCGAAAAGGCTCGGCTCATCGCCAGCATGGTTGCGCGCAGTATGTTCATCCGGTCGATCTCCATCGGCGTCGCCCATCCTATAGCCCAACACAGCGCGTCGGCGCGAATAACGCGTTCGGCGCTCGCGCGTTGATGTGCGGAGAGCCGTTTTGAATCCGCCAGTCCGGCAATTGGTCGATCGGGTCGCAACGCGACCGCCGCCGCGCATACCGGTCCGGCAAGCGGGCCGCGTCCCGCCTCGTCAATTCCGCAAATAACCGGATGCCGATCGATTTGGGCTATCGGTCTTCCTATTCTTTGTTTGCGATCATTTTGGCGAGCATCGATACGCATCGATCCCACGAAAGTTCGTTAACGATATGTCCGTCTCGTCTCCGCAACGATATCGTCTTGCTTGCCGCTTCTCGCTCGCCCACTATTGCCATATAGGGTATTTTCCTCAGTTGCGACGCCCTGATCTTCGCGTTCAATCGGTCGTCGTCCAACTGCGGTTCGCATCGAATGGCGTTCGTCGTCAAATGCTCCGCCAGCGATTTGGCATAGTCCGATACCGCGGACGTCACGGGAATAACCGCAACCTGCACGGGGGACAGCCAAACAGGAAACGCGCCGCCATAATGTTCGATAAGAACGCCAAAAAACCGTTCCAAAGAGCCCAGCAACGCGCGATGGATCATATATGGACGCTTTTCGGCTCCATCGCTATCGACAAATGTCATATCAAATCGTTCGGGGAGATTAAAATCAAACTGAATGGTACTCATTTGCCACTCGCGCTCCAACGCGTCCATGATTTTCAAGTCGATTTTCGGTCCATAAAACGCCCCTCCCCCCGTATCTACCTCGTAATCAATTCGCTGGGATTCCAGCGCCTCGCGCAACGCTCGTTCCGCCTCCTCCCACCGTTCAGGATCGCCAACGCTTTTCTCGGGTCGAGTCGCAAGATAGGCGCGAACGTCGCGAAATCCAAAATCCTTCCACACCCGCAGACTAAACCGCAGCACTTCGTCAATTTCATCGCGCACACTCTCCGGCGCGCAAAAAATATGCGCGTCGTCTTGGGTAAATCCTCTCGCCCGCAACAACCCATGCAACACGCCAGAGCGTTCATAGCGATAGACTGTTCCCAATTCCGCCCATCGATAAGGAAGATCGCGATACGATCGCATGCGCGTTTTGTAAATCATAATATGAAATGGGCAGTTCATCGGCTTGATATAGCAATCGCTCGAATCCAAATCCATGGGGGCGTACATATTCTCTTTGTAAAAATCAAGATGTCCCGATGTTTCCCATAATTTTGATTTGCCCACATGCGGGGTATAGACTAATTCATAGCCTCCGGCGATATGCCGCCGACGCCAATAATCTTCTATCTCCAGTCGCAAGCGGCTTCCCATCGGGTGCCAAAACACAAGTCCCGGACCGGCGTCCGCATGCATCGAGAAGAGATCAAGTTGCTTGCCCACCCGTCGATGGTCGCGTTTTTCAACTTCTTCCAGCCACTCCAGATGTTTGCGCAGGTCTTTGGGATTTTCCCACGCGGTGCCATAGATACGCTGAAGCATCGATCTGCTCTCGTCTCCTCGCCAATAGGCGCCGGCAACCGATAGCAAGCGAAACGCCTTGCCATTCAGCTCGTCGGTGCTCTCCACATGCGGACCGCGACATAAATCGGTAAAGTTTCGTTGCGTATAGACGCTAATCTCCTCGTCGTCGGGCAATCCCTCAATTAACTCCAATTTATATGGTTGATCGGCAAAGAGCGCTTTCGCCTCTTGGCGACTCACCGCCGCTCGCGTAAATTGCCAATGTCCGGCGACGATCGCCCGCATGCCTTCAGCTATTTTTTCCAAATCATCCATAACCAGCGGACGCGGCAACTCAAAATCATAATAAAACCCATTCCTAATAGGCGGCCCAATAGCAAATCGCGCTTCGGGAAATAGTTCCCGCACAGCTTCGGCCATAACATGCGTAAACGAGTGGCGAATGCGGTAGAGTCGCTCGTCCCGCGAAAGTTGCTGCTTACCGGCCATCTCTCTGCAATAACGCGCGATCTTTGTCGGTCAATTTTCCATTTGACGCCGCGCCCGATCGCGCCTCCGAAGATTCAAGCGATTCTGCTTGCACTGACCGCTGAATAATCGGCGGGTTCCAAAAAAAGCTCTTTTCGCCTTGCGCCCTTGGCCGTTCGCAATCGCCAAAACATCGCGCGGGCGACAGATCAATCTGCCGACGAGCCCCGCAATCGCTGTAATCCGTCCCATAAACGCACATACTGTTAAATGAACCAAGTCCCCCATCGTCGCACCGTCCATTTTTCGCATTTGAACAGCTATCATCGTTCAATACCGCGCGGAGTCCGCAATCGCTATAATCGGTGCCATATGAACATAACGAGCTATGCGCGCCGGGCTCGCCATCATCGCATTGGCCATCGCTCGCCGATCTGCAACTATCGTTATTGAGAATGCCAAAAAGCGCGACGCTATTGGCAATCGGTTCGCGAACCGCGCAATCGCCATCGTCGGTGCCATATGGACATGCTCCGCCGCTCGCGCCCTCGCCGCCATCTTCGCATCGTCCATTTTTGGTATAGGGACAAAAATCCGGCTTGGGATCTTGCCACGGAATACGCGCGATGATAATTTGCGGTCCTCGGCGAATCCCGCAATCGGTCATATCGGTAGCGTACTCGCACAGATTATTGGTCGAATCATCGCCCCCATCGTCGCACGCGTCATCATTAGCGTAACGACAGCTATCGTCATTCGGCAACGATCGCCTTCCGCAGTCGCTTATATCGGTGCCGTACAAACAAAGATTGGTATCAAATCCCGGCCCGCCATCGTCGCATTCTCGATCATTGGCGTACACGCAACTATTATCGTTGGGCAAACGCGGCTCGGCGATCCCCAACGGAACATTCTGAGCGACAACGACAAAAGAAGCCCACAACGAAAACAAGAGCAAAAGAATAATTTTCATAGTGTGGATAAGCATACCGTCCGCCGCCGCGCAAGTCAAGACGGACGGCTCAGAGACAAAACGATCGCGAACTATATACGATGATCCCGCAACAAACGTCCATATTTAGAACGTTGAATACGTCGAATTGCCTTTTGCTCAATCTGTCGAATACGCTCTTTGGTAAGATTATAGTATTCGCCCAGTTGCCGTAACGATTGAGGGAACCATCCGTCTAAACCAAATCGCGCCCGCAAAACATTCGCCTCCTGTTCGGTCAATATCTCCAATGCCTTCGCAAGGTCACGACGCAGGCTTTGCTCTACAAGTTCGTCATCGGACGTCTCGCCGTAGTCGCCCGGCACCGAATCTCCCACCTCCGCGTCGCTATTAGAGCTATCCACTGGAGCGTTCAGCGAAATCTGCCAATTAGAGATAGATAACAGATTGTCGACGCGCGATCGTTTCATGTTCAGATAATCGGCAATCTTTTCCGAGTTAGGCAATAAACACGCCTTATCCTGTTCCTGCATGTGCTGACGGGCTTGCTGAATATTCTGAAGATCCCGCGTACAATTCGCCGGCAACCGTATCACGCCGGCATGATCGTTAATCACGCTTTTAATTGCCTGTTTGATCCACCACACCGCATACGAGATAAAATGGTATCCCCTATTAACATCGTAGCGTTCCAGCGCCTGCATCAACCCTATATTGCCTTCGCTGATCAAATCAATAAGCGGGACGCCCGCATTGGAATACCGCTTTGCTATATTCACAACAAAACGAAGATTTGCGCGCACCAATCGAGATTTCGCAGATTCATCTCCTTGCGCCGATCGCCGCGCTAAACTGATTTCCTCCTCCCGAGTAAGTAGCGGTATTTTGCGAATCTGTTGAATATACGCCTCTAACGCATACTGTTCATTGCCTTTCATAGAATTCGGATTACTAATATATGCGGAACGCATTTTATTTTTTGATCTTTCTTTCATATTCTCCCTCCTTAACATGTTATTAAACTATTAAGCACCCATTCACCTATGTAGCGCGCAATTGAGAAAAATCAATTTTTATCGCAATTTTATTTCGATAGAGCAGAAAATATTTACAGGATATCGCCATCTAGAAACACAGAAATCTATACATAAAGAAGCAATTGAATTATAGTAATGGAATGATTATACGAAAATCGATAAGCGATGAACTGGCTCGGCAAGCCATACAAAATAAAGAATTTCCCCAAGAGATCATAGCTTCGGACAAATTTGTCGCGATAGCGCTCACGCAACATTGGTGTCATCAATGGGTATCGATGCAACGATGGCTTGATAACGCGGCCAACGAAGCGTCGCTGCTAGATATCAACATCACCGTTTGGCACTACGTCTACGATCAAACCTCCCTCACGGAACAATTTCAAACATTCAAAGAAAATGTCTTCAAAAATGAATTGATCCCCTATATTCGTTACTATGTTGATGGCGTCTATATCGGAGACAGCAACTACCTGCCCGCTAGAGGATTCGCGCGAAAATTCACGCACCGTGACGGCTAAACCGCCGCCAAATCAATTTGGAACCTGTTATCCCTATAATAACGCGTTCCCCCATCTCGTTCCCTCAGTCTTTCTGGCGCCCGGAGCGCGCGTCATCGGGCGCGTTTCAATCAAATCCAACGCAAGCATCTGGTATAACGCGGTAATTCGCGGCGACGTCAACACTATCGATATCGGCGCGGAAACCAATATTCAAGATGGGTGCGTGCTTCATGTCGACTCTGGCAAAGCAGGTTTTCTGCGTATCGGCGACAGAGTAACCGTAGGACATATGGCGATGCTCCACGCCTGCGTCATCGAAGATGAATGTCTTATCGGCATGCAATCGACCGTGCTCGACGGCGCAATTATCGAACAACGCGCCATGGTCGCCGCCGGCGCGGTTGTTCCCCCAGGCATGCGACTGGCCAGCAAAACACTCTACGCCGGAGTCCCAGCCAAACCACTCCGCGCGCTCTCGCCCAAAGAAATCGAGCGCCTTGCCCAGTCGGCGGCAAACTACATACGCTACGCCCGCTCGCACTGCAAAACCCTGCAAACCCAACTCGCCAAATAGACAACACCTCCGCATAGACCAGCTCGCCCGAATAAACAATTATACTATTCGCCCTATCGAATCTTGCGCTTGACATTCAACGTGTAGTCGCTATTATGCTTTTTATGCGTTTTAAACTAAAAAAAATGTGGCTCGCGGCTCTTATTTTCTTGCTCGTCATAAGCGCCTGCAGTCGACCAAGAAATTCTGAAGAAGTCGCCGAAGCTCCCGCCGAAACGCCGGAAACTACCGCTCCCTTAGCGGTAGAGGCGATAACAATAGAACGAACTCAATTTCTCTCGGCCATAGAAGCTTCGGGCACAATAAGAGGCATAGAAGAGGCGGCAATCGTCGCGGAAACGCAAGGTGTCATAGAAGAAGTGCTGGTTGATATCGGAGAACACGTAACAGAAGGGCAAATATTGCTCCGATTTGACGAATCGATCGAACGTTTCTCGCTCCATCAAGCCGAAAGTCAACATGAAGCGACGCAAACCGAACTGGACTCTGTCGAAAATCTCTTTGAAATAGGCAGCTCTTCGCCATTAGCCGTCGCGCGAGCAAGAGCGGCTACCGCGGGCGCCCGAGTCGCGTTGGAACGAGCGCGGCAGGCATTTAACAACCGCTCGATAAAGGCCCCATTTTCAGGTCAAATTGCCTCTATCGGGGTGAATGTTTCTCGGGGAAACTATGTTGGCCTAGGAATGACGCTGATGCGTGTCGTTAACACAGATTCGTTGCGATTAGACGTTGGAATCGGAGAACGCGAAATCGGCTTCATACGTGTCGGCGCCCCCGCCGCTATCTCTATACCCGCCTGCGGAACGCAATCGGCTCGCGGCAATGTGCAATCGGTAGCCAGCGGAAGCAATCTGGCAGACGGCAGCTTCCTTGTTATTATCCAATGGAAAAACACGTGCGAAAATGCCGCGCGATCAGGACTGTCGGCCACGGCAAAAATAGATCCGTCTGGCGACGAGCCGGTCATTGTCGCCCCGTTACTCGCAATCCAACGAGCCTCATCGTCGACGCACGTGTTCACGGTGCAAGACGGTATCGCCAAGCGAAGACCAATAACAATCGGTCGCAACTTGGGCAACCGCGCCGAGGTTATCGAAGGGCTACAAGAAAACGAAGTGGTAATCATAACTCGCCTCACCTCGTTGCAAGAAGGAATGCCAGTAACGGCGACAATAATTGGAACAAGTAGAGATCTACTATGAAAATCGGCGCGTTTGTAGTTAGAAATCCAGTATTAGTCAACATACTAATGATCGTCACGCTGGCCCTCGGCGCCGCCGCGTTGGCGAGGATCCCACAGGAACAGTTCGCCGATGTCCCCTTCTATTTTGTGTTTATAACGGTTCCGTATCCCGGAGTTTCGGCTACCGATATCGAACGCACCGTAACAAAAAGAATAGAAGACGAAATGCGCGGACTTCAGCAAGTCAACTCGGTCGAATCAGAATCGATAGACGGGCTATCCCTCGTTCAGATAGAATTCGAAGATGGAATTACCGCCGACAAATTTGAGACGCTATTTCAAGAGGTTCGTACTCGATTTAGTCGAATTGAACTGCCAAACGGCGTTCTCCAAGAGAACATCGATGATTTTTCTTCCAATGATTTTCTGCCGGTCATCCAAATAGCGATCAGCGGCGACATCGATTACTCCGAGCTTCACAATACCGCCCAAAATATAGCCGATCGCCTTCGAACAATAACCGACGTGTCAAGCGTAGCGACTGTTGGTCTATTAAAGCGCGAAATAGTGGTAGATCTCTCTCGAGAACGCGTCGAATCGCTCAATATCTCCATCGAAACAGTATCCAGAGCCATCGAATCGCGCCTAAACACCGTTCCGGGAGGAACGCTCCAAGGCAATTCATCAAACTATATCTTGCGCACATTAAATGAAGTGCGACAATTAGAAGATATAAATCCCATTCCAATTCGCGAAACCGCCAACGGATCAATTGATATCGGAGATATCGCGACAGTATCGGAAGTTTTTAACGAAGACGACGGTCTCGCTCGTTATAACGGCAAGCCCGCGGTAATACTTCAAGTGGCTAAACTGGCAAATACCAGCGCGGTAGACATTGTCGACGAAACCTATCGCGTAATTAACGAGTACTCCGATCGAATCCCGGACGGAATAATTATCGACTATTTTTCCGATTCTACCATTCAATTACGCGACAGCATTCGTGTCCTAGTGAACAACGCCCTATTTGGATTTGTGCTCGTTTTAATCCTATTATTTTTATTTATTGGAATACGAAACGCCATTATGACCGCGCTAGGAATACCCATCAGCTTCGCCCTCACATTTATCGTATTGAGCGTTCTCAACAATACATTGAACAGCAACGTGCTATTTGGACTAGTGCTGTCGCTTGGATTGCTAGTAGACCACGCCATTGTGATCGTCGAAAATTGCTATCGACAGGAGACATTTGGCAAATCGAAAAAAGAGGCGGCCATTATCGGAGTGGATCAAGTTATTATCCCGGTAATCGCCGCTACGCTTACCACAGTCGCCGCATTTCTCCCTCTGGTATTTCTCCCCGGAATAATTGGGCGCTTTCTTAGAATAGTCCCCGTAACTGTTTCAATAGCGCTCATCGTCTCTACCTTTGAAGCCGGTTACTTTATCCCCGCGCATTACGCCGAATGGCCTGGAAAAGCGCTCCCTAAAAACATCGACGACGGTCGCTATAAAAAATTCCGCGATTGGTTCGGAAGAGTGCTTTTGGCGATCTATAGTCATAGAAAATTGGCGTTGTTGGGAATTATTATTATAATGATCGGAACATTTAGTCAGGTGGGGCGTATCGGTCAAAGACTATTCTCGGCAGACGACCAAACATACTTTTATATCGACATCAATATGCCTGCCGGCACTCCGTTGGAAAAGACAAACGAAGTGGTCAAGCAATTCGAACAACGACTTCTTCCTCTTGTTGGAAATGGAGAAGTGGTCGCAATCAATTCTCGCGTAGGATTTCAATCAGTAGGAATAACCAACGCGCAAGACTCAAAAAGCGGCCAATTGCTGGTAGACTTAGAAGAAATCTCCAATGGACTATCCCGTTCGGTTCAAGAAATATTAGACGAAACCATTCTTCTTACCAACGACATCGCCGGGCCCGAACGAGTCGACTATCGCAAGGAACAATCGGGGCCGCCGACAGACGCTCCCGTAACATTCCGCCTCTTCGGAGACGATTATTCTCAATTGATCGCCGTTTCAGAAGCGATAAAATCGCGGCTTGCGGAACGCTTTAGCATCCTCTATAATATTAAAGACAACCTAGAGGGAGGGGTTCCCGAGCTTCGCATCATTGTCGATCGGGAAAAAGCTTCTCGATATGGATTAACGCCATTTTCCGTCGGCAATTTTATCCGCGGAACATTTGACGGCGTAGACGCCGGCTCTCTGTTTCGCAATAACGAAGACGTAGACATTATCGTGCGATACGACAAGCAAGAAATAAGCGCCCCATATCAGTTGCAACAATTGCTTATTCCCGCGGCAAACGGCGAACAGATTCCCTTCTCCTCTATCGGCAACATAGAACAGGCGAATTCGCGCAGTTTAATCCGTAGATTAGATGGAAAAAGAGAGATAACCATCGAAGCCGAATCGCTCGATACAACTAATCTTCGCATTATCAACTACGACATCGCAAATTTTTTCAATACCGACCTAGCCGCCCAATATCCAGAAGTAATTCTATCGGTTGGCGGACAGTTCGCCGACTTTGTAACCCTATTGTCCGATATCCTCATCGTGCTCTCCATCGGCATATTCCTTATCTACGCAATATTGGGAGCGCAGTTCAAAAGCTATACCCAACCATTGCTCATTATTTGCTCGGTCCCATTCTCGTTTGTCGGCGTTGTTTTCTATCTATTAATATCGCGTCAACCGGTTTCAATCCCGGTAATCTACGCCTCGGTCGCGTTGGCAGGAATTGCCGTTAACGACTCCATTGTTCTCATAAGCTTCATAAATGAGCTCCGCGACGAAGGAGTACCGCTTCGACAAGCAATCGTCGAAGGAGCAAAAACACGACTTCGTCCCATTATTTTAACATCGCTCACCACTATCGCCGGTCTTTTGCCAACCACGCTCGGCATTGGAGGAACATCGGTGGTATGGGCGCCTATGGCCGGCGCGATAAGTTTTGGCCTATTATTTTCTACCGTCAGCGCGCTTATCATCATTCCATGTATTTATGGATTGTTCTACGATAAAAAACCTCGCAAAAAACGTCGTAAAAAAATCGCATCCGCGGTAGACGACGCAATATCGCCAAACCCCGTTCCCCGCTCAGCCTAAATAAACCAAATTATCCGCCCGATCTTTTCTTCAGCAATCACGACGACACGACAGTTCGAGCGCCGCCCTCCGCCGGCCATGCTACAGGTATCCCGCCCATTTCGCGATAGACGGGCTTAATGCGCCGCCCAAACGCGCACAGCACCTCGTACGATATCGTCCCCGAAATTCGCGCCAAGTCGTCGGCATCCAACGCCGAAGGCGCGACGCCCATCGCCAGCGCCATATCTCCCGCTTCAAAGGCGGAGTTCCTCCCCAAATCGACCATGCATTGATCCATACAAATCGTTCCGACAACCGGAGCGACAGCAACAACATTGTCCCGCCGCGAATGCGCCAATACGCTTGCGCGATTCGAAAGACGCCTCATATATCCATCCGCATACCCAATCGGTATAGTGCCAATGCGAGTATCGCGCTCGCTCCGCCACGTCCATCCGTATGATATAGGAACCCCCGCTGAAACCGATTTTACAAAAGTAATCGGACATTCTATTTCCATTATCGGATAGAGTCGAAGATCGGAATGGCTTAGAGCGTCGGGAAAGTAACCATATCCCGATATACCTATTCTCACCATATCAAATCTCGCTTCCGGCCATAGCGCCATCGCCCCGGAATTTGCCGCATGCGCTAATCCGTAAGCGATCCCCCGCGCTCGTATGCTATCCAACGCGCGTCGAAATTTCTCCAACTGATAAGCGGTCGCTTCTTCATCGCTCGATACCGCGAGATGGGTAGCGACTCCGGCCAATCGAAACGAGCGGAGCTGCGTTAGATCGTATGCCAGCCTTGCGGCGCGGCCGGGAGCGCATCCAATTCGCCCCATGCCGGTATCGATTTTTAGATGCGCGGCGACAACGCCGCCAGATCGAACGGCAAAAGAGGACAACTCGCGTCCATATGACAAATCGGCGACCATGGGCTCTAAACGATAACGAACCACTTGCTCGGCTTCATTTTCTCCGGAAAGCGAGAAAATAATAATGGGAGCGGAAATGCCAGCCTCGCGCAATTCTATTCCCTCGTCCAACGTCGCCACCCCAAGATACGAAACGCCTGCCTTCAACGAGGCCTTCGCTATCTCAACCGCGCCATGCCCGTAGGCGTCGGCCTTCACCGCCATACAAAGCAAGCATTTCGGGCCAATATGCGATCGTATCGCTCCGATATTGCTCCGCAACCGATCAAGATAAATTACGCGCCTACTCATAAGAGACGTATGACAACGGCGCAAATATCAAACATAGGAAATTTATTGCGCATCTTCGCTATTATTTTTTTCTTTTGAAGATGTAATTCCGCTATCCAGGCCGGATGATCGGCATCTATAAATAATTTTCCGTCAGCTATGTCAATCGGTTTACAATGAGCCGCTAAATCAATTCCCACGATATCCGCCCATCCTTTATAAAGTCTCGCCTTGTTATCTCCGCCCGATCCAAGATAGGAATCCAACAATTTTTTGGCGACGCTTCCAGCATGATGAATAGAACTGCGATTATATCTTTTCGAATTGTCCATCTTTTACATTATAGGCGATAGCGGTTGATTTTATATATTTGCCATATTTCTCTCCGGGCAAAAATGTAAAAAATATTTGCCCGCAATCGGGGAAATACTCAAAGACCCTCGCTCTCCGATTAGGGTCTAACTCTAGCAACACATCGTCCACAAGAACGGTTGGAGTAGAACCGGTCTCTTGGGTAAAAAGAAGCATTTGCGTTATTTTCAGCACAATAGAAGCCAATCGTATTTGACCGGTAGACGCAAATTTTACAAATTCCCGATCGCCGTCGTCGAAATAAAAAGAAAATCTATCTCGATGAGGTCCGCTAGTTGTTGTCTGTGTCGCTAGATCTCGTTCTCGCTTATCTTGCAACATACCAATAATTTGTTCTATTCTCAAACTCTTTCCCCATGAGCTATAATAGCCAACAGAAATTTTACTGTCTGAACCACTTATCGATCGATACAACTGCGAAAATAGCGGGCTAAATTGATCAATTAACGAAACCCTTCTTTTAATAATCTCAATACCAACCTTCGCAATTTGTTGATTATAGACATCGATAAGCGTAGTGTCTCTATTTGCGAGCGCGCCATTTCGAAGCCTTAATATCTGTTTGTATGAGCGCATTACATCAATATAGAGAAAATCGCAAAGACTCATCGTTTGATCAAAGAAAAATCGTTGCAATTTTGGAGATCCAATAATAAAGGAAAAATCGTCATGATAGAGCAATATTACCGGAATCAACCGAACAAGACTTTTTCTGTCGGTTACATTTTTTCCGTCCAATTTGACAGCCTTTTTTCCCGACTTCCAGCTACATCCCAGCGAAGATGGTATATCATTATTATAAGATATCTTGGAATATAGACCAAACTCTTTTTCGCCATATTTGCAAAGCGATTTATCATTTCTGTTACGAAATGAAACCCCGTATGAAAGATAATATACCGATTCTAAAAAATTGGTCTTCCCCTGACCATTCTCGCCAACAAGAAATACCGAGGAGGAATTGACGTCTAATTCTATATTTTTTAAATTGCGAAAATTAAACGGACGAATCGTCCGATAGATCATGGAGACTGAAACGTACTATCTACTTGCATCGGCATAACGACATGGAAAAAATCCATTTCAACTTCCGGTTGTATCGTTAACGCCCGTGTATTATTTGTAAACAAAACAGCGACACTATCGCTGTCCATAGCCCTGACCGGTTGTTCGATAAATTGATGATTTACCGCCAGTATAATTTCCTCTCCTTCATACTTGCAGGAAATTTTTTCTTCCGCTTCGCCAGTATCCTTTTCTTTGGAAAGAATCGTCATCTCATTGTTGCGTAGTCGAATATGAACGCGTTTTGAACTATCTTCAAATATCGCCGTTCTTTTTAACGCTTCAAGAAGAATTTTCTTTTCAATAATGATGCTGTAGTCTTGATTTTCAGGAATTACACGTTCATAGTCGGGAAAACTTCCCGTAATTAGAGCGCTTGATATCCATTGATTGGCGATTCGTATATAAATACCCGTTTCATCAACGCTCAGTAAAATCATTCCCTCTTTAGAAAGCAATCTTCTCGTGATTTGAAAAATCCTTTGCGGAACTATCACGCCATCAATTTTTTGTAATTTGCCCTCAATTTTTTTACTGATTATGGAAAGACGTTTCCCATCCGTAGAAACCATTCGTAATGTCGAATTATCAACATCGGATTTTATAAATAACCCATTCATATATGTTCGAGTCTCATCGTTGGAGATAGCAAATATCGTTTGATCAATCATATGAGCAAACTCCTTCTGCGGTATCTCAAACGTTTCTCCGTTGGGAATTAACGAATTATTTCCAGTGTCGACAACGTCGCTATATTCAGATATATGGTTCAACTTAAAATCGACGGTTCTTGTTTTTGGACGAATAAATGTAAAATTATCCAATGTTTCAAATTCTATCTCCCCTTCCGGAGACGATCTCAATATATTCAGCAATTTATCGCAAACAATTTTTGTTGTTCCTTCGACAGCGATATCCGCGGGTATATGCGACTTAAATCCCATAACAGTGCTTGTAGCGCTGATGATAACCTCACTATTTTCCGTTGTCTCTATCGAGACATTTGACAAGCTGGAAAATGCCGGAGAAGATCCTATCACATCGCTAGCTATCGTTATCTCATGAATCATGCTGTTTCTGTCAATTGTAAATTTCATACTGCACCTCTTTATTTTAGTATAATTATAATAACAGTAATAATATATAGATGTATTACGTATATTATTACTTGCGAACTCTCTCCATAGCCACTTGAGCTTCTATACAATTCTGTGCGCCTTTATTATTTTTTATCCACATTGCGCCCATTTCCATGTCTATTTGCCGCTATTTTTTATTTGCGTTCAATTCATACACATTATCGATCAATTTTTTAATTGTATTAGGCATTGTGGGATCGGTAACAGACTTTTTTTCGATTCGGTCGTACGCATGCATAACCGTAGTATGATCCCTCCCTCCAAATTCGATGCCTATTTCAGTGGTGGAATATTGCGTAACCTTTCGTATAATATACATTGCCACCTGTCGAGGCAGCGAATATTGTTGACTCCGTTTTTTTCCCCTAAGATCGTTGATCGATACATTAAAATATTTTGAAACAACTTCCTGCACAATATGCATAGAAATATTTTCGGTTCGATATTGAGAAACATGATTCTTAAGTTGCTGTTTTGCTATATCAAGGGTAATATTTTTATCGACGATATCGCAGTATGCCGATAACGTAGCCAAAGCGGATTCAAGGTCTCGAACATTTGTTCTAATGTTTGAGCCTATAAAATCGACAACATCTTGCGGAATGGAAATCGACATAGTCGCTATCTTTTTATTTAAGATCGCGCACCGAGTCTCATACGAAGGAGGTTGCAGATCTACAATAAGATTCTGTTTTAATCTGCTTCTCAGCCTGTCGGCTATATCGCTTATCTCCGATAACGCGCGATCGCACGTAAGAACAATCTGTTTTTGGCGATCATACATGCTATTAAAAACATGAAAAAGCGCTTCTTGCGTCTCTGGCTTGCCCTGGATAAAATGAATATCGTCAAGAAGCAACACATCGGCGGTTCGGTAATAGGCATGGAAATCTTTCATCTTCTTTTCTCGTAGGCTGTTTATATAGTTATTGGTGAATGTCTCCATAGTAACATATACCAATTTTATATAACCAAAGGCATTATGGACATGATTTCCTATTGATTGAATAAGATGTGTTTTTCCAAGCCCTATTCCTCCATATATAAGGCAAGGGTTATATATTTTCCCGGGATTATCGGCGATTAATTGCGCGGCGTTCGCAGCGAGCGAGTTATTATCGCCGATAACGAAATTGTCAAAGGTATATTTTGTGTTGAGTTGTTTATGGACATCTTTTTTCTTTTGTTTTTCAATGATTTTTTCCGATTTGGGAACATCGGTTTTGACGGAATTTTCCACCTTAAAATCGATGCGGATATTTGTTCCGGCGACAGCCGCAAGCTTATCGTAGATTATAGAGATATATCGCTGAAGCAACTGATCTTTAACAAATTGCGATGGAACGCTAAGCTCGATATGATCCACTTGCGATCTACAGTACCGCACTCGCCGAAACCATGTCGCAAATTCCTGATCAGAAAGATCTTCGGATATCTGCCGAAGCGCTTCATTCCAAAATGGCTCGTAATTATGTTTCATCAATGTTTTTGCCTATCACGTCGGTAAATTCGAAATAAAGCTATTGACCTCTTCGATAGCGGGAATAGAATCCATCGCGCCATGTCGCGTTGTCGAAAGCGCCGCGGCCGCGCAGGCTATTGTAAGGTTATCGCGTTTAGCCTCGCGATCTTTCATCGATAACGCCACATAGTATCCTATCAATGTATCGCCCGCTCCGGTTGTATCTTTTGGCGTTACAGCGGGCGGCCGTATGGCGAATCGACGATGAGCGTCGGCGTAGATCGCCCCCTCTTCCCCCAATGTCAGAACAATTTCCACCATTGGATAGCGCATAAGCAACTTCTCGATAATTGCATTCGGTTCCAGTTGCCTTTCGTCCCCTTCGCCGACAAGCGCCGTCCCCTCGCCCCTGTTTACGATAAGCGTATCGATTTTCGATATGGGGAATTTATTCGCCATAGTATCCATCGGCGCGGGATTAAACGCTATATTCATTCCTCGATCGGCAGCCGCTTCGATGATAGCGGGAATTGAGTTAATTTCGTTTTGCAACAGCAACCAATCGCCAGAATTGCATTTTCGCATAACGGAATCGATATATTGACTGGTTATCGTGCGGTTGGCGCCGCCGTAGACGATGATCGCATTTTCTCCTTGGTCGTTAATTTGGATGCTCGCATGCCCGGTAGGCTCCTCGACGACGGCGACAAAAGATGTGTCAACATTATCGCGGCGCAACGCTTCAAGCATCGTCATTCCGTCGGGGCCAATATGCCCCGCATGCGTCACATTCGCGCCCGCCCTCGCCGCTGCGATGCTTTGGTTTAATCCTTTGCCCCCATAACGTATATCGTATCGTTCGCTCGCGATAGTCTCTCCGGGTTGCGGAAAATGAGCAACGCGATAGTTATGGTCAAAGTTTAACGAACCAAAGCAGACAACCTTCATAACAGGCAAAACTACCCGACCGCAACAATCATCTTTATTTCGACCGGGATATTTCCAGGAAGAATTCCCACGCCAATAGCGGTTCTCGCATGCCGTCCCTGATCGCCAAATATTTTGATAAGCAATTCGGACGCGCCATTGATTACCTTTGGCTGATCAAAAAAATCCGGCGCGCTATTCACAAACCCATTCAACTCAACAATCTTGTCGATATTGTTGATACTCGGCAACAGCGAACACACCGCCGCCAGCGCGTTCAAAATCGTTTGACGAGCCGCCTCGTATCCTTGCTCCAAGGTCAATTCGCCGCCGACTCTTCCCGTATATATCGGCTTACCGTCTTTTATCGGCCCTTGCCCAGAAGAAAAAATAAGATTATCATGGCGACGAGCCACTAAATATTCACCCGCCCGCGGAGGAATAGGAGGCAAGGTTATGCCCAACTCCCGCAAACGTTTATCATATCCTCTATTCGTATCGTTCATACTATTTTCCCCCTCGAATTATTCGCAATTTCCAAAAGCCGATTCGCAACCGCCTCCATCTCCTCGTCGGATAGGGTCATAGGATTGATATATACCCCATCTGGCGGCGCTTCGATGGCAAAGATTGCCGGAGTCCCAGAGCGAAGATCCTCGACCAACGCCGCCCCGCTCCGATTCGCGCTCTTGTCGGTTAGCGCGACGATCGCCCTCGGAGCCGGCTGCCCGGCTTCGTTTGGGAAATCCCGAACCACCTTGTAGCTATCGCACGCGCTCAATCGATCTTGCAACGCGACCACCCTATCCTCGTACGCGCGAAGTTCCTCCGCATGATCTTTTTCAAGATATATCTCAATGGCGGCAAGCAAAGCCACAATTTCTTCGCGACCAAGCTTCTCCATTCGCCCAATGCCATAGTGAGGAAATCCTATATTCGATATGCGGCGAAGCAATTTAGTTTTTCCGACAATCAATCCGGACGATTGCGGCCCGCAAAGGTCTTTTCCTCCGCTAAATAACGCGGCGTCCGCTCCCATCTCTACGGTGATACGCCATAAATTTTCCGCAGGCGGCAATTGCGCCGCGGCATCTACGATTACCGGCAACCCATGGCGTCGAGCGACGGCGATTGTATCTCGCAAACTCATCGCCCCTTCCGCCAACCAACCCTTGGAGCTTCCATAGGTATAGAAAATAGCGGCGCTCCGCGAAGTGATCGCGCGCTCAAGGTCGTCGTCGCCGCACGGATGCAACACATTCGCGTAGCCAACTTCGCGTATCGTCGCCCCCATCTGCAAAATAGCCCAGTCATAAGGATTGCGATGCGCCTTAAAGACAATAATTTCGCTTTGATGGATTTCATCCCACAACAGCGACGAAAACTCCCGCCCCAATTTTTTCGAAACGCAGGCCGCCGCGGCAAGAAAGAGCCCGGTAGCCGCCCCGTTGCACATATAGGCGGCCTCATTTCCGGTAATTGCGGCGATATGTCGATGCGCCGCTTCCTGCAACTCCACAATAGAAACATGATGTCGAGACGCCTGACGCATATACTCTATCGATCGTTCATGCATCTTAGAGCCTCCGACCGCGGTATAGGTTCCGGCGGCGTTAATAAGTTTGGTTACGCCAAGTCGATCGTAAATATCCATCGCATTTTTTGGTTCGTACAGCCCTACAGGGCGGCGCCCACAATCCTATTGAGTCGCTTCACAAACTGTGTGGGATCGCCCAACTGCACATTATCCAGCAATAACGCCTGCTCTAACAGCCAAAAACTCAGATCCTCAATTTTCTTTTCGTCGTCAAGCTCGCCGATGGCCTTCACCAGCGGATGGTCTGGATTAATCTCGAGCGTCGGCACAGGATCCTCGCCTGGCGGCGTTCCCATCGATCGCAACACCTGTTGCATCTTTATGGAAATATCGTCATCGCTCATAATGATGCACGAAGGCGATTCATGAAGCCGCGCCGAAACGATGACGCTCTTCACGCGGTCGCCGAGATGCTTTTTTATGCGCTCCAAAATAGGCTTGTTCTCTTCAATAACCTCTTTTTTCTGCTCAAGATTTATCTCGTCCGCCGCTTGGCTTCTATTGATCGGTTTAAATGGCAACTCTTTATAGTCGCCGATGCCGGGCATAATAATATCGTCTATTTCATCATCGAGCAGCAAAACCTCGATCTTTTTCTTCGCATAGATCTCCAATAACGGGGAATGCCGCAAAGTATTTTCGTCTTTTCCGATCAAATAGTAGATCGCCTTCTGATCGGGAAGCATACGCTCCTTATATTTTTCCAAACTGGTATATTGATCGTCATGCGTTGACTTAAAGCGAATCAATTTGAATAGGGTATCGCGATTGGTATAATCCTGATAGACACCTTCTTTGAATAGACGATTATATTGCTCGGTTATCTTGCTATATTTTTCGCTATCCTCCTCGGCGATTTTCGCAAACTCATTGAGCAACCGTTTCACCGAAGTGGAGCGAATATTGACCAGCACGCGATCCTGTTGCAACATCTCGCGACTTACATTGAGCGGCAGATCCTCCGAATCGATCACCCCGCGAACAAAACGAAGGTAGGTGGGCAACAGTTGCTTTGCGTCGTCGGTGATAAAGACGCGTTTCACATAGAGTTTTATTCCCGAAGTATAATTAACGTTATAGAGATCGTGCGGCGGCTGTTTCGGTATAAAAAACAGCGTGGTATACTCCAACGCCCCCTCCGCATGGGTATGGATATAGTGCAACGGCTCGTCGTCGTTATGCGCGAATGTTTTATAGAACGAGTGATAATCTTCGACAGAAAGATCCGATTTTGATCGTTTCCATAATGCCGAAGCGTCGTTCGCCTGCTCTTCGACAAGAGACGATCCGGTCTCCTTCCCCTCTTTGTCGTACTCCTTTTTTGTATAATGCATAAAAATCTTAAAGGCGATATGGTCGGAATATTTCTTGATGATCTGCTCTATATTCCATCGATTGGCGAATTTTTTGCCATCGTCGTTTAAATGAACCGTCACTGTGGTGCCATGGCTCGCTCGCTCGCATTGCGAAATCTCGTATTGCCCCTTGCCGTTCGACGACCATAGCCACCCCTGTTCCTCGCCAGCCTTTCGACTTACCACTTCAACCTTGTCCGCGACCATAAACGCGCTATAAAATCCCACGCCAAACTGCCCGATCAGCGCCGTCGCATCCTTTTTTTCGGCGGCGATATTGTTCAGAAAGTTCCGCGTCCCAGAGCTCGCGATGGTGCCAAGCATCGCCTTCAAATCCTCTTCGTTCATCCCGATGCCGCAATCCTCGACGCTTATAGTCGATTGATCCTTCTCGTCGAAACGAATATCGATCCGCGGATCAAACGGTATCTTTTTATATTGCTCGTCGGTCAACGTAAGATATTTCAATTTATCAAGGGCGTCGCTTGAATTGGAGATAAGCTCTCGCACAAAAATCTCTCTATTCGAGTAGAGAGAGTGTGTTATAAGATCGAGCAACTGCCCTATTTCCGTTTTGAATTTATATTTTGACATGATATTTCTCTATAATTATTCGCCCAATGAGTCAAGATCGCCAAGACCAGAGAAATTGGGAGGGGGAAACGCTCTTTAGGCAAAATCTCAAGCAGTTTTCGAATGGATTCCCGCGATCGGAAGCGCCGCCCGCAATTGGTGTCTCCCCCCTCGCTCCATAGCGCAGGGTCGCTCCTATCCAGCTCCGCTTACGCTCCCGCTGGCCGCGCCCCTGCGCTATTCCGCTCCCCCCCTCTGCGGGCGTCGCTCCCCCATTCCCAAACACCCCGCCAGGCCCGCAACGCCCAACGCCCCGCCCCCATCGCTATCTCCCTTGCGCTATAATCCCCAAATCTATATGATATCACTGATGAATTATATCGGAACCGCGGCAAGCTATCGACCGACCCACCTCGGCGACTTGGTCGGACAAGAATTTGTCGTGGACACCTTGCGACATGCGATCGAAAGCGGCCATATCGCGCATTCCTACCTCTTTTCCGGCCCGCGCGGAGTGGGCAAAACGTCGGCGGCGCGCATTCTCGCCCGCGCGTTAAACGCTCCCGACGGCCCATCCGTCGACCCGTGCCCAGACTATTCGCCGCAAGACGTCATCGAGATTGACGGAGCTTCAAACACCTCGGTAAACGATGTTCGCGAAATACGCGACGAAGTTATGTTTGCCCCTTCCGGCTCTCGCTATAAGATATACATCATCGACGAAGTGCACATGCTCTCGACCAGCGCCTTCAACGCATTGCTCAAAACCATCGAAGAGCCGCCCGCGTATGTGATATTTGTATTTGCGACCACCGAAATACATCGTGTTCCCGCGACTATCCGTTCGCGCTGTCAGCAGTTCTACTTCAGATTGATCCCGCTTGATGTATTGCGGCTCCAATTAGAAAAAGCCTGCCGAGCGGAGCGAATCGAAGCGGACTCGGAAGCGCTGATGTGGCTGGCGAAAGAAGCGAGAGGCTCTCTGCGCGACGCCTATATGCTGTTCGATCAAGTCGTTTCATTTGTAGACGGCTCCATTAAACTCAGCGACATTACTCGATCGCTCGGCGCGCTGGGACTAGACGACATCAACCAACTGGCCGAAAAAATCTGCGACTCGGACGTAGCCGCGTCGCTCGATTCGATAACCCGTCTTATCGCAAACGGATCCACCGTCGAACGCATTACCGTCGATATCAGCGAATATTACCGCAATATTCTTTTTATGCGTTACGGTATACAAAAACAGCAAATCCTCGGCTATCCTCCGGAACGATTTTCGCAACGCGTCGTTTCAGCCTATAGCGGCGAACAGCTCGAAGAAATACTCGACAATCTTCTTGAACTCTATCGACGATTGCGCTATTCGTTAAATCAGCAGTTTGAATTGGAATTGATCATCTCCCGGCTCGCGCTATTAAAAGAGCGCATCCGTCCGGATACACTGATTGATCGGCTCCAACAGCTACGTCGCGATCTACTGGGCGACGCTCCGTCAACGCCCGTATCGCCAAGATTACCCGCGAACAACGCGCCGCCGGCGAATCCCGAGCGCGCGCCAGAAACGACGCGCGCTCGCCCCCATGCCGCGCCGATCGCTCACAAGCCGCTACAGCGCGAAGCGTTCCCCGACAAAGGGCAGTTTGACGAACAGCTCATAAGCGACATAGCGGAAACAATCCGTCTCCAAAAAGAGTCTCTGCTGGCGACGGCAGCGCGGCGAGCGACTGATTGGTCAATTGACGGCGATACCGTCTCGATCCGATACGAGACTGGATTTTACGCGCAAAGCGCGCAAAAAGGCGTCGATATGCTCACCAAGATACTTTCCGAAGCGATTGGGCGCCCTATAAAAATTACAGTTGAAATGCCGCGGCAGCGAAAAGAAAACGATCTTCCGCAAGCGACAGCGTTGGCGAAAAAAATGTTTGGAGGAAAAATAATATCCCAATGAATCCATTTGAACTATTAAAAAATTGGCGATCAATGCAATCGACTATGCGCGATGTGCAAAACAAATTAGAGACAATTACGCGCGCAGGATCGGCCGGAGCCGGCATGGTGGTTGTGACCATGAACGGTAAATTTCTTATCACCAACGTGCGACTCGCTCCCGAAACAATGGAAATTACCGATCGCGAGGTAGTCCAGTCGCTTATCGAATCGGCATGCGTCGACGCTCACCGGCAAGTTACAGACGCTGTGCAAGAAGAGATGCGCTCAATTACCGGAGGGCTTGATCTTCCTCCCGGATTAATGGGTTAATGCGCCTGATTATCGGGGCGACGCATGGGCGTAATTGAATCCCTGACGGAACATCTTGCAAAGCTTCCCGGCATAGGGCCTCGAAGCGCGCAACGATTAACCTATTATCTACTGAATCGCGATAAAAAATATGGCGAACAGCTCGGTAAATTCATTCTTCGCCTTATCGATCAAGTCCACCCCTGTCCGCTTTGCCATGCCTTCACAGAGTTGGAACTCTGTGAGATATGTTCGGATGAAACGCGCGAAATATACAATCTATGTATTGTCGAGCAACCGCAGGACATATGGACCATCGAAAGTACTCGCGAATACCATGGACGATATTACTCGCTCAACGGAGTGATCTCTCCCATCGAAGGCGTCGGCCCCGAGGAGCTTGGCATTCCGTTGATTCTGCGGCGCATCGATACCGATAACATACGCGAAGTAATTTTGGCGACCAATCATACCGTCGAGGGCGATACCACAGCGCTCTATTTATCGAAACTAATGGGCGAAAAAAATGTTCGAGTTACGCGGCTTGCTTTTGGGTTGCCGGCGAATAGCGACTTAGAGTACGCCGATCGTCTTACGGTCTCGCGCGCCTTTCGCGGACGAACCATCCTCGAATCGTAACGCCGTTCATAAACGCGACAACATATGGCAATCGCTACTGAATTATGGTGCACCGATAGCGACGACCCCTATTTTAACCTTGCCGTAGAACAATATCTCTATACGCGTCCTGATACGACAACAAGCCTATTGCTGTTTTATGTGAATCGGGCGTCCGTCGTTATTGGGCGGAACCAAAACCCGTGGCTTGAATGCGATCTCGACTATCTCTACCGCGAAAATATTCCTCTCGTTCGAAGAATCAGCGGCGGGGGCGCGGTTTTCCATGATAGCGGCAACCTTAACTATTCGTTTATCGCGCCGCAAAGCCAATATTGCCGAGACCATTGGTACCGCGAGATAATTGCGGCGTTGCGTACGTTGGATATTCAGGCGACTCGCAACGATAGAAACGACCTTGTGGTACACGGCAAAAAGGTATCGGGCGCGGCGTTTCGATTCTCCCGCGATATGGCGCTACACCATGGCACGCTCCTGATCAACGCCGAACTGGCTCGATTGCGCCGAGCGCTGGCGTCTCCATTAGCCGAGCGCCCAACGCGCGTCGAAACCGGCGCGGTGCGTTCTGTTCGTTCATCGGTTGCAAATATCGTCGATTTCGCTCCCCATATCGATCTTTCAACCGCCCGTGAATGTTTAGCGCGCCATTGTTCCGATAATGATGTTCACGTGAGGATAGGCAAAAAATCCTGTCAAATTCCGGCTATTAGCGAATATGCCGATTGGTTATCCAGTTGGGAATGGCTCTATGGCAGGACGCCAGATTTCAAAATTACGCTCTCAGACAAACGAAAGACGTCGCGCGGGATACAATTGATTGGGAAAAGCGCGCGATCGTTCAATTATATATATTCATAATATACATATTGACAAAAATTTTTGCGCGATTACCATAGATAATATCATTTTTATTATAGGAGCATCTATTATCTTATGAACAAACAGCGGAATCACCTTCTCAATGACAAGAAGATGATTGAGCTCATTAAACAGATCCTCTACACAATAAATTATCGAGAAAACCCCAGCGATATGGATGTATACCGTAAGCTCATTAGTCGCCATGTTCCCATATTTCGACGGCGATATTTTGTCGCATATCTCTTCAAGTTACTCAGTAACGGGCAGTCATTAGATCATTTGGCCAGTCCAAAGAAATCTAAAACTCGCGCTTCCGAGAAAACGCCTAAAAATAACGCTATCAAAGGAAAAGGCGGCAAGAAGAATAAACCGGTGTCAAAAAATCCTGCGTCGGGCAAATCCGAGGCCGCAGATCTCCGCGCGAACGCAAAATCGTCCGTCGCGGAAACTGATCTAGATACGAAAAGCATATTTGTCGGCATTGGACGAAGTCGCGATATTACGCCAGAATGGCTCAAAGAGCTATTTTATACCGTAGAAGGGGTAAATTCCGATGATGTTGGGGCGGTGCGAATTTTTGAACATTACTCATTTGTCGAAGTAACTCCAGTATTGTCGCAAAAAATCGTGCAAACTCTTGATGGGAAAGAGTATAAAGGGCGTAAGTTGTCTATTAGCATCGCTCGCGTCGCAAGACCCCGAAAGCGTTAGATCATACAGCGTAGGAATTGTATTTGCGTGATGCGGTTCGTGTTGCGAGCCAAATTGTGATTCTGTCTCGCTCAAGCAAGAAGAAATTATGGGCCGCTATCGCGTAGCCTTTCGAACATTGGGGTGCAAGCTCAATCAATACGAAACCGATTCTATAGCGACGCAATTCCTGCGCGCCGGATACAACATTGTTCCATTTGAAGAAGCGGCCGACGCGTATGTAATTAACACGTGTACTGTTACAAACAAAGCCGATCGCAAGTCGCGCAATATAATTCGCCGCGCGCTCGCAAATACCCAAATAGATTCGGCAAGTAGCATCGTGGTGGTAACAGGTTGTTACGCCGAAAGCAATCGCGAGCGATTAGAGCATGAAGGGTTGACCTATGTAGTCGCAAATGCCAATAAAGGAAGGATATTCCAGCTGGTCGACGCCCATTTTAGCGGCGAGATACTCAAGCCTCCCGGAGTTTCCGACAAAGTAGACGACCGGTTCGCCTATAATCCCGCCGCGCCGATTTTTCATACGCGAAGTATGGTCAAAATCCAAGATGGATGCGATAATTTCTGTTCGTTTTGTATCATCCCCTATGTTCGCGGACGAGCGGTTAGCCGGCCGATAGCCAACGTTCTCGATGATGTCTCCGAGAACTTATCAATGGGCTATCGCGAGATCGTGCTCACCGGCGTCAATATGAGCCGCTATCAATATGAAGGGGCGGGATTTAGCGACTTGCTGGAACAAATATTGGCGATTGAGGGCGATTTCCGTATACGCATTTCATCGTTAGAACCGGACGCGTTAGACGATAAGTTTTTCGAGCTACTGAGTCATCCTCGTATGTGTCCACATCTCCATCTCTGCCTTCAAAGCGGCTCTGAGCGAATTTTGCTTGCTATGCGGCGACAATATACCGTTCGACAATATCGCGATTTTGTGGATAGGATCAAAAGCGCTATTCCCGATTTCAATCTTACCACCGATATTATCGTTGGATTCCCCGGCGAGGAAGAACTCGATTTCACTCAGACGTGTAATATCGTTCGCGAGATAGGATTTAGCCACGTGCACACATTTCCCTATTCAAGAAGATCGGGAACGCGCGCCGATCGAATGCCCGGCCAAATTAGCGGCGATGTGATTACTCGCCGCGCCGAAATCATTCGCGCCATCTCCGATGAAAACAAATATCGTCATCTCGCGAGCCTGGTTGGCGGCTCCCAACGTCTGTTGGTTGAAAAAGCTTCCTCAATAGTAGACAAACATGGTGTTTCCACCGCGACAGGAACAGGGTATGGCGAACACTACGCGTCGATAGAATATAGCGCGCCAGAAGTTGAAACTAATCAATTCTATGATGTGCGCATAGCGGGAATATTCCAAGATTCTAATCGACAACCCTGTTTAACGGCGGTATCCAATACGGCGACTTCCCAGCGTCGGTAAATCGCTTTTCCGGTTGTGAACATATTGATATGCACCCAAAGAAACGTAGCAAAACCGCTGATTAAGGCGCTGAAATTACGGGTGCAACGACAAATAACGCGATTTCAAATATATAGCGACATAGAAAACTGGACATTGGCAATTTGCGGCGAAGACGCTATTGAAGTGGCGACTCTATTCGGCTATCTATTCGGGAGATTCTCTGAATCGATCAGCGTCGTTGGGTGTATTACCCCCTATAGACCGCTACCCAATTCCGCGAAGAAAACCGAAGAACATATCGCGCTCTTCAATGCGATCCGAGGGAGTCGACGCGACTACTATCCCGATATGTTACAGAATTCTCCGTTGCCGCAAACCCAAGCGATTGCGATCGCCCCCCGCGATTCCGTTGCCGCTTCACATCCCGCCGCGGATCAATATCCTTCCGCCGCTCCGATCGCAGTGGATCCGACTGTCGCCGTCGTCGCTTCGCTCGTCCTGCGTTATATGGCGCCCTATCAGTTTGTCTGCGCGGGATTATCCAGCAGTATGGCAGAAAAAACCAGCGGAAACCGCGCGATATTGTCGCCGCTTCTTGAATTACTAGAGGCGACCGCCCAATTCTCCGCTCCGCCGCCAATTACCTCCGCTAGCGACATGCCGCGATGAGCAATTGGGCATATTCCCATGTCTACGTCGAACGGGACGCTTTCCAATATGCCGATACGAACGCCATATTGCGTCGTATTGACTCGCCGTCTATTGTAGAAATAGAGCGTTATGGCGAAATATTTCATCGTCCTAGGCAACGCTTTCAGATGCAGAAAATGTCTCAAAAGCTTATTCTTGCCGTAGACCACGGAAAGCTTATTTACAAAAGCGACGAGCGTATCGAAAGTTTTGGAGAAGGTCGAATTTACTATAACGCCCCGATCCGCAATTGCGTCTATAACTGCGACTACTGTTTTCTGCAAGGGATGCATAGCTCTGCGAACATTTTGATATTTGTCAATCACAACGATTTTATATCGGCGGCTGCCCGACAAGCGCAGATTAACGGGAGTCTCTATCTTAGTATTTCATACTTAACCGACCTGCTGGCCTTTGAGGGATTGATACCGTTTTGTCGCCGATGGATCGAATTTGTTAGCGATAATCAAAACGTCACTATCGAGATTCGCACGAAAAGCGATAACTTTCGAGCGATTAGCTCAATGAAACCGCTCCCCAATGTTATACTGGTATGGTCGCTTACCCCAAGTAAGCTAGCGCAACGATACGAGTCGGGCGCCGCCTCTTTTCATAATAGAGTAATCGATATTGTCGCCGCAATACAATCGGGCTGGCGAGTTCGGCTCTGTTTCGACCCTATCTTGCTTACTGAAGGCTGGGAAGAGTATTATGCGAGCTGTTTCCGTCAGCTTGCGCGGCGCGTCGAAATTGATCGCGTAGAAAAAATAAGCTTTGGATTGTTTCGTATGCACCCCGATTTTCTAAAACGTATGCGACGCGATCATCCCGCTCCAGGCATTGTATGGCATCCATTTATCAAGCAAGGCGATGCTATCGGGTATGATCCGTCAATAGTGGAAGATGCAAAACGAGTGATATGTAACGAATTGAGTCGCTACATATCATCGGATAAGTTGATATTCGCGAATGGATAGCGCTTCTGGAGCGCTTGCGCGGCGTATTCTGTTGGCCGCATGTCGGTATCGCTTTGCGGGGATCGGGCTAAATAATAAAAGTAATATCTTTCGCTTGTATCGATTTGCCGTCACAGAGAACTGCGGCGCGATACAGGCAATTATGCAACTCGCGAATATTTCCCGGCCAACTGTGCTGATATAACTTATGCAAAGCGTTCACTGAAATATCTCGGCGCACGTCTTCTAACTGGTTGAGAAACGTTGTTGCTAGCACGGCTATATCTTCGACTCTCTCTTTCAAAGGCTCTATGTTAAAGGGCAATACCGCGATGCGGTGGAAAAGCTCCAGACGGAATGAGCTATCTAATAGCATAGTTCGAAAATTACGATTTGTCGCGGTAATAATTCTAACATCGATAGGTACTGATTGCCTCCCGCCGAGACGTACCAGGGATCTTTCCTCTAAAATGCGCAATAGCTTAACCTGAGTCTCTTTCGGCAACTCTCCTATTTCATCAAGAAACAGTGTGCCCGCGGTCGCTTGTTCAAAATATCCGGGTTTTTGAATAGAGTCGGTATAGGCGCCTGATTCTGTGCCAAATACTTCTGACTCGAATAGCGTAGTCGGTATGGCGCTACAGTTTACTCCTAAAAATCTTTTCTTTGAACGAAGTGAATGTTGGTGGATCACTTTAGCCGCGGCGCCTTTGCCCACGCCCGAGTCTCCCGTAAGGAGTATAGGCGCCGATGTGGGAGCGGACTGAGCTATAAAGTCGCGAAGCCTTTGCATGCATCGACTATTTCCTACGATTAGGCCTTTGCCGATATCATCATTCTTAGATTTTATACCATAATTGAAATACTTCGAAGCTTTTTTCAGCGAACGCCGCAAGCTCTCGAAAGGATCGAACTTATTGATACAATCATACGCTCCAAATTTTATTGCGCGGACAACGGGAGACAACGACTTAATTTTGCTGAGAACAATAACTAGAATAGATGAATACGCATAATTTATATGTCGAATTATGTCATATCCATTGATGCCGGCAGTATGAATATTCAGTATGACTATATTGGGCGATATCTTGGCTATAGTCGCATCCATATTTTTTGACTTTGAAATAGAATGTATATGATACTGCCCTTTTAAAAGCGTCGCTATTTTTTCAAGGTAGAGAATGTCGTCGTCGATATGCAAAATGCGAAGCATAATATTACAATATCAAAAAAATCTTTGTATCAGAATCCTTGCCAAATGGTCGGCGTTATTATCTATTACTATCGATTGTTTTGTTTTATTTTGCGCCTCGGCGAGACGCGTGGGGATCATTGGCTCCACTCCGGTAGCTTGCCGAACGACTTCGGAAAATTTTCCGGGGTGAGCTGTTCCAAGGATCACCGCGAGTATGTTTTTTCGATCGAAGAGCCGGAAGTATTGATCTACGGCGGCAGCGCCAACCGCGGTATGGGGGTCAAGCAAAATAGATCGCTCCTTGTGCCAGTTGTTCATGGTTGTCGCCGTTTCTTCATCGCTTACGCTCGTGCCAAATAATATCTTTGAAAGCTGTTCGGGCGTGCTATAGAGATGGCGCATTCTGGCGAAATTGCTTGGATCTCCCACATCCATAGCATTAGAATAGGTCGCAATCGAAGGACGGGGCATAAAATTGCCGCTATTCAAATAATTAGGCACTATGTTATTCGCGTTCGTGGCGGCGATAAATCGATCCACGGGCATTCCCCACTCGCGCGCCAACAAGCCGGCGGTCAAATTGCCAAAATTGCCGCTGGGCACGCAAAAAAGCAGTTGTCGTTTGTCGCGATACAACTGGTCGCGAAATGTAGTATATGCAAACATATAGTAGAATGATTGGGGAATAAGCCTGCCGAGATTGATGGAATTAGCGGAAGTAAGCGACAGCTTTGAATTAAGATCGCGATTTTGGAACGCGTTTTTAACCATTTTTTGACAATCGTCAAATGAGCCGTTCACCTCAAAAGCTTGAACATTATCGCCAATAGTGGTTAATTGCTGTTCTTGTAGGGGGCTTATTCGTTTGCTTGGATAGAGGATTGCCACATCAATATTATTTCGTCTATGAAATGCTTGCCCCACAGCGCTTCCAGTATCGCCCGAAGTAGCGGTCAAAATGACAGTGCGTCTATCGGTCTTATCCAGCAGGGCTTCCAATGAATGTGCCAGAAACGACGCGCCGAAATCTTTAAACGCGCAAGTTGGCCCATGAAACAGCTCCATAATCGCAATATTCTCGTCTACTTGGCGCAGAACCGGGGCAAAGGTAAAAGCGTCGCGAGCTATTGTGTCGGGATGTGGCAGGTCGTCATGGAGCAACGCAAGGCTTACATCGGCGGCAAGTTCACGGAACGAACTATTCGAGTCATGGGTATTAAGCGTAGGGGTTAGCAACGCTGGTTCGATAATCGGGATATAGAGACCGTTATCGGGCGCTAAGCTTGACAATAATGTTTCGCTAAATGAAACAGCCTGAGGAGGCGTGTGCTTCAATTGGCTAGTGCTAACACACCACATCATATAATTATTATTATACTTTCTATGGTAAGATGGCAAGAGGTTATTGCCCAAAGCGATCCGGCGAGCGTCAAGCAACAGTTCAAAATAATAGACAGTCTGTTGACAAATAGTCGTCGCTTCGCTACTTTTTATCGAGGCCCGAGTGGTGAAATTGGTAGACACGCTAGATTCAGGGTCTAGTGACCATTAGGTCGTGGAGGTTCAAGTCCTCTCTCGGGCATCAAAAATCCCGTTTCACGCAATTATTCTGTGGTTATTTTTATATCGTCACCCCGTAATCGAAGGTTGTGGAAAAATTGTGCGCAATTCAGTCAAAAATTTATCAATTGGCTTCAATCACTTCGTGCAAGGCGAGCTATGAATATGGAAATTATTTCACATGATCCGAGCGCTACCGATAATTCTATCTATTACATAGAGTTATCGATATTTTAAAAAAAATATTGTATTTTTTTATTTCGCACTTGACATTTTCAGAGCGCGCTTATTTCCACATGATTGAAAAGAGGTTGTGAATAAATTGTGGAATAAATGAATAATAATCAAGCAATGCCCGATTCGGTCGTGATGTTCGCGAAAATAAATTAGAAGAGTGTCGCGAAGCGCCTTCGCGTAATCGCGACGTTTCGATTCTCTTCGTTATACATCGAGGTTGGATACCAATAATGCGTTTTTTTCGATAAATTCTCGTCGAGGTTGCACATGCTCGCCCATCAACGTCGTGAATATGGTGTCTGCCTCGACAATATCATCCATTTGAATTTGCATAATGCTTCGAGTTTTCGGATCCATCGTCGTTTCCCACAATTGGCTTGGATTCATCTCGCCCAATCCTTTGTAGCGTTGCAACGTAATCTTGTCCGATTTTAGACGTTGTTGAATCTCTTCGCGCTCTTTATCATCATATGCATAATAGATTTTTCGCATATATGTCATACGATAGAGCGGAGGCATTGCGATATAGACATGTCCCTGTTTGATCAAATCCGGCATATAGCGAAAGAAAAAAGTGAGCAATAGAGTACGGATATGAGAGCCGTCGACATCGGCGTCAGCCATGATAATTACCTTATGATACCGCAGGTTCTCAATCTGAAAATTGGGTAGCACGCCGGTTCCCAATGTGATAATTATAGGCTGTAATTTATCGTTGGCCAATATTTTATCCAATCGAGTTTTCTCTACATTTAACATTTTGCCCCATAGCGGCAAAATTGCTTGAAAACGACGATCCCTTCCCTGTTTCGCAGATCCTCCCGCAGAATCGCCTTCAACAATGTAGATTTCCGACGACGCCGGATCTTTTTCAGAGCAATCGGCAAGTTTTCCGGGAAGGCCCGAGCTTTCAAATACGTTTTTTCTGCGGGTTAATTCTCGAGCTTTCCGCGCGGCGATACGAGCTTTTGTCGCCAATATCGATTTTGACAGAATTGCATCTATAATTTTGGGGTTTTTATTGAAATATTCGGATAGATTATTGCTTGTTTGCGTCTCTACAATTCCTTTCACATCAGAGTTGCCTAATTTGGTTTTAGTCTGTCCCTCAAATTGAGGCTCGCGAACCTTTACGGAAAGCACGGCGGTTAAGCCTTCGCGAACATCCTCTCCACTCAGCGGCTCATCGGTCTTCTTGGAGTGTTTGGAACGTTTCAGAAAATCATTCAAGGTACGCGTTAACGCCGACTTAAACCCAATCAAATGCGTTCCGCCCTCGATGGTATTGATGTTGTTCACAAACGAAAAGAGCGTTTCAGCATAGCCATCGTGGTATTCAAGAGCCGCTTCAACAGCGACATCGTTCAATTCGGTCGAAAAATAGATGGGACTGTTATGGATAACTTTTCGATTTTTGTTTAGATATTGAATAAACTCTCGCAGCCCGCCATCAAATTTAAATGAATGCTCTTGGGTATGTTCGGCGCGCAAATCTTCGATAGTAATATGCAAGCCGCTATTTAAAAAGGCCAGTTCGCGCAGTCGACGGGATAGCGTATCAAAATTAAAATCGATCGTATCGAATATTTCTCGATCGGGAAAAAATGAGACTGTGGTTCCTCTTTTATCCGTTTTTCCAACCATGGCGACTGGAGCGTCGGCGACCCCTCGTTGAAAGGATTGCTTATAAATCTTATTTTCTCTATAGACGGTTACCTTACACCATTCCGAAAGCGCGTTGACTACTGAAATTCCGACGCCATGCAACCCTCCCGAGACTTTATAGCTATCTTTATCGAATTTTCCTCCAGCATGCAATTTTGTCATAACAATCTCAAGCGCGCTGATACCTTCGTCTTTATGCACATCTACAGGAATGCCTCGCGCGTTATCCGAGACGGTAATGGACGAATCGCCGTTTATCGATACGTCTACTCTATCGCAATGCCCTGCGAGAGCTTCGTCTACGCTATTATCTACCACCTCGTAGACTAAATGATGCAATCCTTCGCTGCCGGTCGAACCTATATACATCCCCGGACGTTTGCGGACTGGGTCTAGGCCCTTTAATACCTGTATATTACGAGCGGAATATTCTTTATTCATAAGTGTATTCTCCATGATACCGCAATTAGTTCGATGAATCAATGATTTATTCGAAAATCGTCTATTTCGAATCCCAACGAGCGATAACTATCATAAGATAAGCGGCAGCTATGTTCAAAACCAAACCTCTCGTTCAGGGCGAACATTGTTATTGGCTAGTAGCGATAAAAAAGATATAATGAAAAAATGCAATCGAAAGGGATGACTCAAGCTGCGTTATCCGCGTTACAAGCGTCGCAGCAAGCGGCATTACAACACAACCATGGGCAAGTCTCTTCTTTGCATCTATTGAATGCGATGTTGCGCCAAGCCGATGGAATTGTCGGGGCAATTATCCAATATCTGGGAGCCGATTCTCGCGAAATTGATAACGCTGTTAACGAATCGTTGCAGGCGTTGCCTCGCAGCGCCGCCGGATCAAATGAAAAAGAGCTATCGAGCGAACTATCGGCGATTATAGTGCAAAGCGAAAAGATAGCGACGCGTCAATCAAAAGAGAGCTCGATAGGCGTAGAGCATTTGCTTATCGCAATCAGCGAAAGCCCGCAAGATGCTGGGATGATTTTGCGACGGTTCGGGATCACGCGCGACCGAATTCTGTCGATATCGCAAGAAATGCGCGAGCAATTCAAGGCAGAGAATGACCAACAAAAAGTAGAGAGCGGCGAAGAGGCGCTCAAGCACTATTGCAACGACATAACCGAGTCGGCTCGCAACGATAAGCTGGATCCTGTAATTGGGCGCGACGATCAGATTAGACGAATAATTCAAGTATTATTGCGGCGCACCAAAAATAATCCTGTTCTTATCGGCGAGCCCGGCGTCGGAAAAACTGCTATTGTCGAAGGGCTCGCATTGCGCATCGTTCATGACGACGTCCCCGATTCTCTTAAAAACAAGCGCATCCTAACACTCGACATGGGCTCGTTGCTCGCTGGCGCAAAATATCGCGGCGAATTCGAAGAACGTCTCAAGGCGGTGATCGCCGCGGTCATCAATGCTTCGGGAGAGATCATTCTTTTTATCGATGAACTGCACACATTGGTGGGAGCGGGAGCCGCCGAAGGGTCTATTGACGCTTCCAATCTTCTCAAACCGTCGTTGGCCCGCGGGCAATTGCGCACTATCGGAGCGACTACTTTGGACGAGTACCGCAAATACATAGAACAAGACGCGGCATTGGAACGTCGCTTCCAAATCGTTATGACCCATGAGCCTTCGGTCGAAGATACCATAGCTATTCTGCGCGGATTGCAAGAACGGTACGAGGTCCATCATGGCGTTCGAATCCGCGACGACGCGCTGATCGCCGCCGCTAAGCTTGCTAATCGTTATATTACCGCAAGGTTTCTTCCAGATAAAGCCATTGATCTTATGGACGAGGCGGCAAGTCGCCTCAAAATGGAGATTGAAAGCCAGCCCACCGATCTTGATCGATTGGATCGACGCATATTGCAATTGACGATAGAACGGCAAGCGCTCAAAAAAGAGACAGATGCCGCCTCTTCTCAGCGACTCGAAACTATCGAGCAACAGCTCAGCCTTCTTGAAGAAGAGCGCGGGGCCAAACGGATACAATGGAAAAGCGAGAAGAAGATAATCGACCGCATCCGAGAATTGAAGCAACAAATTGAGGCAAAAAGCCAAGAAGAAACGCGATACGAGCGTAGCGGCGATTTAAATCGAGCGGCCGAGATTAAGCACGGCATCATTCCCTCTATGCGGGTCGAACTCAATAAGCAAATTGATCGCATCCAGCAGACCCAATCAACATTGTTGCGCGAAGAGGTTTCTGAAGAGGACATCGCTCGTGTGGTAGCTATCTGGACAGGTATTCCGGTATCTAAAATGCTCACCACGGAACGCAAAAAATTGTTGCAATTGGACGAAATACTGGGTAAGCGAGTTATTGGCCAACCCAACGCGATACGCGTTGTATCAGACGCGATACGCCGCAATAAAAGCGGATTGTCCGATCTGCGACGCCCGCTGGGCACGTTTCTATTTTTGGGGCCCACCGGCGTAGGCAAAACTGAATTGGCAAAAACGCTAGCGAATTTTCTATTCGACGACGAACATTCGCTTATTCGTATAGATATGAGCGAATACTCGGAGCGTCACGCGATCTCCCGACTTATCGGAGCGCCTCCGGGCTATGTTGGCTATGATCAAGGCGGGCAATTGACCGAAGCGGTCCGACGAAAACCTTTCTCCATCATATTATTTGACGAATTAGAAAAGGCGCATTCAGACATCTATAACCTTCTTTTGCAAATATTAGACGAGGGGCGACTTACCGATGGAAAGGGTCGGCTAGTCGATTTTCAGTCTACTATTATCATCTCAACCAGCAATATAGGAAGCGATATTATTCTTGAATATGATAACGCGGAAGAATGTCGCCCTAAAATCGACGAGCTGCTCGGCGCCACATTTCGTCCCGAATTTCTTAATCGTTTAGATGAGATCGTTATGTTTCAACGACTTGATCAGGAACACATTTTTGCCATTGTCGATCTGGAGCTGCGCAAATTGCAAGAGCGGTTGGAAGAACAGGATAGATTCCTAGAGATTGACGAAAAAGCCCGCGCCTATTTGGCAAAAGTGGGTTATATGCCGTCATTTGGAGCGCGCCCTCTCAAACGCGCGATCCAAACGCATGTGCAAAATACGTTGGCAAAAAAAATATTGGCGAACGAATATGCGTTGGGTGATGTTATTAAAATATCAAGCGATGGCGAAAAGGTACTATGGATATGAAAAAAACGACACAATGTCAAAAAGTGTTAGATCAAGGTAGGAGCAAGTTAGTAAACAATCTGCCATTATTGTCTCAAGGTTATAGCGCTTATTACCGGTTATAATACTAAGATAAAAGGATAAATTGAAGGTGCTAGAAATCAGCGATGTAAGCAATCTTCAACAGATTGTTGAGATAGGCTCTCGTTTGAACGATATCAATGATATTGATATTTTGCTTGAGCGAATTCTTCAAACGGCTCGCAATTTAACAAATGCCGACGCCGGGTCTATCTATATCGCCGAAAATGGGGCGTTGGCAATTCATTACGCCCAAAACGAGACGCAACAGGTAGGACTCCCTCCCGGCGAAAAACTTATTTATAGCTATTTCACTATCCCTATAAGCACCGCGACCGTTTCTGGTTATTGCGCGGTTACGCGGCAGCCAGTGAATATCAATGATGTTTACAAAATACCCGAAAACGCGCCATATAGCTTTAATACCGCTTACGATCAGCGATCGGGCTATCGCACTCGCTCCGTTATTTGCGTCCCGTTGCGAACAAATATGGGGCAAATTGTCGGGGTCATACAGCTAATTAATAAACTAAAAATGAACGAAATTATTTCGTTCACCAAATCCGACGAACTGCTTCTGAGCCATTTCGCCGCAAACGCGACGGTGGCATTACAACGCGCCCAAATGACTCGAACGATCCTATTGCGCATGATCAAAATGGCCGAATTGCGCGACCCCAAAGAAACGGGGCAACATGTGAACCGTGTTGCGGGATATGCCACCGAAATTTACGAATATTGGGCTAAAAAACATGAAATAAACGTGGAGACTATCGCGAAGACGCAAGATAATCTCCGTATGGCCGCTATGCTCCATGATGTGGGGAAAGTGGCAATCTCTGATGTGATCTTAAAAAAGCCGGGGCGATTTACGCCGGAAGAGTACGATATTATCAAATCGCATACATTGGCGGGAGCGCGACTGTTTTTTGATAGACAATCGGAATTTGACGAACTCGCCAGCGTCGTGGCGCTGAATCATCATGAAAGTTGGGATGGCACAGGATATCCCGGATACATCGATGCAAACACCAACATTCCGTTGCGTGTCGGATCCAATTCCAAACCTGTCGGGAAAAAGGGGCACGAGATTCCATTATTCGGCAGAATAGTTTCTATCGCAGATGTCTACGATGCGTTGCGTTCTCAGCGGAGCTATAAAAAAGCATGGACAGAAGAACAGACGTTGGAAGAAATGCATAAAATGAGCGGAACAAAATTTGATCCCGAATTGCTCGATGTCTTTTTTCACATATTGCCCAATATCAACAATATCACTCGCAAATATAGCGAAGATTTGAACAAAAAAGAATAGCTCGCTAGTAAGGAGCGCGCGCAACGATAGCGAAATCGTCCAAGTAGAGTATGTGATCGCAATGGCGTTCGGCTAATTGCATTGCATGCGTCGCGCAGAATATTGTTATTCCATGGTTTGTTGATAGCGTTCGAAAGAGTGAGAACATTTCCGCCGTATTGCTTGCGTCCAGAAAACTGGTCGGCTCATCGGCCAATAATAACGGGGTGTTCTGCGCCAACGCGCGGGCTATAATCGCCTTTTGCTTATATCCGTCGCTCATCGCGGTCAACTGAACATTGGCAAACTCTGTCAACGATGTCCGCCGAAGCGCCGCTTCCACCGCCTCCCCATTCTCCCCGTCGCGTCGCCCCAATAAAGCAAATTCCCGAGCGGTAGTATATTCCGGAATCGGAGGCCTCGCCTGCGCTAAGGCAACCAAACCCGCTCGTTCGGCGATAGCGACACGCTCCATCGGTTGTCCGGCTATTGTTATGGCTCCGCTCAGCGGCGTATACAGTCCGGCAAGCGTATAGAGCAAGGTGCTTTTCCCGCTGCCGTTGCGTCCAACAAGCCCCCAAAATTGCCCCTGTTCTAGCGTAAAATCCAATGGTCTCGTCAGCGCCCTCGCCGCCCGTTGCTTCGACCCGCGAACCCCATATCCGATCACCAGTTGCTCCGCGACCAGCACACCTCCGCAAGCCGCTAACGTTTCCAAATCAAAATCGCCCCATCCGCCAGACATCATCAAAAATAAGGATACCATCAACAACTCAATATGCCAAAGGGGGAAGTCTCCCCCTCGCTCCATAGCGCATTGTCGCTTCGCGACAACCGCCTCCGCCTTTTCGCGCTTTGCTACCGCTCCGCGCCGGCTTCGTCTTGCGCTATTCCGCTACCCCCTCTGCGGGCACCGCCCAGCGAAATCTCCAGCCTCCCGCAACAGGCCCGCAACGCCCAACAATTCAGTATTGCTTTGACTTATTTGACTTGATGTAATAAATTGTTCGTATGGGTAAAAGAAGATTATATGATTTTTCGGTTTCTGAACTCGGCGTTCCCAAAATAATGTCGCCTATTTCCTATTCTATAACGCAAGGCGATTGCATAGCAAATTATGTCCACGACGACGAGGGGATCATTTTTGATATTGATAGTTATGCCGACGATGAGCCAAATATTAATCGATCGGTGGGTATATTGCAAAAAGCCGGTCCTCGAGAGAAAATATATTTTAATCCAACGAATACGCATGCGGCTGTTATAACGTGCGGCGGCCTCTGTCCAGGACTCAACGATGTAATTCGAGCGATAACAAGATGTTTGATACAACGCTATAAGGTTTCTCGAGTCACTGGACTCCGTTTTGGTTATCAAGGGCTAATGCCCGAAAATACATCGGCTCCAATTGCTCTTAAACCAGAGGTAGTGGAAAACATCCATAAAATTGGCGGGACAATATTAGGAACATCGCGCGGCGGTGGCGATCGCACAAGCGACATGGTCGATATGCTAGAGCAAATGAATATCAATATGCTTTTTATAATCGGCGGCGACGGCACTCAACGCGGCGCGTTAAAAATTGAGCGCGAAGTTAAAAAACGAAACTTAAAAATCGCAATTGTCGGTATTCCTAAAACAATAGACAACGATCTCCGATTTGTTGAAAAATCATTCGGCTTCGAGACAGCGGTGTCGTTAGCCGTCGGTGCCGCGCAAAGCGCTCGCGCCGAGGCCTATTCAGCGCCAAATGGCATAGGCTTGGTCAAGGTGATGGGACGCGATTCTGGTTTTATCGCGGCGGCGACCGCTATCGCCAGCCATGAAGTAGACCTTGTTCTTGTTCCCGAGATCCCATTCGAACTGGAAGGCGAACGCGGGGTATTCCAGTATCTTGAGCGGCGAATTCGCGAGCAGGGATCGGTCGTAATTGTTGTTGCCGAAGGGATAGGGCAAGACCTTCTCGATACCGAATCGAAAGAAACCGATGCTTCTGGTAATAGAGTATTACAAGATATTGGCATATACCTTAAGCAACGAATCCAAAAATGGTTTGCGAAAAAGAATATGCAAATTAACCTTAAATATATTGACCCTAGCTATATTATTCGTAGCGCGGTCGCTGTTCCCACCGACGCAATCTATTGCGCTCGTCTTGGCAGCAACGCGGTTCATGCGGCGATGGCCGGAAAAACCGGCATTCTTATTGGGCAAGTGCATAGCGTCGCGGTTCACCTGCCTATTGGACTTACCGTAGAGACAAGAAATCGCATCGATCCTGAAAGCAACCTATGGAGAGATGTGCTCGAATCCACCCATCAACCGCTTACAATGAACTCCGGAGACGCCTGCTCGATAAAATCTCTGGGTTAGTAGCATCCGACCCGATAATAAATCCTAAGTCGCCCAAGCCAATAAGTGAACTCAAGAAGCTCGCAGAATACCATAATTGTGTACCGTCATTAGCCTTTCGGTTATTCTACACCGTCCAAAGTAGCGTATCCTCCATATTTTCGCAGTTGTTGCCTTTGATAATAGACAATAGAGTCCACTGTGCCCTTTGGGATATTCAAAATTTGCGCTATAGCTTCATTTGTCGGCCCTCCGGAGATGCGATTTATCGTTGCCGATATTCTGCACATCCTTTTATGGTATTGGTCGGTTATTTGGCGGAACTCTTCCTTAGAGGTTATCGGGTTCGAGCGTTCAAAATCGCTTTGAAGCGAGAGAATAGTCATAAATATACGGCTACGACGTTTTTTGAGATTTTCAATTTGGGCATTTTTCTTTTTTATTGATTCTCGAGCTTTCTTTATCGCGTTCATGAGCCATTTCAAACGATAACCGGTTAGAGAGGCTATATATTCTACATGTTTTGGCTGAAGATTTTCGCATGCCTTTAGCGTGAGAACGATAATATGTCTATTGGTTATCTTGCTTTCTATTATTCCGCTTTGATTTACATTAAAAGCGGATTTAATATCGCGAACAATCGTTTCGCCGGAATCGTGTACCATGACGTTATCAATTGTATGATAATATTCAGATAACGAATCATATTCCGTAGATTGCGCTAGCTCAGAATTACGATTTCGAGCGTGACCTGTTAAGCGTTTTGACGCATAGGTATAGAATTTCCAACGAAGTACTATCGTAAGATATGCTTCGAACGAAACGTTGCAGTACTTAAATTCAGCGGCCAAATTTGTTATGTTCTCCTGTATATAGAGCAGAAATTCTCCTTGATCGTCTTCTTTTGCGCCATAACGGCGCAATGGATAACGATAGATGAATAATAATATTTCTTTTCTCAACGTATCAAAAAGACTTCCTGTCATCTGATACACAAGAACGAGATGGGTTAATAGAGTCATAATTTATTCCTTATAAAATATCATATTGGTATCTACCCAACGTCATGCATATTTTGTGCCAACATTTCCCTTATTTTTGGCTTTAAATTAGGCGCTATGAACATGGATATTTTACAATTGTTTACATATATACCGATTATTTGATAATTTCTATTTTTTTATTTTCGCTATAAATATTGTATTCTCTATCTTAGTACAAAAATTTTTTCCTATAATTTTATAAAATTAACTTTTTGTATTAGATATATTAAGGCTAATCCCTTTATATAAGTAATATTAAGGCTTTTTTTAGTAATACAATTATAATATTAGTTGAATATTGGTATTTTTCTTATTAAATTTATTGCACAATAAATAGTAAGGATAGTGATCGATTATTAATACTAGATAGTTTAATTCGTGTGTTGTATATAGAAAGAATAGCGGATCGAGATAGTCTGACGCATCTTTTATTGTTTTAGTTGATAAAAGAACCATTGAATGGTATAGAATTTCGTATATTCTACCTATGCGATAATAATAGCCGCCTTGAATTATTTGATTTTTTATGGTATAGTATATTTTACTGCCGGCGTGGCGAAATTGGTAGACGCACCAGACTCAAAATCTGGCGGACATATGTCTGTGGGAGTTCGAGTCTCCCCGCCGGCAATATATGCGAAGTCCGGAAAAGATACCTATAGGATGGGCGACTCTATGGATGATAATTACACAATTGATTTATTGAAGAAGTCAAAGATTTTTAGCGACATGTCAATGAGGGATTTGCAAGTTATCGCTTCTTATAGCAAATTCGTTTTATGTCGAGAAGGCGAATTCATTTTCGATTCCGGCCAATCAAGCAGAGGCATGTTTGTAATTGATAGTGGAGAAATAATTATTCAAAAAATATTTCAACAATCAGAAATGATTGATATTGCTCGTTTTGTTACGCATGAGTCTTTTGGAGAAATGGAGCTTTTTCGTAATCATGTTTCTAGCGTTCGCGCTGTGGCGCATCGTAATAGTCGCTTACTCAATTTCCCCGATCCCAATGTAAGTTTTGACGATATTCGTTGCACCCATCCCGCGCTTATCGCCCGAATTCTGAGGCGATTGATAAATATGGCGGCTGACCGGCTTAGATCAACCAACCAATTAATAACAAAGAATAGTCGATGGGTTCAGGAATTACGACGTCAAATATTCATGGATAAGCTTACTGGGTTGCTAAATCACAGATATTTTGACGATCGGCAATATCTTGATTTATTTGTCGGAGATAATGTTAGCCTATTGATGATAAAGCCAGATGATTTTAAGGCGATAAATGATACTTACGGGCACGAACTGGGTGATAAGGTATTGGAACTCATTGCTCGTCAAATAGCTTCCTACGCCTCTTCTAATATGTCTTGCGTACGCTATCGCAGTAGCGAATTCGTGGTGATAATGCCGAAATATGATCGGGAAGCCGCCCGAGAATTTGCCGAACAGCTTCATAGTAAAATTTCCAGTATTGATATAACAGAAATACTTCCGAAGAGCAAAGTTATATTGCCATTTAGTATTGGAATGGCGACATATCCTGTAGATACCGAAATCCCTTCGATGCTTGTAAAATTTGCTACTAAAACGCTATTTGCCGCCCGAAACGATGGCGGCGACAAAGTATATAGCTATAATAAATTGCGGGAAACAGATGCCTCGAAAGACTAAGAAGAATCATAGCGATAAAAAATCATTTCTACTCACGGTGCCTCTTTTTGCCGATCTATCTCCGGAAGAAATCGGCAATGTCCTCCCCATCATTTTCGATAAAAAAGTTAAACAAGGTGAGATTCTCTTCAGAGAGGGTGATACAGGAGGCGAATTATTTATTGTCGAATCTGGCAATTTTTCTACCATTGTGCATTTGCCAAATGAAAAAGAGATTACCATTGCTACATTCGGGCAAGGCGATTTTTTTGGCGAGATGTCTCTTTTTACCGATGATCTTCGTTCTGCGACTTGTACCGCTAAAATACCTAGCAAGCTGTTTTGCTTAACACGCGAGCAGTTCATCAATTTTGAACGCCATTTTCCCTATATTGCGAGTAAAATTATGTACCGAATGCTCAATGCTATAGGCGACAGATTAGCCTCTACCGGCGATTTCCTTTCTGATATGGTTCGCTGGGGAGAAAATGCTCGGAAACGCTCGATCACGGACGAATTTACCGATTTATTTAATCGGAGATTTCTCGACGAGACTCTGCCTAATATGTTGTTCCAGGCTAAAATAAATAAAGAATCTCTGGCAATTATTATGTGTGATTTAGATCATTTCGGTAAAATTAATAGCGAATATGGGCACATGATTGGAGATAAAGTGATACTTGCGGCTGTAGCAGCTTTTCGAGAACATTTTCGCGATAAGGATATTCTTACTCGTTATGGCGGCGATGAATTCTTTTTTATTTTGCCTTCTACCGACGCAAAAGAAGCGTTAAAGATTGCAAACCGCGTTATTGCCGCAGTGAATAAAATTTCGTTATTAGCAGACTGTGGCGGTTCAATAACCACTGTTTCCACTAGTCAGGGGCTTGCGGTTTTTCCGTTCCATGCAAGTTCTCTTCAAGAATTAATGGACGAAGCGGATAAAGCGCTCTATGTCGCCAAAAAAAAAGGGGCGGAATAGAGCGGTTGTTGCTGGTAAATCCACTGTCGGAAAGACTGAAAGGAAACGATCATTTGCTCTTCCTATTGAAGGAAAAAAACAGGCGTTGCCTTCTATCGCGGCACGCAAACATATTATAAATAATATCACGTCTGCATTATGCGAGCGCAACCATTTTCTTATGATTGGGCACGTAAATCCCGATGAAGATTGTTTTGGAGCAATGACCGCGATGGCATTGACTGTGCGTAAAATGGGTAAATCCGCCACAATCAATTTCTCTAATACGATTAGTTCTAATTTTGATTTTTTCTGGAATATCTGGAAATACAACAATATTACGATTTCCAAATCTACGGACGACATTCCCGATAATATAGATACTATTATTATTTGCGATACCCCCAAGCCCGCCATGCTGGATATTAATACATCTATCCGAAAGGCTTTATTGTCTGATAACGTTCTTAAAATTGAGATAGATCATCATATTGACGCTGATAGCCAATATTCAGGCAACGACGAATACTGTCTGGTTGATAACGGAACCTCAACGTGCATTCTTATTGCAGAATTACTGTATAGGATTAATAATCAAAAGACATTATTACATCAGCTATATATAGACTCTTTTTTCTCCCGTAGCACCATAATTATGATTCTTATGGGGATATTGTCGGACACAAATACAGGAGAATACATTACGCAACGTTTAGCAAAGCGAAAATACGATATAGTTATTAGATATCTTAGCGCGTTGTTGCAAGTAAAAACTCAAGGTGATTACGCCTTAAAAAACGTCGAGGATATCGAGCGGTGGCTTAAGCAGTGCTCTTCACAAGAGAAAGAGATTCAAAATCATGTACTTTCACAGATCGAAATTATTAATAATGTTGGCGTATTATTTATTACTCAATCGGAAAGTAGATATCTTCAAGAAAAATATGGCAACGACGCTTTCTTTTCCGCTATGCGTAATGTTGCTAATAGTCTCGCGGAGAATAGTGGATATGTTAGCCTTAGCAGTTACTACGAAATGATTCAAGGTGTATCTGTGATTCAGTTTAGAGCGCGTCGATGCGCGCGATATAAAAAAATAGACTTGCGCCTGTTATTAGACGAATTCGCTATAAAAGATGGGGGCGGACATGAGGGGGCAATTGGATTTCGATTTAAAGAACAGGATATCGATGATATTCACTCTCTTCATAGACAGCTCGTCATGGGACTCAATACTATGGTGGTGGATTCACTATAGCCGTAACCGTAATTTGGACATTGGCCTGTTACGGGACGTAATTGATGCGAAAATTAGAAGGCTTTTCTGTTTGCGCGGGTATAGCGAGCGCAAATTCTTTTGTGCAACTGGAACAATATCCAGTCGCGCCTCAATATACAATTAACCATTCGCAGTACGAAAGAGAAGTAATTCGCTTTCGAGACGCTGTACAATGCGTTGCTAATGACCTGCAACAAAATACTCAGCAAAAACAGCTCCCAGAGCCGCTAGAAAAAATGTTGCATTCGCATCTTTTGATGGTGCATGACGAAAATTTTCATCAAGAGATAATTGCTGGAATGCATGAAATGAAGTGCAATATTGAATGGGCACTCTATACTACCACAAAACGTTATATTGAACGATTAGGAAAAGTATCGGTTCAATATCTACAAGAACGAATTGTGGACCTATATGATGTTTATCAACGTCTTTTATCCCATCTATTAGGCGAGAAACCGGAAAAACTTTCTTCTATTCAAAGGCGTGCTATTCTTGTAGCTCGAGATTTGATGCCTTCTGAAATATTGTCGCTAAACAGGGAAATGGTATGCGGAATAGTTCTAGAAGCAGGCGGTCAGACTTCGCATACTGCTATACTCGCTCGTTCATTTAATATTCCCACGGTTATGGGTGTTACAAATATTCTTGACCATGTTCAGAATAACCAGCCTATCATTGTTGATGGCAATCATGGTGTTGTATTGCTTTCTCCAGATGAAACCACGAAAATACGTTACGATAAGATTGCGCTTTCATGGAGAGAGAGGCAAGAAAATTTAGTTCTGTATAATGAGCGTATACCTCAGACTAGCGATGGAGTTAGAATTTACCTAGGAGCGAATCTCGAGACTCATCTTGATATAGAGCACGCGCTTAATAAAGGGATTGATTGCATAGGACTTTTTAGGAGCGAATTTCTTTTTCTTGGACGAGAGACTCTTCCTACTGAGGAAGAGCAGTATCATGCTTATAGCCATGTCTTAAGCGAGGCTGGAGATAAGCCGGTAACAATTCGTACTCTGGATATTGGTGGCGATAAAGTAGCCGCTGATGTAGACATTAGCCAGAGGCGAGAACGGAATCCTCTGCTCGGACTTCGCGCTATTAGATATTGTCTTGATAATATTACGTTATTTAAGACACAACTACGGGCCATATTACGCGCGTCGGTTCACGGACGTTTGCATATTATGTTTCCTATGATTTCTGGTATAGATGAACTTCGTCAAGCGTACAGCGTTTTAGAAGAGGTCAAAGAAAACCTGCGCTCCGAGCGAAAACTATTCGCCCAGTCTATTCCAATAGGAACGATGATAGAAATCCCATCGGCCGCGTTAACATCCAGTACTATTGCAGAAGAGACAGACTTTTTTTCCATTGGAACCAATGATCTGATTCAATATACTCTTGCCGTCGATCGTGATAATAAGAGCACTTCTTATCTATATAGTCCATTCCATCCCGGTTTTTTGTATATTCTGCGACATATTATCGCGAATGCCGACGCCCATGATATTCCAGTAAGTGTATGCGGCGAAATGGCGAGCGATCCTCTCGCGCTGATTATTCTTCTTGGTATGGGGATCCGTAATGTCAGCGTCGGACTATCCTGTATATCGTCCGTGAATAAAATTATCTGCGAAAACAGTATAGAGGAAGCTCGTCGAATCGTTGATTATATTATGACGCTTCGTTCCAGCGAAGAGGTCAATAATTATCTCATCACTCACATGAAAGATCGATTGGATATGAACTATGGCGGCTGACGTTAAGTCTTTGCATATGCCTCATGTTGCGATTGTTGGGCGCTCTAATGTTGGAAAATCAACATTATTTAATCGTTTAGCCCGCGAGCGCATCGCGATTACTGCTTCGCAAGCTGGAGTTACTCGCGATTTATTTGACTATGTCTGCATGATTGACGATTTTCAAGTGCGTTTGCATGATAGCGGCGGAGTATGGCTTGATAGCGATCGGAATCAAGATCAAGCGTTGCACCAAGCTGTTACTGGCCGAAGTCTTTCAATAGTCGATGACGCGGATCTTCTTATAATCTTGTTCGACGTTCTTGATTTTAACGCTCTCGATCAGCAATTATTGGAATATATACGACCTCGAGGCGAGCGTATTATCGCGGTAGTGAATAAAGTAGATACTTCTGAGCGAGAAGACTATCTAGGCGAATTTTACTCAATTGGAATAAAAACGATTATTCCAATTTCAGCGGAACATGGTCGCAATATAGATGCTCTTACTAAAATTATAAGTCGAAAGCTTTACTCACTTGGATTTAAACCAGGGATTCAATCAACAGATGTTGCGATCAAGTTAGCGATAGTCGGGCAACCCAATACTGGAAAATCGTCGTTGCTCAATGCTCTTACCAACGAAGATAAGGCATTGGTTTCAGATATTGCGGGAACTACGCGCGACGTAATTCGGACGCATTTCTTCCATGATGGATTATGCTACGAGATAGCTGATACAGCAGGGATGCGTCGAAAAAGAAACGTAACAGGAGCGTTAGAATATTATTCGGTGCATCGAGCGCTTCAAGCGGTTGCGAGGGTTGATGTCGTACTTATTCTTATTGATGCTGAATTAGGAATAACAGATCAAGATAAAAAGATCGCTCGATCTGTTGTGGAACATGGTCGAGGATTAATACTTCTATTGAATAAATGGGATCTCTTGCCGCCGAAACCAAATAGACTAATTGCTATGCAGGATCGAATGCGTTTTCTATTTCCCATTCTAGAGTTCGCGCCGATTCTTGCTATATCGGCTAAGCAAAAAACTGGATTTGATAGTCTGTTGAAGACGATTTCCGTTCTTTATGAACAACTAAATAAGCGCATTTCTACTGGGGTGCTTAATCGTAAGCTACAGGATTGGATAACTCGCCATCCGCCTCCGCGGAGAAATCGTCGTAATTATAAATTTCGCTATATCACGCAGGCTGGGATCAATCCAATCGAGTTTGTTTTATTTATGAATAATTGCAAAGGGCTTCCGGAGAGTTATCTAGGCTATATACGCAATCGCATTCGATCGGAATTGGGATTTAGTTCTATTCCATTCAATTTGCTGATACGCGATAAAATAGATTCTCCTATGTTATGAAAGCATTCTTGCTTGAGGAAGTATGCGATATATTACACATAAAACCTGATCTATTGCGCCATTGGGAGATGCATATGCCGATTATTCATCCAAGATATAATGATTCGGGAATTCGGCTGTACTCATTTCAAGATATCCAGAAGTTATTTCGACTCAAGTATTTGATCTATATGAAAATGTACAGCGCCGAAGATGCAATACACAAATTAATTCAGGAGACACATGGGGCCTCTACCAAATATCAAACGGCTATTCAGGATATGCGTAAGTCAGTTTTGCGAGCAATTCTACGGGTAAAATCGCAGAGTAAAAACGCGTCATTTAAAGAATAGCATAAAATTTAGTGTCGAAATATTCTCTGTCCTGAAAATACCATCGCGATATTATTCTCGTTGCAAGCTTCGATAGCTTCGTAGTCGCGAATCGAACCGCCTGGTTGTGCGACGGCTCGAATTCCTTCCGCGATGGCTACATCTATTCCATCCCTAAATGGGAAGAAAGCGTCCGATATCATACAGCTTCCCGGAAGATCGCCTTTTCGTTCCTTAACATGCTCAATAATTTCTTGGCGTTTATTGCTATTGGTTACATTTGCATCGTCGCATAACCGATCGACCAATTTTCGATAGGCCTTGTCGCGAGCGATCATTGCGGCTCCTACTCGATCTTGCTCTCCTGTTGCGATGCCTAGCGTCATGCCGTTTTTTACGTAAATTATCGAATTGCTACTAATACCGCATTCGACTTGCCATCCGAAAAACAGGTCGTCTAATTCTTGTTGTGTAGGCGCATTCACTACAGAGTGTACTTTTCCTTTATGGATGCAACTTGCGGGTCTAAAATCATGCGTCGATGCAATTTGTCTTTTCTGCGATAGTTGAACGATAAGCCCGCCATCAATTAGTCCCTTCCATTCCAACGCGGGATAGTCAACAAATTCGCCCAGCGTTTGAATCGCGCCAATTTGAATTACTCGAAGGTTTTTTCGTTTTTGAAATACTTGTAAGGCATTCTCGCTATAATCGGGAGCGGCAATTACTTCGCTATAGTGTTCGACTATCTGTTCTGCGAGTATTTTGTCTACGGCTCGGTTAAGCACAACGACGCCCCCGAATGATGCTACTCGATCGGCGTCGTAGGCTCGGCGATACGCCTGCTCAATATCCTTTCCAGTAGCTACTCCGCAGGGGTTATTATGTTTTATAATTGTTACAGTTGGTCGATTGTGTAGGTAACGAAGTATATTCAGCCCGCTGTCTACATCAGTTATATTTATTTTTCCTGGGTGCTTTCCGCTCTGGATTAGCTCTAAACCTGATGTGAGTGGTCGGTCGGATCTGGCAATGATAGTGGCTTCCTTGTTATCTGCTTTTACGAGTGTAGCCGATCCATTAGTAAGACGATATAGCGCGGCTGGTTGATCGGGGTTATCACCATATCGCAATCCCAAATGTTGATCTCCAATTCGCCAGCCTACCTTGGTATAAGTCAAACGTTCGTTATTGTCGAATAATATTTCGATCTTCTCGGGAAAGCTTTCGATTTGCGGTGTCCGGTAAATAGATTTATTCGACGGCATAGAAGGTTACAGTTGTTGAGCGATTACGTTGTCATATTGAGCAAGGTAACGGAACGTCATTTTAGCCAAAGCGAGGCGGTAATCTGCGTCTACCGTTCCTTCGCGTAGTCGCGAGATGTAAATAGGATAGATGGAAGGGCGGCACAGTGTTGCTACTCGTCGGCTGTTTTTCGCTGCGGCGCGCAACATTGCCGCTCCACCTACATCAATGCCGGCAATCCTATCTTCAAGGTTGCTCGATTGTGAAGCTATTTGATGGAAGGGGTATAAATTAACCACTAGAAGATCAAACAATACTGTTTTTGTCGAATGAACTTCTTGTATATGTTGCGGATTATCTAAATTGGCGAGCAATCCAAGAAATATAGCATAATGAAGAGTTTTGATAATGCCGCGATCTAGTTCGGGACGTCCCGTCAGTGTATCGATAGAAATTGGAGGCGGAGCGAAAGCGGGCAATATTTTTTTTAAGTGAATGTAGGTTCCTCCAGTTGAATAGATTGATAGCCTATCGCCGTAAATATCATGTAATTCTTTGCCCAATTGACCTAAGCCCTCTTTATTCGAGACGCTAATTAGCACGTTAAATTGTGTGTTAGGCGGATTATTATCTTGCATCAGCGGTTCAATATTTCTTAATATTCTGATTTTTGCTTGCAAGCAGTGTGTTGCTTAGGAGCATAGCTATAGTCATAGGGCCTACTCCGCCCGGTACCGGCGTAATATAATTAGCTTTTTGTGAAACGCTATCAAATTCGACGTCGCCGCATAATCTATACCCGTTTTTTCGAGATTTATCGACTACCCTATTCACACCAACATCAATAACCACAGAATCGTCAGATACCATATCTCCGCAAATGCTATTGGGCATTCCCATTGCTGCTATTAAAATATCCGCTTGTCTAGTAATGCTGGGGAGATCGACGGTCGCGCTATGGCATATCGTTACTGTCGCATTCCCGTATTCTGTTTTACTGGCTAACAACAGCGCCAATGGGCGTCCGACGATAAGGCTACGTCCAACTATTACTACTCGTTTTCCCGCTAGTGGTATTTTGTAATACCGCAAAAGTTCGATCACCCCTAATGGAGTGCAGGGGCGAAAGCCCGCCTGTTCGCGTACAAGAGCTCCCAGATTAAGAGGGTGAAAGCCGTCCACATCTTTCTCTGGCGATATACTTGATACTATTTGTTTAGTATCGATCTGTTTTGGCAACGGGAGTTGTACCAATATTCCATGAATATCGGGATCGGCGTTGCAACTTTCGATATGCCGGAGCAATTCCTGTTGAGTGGTATCGATTGAAAAATTGCGATCTTTAGTTGCGATTCCCGCTTCGGCGCAGGCACGGTGTTTCGCCCGAACGTATGAGATACTGGAAGGATTTTCCCCTAATAGTATTGTTGCAAGACATGGCTGTATGCCATGCTCGATCTGAATTTTAACTTCGTTCGCGATCTTTTGTCTGATATCTGCTGATACTTGCTTTCCATCAATAATTCTGCTTGCCACGCTTATATTATATTTTGAACATGCTTAATTATCAATATACGAGTTAGTAATTGGGTAATAAGTTCGCCAATAAATATCCAATTAATATTATTGGTAACTCGATAGATAATGTACGAATTTTCTACGCAGTATCATGTATTCTTTACTTCACGAGCCCAAATCCGTATAAAACAAGCGATCCTTTTAGAGCGTATTCAATAGAATATAAAGTTTTAACTTCCTAGTTTTTCGGTCTTGAAAATTATTTCCATAAAAAACTTGATAATCTATTTGAATGGGTACACAGGGATTTGCAAATAATAAAAAGTCTTATAGATAGGCATGGCTCTCATTTTGTTGCTTAACCCTATAACAGACTTGATTATTTTCTAGAGCTACTTTGTATATAATACTGTATCTTAGATTGCGCAATATTTAGCGAGGATGTCTAGTTGTTTCATGTGAAACATTAGCGTTGTTTATTGCGAAAAAATTTTATCAATCGTGCTATAGGATTATCGTCAATAGATATTTCAAGAGTAGACACGCCAACCCTATCGCAGTATTGTTTCCATTCCGCGCGCCATTTTTCCCAATATTGAGTATACCGATTGCGAAAAGAGCGCGAAGCTCCTCTTGCTATTATTGTAGATCCCATTTCAGGATCCTGTAGTTGAACCGTGCCTTTCAAAGAAAATAGAGCGGAGAGGTCTTGATATATTAGAATCGCGATAACCTCATGGCGTTTTGCCAATTGAGCCAAATTTTTCTGATAATTGGTTGTTCTAAAGTCGGAAATTATTATACATATTCCGCGTCGCTTAGATGCTTCAATAAGCATTTGTATGGCTGATGAAAGATTGCTTCCGCTTCCTGTTATCTTTAAGTCATTGAGATGTTGTAGCAAACTAAGCGTTCGATATCGTCCCTTTCGAGGAGGAATCCATTTTTCAACAGCATCGCTAAAAAAAATGATGCCAGTATTATAATCGTTTTGCGCGGCGGATAAAATTAATAGTGTCGCAATAGAGCGTTGCAATTCTAGTAACGAGTCACTCAGTCCATTGGCCCTAATTGAAGCTGAATTGTCAATGATAAGCATCAACGAGATATCATGTTCTTCGCTAAACACCTTCGTGTAAACGCTTCCAATTCTAGAGCTTACGTTCCAATCAATAAGGCGAGCATCATCTCCTTCGATATATTCACGATTTTGATTGAATTCTATACCAATGCCTTTGAATATTGAACGATAATTACCCGCCAATAGAGTATCGACTAATTTTTGCGGGATAAGTCGCAATGCTCTTGCTTGGGCTAATAAACGTAGGCTTTTACGCACAAACGTTCAAAAATTTAGACCGTAGTCTAATGGTTCTGTGGTACATGCTTTTTGTATCGAGGTGATTAAAGAATTGGTGAATTAGAGAGCCGATAAGCATAGGCAATTTTTTCACGACGATATCTGCTACTTTGACGATAGGTGATTTTTGCGTATCAATTATAGCATTGTAGAGATTCTGAAAATAGTAGCATATATGTTTAGGGCACTGGAACTGTATTGAGTAATTCGCCAACAATAGTATCTGCGGTAGTCTCTTCCGCTTCGGCTGTATAAGAGAGAACAATGCGATGGCGTAATACCGATAAAGCCACAGCTTTGACGTCATCGGGAATTACGTAGTTACGCCCGTCAAAAAGAGCGTTGGTCTTAGCGCATCGATAGAGGTGAATCGCACCGCGGGGCGACGCCCCACAATAGACGAGACGCCCTATTCGAGATCGATCTCCGCGGGACGCGCGAACCAGATCGATGATGTAATGCTCTATACGCTCATCGACTTCTATAGTATCTATCACAGACTGTAGACGGAAAAAATCGGTGTGACTCGCAATTTTTTGCAAAGATACCTTTTTTTGTATGCCCACACGGCGCAGTATCTCTAACTCTTGTTCTCTATTTGGATAAGTTACGGTCAATTTTAGCATGAAGCGGTCAAGTTGCGCTTCTGGTAGCAGATATGTCCCTTCTTGTTCGATAGGATTTTGGGTTGCCAATACAAAAAATGGACGAGGTAATGGATATGTTTTTTCGCCGATTGTAACTTGCTGTTCTTCCATTGCTTCTAAGAGTGCCGATTGGACTTTTGCGGGAGCCCGATTAATCTCATCCACAAGGATAATGTTGGAAAATATCGGGCCTTTTCGCGGGATAAATTCTCCGGTTTGCGGGCGATAAATCATTGTTCCTATGAGATCGGCAGGGAGAAGGTCCGGAGTGAATTGCATACGTCTAAATTCGCTATCAATTACCTCGGAAAATGTTTTTACTGCTAATGTCTTGGCAAGACCCGGAACGCCCTCCAATAAAATATGCCCTCTAGCAACGATAGCCATGAGTATTCCCTGAATTAACTGTTCCTGTCCTATAATTTGCTTGGCGATCTCTAGACGACAATTGCGTAATATAGTATTTGCTTCGTCGATAGTTATTGTGTTCAATGTATCGGAGAGGCCGTTATTATCGCGTGAAGGATTGCTATTCGATCGCTTATTATGAACGGTAGTCGGCATTTTCGTGAATATATTCGCTAGATAAATCGCTACCGATTACAGTTTGCTTCGCTTGACCGCGAGCAAGCGCAATCGTTAAAACGACTTTGCGAAAATGTTGAGGGAATCCTTTGATCCTTGGATTGATAGACATACTTTGTAGATACGATGATATTTTGTTCTCAATAGTATTGTCAAGGTTGATATATCCATCGGCAAATACTATTTCATCCCCAATTTTGATTGACATCTTTTTTATATCAAGGTTGATGTTGCTGCTATCCGCCCAATCGCCTATGGAACAGATGATGCGACCGATATTCGGATCGTTTCCATATATGGCGGTTCCGACAAGCGGAGAATTGAGTATCGCCTTTCCCAGCGAACGAGCCTCTTGATTGTTGTGCGCTCCGCTTACCGTTATTTCAATGACGTGGGATACGCCTTCGCCATTTCGGACGATATCTTCGGCTAGTTGACAGCATATATGGGTGAGATTTCGCGCGAATTTTTTTTCATCTATTGGAGTGCGTTTTTTTTGGCTACTCAGTAATAATACCATGTCGCTTGTGCTTTGATCGCCGTCGATTGAAATGCGATTAAAGCTCGAATCAACAGCGTTGAACAGTATTTTTTGCGCCGTTTTTCGCTTTAGATCTATGTCGGTAAGAATAAATACCAACATTGTAGCTAAATTTGGTTCTATCATTCCGGCGCCTTTTGCGATCGCTAATATTGATCCATCTGAGTCAATGGAGCCCCGCATTTTTGGAAAGGAATCGGTGGTCATAATTGCGTGGGCGACATCTATCGCGGTACTATTATTAAGATTGCGCGCCAATTGCGGCAATGCTTTCAACATTTCGGCAATAGGAAGGGGCCATCCAATAATTCCGGTAGATACGGAAAGCACCATCGAAGGATCTATGGAGAGTTGTTTGCCCATATCGTCGCATAATGCGGCCGCGTGATGCATTCCATCTTTTGTGGCTACATTGGAAATACGGTTGTTCACTAATAGCGCTTGCGTATATTTTTGTTTCATGCGTTCTTTGGCCAAGATAACAGGAACGCTTGGAATTCGGTTATTAGTAAAGACGCCCGCAAATGTCGATGTTGGTTCATCTGCCATGATAAGCGAGATGTCCATAGTGTACGGGTCAATGCTTGGACGCTTTTCGGGAATAAATGCGATGCTATTCGTCGAAAATTGAAAGCCGAGCGGCATATAGGAATTATTTCTCAAATATGTTAAGTATTCTTCTTTATTGGTAAAAGAATTCATGATGGTTAGCATAAATATTTATGATAAATTCAACAACGACTCTCGATCTTATAAATTATTGAGACGATAATAATATAATACTAATTTTATGGAGGTAAATAATGGCATTATCAAGTTGTGGTAGCGATTACGCTGGCGAATCGGCGTCGCGCTTGGCTTCGTTGATGAGCAGCGCTTCAAGCCAGCAGATAGACGTCGCGCAAGATATCGCGGCGGTTGCGCTCCAATCGAAAACACAAATTAGTCAAAGCGAGCATGTCGGCAATATAATTGACGCTTATGCATAATGGCTGTGTAGTTTGCATAATGGCTGTGTAGTTACGGCAGTTGCGATTGCTTGTTGCGCGGCGTAGTTACATCGAAAGCGGATGCGCTCGACGGCGATAGCGATCGTAGTGTCCGCCGGCATGATAGGACGATCTTACGAGAGGAGCCGCCTCGCAGTATGCAAATCCCTTTTTTATGGCGGTCTCTCGTAATTGATCAAATTCACTTGGGTGCCAGTATTTTTGTACCGGTAAGTGAGTCGGAGTGGGTTGAAGATATTGTCCAATGTTGAGCACAGTAACGCCATGATCAAGAAGATCGTCCATAGTTTCTTCAATTTCGTCGACGTTTTCTCCCAGCCCGACCATAATGCTTGATTTAATTACCGTCTGTGATGAGAGCCGTTTTGCGGTACGCAGAAAATTGAGCGAGCGAACATAGTTTGACCGCGAACGTACGAGAGCCGTTAGACGGCGCGTTGTTTCGATGTTGTGGCTTGTTACTTCGGGGTTGCTGTTACAAACTGTTTCGATATTCTCTTCTTTGCCCATAAGATCCGAGGATAATACTTCGACGGTACATCCGGAATTCGCGGCGTGTATTGCGTCCACAGTCTTTGCCAACATTGTCGCGCCACCGTCGGGCAGATCGTCTCTGTCTACCATAGTAATGACGACGTGCGACAATTGCATTTCGGCTACCGATTTCGCTACTCGGCGGGGTTCCGATAGATCAATCCCGCGAGGTAGACCGGTTTTTACCGAGCAAAAGCGACAGCGGCGAGTGCAAATATCACCGAGAATCATGAATGTTGCCGTTTTATGCTCGCCCCAGCATTCGTGAATGTTTGGACATTTCGCCTCTTCGCATACTGTGTTGAGACGGTTGTCTTTCATCATGCGCTTGAGCGCAAAAAAACTTCGGTTTGCTCGTCGGCTTGAATTTAAGCTAATGCGCAACCATTCTGGTTTACGGGAAATCGTAGTGTGAGGATCCATATATTCAAAAAGAGTACTCAATTTTACGGTAAAGTCAACATTATGGGATTCTTGTGGAGGTATGCGTAAAAAATGTCTTTGGAAATTCGTGATCTTCTTGAACTGCTGGTGAGCTGAAGGGGCGTCGGGCGTTGCGGGCCAGGGTAGGGGGCTGTGCGGCGGTAGGGGCGGCGCCCGCAGAGGGGGGTAGCGGAATAGTGCCTCTGCGTGGAGCTTTGCGAGGCGCAGAGGCACTATGGAGCGAGGGGGGAGACAACGATATAGGCGAATTGATCGAGCGTTCTTGCCGTTTTTGGGGGGCGGCTTGGTTTATTATATGCTGGGCGCTCCCCCCCCTTCTCAAATATTCTCTTGCTATTAAATGCCCTGTAAACTATAATAACGTACTTAATATTTAGTCTTATACAAAGGAGAATAGTTATGGCAGATAAAGTTGCCATCACAGTTGCTTATGGTGATGGTATTGGTCCTGAAATAATGGCCGCTACGATAGATATACTCAAAGAAGCGGGAGCCAATCTGGATATCGAAGAGATTGTTATTGGCGAACAGATATATAATAAAGGTATTTCTACCGGTATTGAAGAGAAATCATGGGAGAGTTTGAAACGAACAAAGGTCTTTTTGAAGGCTCCGTTAACTACTCCTCAAGGCGGAGGAGTGAAAAGTTTGAATGTTACCACACGCAAAATGCTTGGGTTATACGCGAATGTTCGCCCTTGTGTCGCGTACCATCCGTGGGTGAAAACAAAACATCCGGGGATGAATGTCGTAATCATTCGAGAAAATGAGGAAGATCTTTATGCTGGTATAGAGCATCAGCAGACGCCTCAAGTGGCACAGACGCTGAAACTTATTTCTCGTCCTGGGTGCGAGAAAATTATTCGTTATGCGTTTGAATATGCCAGAACATATAAACGTAAGAAGGTAACCTGTTTTACTAAAGACAATATCATGAAGATAACGGATGGATTGTTTCATAAGATATTTGATGAAATAGCTCCGCAATATCCCGATATCGAGAATGAACACTGGATTGTCGATATCGGATGCGCGAAGCTTGCCGATACCCCAGAGAATTTTGATGTTGTTGTTTTGCCCAATTTGTATGGAGATATATTATCGGATATGAGCGCGCAGATCGCTGGTTCGGTAGGATTGGCGGGGGCTGCAAATATAGGAACCGAGTATGCGATGTTTGAGGCGATCCATGGTTCCGCGCCGCGACGAGCAGGACAGAATATGGCCAATCCCTCGGGGCTTCTGCTGAGTGCCGTGATGATGTTGGTGCATATTCAACAAGCGGAAATGGCTTCTCGTGTTCATAATGCGTGGCTCTGCGCGTTGGAAGATGGCGTGCATACCTACGATATATATAAGGAGGGGATAAGCAAACAGAAAGTGGGCACCAAAGAGTTCGCTCAAGCGGTGATGCAAAGGATTGGCAAAGAGCCCCAACAGCTTAAGCCGGCCAAATATAACGATTATCCTCGGCAAAGCTCCGAATTTACGCTTTCGCGCCAAAAAGAGTGTAAGAAAGAAGTGGTGGGGGTAGATATCTTTTTGTACGATAATAAGAGAACGGCTGAAGAAATCGGGCAAATCCTTACCAAAGCATGCACGTCAAAGCTTACGTTGAAAATTATCAGTAATATGGGATCGAAGATGTGGCCTGATGTTAATTTTTTGACTCAGTCTAAATCCGATCAATGGCGATGCCGTTTTTATGGACGCGATGTGCGACATAGCGATATCATAGAAGTGCTGAGCAATGTGGAAAAATCTGGATTGGACTTTATTAAAACCGAACAATTAATGGAGTTTGATAATCAACGGAGCTATTCTTTGGAGCAAGGAGAGTAAATTACTATATTACGCTAATCATCCACATAATATGAGTAAAATGCACAAGTCGCTAGATAAACAAAGTCAGATTGAAATATTAGACTCTGTTCTACACTGTGTTCGTCGCCTTTTCTTGGGTGAGACGCAGGACGAGGTATTGGAACAGGCGAATGATATTCTGTATCGCTTCTTGGCAATAAAAAATTGGGGTATTATTGGGCTAAATCAATCTCGGAATTCATTTGAGGTGATTTGCGAGTATACCGATGGTAAACGGCGCGAGATATCTCCAACAGAGCATCTTCCGCGAAAAAAAAGTATTGTTGATTTGACTATCGTAAACAATGAAATCTTATTGGTGCCTGATGTAAAATCGGATCATCGGTTCTTTGCGGCTATAGACATGTTTTTCTCTCGCGACGCCACCTCGTTGGCGAGTATGCCAATGTCTCTTATTAATATGTCTATTGGGGCTTTGCTTGTTCCTGATTATCATCGTCTTCCCAATTTTGATCCATTGTGCCAGAAATTTCTTTTGATGATTGTTGAGGCGCTTGCAAATCTTATTGTGCGTTTTAGGCAAATATCGACGTTAGAAATAGCGGCAATGACCGATCCGCTTACACAACTGTACAATCGTCGGGGCTTTTTGCAAATAATCAGCCAAGAGATAGAGCGCTGTAAGCGTCATGAACGTTTAATTGCCATTATGATGATTGATATCGATAGTTTTAAACAGATTAATGATACGTATGGCCATCAGCGGGGGGATGAAGTTCTTACTCATTTTGCCGGTGTATTGGGTTCGAGCATGCGAAAAATCGATTACGTTTGTCGCTATGGCGGAGACGAGTTTATCGCGCTTATGCCAGATACAAACTATGATAATGCGTTAGAGGTTAAGCTGAGAATTGAGAAACGCGTGAATGAGGCGTCGAATAAGCCGCCGGTAGCCTATAATGTCAGTATCGGACTCTACGCCGGGCATGCGATGTCTCCGTATCATATCTTTGAAATGGCGGATCGAGAGCTATATAGAGTAAAACAACATCGGTTAAGTATGAGGACAGGTAATATATGAGCAAAGGAAAAAAAATATTACACACATTTGACGCGGTTATTATAGGCGCTGGCGGCGCCGGTTTATACGCCGCGCTAGAAGCGAGCGAAAGTGCGAATATCGCTGTGATTTCAAAGCTGTATCCTCTGAGAAGCCACACAGGCGCTGCCCAAGGAGGTATCGGCGCTTCGCTTGCTAACGTCGATGTCGATAAGCCTGAATGGCATGCATTCGATACCGTTAAGGGCGGGGATTATCTTGTGGATCAAAAGGCCGCGCAATTGCTCGCTGAAGAGGCTGTTCATGCTGTTTACGACTTGGAGCAAAAAGGATTGCCGTTTTCGAGGACGCCTGAAGGCAAGATAGATCAACGTAGATTTGGCGGGCATACCAGCAATTTTGGGGAGGCTGCGGTAAAACGTTCCTGTTATGCGGCTGATCGCACTGGACATATGATCCTGCAAACGCTCTATCAGCAATGCATAAAGCAGGGTATCGTATTTTTTAACGAATTTTATGTGCTGGAAATAATTATGCGAGATGATCAAGCGGCTGGGTTGGTGGCTCTTGAACTCAAAACGGGAGATATTCATATTTTTCTTTCCAAAGCGGTGATGGTCGCTACTGGGGGGTGGGGCAGAATGTTTCGAATCACCTCCAATGCGCATGCCAATACCGGCGATGGGCCGGCGTTAGTCGCTCGATTGGGTATTCCGTTGGAGGATATGGAATTTTATCAATTTCACCCCACCGGTATCCGAGGCATGGGTATTTTAATCACAGAGGGTGTGCGCGGAGAGGGCGGTATTTTGTATAATCGCGATAGGGAGCGATTTATGGAACGGTACGCGCCGACATTGCTTGATTTGGCTCCGAGAGACATGGTCTCTCGGGCGATTATGACAGAGATAGAAAAAGGAAATGGCATAAAAGGAGATCATTCTATCGACGACTGGGTTATGTTAGACGCGAGCCACTTAGGTCGCGCTGTAGTGTACGAAAAAATTCCGGATATCGCCGATTTTTGTAAGACATATCTTGGGATAGATCCCGCGGAAGAGGCGATGCCTGTGCAACCCACCGCGCATTATGCTATGGGCGGGATTCCCACCGACACAGACGGCCAAATAGCATTTGACAATACTCTTGTCCCCGGGCTCTATGCGGCGGGTGAATGCGCATGTGTTTCTGTGCATGGCGCCAATAGATTGGGCACTAATAGCCTTGTCGATCTATTGGTTTTTGGGCGGCGCGCCGGTCGATCGATCGCCCGCTATGTATCTAATATCAATAGTTCTAATATTGCTAATAATGAAGTCGACGCGATCGTGTCTTCTGCGCATGAACGTTTGAATCGTTTGAAAACGGGGAAAGGAACCCATTTTGGGGATATTTATCGACGCATGCAAAACACCATGATGAAGAATGTGGGTGTATATCGCGACGAGAAGGCGATGGAGAACGCTTGCCAAGATGTTGCTACGTTGAGGGAAGAGTTTCAAGGTGTTCGCGCGCAAGATAGGCATGATCAATTTAACCAAGAATTGTTGTCTATTTTGGAGCTCGAGAATCTTTTGGATTTGTCTCAGATTACCGCAAAGGCCGCTTTGAATCGAACCGAAAGTCGCGGCGCCCATGCGAGGCGAGATTATCCTGAACGAAATGATGATAAATGGTTAAAGCATACGCTGTCTTACTTGAATGGCGGAAAGGTGAAAATAGATTATCAATCGGTGGATGTGAGCATATGGAAGCCAAAGCCTCGAGTGTATTGAGTGTATAGTTATAACGATCAATAAAAAAACCCGACATAGCGTCGGGTTTTTTTATTGTGAGAGTAATGTACAATGGTTGGCAGATTACATCATGCCACCCATGCCGCCCATGCCACCCATACCGCCCATTCCACCGGGGGGCATTCCGCCACCTGGTGCTGGGTTGTCTTTGCTGTTGTCGGGCAGATCGGTAATCGCGCATTCTGTGGTGAGTAGCAACGCGGCGATAGAGGCGGCATTCTGCAAAGCCGAACGAGTTACTTTGGCGGGATCGATAATTCCAGCTTTGATCATATCGCACCATTGCATTTTTTCCGCATCGTAACCAATGCCTACCTTCTCTTTTTTGGCAGCGTCGGCAATGATTGAACCATCCAAACCAGCATTATTGGCAATTTGTCGAATAGGTTCTTCCAAGGCCCTTTTGACAATTTTAAAGCCAACAGCTTCGTCGTCTGTCAATTGTGAGATATTTTCTTTGTCCAGGACCTTGACACTCTGTACTAGCGAAAGTCCGCCGCCCGGAACGATGCCCTCTTCTATTGCGGCTCTTGTTGCCGATAGGGCATCTTCAACACGATGCTTCTTTTCTTTGAGCTCGGCTTCGGTTGGCGCGCCAACATTAATTACCGCTACTCCGCCCGCCAATTTAGCCAATCGTTCTTGCAGTTTCTCTCGATCATAGTCGGAGGTAGTGTCCTCAATCTGAGCCTTAATTTGCATAATACGATCTTTAATGTCTTGATTTTTACCCGAGCCATTAATAATCGTCGTATTTTCTTTGTCTACTTTTATCGATTGAGCGCTGCCCAATTGATCTACAGAGACGCTTTCTAATTTTAGTCCCAGTTCTTCCGAAATGACCTGTCCTCCGGTAAGCACGGCGATATCTTCCAACATTGCTTTGCGACGGTCGCCAAAGCCCGGTGCCTTAACGGCTACCGCATTGATAGTGCCTCGGATGGTATTTACCACCAATGTTGCGAGTGCCTCGCCCTCGATATCTTCAGCGATGATGACGATAGGTTTAGATTGTTGCGCAACTTTTTCAAGCACAGGAAGCAAGTCTTTCATGCTAGAGATCTTTTTATCATGAATAAGAATAGCCGGTTTATCTAGCACCGCAGTCATTGATTCTTTATTAGTCGCGAAATAGGGAGACACAAATCCTCGATCAAATTGCATACCTTCAACAAAATCGGTGGTTGTGTCGATAGTTTTTGATTCTTCTACGGTGATGACCCCGTCTTTACCGACTTTGTCCATTGCATTGGCAATCTCTTGTCCGATTTCTTGATCGTTATTGGCAGAGATAGACGCTACTTGCGCGATCTCTTCTTTATCTTTAATCTCTTTCGAATTAAGAGCGATGTCTCTTACAGTACATTCCACGGCTTTGTTGATGCCTCGTTTGATAGCCATTGGATTAATACCGGCGGCTACGCTTTTCAAACCTTCTCGGATTATCGAGTGCGCCAATACAGTAGCGGTCGTTGTGCCATCTCCAGCGATATCGTTTGTTTTTGTCGCGACCTCCCGCAACAATTGGGCCCCCATATTTTCATAGGGATCTTCTAATTCGATCTCTTTTGCTACCGAAACTCCATCTTTGGTGACGGTAGGCGAGCCGAATTTCTTGTCTAGCAGTACATTACGTCCTTTAGGGCCCAATGTTACTCTTACTGCCGCTGATAGTTTTTCTACTCCTCGTAGGAGCGCTCTTCTTGCATTTTCGTCAAATGCTATTTGTTTAGCCATATCTTTATTCCTCCATAATTATGAATAATTTTAGACAATATACTATATTACACAGAAAATTTTCAATATTTATTTTGTTATATTGGTCAAAATCGCGATTTATTTATAATCTCTACAAATTATATTTGGACATCTTTTTGAGTGGGTTATCCTATATATATAAGTCGATATTTATAACGTTACGATTTTTTGACTGAAAATATTGCTGAATCTGCGACTTCTTGACATTGCTGTATAATTTAGGCATCATAGAGACAATAATTATGATAGGTATATATTAATTTGCAAAAAGAAGATGCGATCGAAATATTTGGCGTTGTCAGCGAGTCTTTGCCCAATACGACTTTTCGTGTAGAATTGGATAATGGGCATAAGATTCGGGCACATCTTTCTGGTAAAATGCGTAAACATTATATTCGAATTGTTCCCGGAGATAAGGTAAAAGTAGCTATTTCTCCCTATGATTTAACATTGGGACGCATTATATATCGCGAGCGTTGAGCAATATCGCGGCAGATTTATTCACCCACCCCTTTAAGCCGTAGTTTGTTTCTATAAGATAAAAATCTTGGTATTCAAATAGGCGGCGAACCGCTGTTCCGCCTGAAATGCGTATTTGTATTTGCGCTTCATAGCTTGGAGTGCGAAGTATCGGAGTGTCTTGCTGTCCAATAACAACCGTGGTCATATAGATTCGATTTGCGATAAAATTGCCGGCAATACTTGCCGATGAAAATATGATCGTTAAGGCGAATAATATCGTAAATAGCGCGCGTTTTGTTTTGGTATAGAATAAAATAATAATTGCGATGAAAACTGGCGCGAGCAATAAATAGCTAGAGTAGATCAAGAATAGGATAGCAGAGGGAGGCGATATCTGTACGTCTATATTGAGCGCGTCTTCGATCAAATTCAGCGATGATCGAGCTTTTACAAACAATGGAAAATGGTGCAATGATTGCCTTAAGAGCGCTATTGATTGAACGGGTGACACATGATGGAACCTAATTATTCCAATATTGTACAGTATGGCTGAATTAGTGGGAAATTCCGCGCTGATTAGTTCGAATTGCTCTAGGGCATATTCGGATTGACCCATATTATATGCGCCCAAAGCGGTGTCGATCGTTTCCGATGGCAACGCAGTATCGGTTGTCGATAGAATAATAATTGTTATTGGAATTGTTCCAAGAAGCAATACAGTAAGCGCGATTCTTATTCCTTGCGTTCTCTTCTGAAATACTCTCAAAAAAATAAACCATATTGCTATAATTACGGAAGGGATAATACAGGCGATAAGCCATGCTGTCTTTTTTTGATATATCTGTCGATTCGTGGTTGCAAGTATCTCCTCAGTCGTGAGCAATTGCAAATCCGCGGTCAGATATGTTATCGCAGGCTGAGATTCAGATATGGCATGAGCGACTTCAAGCGTTAGTTGTTTTTGTTCGCTTGTCATTTTTGTTTCATTTGAAGGATCATACCAGCTGAATTCTTCTACGAGTATCGGAATTATTCCTGTTTCAATTGGCGTTATTTGGATTGTCTGCGTTCGGGTGCCCCGATATCCAAGATGGTCGGGAATAATTGAGCTTTCCTCATCATAAATGGAGATGATGGCTTTATCAGAGCTAATAGTCGGCATCGTTAAAAATCGAAGATTCCCTATTCCAGAAATGCGAAGGGTTAGTATTGCCGTGTCGCTTACGGCTATCGTCGAACGGTCTAATTCGGCGCTTACCGTAAACGACCCGATTGCGTTAATGTTGCTCGCGTTTTCTAGTAACGATAGGCTTATGATTGGCTCGCTTGGGGCGATACGCGTATAATCCGGATCGCGTATTATCGCTCTGGGAATCGTAACGGTTCCGGCCGCGGATGGCGTCAGCAAAAAAACAGCCAGAGGGAAGCGGAATAATGTTTTGCCCGAGACAATTTCATTGTCTACTACTCCAAGCCCGGTGACTTCCTCAAACTCAGCTCCAATCGGGCTGGTAATTTCAGGATTGCCGGGGAAGAAAAAATTATCCGCGTTATAAACATCCAAGCTTGCTACAATAGTTTGTCCCGCATAACTTTTTTTGTTCCAAATACGCCATTCAAGGTTATAGAGATTGCCTTGTAGATCGTCGCGGGGATATATTTCAATTAAGGCGCGTTCGCTTTGCCAACTTACTTCGCCTATTGAGAGAACAAAAGGCTCTAATATTACGCGGCCTGCTCTTTCGCCGCGTAATGTAAGAGTTACTTCTACTATTTCGCCGAGTTGCGTAATTGTAGGGCCGCGTATCAGAGATAGATTATGATATTGAGGTTCTTGCAACGTAATCTCTCCGCTAACTAATGAACGAACTGTTATGCCGGCGACAATTTGCTGCCCTACCGCAATGGCTGTTCGAGACAAAGAGACGGTCGTGCTTTGATTCTGCAATATATTCTCAAGCGGCACCTGTGGAAAGGCTACGCCGCTTGTCAGCAAAAAATAAATTACTACCAGTCGCGCTGTGATTCTGAATTGATGGGCAATTGTTCTGTTCTCCGTCTTTCTACTTCTTTTCGACGCATATATTCAAGTATTCTTACAATATTTTCGTCTAAATCTTTTTGCGTGTCGGATGTTGTGGTTTGTAGATTCAAAGAGGTGTTGCTTGTTTCAATATTGCGTAGCGCAACCTCTAAATTGTGCTTGGCCGCTCTATTTCCGCCATCAATACGCAACGCTTCCCTAAAGTGTCGATACGCTTCTTCGTAGCGATTTTGTTCGGCTAATTGTACGCCGATGTTAAACGCTGTCCTAAACAGGATATTTGAATCTTCTGTCTTTTTGGCAATATCCCATGCTCTTCGAGCATTTTCCGTGTCGCCCAGCGAGTGATAAACGTTGCCGAGGTTATAGCTTATGTATTGAATATGGCGCGAACTTTCCATCGCTTGTAAGTATTCTTGTGTCGCCGAGACAAAATCTCCGTTACTGTAAAAAAAATTTCCACCAATGACATCTATATGGGGTTCAACGATTGAACAACCAATAAATTGCAAAAGGAGGTATATGAATCCCATGAGCGTTAGCGAGTTGACGAGCGATGAGTTCTTTTTATAATCGAGTGGCATTTTCTCGCTTCCAAGGTATTCCATGGAGGATTACATAAATGGCCATACAGGCAAATGCGATAAACGTGAACATATTATATTTTCGAGCGTCAATGAAGCGAATAGCTTGCTGTTCGCGGATTATGTATTCATTTTCTATAAAATCGATAAGATCGCTAAAACTTGCTATATTATCTGCCTGCACAGATATGCCTCCTCCGGCGGAGGCAATTTGGCTAAGAGACTCCATATTAAGGCGCGATACGACCGCGTCGCCGTTGCTATCGGTGATAATTGTTCCATTAAAAGTTATCGTAGATCCTTCTGGAGTAGCAGTAGCGACCGTGTTGATTTGAATGCCTCGATTAAAGATGGCTCGAGCGATAATGGCAGGATTTCCGTCTAACGCTTCTCCATCGCTGAATAACACGATAACACGATTTCTATTGGCGCTTGCGATGAATGATTCTGCGGCAAGAGTCAATCCGCTTTCGATATTGGTTCCCGGCGTTGTAATAAAATTAGTATCAAGCGATTCTAGCAACGAAGCAACCGCTATAGTATCTTCGGTTAACGGCAATAATTTAATTGCGGCGCCTTTAAATGCTACGATACCAAATCTGGAGCGAGGAAAATGTTCCACTAACGTTGCAAATATCTGTTTTGCCCGTATCAGCCGATTGGGAAAAAGGTCGGTTGCTAGCATACTATTGGATATATCGATCAATCCAATGATGTCGACGTCTTGTCGGTCGTCGTTGACAGAAATGCGACCCCATGAAATATCTGTCGATGCAAGTATAATCATAGATATCGCGACGATGTAGGCGAGCGATTGAAATAACTCGCGGATTGCAAAATGTTTATAGGCTCGATTTCCGCGGTTGATGCCCAATAACTGAATATTCGAACTATTTACGTGGTAGCGATATATCATTATAAGCACTATTGGGAGAATAAGTATAAATTGCCAGAGTGTCGCAGGATGAGCTATATTCATAGCATATCTTGAATGAGCAAGTGTCGAATAAATAGCTCAACACTAAAACAAATTAATGCAAACAATAGCAACAATCTTTCGACTGGCTGACTGACGACTCGGATTTTTGCCCTGCGTTCAACTAATTCGGTTGAATTAATAGATCGTAACACTAAATCAAGCGCGCTATTGTTATGAGCATGGAAAAATGCGCCCGATGACGTGTCTGCGATAGTGCGCAGAGTTTCTTCGTCAAAGCCGCTTTCAAGAGTTCCTCGTAGCGTTTCCTGTCTATTTTGATCTTGGAATTCCAGTTCTGTTT
>CBDCPJ010000050.1:0-86464 GCA_965220165.1 Spirochaetia bacterium
CATTGAAATAGAACCCTCCGATCTCTAGATTATCCTCTGGGATCGGTAAGATCAGGCGCGTCAATCCCCATGCGCCAAATCATATCCTCCGCCGTCGCCGGCATCATCTGAGCCAGTCCAATCGCTCCTGCTCTCGATATAATCTCTGGGGAAAAATAGCTCTCGACTCGCAACAACGAGTAAAACATGGCGCGCGGTAGATGATATCGCGACACGACATCGTCGACCTGATCGCGAAAGGCGAGAGGATAGACCAATTTCTGTCGCGCCGTATCGACAGGCAACGCTCCCGCGCGGTAGATGGTATCCATAACGCGAAGCGAGGTCGAATACTCTCCCGCCTCGCCATACAATCGCGCTATCTCGACAAAAGTCTCAGGATCAAGCCTGTCCGCGCATGTTCTCGACCAGGCGTTCGCCTCTTGCAAAAGCGAATAGCGAATAAATCCATCCACAATAATCATACAATCGCTGGCAACCACCAGAGGATCGTCGATCGGCGACGATCGCAACGCAGGGCTTGCCTCGCGACCCAACAGACTCCCCGATAGCGCGGCGTAAAAATAGCTCTCGTTTTGAATGTAGCCGTCGATTAGCCCGGCGCGAAGCGATTCCCGTCGCTCTTGAGTAGCGGCAAAGAGTCCTATCCTCGCAGCCTCCGCCAATATCACATTCCATTGCGCTCGATCGCGCCTCGCTCCTATCGCCTCCACAATATCGCGCGTTCGCAAAAGCGTCTCCCAATCGCGCTCCCCATAAAAGCTCCGAAACAAGCCGTTGCAAGAGATCGGAAAAGTATGCGGGATTGTCTATTTCATTATACCGCGCTTCCAGCGCCTCGGCGAAATCGCGAGGGCCTATCTCCAAGATTTCTCGGAAATAGAGCCATAAATGGCGGTCGTCGGGAGTAATTTCAAGCGCCTCCCTAAAATGCCGAGCCGAGAGATTATGACTATCGACGGCATTGTAGAGCCTTCCGAGCCACTCATGCGCCACGCCGCTGTTGCTCGTCTCCAGCATGGGCAACAATGCGCCCATCAACTCTGCTCCCGCGCCCCCCGCAGATTCGCTATAGAGGTAGGCGCGTCCCAAATCCCTAATAGATCGAGGCGAAAAATAGCCGCGAATTTCCGAAACGGAGAGCGTAGGGATCAATGCCGAGAAAATCTCTGCCGCTCGGTCGTATTCCCCGGTCGCCACATTGGTCTTAGCCTCAAAAAAGCGGCGTTGCCTTTCGAACAACGCATTTTCTAGGCGTGGATTAGACTGCAGATAGAGAAAGAAGCGATGATGGAATTGCGACGCGGTATAGTCGGAAAAAAACTGATCGGCCAGCCGCCTCCATTCGTCGTTTCCATTGCGATATGCCACCACCAATCTCCATAACATAACTTCCGATTGACGATGGCGAATTTCCCAAATAGGATTGTCATCTTCATAATTGATAAGCTCTTGGTAGTCGGGCAATAGATTCAATAGACGAGCGTCCTCTTCTAACCAATAGTTGGCATTAAGAAACATGCCGATAATAGGAGAGATTATCGGGATAGCGACGAAAGCCGATAGTCGCGATACGACGCGCCGAACGCCAATCGCGATCGCGCTCGAAGCGATCCAATAGCAACAACCCCGCCTCCATCCGCCATGGCTCTTCGCCATTGTTAAACGTAACGCGTAGAAGATCGCTGCTCATACTCCCCATAGAGATGCGCTCAAAAATATGCGCGAGATAAAACGAGGCGCTACTCCCCAGCCGGCTGACATCGCGAATGCGATATCGGGAATAGTCGACATTGCGAAGAAACCCGTAATCTCCGCTTGCAACACGTCCCTCTACATAAGAGATCGGAAGATCCCATAGCGAATCTTCAGAATTGCACCCGCCGAAAATAGCGACAAGCGCGCCAAGCGCGAAACAGAAATAATGTTTTGATCTATGGAATAGATGAAAAAATATGCAACGGAGGAACATCGGCCGTCCATATCGATGAGATCAGAATAATCACGCTTCCTACCGCCGCCACCGCGCACAATAGATAGAGAAACAACAGCGGAATCAAGCGACGATATGACACCTGTTTCTTCTGGCTATAAACGGAAGCGCCGACAGTATTCTGTTTGAATGAGATTTGGGGATCCATACCTATCCACGCCTCTTCATTTGAATCTGCAGCGCCGTCCTCTTCGCTGTCGTCATCGCGCGCATCGCCAGAATCGATTGCGGGATTTCTATCTGCCACTTTGTATGTAAGCGAGTCGTATTCGCCGCTCATCGCATCCATCAGCTGCGCCTGAAGATACCCATACTCGTCGATACCGATATTGAGATCAATATCCACCTCGCCCTCGGGAAGGGGAAGAAGGTTATGCACCACCAGCCGACCAATCGTATCCGATTTAGCAAATGTGGTATCAGAAGATTGATAAATATATATCTCCACGCTCTCTTGGTGATTTACAACAGTGGTAAGCACAATCGATTGCATACCCTGAAATTGAGTATCAAAAAGCTCGTGAACCGATCCATCCACGTCTCGCAACCCTATAAATCGTTTTTCAGCATCCGCCATATTTCATCCCTCGCCCAATAGTATCGTCAAATATCCGTCGTATAAGTAGCGCGCATATCAGAGAATCTCGCAAAAATCCTCGAATGGCAGTCGATTATTGCGAGGAAAGACCCCCGAAAGATCGCCGTAGCCTATATTACAGAGAAAATTGGATTTTGTGTCTCCATCGGGAAAAAACTCTTGATCAAGCGAATCATTATTAAAGCCGGACATCGGACCGCAATCGAGCCCCAACGCGCGGGCGGCGATAATAAAATATCCGCCTTGCAATGAGCCATTGCGAAACGCCGTGATCTGCGCCAAATTCGCGTCATTTTTGAAATGATCGGAAAAATGCAACGCCTGAGGAAATGTCGTGGGCATACTGCGATAAAAGGTACGATCGTAGGCGATAATCGCGGTAACCGGAGCATCCATCGTCTTTTGCGCATTTTGTTTGCCCACATGCGGCTTAAGACGCCGTTTCGACTCGGGCGTCGTAATAAAAACAAACCGCGCGGGCAACGAGTTAACGCTCGTCGGCCCCATAGACGCAAGCTCGGCGACGCTGCGCAACAGATCATTCGGAACGGGACGCGTCTGCCAAGCATTATGCGTGCGGGCCTCTCTAAAAATAAGGTCCAATTCATCATCGCCCAGCCGCAAAAGACGCGCTCGCATTTTTTCGACCCGTTGACGCGCCTGATCCACAGCAAGGCTATTTGTATCCATACCGCATCGTATCAATACCGCAACCAATTGTCAAGTCGACAACGAGAATCGAAGAATTGAGGCGATCCGTCATAGAAGGGGGAAGTCTCCCCCCGCGCTCCATAGCGCTGACCGGGGCGCGCTGATCCAGTTTCGCTCGCGCTCCACTGGGCGCGCCCCTGCGCTATTGCGCTCCCCCCTCAGCGGGAGCGCCCCGCCATCGTAAATCCCCCCGCAAATTTCCCGCAACGCCCGATCCCCCGCGCATCGCGCGGGCGCCGCCCCCATCCTCATCTGCCCCAATCTCCTCACGCCCGCGGGATTCAATTGGAATATTGAAAATTATTTTACAGATAAATTTATATAACAAATTTTCTAACGATAATAAGAATTGATAGTTACATTATGCATAAAAAGATACTGGTATCATATAAACAATCTTTTGGAGGAGTTGAGTATGATGAATAATTTAAATTCCATCTTACTAGAAGGGAATTTAACAAAAGACCCCGTTCTAAAGAGCGTAGGGAACGATATCTCGATATGTACTTTTGGCATAGCATGCAATAGGTATTATAAGCGCGATGACGAAACGCAAAAAGAGGTATCCTTCTTTGAAATAGAATCGTGGGGCAATTTAGCGGAACGTTGCGGCGAATATCTTATCAAAGGACGCGGCGTTCGAGTGGTGGGAAGGCTTAAACAGGATCGCTGGAATACCGGGGATGGCGACGCTCGTTCGGCAATAAAAATAGTGGCGGAGCATGTCGAATTTCGTCCCAGTTTCCGATCTTCCGGCAATAAAAAGGATTCTCGATCGCCAAACAGAAATAGCAAGCGAGCGTCATCGGAGCCCGAAGGCGCCGAGGCGATGGAGCTATCAATGTCCGCGGCGGAGGGCTAGCTTTCCGCTCTTTTCCGTTTTGCGATATGCCAAAGCGGGACGAACGCCAAAGCGGCGTTCTCATTGCGGGGCCGCAGGTGATATTTCCTGCGGCTATGCTTGAGAATCGCCGTCCGAATAAGGCGTTTCGTCCTGCGACAGCATGTCGTCCGCCGACGGAAGCGCATCCAATAACGAAAAATCTTCTATCGGCGGAAGAGGTTCAGTCGAAGAAGGATCTTCTGCCGGCGGGAGTTCGCCAGTCGGCGGAAGACCATCCATTTGCGGCAACTCGTCCACCGGCGGAAGACCGTCCGTTTGCGGCAACTCGTCCACCGGCGGAAGACCGTCCGTTTGCGGCAACTCGTCCACCGGCGGAAGACCGTCCGTTTGCGGCAACTCGCCCACCGGCAACGATTCTAACGATGAATCGTCATTCAAATTGCCATCATATTCGGGTGAAAAAGCTATGGATGATGGCGAGTCTGTTGCCGCGTCCGGAAAATCCGCGGCGGACGCGCCGTCGCTCAATAACACTGATGAATAGCCCGAAGGTTTTGTCGATGTATTGCTCGTAACCGATAAATCTCTGCCCTTCGCGGAACGCATTTGATTTTTTGCCGATACACGTTTTCCCTGCTTGGGAGATTGTTCGCCATACAATACCCCAGACATACTCCTCTTTTTTACTATTGCGAATACCGTCACGATAATAAACAGGTGTAATATAATCGCCGCGGTAATAATAGCCGCGAAATTCTGTAAGTAGGTTGCGAGCGTATAATGGATCGCACTCACCACCGCCCAATAGAGAGAGATCGTCAGTCTAAAAAAGAGAAAGAAGAGCGGCATTCCTACCATAGCCGCCAAATATTTGAGCGGGTCGACACGCGCGAGATTTCCCCCAAATAATAGCGAACATATCATAATAATTATGGCGGTAGGAAAAAATATTACCCTCATAAGCAAGCTTGATATCACCGCGATTGTATCAAACCTCGCGCCATAGCCGTCCGAAAGAGCCAAACTGACCAATTTGCCAAGGTGAAGCAATCTATGGTCGTTTTGCGCCAATATTACCGATATAAGCTCTTCATCATTGAGTCCGATTGGCACCCTATAGCGAATTTGTTCGTCGCCCAGCCTTGAATTGCTTCTATGAAATGTCGGCAATAACCGATTACCGGGGTTATCGCTATCGACAAGGCGAATAACGAGCGCTCCTTCGACCAATTTACCCCATAACGCCTCAATATGCGCGCGGGGTTCCGTTTGCGGCGAATCAAATATAAACACCTCTATATCAAAGAGATAGACGCCTAACCCGTTGCTCGTCGCCGCCGAAGCGTAAATTGCGGTTATCGCGCCTGTATCGTCGGTCATTGTTATACTCACCGGGCCAAGGGTAGGCCTCTGCTTCGCAAGATTGATCTCATCTGTGAATAGGGCGACGTTGTTGCTCATACTACGGGCTTCATCGGCATAGCGAAGAATATCCCCGTCCCGTTCTCCCCTCGACAGCAATTCCCAAAACATTGTATAGGCGACAAGCGCGTCGTTGCCATTGATAAGCTCGTCGTACGCCTCTCGATTTTGTCGAAAGAATTCTCGCTGGGATTGTTCCGCAGGCCTCAATCGCGAAACATCGAAAAACGAAAGCGCCCTATTTGCAATTTCCAACGCTTCCGGATGTCTTGGTTCTAGCCTGATGACCTGTAGGGCATTCCAGTAGGATGTAGTCCAATCTGCTGCCGCGGCCGCCTCTAGCGCTCTCTGTAGGTAATCGTCGGCGCTCAGCGGGCGAAGCGCGGGCGGCGGCGATTCCAACCCGACGCCTCCAGCTAGCCGTCGAACAGATGGTCGAACGGCGAGAAACGATTCTGATTGCGAATATTTATCGCTTTCCGCGTACCATCCCTCATCTCTCGAGCTTATCTCATAGAGCAATGGGTCAAATAGAAGATAGACGATCGAAATGATGCCCGCTATGAGCAATATTACGACCATTATATTTCGCTTGAACAATAGCAACATATCGAGCTGTTGATTCGAGAGAGTCGCGACTGCCAATATCATTGATGTTGCCAATAGCGCCAGACCATGCTCCAATATCATAGCCCCCGCGCGATAGGATAGCCACCGAAATCGGGCTCCGCCATCTTCAATAGTAATTGGAACATCGAATAGACTAATAATTCCAAAAATCAGATAGCCCGCTATATATGTTGCCATAATAGCGGTAATCAATCTGTAGCCAATCGTATTCATCGTTATAATTTTCCTATGATTGTGTTGTACTCCTCTCGCTCAAAAATCGTATAAGAGTTATCAGGGCAAAAAAGAGCGAGGCGATTGCCAATATAAAGACGGGAAATACCTCAATAGGGGCTTCGGGAACGATTTCGCGGATGAATTCGATAAACGTTGTATTCAGCGACATGCGAACCACACGAAATATCCCGCTAATGATAAGTATTGTCAACACAAGATTGAACGCCGGCCATCGGGTTATTCGTATAAACTCGACTACCAAAAAGGCATTCAGCAAAAAAAATATTATAACCGCTATAAAGTAATTCATAGCGCTGTGTTGCGAATAGAGATCAATAAGGTAGCGATTAAAAACATAGATATCTTTCGCTATTCCTTGAGAGGCTCGATAGAAATCGAGGACGGTAAATGGTTGGGATCGAGGTTCGTCAACGAGACTATGTCGAGAAAGAGGCACCCGTTCATAAGCGACATGCGGGCGGGAATTGGAACGATAGAGGATGGCTCTATCTTCTCTTGTCCAATAGATAGAGTCATGCTCTCCTAGCCTATAGAGATTATCGCGAACGGGATAGAGCGAAATTGAGGTATCGTAATTATCTATAGACATCAAAAAAGAATAAGCGAAATACAATAACGCGTTTGAAAAAATAAAAAGAAATATGAGCGTGAATTTTGCGGCTCGAACCTGTCGAGTAAAATGAAACCGTATAGAGAATATGGCGGCGAATAGCGAAAATGGCAATGCCGCCGCCACAATACGAGGCCAAAAAAGTCCGTCGATGCCGACGTTAATGCCAATCCTCTCCAAACCTATCAGTATTCCCGAGAAAATAACCGTATAGACAATAACAGCGACGAGATAGCGTAATATGCCCGATACAAATACTCTCACGAACTACAATAATATCTCGCGAGACTTGCTCCCATTCGGGGGCCCTACTATGCCTTGCTGTTCCATAATATCGATGATCCGCGCCGCTCGATTATAGCCAATTTTAAGTCGTCGTTGTAAATAGGAGGCCGAAGCCTTTCGAGTCTGCTCCACAATAGCCCGCGCTTCGGAAAACAGCGCGTCGCTATCGGAACTATCAGCCTCTTTCGTTTCCGACTCTTCATCGTCGAATATCGCCTCGTCGATATAGTCGGGAAGACCATATTCGCGCGTCGCGCCGGCAATATTCTCGACCTCCTCCTCGGTCAATAACGCTCCCTGAATACGTTCGGGATTGGGCGCCAGCGACGATACAAAAAGCATATCGCCTTGCCCCAAAAGGCTCTCCGCGCCGCCGGTATCGATAATAATACGCGAGTCTATTTTGCTAGAAACCATAAATGATATACGAGATGGAATGTTTGCTTTAATAAGCCCCGTAATAACTTCGGTCGACGGGCGTTGCGTCGCTAACACAAGATGCATCCCTACCGCGCGCGCCATTGCGGCCAATCGCGCTATCAGGGACTCGATCTCTTTGCCTCCAGTAATCATAAGGTCGGCAAATTCATCGATGACAATAACCCAGTAGGGAAGATGCTCGGCAGTAACTCCACGTTCTTTAATACGGCGATTATAGGTTGTAATATCTCGCGCGCCAAGCGCGTCTAAAAGATTATAGCGACGTTCCATCTCAAAAATACAGTATTTCAGCGCGGCAATAGCGCGTTTTGGCGATGTAACCACCGGAGTAAGGAGATGCGGTATTCGATCATAGAGTTTTAATTCAACTATTTTGGGATCAATGAGCAACAATCGAATATCTCGCGGGGATCTGCTAAATAATAGCGAGCATATTAAACAATTGATCCCCACCGATTTACCGGTGCCGGTGGCTCCCGCGATTAAAAGATGCGGGGTGCGAGTCAAATCGATAATTTTAGCCGTTCCCTGCACATCCCTGCCTAAAGCAATAGGCAACCGAAAGGTGTCGTTGCTGAATTGAGCGTCGCGAATGAGATCGCCAAATCCGACTGTTTGTCGCTTCGCATTCGGAATCTCAATCCCTATGGCCTCTTTACCGGGTATCGGCGCGACAATTCGAACGCTCGCGGCCGCCAATCGAAGCGCGATATTATCAGCCAATCCGGTGATTTTAGTCAATTTTACTCCCGGCGCAGGGAGCAGTTCAAACATTGTGATAACCGGACCGTAGCGAATCGCCGTTACTTCGGCTTTGATATTAAAATCGCTCAATGTCTCAAGCAACAATTTCGCAGAGGATTGCACGTGATTATTGGATTGATCAAGTCGCAACGTTTCGTATTCTTTGACTAACCCATCTGGAAAAATGGCGTAGCGATTATCATCTTTCCTTTTTACATATTCATTTACATCCTCAGATTTATCCCGAAGCTTTTTCGATATTGGATGGAATCCTTCTGAATCGTAATATACTTCGAACGCGCCCCCGTCATCCTCTTCCTCATAGTCATTGGGCATACCTTCAGAGACCTGTCCTCCATTATCGTATTGCCCTTCCGCCAATGGAACATTAAGCGCCGAACGAAGCGATTCGTCAACAAAATTATCGTCATCGAGCGCTGCGCCCACGCGATCATCCGCATTCCCCGCGGTTACTCGAGCCGCGATCGAGTCTGCCGTCGAATCAACCGCTACCCGTCCCATTTCCAAGCCTGCTATTTCATTCTCTGCTGGCAAATCGGCCGCTAATTGCCCTATAGATACATTCTCTCTCATAGCGGCCTTCTCATTGGCATTTTCCCGGACAATACTATCATCACTATTATTCGAAGAAAAACCGTCAAACTGCTCGGGCGACGATATGTCTCTTCCTCCATTGGGCGACAAAAGACGTCCGCTCTGCGCCTGCTCTGCCGCGGAATAGCCGCCTGCTCTGCCGCGGAATGATCGCTTGCCGCCTGCGCCATCGCGGAACGATCGCCTACCGCCTGCTCTGCCGCGGAATAGCCGCCTACGGCTTGCTCTGTCGCAGAATGGCCGCTTGCCGCCTGCGCCATCGCGGAACGATCGCCTACCGCCTGCTCTGCCGCGGAATAGCCGTCTACGGCTTGCTCTGCGGAACCTTGCCGCCTGCGCCATCGCGGAAGGATCGCCTACCGCTTGCCGCTCTGCGCCATCGAATAGCCGAACGATTGCTCTGCCGCCTACCGCTTGCTCTGCCGCGGAATAGCCGCCTACCGCTTGCTCTGCCGCGGAATGACCGCCCGCAGTCTGCGCCATCGCAAAATGGCCGCCTACCGCCTGCTCTGCCGCGGAATGACCTACCGCCTGCTCTGAAACCTTGCCCCATCGCAGGATGGCCGCTTGCCGCCTGCGCCATCGCAGAACGATCGCCTACCGCTTGCTCTGCCGCGGAATAGCCGCCTACGGCTTGCTCTGCCGCGGAATGACCGCTTGGCCGCCTACGGCTTGCTCTGTCGCAGAATGACCTACCGCCTGCTCTGCCGCGAGATGACCGCCTGCAACTTGCCCCATCGCAGGATGGCCGCTTGCCGCCTGCGCCATCGCAGAATGACCGCCTACCGCCTGCTCTGCCGCGGAATAGCCGCCTACGGCTTGCTCTGCCGCGGGATGACCGCCTGCAACTCTGCGCCATCGCAAAATGGCCGCCTACGGCTTGCTCTGTCGCAGAATGACCTACCGCCGCGGGATGACCGCCCGCAACTTGCCCCATCGCAGGGTGGCCGCTTGCCGCTTGCTCTGTCGCGGAGTGATTGCCTACAAACTGCTCCACTTCGGGAATTGATTGATCTTGTGGAATAGCGCGATCATATTTCCGCTTGCGCGGAGAATAGGATGTGGACCATTTGAGCGCATAGGAGCATCCTATAATGAGTCCCGCTGTCAGTAGTAGGCTGGCAACAATGCCTCCGCGAAGAGTGAACGCGGAAATAACACCTTGAATAAATGGCGTATGCTCGATTGCTGAACCAAAAATAAGCCTGAGAGATAGGCTAAAGGTAACAAATGGAAATATTAGCAATAACAACGTAAATAGAGCGATCGGTTGATGCGGATAACGCATCATACGGTAAATCGCAAAAGCAAAGAAGAATGGAACAAAGAACGCGGCTATATGAAAACTTTCCAATAAAAAATTACCCGAAAGACGCATCGAAATGGTATATAGGCTTTCTCCAGGTACATTAAAAAGATAGGCTAAGCAGGCTATCAGCAATACTATTCCAATAATTCCAAATAATATCGATAAGATATAAATATCTATGCGATCAGCATGTTTTGTTGTAGACGCCATGCCCTCTATTTCGACAGATAAAGAAGGTGAGTATAACAAAATCGATGCCGGCGTCTTGCTGTCGACGCAGAAATATTAAAATGCCATTGCGTCAAGCGTATGTTCGCTTGTTTGCCCGGTAATACGCAGAAAAATACGATTGGGAAGGCATGCTATCCAATCGCCGAATTTAGAAACAGTGCCCGCCGAAACGCAGATTTGATCCCGGCATGGAGCTTCGGCGAACCGAACGCCGCCCTCTTCTATCTCTACTATATTTTCGCCTAATGGACCGGCGATGACAACATGGCGGTTTTCCGCTAGCGGATAGAGCGTTTCGCCCTGCGCCGCTGTAATATGGACGTAATTCGCTTCCTGATTCCTTTCCGAGGCGGCGGAAACAACCCACACAACAATGACAATAACAATGAGAATAGCCACAAAATCAAATGGACGAATATCTTTCATTGATATCTTTTATAATACAATAAAACCTATGCCGAAATACGAGAATTCGCGCTGATATCCTGAAATATCTCGAGATCAAACAATCCTATAGCGGCCAATAGATGGTCAAAAATATCTGCTTGCACACCTTCATAATCCACCCAATCAGTTTTTTGAGAAAATGCGTATATCTCGATAGGGACGCCTTTGGAAGTAGGCGCCAACTGTCGAACCATCGTCGTCATATCTTGGCGCAAATTTTGATGGTGGCGTAAATATGTTATCATATAGGCTCGAAAGATCCCTAGGTTAGTCTGTTGGCGACCATTGAGTAAATCATCCACCGCTATATTCATACTTTTATTGTAACTTGTTATTTCTATTTCTTTATTGTCAACATAATCGCGTACCAGTAAATACCGACGGTAACGTTCAAGCATTTCTTTGGTGCAGAATTTGACGCTACGCATATCGATAGAAACGGATCGCTTAATTCTACGCCCGCCCGCATCTTGCATAGTTCGCCAGTTTTTAAAAGAGTCGCTGATAAGCGCGTATATTGGTATTGAAATAACTGTCTTATCCCAATTCATCACTTTTACCGTCTGCAGAGAAATATCAATTACCTCGCCATCAATACCATGCTTTGAAACCTCAATCCAATCGCCAACCGATGCCAAATGATTGGCTGATATGCTAATACCCGCGGTAAAGCCCAGCAACGTATCTTTGAATACCAATAACAATACAGCGCTCAATGCTCCTATGCCGCCGATCAACGCTCCGATGGAGCGGTTGAATAATATCAATATGCAACCTATGACGGCAATAATGAACACAGTAATATGCGTAACCTGCATATACTGTTTGAGCGGACGCTTGGTCTTTGGAGCGTATATATCATGCAATCCGTTGATTAACGACGATATGAAAAGCGCCACCACAATAATAAGATATATCCTAATCGCTCGCTCTACCAACTCTGTAAACCATGCCGAAGCGTTGACAACCAGGGGAAGAAGAAAGAGCGCTACCGCGGGCGCCATGCGAATCAATATCTTGAGAATTCCTCTATCATAAAAAATTCTAGCCCATTTGAATGTAACATGTTGAATGAAACGCCGTATAATTCTATTAACAATAACTTTGGCGACTATCCAAAATATTATAGCGAGCGAGAAAACAAATATTACGCCAATCGCGATCGAGAGTATGCGGTCAAATGGCTGAGGAACATCCAATAGGCCTGGATCGCGAAGTAATTGAAATATGCTTATATTATCTTGAACCATCGAGCGTTATATTATAATTGAAGACTCTCGACTGTCCCGTTCCGTAACGAGCGCTCAATAGCTTCCATGCCGGCGATATCGGTAATTGCTCGCTCAAGAGAATAGTATGGGGCGCTCTGTTGACGAATACACTGCGCAAAGTGTCTCCACATAATCGTATATGCGTTTGCTTCGTCTACTAACAATGGCTTTGCAGTTTTATCGTCTCGATGGGATATAAAGAGCTCGTCATCGATAAGATGCATAGTGCCGTACTCGCAACGAACAATAAGATAATTCGCTTGATTCCCAAGCAAACCAGAATAAAGATATGATCCTGTTACACCGCTGCCATATTCGATCATCGTCATTGTCCAATCATATTGCCCAAAATCGGGACGCAGATTTTTCCCTCGAGCATAGAATGTCTTTGGTTCGCCAAAAAGATCTCCTAATAGAGCAAGATCATGTATGCCGCCATCAAAAAGCAACCCGAGGGGAAACTTGGGACGCTGGCGCCACAGTGTCTCTCCGTAGCTGTTATCGGCGCCTTTTTCGGCTAATAAGGTATTGCAGTTGGCGCGTTCGAAACTAATTGGACGACCCAACTCCTCTTTTCGAAGGCGATTTTTTATCGTAGTTATATTATGATTATACGGTGCCTGCTCTAATGTGTAGACCATTTTCCCGCTTTCTCGCATGGCTCTTTGAATATGCCGCGCTTCGTCGCTACTTGTCGCGACAGGCTTTTCTAAAAAGACCGACTTACCGGACCGCAACGACGAAATTGCCACTGGAGCATTGAGCGGTATAGGGGTAAGAACGACCACAGCATCGACCGTCGTAAGCGCGACGAGATGCTTATAATCTTTGACCGACACGGCGCCGGGAAACTGCGCCGCAACCTTTTTCCTCGTCTTGTCGCTCCGCGCGCAAAAAGCGGTAACTTCAAAGCGATCGCTGAGATCGTCCAATATGGAGCGATGAACATAATCCCAAATCAACCCCGCGCCCACTATACCGAGCCTCAACTTTTTAGCGTCCAATCTATGTATGCTATAAGTTCTCTTGTAGCTTGTCAATCATAACAATAACCCCAATTGCGAAGAATGACCAGATTCCCGCGCGCGATCGCTTCTTATTCACCGAACAGAACGACAGGCATTTTTTCATTTCTCCATGCCGCGCGCTTATCAGTCGTCCTGGTTCCTCTGTTATCTCTTAATCGACAAGAGTGGCAAGCGTCTTCTCATTGCCAAGCCTTTTTCTTTGCTATTTCTTATCGGTTAGTATAAAGCAATAAAGCATTTTTCCAGCTTATCGATTAATTTTTTGTTGCCTGGCGCTATCATCACTACCTTTAAATTCGTCCTATGCCTCCAAATGACCAATGAGCATATTGACCCTAGCGAGATACTGCTTTGCGCAGTATGCGATATACTAGACTACGAGGCAACAATCGATTCGTGATCATTACGATGAGTCGATTGATCGCGCCGGGAATACAGATCGCCTTGCCTCGTTTAAGAGCGACGAAAGACGCGTCTACCACCTGTTCGGATGTCATCCATCGAATCAACGACGCTTGCTTCTTGATTGTCTCCGTCGTCCCTGATTTGCGGTGGAAATCGGTGCGCGTTAATCCGGGTAGCAACGCTTGCACCACTATGCCATGAGGGCCCAATTCGCTGGCTAGCGCTTCGGAAAAGCTGGTAAGAAACGCTTTTGTCGCGCTGTAGATCGCCGTGTTGGGCACAGGATAAAATGATAGCAGAGAAGAAACGTTAATTATCGCTCCTCGCTTGTTCTTTACCATAGCGGGAGCTATCGCATGAATCAGTTGTAACGCGACGTCTATATGCACGCTCACCATATTCTCATGTTCGAAGTAATCCACTTCGAGAAATGTGCCGTAGTTTCCAAACCCGGCGTTATTGATCAATACTTCGATATCTTCATAAGGCTGTATTTCTTGGAGCAAAGCGGAAAACTCTATTGGACTGGATAATTCGATGATATGTTCCACAACTTCGACTCCATATTTTTCTGCTATTTCCCGAGCGACCTGGGTCAATTCTTCCTTTCTACGCCCTGTAATAACAAGATCATATCCCTGTTCTCCAAGGCGGTAGGCAAATACTTTTCCTATGCCGCTCGTCGCCCCGGTAATTACCGCTCTCGCCATAGATTCCTCTCCTTATTGCGGCGCGTCAATTGCGCCTGAGTCGTTCTTCTGCATATTTTGTTGATTGAATAATATAAGTCCCACAATAACTGGAGCGATAAATCCAACACTAATAATTCCAAATCCCGCGTTAGCTCCAACTATGTCTTGCACGACACCCACCGATCCATTAAATAGCGCTTGCAATAGCCCTGAAACAAGTAACGAAACACCCATCGCGCTTCCTGACGATCGGCCAAATTGTCGCGTGAGCATTAATATGGCTATCGGAAACAGCGGAGAGATGAACAACCCGATGACTGGAAACAGGAACACAAGTCGCGGGATCAATAGAGCCGCTATAAAGCAACCAAGCGAGAGCGCGCCGCAAATTATTATCGTCATCGCCACGCCAATACGATTGATAACGAATCCGGCAATAAGCCTGCTTATAGTAAATAACAGAAAAAATATCGAGAGCATTTGTCCGCTCGCAATCTCGCCGAATTGGCGTTGTTCGATAAGAAAAATTTTGATCCAGTCTCCAAATGAGACTTCGCTAATCAGCGCGCCGGTAAGCAATACAATCACCAGCCAGAGCGATCGAGATCGTAATAGTTCTCTAAATGTCGGCGCGCCCTTGATCGATTCGCGTTGGATTAGGGGAAGTGGAGCGAACCGCCATAATAGCAACGACAGCAACGCTATGGGCGCCACCAAAAGATAGGTCTGGTGCCAGATGAGCGATTTTTCTAATAGGAGCGTTATCAAATAGGGGGCGATAGTGGCGCCGGCGCCAAAAAAGAAATGGAGAACATTGAGCTTGAGCGCGGCGTTTTTTCCGAACCAATATCCTCCGGCCAAATTCACGCCCAAATCACCGCTTCCATTGGCGCATCGCAGAAAAAAGAAAATGAGAATGACCGAGAAAAAAGAGGTTGCCAGTCTCATAACAAGCAACACAACGGTAAGAGCTACGAGGCTAATTACCATAATGAGGCGAGGACCAACTTTATCGCCAAATAAGCCGCTGACAAAAAACGACAGGAGAAAGCCGCAACTGCTTAATGCGGTTATCGCGCCGATCCTGCTATAGCTAAGATTTAAATTATCGCGAATTATGGGCAATATAACTGTTCGAGACGCCTCTAAATACCCAATAATAAATATCGCCGAAAATGTTAGAATATAGACTAATCGAGATGAATTAGCCGAAGAGGTCGCGCGATCGCTCATAATGAATAGTCGGAAATATTAAAAACGCGCGGCATCGTTAACGTTTCTCTTGAGGAGAGCCCTTGACCTGCAAAACGGCGCCTCCAAAAGTCAAACCTCCGCCAAATGCTGTTAGACCAATATATTCTCCTGCGGGACGATGGTCCATTATTTCTTGCAAGCATATAGGAATCGTGCTCGACGATGTGTTGCCATAATTCTTTACATTGCTGTAGACAACTTCCTGATCAACCTTAAGCTGCTGTCTTACGGCATTGATAATGCGCTGATTCGCTTGATGCGGGATAACTAATCCAAGGTCTCCAATATCGATTTCCGTCTTTTGGCATGCAAGTTGAAGACTCTTAGTCATATACCGCACAGCCTCTCGAAACACCGACGGGCCATCCATTCTAATCTTTCTACTGCCGTGCTTTACTACCTGGAGGAGATCGCCATTTTCGCCATTCGCGCCGATTACAGGCCTAAATAACCGCATGGAGCGGCCGCTTTGCGAATGTTTGCCAATCAACAGAGTCGCGGTCGCCGCATCGCCAAATACAGGAGCGGTAGAGGGGTCGCTTGTATCAAGAAAGCGCGAAAGCGTTTCGGTGGTAACGACAAGGACATTTCCTCCATTATTATTGATCAACCAATCATAGGCTATTTGAAGAGAGTACAGGTAACCGCTACATGCCGCATTTACATCATACGCGGCGGCAAGAAACTCGCCCGGTTTTTGATGAAATGCATATTGAATCAGCGCCGCCATCGAAGGGGTATTTTGCATTGGCGTTTCGGTGGAACATATAATAAGCCCCATCTGCTCTATGGTAAGATTGTTCTTCTCCAATAGCGGGCGCACCGCTTCGATCGCTATAGTAAATGCGTCCTCGTCGTCGTCCAGCCAATAACGAGAAGCGATGCCGGTTCTTCGAACGATATCTCTGGGCGACCATTTAGCGCACATTTTTGATATCTCCTCGTTATCTATGACCCTTTTTCCATGGGAACTTTCTATAGCGACGATCTCAACGCTTATATCGTTGCCGTCGCTGGATCCGATAGATATTTGCGATTCAATATTCGCTTTCTTTGCGGAAATGCCCTTGATAATTGGAGTTCCTGGGTCCTCTCGAGTAATTGATTTTGCCACCGGCATTTCATCAGCGATTCGCACCAACAGCAACGGCGTTCCAATTTGGACAAATTCCCCCTCAGGTACTAAAATCTCTTCCAGAACGCCGGAAAATGGCGCGCGAAGATCGACTGAGGCTTTATCGGCCTCCATCTCGGCGATAACATCGCCCACGGCAATGGTATCCCCTACCTTTACCCGCCATTCGATAACCGTAATCGATTCATCGGAGGGGCTTGAGCCGATCGCCTCAATTACCGATAACCCTTCGCGCGTATCATTCTTTCGCTTCCAGCTAATTTCGCCTCCAAGCAGCTCGACTGCCGTTTCTAATACTCGTCGATAGGAGGGCAATACGTTCAATTGATTGGCAAAATTGCATGGAACATAGGTATCTGATCGGGTTACTCTGCGCGCTTCAATCTTTTTTGACGATTGCTCGCATATAGTAGAGATAACTTCGGCGCCCATCCCGGCGCTGTGGTTGTCTTCATGGGCAACAATGAGGCGCCCGCTTCTGTTTACCGCTTTTAATACGCTTTTGGATTCCCATGGCATAAGCGAGCGGAGGTCGATAACAGAACTTTCAACATCAAATTCCGCCAAAGTGTCGGCCGCCTTTCGACATAGTTCTACCGTGTTGCCCCATGCAACAAAGGTTATGTCGTCGCCGTCGCGCAATATTCTCGCCTTCCCGATGGGAATCTTATGCGACGCTATATCTGACGATGTGGTCCGCTGGCGATTATTGAGGCAGTTTTTTGGATAGAAGAACAGCGTGGGACGTCCCGAACGAAATGCGCTGTTGAGAAGGCCCGCGGCATCTCCGGCGCTGCTTGGCATCATAACATCGATTCCGGGAGTGTGGACGGCGATCGACTCCATCGCGCTGGCATGAAATGGCCCCAATCCCGGTCGGTAGCCTCCGCATGTTATCATAACGATAACTGGCGCTTGCCATCCTCCATTTGTTCGCCAATAGAGACTTCCAAGCTCCGAGAATATTTGATTGTAGGCGATGGGTAAAAAATCGGCAAACTGAAGAAAGGCGACAGGACGTTTTCCCGCTAGGGCCTGTCCGATAGAGATGCCAACAATGGAGGCCTCGGCGAGCGGCGAATTCATGACACGCGAGCCAAATTCTTTAGAAAGCCCTTTCGTAATGCCAAATACATCGCCTTTAGGGTCCTCTATGTCCTCTCCAAAAAGAACGACGCGCTCGTCCTCGGCTAGATGATTATGCAAAACCTGGCGAATAGCTTGAAGCATCGTAAGCCTATCCGATCCATCGTCGTCGTTGCCATGATACTCTTGCGATCTTGGCAAAAGCTCTTTTGCGAGCGGCTTTATAGCGCTATGGATCGCTTTTGGTTCGCGGGCGCGTCGAGATCGATCCATCGCCTCTTTGGCTTTGATTTCAATCTCTTGCTCTATTTTGATAAGCTCCTCTTCCGCAATGTTGGCGCCAATAAGATCGCGACGCAACGCGGCGACTGGATCGCCCGTATTACTTGATAGCGCTATTTCTTGCTCGCTGCGATAGACCCGCTGGTCGTCCGCGTTTGTATGATTGGAGAGGCGTTCAACATTAAACAACGCGATAGCGGGGCCGCGATGAGCGCGCATATTGTCCGTTATTCGCTCAAAATGGTCGTACACGGAGGTTGGCTTTCGACCGTCGATATTGGCGATCGGGATGCCATAGAATGAATCGGCAAGGCCGGCGGGAGTCGAATAAAAAGTGTTGCCCTCTGTGCGCGTAGATATGGCGAACGAATTGTTTTGAATGAGGAACAAAACCGGCAAATTGCGTCGAACCGCGTGCCCGATAGCTTCGAGCACTTCGCCCTGTTGCGTCATGCCGTCGCCCAAGGAGCAGAGAACGATAGGTTTATCGGATTGCGTATGGACCGCCTCCGCGACGCCCACCGCCTGCAACGCGCTATTGCCAACTGGGCCGACCGTGCTGAGTATCTGTAACTCCGGCGCGCTCATGTGGGCATTCATCTGCCTGCCTTTTGAGTGCGACGCATCTTTGTTGAACGCCGCGAGAAAAAACGACTCGATGGAGATGCCTCGCGCGAGCATAAGCGCTTTGTCGCGATAGTGACAATGCAACCAATCAGAAGGAGTAAGGAAATGGTCTAAAATGGCAGACGCCTCGTGGCCACTTCCCGAAACATGGAAGAATATACCGCCGCTCTCGGCGAGTCGCGTCTCTACGTTATCGATAGATCGTGAAGCTACCATATATCGGTAGCTTTGGAGGAGTTTTTGCTGTTTTATGTCGTCATTCATCTAGCGTAGCGATATATCCACACTTGGCCGGAACGCGCTTAACGTCTCAAGCGCTTTGTGCGCGGGATGGTTGCGGAATTGCTCGATAGGTTTATCGCTCCGTTTTTCGTCTTCGGATACTATGCTGGGAAATGCCGATTGATAAAGCATATAATCAAAGCGCGGCGCCCATTTTCGAGAGCCCAATCGGGCGGTAGTAGAACAGTTGTCGACCATATAGGACACTCCATTATAGTGCATATATGGATTAAGCGAGTCAACCGCCTCAATAATCGATTCGTTGACCACTTCGGAATAGGCATGCCCCCGTTCTAGCAACAGGTCGACTTGAGACATCAACACCGCGACATAGACGCCCGCGCTAAACGCGTCTATGGGAATTGGACGCTCTCCGCGACGAGCGCGGACATTCTTGCCCACTTGCCACATGGCGGTGCTATCTATCGTGTTCATAGGGCATTTTTTGAGACGCTCTCCGGCAAGCACCACAGAACGTATCTCGTTTCCCGACTCGACCTCGTCGTAGATTTCGGCCATGAGCCAATAGGAGGGGATATAGGTAGCGTTGTAGGCGAAATCAAATTGTTCGCGATCGCTTTCGTTTAAATTGTTATAGAGCTTCATAATACCATGGTGAGAAATAGTCTGCGAGATTGGACCGGTAATCGATTCGACCGATTGCAAAAATGCCGCTTCGGGCGTCAGCCCCCTCGCGATATAGGTGCGATAGAGGAATTCGACGATCCCGTGCACCGCGCCCAGTAATATGCCTCGCTCTCCAAATATATCGGAACGATACTCCATTTCGAGCGTGGTGACAAAACTAAATGGAGCGCCCAGAGCTATCGACCACCCTAGGGCGTAATCGGTAGCTTTGCCGTTGATGTCTTGCTCAATAGCGAAGCTGGTATTGATGCCCGCGCCGTTGATCTCTCGCCCCTGTTCGTAGAGGCGGCGCACCGATGGACCCATGCCTTTGGGACATACGCCGATAACGTTGATGTCGGGAGGGAAATATTCCCCTATCGAGCGCAAATATCCCAGCAGGAACCCGTGCGAAAGCCCCAATGTCGCGCCTTTTTTCATCGCATTAAATATCTCTCGATAATTTTCTGCCTGCGCGGCGTCTGAAATCAACAGAATCACCAAATCAGAGACGCGGATCGCCTCCATCATCTCAAGCAATGTGCCGTCTTGCCTGTTAAACCCCGCTTTTTGAGCGGCTTCTATCGAGCTTGATCCGTCCCGAAGTCCTATCGAAACTTTGATATCGGTTTGGGCAAGAGAATCTCTAAGATTTTGCGCCTGCGCGGGACCTTGCGAACCCCATCCAATAACCGCAATAGTTTTAATGCCATCAAAGGCTTGCTTCAGTCGCCCAAATAGATCGCGCCCGCCGCGAACCACATACTCAGAATGTCCAGCGCAATCAATACACTGTTTTTCAAATACTTTTGTAGTAAAATCAAGAATCATTTGATGATTATTATCTATTATTTGCAATAAACAGTCAATCGTTTGTAATTCTGCAAATAGACTCTATCCATATACGAAAAATTGGGCGTTGCGGGCATGCTATGGGGCGTTTTACGATTACGAATTCGATGCCCGCTGAGGGGGGAGAGGAAGCATGAAAGATCGGCGGCGGGCGGAGCGCGAGCGGAGCCCGAGCGCTCCGAGCGCGCGAGGAGAGCAGCCGATCGGTGTCTCCGACTGCGAAGTCGGAGACATTCAGGCTGGAACGAGGGGGGAGACTTCCCCCTCATTTTGCTTGTATCTATTGTTCAAATAGTGGTACCATAGTTCCATGGTCGCCCGTTATTCGCCCAAAAATCAGTTGTCGCCGGCAAAGAGGCTTGCTCGTATCGTAGGATCGCCCTATAGCCCTATCGCGTTGCTGGCGCTGATAATTTTGTTTGCCGCGCCTATCGGAAGGCTTATCCATAACGGAATTGCCGCTCCACAACAGCTCCATGCGTCGAACTACCTGGCCGATATACGAAACCGCGCGTTGCTTACCGCGGGCGTAATGATTGGACTTGACGCAATCGTCTCTACCATCCAAGAGACGGAGATAGGCGTCGAGTTTATTGGCAAGGTATCGGTGCCTCCCGGCGCGCTCCTTGATCCTCTCAACGATCTTCTGGAATTTAGCACCAAAGTTATGCTGTTGTGCGCCGTTTCGCTAGAGATGCAACGGCTCCTTGTATCAATTGGAAGCCCGTCGGTCTGGAAATGGGGTATTATATTTATAGGAGGCATATTGTTGGCGCTCGCCGTCGCGCGATTGGGTCGTCGCAACTGGAAGTGGCCAGAGCGGCCGCCTATTGTTCGATCGCTTTGTCGCGTCGCGTCGTTCGTCTCGGTCGCGATGATCGCGCTTATCCTCTTTCCGCCCCTTATTCTGGGTTCCATTCCTTTTGTCGCATCGCGTCTTAATGCGGTATATTCCGAATCGATGCATGGATTGGAGCGGTATAGCGATCAAGTTGAGGATGCCGACCCTGCGGACATTGTCCGCGATAGCAACCTATTGGAACGTATAGAACGCGATATCGCCCGTATGCTGGGGCATCTGGTCAATATCATCTTCGTGTTTGCGATGGAGATTGTTATTTTGCCGCTGTTATTTCTTATCGCGGCGTGGGTGATCTGTAAGCGGTTGCTGGGCGTATCATAGATTATCGACGCAATTTCCTATTGATTCCCTCACTATACTATACTATACTATATTCATGGCTCGGCAATTGAGAATGCGACGGGTATAGTGGCAAAAGAATATCATTTGACGCTGTTTAGGCGGATCGTCTAGCATGTTTTTTCATCAACTGCGTCGCTATGTGGGTAGCGTGTTGGCCGTTATCGCATCGGTCGCGGCGACTGTCGCTGTTATCTTTATCAATTGGAGCATTCCAAATTTGCATAGGGTGGCCGACAATGCGCGCGCTATAATTAATTCCACAGACGCGTTGCCCGATTTAGACGATATGACCAGCGCCCTATTATCTCCGATAAGCGTGTTATTATCCGTACTCATTTTTGTGGCGATCATCTCGCTCGCGGTTATCGCTATGCGCGGCGACGCCTCAAAACGCCTCTGGATAGGGGGGCTAGTCGGGGCGCTCGCTGTTTGCGGAGGGATATCGGGATGGCCGATCGCCACTCCATTTATGATTGTGGCATTGCTGGGCATTTCAATGGCAATGCGCGGGTGCGACGCGATACGGTTTCGCATTCAATCTGGACGGAGCGCGCCGGCGACGCAACCCGTTCAGCCGATGGCGCAACCCGTTCAGCCGATGGCGCAACCCGCTCAGCCGATGGCGCAACCCGCTCAGCCGATGGCGCAACCCGCTCAGCCGATGGCGCAACCCGCTCAGCCGATGGCGCAACCCGCTCAGCCGGCGACGCAACCCGCTCAGCCGATGGCGCAACCCGCTCAGCCGATGGCGCAGGCGGCCGAGCAACCCGCCGAGCAAGCGGCGCCGACAGGCAGCCCGGAAGAGCGCCCAATAGATGCGGCTTCTTCCCGTAAAGTCGGGGTTGCGACATGGTTTAAAAACGCATGGAAAAAATTTTTTGGATAAAGGAATAACTAACTTATGAATAGAGCCCTATTTTTCACAGCCTGTCGTTTTGCGGCATCGCCCGTGATGTTCTTCCTCTACATGCTCCCCAACTGGGCAAATGTCGACAGCCCAAATACGGTCGTCGTTCGAATAGCTCTTCTCTGGGTGGTATTTGCCGTTGCAGAGATAAGCGACGCGCTTGACGGAATTGTGGCAAGGACACAAAATATTGTGACCGATTTTGGCAAATTGGCCGACCCTCTGGCCGATATTATGTTTAATCTTACCCTTCTTTTCTGCCTCGCTCAATCAAAAATCATACCAAATTGGTGCTTTATTATCATTTTTCAGAGAGAGATTTTAGTTACGTTGCTGCGGATGCGAGGGCTGCTCTTTGGAGTCGCAATCCCGGCGCGCTGGCCGGGCAAGTGGAAATCGGTATCCTATATCATCACTATTATAGTGGGACTATTCGCATATTCGGCAACCTATGCAAACATCGAGCAAGATACAATCGACTTCGCGATACGCTCCGCGACATGGTTAGCATTTATTTCAGTACTCTGGTCGCTCTTTTCGTTTTGCGAACACCTTATACGATCGCGGAATATCAAAGAGTCCCAATCTTCGTAGCGTAGATAGATGAAGCATCCTATACCTGTCGGCATACTGGGCGCGACCGGGGCCGTGGGACAAAAGTTTATATCGCTGTTGGCGCGCCACGAATGGTTCTCTGTAGCCGAATTGGCCGCTTCGGATCGATCGGCGGGAAAGCGATATATCGATCGAGCCCATTGGTTGCAATCGACTCCCATTCCTCCAGCCGTGGAGGCTATGAATATAGCGTTGGCCGGAAGCCCGCTTAAAAGCAAGATACTCTTTTCGGGTCTCGATAGCGGCGTCGCATTTGATGTTGAGCGTTATTACGCGAAACAAGGCTGTATTGTGATCAGCAATGCCAGCAGCTATCGCATGGATCCAAGCGTTCCGCTCATTATACCCGAAATAAACGACGGCCATCTTCAGCTTATCGACCGCCAAGTAGATTGGCCGGGAGCAATTATCACCAATTCAAACTGCTCGACGATGTTCCTCGCGATGGTACTGGCGCCGTTACACAAGAAATTTGGCGTCGAAGCGGCGCACGTTACCACAATGCAGGCGATATCGGGCGCCGGGTATCCCGGGACGCCAGCGTTGGATATCATATCCAATGTTATTCCGTATATATCTGGAGAAGAGGAAAAGTTGGAAAACGAAACCCGCAAAATTCTCGGAACGCTCGTAGATAATCGGGTAACGCCGGCGCCGATCGCGATAAGCGCGCAGTGCAATCGCGTTCCTGTCTATGACGGTCATACCGAAACGCTGTCGATACGTTTTCGCCCTCCCGCGCCGAGCCTCGAAGAGATCGTTGAGCATCTTTCCGGCTTTCGAGGATATCCGCAAGAGGCAAAGCTCCCCTCGGCTCCAAAAAATCCTATCGTTGTGTTTCGCGAGAATAGTCGGCCTCAGCCGCGACGAGATGTCTGGAAGGAGCAAGGAATGGCGGCAATGGTTGGACGCGTGCGGAAATGCCCGGTATTTGACGCGAAAATGGTTATACTGGGACACAACACCATTCGCGGAGCGGCCGGCGCGGCTATTCTCAATGCCGAGATGTTATTCAAAAAAGGCCTGTTGGATAAATATATCAATCGACAATAACTTTTTGCCCCCGATTCCATCGTAGGATCGTTTTTGCATAGTTGCGCGCAAGTTCTTTCGCGATTGCGCCGATAGTAACGATAATGGCTATTGTCGCTCTTATTGCGGGCTTTGTCGTCAATCTCGCGCTTATCCCGCTTATTATTCTTCTCGCAAAGCATTTTAATTGGTATGACAAGCGAGGGACGCGTAAAATCCATACCGGCAACATTCCTCGATTGGGAGGCATAGCCATCGCCCCTATCGCTGTCGGGGGCTTGCTGGTTATCAATCGCCTCTTCGCGCTCGACCTTCCCTTTATAGCGTTCTGGCCGGTCGGCGCGGCGCTTGCTATAATCTACATAATTGGCGTAATCGACGATTCGATCACGCTATCTCCCCATATTAAACTAATCGGGCAGTTTGTCGCCGGGGTTCTGGTGATCGCCGCGCATAATAGCTTCCCAAGCCTCATGCGTCCATCGTTGTTGGCTATGCGCGCCGTTATGTTTATCGCTATTCTTCTGTGGATCGCGTTGCTCACCAACGCGATCAATCTTGTCGACGGCATGGACGGCTTAGCCGGAGGCATCTCTGTTATCGCAATGGCGTCTATCGCTCTGTTGCGCGCTCGCGAAGATAACAACAGCATCGCCATAATCGTCTGCATGCTTATCGCCGGCGCGTTATGCGCGTTTCTTCTATTCAACATGCCTCCCGCCAAAATTTTTCTCGGCGATGGAGGAAGCCTCGTTTTGGGCTTCTGCTTCGCGGTGCTCCCGCTACTCTCTCGGCATGGGCTCATCGACAACATCATTCAAACGGCGACAATCCTATGCATTCCCTTAACCGATGTCGCCAAAGCGATATTTCGCAGGGCTCTGCATAGAACCGCCTTTTACCAGCCCGATCGAGAACATATTCACCATAACCTTATGGATATTGGCTGGACAAACTGGCAAATATGTTTTGGCGTCTACGGTATGACGCTCTTAGCGTCGGGCTCGGTCTGGCTTGGTATACAGTTTCCCGCGATGCGATTCTTCTTGGCGGGCGCGGTATGGGCAATCGCGATAACAGCGACGATGGCGATATCGCATCGCGCTCGCGCGATGCGCCAATCGTCTCGTCGAAGCGACAATAACCACCCATCTAATCCGCTATAGTTATTTATCTCTTCCAAAAATTCCGCCGATATAATCGGTATGAACGTTGGAAGATGGATCGTTTTATCGCTATGCTTTGTCGCTGCGACATCGTGGGGCGTAGAACCAAGCGACCTACGCGTCTCCGCGGATGACGTTATTATCGATCAAAGCATTGAGGGAGGTTTTTTGCTTCGTATTCGTAAAAAGCCGGCGATAGAATCGATATTGATTACCGAATCGAGCAAAGACCCGAATATGCAGAGAGCGGCATACGGACTTCGCAACCCCGAGTTCCATCCTCTCAACGGCAACGAACAGCGCATATTGAACGGAGAATTTATCGAATCCGCCTACAATCTCTATTTTCTTCTCGACTCCACCCCTCAGCCAGATCCGGTATTTGGGCAGGCATTTCATATTTTTATCCCCTATGTTGTAGAATATGGCTACGCGTGGTCGCGCAATGGCTCATTGCTTGTGCATGACGGCGCATTTCTTAACATTCGCTCATTTGAACGCAAATTCTCCGATTATACCGGCGCATTTCTTGACAATCCCTTTTTAGTGAGAGTGATTCAAGAAGAGATCGCGTCTCGACCGCCAACCGGCAACTATCTTGAGGACGCGGTGACGAGCTTTTCCAATATAGCCGAAGCAAGCGACGGGACTATCTACTACTCCGACGGCGAGGAGGATGTGATCGATAAAATTGAGCAAATCCTGCAGAACAACCGAGGACAGACAATTGATCTCGTCTTTGTGATAGACACAACAAGCAGCATGCGCAACGACATTCAATTTATTCAACGGCGACTGACAGGACTGCTAGAGAGCCACCTGTCGTCGTTGCCAAGTTTGCAAGTAGGATTGCTCTATTACCGCGACTACGGCGACAGTTATCTTACCAAAAATGTGGGCTTTCAGCGCGATCTCGCGTCAATGCAACGAACCTTGAACGCAATAACGGTCGCCGGCGGACGCGATGTTCCCGAAGCGGTCTACGAAGCGCTCTACACAACGCTTAACGAATTCGAATGGCGCGAAGAAGCGGCGTCGCGCAATATTGTGCTGATCGGCGACGCGCCGCCGCACCAGCTTCCTAGGGGCGATATAGATAAAGAAAAGGTATTTTCTCTAGCAAACGAAAAGGCAGCGACGGTCGATGTAATTATTATTCCCCAATAGGAATGGTAGGTTGCTCTTTTTCGTCAATCAGCGCGATCATACGCTCGCTCAGCGCTTTAATCCACAATGGAAGATTATTCTGGGTTGAATAGCGTTCGACAATCGCCTGAAATTTCTCGCGAGCCTCGGCAAACATCTCCTGTTTGTAGGAGATAAAAGCCAGCTCGTATTCGGCGCTCAAAACAGCTTCTTCGTTGTCGGTAAATCGTTCTATCACCGCCTGGTAATAGTTTTTGGCGATATCGAGCTCATTGCTGGAATAGGCCTCTTGCCCTTGCTGAAAGAGCAATTCAAGCGACAAGTCCTCCGGCGGATCAGAAGGAACCGTTACGCACGCGCTCAACGCCCATAGAGACACCAGCGATATAACGCCTATCGCAACGCCGCATTTTACCATACAAAATTACTTTGGCTATGATCGCCCAATTTGTCAAGCGTCATTATTATCGGCTACGCTCTCCATTTGGCGACGCGATGGGCTCTCGAAACGGGGTAATACTCGTCGCGCGAAAATCATCGCCCACCTCCAGCACTACCCCCTGCGCCTCTAGGTCTTGCCAACATTCCTTTGAACGTTCAGGTATCTGACGGATAAATTTCCGTATCTCCACCTCGGGATCAAATCCTATAACGCCAAACTGGCTTCCGGTGCGCCCCGCATCGCATATCACCGCCGTTCCGTTGGACAAAATTGTGGCGTCGGCAGTCTGCGTTCGCTGCCCCGAACCGATAACGGCGGAAACTTTGCCGTTTGCCAAATAGCCCATCGTCAATTTATCCGCGGTAGAGCGCCCATGAAAATCGACAATAGTAATTTGGGATCGCCGCGTGATTCGCGCGATATTTTCATCAAAGAAGGCAAACGGATTATTGACGTAATTTCGCTCATGCCCCGCTTGCCCCATAAGATTGATAACCGTAATATTGATATCGCCCACCATAATATGGCGCCATCCGCGACCCGGCGCATGCGCCGGATGATTAGCTGGACGAATGATATAGCCCACACTGTTTATATATGGAGGCATATCGACTTTATTGAATATGCAATCTCCGCTGGTTAGAACATCTACGCCAAGCTTGCGAAGGTAAATGGCATGATTTTTGCCTATTCCATAGCCGCCCGTCGCTCCGTCGGCATTCGCGATAACGCAATCGACCTCTAACTTTTCTTTGAGCGATTTAAGGAGATTTTTAACACAATAGACGCCGGGACTGCCAACCATCTCGGCAATATACAATATTCTCACTACTTGATTATACTATATTGCAATAATATGAATAAGTATATACTATTAATCCATAATTGATTTACTGTTCTTATGAATACTGTCGATTGCTTTCATCGACGATTTCGCGGCAATGAATAACCTCCGCTAAACGCTGTTGATTACCATTACAATTGCCGCGGTCGTTCTCTGCATCATCCTCTCAGCATTTTTTTCCGGTTCAGAGACCGCGTATACTTCGCTGTCTATAGCGCAAATTGAGACATTGCGAAGCGCGAAGAACCCGCAGTCTCGTCTTGCCGCAAAAATGGCCAATAATCTTAAAAATCTTCTCACGACAATACTTATTGGCAATAATTTGGTTAATATTATCGCCGCGGTGCTGGCCAGCAACCTTACTATCGAGCTATTCGGCAGTCAATTATTGGGCGCCACCACCGGTATCATCACTCTCTTTATTCTTCTATTTGGCGAAGTAATTCCTAAGCAATTCGCGGTGATCTACAATGAGCGGTGGGCGATCGTTTCGGCTCCTATATTGACTGTCGTCTATGCCGCCCTCTATCCTATTAGTTGGATCATAGGCCTCTTTTCCGGCGCTATAGGAAAGATCGATCGACGAGAACCCTCGGAGCAGATTACTCGCAAAGGCTTGGTATTTCTTATGAAATACGCCGCCTCTATCGGCGTGGTGGACACATTCAAATCTCGTTGGGTAACCAATCTATTTCGTTTCGGAGACACAAAAGTATCGTCTATTATGACGCATCGCACACAACTATTTAGCTTGGACAGCGATCGAAAAGTGGAAGAGGCGATATCCGAGATGAGCAGGGCGGGATTTGCCCGCATTCCCGTCTATAAGGAGCATGCCGAACAGATCACCGGTATCGTATTGTTAAAAGACGCGCTCAACGCGTTAACCCAAAACGAAGGGCAACATACGCTTGCGGAATTGGCGATATTCCCTCTTTTTGTATCCGAAACATGGCCAATAGAAAGGGTATGGAGCAAATTGCGCCATGCCAAAGTGCAGGCCGCTATCGTTCGCGACGAATATGGAGGCATATCGGGACTGGTAACGCTAGAGGATATCATTGAAGAGATAATGGGCGAGATCTATGACGAGCGCGAAGGAACCGAACAATCAAAAATAGTTTCGTTAGGACATGGTCGCTATCAAATTACCACCGATATTTCGCTCGTCGATTTTAACGATAAATTTGATGTCGAAATTCCTATCGACCGCGGAATGAATACATTAGGCGGGTATCTTGTCTCTTGTTTTGGATCGATACCGAGCCTCAATGAAAAATTGGACACTCCATACGGAGAATTTGTCGTTACCGCCCTCGATAAAAACAGAATTGTTCATGCTATTTACGCGCCAACCCTCGATGATATCGAACAAAATAAATAGAATACCGGGAGCGCAAACGCGAGCGAGCGAGCATGTCTAATACAATGGAAATATCGCAAAACGACGGGTATAGACCCGCCCAACGCAAGAAGGCTCGGAAAACCTATCTCCTTTTTATGGTATTCAACGCCGCCTCATTTTGGTTGCTCAGCAACAATATCGTAACTCTATTCGCGATTCGTCTTAATGCCACCACAAGCTATATAGGATTGCTATCGGCGATGAGCTACATTTCACTCTTCGCCATAATTATCGGTCGCCATATCGCCAAGCAGACGCCTGTCTTGCGGCTATTTCACCGCGCATGGTTATTGAGATATCTATCGATGATCATAATATTGCCGGCGCCGCTATTGATAAACGCCAATCTTCGCTTGCTCGCCCTGTTTCTTATGGGCGCGGCGGTATTCGGCTTCCATATTTTTCGGGGAATAGGCCTTGTATCAAATAGCCCGCTCATCGGAGAACTCTCGACAGGAAAAGATCGCGGCGCCTATTTAGCGAGCATTCAAATTATTGGCTCCTCGGCGGCAGTTGTCGCGGGACTGACAATCGCCCTTGTATTGGGCCGTACAGCCCCGTTGATTCGCTATAGCATATGTTTTGGCATCGGCATCGCAAGCGGTTTAATCGCTACAAAAATACTCGCTCAAATACCGCCCCTACCAAACAACTACAATATAGAAGAGACTCGCTCGACATTTTCGATCGCCGACGCATTTCGCAACAAAAACTTTGCAAAATTCATTATCAGCTTATTTATCTTCGGGGCGCTATCGGGAGCGCTCCGCACCTTCGCAGTGGTCTATGTTCGCGAAGTGTACGCGCAGAGCGACCTATCCATAGCGCTCTACACCGTCGCCGGAAGCATCGGCATGTTGATAATAGGAAAACTTTCCGGCGCATTGATCGATCGAATCGGCGCAAAACCAATCTATTCCTTCTACGCCACTCTATTATCGATCTCGGCATACGCAGTTCTCTTCGCCCCCCAATTCCACAACAGAATCCTTATCACCATATTTTGCGGCCTCATATTTCTAATGATCAACACCGCGTTGGCCGGCGGAGAATATTCGGCTCAGATCTATTTTTTTGGCTCGATCTCCAACCGCGAACGGCTTAATCTGGGAACTCTCTACTTTCTAACGCTCGGACTGGGAGGAAGCTCGGGCCTATTGATCGGCGGAATGATCATCGACATCCTGCTCCAAGACGGCAGGCTACCGCCCAGTTTGCTCTTTCGCATCTTTTTTGGATGCATCGCGCTATTGCTCACCGTTTGCGTCTCGCTTATCTTGCGCCTTGAACGATTGGGGGCGACCTCGATAAAAAACGCGCTGTCGATTATTCTCTCTCCGCGCAATCTCCGTTCGGTGGTGCTTATGAACAAATTGGAACAATCAACCTCTATCGTGGACGAAAAAAAAATCATCGGCGACGCCGCCAACATAAAGACGCCGATTATCTCCGACGACCTCTCTTCTCGCCTTCAATCGCCAAGTTTGGAAATTCGAAGCGCGACGCTCCATGCCATCGAGAATCTTCCGCTTACCGAAAACTCGGAGGCTATGATCGTCAAAGAAATCGAAACGCGGGAGTATACCACCGCCTATATCGCGGCGCGTATCGCCGGAAGACGCGACATAAAAAGGGCGACCCCCGTGTTGCGACAGCAATTGTCCAGCGGCGACTATATACTTGTGGCTAAATCGATGGTGGCGCTCGCCCGATTGCGCGACGAAGAATCGATCGGCAGGATTGAAACAATGCTCGCGCAACCCGCCAATCCATTTGTCTTAACTCACGGGGTCGCGGCGCTGCGCATTTTTCGAAATAGCTCCTCGCTCCCGCTATTATTTTCGATATTGCGCAAGGCAAAAAGCCCCGTCAACATTGTAGTAGATGTATTGCTGGCGATTGGCGCGGTGATGGGAATGGACGAATCGTTCTATCCTCTCCTTCGCGATCTTCCCAACCCAGATACCGATTCGTGGAATATATTGTCAGAAGAGCTCCTCGAAAACGCAACCCGCTACCCCGAAAAAATCGGCGCAATGTTAAAATCACTGGCAAACGCGCCCGAAAAACAGCGATCGACAGTCGCCATCGCGACGCTGGAAACATTGCAACAATCGCTCTCTGACCTCCCCATCTTTGAACTTGCGATACTATCGCTTAAAGACGATTCCCTACAATATCCCGAACTCTCCTTTTTTATGATCTACCTCATCCTTTATTTAACAAAAATGCTGGCAAGCGAACAAGGGCGCCTCAAAAAAACGAAAAAATAGGACACTCATAATGGGGGGGGAATCGCGCGGGAGAATAAAAACGCGACCGCTATCGACGACGGCGCTCTTCCGAGCCAATTGCCCGAACGCGTTGTCTCCCCCCTCGCTCCATAGCGCGCGGCACTATTGCGCTACCCCCCTCTGCGGGCAACGACGCAACCTCGAAAATCGCCCCAAAATCGCCCGCAACGCCCAAACAGCACGCTAAAGAGGTTCAACTCCTTAAGCGGCGACGTTGCCGACGATGTCTCTATCGTCATACGATAAAACATGCATGCGGCTATTGACTCGTTGGCGTAAATATGTTTTTTATATCGGTATGCGATACTATTTTTATATTTTTGCCATTGTCAATCTCTTTTTTATCGCTGGCTTCGCCGCAGCGCAATCCGCAACGGGGGCATCGAAAAATATTGCGCCTGGACGACCTCAAATTGACGCCGATGCCGTTGATTGTGTCAACATAGAGAGAATTCGCACCCCTGGCGACAGATTCGCCGCGCAATATTTTAGCAATGGATGCGACTACGACATATCGATCGCTTGGTGCGCGATCGACGGACATTATGAGAAATGGGACGGGACTCTTGCCCCATTAGAATCGACACAGTGCGATAGCTCCACCATTCCCTCGCCTCAATTTGGCTCATACGCGACGCGCCACAACGTGTTGTTCGCTATTGTCGGAAGCGGCAATCCCGAACTTCTTAATGTCAACCGCTTCTCTACGCAACTGGCAAGAGGCGATATCTATTACGCCGCCTGCCGATATAGAGCCGCAAGCGCTCCGGTCAATACCATCAAAGTCGGCGTTCAGATATACCAATGGCCGCTGCGCAACGACCCCGATCTGGATAACGAAGCGCGGATATATCCCTGGATATATCGCAACGATGAAAATAAAGTGGTATACTCATGCCAAAATCATGAGTTTAACGCGGCAGCGCAACGATTGGATAGCCAAATAGAACTTCCCTTGGAATTAGCGCCGTTTACCACCGATGACGAAACCGCCGACAGCTAGCGTTCGTACCGGTAATAAATCGTTTTTTCTATTGCTCGGCGCCTCCTGCCTTCTCGCGGTCGCGTGCGAAACAGCGCCGTCAAAGGGATCGGTTGACGACGCCCCGATGGAAACTCGCGCCGAGGACGCCGCTTCAGCCGCGCGGAGCGATCCAGGCTCGGCCAGCGCTTCCGATGCGAGAGACGCGTCGCAATCCAGCGTCGAAGAAACGCGCGCGGTCGACGGGTCGCTCGCCGACGCGATTATTTCGCAACTGCCTTCGAACCATAGCCTCTACTTCTATTCCAATGTCGAAATAGCCAGACCGCTTATCGCCCCGTTGCTTGATCTCTTTGCGATAGAGGCGCAAGATCAGTTGCTCGCCTTGATCGAACAGACCGATCGGTTCGCCGGGTCGATTATCGCAATTGACCGCGATGAAAAAGCGGGCGAAACCGCGCCGCCTCTCACAATGCTTATCACTGAAGGCGCCTACCCTTCGGGGCTTATCGAGCTCGTATTGCGAGGAACCGAGGGATGGACATCGCTGGACGACCGCTCATGGCGTTATGAGCCAAGCGGATTGGAGTTGCGATTTGAGCGACAACGTCGCATTTACGCCTCTACCGTCGAATTAGCGTCGATAGACCGACAGCTGGACTATATAGGAATGATAGGATTGCCGGCGCGAGCGCAAAAAGAGCTCGGTCGCCATGCGATGACTCTCTATATTCCCCCACGTCGGCCAGAAATATGGCGGCAAATCACCAGAGGAACACTTGCTCCCGACGTAGAATCTTTTGTGTTGTGGATCGATCCCGCAGAACCGCCCTCCGAAGACTCCGAACCATCCTACATGCTCTCTGGATGGCTATCGTTGGCCGAAGAAAACGAGGCGCGGGCATTTTCGGTATTATTCCGTCTGTTAATCGGGCAGCTGGCGGGAGGCAGAATTGCGGGCGCGTCGGTACAACGAGTGGATCAGCGAATAGAATACAGCGATGTTACGGTAACCGCGCGCGATCTCATTGATTTTATTCGAGCCATTTCCGCTCCATGAGCGCGACCGCCGCGGTAATCGACTACGGCGCGGGAAATATTCGAAGCGTAACCAATAGCCTCGATAGAATCGGCGCGCGCTATCACATTGTCTCGTCGCCCAAAACGATCGCGCCGTCGGATCATGTGATATTTCCGGGCGTGGGCGAAGCCCGAACGGCGATGGAAAATCTTAAAGCCGCCGGTATGGACGACGCGATACGGAATCTTTTTCGCGATAGAAGACCGCTGTTGGGTATTTGCGTCGGCGCGCAGGTTGTATTGGACTATTCCGAAGAGCGCGACATTCAGTGTTTGGGAATCATCGCCGGCGCATCTCGAAAATTCGGCGCCGTGGCGGGTCGAAAGGTCCCGCATATGGGATGGAATAGCGTCGAGTATCGCGAGGAAGAGCGTCTATTCGACGGCATCCCTCAAAACGCGTCGTTCTATTTTTTGCACTCGTTCTATCCTGATCCTAATGACGACGACCGAGCGATCGCATGGAGCGACTATCGCCAGCGATTTGTGGCGGCGTTGCGATTTGATACCCTCTGCGCCGTCCAGTTTCATCCGGAAAAATCGGGACGCTACGGACTTATGCTGTTGTCAAACTTCTTGACGTTGTAGACCTTCCGCCATACGCTATTATTATGCTGAAAAAACGCATTATTGTCTGTTTGGATGTTCGCGACGGGCGAACAACCAAAGGAATCAAATTCAAAGAAAATGTGGATGTCGGCGATCCCGTCGCTATGGCGGCGAAATACTATCGCGACGGGGTGGACGAATTGGTCTTTTACGATATAGGGGCAAGCGCCGAGCATCGATCGATTATGATCGATGTTGTGAGCGATGTCGCGCGAGCGATCGCTATCCCGTTTAGCGTGGGCGGAGGAATCTCTTCTGTAGACGATATGCGAGCGCTCCTGCTGGCAGGCGCGGATAAAATCAGCGTCAATTCGGCGGCCGTTATTAATCCCGACATTATCGCCGAGGGCTCGCGATTATTCGGCAGCCAGTGCATCGTGTTGGGGATGGACGCGCGAAGAGACGGCGTTATGGCAAGCGGATATCGTGTTGTTATTCGCGGCGGGCGCTCGGCGACCAACTGCGACGCCCTCGAATGGGCAGTTCGCGCGTGGAAACTGGGGGCGGGGGAGATTGTCGTCAACTCTATCGATGCCGATGGCACCGCCGATGGCTACGAGATACCGCTCACGGCTATGATAGCAAAGGCGGTCGCTATTCCGGTGGTGGCTTCCGGCGGCGCCGGTCATCCAGATCATCTCGCCGCGGTATTGACCGATGGATGCGCCGATGCCGCTTTGGTTGCCTCTATGACGCATTATGGACATTTTACCGCGCGACAGATAAAAGAGGCGTTGCATATGCGGCATATTCCAGTTCGCATGGACTGGTAACAATCGCCCGTCGACCGGCGATAGGGACATGCGAGGTATGTGGTCGCGTTGGGCGTTGCGGGCCTTGCGCTGCGCGATTTCCGTGTAGGGGACAGGCGCCCGCAGAGGGGGGGAGCGTAATAGCGCAGGGGCGCGCCCAGTGGAGCGCGAGCGAAACTGGATAAGCGCGCCCCGGTCAGCGCTATGAAGCGAGGGGGGAGACCCCATACGTGGGGCAATCATAGAACGCTCGCGCCGCTTTTCGATCTCTGTCGCGTTAATTGCGACGGAAGGTTTCCCCCTCTTTGAAATGGCCTTCGCTCTATGGGGGTCGTCTTGCAATATATCGCCGTCTGCGTCATTATAGGGGCTATGTTTCGCTATTATAATTTGGAGGTGAATCTATGAAGCATTTTTTTACCGATTCTGTCGCGCGGGCTATCGCGTTGTCGGTGCGTTCTCTTTCGATGGACGCCGTGCAACGCGCAAACTCTGGGCATCCGGGATTGCCTATGGGTCTTGCCGAGCTCGGGGCGACGCTCTACGGCGCTATTTTATCGCACGCTCCGCGTCATCCGGAGTGGCCAAACCGCGATCGATTCGTACTGTCGGCGGGGCACGGCTCTATGCTCCTCTACTCGCTTCTCCATCTCTCGGGGTATGATGTTTCCCTCGATGATATACGGGCGTTTCGAAAGACTCGATCCCGCGCGCCGGGGCATCCCGAATATGGACATACGGCGGGGGTCGAGACCACAACGGGGCCATTGGGGCAGGGGTTTGCAAACGCGGTGGGAATGGCTATCGCCGAGCGACATCTTGCCAGCGTTTTTAATGTCGGCAATCAGCGAATCATCGACCATTACACCTATGCGATTGCCAGCGACGGAGACCTTATGGAGGGCGTCGCGGCGGAGGCTTCGTCTCTTGCGGGGCATCTTCGACTTGGCAAGCTAATCGTCTATTACGATGATAATAAGATAAGCATCGAGGGGCGAACCGATATCGCTTTTAGCGAGGATGTCGCCGCCCGTTATCGCGCCTATGACTGGAATACTTTTGAGTGCGACGCGAGAGACTGGGAGACGTTGCTGGAGCTCACTCGCCGCGCGCAAGAGGAGACGGAGCGCCCGACATTGATTATCGCGCGGTCGATTATAGGCTATGGGTCGCCAAACAAGGCCGATACGCCCGCAGCCCACGGGTCGCCGTTGGGCGATGATGAGGTGCGAGAGACAAAGCGCAATATTGGTCTGGATCCCGACAGAGAATTCTATGTCGATCCTGCGGCTGTCGATTACTTTGGACAACGGCAACTTCGTCAAGAGGAGGCGTATAGCAAGTGGAAAGAGCTTTTTGAGCGATGGAGACGGGAACATCCCGATCGGGCGGAGCTCTGGGATCGATATTTTGGCGAGCAATCGATCGACTCGATCGACTGGCCGCGGTTTAAACCTGGCGAAAAGGTAGCGACGCGGGCTGCGAGCGGGAAATGTCTTCAAGCGGCGGCGCGGGAGGCGAGAAATCTTGTGGGCGGGTCTGCGGATTTGGCTCCCTCTAATAGCACCGCGATGCCAGATAACGGCGACTATAGCCATACAAATCGCTTGGGACGAACTATCCATTTCGGCGTGCGGGAGCATGGAATGGGGGCGATATGCAACGGTATCTGCGTTTACGGCGGTTTACGGGTATTCTGCGCGACCTTTCTCGCTTTTGCCGATTATATGCGCGGGTCAATACGTCTGGCTGCTCTCATGGGGTTGCCGGTAATCTACATTATGACTCACGATTCGATCCTGCTGGGCGAAGATGGGCCGACACACCAGCCTATCGAACATCTTGCGTCGCTCCGCGCGATACCAAACCTTATGGTGCTCCGACCCGGCGATGCCGAGGAGACGGTTTCGGCGTGGCAGATGGCGTTGCGGCGAACCGACGGGCCTACGCTCTTAGCGTTAACGAGGCAGGGGATTCCCGTCTATAAGAAGGACGACCGGGATTGGAAGACAACGATTGCGGGCGGAGCGTTTATCGCGCGCGACTCGTCGGGAACGCCGGAAAGGGTGGTTATCGCGACGGGATCAGAGGTCGCTATGGCGATTGAGGCGCTCGATCGTGTCGATCCCGCTCTCCGATCTTCCACACGCGTCGTATCGATGATTTCGCGCGAGCTTTTCTCCGCTATGCCGCAGTCGTTTCGCGATGGCATTATCCCTCCTGATAGCCGCGTTATCGTCGCGGAGGCCGGGATCGCGCAGGGATGGGAGCATTTTGCGCCGCGCGGCGCCGATCGTATGGTGTTATCGGGATTTGGGCTGTCGGGGCCGGGCAACGATGTGGCAACGGCGCTTGGTATGCATGCCGATCGATTGGCTGAAATTATCGCCTCGTAGCCGCTCGACCATATGGGTGGCTAATCGGCATGGCATCGACGAACATACCCGCGGATTATGAAGGCGCCGCGGCCAGTCGACGAAATGGGAACAATCGCCAGAACATTATCGTTGTCGGCGTCGATATCGGCGGATCGCATATGATTATGTTGGCGATGAGAAGCGACGGCTCTATCGTGGATCGACGCTATGTTGAGACTCTCAATGACGAGGGCGCTACCCGACAAGACGCTGTCGCGCGCCGCGTTGAACCAGTGAGGGATTTTATCGCGTCGGCGGATGGCCATGGCGGGGCGAAGGTGGTCTCGGTGGGCATCAGCTCGGCGGGTATTGCGGATCGCGATCATCGTATGCTCTACGATATCGGGGGCAAGCTTTTTGGCGTCAAGAGCTTTGACTGGCAAGCGGCGCTGAGAAAAGAGACGCCGGCGCTCGGGGGCGACATACCGGCGCTGGTGCTGAACGACGCGCATGCGGCGCTCATGGCTGAGGCGTGGCTCGGAGCGGCGCGCGGGCGGCGGGATGCCGTGATGCTTACGCTGGGCACCGGAGTCGGCGGGGCGATTATCGCTAATGGGCGATTGGTGGGCGGCGCGCTGGGGAGAGCGGGGCATATCGGACACGTTATCATCGATCCGGACGGGAAGCCGGATATATTCGGAGCGCCGGGAAGCCTTGAGTGGTTTTTCGGCAATGGAACCGTCGCTGATCGCACAAATGGTCGATTTACGAGCGTAAAGCAGGTCGTCGAAGGGGTTGTCGCTGGCAATACGGCTGCCTGCGCCGAGTGGGATCGCGCGGTTTCGAGCTTGGCGATCGGAATTGCGTCGCTCATTACTACGCTCGATCCCGAGGTGGTTATATTGGGCGGAGGGATCGCAAGCGCCGGCGATATTCTTCTGCGCCCGTTGCGAAAGAAAATGAACCGATTAGAATGGCATCCCGAGGATTTAAGCGTGCCTATCGTTTTTGCGCGGCTGGGAAACGACGCGGGGGCTATCGGCGGCGCCGCTTTTGCGTTGGAACACTATTCAAAGAACGCCATTTTTAGCTCGTAACGGCGCTGTTTTCGCTGTTGACATGGATCGGCCGATTGTGTCATCATAGATATAGTGAGCGGCAATAGTATGGTCATCCTGCAAAGGCAGAATATGACGATGAGTCCCCGGTTATACCAAGGGATGAAACTACTTGCCTATCCTATGCGCGATCTTTTGCGATACATCAATGAGACGGTGGAGAAGAATCCCGCGTTGGATATAGTCGGTTCAAAGGATCTATCGCTAGAAAGCTTGGTCCAGAAAGAGAATCGCTATGATAGATATAATATCGAATATCCCCGTCCATACAATGCCAAACAGAGCGATCGGCTACGCAATGTTATTGAAGGAACGTTAACTCGTCCCGAATCACTCCAAGAACATCTTCTCTGGCAGTTGCGCTTGCAGCCCATCTCTTCGTCGGATTTTCAAATAGGAGAGCGGTTAATTCGCAATCTTGACCACAAGGGTTTTTATCTCTCCGAGCCGGCTAGTCTATTTCATTCGATCGATAGTTCTCATCTCAACGCGCTTATCGCGCTTATCCAGACATTTGAGCCGATAGGCTCGTGCGTCGCAAATTATCAAGAATCGCTACTCGCGCAGATGGATTTCGGCTCGAAGGATCCCCCGCCGTATGCTCGAGATATTGTCGCCAATAGCCTAACGGATCTCGAAAAGGATCGACATGACGCCATAATGCGAAAATATAGTATAGATAAGAGAGAATTAGACGCGATAATCGACTATATTCGCGAACTTTCTCCCTTTCCAGGGCTTCAATACACAGCCGACAATGCGCAATATGTTATCCCCGACCTGCAGTTTTCAATACGGGATGGCGATGTTGCGGTCTCTCTTAACGACGAAGATATTCCGCAATTGCAGATCAGCCAGTTTTACGAGCATCTAAGCATGCGTTCAAAGAGCAAAAACGAGATCACAAGCCCTGTGCAAAAACGGGCGCTGGAATTCGCGTCTCCCCATATCCAAGAGGCTCGGTGGCTTATTGATACGATTAAGAGACGAAACAATACGTTGCTCAGCGCCGCCGTCGCTATCGCCTATTTTCAACGGGAATTTTTTTTCCATGGACAGACGCATCTTGTTCCTCTCGTAAGAAAAGATATCGCCGACGCGATCAATGTTCACCCCACAACAATATCGCGTATCGCAACCTCCAAATATGCTCAAACAGACTGGGGCATTTACGAACTCAAATACTTTTTCTCTACCTCCGCGTCTACAAAATCGTCGAGCAATGTCTCACGAAAAGCTGTTCAAGCTATAGTCGGAAAACTACTCGATAGCAATCGAAAAAAACAGTTATCAGATCAAAAAATATGCGATATATTACAGCAACGACACGGAATAAAAATAGCTCGCCGGACGCTGGCGAAATACCGCGCCGAATTGAATATTGAATCGTCGTACAAAAGAAAATAATAAGGAGAACCAAATGGAAACAGATATTCAAACTATGCATTTTCATCTCAACGATGATGATCAAAAACATTTCGATTATCATATCGAACGACTGGATTTTGCTAAAAGCTATATTGTGCATTTAGCATTTATACTGCGCAAAGAGAAGCGGGATTTTTCGATGGAGGCTCGCGCCCATCTTAAATGGGGCCATATCGATGTAATCAAGGTGGAGGACTATGACCTCCACGATGGAATTACCGCGTTGTTCACAAAATTGGAACATAAATTGCACAAAGAAAAGGAGCGCAAACAGGAACATTGATCAATGTCAAATTTACCGTACACCAACTTGTAAAACTACAGCTCTTCGACTACGCTTCTTTAGACCTTGTCTATTTACTAAAGCCCGAATCGAAAGATAGGTATATCGCCGGGCCCAATTTCAATCGTCCGGGATTAGCGTTGAGCGGTTATTTTAAGGATTTTGGCAATAATCGCATTCAGATATTTGGTCGCGGAGAGACCTCATATATTCACGAGCTTGAATCGAATAATCGATTCGATATATTTGAAAAATTCTTTCGCTATTATAGTCCATGTGTAATTTTTACCCATTCGCAAAGGCCACCACAGCATTTTACCGCGCTTGCGGAACAGGTTGGGTGTCCTATTTTGCAAACTCCGCTTTCTACGACCGATTTTACCTTTCGCTTGGCGCAGGCCCTTTCTGCCATTTTCGCCGAAAGCAAGGTTGTTCACGGTGTATTGCTGGAGATTTTCGGCATGGGGACGCTCATAACGGGCGTGAGCGGAATAGGAAAGAGCGAAGCGGCGGTAGAATTGGTCGATCGAGGACATATCATCATAGCCGACGACTCTGTGGCGCTGAGAAAAGTCGCGGAAAATCATATTAACGGCACGCCCGTTCGTCGGGAATTTGGCCACCATATGGAGCTGCGAGGACTTGGAATTATCAATATCGCTCACCTCTTTGGAATTAGCGTTATTCGAAATAATAAACAGGTCGATATAGTCATAGAACTGGAGGCCTGGGACAAAGAGCGGCATTATGATAGGGTTGGCGATCGAGATCAGACGCATACCATATTGGGCATCGAAATTCCCTATATTCTTATTCCTATACGTCCGGGTCGCAACATTCCTATCCTTATCGAAGTGGCCGTGATGAATCAACGATTAAAACAGAATGGTATTAACGCCGCGCGAGATTTTAACGAACGCGCTATCGAGATCATGAAACGCAACAACCCATCACAATGATCAAGCAAGAGGTAACTGTCGTCAATAAAAATGGCATTCACGCTCGCCCCGCCTCTGCCATCATTCAAGTAACAAATAAATTCGACTCCGAAATATTTTTGAGCTACGGAGATGTAACAATCAATGCAAAATCAATTATGGGTGTTATTATGTTGGGAGCCGCCCAAGGAACCGTGCTAACATTATTGGCCGATGGCGCTGATGAAAACGAGGCTATTCAAGCAATTAGCGCATTATTTGCCAACAAATTTGAAGAGGCGTAGCGACAGATTTTTAGATATGTTAGATTATGCCGCAATCTAATTCCTCTGTTTTCCTTATATTAGGGCCCGAAGAATATCTTCGTAAACAGCGCGTCGCCGAAATAGAAAAGAATCTTGCAAAGGCAATGAATAATAGATTAGCAAAACATAATCATTATGCGTTTGAACGAGATTCGTCCTATATAGTCGATCTATTGCGAAGCGGGTCGCTTTTTGCCGAACATGCGCTAATAACCTATGGCTCCGTAGAGCTGCTCAACAAGAAAAAGGACTATGACCCCTTAGTTCGCTATATTAAACAACCCGCTCCCTCTTCGACGCTTGTGCTATTCAGCGATCAATACCGTGTCGCCGAGTCGCTGATGCGCGCCGTTCCTAAGCAACAACAGACTGTATGCTGGGAACAATCAAAATACTCATTGCAAAATCGCTTGAGAACAATGTGTCGTCAATACCAAGTCGATATCTCTCCCGAAGCGGTAGAAACTCTACTGGAGCATGTTGTGAGCAATAGCTTAGACTTGGAGAGACAAATCGCGCCGCTATGCCATTTCGTCGGAGCGCGAAAAACGATAAACGAACAGCATATCGATGAGTTTCTCTACTATGGCCGAAATGAAAGCGCGTTTTCGCTATTCGCAAAAATTGCCGAATGCCGATTTGAAGAGGCGGTCGCCGTATCGCAGGCTCTATTTATCTCGAAGGAGGGAGATCCTAACGCCGTGATCGCCATCTCGCTCATCCATCTTCGCAAACTGCATGCCCTGCGATCGATGATATCAACCATAGGTTCAGAGAGAGCCTTTCGCGATCTCGCTATTTTGGGTAAACGTCGACAACAGATCTACCGATCGGCCCTCGCAAACTATACAGCGGATGATATTGAAAGGATACTGGTGTTAGGAGGATATTTTGAAACCGCTATACGCTCTGGTCGTGACAGCTATTCCCAAGAAATGCTCCTTCAGTTTATCCATGCAACCATAAATCGTAAAGGAAGGCGACAAGGCGCCGCTCGACTTATCCTTCACAAAGATACCGGCGCAAGGGATTATCGATGAAAACTTCCGGCATCTATCGCATGCTCAACAGAGCGCAACACTACGCATGGGGAGACGGGATTTCTATTCCCTCGCTTCTCTCTTCGCCAAATACCGATAAAAAGAGCTACGCCGAGTATTGGATGGGAGCGCATCCAAAATTAAGCTCCAAAATCGAGTATGATGGATCGATACGGTCACTATACGACATGATCGAAGAACATAGCGACCAATTTCTTGGCGATACCGTTCAGCTTCATTTCAAGCCACCGCTCCCCTATTTGCTCAAACTGTTGGCGCCGGGCGCCGCGCTTTCTATTCAGGTTCATCCTAATTTAGAACAAGCTCAAAAAGGCTTTGAGCGAGAAAACGGCGCGAATATCGCGATAAATTCGAATCAACGCACCTATCGAGACGCCAATCATAAAGCCGAAATAATTTGCGCGATAACGAATTTTTCCGCGCTTTGCGGTTTTCGCCCTCTCGATGAGGCCCATGGTTATATTGAGGCCATTGCCTCCGCGGGGTTGGCAACCAACATTTGCCGCTATCTATCGTCATTATCTTCTATTGAAGAGTTCTATCGCGCGATAATGCATTCGCTTGATCGCTCTGCCACTCGAGAAATAGTAACCGCCGCGCGCCAATACGCATCCTCTGTGTTATCGGACGACTCTCATAAAAATATAACATCTCCATGGTATTGGATAACCATTTTGCAACAGCAATTTCCAGACGATATCGGCCTGCTGGCGCCGCTGTATCTCAATATCATCAATCTAAAACCATCCGAGGCATTGTTCTTGCCGCCAAATATCATTCATTCATACCTACGAGGATTTGGGCTTGAGTTAATGAGCAACTCGGATAATGTTATCCGAGGCGGTTTGACCAGCAAATGGATCGATGTCCCCGAATTGCTCGCCACGTCTCTTTTTGAATCATTCATACCGCCTATCATAACTCCTCAACGCTCTCCCGCAGATATGATGAGCGAAATCGCCTATTATCCCGTTCCATTGAAAGATTTTACGTTACGACAAATTATCATCCGCCCTACGGAACAGATAACCTTGCCACAAGCTGATCTATCGCCCTCTTTTGATCGAATTGGTCCCGAAATCTGGTTCTCGCTACGCGGAACAGCGTATTTTGAAGCCGAACACGAAACTATTGGTTTGCGACAGGGCGCTTCCCTTTTTATAGCGGCAAATAACAAAGGATATACCATTTCTGGAGATGCCACGCTTTATAACGCCGCAATCAACACGCGATATCTATAATGAATATATGGCTAGACGCCGACGCATGCCCTCGCGATATACGCGCGATCGCGATTAGAGCCGCTCTCCAGGAAGCTCAACGCCCTATCAAGTTGTATATCGTCGCTGATCGACCTATTCCGCTATCGGCATCATCTACGCGCAGGCATGAGAATTTTCGTTCGCGGATTATTCCGGTTCTCGCGCCGGATGCCGATGCCTATATCCTGCAATACGCCGAGAATAAAGATGTCGCCATAACTCGCGACGTTGAATTAGCGTCGGAATTAGATAAAGGAGGAGTTATCTGCCTAGACATCCAAGGATGCGTATGGGATAGATCGCGCATCAGCGAACGCATCGAACTACGCAATACCAGACCGGCTTTTCGCTCCAAATCTATCGGCGCCCGAATTCGTCGCGTCCATTCAGAGCGCCAAACATTTGCCGCCGCGTTGCAATACCATATTGCGCGATAAAAACCTTGAGCGCAACATATCCTTCTAGCGCATACACTTGTTAGGAGCAATTTTTTTCCATAGTGACTTTTTATCGCTCGCGGTCTCTTGCATAATATTACGCTAAAAATATAATAGTGCTTATACAACGTATATTGGAGTGTGAGATGAAAATTGGAATCGTAAAAGAGAAACGTCCCGGCGAAGGACGAGTCGCATTGGCTCCTGTCCATATCGCTCAATTAAAAAAACTGGGGTTTGACATACTTGTTGAAACAGGCGCGGGCATGAGCGCCGGTTTTACCGATGAAGAGTATGTCAGCCACAACGCGTCAATCGTAGCGTCTCGTCGAGACGTTCTGAAACAGGCCGATATTATACCTATTCAGTCGCATGGCGCGGTAATCCCTGATATTGCGAAGAAAGACATGGAACATCTTCGACCGGGGCAAACCATCATTGGAATGCTTAATCCTTATGCTCCCCATCATATATTCAAAGATTATCTCGATGGCCGAATCACCGCCATTTCCATGGAAATGATACCCCGCATCACGCGAGCGCAGTCGATGGACGCGCTTTCATCAATGGCCAATTTAGTTGGCTACAAAGCCGCGCTTATTGCTGCGAACGCGTTGCCTAAAATGTTCCCTTTAATGATGACCGCCGCCGGAACTATCGTAGCGTCCCGCGTTTTCGTAATTGGATGCGGAGTAGCTGGTTTGCAAGCCATCGCTACAGCTCGACGTCTTGGCGCGGTTATCAGCGCCTATGATATTCGTCCAGCCGTTAAGGAACAAGTTGAAAGCTTAGGCGCAAGATTTGTTGAAATAGGCATCGACACCAGCTCCACAGAATCTTCGGGAGGATATGCCCAACAGATGGACGATACGTTTTACGCTAAACAGCGCGAACTTATGAACGATGTAATTCATCACAGCGAAGTGGTAATTACCACTGCCGCTATCCCTGGCAAGCCTTCTCCTCGATTGGTAACAAAAGAGATGGTAGAAAACATGCGACCGGGAACGGTCTTGGTCGATATTGCCGCAGAGCGAGGAGGAAATTGCGAACTAACCCAGGCGGGAAAAATGATTGAACACAATGGCGTCTCGATTATCGGGCCGGTTAATCTTCCCGCGACAATGGCGCATGATGCAAGCCTTCTCTATTCCAAAAATATTTCCGCGTTACTGCAAGTCTTAAAAAAGGATGATGGATTGCATTTCGATATGAATGACGAGATTATTAACGCGGTAACCATAACTCATAACGGCGAGGTGCCAAACCTCGCCACTAAGAGTAAACTGGAACTTTAACTCGACTATGGATACTATATTACTTCTTATTAATATTATTACGATATTTGTCTTGGCAATATTTGTAGGATTTGAGATTATCACTAAAGTCTCTCCGATATTGCATACTCCCTTAATGTCGGGATCAAACGCCATTTCGGGAATTACGATTATTGGTGCTCTGCTTGCTGTTGGCGGCGACAATGGACAATTAACAAAGATTTTAGGAGTTATCGCGCTCATCTGCGCTACTATTAATGTAGTAGGCGGATTTGTGGTCACTCATCGCATGTTGCGAAAATTTAGGAAGCGGTAGAACTATATGCCTATTTCCGCTATTCTTAATATTACCTATCTTATTTCTGCTGTTATGTTCATAATTGGACTGAAAATGCTTGCCCATCCCAATGGTGCCCTGAAGGGAAATTTGGTCAGCGCGGTAGGGATGCTATTGGCAGTCGTTGTTACACTGCTAGATAGGCAAATCGTTCGCTACAACTGGATCATTTATGGAATTGTGATAGGTTCGGTAATTGGAATTGCGCTTGCGCTTACTATCAAAATGACCGCGATGCCGCAATTAGTCGGTCTATTTAACGGATTTGGAGGGTTAGCATCATTATTGGTTGCCGGAGGTATGATATATCGCGCCTTGATGAGTCTTGGAACCGATGGATTGATAGGAGGAAATTTGCAATTTCGAATTGCTACGGTTGCCTCCGGTCTTGTGGGGGCGGTTACCTTCCTTGGAAGTTTGGTAGCCTTTGCTAAATTACAGGGCCTTATTACCGAAAAACCGCTACGATATCCGGGCGAACAGATAGTAAAAATTCTGTTGTTAGCATCTACAATAGTATTTGGAATATTGTTCATTATCGATCCCACAAAAACAAATTATTTCTGGTATCTCGCCATTATCTCTTCTATTCTTGGTATCCAACTGGTTATGCCAATTGGCGGCGCCGACGCACCGGTAGTTATCGCCCTATTGAACTCCTACTCGGGTATTGCCGCTGCCGCTACTGGATTTGTGCTCTCTAATTCTATCCTTATCATATCTGGAGCGTTAGTTGGCGCGTCGGGTATTATTTTAACTAAGATTATGTGTCGCGCTATGAACCGGTCGTTGGTCAATGTGTTATTTGGCGGAGTGGGCGCGGTTGCGACAAACAAAGACGATCAAGACAAAGTCTATGCCGGAAAAGTAACCTCTACTTCTGCGGAAGAGGTTGCTCTGCTACTTAAAACTTCGCGTCGAGTCGCATTTGTGCCAGGATATGGAATGGCAGTCGCTCGAGCGCAGTCTCCGGTAAGGGCGTTAACAGATCTTATGGAAAAAGATGGTATTGAAGTAACATTTGGAATTCATCCCGTAGCTGGGCGAATGCCAGGACACATGAATGTACTTCTAGCCGAAGAGAACATATCCTATGAAAAGCTCAAAGATATGGACACAATAAATCTTGAGTTCTCTAATATCGATGTGGTGATCGTATTGGGAGCCAACGATGTGGTCAATCCCGTCGCTCGACAAGACACCAATAGTCCTATCGCTGGTATGCCGATTATGGATGTCGACAAGGCCCATACGGTTGTTGTTGTAAAACGGAGCCTCAGCCCCGGATTTGCCGGTATTGCCAATCCTCTGTTCGCCCTTGATAATACGCTTATGCTATTTCAAGATGGAAAGAAGGCGATGGAAGAGATAATATCAGCTTATAAAGAAGCATAGATAACAAACTTCTAGGGCGTTCAACGGACGCCCTCCCGGTTTTTTTCTATTTTTTTACCTACTCGTCGTTATCCCAATTGCTAAGGTCTTCGCCAGAATCGTTTATGTCTTCGAATGCTTCGCCGATCTTTGATTTTTTATTCTTCTTGGGTTCTATATTATCATTATCTTTGTGCTCGTTTTCGGCTAAAAGAGCTATCGACTGTTGGAGAATCTTATAGATTTTTTCACTTGCAATTTCTCTATCTATCTTTAATGCAATGGAAATCTCATCAGCTAGTGTGCCCAATGTACTGTCCAACATCTTACGTTCCATTATAGGCAGATCTTTCATTAGTTTTCTCTGATAAAGAGAACGTACCACTTTCGCGATTTCAAAAAGAGTCCCTTTTTTGATACTGTCAAGATAGTATTGATATCGCATCTTCCAATCAGCCGGTACTGCTTCTCCCTCCTCCGCAAGAATATCCAGCGCTTTATTTGCTTTTCGACTTGATACTATTGACCGTATCTTTTGTTTGGTTATTTGTGTTGTTGGAACCATTACCGTCATCTCAGTGCTAGCAATATATATTACGTAGTAGAGTATCATTTCGCCATCAAATTCACGCTCTTCGATTGCAACTATCTCGCCAACTCCTTGCACTGGATAGACTACTTTTTGATACAATTTAAACCGCAATTCAGACGATTTCTTCCCTTTTTTATCTATACCTTTTTCAATTTGCCCAGCCTCTCGCTCGACCTGATTGGGCGACGATTCATCAACGGCGTCTTGGTCGGATATCCGCTCATCGGCCGCGGCGGATGAGTCGCTTTGCGGCGGGCGTTCTTGCTCGCTCTTTGGCTTGCGGCCGCGGCGCTTCTTTGCTGCCGGTCGATCGGAAACAGAAACGGGGCGCTCCCCGCTCTGACTGGACGCCGATCCATTAGCGGCGCCTTGGGTCGATGTATCAGCGCTGTCGCGGCCCTGCTCAGCGCTCTCCTGTCCGGGTATCCGCGCGGTGGTTGCGGCGGGCGGGTCGCCAGCGCTGTCATGTTCGGGAAGCCGCTCATCGGCCGCGGCGGGCGAGTCGCTTTGCGGCGGGCGTTCTTGCTCGCTCTTTGGCTTGCGGCCGCGGCGCTTCTTTGCTGCCGGTCGATCGGAAACAGAAACGGGGCGCTCCCCGCTCTGACTGGACGCCGATCCATTAGCGGCGCCTTGGGTCGATGTATCAGCGCTGTCGCGGCCCTGCTCAGCGCTCTCCTGTCCGGGTATCCGCGCGGTGGTTGCGGCGGGCGGGTCGCCAGCGCTGTCATGTTCGGAAAGCCGCTCATCGGCCGCGGCGGGCGAGTCGCTTTGCGGCGGGCGTTCTTGCTCGCTCTTTGGCTTGCGGCCGCGGCGCTTCTTTGCTGCCGGTCGATCGGAAACAGAAACGGGGCGCTCCCCGCTCTGACTGGACGCCGATCCATTAGCGGCGCCTTGGGTCGATGTATCAGCGCTGTCGCGGCCCTGCTCAGCGCTCTCCTGTCCGGGTATCCGCGCGGTGGTTGCGGCGGGCGGGTCGCCAGCGCTGTCATGTTCGGAAAGCCGCTCATCGGCCGCGGCGGATGAGTCGCTTTGCGGCGGGCGTTCTTGCTCGCTCTTTGGCTTGCGGCCGCGGCGCTTCTTTGCTGCCGGTCGATCGGAAACAGAAACGGGGCGCTCCCCGCTCTGACTGGACGCCGATCCATTAGCGGCGCCTTGGGTCGATGTATCAGCGCTGTCGCGGCCCTGCTCAGCGCTCTCCTGTCCGGGTATCCGCGCGGTGGTTGCGGCGGGCGGGTCGCCAGCGCTGTCATGTTCGGAAAGCCGCTCATCGGCCGCGGCGGGATGAGTCGCTTTGCGGCGGGCGTTCTTGCTCGCTCTTTGGCTTGCGGCCGCGGCGCTTCTTTGCTGCCGGTCGATCGGAAACAGAAACGGGGCGCTCCCCGCTCTGACTGGACGCCGATCCATTAGCGGCGCCTTGGGTCGATGTATCAGCGCTGTCGCGGCCCTGCTCAGCGCTCTCCTGTCCGGGTATCCGCGCGGTGGTTGCGGCGGGCGGGTCGCCAGCGCTGTCATGTTCGGAAAGCCGCTCATCGGCCGCGGCGGATGAGTCGCTTTGCGGCGGGCGTTCTTGCTCGCTCTTTGGCTTGCGGCCGCGGCGCTTCTTTGCTGCCGGTCGATCGGAAACAGAAACGGGGCGCTCCCCGCTCTGACTGGACGCCGATCCATTAGCGGCGCCTTGGGTCGATGTATCAGCGCTGTCGCGGCCCTGCTCAGCGCTCTCCTGTCCGGGTATCCGCGCGGTGGTTGCGGCGGGCGGGTCGCCAGCGCTGTCATGTTCGGAAAGCCGCTCATCGGCCGCGGCGGATGAGTCGCTTTGCGGCGGGCGTTCTTGCTCGCTCTTTGGCTTGCGGCCGCGGCGCTTCTTTGCTGCCGGTCGATCGGAAACAGAAACGGGGCGCTCCCCGCTCTGACTGGACGCCGATCCATTAGCGGCGCCTTGGGTCGATGTATCAGCGCTGTCGCGGCCCTGCTCAGCGCTCTCCTGTCCGGGTATCCGCGCGGTGGTTGCGGCGGGCGGGTCGCCAGCGCTGTCATGTTCGGAAAGCCGCTCATCGGCCGCGGCGGATGAGTCGCTTTGCGGCGGGCGTTCTTGCTCGCTCTTTGGCTTGCGGCCGCGGCGCTTCTTTGCTGCCGGTCGATCGGAAACAGAAACGGGGCGCTCCCCGCTCTGACTGGACGCCGATCCATTAGCGGCGCCTTGGGTCGATGTATCAGCGCTGTCGCGGCCCTGCTCAGCGCTCTCCTGTCCGGGTATCCGCGCGGTGGTTGCGGCGGGCGGGTCGCCAGCGCTGTCATGTTCGGAAAGCCGCTCATCGGCCGCGGCGGATGAGTCGCTTTGCGGCGGGCGTTCTTGCTCGCTCTTTGGCTTGCGGCCGCGGCGCTTCTTTGCTGCCGGTCGATCGGAAACAGAAACGGGGCGCTCCCCGCTCTGACTGGACGCCGATTCATTAGCGGCGCCTTGGGTCGATGTATCAGCGCTGTCGCGGCCCTGCTCAGCGCTCTCCTGTCCGGGTATCCGCGCGGTGGTTGCGGCGGGCGGGTCGCCAGCGCTGTCATGTTCGGAAAGCCGCTCATCGGCCGCGGCGGATGAGTCGCTTTGCGGCGGGCGTTCTTGCTCGCTCTTTGGCTTGCGGCCGCGGCGCTTCTTTGCTGCCGGTCGATCGGAAACAGAAACGGGGCGCTCCCCGCTCTGACTGGACGCCGATCCATTAGCGGCGCCTTGGGTCGATGTATCAGCGCTGTCGCGGCCCTGCTCAGCGCTCTCCTGTCCGGGTATCCGCGCGGTGGTTGCGGCGGGCGGGTCGCCAGCGCTGTCATGTTCGGAAAGCCGCTCATCGGCCGCGGCGGATGAGTCGCTTTGCGGCGGGCGTTCTTGCTCGCTCTTTGGCTTGCGGCCGCGGCGCTTCTTTGCTGCCGGTCGATCGGAAACAGAAACGGGGCGATCCCCGCTCTGACTGGACGCCGATCCATTAGCGGCGCCTTGGGTCGATGTATCAGCGCTGTCGCGGCCCTGCTTAGCGCTCTCGCTGTCCGGGTATCCGCGCGGTGGTTGCGGCGGGTATCAGCGCTGTCGCGGCCCTGCTCAGCGGGTCGGGTCGCCAGCGCTGTCATGTTCGGAAAGCCGCTCGAAAACAGAAACGGGGCGATCGGCCGCGGCGGATGAGTCGCTTTGCGGCGGGCGCTCTTGCTCGCTCTTTGGCTTGCTCGGCGCTGCTACCGGTCGATCGGAAACAGAAACGGGGGCTCCCCTCTGACTGGACGCCGATTCATTAGCGGCGCCTTGGGTCGATGTATCAGCGCTGTCGCGGCCCTGTAGCGCTCTCATGTCCGGTATCCGCGCGGTGGTTGCGGCGGGCGGGTCGCCAGCGCTGTCATGTTCGGAAAGTCGCTCATCGGCCGCGGCGGATGAGTCGCTTTGCGGCGGGGGCGCTCTTTGGCTCATGAACTCGGCGTTGTTCTGCTACCGGTCGCTCGAAAACAGAAACGGGGCGATCCCCATCTGACTGGACGCCGATTCATTAGTGGCGCCTTGGGTCGATGTATCAGCGCTGTCGCGGCCCTGCTCAGCGCTCTCATGTCCGGGTATCCGCGCGGTGGTTGCGGCGGGCGGGTCGCCAGCGCTGTCATGTTCGGAAAGCCGCTCATCGGCCGCGGCGGATGAGTCGCTTTGCGGCGGGCGTTCTTGCTCGCTCTTTGGCTCATGAACTCGGCGTTGTTCTGCTACCGGTCGCTCGAAAACAGAAACGGGGCGCTCCCCGCTCTGACTGGACGCCGATTCATTAGCATTGTCATGGGCAGATTTATTAGCTGTGTCGTGGTCTTGATCAACAGCATCATGGTCAGATGCACGCTCGTCAGTCACTGCGGGCAGTTCGCTTTGCAGCATTTTTTCTGGATAAGATGCCCCATCAGCACTATCAGACGCCTGTGTAATTATCTCGGATTGACTTTGTGGAGGCGTTACTACGTCCTGTTCTGATCGCCCGTCGTTTTTATCATATTTACTAGCTTGCGTTCTATCAATATCATCGTGGATAGATTGCGACGTATTTTCTTTATTCTTATCTGACGACACTACTGGAACCTCCGTTTATATTAGTTTGTATTTTGTCTATTTCCAATGTTCTTCCGTACTATTTTTTACTTGCCTTTCTTGAGCTCTTTCGCTTAGAAACTGTTCCCGCTTTTTTTGTATCGGCAATAATAGCAAGCGCTTGCTCAGTAGTCATAGATTGTATACTTTCGTCCGATTTCATATCCTTTGGCAAACCTATATTTCGAGTACCATATTTTATGTGCGGGCCATAACGTCCTCTCACTATCTTTATTGAAATCTTATTCTCTTTATCGAAGCCTAAATCCCTTATCTCGCGAGATGAGGAACTTCTTGGAATCGCCAATAGTTGTAATGCCCTCTCTAAGCCAATGGTGTAGACATCCTCATCTTTAGGCACCGAACGATAACTGCCAGCATATCCCACATAGGGTCCAAAACGACCTATATTAGCAATAATCATTTCACCATTGCTAGGATCTTTACCCAATTCTCGCGGCAAACTTAGCCATTTCAATGCCAAATCAATGGTAACATCTCGTATTTGCACCCCTGTAGGGATTGCAGCTCTTCGTGGTTTATTTTCTTGCGATTTTTCGCCTAATTGAACATATGGACCATATCGCCCGATAAGACAGTAGATATTGCTACCTGTGGCTGGATCAATACCAAGCGACTCATTAGATTTTATCTGTTGTTTAGTAATCTCCTCAAAATCGGCGACAGTAATATCGGCGGGAGGCTTTGTTTCTGGTATCGAAGCATGTGAACTCTCTCCATTTTCATCTTTCCAGACAAGATATGGGCCATACCGCCCAATTCTAATGTCGGGAGTTATTTCTGTGTATGGCATCGAAATAGAACGAGAATGTTCTATAGCAATAGTACCGTACCTTTCGTTCACTTGTTGCTCCAGGCCTTCGGGACCTTGCCAAAACTTGCGAAGATAGTCTAAAGAATTAAGCTCTCCGTATGCAATTTTATCTAACGCATCTTCCATCTCAGAGGTGAATGTATAGTCGACAAGATTAGGAAAGTGTTTTTCTAAAAGTTGCGCGACCGCGATACCGGTAAAAGTTGGAGCGATAGAGCCTTTGTTATTAGAAGCATATTTACGGTCGAATAACGTTGAGATCGTCGTTGCATATGTCGACGGGCGTCCAATTCCTAATTTCTCTAATTGTTGTACTATTGTGGACTCGGTATAACGAGGCGGGGGTTGCGTGAAATGTTCTTCCGGCTCAATGCTACCTAATTGTAATATAGTCCCTATGTCTACATTAGGAATGGAGCGCTCTCTACTTGCATCTTGGTAGAGCGCAAGAAAACCGGGAAATACGATACGACTCCCTCCGGCTCGAAATAGACAATCTTCAACTGCTACATCTATTGTAACGGTTTCCCTTTGAGCCGATTTCATTTGCGTTCCCAACGTTCTCTTCCAGATCAATCGATATAGCTTAGCATCTATAGCTCCAAGAGAAAGTGTGTCGGGATGACGAAACACCTCTCCAGAAGGTCTAATTGCTTCATGAGCCTCTTGCGCCTGTTTTGATTTAGCAGTATATTGACGCGGTTTTTCTGAAAGGTAGTCGTCTCCAAAACATTCTTTTACTGCAGAGCGAGCGGCTCGGATTGCCTGTGAAGAAAGATGTGGAGAATCGGTTCGCATATATGTAATATATCCGCCTTCATAGAGACGTTGCGCGCTCCTCATAACCTCCTTTGCCGATATTTTTAGAGCATTCACGCCTTGTTGTTCAAGCGTCGAGGTAATAAAGGGAATTGGCGGGTGTTGAGAACTCTTTCTTTTTTTTACATCAGAGACTCTCCATTCTCTCTTTGGAAGAACCTCCACCAGTTCGTCAGCCTTTTCTTTATTCAATAATATACGATTTTTCTTTGCTAAAAATTTTCCGGTAATCGAGTCGAAATCGCTACCATCGACAATTCGTTTGCCGCCTATCGTATGGAGACGCACTTCAAATGAGTTGACTAAAGCGGTTATTCCCCAATAGTTATGACGCGCAAAAACAATGCGTTCTTTCTCGCGCTCTACAATCAGCCGTAAACAAGGAGACTGCACTCGTCCGGCTGAAAGTCCAAATGCGATTTTTTTCCAAATAAGTTCAGAAAGAGTGTATCCATATAACCGATCGAGAATTCGCCGTGTTTCTTGAGCGGTTACCATATCCATATTGATACTACGAAAATTATTCATTGCCTCCACAATCGCACTTTTAGTAATTTCATGGAAAACCATACGAACTATTTTTGCTTTTGTTTTCAATACTTCGCAGAGATGCCATGAAATACTCTCGCCTTCTCGATCTTCGTCTGTGGCAAGCACTACCACATCCGCAGATGCCGTTGCTTTACGCATATTTTGAATAATTTTATTTTTCCCTTTTATCGTTACATAAATAGGAGAAAAATCATTCTCTAAATCTACCCCAAACTTTGTCCATGGTTTCCCTTGATAACGTTTTGGAATATCGCCTGTAGATTTTGGCAAATCCCGAACATGTCCGACACTAGCAAGAACTGTCCAACCTTCTGGAAGAAAGGGAGCTATAGTTTTTGCTTTGGTCGGCGACTCTACTATTACAACTGTTTTTTCACCGGCCATGTTGGCGCATATATCAAATTAATTTGGCGTATGTCAAGTACCCAGACAATCATTTCGTATATTTGGAAGTTAAGATGACTGATTTTCGCCTATAATATGGCGATTATAATAGAATTCAAAGCTATCTACCAATGCCTCCCAAGACGCTTCAATAATATTTTCATGCACTCCAACCGTATCCCAATTACTCCCGTTGGTCGACGATGAAGTGATAAATACTCGAACTTTTGCCGCTGCCGCTCGTTCAGGATTAAGAACGCGTACACGAAAATCAATCAAAGATATCCCTTTTATGAACGGATAATGTCCCGAGAGCGCGTTGCGAATTGCAAGATCGAGCGTTTCAACTGGCCCATTGCCAACAGCCGCGCCCATTAACGTTGTATTTGTTAGATCGACAAATATACGACCAACGGTCTGAGAGTAGTCTCCTATCGCTCGATAGGTTTCAAGGTGCCAATTGCGTAGCGAAAAAAGCGGCTGATAAATATTGATCGCCTTACGAATAAGTAAATCAAACGAGGCCTCCGCAGCTTCGTATTCATAACCCATTGATTCGCGGCTTTTAAGCGTGTCTATTAATTGCTGGACTACAGGCGACTGCTTAGTATATTCGCCATATTGAGATAACTTGCTTACCATCGTCGATTTTCCAGCTAATTCAGATAGAATAATATGGCGGCTATTGCCGACTTGCGCGCCATCTATATGTTCCATAAGAGCCGGAGATTTTTGGATAACATCGGCATGTTGTCCGGCTTTGTGACTGAATGCCGCTTCGCCAACATATGGCTGGCGTTTATCTGGAATAATGTTGGCCTTTTCGGAAATATATCTCGACAGCTCTGTCAAACGACTGATATTTTGATACACAGCGGGACGAAGCCCCTTTTTTATACAGAAGTTGGGAATAAGCACACAGAGATTAGCATTTCCACAGCGTTCTCCCCATCCATTAATTGTGCCTTGAATTTGAATCGCTCCTTGCTCGACAGCCACCAAGGAATTGGCTGTTGCTGTTCCACAATCATTGTGGAAATGCCCGCCTAATGGAGCTAATTCAGACTGCGGCAACTCCGTGTAGATCTTTGCTATTTCATCCGGCAAAGTGCCGCCATTAGTATCGCACGGCACAATAATGTCCGCTCCGGCTTCGGTTGCCGTTCGTAGTATTTCTATAGCGTATGCGGCATCATCTTTGTATCCATCAAAAAAATGTTCGGAATCATAAATCACCTCGCGCCCTTCACTCTTAAGAAAACGTATAGAATCGGCAATCATAGATAGATTTTCTTTGGGATCGGTACGGAGCACACTAGATACATGCGATTTCCATGTTTTCCCCACAATTGTAACCGTGGGAGTTTGCGCGCTCAATATAGCTCGTAAATTATCATCTTGATCAGCCCGGACGCCGGCTTTACGCGTAGATCCAAATGCGCAAATCTTAGCGTGATGAAATGAACTACGCAGACAACGACGAAAAAATTGCGCCTCTTTTTCATTGCTGTGTGGAAAGCCGCCCTCTATATAGTCAATTTGCATTTCATCCAATCGATGGGCGATTTGGAGCTTGTCCTCTAATGTATAGTTAACATCAATTCCCTGCATTCCATCGCGCAGGGTTGTATCATAGATTAGTAATTTTTGCATTTCGCTTTTCTCCTTCGGAAATTGCGCCTACCGCGCTAACAAAAGCCAACGCGCTGGCCTCTAATATATCAGTCGAAGACCCATGTCCGGAAGCGCGTAAATCTTTTCTTGTAACTACGACGCTTACCTCGCCCATAGCCTGCTTGCCTGGATATAGCGCTTGCACAATATACTCTTCAACATTTACATGAATGTCAGTCGCATTTTCTATAGCGCGAAATATCGCATCGACCGGACCGTCTCCCTCGGCCTCTCCTGTCTCATGGTGGCCATCGTTCCGCACTTTCACCATTGCATGCGGCATTTCGTCGGTTCCCGAAATGATGCGATATTCGATGAGCTCGAATTTTCGCGCATTCATTTGATCTCCAGTAATTGCAATAATATCTTCGTCAAATATCTCTCGTTTACGGTCGGCGATCTGTAAGAATCTATGATAGGCTTTCTTTAATGAATTATCAGAAAGACTGATATTAAGCTCTTGCAAACGTTTTCGGAATCCATGCATCCCTGAATGTCTCCCCAGCACAATTTTCGAAGCGTCCCGTCCAACAGACTCGGGAGTCATAATTTCGTATGTTTGTCGATTGGCAAGCATGCCATGTTGGTGGATACCCGCTTCATGAGCAAACGCGTTATCGCCGACAATGGCCTTATTGCGTGAAATAGGAAATCCAATAATTGTGGAAAGCATACGCGCGCTGGGATATAGTTTTCGGGTATCTATGCCCGTCTCAAACTGAAAAAGGTCTTTGCGCACACTGATCGCCATAACCACCTCTTCCAACGCCGCGTTGCCCGCGCGCTCGCCAATGCCGTTAATAGTTAATTCCGCTTGTCGCGCTCCGGCTTGCAACGCGCTGATCGTATTGGCCACACCCAACCCCATATCATCGTGGCAATGAATAGAGATCTTAGCTTTATCAATATTACTTACCTTCTCGCGCACAGATTTGATAATGTCCGCAATTTCGCTCGGTGTGCTATAACCGACTGTATCGGGAATATTGATGATTGATGCCCCGGCGGCAATAGCTGTCTCTATTACTCGGCATAAGAAATCCATATCGCTTCTGGTAGCATCTTCAGGCGAAAACTCCACTTCCGCGCAACGATTTCGAGCATATCGCACCGCTTGCTTTGTCATCGTTAGAACTTCTTCGGGGCTTTTGCGAAGCTTATGTTCCATGTGAATTGGCGACGTCGAGATGAACGTATGTATCCTTGGAAAGACAGCCTTTGCTATCGAATCGGCGGCAGAATCAATATCCGATTCTATCGCCCGAGCGAGAGCGGCGACTTTGCTTTTGGTTATGTCCTTGGCAATATGACTGCATGCCTCAAATTGCAATGGAGACGAAATTGGAAATCCAGCCTCAATAATATCTACCCCCAAAGCTTCCAACTGAAGCGCGAATTCATGCTTCTGCTCCAGACTCATGGATGCGCCGGGAGATTGTTCCCCATCGCGCAACGTTGTATCAAAAATATCTATTCTTTCCATACACCCTCCAACTCTAATTTATGTCGCGTAACAGACACAAAAAAGCCGCCTGCGAGAGGCGGCTATTACTACAACTTATGCCTCGCGCATGTACAGCTATCTCGACCGAAGGTCGAAAGTAATGAGAATAATAGCTAGCACGAAATCCGTTACGAACACAGTTATACATTATATATATTTATTTATTTGTGTCAAGCCAAGATACCATGAAAAATAGCTTTTTACAATCGAATATATTCTCATGTCGCTAAAAATTGCAAATTATGATAGCTCTAGGAGAAAAAGACTGTTCTTGATCCGAGAAAATAGTGATGTAACCGGCTATCCTCCCCGCGCTTGTTAATCATTTCTTGGCGCAATAATCACGCGAAAACACACTAGAATTTGCCATTCGGCGTATAGAAAAATTTTTGTAAGATTAAGATAATGATGAAATCGACATCGTTATGAAGCGAGAACATGCTCGAAGCCGACACCGTTTTTAATCGATGAATTTTTTTCTTAGTCCCGCGACCGCAAGAAAACCAAAGATAATGATGAATGAAAACGTATAGATGATATCCCACCATAGCATCTGATTTTCGATACCCAGTAACAGTGCGCGAGATAGACGAACGGGGTGGGTTAACGGAAGCGCCTCGGCAAATGGGCGAAGAACCGGAGGAAGATTTGAAATGGGAAATATCACTCCACAGAAAAAGAACATTGGAGAAAGAAAACCCGAAAAGAAAAAGTTGAATTGATTAATCGTTTTTACCAAAGATGTAACAAAAAGCCCCAATGCCGCAAACATAAGACCGGTTAACAAACCCAATAGCGGAACCAAAAGTAGATTTAGATTTACGAAAACGCCAAATAGGCTGGTAACGATAACAACCGCTATAGTAAAAAAGAATCCCTTAGTTCCAGCCCATATTATCTCGCCCACGATAATGTTGTTGGCTGTTACCGGAGCGCTCATTAAGCCATTATAGACCTTGTCGTATTGGAGGCGAAAAAACGTTCCAAACGTACACTCAAACGAAGCGGTAAACATTGACGCGGTCATCATAATACCGGTAGCGACAAAACTAACAAATGGCACATCTACTCCCGAGCCTATTTCGATGCGATCGATATAGACGCCAAGCCCGAGACCAATTCCGATAAAAAAAAGTACCGGTTCAAGAAATGGGGGCAACGCATTACTAATGAGGTTGCTGGTATAGACGCGCATATGGCGATACCAGATGCTACATATCCGCCAAATAAAATTTGGCGGCTTGCTTACTATAGCTCTATTCATATTGCTATTATTGGAGTTCATTGAGATTTCTCCCCGTAACTTTGAGAAAAAGGTCTTCCAAATTGGTCCGCCTTAGAAAATAATCACCGGCATGAAGACGGTTAGCGAGTGCCGAAAGACACTGGGAAGTGTTGCTGTAGCACAAAAGTCGATCGCCGGTATCCTCTAATCGAGCATCTGCTTTATCTAGACGTTCTCGTATTTCGTTAAATATATTCACATTAAGAATCTCCAATACATGGCTCTCTATTGATTCTTCAAGAAGTTGCCTTGGCGCGCCTTCCAATATTTTTTTCCCTTTGTCCATAATAAAAATATGGTCGGATAATTGGTATGCCTCTTCCATATAGTGGGTTGTCAACAACAACGTGACGCCTTCTCTCTTAAGCGCGCGTAATTTATTCCAAATAAGTTGGCGGACCTGAGGATCTAGCCCCGTCGTAGGCTCGTCCAAAATTAAAAGATTTGGTTGACTTACAAGCGCTCGAGCGATGATCAGCCTGCGCTTCATGCCGCCAGAAAGAGAACGCACAGAAGATTTAGCTCGATCGCTTAGCTCCATAAAATCCAAGAGATAATGAACATGCTTTTTTATTTTGTTCCAGCGGAGCCCATTAAGCATCGCATAGATACGAAGATTTTGCAGAACATTGAGTTCGACATCTAGATTATCCTCTTGAGGAACTATTCCAGTACGAGATTTTATATGTAGTTCTTCTTGTCGAGGATCAAAACCAAAGACCTGTATCACGGTATCGCTACGACTATCCGGAGCCGCCTTGCCATAGAGTATTTTCATTGTGGTAGTCTTACCTGCTCCATTAGGACCTAAAAAGCCAAAACAGAGCGACGATTTAACTTCAAAAGAGAGATCGTCAACGGCTCGGACGTTCCCATACGTTTTAGATAAATGCTCAACCACAATAGTACTTTGGCGTTCTAAACTATCCATTAAGAAATTTATATACACCTCTCACAATTAGTCAAGATAAATACCCTTTTATAGGCGGCGACATACATCGGCATGACGCTGTATAAATTCCAAAAAGATACGAACGTTAATTCAATAAACGACGAAGAACATATTGCAATATCCCGCCATGACGATAATATTCAACCTCTACAGGACTATCTATTCGGCAACGGGTAGAAAAAGAGCATTCACGACCTTCAGCTATCACAGTAACAACGACGGATTGTCCAGAATGGAGCGAATCACCTAATTGAATTGTATACTGTTCGCTACCATCAAGACCAAGCGAAGCGGCATTTTGACCGTCTTGAAATTGAAGAGGGAGGATACCCATCCCAACTAGATTGCTACGATGGATGCGCTCAAAAGACTCGGCAATAACGGCGCGAATTCCAAGAAGATACGGACCTTTCGCCGCCCAGTCTCGAGACGAACCCATACCATAGTCTTTACCGGCAATAACAATGGTGGGAGTTTTGTCGTTGCGATAACGCTGCGCTGCATCGTAGATCGACATAATTTTGCCGCTAGGATGATGCAGTGTAAAACTTCCTTCATGTCCTTCAGCCAATTTATTGCGAAAGCGTATATTGGCAAATGTACCACGCACCATAATTCGATCGTTGCCTCTCCGGCTGCCATAAGAATTAAATTTCGATCGCTCTATTTTATGCTGCTGAAGATATTGACCTGCCGGGCTATCTGGATCAATCGCTCCCGCGGGAGAAATATGATCGGTTGTAACGCTGTCTCCGGCCATCACCAGGACTCGACCACCGACGATAGAAGCTATAGAAGTAGCCTCTGCGGCCATATCAATAAAAAAAGGAGGCTCTTGAATATAAGAGCTATTTTCGTCCCATTGATATATTTCGCTATCTGAGAAATTTATCGTATTCCACTCGTTATTTGATGACTCAATATCTCGATAACTCTCTTGAAATGCCTCTCTATCAAAAGCCTTTTCCACATATCGATCTAACTCATTTTGATCGGGCCATATATCTTTGAGGTAGATGGGATTACCGTTAGCGCCTTCGCCAATTGGCTCGGTGGTAATACCTATTTCCATTGTGCCGGCGAGCGCGTACGCGACCACAAGAGGGGGAGACGCGAGGAAATTTGCTCTGGTATGCGGATTGACGCGTCCTTCAAAATTACGGTTCCCCGAAAGCACCGCCCCGGCTATTATGCCGGCTTTATCGATAGCTTCGGCGATAGGTTGCGGCAATGGACCGCTATTGCCAATACATGTGGTACATCCATATCCAACAAGATGAAATCCCAACTGCTCCAAATACTTCATCAATCCCAATCGTTTGAGATACTCGACAACCACAACCGATCCTGGCGCAAAGCTGGTTTTGATCCACGGCTTGCTTTTCAGGCCAGCTTCGCATGCCTTTTTTGCTAGCAACCCCGCCCCTAATAATACCGAAGGATTGCTCGTGTTGGTGCAACTGGTAATTGCGGCGATAACCACATCTCCGTGGCCAATCTTGTGATCGGCGTTGTTATAGCGTACTGTAACCCTATCGTCGATATGGTCGGAAGAGATAGCGAAACCGCCCTTTTCTATAGGATCGCGCAATAGACGATGCCACTCGCTTTTAACCGCAGAGAGCGCAATTCGATCCTGCGGACGCTTCGGACCTGCGATAGATGAAACTACCGATCCTAGATCAAGCTCTAACACGCTTTCAAATTGGGGATCGGGAGTAGAGTCGTCGCGAAATAATCCCTGAGCGACCATATAGCTGCGAACAAGGTCCAGCAACTGACGGGGGCGTCCCGTAGAATACATGTACGATAACGTCTGCTCATCGACAGGAAAATAGCCCACTGTCGCACCATATTCGGGAGCCATATTGGAAATAGTAGCGCGATCGGGAACACTCATTGCCGATAGTCCGGTGCCAAAAAACTCCACAAATTTTCCCACAACGCCATAACGACGCAACATTTGGGTAATGGTCAGGACAAGATCGGTAGCGGTAATGCCCGGTCGCATCGCTCCAGTCAGACGGAATCCAACGACGGAAGGAGCGAGCATAATAATAGGTTGCCCTAACATCGCGGCCTCGGCCTCAATTCCGCCAACGCCCCAACCAAGAACACCCAATCCATTTATCATTGGCGTATGCGAATCGGTACCAACGAGCGAATCAAAATAGGCTATCTTTTTGCCGTTTTCCTCGCGCGTTTGCACTACCTTTCCAAGATACTCCAGATTAACTTGGTGGCATATCCCGCTGGCGGGCGGCACGACCGAGAAATTACGCAACGCTTTTTGTCCCCAACGCAAAAATTCATACCGCTCTCGATTGCGTATAAATTCCATTTCGGTATTTTGGCGAGCGGCATCGGGAGAATTGAAATGATCCACCTGTATTGAGTGGTCAATGATAAGATCGACCGGCAACGCGGGGTTTATTTTTTTAGGGTCTCCTCCAAGTCGAGCGATCGCGTTGCGCATCGCGGCGAGATCAACGATACAAGGAACTCCGGTAAAATCTTGCAATAGGACGCGGGCGGGAGTAAATGGCAACTCAATTTCGTTTTTTCCGCTCGGCGAGTAACGCAATAGACGATTGATATGATCTTGGGTAATTGATAGACCATTCTCGTTATGAAGCACCGCCTCGATAAGAATCTTAATTGACCATGGAAACTTCTCTATAGATATACGGGTTTGTTGTTGCAGTTTGGATAAACTATAATAGAACAACTGGCCATCGCTATTCTCTAGCGAAGATAGTGTTTTAAATGAATCAAGCATGTTGTCATTCTATATATTCGATCTCGATTTTGTCAATAATAGGTTTCGATACTTGCTATCATAGCAAGTATCTACTTTAGGAAATATTTACAATTCTGCGGGAGGCGCGGAAAACATGATTTGACTATGATCGCTTAACAATCCCCTGCCCCCTAGAGCGTTCATAGCCGCTACGGCATAATAGTATGTAGATCCACTGGTTACACTCATATCTATAAAGACGCGATCATCTGGGGCATCGGAATTAATGATAGCTATTGGCGCAAAAGAGCCAAGATTTGCCACAGATTGACTCCGGTAAACATAATAACCGATAGCAGAAATTACTTCCGTCCAGGTCAAGGTAATCATGCTATTTCCCACAACCGTATTCGGGGCCCCGGGAGTTCCTATAGGTATACCGCTAGTAGCGGCGCTTAGATCACTTTCTCCAGAACCGTTGACGGATGAAATGGCATAGCGATAGGTATCGCCGTTCGTAAGACCGCTATCAGTATAGCTCTCTCCGATTATCGGATTGGGATTATGAGGAATCTCCGAAAATGGATCTGTCGTACCCATGACGCGATAGATGTTATAACTATCAGCGCGATTTACTGGATTCCAACGTATGGTAACTTGGCCATCGCCTGTGATAACAATCACGGTCGTAGGCGAGGTTGGGGCAGGCTCCATTGGCGTAACCGACACCGTCACTGAACGCACACTCTCCCCATCGTCATTAACCGCTGATACGGCGTAGTAGTAGGTAACGCCGTTGGTAATATCGGCATCCCTATAAGACAAATCAACAGTAGGATGTTCGCCGGTGAGTCTTTGATCCAAATCATTGGCTGAAAGACCTCGGTATATATGATACCTTATTCTTGGGATTGCTTGCCATTCGATGACGATTTGACTTCCTATATGAGTCGCGCTCACTCTGGAGGGGCGGGAGATTACTACCACTTCATTGCTCCGAGCGCCGTCCACATCCTCATTTACAGAGGCGACGGCGTACCTATAGATTGTATCATTATCGATTCCGATATGGAGATAGGAAGTTTCTGTAATTTGGTCTGGAACTTCAAGAAGGGTCAATTCGCCATTCAATCCCGTCCCGCTATAAATATTATAGCCAGTAGCTCCCGTGGCCGCCGTCCAATTCAACATTATTTGTCCATCGCTCGCCATAGCGGTTAATCCGCTAGGAGCGCCGAAAGGAATCGCTGTGGCTATTTCGCTTTGCGGGCTTCCGCCAATATCGTTAACCGCGATGATAATATAACGATACGTTTCTCCATTGATAAGCCCGCTATCGGTATACGGGTTTCTGGATGTCGGCACTGTATTTATCTGCATTGCGTTGAGAGGCTCCGTCGGGAATGCGCCCGTTTCGCCCACAGCGCGATAGATATTATAACCACTCGCATCATTTACTATACCCCAACTTATCTCAATTTGCGTATCGCCCGGGGTCAACACCACACCAGTAGGCGCGATTGGCGCTGTCCTAGACGGTTCCGGCGTAGCCGAAACTATTGCTGAACGCGCGCTCTCTCCATCGTCGTTAATCGCAGATACAACGTAGTAGTATTGAGTGCCATTGGTAAGATCGACATCTATATAGGAAGTATCGCCGCCGCTAATTGGCGCTCCATCGGTAAGCCTTTGATTCACATTACCGATAGATCGACCTCGGTAGATATGATACCCTGTCGCTCCCTGTACCGATTGCCATGCGACAATAACTCGGCTGTCAGCAGGGTTGGCGCTTACATCAGCGGGGCGTCTGATCGCTACTGCCACATTGCTCCGCGAGCTTTCTCCATACTCATTTACAGAGGCGACTGCGTATCTACGTGTCACATTGTTATCGATTCCGGTATGAGAATAGGAAGTTGCCGTAATCTGGCCTGGAACAGTAAGAAGGGTTAATTCGCCATTCAATCCTGTCCCGATATAAATATTATAGCTATTCGCTCCCGCGGCCGCCGTCCAATTCAACGCTATGCGTCCATCGCTCGCTGTGGCGGTTAATCCGCTAGGAACGGCTAATGGAGCTGTCGTGGCCATATCGCCGCGCGCGCCCTCTCCAGTATCGTTTACTCCTGCGATGGCATAGTGGTAGGTTCTTCCATTGACTACATTCGTATCCATATAGTCCGTGGAAGCCAATGGAGTCGCTGATGAAATAAGCGCTATCGACGTGCCGTCATCTCCTGTCTGACGATAGATTTGATAATGAGACGCCCCATCGACAGGCTGCCATGTAATTGATATAGATCCATCGCCCGCCGTCGCTGTCAGCGCGCTTGGAATATCGATAGGTTGCGCTTCGATCGCTTCGCTCATCGTCCCCGCTCCTTGATTATTAACTCCGGCAACGACATATCGATAGAGCTGGCCATTATCGAGATCTTCATCGACATAATTGAGACCTGCCACATAATTGAGATTTGTCCCGCTGTCTTCCAGTAGAATTCGAACCAGCGGGATATCTTCTCTGTCTTCCAATGGAATTCGAACCAGCGCGCCATCGGCGCCGATTCCGCGATAGATCTCGAATCCAGTAGCCGCTTCGATCTGATCCCATTGTAACATAACCTGTCCGCTTCCGCCGGATAAACTAACGCGCAATCCTCCGGGAGCAGCGCCGGGCGCAGACTGAAATACTGTTGGAGTAGCATCTAAAGACATGGACAACCCGCCTGTCACGCCAATAGAATTGATAGCGGCGACAGCATAGTGGTATGTAGTATCATTGGTAAGGCCTCTATCGATATAACTTACGTTGGCTTGGTCTAGGCGGGAATTGGGAAGAGCCGCTAAATTATCGGGCGCATTTCCGCGATACACTATATAACCAGAAGCATCGAGAACCGGAAACCATTCCAATGTTACTTGCCCGCTTGCTAACGTGCTCATGAGATTTTCCGGACGAGCGATAGGAATTGCCTGAACACTTTCAGTTTGCGCGCCGACTCCGCCCGAATTTGAGGCCGATATCGCATAACGGTACAAGGCTCCGTTAGTCAAGTCTGTATCGACATACAAATTATCGACATATTCCGCTTCGATAACTTGGAACGATTCTTCGTCGCCGATGCTACGGTATATCTGATATTCCTCGGCGTTGGCAATTCTATTCCACTGTATTTGCACACGTTGATCATCTACTCTAATGTTTAATCCAGTAGGCGCGACCGGCGGAACGACTAGATTAGGATTTCCGATCAGTTCGCACCCTGACATAATAGTGATAAGAGCGCCCGCAATAGCGACTAACGGTAATTTCAAAACCATACTATTAGTATACTACTATATAACATAAAAATCTATCACACAATTATAATCGTACTATTTCATAGTATTTCTAATAGTTGCGATGTTGAAAATATTACTTGACCGGCGCGATCGATATTCGCTATATTGTGCTGTGAAATATATAACTGGTAACTATACTGGCGAGGGTAAAAAAATTGGCATCGTCGCGTCCCGTTTTAATCAAACGATAACGTCGTCTCTCCTTGATGGCGCTGTCGATTGCCTGACACGCCATAGACTACGAGATGAGGATATAACTGTTTGCTGGGTTCCGGGAAGTATGGAATTGCCGCTTGCCGCTCATCAATTGGCGGTTAAAGGCGATGTTGACGCGATTATCTGTCTTGGCGCCGTTATTCGCGGAGCGACAGCTCATTTCGACTACGTTGCCAGTAGCGCCGCAACCGGTATATCGTCTGTCTCGCTTCAAACCAATATGCCGGTTATCTTTGGCGTATTAACTACAGACACAATTGAGCAAGCGGTGGAGCGTTCTGGATCTAAAGCGGGAAACCGCGGATGGGACGCGGCTATGGCTGCGCTGGAGATGATAGACGTTCTGACGCGCATACAAAACGCATGACAAAATCGGTCTTTTGTAACGTAGCGGCAATAGGAATTATCGCGTTGACGCTCTCTTTTGCCCGCGCGGATCATATAGATAGCCCGAACTATGTCGCTATTCCCGCTCGGAGCGGACGCGTTCAAATACACAACAATATTGTGGGAGAGACGTTGCGCAACAGCGCGCGTCTTTCCTATCGTTTGTTGAATGAAACGTTGGTGCTGGTAACGGTCTATAATCTAGCCGGAAATGTTGTGCGGCGCCTGCTTAATGCTACGCAACCGTCGGGCAACTATTCCATTGTTTGGGACGGGACCAATGACAACGGAGAACGAGCCGCGTTGGGGCTCTATTTCATTCGCATTATTGCCGGCGATATCGACGAGTACAATAAAATATTGCTTGTCCGCTAGCTAACGCGCGCGGAGGATATAATCTCCCAATTCGTCGAAGTCGGTAAATGCCTGAATATGAGGATATTGCGCCGTAATTGATTGAGGGGCGCGAAAAAATGCCCCTCTATTTGCCGCCTGTATCATACCAAGGTCGTTATATGAATCTCCGGCTGCGATCGTGTAGCACCCCATAGCTATAAAACCCATCGTCGCTTGCCTTTTCCCGTTTTCCTGACGCATGCTATATCCATTGATAATTCCATTGCTATCAACGGTTATGCTGTTGCAAAGAATAGTTGGCCATTCCAACTTTGGCAATATGGGAGGTAAAAATTGACTAAATGTGTCTGATAATATGATAACCGGCAGCGATCGCCTGATGCGGCGAAGAAATTGAAGGGCGCCGTCGATCGGATTCATTTCATCGATAACGCCATGAATATCGGCAAGGGTTATTTTGTGTTTCGCCAATATATCCAGCCGTATTTGCATCAATTCATCATAATCGGGTATATCGCGCGTGGTTGCGAAGAGATCCGAAATATTGAGCCGCTTGGCTGTGGCGATCCATATTTCAGGGAATAATACGCCCTCCATATCCAACAGAGCAATTGCCATGGAGGTTTTCGAGTCGATGTCGTTAGTCGCTATCTTTGGGTTGTTCATAATCTTTTACCGATATTTGATTGTCATACATCTGTTGTATCCATTCTTCTCCGCTATTTCGTAGAAACGGGTGCTCGGGAACCGCCGCCGATAACATCATGCTGGCAATAGACTGCAACGACTCTAACAGGCGTGTCTGCTGTTCGCTGGGTATTTGATCAAATTTTTCTAGAAATTCCGAGTGGAGCAACTGAGGTCCGCTACCCAATATCCTTTTGGCCACAGGAGTAATTGTAAGCTCCGACTTTCTCTTGTCTCGTTCGCTTCTGTGTCGGACAACCAAATGCCGTTCTTCCAATCGATCGATAATATTATTGACCGTCGACGAACTAATACACGTGGTTATCGCAAGCTCTTTTTGAGTAATATGAGGATATTTCGCGATTTCGCTGATAAGTAGCAACTGGGGCCCGGTGAGCCCATAATTGCGCTCTAAGTAGCGAGAATGCAGGTCGATTGAACGGATTATCTGGCGGATAATCATCAATACGTAACCGCCATTGCTTATTGCCATATTATGCGAACGCATTGGCTCGGGAACGTTGACGCTGAAGCATCAGCGTCCCCGCATAGATAAGCGCCGCGATAGGTATCATAATGTAGCGGTACGATTCGGCGATACTGAACAACGATGCGGCGCGTCCTGGGAGAAAGAATAGCCCCGAACATGTCAAAAAAAGAATTGATTCGTACCATCGATTTTTGACAATCCCCCACCCTTGCGCAAGATTGGCAAATGATAGCGCCCCCATCGTCGCGCTGACAAAAATAAGAATGGTAACCCAAAATCCAGAAATCCCAACCAACAGTATCTCGGGATTGAATACAAACATAAATGGGATAACCGCTGTGCGTAGGTCGTAGATAAATCCTTTAATGCCTGTTTTAAATGGATTGCTCTTGGCGATAGCCGCGGCTGTATATGCCGCAAGACCTACCGGTGGCGTGTCGTCGGCTAGAATGCCAAAGTAAAATGCAAATAGGTGCGCGGCGATCGCGGGGATAATTAGACCCGCATTCGCTCCTAGGTTGACGATTATCGGGACTGTAATCGATGCCATAACAATATAGGTAGCCGTTGTCGGAAGCCCCATACCAAGCACGAGGCAGGCGATTGCGGTGATAACGAGCAAAACAATAATTCTGCCGCCGCTAATGTATTCGACTATTTGCACAATAAGGCTGCCAATTCCGGTATTGACGAGCCCGACAATGATTCCGGCGGTAGCGGTGGCCAACGCGACGGAAAGCATATTTTTGCTTCCCTCGACCATTCCTCGTCCTATCGTATTGGACAGCGATGCGAGAATTTTGGCAATTGGTTTTCCCCGCTCAATATAAAATGTCCGAACCGCCGCTACGACAATGAGCGCGATAATCGCGTTGAATGCCGCCAACTTAGGAGACCTTCGCAATATCATTAAATCGTACATCAAAAAAATGATGGGAATAAGATGATACCATCCCTTTGCCATTACATCGCGAAGAGAAGCGATATTTTCTCGGGGGATGCCGCGTAAATTGAGACGCGTTGCCTCTAAGTGCGTTATGTAGAACAGCGCGAAATAGGAGACCAACGCGGGAATGAAAGCCGCTCGCACTACCGCTAGATAGCCAATGCCGAGATATTCGGCGATAATAAACGCGGCGGCGCCCATAATGGGAGGCATAAGTTGCCCATTTGTGCTTGCCGCGACTTCGGTCGCCGCGGCGACAACACCGGGATATCCCGTCTTTTTCATCAATGGAATAGTGAATGTGCCGGTTGTAACAACATTCGCGATACTCGAGCCGCTTACCATTCCGGTAAGCCCGCTTGAGATGACCGCCGCCTTTGCCGGGCCGCCTTTAAATCTTCCAAACAACGCCAAAGCCAAGTTATTGAAAAATTCGCCGGCGCCGAGCGCGCTCAACATTGATCCGAACAATACAAATAGGTAGACGGTTGTGGCGGAGACATCGATAGGAATTCCAAAAATTCCTTCGGAAGAAAGCGCCAACTGATTGATATATTTGCTCATCGAGATGCCCTTATATCCGAATATACCCGGCAAATAGGGCCCCGCGAACGCATAGAGCGAAAAGAAGAGCGCGATGATCACCATTGGAAGCCCTATTACCTTGCGGGCGGCAATCAAAAGAAACACAATCATAACGATACTAATGATTATGTCTCGGGTGTTTGGGCGCCCGGCGCGCGCGGACACGCCTTCCCAATCAAATACAATATACAATGTCGAGGCAACCGCGACAAATAACGCGATAACCGTCAGGGACCGCAACAATATCTTCGCCGCTTTATATTTAACGGAGGCGAAATCGATAGTGAGATAGGTTAGCGCCAGCGCGAACGCGAGATGGATCGAACGGGTAGCAATGCTATCGACGATAAGAAATCGAGGAAGCGCCAGCTGGAACAGAGCCCAGCCGAGCGCTAACGATGTAAATGCTACTTTTCTAATCGATGAAAACACCGCCTATTCGTGTCTACTATTGCAGAAGATCGGGATTGATCATATCTGTCAATCCAGCTTCTTGATAGTACCGAATGGCACCGGGGTGCAGAGGAGCGGACATGCCTGTCAATAGGTCTTCCTTCTGCAACACCTGATAGGCCGGATGCAACGAGCGAAACGATTCAAAATTCTCGAACACCTCCCTGGTAATTGCGTAGACTACATCATCGGATACGCTGGCCGATGTGACCATTGTAGCCTTTACGCCTATCGTCTCTATGTCTTCGTCCCCTACGGCTTGAGGATATGCGGCGATAGGAATGAGCGATTTCGCGTAATAGGGATTGGCGTCCAGTAGTGTTTGCGCGGCGGGTCCGACAATTGGGACAAAACGAACTTTGATGCGTCCCGATGTCGACTCTTGAATCGTGCCATTGGGATGTCCCACAGTAAAGAAAAAAGCGTCTAGGCGACCATCTTGCAACAATGACGGCGCTTCGGGAGCGTTGACCTCTTCCGCCTGTATCTCATCGACGCCGAGACCAAACGCGTTGAAAACATCCAATGCGTTCTGGCGTTGCCCGGAGCCGGCATTTCCTATATTGACGCGTTTGCCGACAAGGTCTTGAATTGAGAGGATGCCGCTCTCTTCGGAAGCGATGAGCGTGACCGACTCGGGATGGATAGAAAAAACCGCCCTAAGATCGCTCTGAGGATTGCCGTCCCATTCCGCAATGCCGTTTATCGCCTGAAATTGGCGGTCGGACTGCGCAATTCCAAAATCAAGATTCCCGCTTAATATCGCGTTAATGTTGTATACCGATCCGCCGGTGGACTCTACGGTCATTTTGATGCCGTAGTTGTCGTAGCGCATGTTAATCATACGCGAAATCGCTCCCCCGGTTGGATAATATACTCCCGTAACTCCGCCTGTTCCAATAGTAACGAACGTGCGTCCAGACGATCCGCCATTTTCGGCCTCGCCGCCGGCGAAGAGCATCGAAGCGCCTACCAGCAATAGAGACGCCAAGCAAACAAATTTTTTCATTAGATACCTCCAAATAAATAACTAATATTTTTTTCATTTATATACCAGTTGGCAATAATATGCAATAACATAGTTACTACGCGATACGCAGACGTATGATTTAGTGTCGTATGCTGTGCCCGTTGGGCGTTGCGGGCCAATTGGCGGGGGTTTTTCATTGGTGATTGCGGCGCCCGCATCGGGGGTAGCGGAAGAACGCTAGTCGGGCGGCGGGCGGAGCGCGAGCGGAGCCGGCAATAGAGCGCCGCAGGCGGTCTATTAGCCCGATGGCGCTCGCTTGGCCGCAGGCCAAGCGAGCGAGCGGTCTGGAGCGAGGGGGCTTGCCCCCTTTGGAACATCTTCGAGAAGATTATAAAATTGTTGACATTGGGGCAATGGTATCCTATTGTATGGGTATGGTAATTGATCGTTTTGAAGAAGAAGAACAGGAAGAGAGGACTAACGAGGGCGAAGAACGCGGCGACGCAATCAGCGAGCGAATGCTTGAGAGCAGGAGCATTCTTTTATCGGGGGAGGTCGATAAGACACTTGCCGAACGCATTATTCGCCAGTTGATTTTAATGGAACAGATGAGCGACAAATCGGTGCGGATTTTCATCGATTCGCCCGGTGGGGACGCGCATGCCGGCTATGCGATTTTTGATATGATCCGTTTTATCAAGCCTCCTGTCTATACTATTGGCATGGGGCTGGTCGCCAGTATGGGCGCTATTGTGTTGCTGGCGGCGAAACGGGAGCGGAGGTTTGGATTTCCCAATTCGCGGTATCTTATTCATCAGCCGCTGAGCGGTATGCAGGGAGTCGCTACCGATATAGAGATTCATGCGACCGAAATAGAGAAAATACGCACCAACATCAACAGGTTGATCGCCTCTGAAACAGGGAAGAAGATCGCCACAGTTGAAAGGGATACCGATCGCGATTTCTGGATGAGCCCCAAAGAGGCGCTCAAATATAATCTTATCTCAAAGATCATTAGCAAAAGCGGCGATTTAAGCGACTTAGACGCGTAGCGAAGATTATTCTCGCGAGTCCCGAGGCCCTTCAAACCGCGCTTTGGCGAATGTCGGCGCGCGATCGCCATCCCAGTAGATCGTTATTCCGGTGAGCGCGATCGCATTTTCATCGGTGATGGTATATTGTAGCTGGTAGTTTAACTCGCCGGCTTTGACCCCTCCGTAGGCGAGCGAGGCGTCGTCGTCTCGTCCCGCGGCTATTTCAACGCTTATCTCCCCTTCAAATGGCGAAGTTTCAAATCTATTCGACCATGTGAGATCGAGATAGAGAAGTTGCGTTGCGGGGTTGTATTTCGGTCTTCCGTCAACATCGATCGCGCTAAGTATTGGCGTGCCCAAAACGGCGCCGAACGACGTGGCGATGATTCTGTCTTCCCGGGCGGTCAGCCGCGTCTGCTGTTCTTCGATACGCCGTTGGCGTTCATTTTGACGTTCGCGGTGCTCATTGCTTATTTGCGCCGTTTGGCGCTCGTATTCTCTGAGTATGTTCGCGCGACGATTTTCGAACTGCGCCGCGGTTTCGAATTGATCCCTATCGGTAACTGGGCGCGGCGGAATGACCGGCTCATCGATCGGCGGGATATAGAGAGCGATCCTTCGCTGCCGCTCGATCTCTTTTGCCAGCGCGTTCAGCGCGTCGCGATCGGAGATGGGGCTATAGCGAACAAGCTCCCAGTAGCGGATCGTTCCATCGGTAGAACCCGATATCGCGTTGCGGCGATCATTCGATAGCGCCACGGAATGAATTATGCCGCTATGCGCTTCGATAGCCCTGATTTGCGATCCCGATTGCGTGTCCCAATAACGGAGCGTTTGATCGGCGCCGCCCGATAACGCAAATCTCCCGTCGGCAGAGAGCGCGACGCTGCGAATTCCCGCCGTGTGACCCGCGAACACTCTTATTTGCGTGCCAAACTCCAGATCCCAATAACGCAACAGTCCATCGGCGCCGCCGGAAATAGCGGAGCGCCCGTCGGGCGAGATGGCTACCGCGCGCACCGGCCCCTCGTGCCCCGTAAATACCTGCAATGTCGCGCCCGACTCTAAGCTCCAATAGCGCAATGTGGTATCGCTGCTGGCGGTAAGCCCAAATCGTCCATCCGGAGATATGGCGACGCTATTGACATTGCCGGAATGTCCGGGGAGCACGAGCGCCGTTTCGCCGGCGCGCAGGTCCCAATAGCGCGCGGTGCGATCATAGCTTCCCGATAACGCGTAGTTGCCGTCGGACGATATCGCCAGCGCGCGAATCGACGAGCCATGTCCTTCCAATACTTGGAGCGCGCTTTGAGTCTCGAGGTCCCAATAGCGAATCGTGTTGTCCCATCCTCCGGAGAGGCCATATTTTCCGTCTCGAGATATCGCTACCGCCAAAACATTGTCGGTATGGCCGCGGAGCGTGTATTCGAGCGATCCCGTCTCTAAATTCCAGTAACGGAGATGATCGGTGCTCCACCCGCCGGAGAGCGCATGCGTTCCGTTGGGCGATAGGGCGACCGAAAAGACATGCCCGCGGTGTGTGCCGGAAAACCGTTTTATCTCTGTCGCTGTCTGGAGGTCCCAATAGCGCATCGCCCGATCGTAGCCTCCGGAGACGGCAAACAGCCCGTCGGGAGCGATCGATACCGACGACACTTGATCGCTATGCCCCCGCAACGTCGCGACAAGTTCGTAGTCGATAAGATCCAAGTAATAGATATTGGAATCGGCGCTTCCTACCAATGCGTTTTTTCCGTCGAGGGAGATGGCGATCGATTGTATCTGCCCCATATTGTCCTCTATCGACGCGATAAGCTCTCCCGATCGAAGGTCCCAGTAGCGAAGCTCTCCATCCGCGCTGGCGGTTAACGCGTAGAGTCCGTCCGACGAAATTGCGACCGAGTTGACTCGATCGCGATGTCCGGTAAAGATAAACACCGCGGTATCGTTGTCCAAATCCCAATACCTCGCCGTGTTGTCCCAGCTTCCAGAGAGCGCATGCGCGCCGTCGGGGGCAAACGCTACCGATAGGACATTATTGGCATGCCCTTCTAATACGCGAATTGTTCGACCTGTCTCTAAATCCCAATAGCGAAGCGTATTATCCCAACTTCCAGAAATGGCCTCACTCCCGTTGGGCGAAAATGCGACCGATCGAACATCGTTGGTATGGCCTTCCAATACGCGAAGCGTCTCGCCGTTATCGAGGTTCCAGTAGCGAATTGTGTTATCGAGGCTGGCCGAAAGCCCAAATCGTCCATCGGGAGAAATTGCGACCGAAGAGACCCATCCCGTATGCCGCATAAGCACGCGTATTGTGCTTCCGGTGGCGACATCCCAATAGCGTACGGAAGTTCCGGCTCCGCCGGTGAGCACTCTTCGTCCGTCGGGAGAGAAGGCGGTCGCGAAAAAGACGGTGTCATGCTCCATACGTCTGCATCCCGGCAATTGCGAACCTACATAGAATTGATTCTCGATCACCTCTATGCCCGACGCGCTTCTCTGTCCGTCAAATTCAAAGCAAATTTCTTGCAAAATGGTTGACGATGGAATACGCTCTTCTATATTGCCCAGTTGATCTGACGTTGTCGCTTGAGACCCAATATCGATCGGCGAAGGAATAGTCACAACTCCTGATGTCGCGCATGAGGATATGAGCAAAGCGACAATCAAAAGAGAGAATAGGATCGTTTGAGAGGCAATTGTTTTTATACTGCGCATACCTAAATATCGTAACTATTTATGATAAATATCAATACTATTATAATCAATTCAAAAAAGCAACCCAAATCAACCTATTGACAATAAATTACCCAATTGATATTCTTTTGCCAGATGTTGGTGGCGTAGCTCAGTTGGTAGAGCAAGCGGCTCATATCCGCTCGGTCAGGGGTTCAAGTCCCTTCGCCACTACTCGAAATTACTTTGCGTCTCTTCGCATTTTTATCTCTTTATTCTATTGACGCCGATTTTATACTTTACTATAATGATCGTCGTGATGGTGTTGTTTTTTGGTCGGCGGAACAATAAACGAGCGTTCTCCGTATGAAATGCGACTTTCTCTTCCCTGGACAGGGCGCGCAGTATCCGGGCATGGGGAAAGACCTATACGATGCGAACGATAGGGTAAAAGAACTATTTGACCGAGCGTCGAAAAGCGCGGGTTTTGACCTTGCCTCATTGATCTTTGAGGGCGACGAAGAGCAGCTCAAAAGAACCGATATAACGCAAATAGCAATTACGTTGATCAATTTATCCGCCGCGACCGTTGTTCGCGAACATGGGGTTGAACCTGATCGAGTCGCGGGCTTTAGCCTTGGCGAATATTCAGCGTTGGTCGAGGCTGGCGTGATAAGCATAGACGACGCGTTTATGATTGTCCGCAGGCGAGGCGAAATTATGGAAGCCGTCAGTCGCAAATGGGACGACGCAGAGGGAGCCGCGGGGATGGCGGCCGTTATCGGACTTGACTTCGACATAGTTACGCAAGCAATCGAATCGTCAGCCGTCGAATCGGTATATCCGGCGATCCATAACAGCCCAAAACAGACGGTTATCGCGGGACAGGCCGCTGGATTGCGAGAAATCAAGCATGTCCTCGAACAGGCCGGCGCGAAGCGGTATGTTCCTCTCCGTGTCTCTGGCCCATTTCACTGCCCGCTTATGCAAGAGGCAAAAGAGGAGTTTGAAGCGCTGCTTGCCGAAATTCCCTTTCATAGTCCGCGATGCGCGGTATATTCCAATGTAACCGCTCGACGGGTCGCAAGCGGTTCGGAGGCTCGAACGCTCTGCGCCGAACAGCTTGTTTCCACCGTGCAATGGACAGACGAACAGCTCGCCCTGTTGCAAGACGGTTGCCAATCGGCGCTAGAGGTCGGGCCGGGGTCGGTGTTGGGCGGACTATGGCGCGCGTTGCGTCGAGAATATCGGGATAGCGTAACCTGTTCCTGCTATTCCGCCGGGACACTGCAAGATATTCAATCAATCGCAAATAGAAAGGAGTAGCAATATGTTGACAAATAAGGTAGCGATAATAACTGGCGGCGCGAGGGGCATAGGAAGAGAGATTGCCCTATCATTTATCAATCATGGGGCGTCGATCTACTATATAGATGTTCACCCGGGAGACTCAGAGGATGAATACCGGCGCCTGGCCGAAAAACATGGAGGATTCGCGAAATTTAGGAAGGGCGATATAACTGATGAAGAGGGCATCAACGCGGTAAACAAAGAAATACTGGCAGAAAATGACTCAATTGATATATTGGTTAATAACGCCGGCATAACTCGCGACAACCTTATGTTTAGAATGAGCGCGAAGGAATGGCTCGATGTTATATCTATCAATCTTACCGGCGCGTTTTATATGTCAAAACCCATCGCGCGAAGTATGGTTCGCAAGCGAAAGGGCTCTATCATTAACATCGCCTCGATTGTCGGTATTATCGGCAATGGAGGGCAGACAAACTATTCGGCGTCAAAAGCCGGATTAATTGGATTTACCAAAAGTTTGGCGCGGGAGATCGCTCTCAAAAATGTGCGGGTAAATGCCGTCGCTCCGGGATTTATCCACACCCACATGACAGAACAGTTGACCGAAGAACAAAAAAACGCATTAAAGTCGGCGATCCCGATGGGAAGGATAGGAACCGCGGAAGAAGTGGCGAAGGCAGCGCTTTTTCTTGCTTCCGACCTCTCGTCCTATCTCACCGGTCAGGTATTGCAGGTAACCGGCGGATTGGGAATGTAGCGCGACAGGAAACGTTGCGCAATAGTAAGACATATAAAAAATTGGAAATATAGTACGTTGGACAGAAGAGTAGTAGTAACAGGGTTGGGCGCCGTAACGTCTATCGGCAATACCGCGATCGATTTTTGGTACTCCATAAAAAACGGTGTAAGCGGCGGGAACACAATTACCCATTTCGATTCATCTAAGCATAAAACCAAAATTGCCTGCGAGGTCAAAAATTTTATCCCCTCCGAACGCATGGATCGACGAATGGTCTATCGCCTTGATTCTTTTTCGCATTTTATTGTGGCGGCCGCGAAAGAGGCTATGGATGACGCTGGTCTTTCAGAAAGTAGCCAGTACGATCCGGATCGCGCCGGGACAATTATGGGAGTGGGTATTGGAGGCTTCCATACCTACGAAGAGGCGGTAGCAAGTATTTTTATGAATGGGCCGACCATCTCTCCATTTACCATTCCAAAGATGATCTCAAATATCGCGCCGGGACAGCTGGCAATCAACTACAATCTCCGCGGTCCGGTCTGCGCCGTTACCACAGCATGCGCTTCTGGGACGGACGCGATTACATTCGCATATCGCTCAATCGCTTTTAACGAAACGGATGTGATAATAACCGGAGGCGGAGAGAGCAGTATTACCGCGACCAGTATTTCCGGTTTTAACGCCCTGAAGGCGCTGAGTAGAAGAAATGACGCCCCTCAACACGCGTCGCGTCCATTTGATAAAGATCGCGACGGTTTTGTTATGGGCGAAGGGGCTGGCATCCTGATTCTAGAGGAGCTAGAGCATGCCAAAAAGCGAGGAGCCAAAATATATGCCGAGGTAATAGGAAGCGCTATGACCTGCGACGCATACCATCTCACCGCCCCGCACACGACCGGCCGCGGCGCCACAGCGGCTATGAGAAAGGCTATCGAACATGCCCGTTTAAATCCCGAAGATATCGACTATATCAACGCGCATGGAACGTCGACAAAGATAAACGACGCCATTGAGACTATGGCGATTAAGGATATGTTTCATGACCATGCGCATAAAGTAAATATATCATCGACTAAATCGATGCACGGGCATATGCTTGGCGCCGCCGGCGGCGTGGAGGCCATCGTCTCAATATTGGCGATTCGGGATCAATTTGTGCCGCCAACCATCAATCTGGAAACGCCTGATACCGAGTACTGCGACCTTGATTATACGGCGAACGTTGGCAGGGAGGCAAAAATCAATATATCCATGTCCAATTCGTTTGGATTTGGCGGCCATAACGGCGTTGTTATCTTTCGATCCGTCTAGCCTTTTCCTATGAACGATATTATGAATGGATATTCTGTCGCTATTGTATCATCGGCGAAAGATATTATTTCGGAAGCCATTGATCTATGCGAAAATCATAAGATCATGCTTAAGCCCGTGGCTATCTTGCCAAATAATCAGGCAATGGAATTAATCCATGAGCAATCGCCCGAAATCATCCTTCTCGACGACAATAATAATAGCCGTTTTAATGATTCTATCATAGCTAAGTTGCAAGGAGATTGGAATCTCCGCAAAAAATCGGTATTGGTGACGATGGACAGTTGGTCGGTTATGACCGACAAGTTGGCGAAATATCATCGCCTCAATCTTGTTAGCGTCGTTCCTCGACGGGACTTCTCAATCAATTTTTCCCATATGCTTGATCTTATGGCGGTAAATACCTCTCTCCTATTTCCACGCGCTAGCACATCGTCGTATACAAATAAAATCAAGGGAACGCTGATTATCGGCACCGATATTCTTAACACCCGAATTTACTCCAATCTCATCAGTCAGTATCTCCACCAATCGGGTATTTTGAGCCATGAACATTGTGTCAATGTTCGCCTGGTGCTCTTTGAATTGCTTATGAACGCTCTGGAACATGGATCCTGTAATATAAGCTATAAAGAGAAAAACGAGTGGCTAAAAACTGGAAGTATGATTACAGCGCTGATAGAAAGCCGTATACAAGAACCGGAAAATAGTAACAAAGTGATCAAATTACACTATTCTATTTCGCCAGACTCTCTGTCGTTCATTATATCGGATCAGGGGCCCGGGTTTGATTGGAATAATCATCTAAAATCTAAACGCAACGACGATTCGTTGCCGGCATCAGATAAGATAGCGTCGTTGCAGGCGCATGGATACGGTATAGCGATGGCAAAACTCTACTCCGATCATCTCAAATACAATAGGAAAGGAAATAAGGTAATGTTTAAGATATTTCCTAAATCGACTGACAATACGCAACAGCGCACCGCCGCTGGCAACACCCAATCCTAAATCCTAACCTGTCGACATCCTAACCTGTCGACCCAATCCCTACCCTGTCGATTTAATGCGCGCCTGATAGCCCAATTGATCGACAAATTTGCATAAGCGTTCAAGCACAGCGGGAGTTCCGTCATAGACCAGCTGTATTGTGCTGGTAGCGCGATCCACAAATATATCTTCCACCTCGTCCATTCTTCGTCCAAAATGTTCGATAGCTATCGCGCACGAAGTGCAGTTGGCCCCTTCAAGAGATAGTATCGCTCGCTTTGAACCTTCTGTTTTTATCATGTCCATGGCAAAATCATATACTTTTTATTGAATACGGTAAATATGTATTGTCTACATATCAAACAATCGAACATATTCATAGACTTGGCTCATTTCGCGGGCAAAAAGCGACCTAATGCCTTTTTGCGCAACACCGCGAATAGGCGGAAAATAGATTAATAGCCCGATCGCGTCGCTGCCGAACCCCGGGATAACAAGGAGCGCGCCGGATAAGATAACCGCGATAATCTCGCTATAGGCTTGCGACGAAGCGCGCTCTCCAGCCATGCTAGTATTGCGACGAATCCTGCAAAGCGACTGATCAATCGCATTGCTTACAAATAGTAGCCCAACAACCCCCGTCCCCAACATTACGGCAAGCGCCATATATTTTCCTTGCCAATCGGACAACAGAAGCAAAAGATAGTCATCGACAAAATAGAGCAACGCGCACAGCTGTACCACGCACAACAATCGAATCGCGAATGACTTCCGCAAGCACCGCAGTATAAAAAAGGTCATCCCGCTCATCGCCCGCGCCCCCTATTGATATCGTCAAGGATGTCTTGTACGCGATCGGTTTTCTCCCACGGCAGCCCAGGTCGACCAAAATGGCCGTAACATGTTGTTTCGCGATAGATAGGTCGCAACAGATCAAGCGACTGAATAATACCGCGCGGCGTTAAGTCAAACACTCGCCCTATCGATCGCTCAATATGCCGCTCCGGTATCATCGCCGTTCCAAAGGTATCGACCATAAGCGATACCGGCTGAGCGACGCCGATTGCGTACGCGATTTGAACCTCGCATCGACGAGCCACCCCGGCGGCGACAATATTTTTTGCGACATAGCGCGCGGCATATGCCGCGGAGCGATCGGTCTTGCTGGGGTCTTTGCCGCTAAATGCGCCTCCTCCGTGGCGAGAGGAGCCTCCGTATGTATCGACGACTATCTTTCGTCCCGTCAATCCGCTATCTCCCTGCGGCCCGCCAATGACAAATCGACCGGTCGGGTTGATAAAATAACGGGTTTCATCGTCTATCAACCCGGTCTCTCGCAAAGCGGGCTCGATTATCTTCTTACGATAGACTTCGCATATCTCTTGATAATCGATATGGTCGTCATGCTGATGACTCAGCACAACATCGCTAATGCGCTTCGGCGTATGGCCGACATATTCTACCGTAACTTGACTCTTGGCGTCGGGGCGAAGCCAGGGAATCGATCTATCCTTGCGAAGCCGCGCCGCGCATCGCAATATCGCATGGGCATATCCAATCGGCGCGGGCATCAACTCTGGCGTCTCGTCGCAGGCAAAGCCAAACACCATCCCTTGATCGCCCGCGCCCTGCTTTCCTTGACGCGACGATTCGGCATCCACGCCGCGCGCGATATCGGGGCTCTGTTGATGGATAGCGCTCAAAATGCCGACGCTATTGCATTCGAAACCATACTCGGCGCGGTTATATCCTATGTCGTTCAGGACATCTCTGACGATCGCGGCAACATCGATATAGCTTGTTGTTCGCATTTCGCCGCCAACCAGAACCAGCCCGGTCGACACGAATGTTTCGCATGCGACGCGAGCGTTGCGATCGCTCCGTATGCATTGATCCAAAATGGCGTCGCTAATTTGGTCGGCGATCTTATCGGGATGCCCCTCGCCCACAGATTCAGAGGTAAAAGAATAGGTCTGAGAAGCATTCATCGCAGTCTACACTCAATCATATATAATATATTATAGTATTTATCGTTCCTAATCAATAGCGTATAGAGGGGGGATATGCCTCTATAGCGAGCGCCGCGACGAAATCGGCGAGCGATCCAAAACAATCGCGATCGCCCGCAGTCGTTGCCTCCCCCCTACCTCCAGCGCTTCGCGCTTCCGGCTACCCCCCTCTGCGGGCCGCGCCCATCCAATTGGCTATCGCCCCGCCGCATGCCCGCAACGCCCGAATGGGCACACAATACCCTTGCGCGTCCACAAAAATGCGCGCCGCCCCTTCCATTGGGCGACCAATGCCCCGCGGCCACAGCTTTGCCGCGCGGACGAGCCGCCGCTCCCACTGGGCGACCGAGCCCGCCGACAGCCGCCGCCCGTCAGGCCGGCGACGCGTTTGATTTGGGCGGATTTGGGCGTTGCGGGAAATTTGCGGGGGGCTGTACGATGGCGGGGCGCTCCCGCTGAGGGGGGAGCGGAAGCCATTAGCGACGCGGCGGGCGGAGCGCGAGCGGAGCCCGCAGCCTCCGCGATGCGGAGGCTAGCGTCTGCGGCGCCGATAGGCGAATGGCTGGAGCGAGGGGGGAGACTTCCCCCCTCTGCCTGCTTACCGCCCTTGCCCCGGTATCAGCGTCGTCCCGCAGGTAATCGCTACGCCATCGAGGAGCGTCGCGGGGAACATGTCGCAGTCGTAATCGGCGCCTGTTCCGTCGTAGTCTGCGTAGCGGAGGGCGGGCGGCTGCGAGGCGGTTCCAAAGTCCCAGGCGTTCAGCGTGTCGCGCGCGGCGTCGTTCCACTGCGCGCCGGCGTTGGCCAAAGCGAGGGCGGTCGCGTCGGTTAGAACAGCGCCGGTCGTAATATCGGCGGGCGGCATGCCGTCTGTGTTAGGTGTCTCCGCGCCCATAACGGCGCCGAAGCCGTAGCTGGCGGTGATTATGCCGCTTGCGGTATTTTTGCCGGTCAGGGCGCCGACATTGTCTTCGCCATAGCTGCCGCCATCGGCGTCTCCGACCGCGTAGCTGGCGGTAATCGAGCCGATATTCCAGCCAACCAGCGCGCCGACATAGCCAGAGATGTCAAAGCCGTCATCGGCGTCTCCGACCGCGTAGCTGGCGGTAATCGAGCCGACGTTTGCGCCGACCAGGGATCCAACCTTGCCGTAGTTGCCAATGCCGCCATCGGCATCTCCGAGAGCATAGCTGGCGGTAATCGAGCCGTCGTTCCTGCCAACCAGCGCGCCGACATCGTCAAAGTCGCCTCCGCCGCCGTCTGCGGCTCCGACTGCGTAGCTGGCGACGATGGCGCCGTCATTCCAGCCGACCAGCGCGCCGACGCTGTCTCGATGGCCGCCGCCAGAAATGCTGAACGCGCCGCCAGTAGAGTCTCCGAGGGAATGGCTGGCGATAATCGCTCCGACATTGGAGCCGGCCAAGGCGCCGACATTGTCCCCACCCGCTCCGCCATCGGCGTCTCCAGTGGCGTAGCTGGCGATAATCGTTCCGGCGTTCAAACCTACTAGGGATCCGACATTGTCGCCGTCGCCCGCTCCGCCATCGGCGTCTCCAGTGGCGTAGCTGGCGATAATTGCGCCGTCGTTCCTGCCAACCAGCGCGCCGACATGGTCGGTGTGGCCAGCGCCGCCGTAGCTATTTCCCGCGATCAATCCGACGGCTCGAATCTCGGCGCCGGCTCCGACACTGCCAAATAGCCCTGCCTCATGGGATCCGCGGGTGTAGAGGTTGGTTATGGTATAGCCGTTGCCTTCGAAAATCGCGGCGAATGGCTCGTCGTCGGCATCCCCGCATCGAGCGATTGTTCCGTCTATGTCGTCGTTGCAACCGCCGATGGGCTGCCAACCGGCGTTGGTCGCCCTGTCTGGATTGACGTGGTCGGGGATCCAGTCGCTGTTTACGACGCCCGCATCATAGCTTGCCGGATCGGCAAAGTCGAGGCTTCGCGTCAGTTCGTAGCCGACGCAACTATTCTCGGGGCATCCAGCGGTGTTATCGGTGGCGGAAGCGGATTCTCGGTACCCTGTTCCCATACGATTGTGTCGTATGTTGCGCAACCCTTCCAACGACGAAATGTCGATAAGTCCGTCCCTATCGGCGTCGATAGACCGATCGTCGCTTGCGAACGCCGCGAATGGCACCAGACAGAGAGACGCTATCGAAACTGCAATCCAACCCATTTTCATCGCTACAGCTCCTCCATGCAGTACAACGCATGCCCATGTCGCCTACATGGGCATGCAACACCCATGCATTCCCTAATGATAAGCAAGCCGCTCCGCTTACCCGACCCTGCCGACCCGGTTGCCCCGGTATTAGCGTCGTCCCGCATACAGCCGTCGGGGAGCGTGTCGGGGGAACAGGGCGCAATAGTCTACGCCGCCTGGTCCGTCATAGGTCGAGGTATTGGAAGGGGAAACAAAGATTGGCGCCTCGTCGCTCTCGTTTATATAAAATGACATGCCCTCGCTTGATCGGAGGTCGATGATAATCATTGGCGTTACCGTAATCTCAATATCGATTTCGTTGGTGGTCGAGCCTATCGCGCCGGGTGTCGTATCGGTTCATTATTATATCGTCAAAATATACTTCCATAGAAAAAATTAAATATTATTTTATGTTGAGTCAATAGATTTGTCAAAAATTAAGGGAACTATATAAAAAATTTGAGAATCTAGTAAACTAGGGGATGATAGCGTGCGGAGCGCTAATAATGGGGGCGGCTGATGGGGGCGGCGCCCACGCGATTTGCGGGGGAATTGGGCGTTGCGGGAAATTTGCGGGGGGTTCTACGATGGCGGGGCGCTCCCGCTGAGGGGGGGAGCGTAAGCCATTAGCGACGCGGCGGGCGGAGCGCGAGCGGAGCCCGCAGCCTCCGCGATGCGGAGGCTAGCGTCTGCGGCGCCGATAGGCGAATGGCTGGAGCGAGGGGGGAGACTTCCCCCCTCCCCCAATATCACTCCGTTATCGAATTTGACCGGGTATGAGCGTGGCGCCGCAGACGAGATTTGAGCCGTCCGGCAATGTGTCGCCGAATATTCCGCAACTGTAGTCGCCGCCGCTTCCGTCGTAGTCGGCGTAGCGAACCGCCGGAGACTGCGTTGTCGAGCCGAAATGCCACGCGTCGAGGGTAGCGCTGTTGGCGTTGTTCCAGATCGCGCCGGCATTGGCAAGCGTTAGGCTTTCGGCGTCGGTTATTCCGTTGGGAGGAGCGCCGAACGTTGAGCGATTTCTTATTCCGGTGACCGCGCCAAAGCCGTATCCCGCAATTGTGATGTCGCCGAAGGCCGCGCCGACCAAGACGCCTCCATATGATGATCTTGTGTCGGTAAAAACTACATCGCCCGTCGCGTAGCTCGCGATAATTTCGCCGTTATCCTGTCTGCCGACCAATCCGCCGACATTATCGGATCCGCCAATGCCGCCGCCACCGTCTACATTGCCGGTGGCATAGCTCGCGATAATTTCGCCGTTGACGTTGTTTCCTACCAATCCGCCGACATAATCGAAATCTCCTGTCCCGCCGACGACCATTCCTGTCGCGTAGCTTGCGATAACCGAACCGGTGTTTTCTCCTGCCAATCCGCCGATATTGTTAGAGCCAAATTCGCCCGCGAAAACATTGACCGCCGCGTAGCTTGCGATAATGTCGCCGTCGTTCGAGCCGACTAATCCGCCGATGTTGTCGCGGCTATCATCCCCATAGATAAATCCAGTCGCGTAGCTTTCGATAATTTCTCCTCGATTGACTCCGACGATCGCGCCTATTTTTTCCAGGTTGTTGATATGGCCATAGATGTCGACATCGACCAGTCCAACGCCGCGAATGGTTGCCGAATTTCCGGCGGCGCCAAACAGTCCGCCCCATTCAAAGCCTCGACTATAGAGCCCGGAGATGGTATGCCCATTTCCTTCGAATGTCGCTTCGAACGCCCTAATGTTGTCTCCGATAGGATGCCATCCGAAGTTGCTCGCCATATTGGGGTCGGCGTTGTTGGGACGCCAGTTGGAATTTATGACGCCGGCCGCGTAGCTTGCGGGCGAGGCAAAATCGAGCGAATTCGCCAATTCATAGCCTCGGCATCTGTTTGCCGGGCATCCGCCAGTATTTCCAAAGTCTCCGAATGACGCTCTATAGCTTCTTCCCGATATGTTATTGCGAATGTTGTTAAGCTCTTCTATGGTCGTGATTTCGATAAGTCCATCGCCGTCGGAGTCGGCGACAAATATGGAGGCGGCGACCGATTGCGATCTCGCGAGCTCGACGTCGTCGCTATCTTGGGCGGCTACGGCGTAGATGTAGCCTATTCTGTTGGCATCGCTTATGTGGAGGTAGCTTGGCTCGGGAGCCGCCGATATGGTTGCGAATATTGCCAAATCATCGTCGGTTTGTCCCGCGAGCGCTCGATAGAGCGTATAGGTTGACGCTCTCCGCGCGGCGTTCCATGTTAGGGTTATCGATCCCGCATTGTTATCGGGCGATGCGACCAGGGTGAGCACCAGTTCTGGCGTTGCGGTCGCTACTTCGCTCATCGGGCTCTCTCCGCCTTCGTTGACTGCTGATACGGCGTATCGGTAGGTATTTCCGTTGGCCGCTCCCGTATCGGTGTAGGATAAAGCGATGATTACTTCGGGGGTGGTTGCCAGCAACGCTAGCGAAACTGTCGCCTTCGGCGCGATAGACGCGGTAGCCGTCCGCTCCTTCGGCGGCGCTCCATGCCAGCGTAACCCTGTGCGTCTCCAGCGGTCGCGGTTAGTCCGGCGGGCGCGGCAGGCGCGATAATCGGCGCTTCTGGCGTGGCGGTTGCTACTTCGCTCATCGGGCTCTCTCCGCCTTCGTTGACTGCGGAGACGGCGTATCGGTAGGTATTTCCGTTGGCCGCTCCCGTATCGGTGTAGGATAAAGCGATGATTACTTCGGGGGTCGGTTGCCAGCAACGCTAGCGAACTGTCGCCCTCGGCGCGATAGACGCGGTAGCCGTCCGCTCCTTCGGCGGCGCTCCATGCCAGCACAACCCTCGCGTCGTCAGCGGTCGCGGTTAGTCCGGCGGGCGCGGCAGGCGCGATAATCGGCGCTTCTGGCGTGGCGGTTGCTACTTCGCTCATCGGGCTCTCTCCGCCTTCGTTGACTGCTGATACGGCGTATCGGTAGGTATTTCCGTTGGCCGCTCCCGTATCGGTGTAGGATAAAGCGATGACCACTT